>NZ_JBHUOQ010000001.1:0-1618428 GCF_042686195.1 Corticicoccus populi | reverse complement strand
AGCGGAGAGGCCACACCTGTTCCCATGCCGAACACAGCCGTTAAGCTCTCCTGCGCCGATGGTAGTTGGACTGACGTCCCGCAAGAGTAGGGCGCTGCCAGGCAAATTTTTTTTGGTTTATTCCACAGTAGCTCAGTGGTAGAGCTATCGGCTGTTAACCGATCGGTCGTAGGTTCGAATCCTACCTGTGGAGCCATTTTTTAGTTTCAGCTTTTTTATGACTTTGGCCCGTTGGTCAAGTGGTTAAGACACCGCCCTTTCACGGCGGTAACACGGGTTCGAATCCCGTACGGGTCATAAATAGCTTTGGAGAATTAGCTCAGCTGGGAGAGCATCTGCCTTACAAGCAGAGGGTCGGCGGTTCGAACCCGTCATTCTCCACCACGGAGGGGTAGCGAAGTGGCTAAACGCGGCGGACTGTAAATCCGCTCCTTCGGGTTCGGCAGTTCGAATCTGCCCCCCTCCATTTAATTTAATATTGGGCTATAGCCAAGCGGTAAGGCATCGGGTTTTGGTCTCGAGATGCGAAGGTTCGAATCCTTCTAGCCCAGCCATTTATTGAGCCATTAGCTCAGTCGGTAGAGCATCTGACTTTTAATCAGAGGGTCAGAGGTTCGAATCCTCTATGGCTCATACTAAACACCTGCATATGCAGGTGTTTTTTTATTTACATTAAACCTTTATGCATAATATAATGTATAAATTGATATTTATACACACTTGCATAAACCTTCTTTTTTATATATGATGAAAGGGTATACAATTTATTTTTGAAGGGGTTTTTAAAATGAAGAAATTGGATATTATTGGAGCGTCTACGTCATTCGGTCAGCCTAAACTGGGTGTTGATCTTGGACCAGATGCAATTAGATATGCAGGACTTTCCAAAACATTATCGGATCTTGGTTATGATATAAATGATAAAGGAAATATAAGTGGTGATTTCAAAGTTGATGTCGCCGGGCACAGTAAAAAAGAAGAAAGCAACCTTCTTAATTTTGAAGGAGTTCTTAATTTTAACGAACATCTTGCAAAGTCAGTAGACGAAAGTATCACAGCAGGCCATTTTCCGCTGGTACTTGGCGGAGATCACTCTCTTGCAATCGGTTCTCTCGCCGGCATCAGCAGTCATTATGAAAATCTTGGGGTTATCTGGTATGATGCGCACGGTGATTTGAATGACAGCCATACGTCACCATCTGGAAATATTCACGGTATGCCGCTTGCTGCATCATGTGGTGTCGGTCATGAAAGAATGGTTAATTTATATAATGATGGTGTGAAAGTGAAACCTGAGAATGTTGTTCTGGTTGGTATGAGAGATTTAGATGAAGGTGAGAAAAAATATATTAAAGATAATAATATTTTAACTTTCACTATGGTGGATATCCGGGAAAAAGGGATAAAAGCAGTTATGGAAGAAGCAGTCAGCTATTTAAAAGACAAGACTGACGGTATCCATTTATCACTTGATGTAGATGCGCTTGATCCTGTTGAAACACCTGGAACGGGGACACCTGTAGACGGGGGACTCAGTTTATCAGAAACACAGCTTGCTATGAGAATTTTAAATAAATCTGAGCGCATCACTTCAATGGATTTGGTTGAAGTCAATCCACTGCTGGATGAAAAGAATAAAACAGCTGAGAAAGCTGTTGAAATTGCAGCACACCTTTTTGGGAAAGTGCAGAGATATTAATTATAAATAAAAGCATGAGCCTGATAATAAGCTCATGCTTTTATTGTTCACTATCTTCATTGAAAGGCATAATCTGAACTTTATAATCTTTAGTGTCTTTTTTATCTTTCTTCTCAGATGCTTTCTTTACAAAATTTTTCAAATCTTTCTTAAAACCTTTTAATCCATCTTTACTTAAACTTAAATTGTAGGACATACTGTCCTTTTTTTTCTCGTCCTCAGTATATCTGAGTAAGTCTATATTCGGTACGACTTTTTTTGCAACTGGTGCATAAAATTTCTGGATAATACTATTTTTTTCTTCAGTTTTGACGACAAGAATAATTCCATTTTTTAAAAGTTCACTTAAATGATAATGAATTTTTGCACGTGGAATATCGAGTTCGTCAGCAAGCATCTGCCCTGTTTTTGGTTTTTCACTGAGCATACTTAATAATTGAAGTCGAAAAGGGTCACTCACGCTCTTTAGCTGCGGCAGGTTATCAATAACCAATAATTTTTTCATGTAGAACACCCCTCACTGTGTATATTTATAGTATGATAAATAGTAAATCACTTGTCAATTAAATCTGCAGTGGAGACATCCTCGTGAATTGTTGAAAAATTTTATTTTTGATATTATTAAGGTAAGTTGAAAGGAGTACCTTTTATGATCGGCAGAAGGATTAAAGAAATTAGAAATAATAATAACCTGACTCAGGAAGAGTTAGCCGATGGAATTATCTCAAGAACGTATTTAAGTTTGATTGAAAAAGGTAGTGTCCATCCATCAACCAATGTCCTTATTAAGCTTAGTGAGAGGCTGAGGTGTGATATTAATGACTTTATGACTGAGGTCTCACAGTTTAAATATAATGATGTAGAAGTATTAAGAGAGATTACGTATTATGAGCAGAGGGTACGGAATTCAGATTTTGAACATATACATGAGTTCATATCAAAAGAATATGAAAAACTTGCAGAGGTACCATCTGCAGAATGTGGGCGCATTCATTTAATATATGCAAAATTTTATTACCATGAGGGGAGAATAGAGAAAGCTGTCTACAATATAGATAAGGCACTTACAAAGCTTGAGGCAGTATCTTATAATCAGGTACATATTGATGCTGTGGAATTGAAGTGTGAGCTTCTGACCGAAAAAGGAAAATACATAGAGGCATTGGATTATCTTGAGGATGTGCTCTTAGAGGTTTCCCGGTCTAATAATATGGACCTTGAAGTAATTAGACTATTACATAACATGTCAAAATGTTATTATTTAATAGGAGAGTATATTACATCTAAGCGTTTAATTGAGAGGCTTGAAAAACAGTCTGAAATTCTGCATATTGATTATAAGAGAGAGTCGCGGATTCTTTTGAAAGTTAAGATTCTGACAAGGTTGAATGACTTTCAGGAAGTATTAATACTGACAGAGATGGAAGGGACAGCAGATGCTGATCTTTTTGTCTGCTACAGCAAGTTTAAACTCGGGAGAATACAAGAGAGTGTTTCCTGTTTCAAAAATTTAAAGAATACAATTGATAAATCTGGACTTGATGAATTATCTTCGGTGCTTTACGGAGAATTGGAGGATAAATTGAACGGGCTGATGAATCAATAGAAAGGATCGGCATTATGCAGACTGAAAGTTTGTTTGAAAATTTAACAACAGCAAATATTATTACAAGTATTGTCGATCTGTTAATCGTCTGGTACGTGTTGTATTTGCTGCTGACAGTATTAAAAGGTACAAAAGCGATACAATTAATTAAAGGTATTATCTTTATACTTGTCGGACGTGCATTAAGTAATTTCTTTAACTTAACCACCACGACGGAAATTTTCGATACCGTACTGGAATGGGGTTTTCTTGCGATTATTGTAATATTCCAGCCTGAATTCCGACGGGCGCTTGAGCAGCTCGGACGGGGAAGTTTATTCCGCTCGAACTCTACGAATGGTGCGGGTGAACATGACAAGCTGCGTGAAGCAATGATTAAAGCGATCAGGTATATGGCTAAAAGACGAATCGGTGCTTTGATTGTCTTTGAAAAAGATACCGGCCTGAAGGAATACAGTGAAACAGGTATTCCAATTGATGCGAATATTACGAGTGAATTGTTAATTAATATTTTCATTCCAAATACGCCGCTCCATGACGGTGCAATGATTATAAGTGGAGACAAGATTGATACAGCGGCAAGTTATCTTCCGCTTTCGGAAAGTAATAAAATCGCTAAAAGTCTTGGGACACGTCATCGTGCTGCAGTAGGGATTTCCGAAGTCACAGATGCATTTACAGTAGTCGTTTCGGAAGAGACAGGAAATATATCTGTAACGTATTCCGGTAAACTGTTTAAGGAAATTTCACTCGATGAACTCGATGACTTGTTCAAGAAGCATTGGACGATGCTACCACCTGCGAAAGAAGGGGGCGGTTTCTTTGCTAGAAAGTAAGTGGGGATTAAGACTAATTGCGTTATTACTGGCGTTATTTATGTTTTTATCTGTCAATAATGTGTTCGAAGAAATCAATTTGTTTGAAGGCGAAACAAGTGAATCAGAGATTGTGCAGGATGTTCCGGTAGAAATTTTATATGATGAAGAATATTACGTGAGCGGTGCACCGGAGCACGTTAATGTACAGCTCTCAGGAGGGAATTCCAATCTGATCCGTTTGGAAACTACAAGAGATTTTGAAGTATCCCTTGATTTAAGAGATGCAGAGGTCGGAGAGCACGAAGTGAGATTTGCTGTGGAAGGTCTGCCTGAAAATGTTACGGCAGAAGTTGTTCCTGAGACTGCAACTGTCAGTATTCAGGAAATGGTGGAACGTACATTTGTTGTTCAGGCTGATATCAGCGAAAGCCGTATCGGACCGAATCATCAGCTGGAAGGGGTTAATATTGATCCTGAAACAGTAACAGTTATGGGTGGAGAGAACGAAGTTAACAGAATACAATATGTAAGAGCCACATTAAGTGATAATTCGAGAATTACAGAAGACAGAGTGGAAGAAGCTGAAATCAGTGTATTCGATTTCCAATTCAACAGATTGGATGTGACGACTGATCCATCCAATGTACGTGTTGAAATTGATGTTTCGGAACTGAGTAAAACAGTACCGGTCAATGTTGAGTCTGAGGGATCAGTCGACAGTGATCATGAACTTGAGGGTATTGAGTTAAATCATGAGTCGGTAGAAGTTTTCGGTCCCCAGGAGATACTCAATCAAATTTCATCCATTGACGCTACAGTAGATATCGAAGGGATGAACAGCTCTGAAACAAAAGATGTGGAGTTATCACTCCCGGAAGGCGTAACAAAGACAGAACCAGCAGTCGTGGAAGCAGAAATAATGATACAGGATAACTAAAATTCTTATATGAATAAAGGAGTATACAATGGGTAAATATTTTGGAACTGACGGTGTCAGAGGCACAGCGAATACGGAACTCACACCGGAATTAGCGTATAAACTTGGACGTTTCGGGGGCTATGTCCTGAGCGGTGAGAAAGAAAATGATGAAAGGACAACAATTGTTGTCGGACGTGATACACGTGTATCCGGTGAAATGCTTGAATCAGCTCTTATTGCAGGACTTTTGTCTATCGGTGCTGAAGTAATCAGGCTCGGTGTGATTTCAACACCAGGTGTTGCATACTTAACACGTGATCAGGATGCGGATGCAGGTGTAATGATTTCAGCATCTCATAATCCTTTCCAGGATAACGGTATTAAATTTTTCGGACCGGATGGTTTTAAGCTGAATGACGCTCAGGAAGAAGAAATTGAGGCGCTTCTTGATAAAGATACTGATGACCTTCCGCGCCCTACAGCGGGTGGTTTAGGAAGTATTACAGATTATTTTGAAGGCAGTCAGAAATATGTCGGCTACTTAAAATCAACAGTGGATGAAGATTTGGAAGGACTTCGTATCGCACTGGACGGTGCACACGGATCCGCCCATTCCATTGGGCCGTACCTGTTTGGAGATTTAGAAGCAGATACTGTAACTATCGGCTGCAGTCCGACAGGCATGAACATTAATGACGGTGTCGGTTCCACACATCCGGAACGCCTGGTTGAACTTGTTAAAGAAGAAAAATGTGATCTGGGTCTGGCAT
Source organism: Corticicoccus populi (assembly GCF_042686195.1). NCBI lineage: Bacteria > Bacillati > Bacillota > Bacilli > Caryophanales > Staphylococcaceae > Corticicoccus > Corticicoccus populi. The sequence goes on along the minus strand of NZ_JBHUOQ010000001.1, from coordinate 1,612,616 downwards.
TTGACGGTGACAGCGACCGGTTGATTGCTGTAGATGAGACAGGTGCAATTATTGACGGGGATAAGATTTTATTTATTCTTGCACAGTATTTAAAAGAAGAAGATAAACTAAAAGACAACATGGTTGTATCGACAGTGATGAGTAATTTAGGTTTCTATAAGGCACTCGAAGAAGCAGATCTTAAGAGTAATAAAACACAGGTCGGCGACCGTTATGTAGTTGAAGAAATGCGTAAAGGCGGCTACAGTTTAGGCGGAGAGCAGTCCGGACATATTATTATGATGGACTATAATACAACAGGTGACGGACTTTTATCCGGCGTACAGCTTGCAGCTATTGTGAAAAAAAGCGGTAAAAAATTGAGTGAACTCGCAGCACAGGTTGAGACTTTCCCACAGGAACTTGTCAATGTGCGCGTGACAGATAAATATAATGTTGTGAATAACAGCAAAGTGGCTGAAATCATTGAAGAGGTTGAAACTGAGATGAACGGCGAAGGGCGTATTCTTGTTCGTGCATCAGGTACGGAGCCTCTTGTACGTGTAATGGTTGAGGCAGCAACTGAAGAACTGGCTCAAAAATATGCTTCAGATATTGCAGAAGTGGTTAAAACGGAAATGGGATTGGAATAAGCAGTATAAAAGGACTCCTTAAGGGGGTCCTTTTTAATTTGCGCAACAAATTTTGAAAACGCTTAATTAATTGTTGACATGTTGTAAATTATCACTTACGATACATTATGTAGACCGATTGGTCTATTATAGTTGATGTTAAAAAGGTGGCTGCGATATTTGATGAAACGAAATACAAGAGATGATATTATCCGTGCAACTGCTTCTCTTATGCAGCAAAAAGGTTATTTTGGTACCGGGCTCAATGACATTATTAAAGAAAGTGGTGCGCCGCGGGGATCAATTTACTACCATTTTCCTAACGGAAAAGAAGAGATTGCACAGGAAGCCGTAAAATGGACCAAAGATCATGTCACATCATTAATCAGACAGGAACTCGGAAAAAAAGAGGACGCATTATCAGCCATCCAGTTGTTTATAATGGACAGCGTGAAACGGTTTGAAGCGGACAAATATTTTTCAGGTGTGCCGATTGCAGCACTGGTACTCGAAACTTCATCTTCAAGCGATGTGTTGAAAGAGTGTTGTCATGAAGCTTTTGAAGAATGGTCGGGAGAGTTTACATCAAAAATTATATCCAACGGCTTTAAGCATGAAGAAGCGGAGCGGCTTGGAAAATGGATCAACTCTATGATTCAAGGTGCATTTATCAGTGCACTCGCAAAAGGAGACGGCGAGCCGTTAAGAAATGCAGCAGAGATGCTGCCGGTTGTTTTCAAGAAAACCGAAAATGTTAGGAAGTAATTAAATCAAATATAAAGGAGTTTTTTTATGCATAAGGTAGAGCATATTGAAGAAGCAAAGCAGTTTATACAGAGTAAGGCGGACAAAGTTCCAAATGTAGGAATCATTCTGGGATCAGGTCTCGGTGATTTAGCAGATAAGCTTGAAGACTCAGTCAGCATACCATATTCTGAAATCCCTCATTTCTCAAGTTCTAAAGCAGTCGGTCATGCCAATGAACTTGTAATCGGTACGTTGAATGGTCAGACAGTTGTCGCGATGAAAGGCCGTTACCATTATTATGAAGGCTATACACTGGACGAAGTAACATTCCCTGTACGTGTGATTAAGGCACTTGGTGCAGATAACTTAATCATTACAAATGCATGTGGTGCGGTAAATACTTCATTTAATCCCGGTGAGTTAATGCTGATTACAGATCATATCAATCTGGTTGGTACGAACCCTCTGATTGGTCAGAATAATGACGCGCTTGGTACACGCTTCCCTGACGTGTCTGAAGTCTACAATAAAAACCTTCGCCAGATCGCAAAAGGCGTTGCGGGCGAACAGGATATTACACTTCAGGAAGGTGTATACGGCTGGTGGAGCGGGCCGATTTATGAAACACCTGCTGAAATCAGAATGATTCGTACACTCGGTGGCGATGCGATTGGTATGTCTACAGTACCTGAAGCGGTTGTTGCGGTTCACGGCGGTATGAAAGTTCTCGGTATTTCATGCTTAACAAATATGGCATGCGGTATTCTTGATCAGCCGCTCAGCCACGATGAAGTGATTGAAGTGGCAGCACAGGCGCGCGGTAAATTTATCAGCCTTGTTGAAACAGTAATCGGTAGAATTTCCTAAGAATTAAAATCAGTCCAGGATGTCTGCACCAAGCCTGCATCCTGGATTCATTTTTTCTGAAATAGTAAGAAAAATCATAAAACTAATAATTGAGGTGGCTTAATGAACATATTATGGGGACTTGCCGGTTGTACGTTTATTGTCCTTATTGCATTCCTGATGTCTGAACGAAAAAAGATGATTAATATTTACACTGTATCTGTCGGTTTTATATTACAGGTCATTTTCGGCTATGTAGTACTTAAGTGGCAGTTTGGTAAAGACGTATTAATTTACATATCCGATGCGATTAACGGCGCAATCGGTTACGGTATGGAAGGACTTGAATTTGTATTCGGTCCGCTCGCCGGAGACAGTGATATTTCAATTTTTGCTGTAAATGTACTGGGCTTGATTATTTTCTTAACTGTCCTGATTGCACTGCTGTACCACTTTGGTGTGATGCAGTATTTAGTCCGTTATATCGGTGGTTTTATCGCAAAGATAATGAAAACATCCTATTCAGAGTCTGCAGTAGCAGCGGCAAATATTTTTGTCGGAAACACACAGGCACCGCTCGTCATTAAACCGTATATCGGCCAGATGACACGTTCTCAAATATTTTCATTGATGGTCAGCGGGCTTGCATCTGTATCAGGCGCAGTGATGATTAGTCTTGCTGCGATGGGCATTCCACTTGAGTTTTTATTGTCGGCGGCAATTATGTCGGCACCGGCGGGTGTGATGATTGCGAAGTTCATTATTCCGGAAACTGAGGAGTTAAATCCGAATGAGTGGAAAATCGCAAAAGAATTCAAAGAAGATGAGGTCGAGGAATCCAACGTCATTGATGTCATATTCACAAGTTCAAGGGAAGGTCTTCAATTCGCAATAAACGTCGGTTTGATGTTAATTGCGTTTATCGGAATTCTTGCTTTAATCAACGGAGGTCTTGGATTTGTCGGTTCATTATTCGGCTTTGAACAGTTATCTTTGGAATTGATATTAGGATATATTCTGGCACCTGTCGCATTCATCATTGGTATTCCATGGAGTGAAGCGGTCGCAGCAGGGAATCTGATCGCACAGAAATTCCTGCTCAATGAATTTGTTGCATTTGGTCAGCTGTCAGGAATGCTTGATGACTTCTCAGATAGAAGTATTGCGATACTGACGTTCGCTTTAAGTGGTTTTGCGAACTTTGGTGCAGCGGGAAGTATTGTCGGCATGCTGTCAAGAATTGCACCGGAAAGAAAGACGGAAATACAGCGTTTAATGTTCCGTTCATTAATCGGTGCGACGCTTGCCAATTTACTTAATGGTGCAATTGTAACAATGTTCCTCTAGGATTATATGATAAAAGTGGTAAGATGGAGAAATAGTAAATTAAAAGGAGAGGCATATTATGAAGAGTACTGCAGACCATCAAAATACAGTCAGAAATACGAGTGCAATCATACTTGTCATCGGTATTCTGATTGTCGCCTCTAATTTAAGACCGGCGATTACGTCAGTCGGTCCGGTAATCGGAATTATTCGTGATGATATCGGTATTTCCAACGGAGCGGCAGGACTTTTAACCAGTCTTCCGCTTGTAGCGTTTGCCTTGATATCACCGGTGGTTCCGAAGCTTGCACGGACATTTTCAAAAGAGCAGGCTCTGATAATCGGTTTTGTACTGATTATCGCAGGAGCATTTGTCAGGTCCACTGCACTATTTTTCCTGCTGCTCATCGGTACATTGATTGTCGGTGCGGGTATTGCGATATGTAATGTGCTCCTGCCGAGTATTATTAAGGACCGCTTCCCGCTTAAAGTCGGTCTCATGACGAGTGTATATACAACAACACTCAGCACCTGCGCTGCGATTGGTTCTGGTTTCAGTTACCCGCTCACAACAGCTGCAGGACTCGGCTGGCAGTTGTCTCTTCTTGTATGGACGGTTCCTGCAGTCATTGGGATTATTGTATGGATGGTCATTTTGAAGAAATATACGCCGAAGAAAACGACCTTTAAAGGAAAAACCGGTGGAATTTTCAAAGGAAATCTGATGTGGGGCGATAAACTGGCATGGATTGTCGCAGCTTATCTCGGGCTGCAGTCCATTCTGTTTTATGTCACTGTATCCTGGCTCCCTGAAATTTTGAATGATTCAGGTATTGAAATGCAGACAGCCGGATGGCTGTTGTCCTTCACATTAATTATCGGGATACCGGGGAGTTTCTTCCTTCCAATTATCGCAGCGAAAATGCAGAAACAGTCTATCCTCGGCTGTCTTATTGGAATGATGGGGCTGACAGGCTATACTTTAGTTCTGTTCGGCAGTTCGATGCCGGTATTAATCACAGGGCTTGTCCTTGTCGGTATTACACTCGGCGGAGGATTCGCACTTGCTTTGACGTTCATCAGCCTTCGTGCGAAAAACGCAGATCATGCAACAGAACTGTCAGGAATGTCTCAGTCAATTGGATACCTGCTTGCAGCATCAGGTCCTTTTGTCATCGGTTCAATCTATGATTTCACAGAAACATGGACGGTTCCTCTGATTGTATTGATGAGTGTCTGTGTGGTAATCGTTATTGTCGGTTATCAAGTCGGCAGAGACCGTTATGTGCTTAATAAATAAGCAGTAATATTAAAGATATATCAAAGAATCTCCTGAGGCGTTCTGCTTCAGGGGATTTTTTTAATAAAGATACGGCAGGACTTTACTTTTGAAACTGCTGATCTCTTCTAATTTAATGTCGTATGTCATTGTGACATCGACCAGTATGAAGTTTAAAAAGAACAGGCAGAAATACGCACGCCTGTATCCGGGATTAAAATCAAGATTGAATAATTTAAAACATGCTTCAAACTGCGTGTCATAGCCGCCGGTCAAATAACAGTCAAGGTACAGTTTCATACCGTCGACATCAAGAGTATTCCACATCATTTTGAAGAAATCATAAAAGAAAATATACCGGGAGGATTCATCCCAGTCAATGTAATACATAGTATTCGTATCTTTTTCAAATAAAATATTCGCACGCCATAAGTCGCCGTGGAGCGGAATGAACGGAAATTCGACATCATACAGCTCCGGTGGAATCATATTTAATATGTCCGTATAGTCTTCTTTCTTATCCAGATTCGGACTGTCTTTCAGAAGACTGTTTAGTGTCTGCCATTCTGCAGAATCATCCATCTCTTGAAAATAATTTAAATAGTCATCCAGTATCGTTTGGAATAACAGAGCACCGTAATTTCCAGAAGACGCATTAAAATAGATATATTTTTCTGTAACTTTCAGAGAATCATCATCAAAGCAGAGAATTTCCGGTATATTAAAGTACTGTGAAAAATAGTGATAATGGCTGAGTTTCTTTGAATAACGGCTGTGATTTTTGTGAAAGGTCAACACCTCGGAATTTGAGAAAATCTTGATGCCCCCGTCTGCTGCAAACCACAGTATATGTCCGTTAAAAAGAGAGGTGTCTGGATTAATATGAACAGGTTCTTTATTCAAATGAAAATCCTGAATGACCGGACGGTCTGTAGAGGATGCATGGACAAACATTCTCTCATTGTCATCAATGTAATAGTTGCCTGCTGTTAGAAAAGATGAATATTTCAGGAGGACATGATATTTATGTTTAGATATATATGACATGGAAAGCCCCTTTCCTTTAATACTTTCAGTATACTGCAGGGGGATATTGAATAAAACTTATTGTCATTGTGAATAAATTTTCATAAACTGATTGAAATGGCAGCGTGTTTCTTATACAATTAGAATGCTATGTAAAAAGGAGAGCAGGAAAAGTAAATCGGAATAGCGCCTGAGCAGAGGAATCTGCTGACGAGGAGGACAGATATCGAGAAATCGGCGGATACTGTCCCGGACACTGAAGTGTTCGTTAAACGGCATGTTAAAACATCCGGGTGACCGGATGGACAGAGCACCCGTTCATTAATCATTATTTTTCATATAAAAAGGAGATATTTAATATGTGCGGTATCGTTGGATATGTCGGAAATGACGACGTAAAAGAAATTTTATTAAAAGGTTTGGAAAAATTAGAGTATCGCGGCTATGACTCAGCGGGAATCGGAGTCAGAGGCGATGACGGTGTTAAAGTATTTAAAGAAAAAGGACGCATTAAGGCATTACGCGAGAAAGTGGATGCAGACTTCAATGCAACTGTCGGTATCGGTCATACAAGATGGGCGACACACGGTGAGCCGAGTGTTGTGAATGCGCACCCGCATCAGGATTCAGAAGGCCGTTTCACTTTAGTGCATAACGGTGTAATCGAAAACTACAGCCAGGTACGTAATGAATACTTATCAGGTGTGGAATTTGTTTCAGATACAGATACAGAAATCATTGTTGAGCTGATTGCGAAATTCGCAAAAGAAGGAACAACAGAGGAAGCATTTAAAAAAGCGCTGGATGTACTTCACGGTTCATTCGCACTTGGATTAATGGACAGAGACGACAAAGACGTAATTTATGTTGCAAAAAATAAATCACCACTCCTTCTCGGGAAAGGTGAAGACTTTAATGTTATCACTTCCGATGCAATGGCAATGCTTCATTTAACAAATGAATTTGTTGAATTGATGGATGGTGAAGTGGTACTTCTTAAGCAGGATGAAATCATCATTAAAGACGATGAAGGAAATGTCGTTGAACGTGATTCATACATTGCTGAAATTGATGCGAGTGAAACTGAAAAAGGGACTTACGATCACTACATGTTAAAAGAAATCAATGATCAGCCCGCAGCAATGAGAAAAATCATTCAGGAATATCAGGATGAAGCGGGTAACTTGAAAATTGATTCCTCTATTATTGAGCAGTTGAATAATTCTGACCGGATTTACATTATTGCAGCCGGTACAAGCTACCATGCAGGTTTAATCGGTAAAGAATTCTTTGAAAAATGGGCAGGAGTACCGACAGAAGTTCACGTGGCATCAGAATTTGTCTATAACACACCGTTATTGTCTGAAAAACCGTTATTCATTTTCATCTCTCAGTCAGGTGAAACAGCGGACAGCCGTGCGGTTCTTGTAGATATTAAAAAACGCGGTCACAAGTCACTGACTGTGACAAATGTACCAGGTTCAACACTTTCAAGAGAAGCAGATGAGACGTTAATTCTTCATGCAGGACCTGAAATTGCTGTAGCATCAACTAAAGCATATACAGCACAGATTGCGGTATTGTCTATTCTTGCACAGGTTGCTGCAAGAGAGCTCGGCCGTGACACAGGTATTGAACTGATGAAAGAACTTGCGAAAGTCACTACAGCAATCACAGCAATTATTGAAGATGCACCGAAAATTGAAGCGATTGTTAAAGATTATTTAGAAACATCAAGAAACGCTTTCTTTATCGGAAGAACACTGGACTATTATGTTGGTCTTGAAGGCGCATTGAAACTGAAAGAAATCTCCTACATTCAGGCAGAAGGATTTGCCGGCGGAGAATTAAAACACGGTACAATCGCTCTGATTGAAGAAGGTACACCGGTATTCGCTTTAACGACACAGGAAAAAGTCAACTTGAATATCCGCGGAAATGCTCAGGAAGTGGCAGCACGCGGTGCGAATGTATGTACAGTATCCATGGAAGGACTCGACCAGGAAGGTGACGCATATGTCATTCCACGCGTCCATTCATCACTGACAGCACTCGTTTCTGTAGTTGTGTATCAGTTTGTTTCCTACTATGCAGCACTGCACAGAGGAAATGACGTTGATAAGCCGAGAAACCTTGCTAAATCAGTAACAGTAGAATAAGAGAATAAGGTTTGATTTTAAAAATCGAAGCTTTGCCCCTTTGGCTATTATGCAGCCAAAGGGGTATTTTTGTGCCGAAACGAGAAAGAATGATTCAAATTGAGAAGTGGATAACATAAGATAAAGATCCTGATGCTACTATGAATTATAGGCAGTGATGACTTGTCATATTAGTGAAGAAACGGGTTGTTACGATTACACCATTTTTCTAATTAAGAAACACAATACCATGGATAAGCGTATTTGTCGTGAGTTGTGAAATCTGATATGATTATTTTGATTTAAATGAAGGGAGCATTAGATATGTGCTGTTCATGTTGCCCGGTAGTAGATATGAAAGACGTTCTGTAAATTAAAAAAACAGGAGGTTATTTTTCATATGCTGTTACAGGAGAAATTAATTAATATAATTAAAGAGAAGTGTGAGAAGGATCCGCGTGTTTCCGCATGTATGATGTATGGATCGTTTACAAAAGATGAAGGGGACAAATATTCAGATGTTGAGTTCTACATCTTTTTAAAGACTGCAGAAATTGAAGAATTTCAGTCCGATGACTGGATTAGAGGCGTTGCTCCATATGATCTGCACTTCATTAATGAATTTGGATCAGAAGTGGTTGTGTTTTCAAATTTAATCAGAGGAGAATTTCATTTTCAGTCTGAATCTGAGATTGAAGTGATTAAGACATTTAAAGAAACAGGCGTTTTCCCAGACACAGAATCCATGTTTATTTATGATGTAACAGGCAGGTTAGAAGCATGTTTAGATTATCTACAGGGTGAGGGACCGGATAGACTGACAAATAATAATGTCAATTTTGCTTTTAATAACTTTGTTAATACGTGGATAATGGGTATAAATGTTTTGAAAAGAGGAGAAGCTGCTCGTTCTTTGGAATGTTTAACATATGTTCAAAAATACGTTTTACAATTGATTAGAGTCCATGAAAAAAGTGTAGAACGTTGGCTGAACGCTACAAAAAACTTGGAAGATGATGTATCAGAAAAGGCATACAGTGAGTACACTTCAATTACGGCAAAGTTAGATAAAGAAGAACTATATCATGCTTATTCAAATGCACTGACTGTAGTTGAGAGATTGGAATGTCTACTGGCGGATCATTATAAATTTGATATTGACTCGGCGTTCCTAAAGAAATTACATGCTTATTTAACTAATCGCATTTAAATTGTAAGAAGAGTCAACGAAAATAGATAGATGTCTGAAATTTTAGATGCCTATCTATTTTTATTGAAGATATATTTTAAAAATTTATCATATTAAATGGATGCTTACACTGTATTTATCAAAATGGTCCGGGGAAAATAAAAAACAGGTAAATAAATAAGAGTAGCAAGACAGTATAAATAACAATTCGGATTGTTTTTTTCAACTGAATGTTTTTAATCACTTTTGTAAGAAGGATTAAAAGTATGGATATACCAGCTGAAAAAAGCATAAAGGATGACCAGTAAGCATTACCCGCACCTTCAGCAAAGATGCGTAAAGCTACTAGAATAAAAAACAAGAGCCATAAGGCAGATTCAATTCTTAAATATCTTGTTTGTATAACTTCTTTGTCGGACATTTTATCCACACCTGCTCAATTTTTAATATTATTCCTGTTTAAAGTAATCAATAAACATTTATAGTAAATTATTCTTTGTGTTTCTGGATTATTTATTTGGAGTGTCGAAATAGAGATACACTGAAGGTAATGTAAATCAGACTCCAATGTGTTATACTAATTAAAAATAATGTGACATACTCAAAGGGGGATTTTGAAGGTGGATACAAAATACCTTGATCTATTGGCAGATAAATTTGACAGTGAAGAAAAAGTCGTGACAGAACTCATCAATCTGGAATCAATACTGAACCTTCCAAAAGGAACGGAACATTTTGTAAGCGATTTACACGGTGAGTACCAGGCGTTTCAGCATGTTTTAAGAAACGGTTCCGGGAAGGTACTGGAGCGGATTAATGATATATTTAAAGATGTTTTGACTGAGGAACAGATTACGAATTTTGCGGCACTGGTGTACTATCCGGAAGACAGATTGAAAGTGGTCAAAGAACGGTTCGAATCGAAGAAAGACCTTGAGGAGTGGTATGTTGAGAAGATTCATCATCTGATTCATCTGGTGTCCTACTCATCATCCAAATACACCCGTTCAAAACTTCGTAAGGCACTGCCGAAACAATTTGTATATATTGTCGAAGAATTACTGTATAAAACAGATGAATTCACGAATAAAAAATCCTATTACGAAAAAATTATTCAAAAAATCATCTCGCTCGGTCAGGCGGAAAAATTAATCACAGGCTTATCCTATACAACGCAACGTCTCGTTGTGGACCATCTGCATGTTGTCGGTGATATATATGACCGGGGGCCGGAACCGGATAAAATTATGGATACATTAATTGACCACCATTCAATTGATATTCAGTGGGGGAACCATGATGTCCTCTGGATTGGTGCATATGCAGGTTCTAAAGTGTGCCTTGCCAATATTATCAGAATCTGTGCACGGTATGATAATTTAGATATTATTGAAGATGCTTACGGTATTAATCTGCGTCCGCTTCTGAACCTTGCGGAAAAATATTATGAGGATAACCAGGCCTTCCGTCCGAAAAAACATTCTGAGCAGAATATTACAGAGCAGGAGAAAATCCAAATTTCAAAAATCCATCAGGCGATTGCGATGATTCAGTTTAAGCTGGAAGCACCGATTATTAAAAGGCGTCCGTATTTTAATATGTCGGAGAGACTGGTTTTAGAGAAGACGGATCATGAAAATAATAAAATCACTGTTTACGGCAATACATATCCACTGGAGAATACATGCTTTAATACAGTAGACCCTGAAAATCCAGCCCGTATGCTCCCGGAAGAGGAAGAAGTCATCAGTAAACTTCTGTTGTCTGTCCAGCAGTCTGAAAAACTCAAGAGACATATGAACTTTTTAATGAAAAAAGGCAGTCTCTATTTAAAATATAACGGCAACCTGCTCATCCACGGCTGTATGCCTGTCGATGCAGACGGGAACATGGAACAGATGGAGATTGAAGGGGAGGTTTATAAAGGCAGAGCGTTACTCGATAAATTTGAAAACTACCTTCGCTATGCTTTTAAACATAAAGAGGTGACGGATGATCTCGCGACAGATATGGTGTGGTACTTATGGACAGGAGAGTTTTCTTCTTTGTTCGGAAAAAGAGCCATGACAACCTTTGAGCGGTACTTTATTACAGATAAAGCGTCTCATAAAGAAGAAAAGAATCCGTACTATTATCTGCGTGAAAATGTAGAGATGTGTGAAAAGATATTGAAAGAATTTGAATTAGATCCTGGACAGGGGCATATCATCAACGGACATACTCCGGTCAAAGAAATAGACGGTGAAAACCCAATTAAAGCAGACGGGAAAATGATTGTGATTGACGGAGGTTTCTCTAAAGCCTATCAGTCCACAACAGGAATTGCCGGCTATACTTTACTGTACAATTCATTCGGTATGCAGCTGGTTGCCCATCAGCATTTCAATTCGAAAGAAGATGTTGTACTGAACGGAGCAGATGTTTTATCCGTCCGCCGGGTTGTCGATGAAGAAGTAGAGCGCAAAAAGGTACGTGAAACGAATACCGGTGCGAGACTTAAAGAAGAAATTGAAATGCTGAATCAGTTGATGGCATACCGTTATATTAATTAAGGGTTAAAAGACTCTTTAGAACGGTACGTCACGGGATTACTGATTCAGTTGTGAGGCAGCGTATGAATGCATTAGATAATCACTGCGAATGATGAGATATAATTGTTGATATGTAAAAAGAATGGTATGGCTGCGGGTTCTGCAGTCGTATCATTTTTTAATGATGAAATGAAACTTTATACTGTATGATATGATGATCTAAAAAATCAGTTGCATAGAAGATGATTAATGATTGTCGGTTAACTGCTAATCATATTGATGGCACAGTGAAAATCAAAAGAATGACTTTGCCAGATAAGAATATACAGGGTTCAAATATTATTCAGAAAATGAGTTGAAAAGCGGATGAAAAAAATGGATTATTATAAAGTCGTTTGTGTATGCTGCAGAAGCAGCTTTACTGTTACGCCGGGGACAATGAATTATAAACAGTTTAAAAATAATAGAAAAGGGAAGTTCATTTGTGAAGACTGTCAGGAAAATATTAGAATGGAAGCCATTAAAAATTTGTTCGGCTAGTATTTAGATGACAGATATTTTATGATGATTGAAGAAATAATATAAATATATTTTTAATATAGAAAGGAACAGAAATATGAATTACTCTATCAGACAGGAACAGAGAAAAGATTATAAAGAAACAGAAGAAGTGGTGGAGAAAGCATTTGAATCTTTGGAGGAAAGTGATCAGAGTGAACATCATCTGGTTTCAAAAATCAGAGAATCTGATGCATTCATTCCCGAACTTTCGTTAGTCGCATGGAATGAAGAAAACCATCAAATACTTGGGCATATACTCTTGTCGAAGATTTTTATTGGAAGTGGCAGTGAGAAAGTAGAATCACTTGCGCTTGCACCGGTATCCGTGCTGCCGGATTATCAGGGTAAAGGTATCGGCAGAGCGTTAATTGAAAATGTCATTGCGCAGGCAGAAAAATCCGGATTCCAGTCAATTGTTGTACTTGGACACCCGGAATATTATCCGAAGTTCGGCTTTAAAAAAGCATCATCATGGAACATCGAAGCGCCTTTCGAAGTCCCAGATGAGGCATTTATGGCCCTTGAACTGAAAGATGGTGCACTGGATAATGTATCCGGAGTGGTTGAATATTCAAGTGCATTTATGGAGTAGAACATACTCATGCCGGTATCTGGCAAATAGTTATTTTACAGATAGGGGATTGTAGGACATGAGAATGAATGTTTCCAAAATACCAAAACTTGAGCCTGTATCTGATTATATTAAAACAGTGATGAATCAAACAGCAGTTCAGGGTCTGCTGTATTAATTATGCAGAATGATAAAGTTATACATGAATGTTACAACAGATATCATCATCTTGAAGAAGGTGCACGTTTAATTGATACTGAATCACAATTCAATGTGTATTCCGTAAGAGTCACATATATTGGGCTGGCAGCAGCAATAGCGATTTATGATGGTTACTTTAAATTAGACGAAAAATTAAAGTGTTTACTGAAAAGGTATAATGAAAATATCCTTGGTGATACGACCATAAAGCATTTATTGACACGTTCTACAGGCTTACTATTTCAAGAAGATTCTGTTGAAAGAGTAGCTGAACCAGGAATGAATGACAATAAGAAACGTCCGGATTTAGTTGCCGAGATAATCTATCATCAGACTGGACTTACTGTATCAGAAATTATTAATGAAAAAATTATTGAGCAACTGGGGTGGTCAAAAACAGAGTGGGTAACAGTCGGTAAAGAAAATTTGGTCTGTGATATATATGGCCCTGGTGAACCCCCATCTTTAAGAATTGAATCAAATAGAGGGGATGATAGAAACTTATATGTAAGTACAAGAGATTTAGTTTTCTGGGGACATCTCCACTTGAATAAAGGGCGGATTGGAGGTAAACAAATTCTCCCCGAAAAGATTTTTGATTTAGTAGTGACGCCACAAAGTCCACAAACCGTTCCTTCGTATCATCCAAAGTTTGGCTTCTTTTGGTGGATTAATGGCAGTTCTGAAAATATTACCTGGGAATATAATGAACTGGGAGATAATCTTCCTGAAGGTTCATTTCAAATTCTTGGAGCCTCAGGGTGTGTATGTCTGGTGATTCCTAAATACAATGTAGTTGCGGTTAGGATGCTTAATAGTTTATATGACAATGATTTTGATTATCTTGAAGATATAAAAACATTCGGAAATATGGTCATGGAAAATATTAACCAGTGACTTTCCATAAATGGTTTTGCAGAATGCAGAAGCTGTTTCATGTTTTAAAATTTAGAACATAATGTAAGAGGGATACACTAGTCATGTAGTTAAGGGGAGGGTGCTTTGAGTAAGTTATCTTTTATAAAACATGAAGTGCACTTAAATTTAGTGCAGTCAGTTTTAGCAGAATTCTCTAATAATGGTAAAATACTCGGAATAATGGTTGTCGGGTCAGTTGCACGTGGGGAGGCTTACCCTGATTCTGATTTGGACTTATACATTTTAATAGAGGATGGAATAGATAAAAATTTTCAAGCTGAGATAAGAGAAAATATTTTAGTTGAATATAAGTATTTCAGTTTTAAAGAGGCACAAAGGAACATGGAAAAGAACCCAATGGAAATTTATTCATTTTTAGATGGAGTAATATTAATTGATCGGGGAGGCCAATTGGCACAGTTAAAAATGAATGCCCGACCAAAACTGGACAGTTACTGCGTATCGAAAAAGGAAGTTCAGGGTATAATCCATTGGTTGTACAGTTCGCTTAATAAAATCAAAGCAGCAGAAAAAATGGAGGATGAATTCAAAGTATCATATATAATCAGTACATCAACCTGGACTATGTTGGAGGGGATTTGGGCAGTAAATAATCAGCCAATGCCTCCATCAGGTGCAGTTTGGACATATATTAAAAAATTAGACACTCTTAAGGAAGAGATGGATGAATTGCTCAGCGACTTATTTACTGAGGAACTGCAGAAACGTACCAGAGCCTTCATTAAAATCAGTCACTGGATTATTATTGAACTGAGGAAAAGATAAAATTAATGATAAGGAGTCCCCATGGCTGATAAAACAATACGGAATATCTCAATATGTGTATTCAGAAAGAATGATTCAATACTTGTGTTTGAAGATTATGACGATGTGAAAGAGGATTATTTCTACCGTCCTATCGGTGGCGGAATTGAATACGGGGAAAGAAGTCTTGACACTTTAAAGCGTGAGATTTATGAAGAAATCAGGGCAGAAATAGGCAATATCAAACTTTTGGATGTCATTGAAAGTGTGTTCACACATAATGGCAGGATTGGTCATGAAGTCGTGTTTGTATATGATGCAGATTTTATTGACCAGTCATTTTATGAGCGTACAAGTTTCTTTGGATGGAAAGATGACGGCAGTAAAATTAAATTATACTGGAAGCGAATCAGTGAATTTGAGAACGGCAATTTGAGGCTGGTGCCGGAAGGTCTGCAGAAACTTCTATAAAAGACACTGAACACAGGCAGGAATCTTTTAAATAAGGGTGGTTCAAATGGCTGTAATTTATTCGATGAGTGATATTCACGGCGATTATGATGCAATGATGGATACGCTCAGCTTAGTGGACTTGGATTCTGACAAAGAGAATAAACTTATTCTTCTCGGAGATTATATCGACCGGGGGAAAGACAGCTTCGGGGTACTTAATTATGTAAAGCAGTTGGAGGAAAACTATCCTGAACAGGTTGTCGTCCTGATTGGCAACCACGAAGAGATGTTTATGGATTGGTTACGGTTAAATGATGAAATTCAATGGCTGATTCAGGAGAATAATTTTAATACGGTGGAAAGTTTTTTCTCCAAGGAAGTATTTAATGCCATGACTTCAGAGATAGGGATAGAGAATGCTTCTTATTCTAAGGTCAGTGCGTATATGGCCGGGAAAATTAAAGAGCATCATCCTGAGCTTCTAAAGTGGCTGTTTAATAAAGAACAGAAGCCTTTATTTTATGAGACGGACAGACAGATATATGTACATGCAGGTATTTGTGAAGTGGATGAATCATTGTGGAAACAGGCAACAGAACGCTCTGAATTTATATGGAAATATCCCGCTGAGACAGGTTCATTCTATAAAGATATTATTGCGGGACACATTTCAACAACAGAGATAGCTAATGATATCAGCTGCCTTGGAAAGGTATACTGGGATCAAGAAAGTCACTTTTTTATTGACGGCGACACGCGGGCAAGCAGTATCGTACCGTTATTAAAATTTAATACTCTTTCAGGAGAGTATTCGAGCTTCAATAAGGCGATGGACGATTCATGGACAGAGTATCTGATTACAGTGAAGAAGTCCTGACTGTTTTTAATTTTTTTCGAAAGCACAAGAACTGTCAAAAGACTCCAATGAATGCCTTATATAATGGACGCAGGAGGTGACATTAATGAGTGAACAGGTGCAGTTGATGATTGACTGGATTGAAGACCGGTTAACAGAAGAAATTTCTTTAAATGACATGTCATACGATGTGGGATATTCACCGTATTACTGTTCTTTTAAATTCCATCAGGCCGCAGGCATTAGTATCCGTCGTTATATTTTGTTAAGAAGATTGTATTTATCATCAGTGGATTTGAAGAACGGAGATAGAATTTTAGATACAGCAGTGGAGTATGGATATTCATCACAGGAATCATACAGCAGGGCATTTAAATCTGTTTTCGGTATCAGCCCCGGGCTGTTTCAGCTGCAGAAGCAGCCGGTTCAGTCATATGTCAGACTCTTCATTAATGATGCAGGGAGCGGGATAAAGATGAATATCTCAAGAAAGTTGGAAGTTCGACAGTTACAGAATAAAAACAAGAAACTTTTTGATCAGGATGTTCTGAATGTATTAAATGGACAGCATATGTATGAGGAATTTAAACAAAATACGTTGATGGGAAATTCAGATTATGTGCCGTTTAACGAAGCAATGAGTGTAAATGAAGCAGTGGAACCGATTTTTGGAGAACACTTTATCGATGTACGGTCATCAGGGCACAATGAAACTGTGGAGAATTACATGAGAAAAGTGATTCATCCACTGTCACCACTTTTTGATAAAACCTACCAGTATATCGTTCTCTGGTTCGGTGAAGATATGTTCTGCCAGATGAACCTTCTCACAATACTTGCTTATTTGGAACAGTCTGGGTACTCGGGACGTGTATATTTAAACACTTTCAGGGAAGATGCGTTTAAGGTGAATCAGACTGAAATTATTTTAGGAAACTATTCTGAAGTATATCAATCGGTTCTCATCCGTCATGAAATATCGTCAAGTAATGTATTTCCGCTGATGTTTCAGGCAGTTAAGATATATTTGGATATGCTTCATGATGATAATGAAGTGATGAAATATATCTCAGAGCATCAACACTTGCCGGAAAAAGAATTAGTCCCCCGGTTGTTTAATCTTTTCCCAGAGATTGGGTATGGAGATACACAGTACATTCATCTGATTAATAAAATGAAGTAAAACTTTATGTCTGAGGTGCACTCCTAAATCCGGTGGCCGGGATTTAGGGGTTACAGTATATTTTACTTTCTTTTATGTATGTTATACACTTAATTAAGCACTTTAATTAAGTAGTTTAAATAAGGTGGTGACAGACAGATGAGCAGGGAAAGTTCTAAGATTAGAAGAAATAATTCGGATAAAATTATGAAAATGATGTTTCATAAAAGAAAAGCAGTTAAAGCTGAGATGTCTGAAGTGGCGGGGATCAGTGTGGTAACGATTAACTCTCTCGTTTCTGAACTTGTTGCAGAAAACCATTTGATACGGGGGGCGTATCAGAAACAGGAGACAGGGCGCCCTGCGATGGAATATCATTTTAATTATGATAAAGTATTTTACCTTTTGATTTCTATTCAGGAAAAGCAGGATAATCAGCCGGAGCGGGAATTGGAAGCGGTAATTAAAGTAGTCAATATGGAAGGTACAGAAGTTATATCATCGAAGAAATATTTCAATGACATCAGTATCAAAAGTATTGGGGACATTATAGATGAATATACACATGAGAAATATGAAATTGGGAAAATTGGCATATCGATTCCGGGTAAAATATCAAATGGAGTAATCACTTCAAGCTGGTACGGACGTTTTGACGGATGGAATATTAAAAAAGCGTTACATGAAGTGACACATCTCCCAATTGAAATACAAAATGATGCACATATTATTACGATGGGAATATGTCTGGAGAAAGATATTCCGCTTGATCAGAGTATTGTCGGTTTCTTCTATCCTGAAAAGAGTATGCCTGGAATTACGATTTTTTCAAAAAACCAGTTGATAGAAGGGCGGAACGGTCTTGCAGGTGAGGCAAAGTATCTCCCCATGCTGATGGATAGAAAGACTCCGGATACTGCTGTGGAACTGGCGGATAATTTGTCCAAAATAATGGCTGTTTATAATGTTGTGATTGCCCCTGACGTATTTATAATAGCGACTCAAAATGTTGATGAAGATATGATTAAAGCAGCAATAGAAAATGATAAAGATATTCAAAGACAGCCGAATGCACCCGAAATATGTTTTGGCAGTCATTTTCAAAACAGCATTACACATGGGCTGTTGTGGCTGGTAACAAAAGACACCATATATAAAATGAATTGAGAGGTATACATATGATTAAACTTGTATTAACAGACATGGACGGGACATTTTTAAATGAAAACAATGATTACAACCGTCCGCTCTATAAAGAGGTAAAGGAATTGATGGAAGAGCAGAATGTGATATTTGCACCGGTGACAGGTAAACAGTGTGAACGTGTTGAGGCATTATTCGGAGAGAATTCCAAAGATTTATATATTCTCGGGGACAGTGCGACACGTATCAAACATAATGGAACGTTTGTCTATGAATCACTCATCAATAATACATTAGGTCTGGAAATTATTGAAGCACTTGAAGAAATCAGTCTGGACTATACGATTATCGCTTGTACTAAAAATGGGGCTGTTATTAAACAGGGTGTTTCGGAAGATGAGATGAAATTCGTCAGGGGCTCATATGCGAATGTAATTGAAGTGGAGAATCTTCAGGATATTAAAGATGACTTTGTGAAAATTACGATTCACGACCCGCTGTTAAATTGTTTTGAAACAAAAGAGAAATTGTCCCGCTTCTTTGACTCAGCATATATTGTTGCATCTGAAGCTGCCTGGATTGATATTGCGGATGCCGGTGTTCATAAAGGCACAACTGTTGAAGCTCTGCAGGAGATGCTTAATATTACACCTGAAGAAACGATGGCGTTTGGTGACGGTTATAATGATCTTGAATTAATGTCACGGGCCAAGTACAGTTTCGCGGTCCGAAACGCAGTAGATGCTTTAAAAGAGGGATCGAATTTTATTACAAGGTCCAACAAAGAAGACGGCGTGATGCATACAATTATTGACATATTATCACTGCAGAAAAAAGCTGATTAAACATAGGCCCCTTCATATTCAAAGTCAGAGAATGTGAAGGGGTTAATGCTTTTAATAAGAAATACCGACGCGGGTTTTAATATATTCATCAGAACCTGCAAGACTGTATACAAAAGACGCAGTATCCTGAACTGAAATTTTAGTGCCGTTTTCCGGGAGATATTCACGCTCAGTACGGTAATGACCGACAGGCGGTTCATCAGGCAGGTATGTCGGACAGACAATCGTCCAGTCTAATGATGAGTCGTCCAAACTCCGGTAAAAGTTTTCATGTTCTTCTGCCGCCCGTGTCAATTTTCGTTTCGATTCGCCGGATTGATATCGGAGAATGTCCGGCTGGGTCCGGCTGTTCAGAATGCCGGCGGTTCCGACAGTGATGATGCGTTTGATTCCTTCTTTATTCATAGCATTTATAATTAACGGTGCAACGTCAGTTAAAGTAGTGGATTGATCAGTCCCGAGAGCACTGATGACCATGTCCACACCATGAACTGCCTGGAGCAGATCCGGTGCATTTATAACATTTCCTTCAATTACATTTAATCGTTCATCTTCTATTTGAATTTTCCCTGAATCACGAACGAGAGCGGTCACTGAATGACCGTCTTTAAGAGAATAATTCAGTATATGAGAGCCGACTCTGCCGGTCGCTCCTAATAATAAAATATGCATTAATTTCACCCTGTCTTTGAATAGTATTATCATTTTAAATTTTTATACTGCACCGTGCCGGTATTTTATCTCCCGCCCACTTCGTAAATAATAAAGTCTCATATTTACTGTATGCTTCTTCTGTACTGCATTTATCATCTCCGAAAACATAAAAAGGCGGCAGTTTTTCCATGCTGAACTCATACGAATATTTGGGATTCTCGATAATCGCATACAGTGTTTCAAGTTTTGTCTGGAAATCAGCCGACCGCTTCCCACCTCTTTTCCCGTGCTCTATATCCATTGCTTTCAAAAGTTTTACTGTGTCATGTAAATAGGGATGCCCGTTATTATAAACATGTTTCACCACAGGGTGATGCCGGTACCTTGTATTTGCATCAATAATATCTTTTTGAGCCAGACAGACACGTATAATCTGGTACAGCTCCAGCACTTGTTTCGACAGACGCCTGTTATCCAGAAACGCTGCACTGATTTCATGGTCTTCATTTACTCTGAAAATCTGCATAGTATGAATCCGCCTTTTGATTTTTAACTCAGTTATTTCTATAATCCATTGATTTTACCCGCTCGTCATATAGATGAAACCATATGTTGTCCTGTACAAAAGCAGGAGATGAAATGTTAACAAATAATATAATGAATAAAATTATTAAAATAAATAATTATTCAAAATTTTCATTTTCTAATAGATTTTTTAGAAAAATTTGTATAAAATAAATGAACGGAATGTATTTTCATAACATTATTAAACATTAAGGGGAAATGTGGAGTGGAAATGATACAACAGATTGTAGATACTATTAATGGTATTGTATGGGGCCCGATTACTCTTTTTTTAATTGTCGGAACAGGAGTATTTTTAACGTTTCGTCTGGGGTTTATACAAGTAAGAAGTCTGCCTTATGCGCTTAAACTTGTATTTACTAAAAGTAAGAAAGGGGATAAGAAGGAAAAAGGGGACATCACACATTTCCAGTCATTGATGACTGCAATGGCTGCAACGCTTGGAATAGGTAACATGACAGGGGTTGCTTCAGCGATTCTATTAGGTGGTGTTGGTGCTCTTGTCTGGATGTGGGTTGCTGCATTTTTTGGGATGGCAACGAAATACAGTGAAGCAATTCTTGCAGTAAAGTACCGTACTGTAAATCACAAGGGTGAAATATCAGGCGGTCCGATGTATTACATAGAGAAAGGCCTCGGCTGGAAATGGCTGGCTGTTTTGTTTGCATTATTTGGTTTCCTGGCATCTTTTGGAATAGGAAATATGACTCAGTCAAATACCGTGGCAGGTTCATTACAGGCAACTTTTAATATTAATCCATGGATTACTGGATTTGTTCTGATGGTGCTGACAGCACTTGTTTTACTTGGAGGTATTAGAGGGATAGGGATGATTAACGCTGTATTTGTACCATTTATGGCATTGTTTTATCTCTCAGGTGGATTTATTATTATTCTCCTCAATATTACGGAAGTACCGGCGGCATTTGCGGTAATTTTCGAAGCAGCATTCAATCCTCAGGCAGCTGGTGCAGGTGCGATTGGTATAGCGATTCGATATGGTATTGCCCGTGGTGTATTCTCGAATGAAGCAGGGCTTGGTTCTGCTCCAATCGCTGCAGCTGCAGCGAAGACGGATTATCCAGGCAGACAGGCACTTGTATCTATGACGGGAACATTTCTGGATACGATGATTGTATGTACAATCACAGGACTAGTCATTGTGATGAGTGGTCTGCACTTACAGCTTGGTGCGGATGCAGCACCTGTCCTTACAGGAGATGCTTTCGAGTCATTCCTTCCTGGTTTCGGTAATTATATTGTCGTATTCGGTATTATATTCTTTGCATATTCAACAATCATTGGATGGTCATATTACGGTGAAAAATGCTTTGGGTACATCTTTGGAGACCGTAATACAATCTATTATAAAATTGTTTTCTGTATCGTTGTCATGATCGGTGCCGGTCAGACGGTACAGCTTGTATGGGATATCGCGGATATTTTTAATGCACTGATGGCAATTCCAAACTTAATTGCACTTTGCTTATTGTCGGGAGTGATTGTTTCTGAAACCAATCGATTCAGGGAAGTAAGAAAAAGAGAGAAGGCGGAAGCGAAGAAGCTCGCAGGATAAAGTATATTATTATTTGGTGAGTATGTAACATAAAAATCCGGTGAAGGTGTACCTTCACCGGATTTTGCTTATTTTACTTTTAAAATCAGAAAATCATTTGCTTCAACGCTTACATCCTCAGTAATTTCTAAATCTTTCTGACTCCATAAATCAGTTATTCGATTAAAACTGCTGTTCAGAGCAATTTTTTTAGATGAATTCCCTGGATTGATGAAGAAATGAACCGTTTCATTTTCTGTTGATCTGACAAAATGGAAGCAGGATTCGCTGTCTTCCGGTTGAATAATACGCAGCTTTCCATGAGTAAAGGAAGCTTCTTCTTTCCTCAATTCTATGAATTTCTGTACAAATGATCTAAGTGATGTGTTTTGCTTTTCTTCATCCCACTCCATACATTTTCTGCACTCAGGATCTTCACCGCCGGTCATTCCGATTTCATCTCCGTAATACACACAAGGTGTACCCGGGAATGAAAACAGTAACGCATACAACAGACGGACTTTCTTAATGTCCTCGCCGCATTCTGTCAACACTCTCGGCGTATCATGACTGCCGAGAAGATTAAAGGCAGCTTCATTGCTTGTTTCTGTATATGAGGCATAGGATTTTGCGAGCTGGCTGGCAAAATCCACTGTGTTGATTTTTTCCCGTGCAATATAATCGAGTCCCGGCAGTGTGAACGGATAGTTCATTACCGCATCAAACTGATCGCCCTCAAGCCATGGAAGGGAATCGTGCCATATTTCGCCAAGAACATATAAATCCGGCTTAATGTCTTTCACTCTTTTACGGAATGCACGCCAGAATGCATGGTCAACCTCATTGGCAACATCCAGACGCCAGCCGTCAATATCAAATTCTTCAATCCAGTATGCCGCAACATCTAGAAAATAGTCGCGTACTTCCGGATTTTCTGTATTTAGTTTAGGCATGGACTCGACATAACCAAAAGTACCATAATTGGCAGGATAGACATCTTTCACTGGGAATTCATGCACATGGAACCAGTCTTTATACTTAGATTTCTCCTGGTTTTTCAGTAAATCCTGGAACGGGCCGAAATACTGTCCGCTGTGATTAAATACAGCATCAAGCATGACACGTATACCTCTTTTATGGCATTCGGCAACTAATTTTTTAAAGGTTTCTTTATCCCCGAACTGTGGATCGATTTCCATGTAGTCAATCGTATCGTACTTATGATTTGAATGGGCTTTAAATATCGGTGTCATATAAATACCATTGATACCGAGATCAGTTAAATAATCGAGATTGTTTAAAATACCTTCAAAATCACCCCCGAAAAAGTTGTCGAGTTTCGGTGCTTCACTCGCCCACGGTACTGCATTTTCAGGGTCATTTTCCTTGTTTCCATTCGCAAAACGTTCAGGGAAAATTTGATACCATACAGTATCTTTGACCCAGTCCGGGGTTTTAAAAATATCTATCGGATTGATGAAGGGGAAGCAGAAATAATACGACATATCATCTGTAACGATGTCTTGCTGAAATCCTTTTTCCGCATAGAATAAAGTATCAGTGTCATCACTGATTTCAAAACCGTAGCGGACCCTTCTGTCCGGGACAGTTAATTCGACAAACCAGTAATCAAATAAATCATCAGATCCGCTGATTGTCATACTTTTCTGTTCGTAACACCATTTTCCGTCTTTCCAGTTGTACGGATCCCCATATATCAGGCTTACTTTCCCGGCATCATTTCTTTTTGTTTTCAGACGGATATGCAGTGTTTCTTCTTTATAGGCATAAGCAAAATTACCTTTTGGTCTGTGATAAACAGCTTCTTTTAACATAAGACTCCTCCTTAAAATAAAACAACCCCTGTTTTTCAATTAAGAAAACAGGGGTTGTTGTGTGACAAAGCATTGCCCTCAAATTTGGTTGGTCATTCAATCTTTAAATACATTATCTACAAAAAAATACGTATAAGTCAAGAAAGAAAATATTTTATTTTGAAATGACGATTCACAATTTTAGTGAAAAACTTTATTTTTTGAAAGCCCTTGCAAAAATAAAATGAATCGATTAGAATAATTTTATAACACGTTGTGCATACGTTTGCACAAATCAAAACAAAGGGGTGTTGGCAGTATGAAGGGTATGAAGCGATTATTTCCACTTGCTACTTTAGCGTTTGTAGTTTTTCTTGGGGCATGTGCGCCTGACAGAGAAGTACCAGGTGAAGACAGTGCAGCTGGGGAAGCAGAGGAGAAGCCGGAAGAGCTGGTCATTTGGATGAATGATCAGGATGAACAGATGGAAGCAATTAATGAAATTGTTGAAAAGTATGAAGAAGAAGAAGGTATTTCAGTCAGAGTTGAAGGACATGCAATGGTTGAACAGCTTCAGCAGTTGTCACTTGCAGGTCCGGAAGGCAACGGGCCGGACTTATTCTATCAGCCGCATGACCAAATTGGAAATATTGTGGCACAGGGGCTTGCAGAACCGCTTGATGTCAGCGATGATGTGCTCGATAGATATGTGGACGCAGCAGTAGATGCGGTTACTTATACTTATGATGATCAGACAGAAATTTACGGGATTCCGGCAGTAATTGAAACATATGGTATTTTCTATAACGAAAGCATTGTTGGAGAAGCACCTGAAACGATGGAAGATGTTCTTGGTTTCCTTGAAGATCACACAGACACTGCCAATGATGAATATGGGTTTTTAATGCGTCCGAATGATTTTTATTTCGCATATCCGTTTATCGCAAACTACGGCGGTTACATTTTCGGCGGAGAGCCTGGAAATTATGATGTGACAGATGTCGGTCTGGCAAATGAAGGCGCGATTGAAGGCGGCGAATTTTATCAGCAGTTCTTCGGTCCTGGAAAAATACCTGCAGGAACAAATGCAGATATTATTGATGGTTTATTTACAGAAGGAAAAATTGGTTCAGTTATCAACGGACCATGGAGTATCCCAGGTTACGAGGAAGCACTTGGAGATGATCTCGGGTTTGCACCGTTTCCTATGATTAATGGTGAGCCAAGCTCAACGTTTGTCGGTGTTAAATCATGGATGGTTTCATATTACTCGGAAAATAAAGACTGGGCACAGGATCTGGCAACATTTATTACAAATGAAGAAAATCAGCAGCTTTACTATGACACAGCCGGAGAGCTTCCGCCTCATGCAACAGCACTGGATAACATTGAAGATGAGATGTATGCAGCTTTTGCAGAGCAGATTGAACATGGTGTACCTATGCCTAGTTCGCCTGAGATGGCACAAGTGTGGGAGCCGATGCAGAATGCACTGCAGTTCCTGGCTGAGGGACAGGACCCTCAGGAAGTACTTGAAGAAGCAGAAGCACAGGTTGAGACGAATATCCAGTCTGCAGGCGGCGGAGAATAATTTAAAAGAGGAGTTTATCTCCTCTTTTTGATTTATATCATATAAAGAAAGTGCTGGGAAATTATATATGGAACAAAGTGTTCAATTAAAGGAGGCAGAAAGTTGACTACTCCAGATAAAAAACCAATAAAAAATTATCAAAAACATAATCCGAATATTGCGATGGTCCTGTCGATTATATTTGCGGGGCTGGGGCAGATCTATAACCGAAGGTTTGTAAAGGGCATTATCTTTTTTGTAATTCAAGCATCATTTTTAATCGCATTTTTAGAATCAATAAACTATGGTTTGTGGGGACTGAGAACGCTCGGTACTGTACCCGGGGTCGATCATTCTATACGGCTGCTTGTACTGGGTGTTTTATCGTTAATCGTTTCTGTTATCGCGATTACGCTTTATATATTTAACGTACGTGATGCCAGAAAACAGGCTAAAAAGATTAAAACAGGTTGGGTGCCGCCGAATTTCAAGCAGGTGGTAAAAGAGGTTTATGATTATTCATTCCCTTATATCATTACTTTCCCTGGTTTGTTTTTAATGATTTTTGTCGTGATATTCCCGCTCCTGTTCTCGTTACTCTTGGCGTTTACAAATTATGATTTGTATCATTCACCGCCGCGTAACCTTGTGGACTGGGTCGGACTTGATAACTTCAAAAACTTATTTACCGTGCCGATATGGCAGGAAACATTTTTAAGTGTATTTATATGGACAATTGTCTGGACAGTTGTTGCGACAACACTCCAGATTGCTGTTGGTTTCTTTTTGGCAGTACTGGTTAATGATGAGCGTCTGAAGTTTAAGAAATTGATCAGAACTATCTTAATCCTGCCGTGGGCAGTACCTGCTTTTGTTACTATTCTTGTGTTTGCAGCAATGTTTAATGATGATTTCGGTGCAATTAACCGGGACATTATTATTCCACTGTTCGGAGGAGGCGGGATTGCCTGGCTGAGTGATCCACTCTACAGCCGTATTGCAATTATTGCGATCCAGACATGGCTCGGGTTCCCATTCATATTCGCTTTGTTCACAGGGATTTTGCAGAGTATTTCAAAAGACTGGTATGAAGCAGCTGAAATGGACGGCGCATCGAGAATTCAGAAGTTTAGAAACATTACATTTCCTCATGTAATGTTTGCGACAGCACCATTGTTAATCATGCAGTATGCTTCAAACTTTAATAACTTTAATGTAATTTATTTATTCAATGAAGGTGGTCCTGCTGTCAGGGGGCAGAATGCCGGCGGTACGGATATTCTCATATCATGGGTGTATAAACTGACCTTTGATACCAACAATTATTCAATGGCAGCAGTCATCTCGATTATCATGGGACTGATTGTATCAGGATTTGCTTTTTACCAGTTCCGTAAAACCAGATCCTTTAAAGAAGAAGGTGACATTTAATGAATTCAAAATTAAAATCGAAACTCGAAGTAACTGGAATTTATCTCATACTTGCAGTTGTTGCTGTACTGATTTTTTACCCGCTTCTTTGGACAATCGGAATGTCATTAAATCAGGGGACGAGCCTTTATTCCTCAAGCATTATTCCGGATAATTTTTCTTTGGAACACTATCAGTGGCTGTTCAGTCCGGAAAGTGATTACCTGTTATGGTATAAAAACTCTTTGATTGTTGCTACTGCAAATGCATTGGGAAGTGTAGTGCTTACAGCATTTGTGGCGTATGCTTTTTCAAGATTTAAATTTGTGGGACGTAAAAACGGGTTGTATATCTTCCTGCTCCTTCAAATGTTCCCGGTCATGATGGCAATGGTTGCATTGTATATTTTCTTAAACATGATTGGGTTGCTTGATACGTTGACCGGGTTGATACTGATTTATTTAGGCGGGCAGATTCCGTTTAATGCATGGCTTGTTAAAGGATATTTCGATACGATTCCAAAGGAACTGGATGAGGCGGCGAAAATTGATGGTGCCGGACATATCAGAATTTTCTGGAGCATCATACTGCCGCTTGCAAAACCAATTCTCGCAGTTGTCGCATTGTTTAATTTTATGGCACCTTTATTTGATTTCCTTCTGCCGTCGATTGTACTAAGCAGTGAAGAAAATTATACGCTTGCAGTGGGGTTATATAACTTTATTAATGATCAGTTTGCCAACAACTTTACTAGATTTGCAGCAGGTTCTGTATTGATTGCAGTACCGATTGCGACAATTTACCTGTTCCTGCAAAGATTTTTAATTTCCGGATTGGCATCGGGCGGTACAAAAGGTTAAGTTTTAGGTTAAAATACAAGAAAGGCTTACTTACAGATGTATAAAACCTGAACAAAGGTACGGCCTGTTTAATAGAGGGTGATCAAAATCGTTACAATCAAAGATATAGCAAAGGCTACAGGATGCTCGCCGTCTACCGTATCAAGAGTCATTGCGGATAATTCGAGAATCAGTGAAAAGACAAAGCAGAAGGTAAGAGCAGCAATGCGTGAACTTGGCTACCATCCTAATTTAACCGCAAGAAATTTAGTGGCACGTTCAACAAAAACAATTGCCGTTATTATGCCGTCATCTGCAGATACATCTCTGCAGAATCCGTTTTTCTCAGAAGTGCTGAGAGGTATAGGGTCCCATCTTCACAGCCGTCAGTTTTCACTTCTGCTTGCTTCCGGAGCAACAGAGACAGAGAAATTTAAAGAGGTGGAACGGCTTGTTCTCGGGAAATACGTGGATGGTATCATTCTTCTGTATTCCCGTTTAAATGACCCGATATTATCATTTTTGAAGGAACAGGAGTTTCCATTTGTAATGGTCGGAAAACCGCTTCAGTACACCGATGATATTGTTCACGTGGATAATGATAATATTATGGCAGGGAAAGATATAACTGAGTATTTAATCAGTCAGGGACATAAACGGATTACTTTTATCGGAGGAGCAACTGATTTGGTTGTGACGATAGACCGTGAAAAAGGATTCGAAACCGCTTTGACTGAGGCGGGTCTCCCGGTAACGGAGGATGAGGTCATTTATACCGAATTCCTTAAGTCCGGAGGACGGGAAGCGGTGGAGAAAATACTGAAAATGAAAACAAAGCCGGATGCGGTTGTTGTCAGTGATGACTTAATCAGCATAGGTGTTATCAGTACACTGGAAGAACACGGATTGAGTGTACCCGGGGATATTTCACTCGCAAGTTTTAACAATATTTATTTTTCGGAGATTATTCATCCCTCTCTTACAACAGTGGATATCCGGATTTATGAACTTGGAGTGGAGTCATCAAAGGCAGTGATTAAATTATGTACAGATCAGAAATTGGATACTAAACGAATCATCATTCCGCATAGCATTGTATATAGAAATTCTGTACGTGCTGTCGAATGAGGCTGCGGCAGTGTACTGAAGGTAACGCCGTCGCAGTGGTGTTTATCTATATGTGCAAACGTTTGCTTTAAATGATATATTAGGCGTAAAAGTAAGGAGCGGAAATAATGAATATAACAGTATGGAATGAAAATCGTCATGAACAGAAAAATAAAACAGTATCGGATATTTATCCAAAAGGGATTCATGGTGCAATTGCGGACTTTTTGTCGGCGGACGGGCATTCGGTGACGACAGCGACTTTGGATGAACCGGGTCACGGGTTATCCGAACAGCTGCTGTTGAAGACGGATGTATTAATCTGGTGGGGGCATCTTGCACATGATGAAGTCAGTGATGCAACTGTTGAAATGGTAAAAGAACGAGTGCTTGACGGCATGGGGCTGATTGTTCTGCATTCCGGACATTTTTCAAAAATATTCAAATCTCTGATGGGTACGGGCTGCGATTTGAAATGGCGTGAATCGGATGATACTGAACGCGTATGGAATGTTGACCCGACACACCCGATTGCTGAAGGGATTGGCGAGTATTTTGAGATTGAAAAAGAAGAAATGTACGGTGAGCACTTTGATATTCCGGCACCGGATGAACTGATTTTTGTCAGCTGGTTCACAGGCGGCGAAGTGTTCAGAAGCGGTGCGACGTTTAAGCGCGGCCGCGGGAAGATTTTTTATTTCCGTCCGGGTCATGAAACGTACCCGACCTATCATCAGAAAGAAGTTCAGCAGGTCATTAAAAATGCATCTCTCTGGGCGAAGAATGACAATACACCAAAGCATACTTACGGCAATTATCAGCCGTTGGAAAAATAATAGAAAGAGGGATAGATATGGTTTTAAAAGTAGCGGTTATCGGCTGCGGAAGTATCGCAAAAAACAGACATTTACCTGAATACAGTCAAAACAGTGAAGCAGTAATCACTGCAGTGTGTGACATTGTGGAAGACAGAGCGAAAGAAACGGCGGAAACATATCAGGCCGACTACTATATGGATTACAAAAAAATGCTGAAAGAAGCAGATATTGATGCAGTCAGTGTTTGTCTGCCGAACTACCTGCATGCGCCGGTCAGTATTGACGCGCTTAATGCAGGAGTTCATGTACTGTGTGAAAAACCGATGGCAACATCTACGGAAGAGGCAGACCGGATGATTGAAGCGGCAGAGAAAAATGACCGGAAGTTAATGATCGGTCACAATCAGCGTTTTGTACCGTCACATCAAAAAGCACGGGAGCTGATTGCATCCGGTGCCCTCGGCAAGGTGTACAGTTTCAGAACAACATTCGGCCACGGCGGTCCGGAAGGCTGGAGTGCGGACGGCACAGACAGCTGGTTCTTTAAAAAAGACGAGGCGTTTATCGGCGCTATGGGGGACCTTGGTGTACACAAGGCGGATTTAATCCGTTATATTCTTCAGGATGAGTTTACAGAAGTCGGTGCATTCGTTGAGACCAGTGCAAAAGAAAAAGCAGACGTTGATGACAATGCGGCACTGATTTTAAAATCGAAAAAAGGCATCATCGGGACACTCGCAGCAAGCTGGGCATATACGTCAGCGGAGGATAATTCGACTGTAATTTACGGTGAGAAAGGGATTCTTCGGCTGGAGGATGATCCGGTATCGTCGCTGATTGCACAGTATGCGAATGGTGAGACTGTTCGTTATGAGCTCGGCGCCATTCAGTCAAACGATGAAGGCGGACAGACAACGAGTCATGTCATCGATCATTTTGTATCTGCGGTTCAAAATGATACAGCACCACTTATTGACGGGAAAGAAGGCAGGCAGTCACTTGAAATTATTTTAGGTGCGCTTGAATCGGTAGAGACAAAACGAATTTATGCTTTGGAGAAGTGATGTAATGTGAAACGATTGAAAATGGGACTCATCGGCGCCGGCGGAATTTGTGAAAACCGGCATATTCCAATCTATCAGGAATTAAAACATCAGGTGGAATTGTACGGTGTTCATGATGTGAATCAGAGCCGTGCAGAAGAAGTGGCTGAGCGTCACGGGATTAAGAACGTCTATGAGAATTATCAGGACATGCTTTCCCATGTGGATGCGGTGACGATTTGTACACCGAATAAATTTCACGAAGCTATCGCAGTCGATGCTCTGAACAGCGGTGTCCATGTTCTGTGTGAAAAACCGATGGCGATGGACCGGGCGGAAGGTGAGCGGATGCTTCTGGCTGCAGAAGAGAACGACCGTATTTTAATGATCGGCTATCATTACCGGTTTATGGATTCTGTCATGCTCGCGAAACAGTCGATGGCGGACGTCGGCGCACCGATTGTTACACGTGTAGAAGCGATGAGACAGCGTAAGGTGCCGGGCTGGGGTGTCTTTATTAATAAAGAACTTCAGGGCGGCGGCAGCTTAATCGACTGGGGATGTCATCTTCTGGATACAGCACTGTGGCTGGTATTACCGTCAAAACCGGTGGAAGTCAGTGCCCAGGTGTATCAGAAATTGAGTAAGCAGTCTGAGCAGGTCAATGACTGGGGTGCATACAATCATGAAGCAGTTGATGTGGATGATCACGTGAGTGCATACATTCGTTTTGATGATCAGAGCACTTTATTATTCGAGTGTTCGTGGGCAGCGAATATTAAGTCGGATAAAACAGCACTGTCGATATCCGGAGAAACGGGCGGTGTTAATGTATTTCCATATGAACTCTATCAGCCGAAGTACGGCAGGATGATGGAGACAACAACAAAAACATTTGACGATGAGTACCGTGCTGCGCGCCTGCAGGCGGAAAATTTTCTCGATGCCTGTTCAGGAAATGGTACGTTAAAAAGCCGTCCTGAAGATGCGCTTGCAGTAACAAAAATAATTGATGCGATATATAGAAGCAGTGAAGAAGGAAAGAGTATTTCTATTGTTTAGAGGAGGCAGACGATGAAATTAGGTGTATTTACCGTTTTATTTGCAGAGAAGAAGTTTGAAGACATGCTGGATTATGTGAAAAATGCCGGGCTTGAGGCAGTGGAAATTGGAACCGGCGGCAACCCGGGGACGGCACACTGTGATATTGATGCGCTTTTGGAAAATAGTGAAAAGCGTAAAGAGTTCAAGGATAAAATCGAATCCAGAGGGCTTACAATCAGTGCATTCAGCTGTCATGACAACCCGATTTCACCGAATAGTGCATTGGCACAGTCAAGTCACGATTCATTTGTTAAGACGGTGCGTCTCGCAGAACTATTGGATGTTCCGGTTGTGAATACATTCTCAGGCACACCGGGATCGCATGAAGGCTCGAAATATCCAAACTGGCCGGTTACGCCGTGGCCGACAGAATACTCCGATATTTTGAACTGGCAGTGGGAGGAAAAGCTGATCCCATACTGGAAAGAGCAGGGACAGTTTGCAGCGGATCACGGCATTAAAGTCGGTCTGGAACTGCACGCGGGGTTTTTAGTCCACACACCGCATACGCTTTTGAAACTGCGTGAAGCAACCAATCCGTCTATCGGTGCAAATCTTGACCCGAGTCACTTATGGTGGCAGGGGATTGATCCGACAGCTGCGATTAAAATTCTCGGCAGAGAGAATGCGATTCATCACTTCCATGCGAAAGATACTTATATTGATCAGGATAATGTAAATATGTACGGCCTGACAGATATGCAGCCGTACGGCGATGTACAGACCCGTGCATGGAGCTTCCGTTCTGTCGGTTACGGCCACAGCATTCAGGAGTGGTCGAATATTGTCAGTGCTCTCCGTACATACGGATATGATTATGTCATCAGTATTGAACACGAAGACCCGATTATGTCGATTGACGAAGGGTTCAATGCAGCAGTGAAAAACTTGAAGCAGGTCAACATGTCCGAACCGCCGGCATCCATGTGGTGGGCGTAAAGACGACAGGATTGAAAAATGAACTTAAGGGGTGTTTGAAATGGCAGAATTAAAATTACAGCATATTCAAAAGCGGTATGAGAAAGAGACGCTGGCGGTGAAAGACTTTAACCTGCATATTAAAGATAAGGAGTTTATCGTGTTTGTCGGACCGTCCGGCTGCGGGAAGTCAACGACGCTCCGGATGATTGCGGGGCTTGAGGAAATCTCGGACGGTGAATTTTATATTGATGAGCGTTTGATGAATGATGTATCTCCGAAAGACCGGGATATTGCGATGGTGTTTCAGAACTATGCATTATATCCTCATATGAATGTATTCGATAATATGGCATTCGGTCTGAAGCTGAGAAAGTTTAAAAAAGAAGAAATTAAACAACGCGTGGATGATGCCGCGAAAATTCTCGGTCTGGAAGATTTTCTTGACCGGAAACCGAAAGCATTATCCGGCGGTCAGAGACAGCGTGTGGCACTCGGGCGTGCGATTGTGCGTGATGCGAAAGTGTTCCTGATGGATGAGCCTTTGTCGAATCTTGATGCGAAGCTGCGTGTGCAGATGCGTGCAGAAATTCAAAAACTGCATCAGCGTCTGCAGACTACGACGATTTATGTGACGCATGACCAGACGGAAGCGATGACGATGGCAACCCGTCTTGTGGTGATGAAGGACGGCTTTATCCAGCAGATCGGTGCACCAAAAGATGTGTATGATAATCCTGAAAACATGTTTGTCGGCAGCTTTATCGGTTCACCGTCCATGAACTTCTTCACAGGTATTTTAGAAGGGGATCAGTTAAACATCGGCGGGCATTCTTTCACCGTGCCGGAACCAAAACTTGCACCTTTGAAAGCACAGGGATATGAAGGGAAAGAAGTGATTGCAGGAGTACGTCCGGAGGATATCCATGACGAACTGCTGGTACTGGAATCATTCCCGGATGCGAAATTGACAGTTCAAATCGAAGTGGCGGAGTTGATGGGAGCAGAGTCTATCCTTTACTCCAACATTGACGGACAGGAATTTGTGGCACGCGTCGATGCGCGTTCTAATGCTGCAGCCGGTGATCAATTGGAAATTGCGTTTGATATGAATAAAGTCCATTTCTTTGATAAAGATAACGAAGAGAGAATTCGTTAAGATAAACCCTTTTACAGATCAGGATGAAAATACCGGACTGTAAAGGGGCTTTATTTATACCTGCTTAAAGTTGTACTGCAGACAGAGTGTCAGATATAATTATCTTAACTGCTTTTAGTTTAGGAATGGAACAATTAAAAGTTCGTATCGGATTTAAAAATATTCATTTTAAGGGGAATGGTTATGAAAAAAACAAGTAAAATCATAGTGTCTTCAGCTGTTGCGGTAATTGTCGGTGCGGCGGCAGTGATTACAGTGATGATAGTGATGGGACTGAATATGACTGCTGATTATGAACCTGACGCAGATTCTGACTGGTCAAAAGAAAACTTGTCCAATGAAGAGGAGCCGGAAGGAGAGGAAGAAGCAGAATAATACCCGGGAAATAAATAGAGTTGAGTATGGGGGAAAGTATGTCTGATTTTATAATTAAATGTATTCGTGAGTGCCCGGAGTATATAGAAGAAGCTGCAGGATGGTTCGCGGGGAAATGGGATGTGCCTGTCGAAGCGTATTCTGAAAGTATGAAGGCATCTGTAGAAGACAGCCGGTCAATACCGGAATGGTATGTTGTTTTTCATCACGGCAGTTTGATTGCAGGTGCCGGTGTGATCGACAATGACTTTCATGACCGGAAGGATCTGGCTCCGAATTTATGCGCACTGTATGTGGAAGAAAACTACCGCAGCCGAGGAATTGCAGGAGAAATTCTCAAGTTTGCACGGAAGGATCTTGGGGATAAAGGAATTAACACACTTTACCTTGTCACAGATCATACCGGACTGTATGAAAAATACGGATGGGAATTTCATACTGTGGTGAATGATGATGAGGGTACAGCGTTAAGGATGTATGCTGCGGAAACATTGTAAATAAAAACAACAGCCCTGGTACCAGGGCTGTTGTTTTTACATAGATTGAATTTGTTCAAGCACTTTTTTACCGTCCATCATGCCATAGGCCATCTGGTCGATGACTGCCACCTTAATCCCTTTTGGTGATAGAGCTTCTTTTATTTTTCCTTCTAAATATCTGACCTGGGGACCGATTAAAACGACATCAAGGTTTTCAACATGATCGTTTAACTGTCCGGCACCGACAGCTGAAATATCCATTGTGATTGCTTCTTTTTCAGCTTCTTCTTTTATCTTTCTCACAAGCATGGATGTGGACATACCTGCAGAGCATACGAGTCTGACTTTCATTTAATCTCCTCCAGTTTAGTAATTCTTTTATACATTTCAATCATTTCTTCCGTCATTTCTTTTACAGTCATTGCCGTCATCAGGTGGTCCTGTGCGTGGATTAAAATGACTGACAACTGATGGTCGGTACCATCAGCTTCTGCATGAAGCAGTGCACTCTGTTTATTATGCGCATGGATGAATTCTGTATCCGCTTCTTTCAGTTTATCAGATGCTTCTTCAAAGTGCCCTGTCCGTCCGTACTGTAATGCTTCCATACAGCAGGAACGTGCGGCACCTGCATGGGCAATAATATTAAATGAAATCATCTGTAAATCTTCTTTAGCGCTCATCTTTATTTTCCTCCATCTCTTTATTCATTGCTTTATATCCACTATAAACAAAAGGAATATAAATCAGTACTGCGATTGCAATATTAACAACCTGCAGTGCAATCCCCTGCCAGCTGCCGCCTGTGACTAAGTATCCGCTTAAAATCGGCGGAGTGGTCCAAGGGATGATAGCAACGGTTTTAGGTACGAGTCCGAAGGACAAGGCAAAATAGGATATGACTGTTAAGGTCGTAGGTACAAGTATAAACGGTATCAGCATTACCGGGTTGAGAACAATCGGAAGTCCGAAAATAATTGGTTCATTAATATTAAACACACTGGCAGGTGCTGAAAGGCCGGCTACTTTTCGGTACGGATGATTCTTATATTTTCTG
The DNA here is from genome assembly GCF_042686195.1 of Corticicoccus populi. Lineage (NCBI taxonomy): Bacteria > Bacillati > Bacillota > Bacilli > Caryophanales > Staphylococcaceae > Corticicoccus > Corticicoccus populi. Next base: position 1,576,961 of record NZ_JBHUOQ010000001.1, on the reverse strand, counting down.
ATTACAATGAAAATCGCGATAATCAGGGCAATGGTAGTACCGGAACCGCCCATGAATACGAAAGCATCAAGAAACGGTTTTGTTACGATATAAGGAACATCAAATGCAGACACACCTGAACTGAATACATTTAGATTTTCTTCGATCAGGGGCAGGTATAACGGTTCAATGATGGAGCCGATAATGTTGGTCCCGTGAAGTCCGAAAAACCACAGTACATGATTCGTCAATGAAACAATGACAGCTGCAGGCAGTGTGTTGCCGAGTCCCTGCAGCGGTTCCTGAATCACTGTGAAAATAATTTCGAATATATTTGAATTTGAAAGTACAGTGATTAATGCCTGGAATACACCAACAGCGATTAAAATTATCGCTGCAGGAATTAATGCCTGAAATGAACGGACAACCCCATCAGGAACACCTTCAGGCATTTTAATTGTCAGTTTGGAATTTACAAGCAGACGGAATAACTCTGTTGTCACCAGTGCAAGGATAATTCCAACGAACAGGCCTTGTGCACCGAGCCATGAAAAATTCAGACCCCAGTCCTCGGTGACAGGTACCAGCATAATGTAGGATGCCATAGAAATCAGACCCGCAGAAAGACCGTCAACAGAGTATGATTTCGCAAGATTATACGCAATGGTGAACGATGCGAGCAGCCCGAGTACTGCAAATGATGCATTCCATATGCTGCCGCCGACAAGCTGCCAGTTGCCTTCCCCTAAAAGGCTGTTCAGCCATGACACAAAATCAATCGGTCCAATCGGTGGAAAGTTGTTAATTAAAACAGCAAGTGAACCAATGATAATCAACGGCATAATGGCAACAAAACCGTCTCTGATGGCAAGCAAATGTCTTTGTGACCCTATGCGTCCGGCAATTTCGATAAAACGATTCATAATACTAACATCCCCTTTTTCCCCTTTTAATTAAACTGCGGCAGATGTACTTTATGCGCATTCAGCAATTCATCCAGTATATCTTTAGCATCCTTTTCATTTTGTACAAGCGGATTATTCATCATTGCAAGGTAAGCTGTGTCATAACATCCTGAAACAGCACTATCGATGACGAGTGTTTCAAAATGTTTCATACTGTAAATCAATCCTGAAATCGAAGCGGGTACAACAGACCGTTCTAAAGGTACAGCTCCATTTTTAGTGATAACACAGTTTGTTTCAATCACTGCATCGTCTGCCAGAAAAGGAAGCGTTCCATCGTTTTGAACATTAACAGTCTGTATATCCCCTGTGTCATTGTGCAGGCTGTTCATCAGGCTGCATGCGACGTCACTGTAATATGCACCGCCTCTTTCCTCCAGTTCTGCAGGTTTAACATTCAAATCTTCATCCTGGTACAATTTAAATAATGATGATTCAAGGGCCATGACCTGCTCTGCCCGTGTGCCGTTCTCCTGGTAGGCATCAGTGTCTTTCTTGAGTACTTCCTTAGTCTGAAAATAATATTGATGATACGGATTCGGAAGTGCATGAAACGCATCCAGGAACTGCCGGGACCATCCCAGATTAACAATATTCGCAGGTGAGTAATCTCCCGTACCTTCTTTTAAAGCATCTAGAACCTCATCCAGACGGTCCGTGCCGTTCACTTCAACTTTAGTACCGAATACGTAATGATTTAGTCCTGTAAATTCAATTGTGACTGTGTCTGCCGGGACATTCAGTACCTCACTGACAGATTCCTTCATATTGTAAGGAATATTACATACACCGATGACTTTTTTATGTTTTCCGTGTTTGAGCAGTGCTTCAGTGACAATTCCAGCCGGATTGGTAAAGTTAATCATCCAGGCATCCGGACAGATTTCATGAATGTCGGACGCAATATCCATAAGTACAGGAATCGTACGAAATGCTTTAAAAATCCCGCCGGCACCGTTCGTTTCCTGGCCTATATAACCATATTTTAAAGGGATACGTTCATCCAGTTTTCTGGCATTAAGTCCGCCGACCCTTATTTGAGTACTGACAAAATCTGCATCCTGTAAAGCACTTCTTCGGTCTGTTGTCCATTCTAATTTAATGTTTAAGGCGGATTTTTCAATCATCCGTCTGGACAATCGGCCGATAATGGTCAGTTTATCAAGCCCTTCTTCAATATCAACCAGTGTAATTTCACTGATAGGGAGTGATGCCGCCCTGTTAATAATACCTTCAATAATTTCCGGCGTATAACTGGATCCACCGCCGATTACAACTAACTTTAAAGACATGCTGCTCCTCCTTTGTAAACGCTTTTATAAAATGTATCATACAAATATAAATATGTCTATAACATTTAATGGTTGGTATCTGTTAAGATTGATTTGTATTAAAATTTTGAATCATGTATGATTTATAACAAATAGAAGATTGATTCCGGGGAGTGCATTCATATGTCGAAGCATGCCATGATTAAAGAGACAATATTAAAGAAAATAAAGAGCGGTGAATATCAGCCGGGAGATCGTCTCCAGACAGAAAAGGAATTATGTGTTCAATTTGATGTCAGCAGGACGACAGTCAGAATTGCATTGGAGCAGCTGGAGAAAGAAGGGTATCTTGACAGGGTGAGAGGCAGAGGGACATTTATTGCGGAGCGAAAAGTCACCCAGGCACTGACTCAAACGGTTAAACGATACAGTGATCAAGTAGCTGTACAGGGGAAAACAGCTGAAAACCAATTGATTGACCTGCAGGTTATCCCCGCAGATTCTCTCGCTGTACATTTTAAGCTTGAACCGTCAGCCCCGGTACAGAAAGTCGAACGTATCCGCCGGGCAAATATGCATATCACCCAGTATGAAGTCTCCTATATTCCCTGGGACGCAGCACCCGGTATTACAAAAGAAGATGCAGAGTATTCTTTGTATTCAACACTGCAGGAAAAGTATAAAGTGCCTGTTACACGGACGGTTGAGCATGTTGAAATTATTCTCGCCGACGACAGGATTGCCGGACTGCTGGATTATGATGTCGGTGCCCCGTGCTTTTATATTGAGACGACAACATACAGCAGCTCGGACAGAGTGATTGAGTATTCCCATTCCTATTTCAGAGGGGATATTACGAACTTTACAATTGAAAGGCATTACGGAGGAGGGGAAGCGGATGAAAGTAATCATTAATGCCGATGATTTTGGGTTAACTAAAGGAGTTGTTGACGGAATCATTGAAGCTCATAAAAATGGTGTTGTGGATTCAACGACAATGATGATGAACGGCTGTAGTGTTCCTTATGCTGTAGAGCAGGCAAAATTACATCCGGATTTAAAGGTCGGGATTCATTTAGTACTCACATGGGGACGGCCGCTGCTTAAAGAAGGTGTGTCATCTCTTATCAACAAGGAAGGTGAGTTCCGTCTGAATAGTGCCTTTTCCGGTAAAGAACCGCCGGACAAAAATGAAGTATATAATGAATGGAAGCAGCAGATTGAAGCGTTTATTGAAACCGGTCTGAAGCTTCATCATATCGACAGTCATCATCACATTCATTCATGGGACGAAGTAAAAGATGCGGCAATAACACTGGCGAAAGAATATAATGTGCCGCTCAGATATGCTGACAGTCTGTCTGAACATCAGGAAATCCTTCTCAGTGATACCCTCTATACAGATTTTTACGGAGAGACCATTTATAATGATTTGTTTGATGCTGTTAAAGTAACAGAAGCAGGTATTGTTGAAGTGATGACTCATCCAGGCTGTGTGGATGAGCAGTTGAAGCAGAACAGCTCATATTTAGAGTTCAGGGAGAAGGAACTTGAAATACTGACACGTATTCAAAGACCTGAGTGGGCGGAGAAATATTAGGTGCACCTGACATTTTAGAATATTTGAGGCAGATAATAATTAATACGGCATCCAGTAAGGGTGCCGTATTAATTATGAGTATGTTTTTAAAGCATATGAAGCAGGCGCTGATTACGGAAAATGAGTGTCCGTTCCATACCTGCCAATGCGCCGATGCCGGCAATAATCAGGTTCTCCCATATAGAAAAGTTAAATGGAGAGTTGAAAACACCGATATTTTCGGCGACCCAGGGAATTTGTGATATCTGTTCGATAATCTGAGGCAGCCCGAGAATAAAAACAATAATCAAAAGTATAATGGAGATGATGCCGATCAGTTTGCTGAATACCGGGAAGTCTTCTTCAATTCCGACCCGTAATCCCCTGATGGAGCGATGGTCGGGCTGAAGCATCTGCGAATCTCCGTTTTCTTTAACATAATGCATCCGCTTAATACCGTATGATCCTGAAGCGACTTCAATCACACCACCTGAGACAGGAAACGTTGCCGGAAGTTTTGAATAGGCAGTATGTCTGCCGTTACGATATAATTCAGCCTGCGGTTCAGATACAAAATAACGATATTCTACACTGTAATCTATCACTTCCTGAGTATTGTCTTCTATTTGCAGATGGAATAAAGAGCGCGTTAAATTATGCCACAGCCTGTAAGGTTTTAAAGGATGCCCGTCACCTTCTTTGATTTTTCTTAAATGCATATCCCTTCGTTTTTTCTTAATTAATTTAAACATTAACAAGGTATCCTCTCTTTATATTTTTTATTTTGAATATTTTACTTTTATTGTCCTTTTTAATAGTGGTAGTGTCAAATGACACCTTACTGCGAAAATTTAAAATCTACTATTTTCCTATGTTTAATAATGTCTCAACTTGGTAATACTATGAGTGTGATAGTTATATATCAATTATTTAAGAAGGAGTTTTATAAATGCGTATAAATAACCAGCAATTCATTAACGGTGAATGGGTAGACAGTACGAGCGGAGAAACTCTTGATGTGATTAATCCGGCAACTGAAGAAGTACTCGGTACAATCGCAAAAGGAACGAAAGAAGATGTAGATAAGGCTGTTGAGGCGGCTAAAAATGTATATTTAGATTTCAGAAATACACCGGTTAAGGAAAGACAGGAACTGCTTGACCGTATTGTAACAGAATATAAAAAACGTAAAGAAGATATTATTGATGCCATAACAGATGAGCTCGGTTCACCCCGCGAATTATCAGAGAAAACACACTATGAGCGTGGTGTCATTCATTTCACAGAAGCCCGCGATGCTCTGGATGATTTTCAATTTGAAGAAAAAAGAGGCGAGTCTCTTGTTATGAAGGAAGCGATTGGTGTATCAGGATTAGTGACACCGTGGAACTTCCCGACAAACCAGACTTCATTGAAACTTGCAGCGGCTTTTGCGGCAGGATCACCTGTAGTATTAAAACCATCCACTGAAACACCGTTTGCGGCTGTAATTCTGGCTGAAATATTTGAAGCGGCAGGCGTGCCGAAAGGTGTCTTCAATTTAGTGAATGGTGAAGGTAAAACAGTCGGTGATGCACTGTCATCACACCCTGATGTACGTATGATGTCATTTACAGGTTCAGGCGGATCTGGTGCGAAAATTATGGAAAACTCAAGTAAAGATTTCAAAAAAGTATCCTTTGAACTCGGCGGTAAATCACCATATATTATTTTAGATGATGTGGATGTCGATGAAGCGGCGAAATCTGCTGTAAAACTTGTATTTAACAATACCGGTCAGGTATGTACAGCAGCTACAAGAACTTTAATTCCGGAATCAATCAAAGATGAATTCCTTGAAAAAGCCAAACAGTACATGGCGGACGTGAAAGTTGGAGACCCTAATAATGAAGGTGTTGAAATGGGACCGCTTGTCAGTAAAGACCAGTTTGAAACCGTTCAGGAGTTTATAGAAAAAGGAATTGAAGAGGGTGCTGAACTGTACTTCGGCGGCACAGGTAAACCTGAAGGTCTTGAAAAAGGCTTCTATGTTAAACCGACAATATTCACTAATGTAGAAAATTCAATGACCATTGCCCAGGAAGAAATCTTTGGTCCTGTAATGTCTATCATCACTTATAAAGATTTAGATGAAGCCATAAAAATTGCGAATGATACTAAGTATGGTCTCGCAGGCTATGTGATGGGTCAGGATAAAGAACAGATTAAGAAAATTGCACGTTCTATTGAAGCAGGAAGCATTGCGATTAATGATCACCCAGGAAGTTCCGACCTGCCGTTCGGCGGTTATAAGCAGTCCGGTATCGGCCGTGAGTGGGGCGATTATGGTATTGAAGAATTCCTTGAAGTTAAAGCGATAAAAGGCTATTATGCATAATTAGAAAACAGGATACAGTCTCATAGTCTTGGCTGAAAGAGACTGACATTGTAAAATAATAAGAAATACTCCCCCCCTTAAATCAGACACTTTAAACAGTGAAATCTTTAAGGGGGATTTTTTGTTGTATCTGGGGCGTCAGTATACACCAGTAATAATATTACATATATAAAATAAGCTGTAATGAAATAAAAATTCGAAAATATCTATTAATTTTAAATTTCTATATAAAATTATTATTAAGAAAAAATATTTCATTAAATGACTAACAAATATAATACTGTTATATGTTGATCACCAAATTCGTGAAGTTAATACTTCTTTACGATCTTAAGTCTTTTAAAATCTTGCTATCATTCTTATGTTTCTTAATTAAAAACACGCAATATTTTTGGATTTTTATTAAAATAATCGAAAAATATGAAATAAATATTTAATTTACAAGAAAGTTTTTCAGGCGTATGGTATTTTCTATACCACTTTCCGGACTTTATATAAAATTTTAGTTCAGATACCTTTCCTGTTTGAGTTGTATATCATTACATACAATCATCTGAAGGGGAAAGGTATATTTTAATTGTCTGAATATTTAATTAAATATTGAAGCTGATAGAACTTAAGAAAAGGATATGAAAGATTATGGCAGTAAAAGATTCTCAGGAGATTGTTGAGAGTATTCCGCAGAAAGGTTTCTTCGGCCATCCGAAAGGTTTGTTTACATTATTCTTTACGGAATTTTGGGAGAGATTTTCATACTATGGAATGAGAGCAATATTAATTTACTATATGTACTATGCACTAAAAGACGGGGGACTCGGCCTTGACAGGGAGACGGCTGCGTCTATCATGGCAGTCTACGGTTCGCTCGTTTATATGTCGGGAATTATCGGAGGATGGATTGCCGACCGTCTGCTCGGTATGAAGAAAACTGTGTTTTACGGCGGTCTCTTTATTATGGCAGGTCATATCGCCTTATCATTCCCGGGAGGCGTCACAGCCCTATTCGCGTCTATGGGTCTGATTGTGATCGGTACAGGGCTCTTAAAACCTAATGTTTCAAATATGGTCGGAGATTTATACTCTGACAAAGATATACGTATGGACTCAGGTTTCAGTATATTCTATATGGGAATCAATCTCGGCAGCTTGATTGCACCGCTCATTGTGGGTACCCTGGGTCAGAAATATAATTTCCACCTTGGATTCGGTGTTGCGGCACTGGGTATGCTGATTGGTCTGATTATATTTTTATTAACCAGAAAAAAATATCTGGGGCTTGCCGGTTCCTACGTACCAAATCCATTATCAGTAGATGAAAGAAAATCTGTTTTTCTGAAATTCGGAATCAGTATACTGGTTATTGCAGGGGTCGGTGCAGTTCTGATTTCAAATGGTATTTTAACCATTGACCGGTTTATTATGATGATTAGTATTCTCGGGATTATTATTCCTGTAATTTATTTTTCAGTCATGTATTTCAGTAAAAAAACAACAAAAACAGAACAGAAAAATCTGCTGGCCTACATCCCGCTGTTCATTGCGGCGATGATGTTCTGGGCAATTCAGGAACAGGGTTCTATTATTTTAGCTCAATATGCAGATGAACGGACCCGCTTGTCATTTGCAGGTTTTTCATTACAATCATCATGGTTCCAATCATTCAACCCGCTGTTTATTGTGCTGCTGGCACCGGTGTTTGCAGCCTTATGGATGAAGCTTGGTCACAGACAGCCGTCTACGAATAAGAAATTCTCATTCGGGCTGATGTTTGCAGGATTATCTTTCCTAATTATGATTATCCCGGCAGTCTATGCCGGACCGGATACTCTTGTCAGTCCAATATGGCTTGTACTGAGTTTTCTGATTGTTGTCATTGGTGAGTTATGTTTATCACCTGTCGGTCTTGCAGCAACAACAAAAATGGCGCCTGCTGCGTTTTCCGCACAGACAATGGGGCTTTGGTTTTTATCCAATGCTTCGGCGCAGGCAATCAATGCGCAGATTGTTAAGTTTTACAGCCCGGAAACGGAGATTCTTTATTTTGGAATTATCGGGGGATTCGCAGTCTTACTCGGTGTCATCCTCTTTGCTTTTACATCTTTATATAAAAGACGTGCTTAAAAATAGATTAGTCTAAATGTAAAAAGCAGCAGGCACTCCTGCTGCTTTTTACTATGGATTAAAAGATACTGCCGCTCCCTGAACGAAAGCAGGTACGGGCTGATAAAACTGAGAAATATCTGCAGGTGTGAAATCTTCAAAATCATCCGGTCTTGTATAGTCGCCGAAAACAGTCTCAGGAAAAAGCAGTGCATAAGTGGTATCCTGTGTCTCATTTGTCATCACTGCATATCCGGTCCCTTCTTCAATATCAAGAAGAAGATTTGAAGAGAATAAATTAGTATTTCCTCTGTGGCCATATACTGTATTGTCCAGCAGTGAGACTTGAAAACCGTGGGCATACCTCGGAATATCTGTATCTTCATAGTGATCGGTAGCTTCAAACATGGAGACCAGTGTATTTACATTATCAAACAGCGGAGTATCTGTATTTGACGGAAATAAAGCCTGTCCGAAAGTAATCAAGTCAGGCAGCGTACTGACAGCAGAGCCTGCAGGATAGAGCGGCATATACCAATGGGTATCATTATTTGAAGAACCAGTATAAAAATTATCCGCCGATGACCGGACACTGTCATTATCGCTCAAATCCGGTGCAAGTGCAGTATTATTCATATCGAGCGGCTCCAGTATATTTTCATGGACATATTCATGAAAAGGCAGGCCGCTGACTTCTTCTACGATTAACCCTGCAAGGGCAGCACCCCAGTTTGAGTACACTGTTACTTCACCCGGTTCATGGTACTGAAACGGCTGATTGTCCTGAACAGCATCTTCAAGCGAATAATCATCCGGCAGTTCTTCAACGAATAAGTTGGGGATGTATTCCTGGAAACCTGCCTGATGATTCATTAAATCAATCATAGTCACAGGTGTATCATATTCAAAGTCTCTGAGTAAATCATCGGGAAGATAATTTGTGATATCCTCATCCAAATCAATTTCTTCCTGTTCCACGAGCTGCATGACACTGACCCAGGTCAACAGTTTAGTGATCGATCCCCATTCAAAAACAACATTCTCATCCGTGCCTTCATAATTTTCATAGAGCACCTCGTCCAAAGAAAACACCGCATACATGATATCAGAAGAATAATGATTCTGGTCATCTCTAAAAGTATCAATATCCTCTCTGAGTTCAGAAGCTTCAGCATTAAGAGAGAAGATGTTTATTAATAAAATAAATGGAATGAATAGTACACATAATCTGCACGTCTGCATAATAAACAGTTCCTCTCGAGAGTATTATGATTGTATGTTATTTACAAATCACACGAATTGGTTATTAATATTTATCATAAGGCTCCTCATCTGTTAATTCAAATGATTCGTTTAAGAATAGTTTTTCTCAGAGGAATAACGCCATGCGTTACGTTTTAAAAGTCAGTAATATCAATGGTTTTGAGTATTTTATATCGTGTTTGATAACGCTCTGTGATATCCATGGATTTATAGATTAATTTCATTTTCAGAATAAAATAGATGGGAGATACACTGACAGTCCGAGGAACCGAAACCTTTGGCAGGTATTGTACCTGAATGTTCTTCCAATAACTGTTGAAAGAGTGCACATTCTTCTCCTGAAAAAGTATGGACATTTGTGATTTGGAGATAAGGCCGCAGGTAATCGATATGCCAGTGTTTATTTTTATCTATTGTTATGTGACGGTTGATTCTTGCCTGTATATTTCGTTTGGCACTGCCGATATATACATAAAAGCCTTTTTGAAAATCAAAAATACCCAGGCGTCCGATGGCAATATTATAATGATCTTCAGGCATGAATCCAGTGACGGCGTACAGTGTATCGTCAGTGTTTACAAAAGTTTTGATTGGTTTGATTTTGTGTCACCTCGTTGTAGATGATTTATTTTCATTATAACTGTAATTTACGATATCAGTATTCTAAAAACTCGACGGACGTTCTAAACAAAAAAGAGTTTATGGTATCATTGTATTATTATGTATGAATTGGTGCGGCATCGCGGAGGACGAGGATGGATAAACGGGAATATTTAATCAAAACTTTTTCAAGAACGAAGCGGAAAGACTACGAGAACTATATTTTAACAGCAGTCTGGCACAAGCTGGATACTATGAACTTAAAGCCTGTGAGTCAGCAGTATGTAAAGCGTCCCGAGGGTAAGTATGCATTAATGGATTTATATTTTCCAGATATCCATATTGGTATAGAAGTGGATGAAGCGTACCATAAAAATAATCAGGAAAGCGACTTGCTGCGGATGGATGACATTATATCCGCTGTCAGTGAAACAGATGCAGATGATTTTTTAATCTTACGTATTGACGCATCAAAGCCCATTGACGTGATACATCACCGCATTGATGAAGTCGTTCAAATGATTGAAAATCGTATGAGGAAGGTTGATTTGAAATGGCTGACATATGATGAAGAGTTGAAAGCATTAAAGAAAAAAGACAGCTTATCGGTGTATGATGTCACCACATTTAGTTTAATTAAAGACATTGCGAACACCATATTCGGCAGAAATATGAAAGGATGTCAGATCAGCTGTTTCAAAATAAGAGAACACACATGGCTTTGGTGTCCTCAGCTTTCTATTATGAAAAACGGGGAAAAGACATCCGCAGCCGGCGGATGGATTAATTCTCTGGCAGAAGACTGGTCGTATATTGATGAAACGCATATAGACCCTGAAAAAATGGAGAGACGGAAAGAAAAAGCAGTGACAGAAGCGGAAAACAAATATCAGAGAGCTGTTTTTGCGAAATTCCGAAATCATCTTGGCATGAATAGGTACCGGTTTGTCGGTGTGTTTCAAATCACGGGTGTGTCTCCGGATCATCCTGACTATGTCAGATATATACGTGTCAGTGAGAATATCAAAATTACTTAGTATAATAAAGGAGTACCGGACATGACATTGATTGAACAGTTTTGGAACGAATTTAAAGCGGCTGAAGGGTTAAAAGATACTAAATATAAAGAAGCCTTTCAGTTCGGTACAGAAGCAGACCGGCTCAGTGGACTGGTTGTTGAAGGTGAGAAGACTGCAACATGTTCCGCATATGAACTTTATGAGATTGACAATGAGGCTGTCCCTGAAAAAGGGGACTACAGTATTGTTTTGGATTCAACGGACGAACCGGTTGCTGTAATTCAGACAGAATCAATTGAAATCATCCGGATGAATGAAGTGTCGGAAGATTTTGCGCTCAGTGAGGGTGAAGGAGATTACGAACACTGGTGGAATGCACATGTGACATTTTTTACAGAAGAACTAAAGACATATGACAGAACATTTTCTCCGGATATGTTTTTAGTATGTGAGCGGTTTAAAAAGGTGTATCCGAAATAAAGCAGTCAGTGTGATTTTATTTTTGGTTAAATCATGATACGCCTTTATAATAAAAGGGTATATGTAGGATTAAATATAAAGTTGGCTTCAACTTATGATTTGGAGATGGGCGGATATGAAGGATAAACTCGGTTTGAACAATAAAAATCTGATCATTACAAATGTATTGTTACTATTAATTGTTGGTTTATGGATTGTTTATTTTGTAACGGGATTTCAATCTGCAGGCTTTCTTTATGCAACGTTTTCTCTGGCGTGGTATACGCTTGAAAATACGATGGTTAAAGACACTGTGAAAAATACGGCTCTTTTTAAGAGGTATACATATCTGCGGCTGGTCTATATTCACGGCCCCGTAATTCTGGCATTCGGTACTTTATTATATATCACAGCGGCATTTGAACCTGTGGGTGTTAAACTCATTTTTGCAGTGCTGCTCATTATTATTTTTGCGGTACTTAAATATTTCATGGATGATTTTCAGGAAACGGTGCAGCTGGATACCGATTCGCTGCCGGGTCAGGCTGAAACAGTGGTTGATAAACAAGCTGAGTCTCTTCATGTTAAAGGTGTTACAGAAGAAAAAGAGCCGGTATATTCGAGGTTGGAGTACGGTTATCCGGATGAAAGAACGATGGTGGACCCGGATGCGGTTACTGTTTCAAAAGAGGCGGATGTCAAGGATGAACGGCCGGGTGAGTATGATTATCCGGAAGAAGATTACAGTGGGATAGAAATTGAAAACTACAGTGATTACAAAGATTTAGAAAACCCCGGAGAGCGGAATGATGAAGCACATATTGATGAAACCTTTAGTTACCCGGAAGAAGAGAATGAAAATATAAGTGAACTAAATCTTCCGGACGATACAGATGAAAGCAGCCGGGAACGGGAGAAGCCAGTCGATGAACTACTGCCTGAAACGCCGGAAGTAAATCAGGAAAATGAAGACAGCATCCATGATGAGACCGGCGGGCTGAAAACAGATGATGAGGATCTATTTGAAGAAACATACGGCGGCGGCATTGAGGAAGTTGCAGATCATCTGGTAGAAATAGAAAATGAAAAATCTCTTGAAACATATGAAGATGAGACGGATGAAGACGATCATCAAAATGAAATTGTCGAAAATCTGGAAAAGCAGGATGAGGCGACGGACAGAGAATACGAAGAAGGAATTTCCCCGGCTGATAGGGAAGAAAGTATTAAAAGTGAGGAAGCTGAATCATTAGAGGATGATACAATATCAGACGCTGAAAGTGTTGAAGCTGTCAGTGATATAGAAATTGAAACGTATGTTGAAGAAGAAATTACAGGGATTGAAGATGCAGTGTTTGAAGGTGCGAGCAGTAAAGTCAGCAGATATCATAGGGATACAGAGCAGCTTTGGAATGCATTTCAAACAGAGACATCAATGAAGAACAGGCGTTATGAGCGGACACTTCAATTTGCGGACGATGAATTTGATGCAGAAACATCATTTGACAGCAGCAGATTAACGGTGTCAGGATATTTATTTTATGAATTTGATAAAGAAACGCTGCCTGAGGAATACGGCTACAGTATTGTAGTGAATCAAAATCATGTGCCGGTGTCTGTCGTACAGACAGAGAATATATCAATGGTGCCGATGAACGAAGCAAAAGAGCTGCCGTTTTCTGAAAGCGGACAAAACCGTGAAGACTGGGAAAGGGCACATGAAAAACTTCAGCATCATTTGAAAGAAAAATACGGCGGAGACATGCCGTCGGATATTATGATTATATGTGAGGAATTTAAGAAGGTGTATCCTGAGTAAGAAGGGATGATTGAATTGATTAGATTATCGGAAAGAGAAGAGCTTCCGTTAAAGCTGTTACTTCTTGCGGACCCGTCTGAAAAGCTGGTTCTCGAATATACTCAGAGAGGACAATGTTTTATTCTTGAAAAATCCGGCAGGATTATCGGCGTATATGTTTTGATTCCAACGCGTCCGGAAACAGCAGAAATAGTAAATGTTGCTGTGGATGAGGCGTTTCAGGGTAAAGGATACGGCAAAGCGCTGGTTCTCCACGCGGTCGAGACTGCGAGAAACGCGGGTTTTAGAACGATAGAAATCGGAACAGGAAATTCCGGGGTATCCCAAATGGCGTTATATCAAAAATGTGGTTTTAGAATGACATCTATCGACCGGAACTTCTTTTTGAGACATTATGATGAACCGATTTTTGAAAATGGTATCAGAGTCATTGATATGGTCAGAATGTCGATGGATTTGTGAGAAAAGAACAGAGATTAAATAGAAGGCTCCGCTTAAGTGTGTACTTAAGCGGAGCCTGTTTCTACATTAGTACCGCATATCCAAAGGAGTAGATTCACCATTTAATATAATGTCGAGTGTATCTGTTTCAGGGCCGGGATTGTAGTCAAATACACGTATCTTTAAATCCTCACCCGTGTCCGGTTCATTGATAATAATTTGAAAAATTGATTCGTCTATCTGCATATCAAACGCACTGTCTGCATAAGTTTCAATAAAGAAGTAGGAATGATTATTGTCCCTGTCGATTACTCCCGACTTCCCGTCATCCAGAGTTTCCAAGATAGAATCCTTATCATCATTATTGAGAGAATTAAAGGCGACCTCATTCAAAGACGGTTCATCATTACAGCCGGCAATCACGGTAAAAACAAAGCAAAACATCAGTGTCAATACTTTTTTCACATGAATCAATCCTCCTGTTCAAACTTTAATAATATAATTATATCCGATAATGGAAATAAGTAACAGAAGAAAATGAAAGGGCTTACTGATTTGCTTCATTCTGATAATACTCACGTTCTTTTTTCTTACTTTTAAAGGTCTGCTGCGTCGGGTGGGATGCAGTCATAAATGACCCCCCGGAGACGTCTTTGACTGTATGAGAGACGATAAATGCATCATCGTCCACTTGTCTGACCAGTTTTTTCAGGTAAAAAAGCTGTTGTTTTGGTACAGCTACATAAAGCAGACTTTCGTAGTCACCATTGGGTCCGCCGCGTCCTTCAAGGATGGTGGTGTGCGCACTGAGACGTTCTGTTAAAATTTGTTCGACTTTAGTGGTTTCGTCTGTAAAGATATGAATGATTTTCTTTGATTCGAAACCTTCAAGTATATAATCCGTCACTTTTTTACCAATAAATAATGCGACAATAGTATACATCGTATTTACAGGTCCGATAATAAATATACCGGTCACGACTATGAGTGTATCAATTGCGAAATTGGTGCCTGTCAATTCCCAGCCGAAGCGGTTGTTCAGCATTTTCGCAATCGTTGAACTGCCGCCGAGTGTACTGCCGGAACGGAATATGAATCCAAAGCCTGCCCCTGTAAAAAGGCCGGCATATATAGCAGCAAGAAGCGGATCGCCTGTACGGGTGCCGTAATCTTCCAATAGGTAGATAAATAATGAGAATAAAGGGATTGCAAGCACAGATTTAATAATCATCAATTTTGGGAGATGTCTGTATCCTACAATAAAAATGACTGTGTTTAGTAAGAAAGTCATAAGTGCGGGAGAAAGCCCGAAGCCGTAGTAAAGCAGCAGTGATGCACCGGGGATGCCGCCTTCTGCAAGGGCATTCGGCATCGCGAATAAGGTCACGGAAACAGCGAAGAGAAATGTACCTAAAATCATAAAAATATAGTCTTTAACCATCCGATTCCTCCAATATATCAATTTTGAGTCTGTTTGGAAGTTTAACAGATTTTGAGTGTGAAAGCTATGTTAACCGGAAAGATAATAAAAAATCCCCTCTGTTCAAAGAGGGGACGGGCATTCAGTATCCAATGTTTCTGATATCTATTTGAGTCAAGGGGTCAGTTCCAGATACATCAAATCCTCATCGTAATATCTGTCACCGTCATATAATGCTTTCGGCTCAGTGCCGTATACTTTAAAGCCGAAAGAGTGATAGAAGTTTTTGGCGCGCTGGTTATCGGAGACAACAGAAAGATAAACCATTTCCACGCCGTCAATTTTCTGTGTTTCATCCAGTAGAAAATCTACAACATCACGGGATATGCCTGTTCCACGGTGTTCTTCGTCACAGTACATGCCGACAATCATGCTTTTATGACGGTCTTTTGTCCCGTCCATACGAATGAATGTTGCTGCACAGATCAGCGTATCCTCATTAAAAGCACCGACGACAAAATTATTGTCTGCGGGACGCAGCCGTTTTTTAAATTTGTCCAACGAAAATTCACTTTCCCGCTCGTAAGTTGAACCGAAAGCGGAAGGCTCTGTTTTCAATGCTTTTAACCGCAGTGACCGGTATTCAATCGCATCATGTTCATTTAAGATTCTTATGTCCATAGCTGATCGGCTCCTTATCAATGATATTCCGGATGTGGACTGCTGTGAATCGTTCCTTTATATACAAAACGTTTTTGACAGTACCGGCATCTGTAGCGCTTCTCGTAGCCTTTCATATTTTTTGTGAACTGATAATTACATCTTGAGCACGCATATAAATGTGTAATCCCTTTGTACTGATACGTTTTTGTTTCTGAAATACCAAGGGACTTTAGTGTGCTGATAAACTCTTTATCACTGTCACGGAAAGGTCTGCCGAGAGAGAATAGTGCATAGTGTACACACTCATGATACAGCACGTCAAGTATTGTATCTGTATGATTGTTGTGAATAAAGTTCGCAGACATCACAATTTCAGAAGAAACCATCTTCCTGCCTTGATACTGGATTTTAAATGCACCGAGCTTCGAAGTCATTCTGCCGGATATTCTAATCGGGATACTGAGCGGGATATTGAAATGACGTTTTAAAAATTGATCTGCATAATATTCCAAGTCGACTGTCTTCATTCATCTTCACCTGATTCAGTTTTTTATATCTGTCTATGGTAACATTCATATTAACAGAGTTAAATATCGTCATTGATATTATTTATGGAATGAGGGATAAGAATATGTTCATCCGTACATACGAGGACAGTGATGAAGAAAGCTGGGTCAGGTGCCGCGTGCTGTCTTTTTTGAATACCGCATATTATGATAATGTACTTCAGAAAAAGGAAATGTATAATCATCCGGCAATCGAACTGGTGGCCGTGATTGACGGACAGGTCGTTGGTTTAATTGATATTGAATATGAAAATGAGCCGGGCACAGTATGTACAGCACACGATGAGCGGGGCGGCATGATCTGGCATATTGCAGTCCACCCGGATTATCAGCGGAACGGAATCGGTGAGAGACTTTTAGAAGCAGCGGTAAAAAAAGCCCGGGATAATTATCTATCGTATTTGGAGGCCTGGACGCGGGATGACGCGTGGGTGCAGAATTGGTACAGGAAGATGGAGTTTCAAGAAATGTCATCGTATTATCATTTATATTTTGAAGGAAAAGAAACAGAGCATCTGCGGCATAATAATCCCGCTGTTAATCCGGTCTCGGTGTTTGCACATTATACAGGAGATGACATCGAATCATTTAAAACTCTTCAGAGAAAACACAAATGTGTGTGCTATGTAAGGAATATATGAAGAAGCCCGCACAGCAGAAGCTGCGCGGGTATATTTTTACAGATGGATTGTAGTATCTGCATCTTCTTTTAATTGTTCAATCAGAGCCTGTGTTGCTTCGCCCTGCTTCTGCATTACAAACTGCTGCTCAAGCTGAGGTTTAAGTTCTTCGAAAGAAGGCGGCTCTTCTTCACCTTCTGTTTGTCCCTGCTGTTCCTGCATTTGGTCGTACATTTCCTGAAGTTCTTCATCAGTCGGCTCAATTTCGCCGGATTCATCTTCAATCAGCTGGTCGACTTTAATCTGAGTTTCAAGCAGATTCATCACTTCGTCTTCAGGGAGGCCCTGCTCATCTAATGCTGCAAAGAGTTCGTCACGGTTTTCCATGCCGTTTTGTTCAAGCATCTGATCAACCATTTCATTGACTTCATCTTCACCTGCTGTAAAGTCACGGTTCTCTGCTTCCTGTGCAAGCAGTTCCTGATTCACAAGCATATCAGCTACCTGCTGTTTCAGTTCATCCTGATTGATTTCTTCACCGCCGCCCATCATCTGCTGCTGCATTGCAGTCTGCTGGAACTGGCTTTCATAAGTCTGTGTGAAATCTTCCTGTGTAATCTCTTCACCGTTTACTTCTGCAACGACTTCAGGGATGCCTTCCAAGTCAGGTTCAGGCATTTCCATTGCTTCCTCGCCGTTTTCAGCAGCTGCGTCTTCTTCCTGCGGCGCTTCTGCATTCTGAGTATCTTCTTCTGATTCTGAGTCATTGTTACATGCACCAAGTACAAATATTAATGTCATTATTGATAATGTAGATAACCATTTTTTCATAATTTTAAAGCACTCCTTACTAATGGACTATGACGGATAGTCTACCATAATTATTTAATATGTCCATTTATCATGTGCTGACAATAAAAATAAATTTTAAAAATTTGACTGTTCAGTGGCAGAATTGTGAAGAATATTATATGTTTTTTGTTAATTTGAAACGGGAAAAGTAATTATGAGGCATTATTAAAGGGTGTTGAATATGAAAGTATTAATCTATGACGGTGAGTGTAACATGTGCAGCGTGTTTGTCCGCTTTGTTGTCAGGATGAATAAAAACCCTGACTTATTTATCACGGATTTTAACAGTGACTGGACAGCGCGTAATGTGAGAATCAGGCGGGACACCGACAGCGTGATATTTATATCGGGGCTTCATCAACAGCTGTACTCTGATGCGGTGATTGATTTATTGTCAGAAATACACTGGTTATTTAAACCTGCCCGTATCCTGAAATTTATCCCGAAAGTGCTAAGAGATAAAATATATCAAGTGACAGCTGAAAACCGGCACAGGTTTTTCAAAACAGCGTCCTGTCCGCTGCCGTCAGAAAAATTTAAACACATGTATTTAAAATGATATGCATTGAGTATTACAGGAGGGATGATAATGTCAAACGAGAATAAGAAAGCATGGATAAATTTAATTATCCCTCTAATATTTATACTGACAATTTTTTACGCACCGAGACCGGATGTGCTGGATAATTTTTTCGGGTTAATCATGTTATTTGTAATAGTTATGGTGCTGCAGACTTATCTCAACAAATTTCTGGAGAAAAAATTTCCTAAGAAGGAAGACTTGAAGGATTAGTGTTGGAGAAGGGTGCTTTAAAGAAAAATTATATATTCGGAGGGGTATGTTTGTTATTTAATTATATTTTAATTGGACTGATATTTTTTAATACCATACGTTACGGCTGGTATTTATTCAGTGGTGACGTCAGTGTCTATTATTTAGTGATGTTTATCATCAATTTGCTTTTGATTATTGCATTTATAGTGTTCAGGAATCAGTTATTTAAAAAGAAAGATACTGTAGAAGAATAAAAGTTCTGCTCCCGGCAGAGCTTTTTTATTGATATAAGCATTTTAGTAATACAGGAGAGTATTATATACTGGTATAAATGAACATCACAGGAGGAATACATATGGAGTATATTGCGAAATCACTGGATGAATTATCACAGAAAGAACTGTTTGATATATTCAAAGAACGGGTCAGAGTATTTGTAGTAGAGCAGGACTGTCCATATCAGGAAGTGGACGATACCGATGAAACGGCAGTACATATTATTTTAAAAGACAAAGATAAAGTCGCAGCCTATGCGAGAATTATGGAAGGCGGGGATTATGCATCTTTCGGCCGGGTACTGACTGTTAAAGAGTACCGGGGCTTGAAACTTGGCAGGGGCATTGTTGAAAAGAGTATTAATGAGATTAAAGAAAGATTTCCCGGGAAATCTATTAAAATCTCTGCGCAGGAATATTTGAAATCATTTTATGAATCTTTCGGCTTTGAAACAGTATCTGAAGTCTATCTGGAGGACGGCATTCCCCATATGGACATGATACTTAAAATATAACTGATGATATCGGAGGAATGTGTAATGAATAAAGTGACATGTATATGTTTAGGTGTGAGAAATATGGAAAAGTCTGTCCGCTTCTACAGAGACTTACTTGGTTTTCAAACAGATGAAACCCGTGACAATCCGGAAGTGATTTTCTTTAACACACCGGGAACGAAATTCGAACTGTACCCGCTTCAACTGCTGGCGGAAGATATCAACCGGCAGCATCCACCCGCTACATCTCCGGGATTCAGCGGCATTACGCTGGCATATAACGTTCAGAACAAAGAGGATGTGGATGCGGTCATCAGCCGTGCCCGAAAATCCGGTGCCGAAATTGTAAAAGAACCGCAGGATGTTTTCTGGGGCGGCTACCATGCATATTTTTCAGATCCTGACGGGTATTACTGGGAAGTAGCGTGGGGACCTGATTTTAATTATGATGAGAATGGCATGCTGGTGTTTTAGTCAGAGTTTAAACAGAAACCTTATTTTAAAAAAGGAGCAGTTTTATGAATTGGATGCTCGATTACCAGTGGGAAATATTTATCGTACTTGAAATTCTGTCGGTGCTGTCTTTAATGGCATTCGGGATATTGCGGTACTGGTTTATGAAACCGCGTGTCAGCGTGTTATTTATTGTACTGTTTCTCCTTCTGCTTATTTTGGAAGTGGCCCTTGCACTTTTTATATTCAGGGAAACAGGAGAAATTTCAACTTTTCAAATAGTGATCACTGTATTTGTATTATATGCAGTGACATTCGGTATTTTTGATTTTCTGAAACTTGACCGCTGGATGAGGCGGAAAATCGGAGGTATGCGGGGTGTTGATTTACTGTCAGATAAAGACCGTGCAGTGATAGAGAAGAATAAAGATCCAAAGTATATTGCAGGAAAATATAGAATGACATCAATCATACATACGATTGTATTTTTGACGGGACAGGGTATTTTGTGGTCAATGGGGACTGACAGTTTCTCTGAAGCGGGGAAGTATTTGACGGATTTTTCGTGGATTGAGGCAGGGGATGCCGAACATTCACCGTATTCCAGTGATGTGACGTTTTCAATCGGAATACTTTGGGCGTTAGTCTTTGCGGTTGATTTTATTTATTCATGGTCATATACCGTATTTCCAAGTAAAAAGAAATAATATGAAGCACTGATTTCGTTAACGAAGTCAGTGCTTTATTGATTAAAATAATAAAAAAGTAATGTACAGTCCGACGAGTGTGACAAACAGAACAGGGATGGTAATAATGATACCGGTTCTAAAGTAAACACCCCACGGAATCCGGACACCTTTTTGAGACAGAACGTGAAGCCATAACAACGTCGCTAAAGATCCGATGGGTGTAATCTTCGGACCTAGATCGGAGCCGATAATATTGGCGTAAATCAATCCGTCTTTTAAGGTGCCGCTGACACCGGACTGGTCAATTGCAATAGCGTCAATAAGTACAGTAGGCATATTATTCATAATGGATGACAGAAATGCTGCGATAAAACCCATACCCATAACGGCTGCGAACATGCCGTATTCACTGACTGTTGAAAGAATGTCTGCAAGGATGAGTGTAATACCTGCATTTTTTAAACCGAAGACGACGAGATACATACCTATGGAAAAGACAACAATATTCCACGGAGCATCCTTGATGACTGTTGTTGTGTTCACAGCTCTCGACTGCCCGGCTAAAATAAGAAAAATAACAGCAGCGGTACCGGCAATGATGGAAACAGGAATCTGGATGAATTCACTTACGAGATAACCGGCGAAGAGAACAGATAAAATGACCCAGGAATACTTAAACAGACGTTTATCTTTTACTGCTTCTTCAGGCGGACTTAAGTCACCTGGATAGAATGTTTTCGGGATGGATGTTCTGAAATACAGCCACAATACAATAATACTCGCGGTGAGCGAAAACAGGTTCGGAATAATCATTCTAAGGAAATATTCTAAAAACCCGATATTGAAATAATCCGCGGATACAATGTTAACCAGATTGCTGACAATGAGCGGCAGTGATGTCGTATCTGCAATAAAACCGCTCGCAATAATAAACGGGAAGATGATTTTATCTTCAAATTTTAACTGGCGTACCATCGCCAGTACAATAGGTGTCAGTATCAGTGCTGCCCCGTCATTTGCGAAAAATGCCGCAACAACTGCACCAAGTAATGATATGTAGACAAACATTTTAATGCCGCTTCCCTTTGAGGCGAGAACCATATGTCTAGCCGCCCATTCAAAGAAGCCGATCTCATCAAGTATTAAAGAGATGATAATGACAGCAACAAAGGTTAATGTTGCATTCCATACAATACCTGTCACTTCAGTAACATCTGATAATGAAACAACACCTGTCAGTATCGAGACCGCTGCCCCGATCATTGCAGTAATTCCGATATCGAGTCCTTTCGGCTGCCAGATGACAAATGTTAACGTGGCGAGAAAAATAATTACAGCAAGCAGTGTCATGATGAACATTCTCCTTCTGAAATATGATCACAGATACAAGGGGACTGATTATGTGTTAACTGGTTCAAAAGAAGAAATGTGTCATCTAATTTTTGCCGGTTCAATGTGTAGATGGTTTTTGTACCTTCCTTTTTATCTGTCACAATTCCCTCTGCAACAAGCGCCTTCATGTGGTGGCTGAGTGTTGGCTGCGAGAAGGGAAAATGTTCCAAGAGGTCACACGCACACAATTCACCGCATGACAGCAGATCAATAATTTCCAGGCGATTTTTATCGCCGATTGTTTTTAAAGTTTTTGATAAATCTTTATACATACGAATGTCCTCCTTAAGTCCAAAATATAGAATATCATCTATATAGAAAATTATCTATATTATAAAGATAAAAAATTCCGGTAATGTTTACCGGAATGTAATTACAATGTGTGCTGTAGCCATCTGTTGTCTTCTAATACATATTCAAACCGTTTATAGCCTGCTGTGACTGCCTGGTAGAATTCAAAACGATAGGGAATGATATGATAAACGTTTAAGTCCCGTTCCGGTGCATCCAGATTATCAGCAACGTGTGAAAAATCGTCTGTTAATACAGCCGTTCCTTGAATACGAACCTGCCTGCCGAGGGGCGGCCAGTAGAAATTGGCAGCGACATTATGATTGCCGTGCAGCTGTCTGACTTTCGACCGTGGTTTTGCCGTTTCGAAATACAGGCTGGAATCATCCACAGCTTTCAGTAAAACAACCCTTGAATCAGGTGTGTGATCCTCCACTGTACTTAACACCATCACTGCAGGTTCATCGCTGCCGGATTCAAATGCGTCACTGAGCCATTTATTAAATAAAGTAAATGGACTGTCCGGTGTACTTTCAAGTTCGGGAAAGGTCCCGTCCAGTATTTTGGATGTCTTTAAATAATCATTAATATTCATGTGCAGCCTCCTGGGATATAATATACTTAGTATATTCCGATGCAGAGAGATTAATCAAACAGAGTAATGATTTAGAGGTGATGTGAATGGAAAAAACTGAAAAAGAAAAGATGCTGTCAGGAGAAATGTATGATCCTGAAGACCTGGAACTGATAGAGGACCGGGTCATAACAAAATCTCTGGTGAGAGCATTCAATGAATCATTGGACGGTGAGAAAGAGAAGCGTATCAATATATTGAAGCAGCTGCTTGGCAGTACCGGCGGGAAAATTCATATGGAGCCGAATATCCGCTTTGACTATGGTTTTAATACATTTGTCGGAGAAAATTTCTTTGCCAACTATGACTGCACTTTCCTTGATGTATGCGAAATACGTATCGGTAAGAACTGTATGCTCGGACCGGGTGTTCAAATTTATACAGCGACACACCCTCTTGACCCCGATGAGAGGAATTCCGGTCTTGAGAAAGGTCGTCCCGTGATGATTGGTGATAATGTCTGGATGGGCGGCGGTGTGATTGTGAATCCCGGCGTGACTATAGGAGATAATGTTGTGGTCGGTGCGGGAGCCGTTGTGACTAAAGATGTACCGGACAATGTGTTTGTCGGCGGCAATCCGGCGAGGTTGATTAAGCAGATAGATATTAAGGAGAATGATACTAATGGCTGAACATAAAATTTATTCAATGAGCGTGAATAGTGTATATCCCCATTATATTAATAAGGCAGAGCGGAAGGGACGTACAAAAGAGGAAGTAGATGAAATTATCTTCTGGCTGACCGGATATGATGAAGCGGGTCTTAATCATGTGCTTGAATCAGGGACAGATTTTAAAACGTTCTTTAAGGAAGCGCCACGGATGAATGAAAACCGTACGCTGATCAAAGGTGTCATATGCGGTGTCCGTATTGAAGAAATAGAAGAGGAAATTATGCGGGAAATCCGTTACCTGGATAAGATGGTTGATGAACTCGCCAGAGGGAAATCCATGGAGAAAATCCTCAGACATTAGCCGGGTACTTTATTTGATGTCATTCAGGGATAATTTGCTCTGACTTATGGGTGGCTGGGGCTGAACGCTTTCGGCGTGCGACAGATGATCTCTATTTGATGAATCTGTAGCGTTTCGGGTGGTGAAACGGTACAGGTCCCGTGAATTAAGTGAATCTGTGTCGCTGAGCGCTACAGGTGACCTCTGTTTAACGAATCTGTAGCATTTCAGGTGTTGAAACGGTACAGATTGTCTGAAATTGGTGAATCTGTGTCGTTGAGCGCTACAGGTGACCTCTGTTTAACGAATCTGTAGCATTTCAGATAGTGAAACACCACAGGTCGTCTGAATTAAGTGAATCTGTAGCGTTCCAACCAGTAAAACGTCACAGGTGGAATAAAAACTTCGATTCCGGAGTGTTAAGTACAACAGAAATACCAAAGGTCTGCTGCTTCAAACGTACGGTAAAGATACAGAACTGTCAGGGAACTTTATTTTTAGTATAAAGTTTGTTTTGTGTAAGGTTTCAACATGTGGTAATATCATCATGGTGAAAATAATTCATATAATATTGATTTTATAGATAAGAGGATTGAAGGAAAGATGGCAGAAAATTTTTGGCGTGATTTACCACGACCGTTTTTTATATTGGCACCGATGGAAGATGTGACTGATGTTGTGTTCCGTCATGTCGTCAGTGAAGCAGGACGCCCGGATGTGTTCTTTACGGAGTTTACAAACACGGAGAGTTTTTGTCACCCGGAAGGTATACACAGTGTCAGAGGACGATTGACGTTTACGGAAGATGAACAGCCGATGGTTGCCCATATTTGGGGAGACAAACCGGAACATTTCAGAGAAATGAGTATCGGCATGGCTGAAATGGGTTTTAAAGGTATCGATCTCAACATGGGTTGCCCGGTCCCGAATGTGGCATCAAAAGGTAAAGGCAGTGGCTTGATTTTAAGGCCTGAAAGGGCGGCGGAAATTATTCAGGCAGCGAAGGCGGGCGGCCTGCCGGTCAGTGTGAAGACGAGACTTGGATATACTGACATTGATGAATGGAGCGACTGGTTGAGACATGTTTTCAAACAGGATATTGCGAATTTATCCATCCATCTCCGGACAAGAAAAGAAATGAGCAAGGTGGATGCACACTGGGAACTTATTTCAGCGATTAAAGAGATGCGTGATGAAGTGGCACCTGAAACGATGCTGACGATTAACGGTGATATTCCGGATCGGGAAAAAGGTTTGGAACTCGCTGAGAAGTACGGTATTGACGGTGTGATGATCGGCCGTGGTATATTTAAAAATCCATTTGCGTTTGAAAAGGAACCGAAAGAGCACACCAGCGAGGAAAATATAAAGCTGCTTAGACTGCACCTGGATTTATTTGATAAATACACAGAGAATGAATCCCGTGCGTTTAAGCCGCTCAGAAGATTCTTTAAGATTTACGTTAAAGGATTCAGAGGCGCAGGTGAGCTTCGTCATAAAATGATGAGTACAGAAACAACAGATGAAGTCCGGCATTTACTGGATGAATTTAACTTTGAAAATGAATAAAAAATAAGCCTTTCTATATTGAGAGGCTTATTTTTTATGGCAGTTTTTAAAGATTGTGATACACAAGCTCTCCAACCTGTACTGCGACATCTTCCATATCTGCATCCAGTTCATCAAGCAGAAATGATTCAACAACGCCGACAACAGCCATACTTAAAAATTTAAGTGTGACTTTCTTTTTGACTTCATCCATTTCGTCGAGGGCAGTGCCCGTTCTTGCTTCTAAATCATCCTTGATAAACGTCAATAGTTTGCGTCTGAAGGAAAAAGTGGTCGTACTTTTAAATAAAGAAGCAAAGAAGGCTTTATTCTCCTCAAAGAATTCAAACCAGATAATGGAACCTTTGGATAGGTCAATGTCTTTCTTGTACTCACATATTTCCTTCAATTCTAAAAGGTAGCTGTCGACAATTGTATCGAGTAGTTCAAACTTATCTATATAATGAAGATAAAATGTTTTCCTTCCGATATCTGCTTCCTCGGCAATTCCTTTAACAGTAATTTCATCAAAGCCGTCATTCTCGAGTAGAGTTAAAAATGACGTTTTGATTGCCGACTGGGTTTTTATCTGTCTTCTATCCATAACTTTCATGTAAATCCCTCCATTTAATACCCACTTTTAAGTATGTGTGTCATAAGACACGTTTGTTCTATGCTGGTAATTGATAAAGTATGTATCATGTATTATATTATACACAAGGTCACTAAGACACTCAAGAGTATTTAGTGAATCGAGTGTATTAATGACTGGAGTATTCCAATTTTAATTTAGGAGGAATTATAAATGAGTCAGTCAGTAAGTTTTAAAAGTAAACAAAACAAATTAGCAGCGAACCTTTTTGTTCCGAAAGATTTTGATGAGAATAAACAATACGCAGCCATTACAGTGGCACACCCGGGCGGCGGGGTTAAAGAACAGACAGCCGGCATGTATGCAGAGAAATTATCTGAAGCAGGTTACGTGACAGTGGTTTACGATGCATCCCACCAGGGTGAAAGTGAAGGCGAACCAAAATATTTAGAAGATCCGTATGCACGTACAGAAGATGTCAGAGCATCTGTTGATTTCTTGACGACACTGGACTTTGTCGATAACGACAGAATCGCAGCACTTGGTGTATGTGCAGGCGGCGGCTACACAGTCGCAGCAGCACAGACGGACCGCCGGATTAAATCTCTCGCAACAGTGAGCATGGTGGATATCGGTTCATTGTTCAGAGAAGGTATCGACCGTGTGGTACCGGTTGAAGATCAGCTTGGATTCTTAAAACAGATTTCCGACCAGCGTACAGCAGAAGCAAACGGCGGAGAAGTCGGCATGGGCGGTTATGTACCGGAAGAACTGGATGATTCTATGCCTGAAAATTCAACAATGTATCAGGGGCATGACTACTATTTAACTGACCGCGGCTGCCATAAAAATGCACCGAACAAGATGGTATTAAGAAGTTTCACTGAAATCGGATCATTTGCACCATACGCATATATCGATCCATTATTAACACAGCCGTTCTTAACTATTGCCGGCAGTGATGCAGATACACGTTACTTCAGTGTGGAAACAGTTGAAAATGCAGCGGGCGACAACAATGAGTTCTTTGAAATAAAAGGTGCGTCCCACGTAGACTTATACGACAAAGAAGAGTATGTGAGCCAGGTACTGCCTAAGCTCGAATCATTCTTCTCTGAAAATGTTTAATCTTTAAAACTGAAGCCGGGTCACTTCGACTTGGCTTCTCTTCTCATAGAGTCTTTAGAAAAATGATAATACTGTGATTGAAATTTGAAGGAGAGATAATATGACAAACGTTTTAGTAGTCGGTGCAAGCGGCCAGATTTCAAAAGAAGCGATTGACCTGTATTTAGAAAAAACAGATTTTGATTTAACACTCTTTTTAAGAGATGAATCTAAACTGCCTGCATATGATTCAGACCGTATCAGTGTTATTGAAGGAGATGCGACGGATAAAGATGCAGTAGAAGCAGCGGTTGAAGGAATGGACGTTGTATTTGTAAGTTCAACAGGTGACACTTTAGGGACTCAGGCGCAGGAAATTGTGAATGCGATGGAGAAAAAAGGTGTAGAACGCTTAATCTTTGTGACTGCATTACACATTTACGATGAAGTTCCGGGTAAATTTGGTAAGTGGAATGATGAGAATATCGGTCCATACCTCGGCCCGTTCCGCGAAGCAGCTGATATTATCGAAGCTTCAAGTTTAAACTATACAATTCTGAGACCTGCGTGGCTGACGAATTATGATGAAGTGGAATATGAAACGACTGCGAAAGGCGAACCGTTTAAAGGGACAGAGGTTTCAAGAAAAAGTGTTGCAGACTTATCTGTGGACCTTTCAAAAGATTCAAGTCTTCATTCCAGAGAAAGTATCGGTATGAATAAACCGAATACAGACGGTGACAAACCGGACTGGATGTAAGAGATTAGTATTTAGCGTAATTGTGTTTAATTAAACGAATAAAATAATAGTAGATTTAGAAAGGACGATTTTTAATGGGAATCATTGAAGAAAGAGTTGTATTTAAATCTCATAATGTAGATGTTGTCGGTGTATTAAGAAAGCCTGACAATAAAGACGGAGAAAAGCTTCCGGCGATTGTTTCTGTACACCCTGTGAGCGGATCGAAAGAGCAGACTGCAGGATTGTATGCTGAAAAATTAGCACAGGAAGGTTTCGTCACACTCGCGTACGATTCTTCCCATCAGGGTGAAAGTCTTGCGGATCCGGAATATGTTGAGAATCCATTTTACCGTGTAGAAGATGTCAGATCAGCGGTGGATTATTTAACCACTTTGGATATTGTGGATAATGACAGAATCGGAGCCATCGGTATATGTGCAGGCGGCGGTTATGCAACAAGTGCGACGATGTCGGACCGCCGGATTAAAGCACTCGGTACTGTCGTTGGTGTGAACTTCGGGCGTTTCAGCAGAGAAAGTGATGTGACGCCGGACGCTGCAATCAGAGATTTAGAAAAGATTGCTGAACTTCGTACCAACGAAGCGAACGGTGCTAAGCCTTTCGTAACACAGTATATTCCGAACTCTCCTGAAGAATTAAAAGAGTCAGGGATTGAAGAACTGGACGTTAAGGAAGCAGTGGATTATTATCGTACAGACCGTGGAATCAGCGAGAATTCTCCGAACAAATGGAGATATTCAGGTTCAGCAGGACTGTATACGTTTGATGCATTCTTCCCGGCAGAAGACTTGTTAACACAGCCGCTCCAGATTGTAGCAGGAGATGTACCAGGGGCATTCGGTTCATATCGTGATGCTTTTGACTTATTCAACCGTGCACGTTCTTCTGAAAAAGATTTGCATATAGTTAAAGGTGCAACACACTATGATTTGTATGATCAGCCGGAGCCTGTGGATGAAGCATTAAGCAAATTGGTTCCATTCTATAACAAACATCTTTAAATAAAATTAAAAAAGTGATAAGAGAACTTCCTCTTATCACTTTTTTAAAACGATAATGGAGGAATTTTAAATGGCAAAGCCGTATATTGTTGTTCATATGACAATGTCTATCAATGGAAATATCACTGGTCCCTATCATTCTACAGGGGATGCAGAAGCAATATCTAAAGCGTATGACCGCACGGACCAGACATTCAACTCGAATGCACTTCTTTTAGGAAGAAGAACGATTGAAGAAGCGTTTACGAATTTTCATGAACCCGAATTAAATGATAATCCCAAAAAATATGACCGTACAGATTTCAGGGCGGATACTAATCTCGACCGTTATGTCGTATCTATTGATCCATCAGGAAAAGCCGGATGGCAGAAGAATTCGATTCAATACAGTACGAGACCTGAAATGCATGTGATTCAAGTGTTGACCGAACAGGTATCTGATGCCTATCTTGAGTACTTGAGAGACTTGAACATTTCATATATTTTCGGCGGTGAAGAACGTTTGGATTTATCGCTTGTAGCAGAAAAATTAAATGAACAGTTTGATGTGGAAACATTGACAGTTTCCGGCGGCGGAAGTATCAACTGGTCGTTTTTCAAGGAAGAATTAATTGATGAAGTCAGTATCATTCTTGCGCCGGTTGTAGATGATCATCTGAACCGTCCTGCATTATTTGATAATAATGATGAGAATAATTCAAGAGTTCCTGAGGCATTTCATTTAAAGAATGCAGAGCGGGTTGAAGGCGACGGATTATGGCTTCAGTATACTAAGAAATAAAAAGAAAAAGTTTTAAAATATAGTAAGCATTAAGTTTGAAAAGTCATAATGGACTCCTTATAATATAGTTATAGTCAAAGATAGTCAAAGTCAATAATAGTTAGACTATCAAAACATGGAGGGATGACATATGATTTGTCAAAACTGTGGAATGAATGAAGCAAACGTAAATTTAGCAATGAACATGAATAATCAAAAGATTCAGGTACATTTATGTAATGAATGTTTTAATGATATAAAAGACCAAATGATGAATAACAATGATGCATTCGGCGGTGCATCATTCGACAGCAGTAATTTTTCACAAAATCAGCAGTTTCAAAGTAACAATGGACAGACAAGAACAAAAACACGCCGTAAAGCAGCACAGGACAACAGTCTGTTAAACCAGCTGGGTAAAAATATATCCCATGATGCAAGAAACGGGAAAATTGATCCGGTCATCGGCCGTGAAAAAGAAGTGAAGCGTGTCATTGAAACATTAAACAGACGCAATAAGAATAATCCGGTGTTAATTGGTGAGCCGGGTGTCGGTAAAACCGCTATTGCAGAAGGACTGGCTTTAAAGATTGAAGAAGGTTCTGTGCCCCGCAAATTAATGGAGAAAGAAATTTACGTTCTCGATGTCGCATCCCTGGTTGCGAATACCAGCATGCGCGGTCAGTTTGAAGAGCGTATGAAGCAGTTGGTTAAAGAACTTGAAGAAAGAGAAGATGTGATTTTATTTATTGATGAAATCCATCAGATTGTCGGTGCCGGAACTGCCGAAAGTTCTCAAATGGATGCGGGAAATATTTTAAAACCTGCACTTGCAAGAGGAGAAGTCCAGATTATAGGTGCAACGACTCTGAAAGAGTACAGACAGATTGAAAAAGATGCTGCCCTTGAAAGACGTCTACAGCCGATTATTGTTAAGGAACCTTCACTTGAAGAAGCGGAATTAATTCTAAACGGTATTAAAGATAAGTACGAAGCATTTCATGAAGTATGTTACTCCGATGAAGCAGTTAAGGCGTTTATTACTCTGTCGGACCGTTATATTCAGGACCGTTTTCTTCCGGATAAGGCGATTGATTTAATGGATGAAGTCGGTTCAAGACTGAACTTATCCAATTCTGAAAAAGACTCAAGTGCTATTGAAGCGCAGCTTGAGGATATTAGAAAGAAAAAAGATCTTGCTGCAGAAGAAGAGGATTATGAAGAAGCTGCACACCTTAAATATAAAGAAATTCAGTTAACAAAACAGCTTGAAAAAGCGAAAGGTGAAGAACAGACGATTGAAGTGGATATTTCTGATATTCAGCTGATAGTTGAAGAAAAAACAGGGATTCCGGTGACAAAACTTCAGACGGATGAGCAGCAGAAGATGCGGAATCTTGATGATGCATTATCCGAAAAAGTCATCGGTCAGGATGAAGCGGTGCAAAAAGTTTCAAAAGCTGTCCGCAGAAGTCGTGCCGGTCTTAAATCGAAATACCGTCCAATCGGATCATTCCTGTTCGTCGGTCCGACAGGTGTCGGTAAAACTGAGCTGACAAAAGCACTCGCAGAAGAATTGTTCGGTTCAAGAGAGTCATTAATCAGACTCGATATGAGTGAGTATATGGAAAAACACACTGTGTCTAAAATTATCGGTTCTGCTCCGGGTTATGTCGGTTACGACGAAGCGGGACAGCTGACGGAAAAAGTCAGACGCAATCCGTACAGCATTATACTCCTTGATGAGATTGAGAAAGCACATCCGGATGTACAGAATGTCTTCCTTCAAATTATGGAAGATGGTCACTTAACAGATTCACACGGACGCACTGTGAGTTTTAAAGATACTGTCATTATTATGACCAGTAATGCAGGTACGGGTGTGAATACGAACAGTGTCGGCTTTACGCCGGACCAGCATGATTCTGTTTCCGCACTTGAAACACTCGGTGATTATTTCAAACCGGAATTCCTGAACCGATTTGATTCCATCGTTCAGTTTAATGAATTAAAAGAAACAGACTTGATGAAAATTGTAAACTTAATGCTTGCTGATTTACAGAAAACAATTGAGGAGCAGTCAATCCGAATTGATATTTCTGAAGATGCGAAAGAAGAATTAGTGAGACTGGGTTATGATAAACGATTCGGTGCAAGACCGTTAAGACGTGTCATTCAGGATAAGGTCGAAGACCAGCTGACTGATTTAATACTGGAAGAAGATACTGTCGGTCATGTCAGTGTTGAAGTAACAGACGGTGAAATTTCAGTAGTGAAAATATAGTATCACTTGAATATGATTATTTAGTCCGGACCTGTGGGTTCGGACTTTTTATGTATTTGACCGTCATATTTTTGACATATATAATAAAAGACACAATAAAATAGAACGGAGTCACTATATGAAAACGAATATAGGCAGTAAAGTGAAGTTTCTGGGGTTAATATTCCTGTCTTCAATTATACTTTCAGCATGCAGCAACCCATTTGATTCTCTTGCAGATGAAATCAACGGGCTGTTCTCAGACGGTGGTACATCAGAGTCAGGTTCAGGCGGAAACGGGGAAAATGATGCTGAAGCGTCATTATTTAATTATGAATTACTGAACGGGCAGGGCACTGAAACAACACTTGAAGAAGGCGAATATGAGGTTGGAAAAGATATTCCGGAAGGCCGTTACAGAGTAACAAGCTCTGAGGGACGCGGTAATTTTTCTGTCACGAGCGAATCAGAAAAACGTCAGAACTTTGTCAACGCAGTAGTATCGGATGATGAGAGTGATGAATCCGCTGCAGATGAAATTATTACATACTTATTCGACGGGCATGAAATTACGATTTACAGCACATCGCTGTCATTTACACCATTTGAAGGGACAGTCCCGCTTGATGCCCTTCCTCCCGGTCAGTATATTGTGGGAGAAGATATAGAGCCGGGGACTTATGAAATTTCTGCGGATACTGAAGAGAGCTATCTTTCATTTGATGTATACAACGGCAGTCATCAGGAACGTAAAATGCGTCTTCAGCTGGGGGATCCGAGCTATGGCGGTGCTAAAACGCACATGGCGTTACTTGAAGCGGGTGATATTGTAGTCACTGACGCACCTGAAATTAAATTATCACTTGAAAATTAAAAAAACCAGAGCCTCAGACAGGCTCTGGTTTTTAATTTTGTTCTGCATCATTAACTGCATCTGATTCAGGGGTTTCATCTATCGGACGTGCACGGTAAACAATAAATGACAGGAGTACCGCAACGAGTGTGAATATGAAGATGATAAAGTACACAAGTTCAACACCGGCAACAAATGACTCACGGACAGCCTGCTCTGACTCAGGGTTTGATACACCGCTCAAGTAGTGTGCCTGATGTGTATTCAGGATACTGATAAACACTGAAACACCGATTGCACCCGCAAGCGGCTGCAGTGATGAAATCACGGCTGTACCGTGTGGGTAGTAATGTTTCGGCAGCTGGTTTAAACCATTTGTCTCAGCAGGCATCATTGTTGCAGAGACGGACAGCATGATGAGTATGAAACCAACAACAATCAGCCATGTTGGTGTACTTAAATCCATTCGGCTGAAGACAAACATTGTTCCTGCAAGAATGATTGTTGCAGGAATCATCATGACTCTCGGACCGACCTTATCGAATAAAGCACCCATGAAAGGTGACATAATACCGTTCAGGATACTTCCCGGCAGCAGTACGAGTCCGGCTGTTGCAGCACTCAGAAGCAGTGCCCCCTGCATGTATAACGGCAGAATCAGTTCGGACGCGAACATTGTCATAACGATAATGACAAACATTACAACGGCATGGGAGAACATCGGATATTTAAATACACGTACATCCATCACAGGTTCTTCAAGTTTAAGCTGTCTTAGGACAAAGAAAATAATACCTAAAAGTCCTGCAGCCATAGGAATCAGAACATCCAGGTTGGTAAAACCTGCATCACTTTTACCAACTGAACTGAATCCATAAATCGTTGCACCAAATCCGACTGTAGAAAGAATGACAGAAAGCCAGTCGATTTTAGGTTTTGTTACTTCCGATACGTTGACTAAATATTTATAGGCAAACAATATTGAGAATATTGTAAAAGGGATGACAACGATAAATAAATATCTCCATCCTAAATATTCAACGATGACACCGGATAATGTAGGACCGATTGCCGGTGCAAACATAATTACTAGACCGAGTGTACCCATGATTTTACCGCGTACTTCAGGTGGATAAATCAGGAGAAATACGTTGAAAAGAATAGGCATCAGCATCCCGGTTCCTACCGCTTGAACAAGTCGACCTGTCAATAAAATAGAGAATGTCGGCGCACTTGCTGCAATGATCGTTCCGATTGTAAATACAGTCATTGTTCCAATAAATAACTGCCTGGTTGTAAACCATTGAAGTAAAAGTGCTGAAACCGGAATGACGATACCCATGACAAGCATAAATCCGGTTGCCATCCATTGAACGGTCGGCAGTGTGATATTGAATTCTTCCATCAGTGTAATTAATGCGATATTTAAAAGTGTCTCATTTAGAATCGCAAAAAATGCACCGATAATAAGAGAAATCATTATCGGCTTCGTTTTAACATCAGGATTCTGTGACAAATATTCATACTTTTTTTCATTATTATTCATATAATGTACCTCTATTAAATTATTTCCAGCTAAGAAATTATATATTTTTCAGGCAATATATACAAGTTACATTCTCATTACAAAATATATGTTAGTATAAAATGGATGCACAAACTGGGAGGGTACAACTTTGCTGGAGTTTAGAGGATTACTGCCGAGACTCGCCGCACGTATTTTGGATATCATTATTATCGGTGTGCCGAGTGGTTTTATAGTAGGATTTAGTTTTGGATTCACGTACGTCACAGAACGAAGTGATAATTTCATCTTCAATATAGTGATGCTGTGTCTCACAATTATATATATGGTCGCTGTTCCGTTACGATGGAAAGGTTATACAATAGGAAAACGTGTGTGTTCGATTCATATTCTAACAATGAATCAATCACCGCTTAATTATAAAGTAATGTTGAAAAGAGAGTTATTCATGTTGATTGTCTATCCCCTGTCTTTCGGTATACTGGCAGTCATTTCAATGATTATGATGGTGACAAGAGAAGACAAAAGAGCCCTTCATGATTTATACGCAAAGACAGCAGTTGTCTCTGATAAATAAAGAAATTTCCCGGGAAATAAAAAAGGATATAGATGCGAAAGCATCTGTATCCTTAATTTTTTAAATAATTATTCTGAAATTCTTTATAGAGTATATCTTCAAAGTAATTTCTATTGGCTTGAATGTACGCTTCTACAAGCAAGTAACTAAAGAAAGAATAATAAACACCGCCGATAATTACCCAGTGGTTCCCTGTTAAAAAGAAGCTGAACAGGCTTGGGATGAGTATGCAGAGAAGCAGCAATGCAATACTGACATAGCGGTAAAAATTCAGCTGACGAATCTGGTTGCGTACTTCATCAGTAATATCTTTTACAAATGCCGCATATTTATCCTCGGAAGAACCGGCCAGATGATCTTTAGCATCAGTAGTTAGAAATTCTGTTACAGTGATTTCACCACTGTAATCATTTTCTAAATATTTAATCTCAACATCCTTATTAGGCTTAAATAGATAATGAGAAACCTTTGAAAAAGGAATATTCATTTGTGTAACCTCCTTGTATATTTTCATTTTATCATGTAAAATCTATAAAGTTAATAATTTTTTAAGAGGTGAATGTATTGTCTAACGATGAAATTAAAAATCATAGTGACGAAGAAGAAAAATCTTTCTCCCGTCGTAATTTCTTGAAAATGTCAGGCGTTGCGACAGGTTCACTGGTTGCCGGTACATATTTAGGGTCATTACTCGGAGACGGTGATACGGCAGTAGAGACTGGCGAAGAATCAACTGCAGGTGAGGGTGCTTCTGAGGAATCAGGTGGAGCAGCAGAGGACTACTCTAAAGCACTGAAGTTTTTCCATGTACAAGATCAGTTTGATACGATTCAGGCAGCAGTTGAAAGAATATTTCCTGCAGATGATAATGGTCCCGGGGCAGCAGAACTTGGTGTTGCTTTTTTTATTGACCATGAACTTGCGGGCGGTTACGGATTGAATTCGAAAGAATATAGAAAAGGACCGTTTAAACCAGATACAGCAACAGCATATCAGGGACCGCAGTATGCGATGAACCGTCGGGAAGTTTATTTAGAAGGAATTTCAGCATTAGACAGAGAAGCTAGAGACAATCATGATGCTGAATTTTTCCATGAGCTGGAAGATGATCAGCAGGATGAAATACTGCAGGCAATGCAGGACGGCGATGTTGATATGGTCGGCGTACCTTCAAGCTATTTCTTTGAACAGTTGCGACTTGCGACGCTTTCAGGAACTTATGCAGACCCGTTATACCGGGGTAACAAAGATATGGCAGGCTGGGAAATGAAGAGCTTCCCTGGTGCTTATATGAGCTACATCAATGAAATTGAATCAGAAGAATTTAATGAGATGGAGCCTCAGGCGATGGCATCTCATGTGCAGCATGACCATTAATAGTTAAGTAATGAATGAAAAGAGAATTATAGGGGGCTTATTTTAAGTGGCTACAGAATTAGATAGAAAAGAAGTTGTCGTTGTCGGCATGGGCTGGGCAGGCAGTATTGTTGCTGCAGAACTTGCCAAAGCCGGTAAAAACGTCATCGGACTGGAACGTGGCGCAGAAAGAAAAACAGAAGACTTTTTATTAGCGCATGATGAATATAAATATGTTATCGGTCAGGAATTAATGCAGGATTTATCAAAAGAATCCATGACCTTTAGAAGTAACCCGGATGAGGAAGCACTGCCTATGCGACAGTTTGGTGCTTATTTAATCGGAACGGATGTCGGTGGCGGCGGTGTACACTGGAATGGTGATACATGGCGTTACCTGCCGTATGACTTTGAAATTAAATCTCAAACTGATGAAAAATATGGTGAAGATAAAATATCTGACGACTATTTGATTCAGGACTGGGGTATTACGTACGATGAAATGGAACCATACTATGAGAAGTATGAATTAACTTCCGGGGTGAGCGGTGAGCAAAATCCTCTGGCACCTGAGAGAAACATTCCATTCCCGACACCGCCTATGTTAATGACACCATTGCTTCAAAGATTTACAGATGCATGTGAAAATGTTGGACTCCATCCGTTTAGACTCCCGTCTTCGAACCTTTCAGAGGAATATACAAATCCAGATGGACAGACTATTGCAGCATGTCAGTACTGTGGATTCTGTGAACGTTTCGGTTGTGAGTGGGGAGCGAAAGCATCACCAATTACAACAACAATACCTGCAGCAAAAGAGCACGATAATTTTGAACTTCGTACATTTGCCAATGTGGTTGAAATTACAAAAGAAGACGATGAAGTGACAGGTGTTACTTTCGTAGATACACGTTCTCATGAAGAATTTTTCCAGCCGGCAGATGTTGTTGTTGTCACAAGTCATACTACAAATAACACTAAACTGTTGCTGCACTCAGATCTTGGGACACCATATGACCCTGAGACTGGTGAAGGAACAGTAGGTAAAAACTATACACACCATATTACACCTGAGGTTTATGGTTTCTTTGACTGGGAATACAATGCATCTATGGGTGCCGGTTCACTTGGTGTATCTGTTGATGATTACAACGGCGATCATTTTGATCACAGCGACCTGGACTTTATTCACGGCGGCTCTATCACTATGAAGCAGCTGGGTAAACGTCCGATTGCTGAAAATGCTGTACCTGAAGGTGTTAAAAACTGGGGTGCGGAATTTAAAACAGAATCTCTTAAAGCATATAACACTTCTGTAGCTGCAACGTCACAGTGTATTACACTGCCGCACAGAAATAACTATTTATCATTAGACCCTGAATATACTGATGATTACGGACGTCCGCTACTGCGTGTGACTTATGATTTCACTGATCACGATAGAGCAGCTCATGAATTTATGACTGACAGAATACAGGAAATCATTGAAGAAATGGGAGCCGTATCATTAAACCGTGGAACACTTGATGAGCATTTTGATATTTATAAACCATTAAATGACCACATTTTAGGCGGTACTATTGTAGGTGCTGACCCTGAGACAAGTGTATTAAACAACTACTGCCAAATGTGGGATGAAGATAATGTATTTGTTATCGGCGGATCTTCCCTGCCTCACAACGGCGGTTACAACCCGACATGTACAGTAGGTGCATTTGCCTACCGTGCAGCAGAAGGTATTGAAATGTATCTGGATGATAACGGCCCGCTTATTGATGCAGAATAGTTTGATTTCATGTAGAATAAAATAATGATGACATGAAATAAGGCATATGCGTTTACCGTATATGCCTTATTGTTTACACAGGAAGGTGAGGAAATGGCGGATAAAAACCCTCGTAAAAATTTAATAAAAGCACTCACGAGCGGCGGTGATGAGAATAGTAATAAAAGGCGTAAGCTGACGGCTGAGAATCCTGATGCGACTTTGATAGAACATCTGGACGATCTGAGAAGTGTATTAGTGAAATCTATTCTTGTATTTGCGGCATTTTTCATCCTCATTTTCACAACAATCCAGTTTTGGTTTCCTTATTTAACAAAGGGACATGAGTTGATTGTCCGAGGGCCGTTTGAGGTCATCCGCTTCTACTTAAGAACTTCCGGAGCGATGGGAATAGGCTTGAGTCTGCCGTTTATCTGCTATTATTTATGGCAGTTTATGAGTCCCGGACTGGTTGAGAAAGAAACGAAATTCATCAAATCATATTTTCCGTTTATGATGTTTTTATTCCTCCTTGGAATCAGCTTTGGATATTTTGTTGTTCATCCAATCAGTTATTATTTCTTAATCCAGATGGGTGAGCAGAACTTTGATGTACTGGTTACAGCAGATGAGTACATGTCATTTCTGTTGATGACAACAATGCCTTTCGGTTTGATATTCCAACTTCCGATTGTCGTACTATTCCTACATTACATTGAACTGCTTGATTCGACAATCATGAAAAATATCAGGCTCTATGTGTACTTTGGACTGCTTGTCATTACTGCGTTGATAGCTCCGCCGGATTTCTTCACACATATCATTACGGTGTCACCAATGATTGTATTGTATGAAATCAGTATTTATATTGTTAAAATCAGAGAGCGCAGACGCAGGAGAAAAGAAGAAAAAGAGACAGTCCTTTATGAAACAGAGCAGAAAGAAGAACAAACTGAAGTGAATGATAAGAAATAGAATATAGTTGTAAAGTGCGGTATCTGTGATTGAGGCAGATACCGTATTTTTAATGGAGAGAATTAAAATGCAGAGAGCGTCATTCAGATTAGTAAAAAATCAGCCCGTCCACTATCTGTGAGCGGGCTGATTGATCAGTTGTCGAATGCAAGGTTCTGAGAATTGCTGCGGTCTGATTTCATCTGGTATTTTCTTGCGAAATAAACCAGCACATAAACAATAGGTGTATCAAGCAGAACAATGATGAATTTAGCGATGTACTGCATGAAAATCATGCTGATTAACACTTCAAAAGGCATGATGCCCCAGAATCCAATCGTGATAAAGAGAGCAGTGTCTACAAATTGTGTGACTGCTGCCGATGCATTATTACGAAGCCATAACTTTTCACGGCCGTGTCGTTCTTTCAGGCGGTGAAAGATATGGACGTCAATATTTTGACTGACGACATATGAAATCAGGCTTGCTGCGATGAGCTGAAAACTTCCGCCTAAAATCATTTCATACTCATTCTGCATGCCGAATGCTGGTGCAGGAGGGAGTTCGATTGCGAGATAAATAAAAATTAATGCAATAATCTGCGTAATAAAACCGGCCCTGATTGTTTGTTTTGCTGTCTTTTTGCCGTATACTTCACCGATGACATCTGTCACAAGGAAAGTCAGCATATAAACGAGTACTGCTGCAGGCAGCATGAAGCTGCCAATCATAAATATTTTAATACCAAGTATGTTTGAAAGTACGAGTAATCCTGAAAATAGTGCAGTTAAATAGAATAACATTCAATTTCCTCCCTGATATTACGAAAGAAATTCAAAGCCCTGTTCTCTTATCTATTGTCGATATTTTCCGGATATAAATCGTGGTTCATCATACGGTTTTCAGCCATCTGTTCAAATTTTGTACCGGGTCTGCCGTAATTACAATACGGATCAATAGAGATGCCGCCGCGCGGGGTGAATTTTCCCCACACTTCAATGTACTTCGGATCCATAAGTTTTACGAGGTCATCCATCACCATATTCACACTCGTTTCATGGAAGCCGCCATGATTTCTAAAGCTGAACAAATACAGCTTAAGAGATTTTGATTCCACCATTTTCACATCCGGTATGTAGGAAATGTACAGTGTTGCAAAATCGGGCTGATTGGTAATCGGACACAGTGTCGTAAATTCAGGACAGTTGAACTTAACAAAATAGTCCCGTCCCGCATATTTATTATCGAAAGTTTCCAAAATCCCCGGATTATATTCGAATGAATAGGGGACATTCTGGTCACCGAGCAGGTTTAAATCTTTAGTGTGATCACTCATCAAAACACTCCTTTAGAATAAATAAAAAAGTCATGCGGCCTCAAGGCACATGACTGATGTGACTTAGTTTTTTATAGAGGGTTGGGCTAAGAACCTCTTCGTATTCGTTTGCACTGTGACAGTATACTATAAAGTGACAGTAACTGAAAGAGTGTTTTAAATTTATTGGTTTTGTATTTCTGTGACGGCTTTCAGGTAATCTTCCGGACTCCGGGCGCCGCCGACAGCGTACTGCATGTTCAATGCTAAAAACGGTACACCCTGGATGCCCATATCACGGGCTAAATTCTGGTCGCTGATGACTTCCATCTTATACTGATTCCCTGAAAGCATTTCTTTTACTGCTGTAGTATCAAGCCCAATATTTTCTGCAATGTCAATCAGTGCCGCGTGGTCTGCAACATTGATGCCGTCTCTGAAATAGGCTTTAAATAATTGTTCAAGTGTTTCAATAGTTTTTCCCTCGGTGACTGCATACTTTACAAGCCGGTGGGCATCTAATGTATTTACCGGGAGGACTTTGTCCATATTCATTTCAATTCCAGCGTCCCGGCCCCGGGTCACTACATCATCAACCATATTTTTTGTCTCTTCTTCAGATTGATTGTATTTTTCAGATAAACGTTCGATGAGTGTTTCTGTCGGAGCGGTTCCGATGGTTCTTTCAAGCTGGAAACTTCTATATTCAATTTCAAGGGGTGTGCTGCCGTTGTATCCTTCCATCCCTTTATTAAAATTGATTAATCCGATGTAGCAAAAAGGGCAGGCGATATCGAGCCATGCATCTATCTTCATATTTTCATTCCTTTCTTATACACCTTGTTTATTACTCCAAAGGAGTGTGTGAAGCTGCGGGAGGACACGAACGTTATTCATCGCGGTATCCGCCATTGTTTTTTCCACCAGCCACTCATAGCGGGCCATGAGTTTTGCGGTATGGTTTTCTATATGCTCACCATCCAGATAAGGGTTTCCGATCTGCAGGTAAAAATCTGTATCGGGGTAACGCTGGTGTACGGTTTTCGCATATTCAAAATCCGTGTCGTCAAATACAACGACCTTCAGATTGAAATGGTTTTGATTGAGTTCGTTCATTATCAATTCAAGCTTGTTAAAATCAGTATCCATGCCGGAACTCGGCGGCTTCGGGCTGATGGTGACATCGTCAATATCTTTCAGCCAGTCCTGATAAACAGTGCCCTGTGTTTCAACAGCGAGTTTTATATTGCGTGACTTTGCCTTTTCAACAAATTCCGACAAATTCTTAAGGAGTGCCGGGTTGCCTCCAGAGATGGTGACATGATTATAGTTGCCCGGCGCCGTCCGGTCCAGTGAATAAAAAATATCATCTGCTGTCATCATTTTGATGTTTTCTTTCTGACTGCCGTCCCATGTAAAGGCTGAATCACACCAGCTGCAGCTGTAATCACAGCCGGCTGTTCTGACAAACATCGTTTTACGGCCGATAACAGCACCTTCCCCTTGGAAAGTCGGTCCGAAAATTTCGAGTACAGGTATTTTCATTATCAACGATACTCCTTTGGGCGGTATACTACATAGCTTGTCGGTGTTTCTCTTAAAATAATCTGGAGACATCTTAAGTCGTTCGGCTGTTCAGTCTGTATGAAATGATCCACCATATCATAGATGACTTTTGAAAGTGTTTCAGAAGTCGGCGGAATGTCTTTAAATGCTTCATGATCATTAATCAGCCGGTGATCGAAGGCATCCATAATTAAGCCCTTCAAAGCGGAGAAATTGACTAAAAATCCGAGCTCATCAAGTGTATCTCCGGCAACAGTGATATTAACATGGTAGGTATGCCCGTGAATACGGGAGCATTTCCCCGCACGTTCATCAGGTATATGATGTGCAGCGGAAAAGTTTAAGTCTTTATTCAGTTCATATTGATAGTTATGTTCGGGCGTCTGGTAAAACATTACTCAGCCTCCTTTTCTGATAAGTATTCAGTGAGACCGTCTTGTCTTAATTTACAGGCAGGACACTCACCACAGCCGTCACCAATAACCCCTTCGTAACACGTCAGTGTATTATGACGGATATAATCCAGTTTTCCAAGAGAGTCGGCCAGTGCCCATGTCTCTTTTTTATCAAGCCACATCAACGGTGTTTCAATCACAAAGTTTTTATCCATTGCGAGGTTTGCGGTAATATTCATCGATTTAATAAACATATCCCTGCAGTCAGGATAGCCGCTGTAATCTGTCTCACAGACACCTGTAATAATCACGCCTGCATTAATCTGATAGGCAAGTGCAGAAGCGAAAGATAAAAACAGCATATTCCGTGCCGGTACAAAAGTGTTTGGCACAGAGTCTGTCTCTTCTATTGCCATGTCGTGATTGGTCAGTGCATTCGGACTGAGCTGTGACAGGAGACTCATATCCATCACATGATGTTTCAATTGATGTTCATCTGCAATTTTTCTGGCTGTATTGATTTCTTCTGCGTGCCTCTGGCCGTATTGAAAAGTAATCAGTTCAACTTCTTCATAACGGTTTAGCGCGTCAAACATACATGTCGTACTGTCCTGACCGCCGGAAAACACAACAACTGCTTTATTTTTATTCATAAATTACCGTCCTTACTCAGTATCTTCACTAAATTTTATCAATTTCGCAAATAATAATCCACCAGCCGCTCTGGAATCTTTACAATAAAAATCTGAGCGTGAAACAGTTTAGTAATAAATATGGAATTTTATTAACGGTATCTAGTTCTTAACTCTGTTATTGGATTATATTGGAAATAATGATATGATGATTAGAAATTCATTTGCAGCGGGTGGGAGATAGTTGAGGATGATTTACTTAGCTGCAGCTGATTATTTTACTTCTGGTGTGTTATCTGAAATTGTATGAAAAAGTGTTGTATCATATATTTGTAAAATAAAATTTAAAAGGGGTTAAAGAATGAAAAACTTTCTAAAGGCTTTAATAAATTCGATAGTGTTACTCGTTGGCGTATACATAGTTTTTTGGCTTTTAAATAAAATAGAAGTTGACGTGAGGGGAATAGAGGACGTAGCTCAAGACTTAAATATTACTTTCTTATCTTTTGTGAATTTCTTCGATATTGAAGCCTTCAACATCGGATATTCTATCCTCATAATTATATTATTGGTTTACTTACTGATTTCAGTTTTTAAAAAAGCTAAGTAAGCATCGTAGAATATCAGTGCTTTTCAGGTAATTGAATGTTTATCAAAATGAAATAACTAAGGCAGCTTAATAAAGTGAAGCTTGAAATAAACTAAAAGAATCATATTCTATATAAGGACGTCCATTTTATTTTTGTCAGTAATAGGATTTATCCCTTAACAATGACATTAATAAA
The DNA here is from genome assembly GCF_042686195.1 of Corticicoccus populi. Classification (NCBI taxonomy): domain Bacteria; kingdom Bacillati; phylum Bacillota; class Bacilli; order Caryophanales; family Staphylococcaceae; genus Corticicoccus; species Corticicoccus populi. Next base: position 1,533,251 of record NZ_JBHUOQ010000001.1, on the reverse strand, counting down.
TGATAAAATAAGTAGGTTATTGGGAGGCAGGTATAGAATAGGGACGTTACACGGTAATAAACATATCTATGCCAGTATGACCAAAACAATGAAACAGGATGCTTCAAATAAGTTTAGTCAGCTTATGAAAAGCGTATCGGAAAAATGAAGCCTGTAATAACGGGCTAAAACACTGATTCAGGTATATCCTGCAAATATAATATTGCTGAAAATACATTATCACATACTTTATAAATGGCTTTAAATCAATGTTTTACTATTTTTAACAGTTGTTAAAACAGCTATTTTTACTAAAGAACATGAGCAAAACATGAGCATAAAAAGACCAGCCGTAATCGGCTGGTTTAATTATTGCATGTGCCAGTTATGTGCCAGTTATAATGATGGAATTAAATATATTAACTTCTCCAGAAACTACAGAGATATCGCTAAAGACGTCTCAATCCTCCTAGAAATTAGTATGTTATCCAATGCTGATAAACCGTCTCTGATGTGGATGTATCTTTTTGTTCCACCGTCAAATCGTCTTACACAATGCGTAAAGTCAGGGTGTGGTATTACTCTATCTTCCATATCTCTTTTTGATATCCCCGAGATTTCCATAAACTGCTTCACGTCTGCGTAACCGGCATAAATTTGCTCATTGTCCTGTTGGGATAATTCTTCTCGGACTGCTTCGCGAATCAATTTTTTTAATGCCTGTTCGTTGATTAATGTGATAATATCATCTCCTTGAAGTTAAAAAAAGACCACCTATTGAAAGGTGGTCAATCTAAACTTACTTCCCTTAATATATTTTTGCTTTTGATAAAAAGTGATTCTTTTATATATCGAACACTCTCAGAGATACAAATATTATTACTTTTATTATTAATATACGTTTTTTCACGTCTTTGAATAGCACTTGGTATACATAAATGCAAAGGATCTACTAATATTAAATTGTAGCAATCCCCTTCAAGATTCAAAGCGAAATACAATCTAAAGGCACTAGGATCATCAAGCAATGATCTCCATCTTGTTTTCATAATAAACTCAAAATCATCTGGACTTTTATCGGGATAACATATTTTTAATATTTCTTGTAATTCTTCTTCTAAGTCATCAGATTCATCACCATTAGTATATTCAAAAATTCTATCAGGATTATTAGTAAAGTCTACCATCCCTTTTTCAAAATCAGATTTATTACTTTTGTTTAAGAAATTTGTAAATTCTGCTTCAGGAATGTGCTTAGAATAAAGGGATTCTGCGTCTATACGTATAGGTTTATGTTCTTCTTCTGGGATTAGTCGTTTTTGATCAAATCGATTTGATTTGAATAAGTTATTTTTCCTATCTAATCTAGACATATTAACTATTCTTTGAATAATCCTTCACTATATCTTCCTTTGGTATAGTACCTGTTCCTCCGCCTGAATGATATGCGGTAATCCACGATTCATCTTCGTGACTCCTATCAACCAAGTTAAAATCGCTTGTTCTCATAAGGTCATCTAATATATCATCAATAAATAATTGAATTTCTCTGCCTGTATCTCCCTCAAATATATCCTCGTTAAAATCATCGGTGTACTCTCCGTTTCTATTCTTAAAGTACACATCTCTTATTACAGGACCATATCTCCATGCTTCGAAATCTTCACCGAATAAATACTTAGGATAATCACTGAAATCTTGTTCTGACAGTCCACTAGCCATTTGTAACTTTTGCCCATACAATTGGGTATAGTATGCAAATAGGAAGTATAATCCCTTTTGAAGTTTTAACGGAGATATATACTGATACCTAGATTTCATATATCCAATCAAATCATCAATATTATTAAAAAAGTGCTCATTTTTAATCATTAGAGCTCTCCTCCTCCATATTTCTAATACCCTTATATTAAACTAAAAACACAGCATTTACTATTTTTTTTCTGATTTTATGGTATTTCCATCACTTATTGTACTCTTTTGGTCACATTTTTAAGACTTTTTTACATTAAAAACAACTTAATATTTAACAAAAAACATTGATAAATCAGCATTTATTAGGCGTCACAAATTATATATTCCATACTACACTTTCTTAATCTCTCTATACAGTGTAGCTCTCGGCACAGCAGTCATGTCTACAATATCATTAACACTTAAACTATTGTTCTCTCTATCGTTAAATAAGCTTACTGCTCGGCTTATTTTCTCTTTAGGCTGTGATGGTCTACCTAGGTGTTTTCCCTTGCTTCTTAACACGCTCACGCACTTCAGAAGCCCGCTGTATGATTAGATCACGCTCAAACTGTGCAAAGCTTCCCAGCATGTTAAAAATCAGTGCATTCATTGGTGAATTGTTACCTGCTTCAAAGGTTAAGTTATCCTGTATAAAACACACAGATACACCCTTCTCATTCAATGTACTGACAATCTTGTTTAAATCCATGATAGAACGTGCCAGGCGGTCTATTTTTCGTAATATATATTTTATCTCCTGACCTAGCATGTTTAATCATAGATTCAAGCTGTATGCCATTCCTTATATATAAGAAAGTAAGTAAAACAACGATTATTTATAAGGAAGAATTTAAAGGCCTATTTTATAAATTATTGTGTTAACTCATCATATAAAGGACTACCATAACGTTTATCTAGTTCTTCTGATACTTCCTTACGTCTAAATCTTAAGATACAATCTTTATTATGCCATACCCCTCTATAATCCTTTATAAATTTCGTATCTTTTGCTAAATCATTTATGAATGTAGCAATATCACGATCCTCGAACGGTACCTTTTCCGCATAAGTGAAGTCGACTGTTAAATAAGTATTTAAAGTAAGTTTACTTCTATCTTCCATTTTTTTCATCTCCTAAACTAAATTATCCAAAAAGACGCTCACCAAGGCCGGTTTTTATTGGCAGAAAGCATCTATAATTAAAAAAAGACCAACCCAAGTGGCTGGTCTTATATGAAAGTCCTTACCGCACAGATAAGGAGTCTAACTTCAGTCTTTGGTGAACTGTATATGTAAGTGTAACATGTAAACTAGTATTAACCTAATTAAAGGGTCTACTCAAATTTTAGAAATAAAAAAGACACATTAACTAGTATGTGTCTCGACGTACCCTTCTACGGGCGCATATATAAAACTCGAATATGAATATCTCATATTAGGATATCTAACTTAATTCAAGTTATGGACAGATATTCGGGCTCTGTCAGACTATACACTGAGTTTCTAGTGTATTTATATTATCACAGTCGCAACATCCTTGTTAGGAAGTGGCTGAGTGGTCTTTAATCACTTGTGTATATTATAACCTTATATATTATATCATATTTATTTAATTCTGTCACTCATTTCACCGGTCTCAATAATTAAGAGAATTCATCATCGAAGGATAAATTACATATACCTTCCTAACTATGTTACTGTTGTTATAGGAGATGATAAGTATGTCTAATGCCCTTCAATTTGACCCAGCTTCTTTTGCTGCAGCGTATGTTCAAACCATGCCTCACTCGAAACAGCAATCAGACTTCAATAATGAAAAAGATTATCTAAAGTATTTAGAGTCTCGAAGAGAAAATTATTTTCGTGAGTATTTAAGGTCTGCGTTATACGCAAATGAAAAACTTCAAGAATTTAAATTTGAGAAACCCTCTGACGAGAGAAAGTAAGCATAAAATTTAAATCATTAAAAATAATATTCATTAATAAAACCTAAGTAATTAAGTATAAAATAAAGGTTCATAATGATATAATATAGTTAGAAATAGAACCCTTTAAAATTTTTCTTTCGACTGTTCATTATCTAACTATCCTTCCGCCACTTTTCCAAAGGGAAGGTGGTTTTTTTGCACAAAAAAACTCCTCAATTTAAAATTGAAGGGATGTCTACTACTTATCTTTTTAATAACTCTTCTATACTTGTAACCATGTCTTTGGGACTTGTTTTTGGAGCAAAACGCTTCACTCCTTCACCATCAGGGCTAACTAGAAATTTAGTGAAGTTCCATTTTATAGAATTCCCCATAGTACCTGGTGCGTGTTCTTTGAGATATTTAAAGAGTGGGGCAGCATCCTTACCATTAATTACAGTTAACTGATGCATAGGGAAAGTAACTCCATACGTTAGCCGGCAAGATTCTGCAGACTCTTCTGCACTACCTAACTCCTGTTTAAACTGATTGGAAGGAAAACCTAATATAATTAAACCATCCTCTTTATACTTCTGATATAGCATTTCGAGTTCTTCAAATTGACCACTCAAACCACACTTAGTAGCTGTGTTCACTATAATCATCAGTCTGCCTTCGTATTGATTTAAACTGTATGATTCACCATTTTCCTTTGTTACTTCAAAGTCATAAATTGACAACATAATCACTCTTCTCTAAATATTTATTAATAACTATTATATTTTCTTTATAGAGTAGAATCAAAAGTAATACCTTCGTTTCGTCTTTTTCTGTAACGTATTTTTTAGTGCGTTCAGGTTCGGGTAAAGTTGCGATTTGATACAAAGCCTCCAAACCGATATTGTTCGACGTAGAACGATTTAAGTTTTCATCGAGTTTCATCACGCACGCGTGTGCGAGGTTATACATTACTTCAATCGGATGAGTAAACCCATGATAACCGTTTCATCACGCACGCGTGTGCGAGGTTATACATAGGGGATGAGCAATATGAAATACACATACTACGTTTCATCACGCACGCGTGTGCGAGGTTATACAGAGTCGCACCCCGCGAGGGTGCGTGGATTGAAATGTTTCATCACGCACGTGTGTGCGAGGTTATACTTGCATGCCTAAATTGTGGTACGTATCAGAATTCGGTAGTTCATCAGCAACTTTCATAAATCTATTTGATGTGTTCCAATCCATGCCTAAATTGTGCGATGTCGCATATTGTATAACCTCTCACGCAAGTGTGCAAACACCTGCTAGTTTTCCGATTTCTTGGTTGGTGTTGGTGGGCTTTAATGGGTTTGGACCGGCAGAACCTAACACATTATTTCTTTTGTGTTTAGGATTTTTCATGTTTGCAATTTCTATTGATTCCTTTTGTCTTTCCTTCGCCCTCTCGACAATTTCAGCTATCACATCTTCACTCGTGTTTGTGCCGTCGGTACTACCGAACCATCTATATTTATGGCATCATTACTAATAGTCCCACACAACGTCAAATAAAGCCCGTACAGAGCATTTAACTCATCAATAGTTTATACCATTAAATTGATGTTAAACACTTCATACAGGCTATTATGTGAGGTCGGATTATCTTGAACTACCATTTCAATACACATCTTTCATATCAATCTTAATTTTGAATAAAAAATCAATAAAATTTCACCACTAAATATTACCAGCATATGTTGTTTATCAAATTAAAAACACTCAGCCAAATTGACTGAGTGTTTTAATGGAAAACCATCTTTGTACATGTCTAAAGTACATAACTATTGTATCATTTTAAAACCTATTATCCCAATAACTCTAGTTCTAATTTTAACTTACGCTTTCGCTCATGCAGTTCTTCCACTGTGAGGTTATCATCATCAATCAAATAAGCGCTACTATATGTGCCATTAGAGTTTGAATTAAACCGGAATCCCAGAAGCCTTTCAACTTTCGTCACATGCTTCACACCATCAACTATACGTGTCTGAATATTGGCGTGCACATCTACCCCCATGAAGTTACCATTTCGAATACTTTCAGCTACATCACGACCTCCAGTCAATGTCTGTGGTAAATCCGTAATATACTTTATCCCTTTTTCATCTAACATGAGTTTGGCAGTACCGAATGCAACATTCGATATCGGGTCAACCTTTTCCACTAAAAACCGTGTGTCCCTCATATCCGCATCATCAAAACAACCACTGTCAAAAATTTTACCTTCTGCATCCGGGGCACCGTAAATGATACCGTAACCTGCTGCTTTCACCATTATGAAACACCCCTTCTATATTCATTTATTTTTAGAATAATCTCATTAATTCTTTTTTCAAAATCCATTCGAGTTTGGCAATATTTCTTTGCCACCGATATTTGTTTAAAACAGTTCTCAATATATGGGTCTACTTCTATATGTTCAGACGACAATCCATGACAACGTCTAATCACTTCAGATTCAATCCCTTTTCTTAAATATTCCCGGTAAGTCATTCCCACATAATCACCTCAATTGTTATTCAAAGAAGCTCTTGAATGGATCTGATTTCTGTTCTGACTGTTTCGGTGTCATAATCTTCAACCGACTGTCTATTGTCATACCTAACTTGCTCGCGATGCTTTGCATGGAACGATGTGCATCCCGCTGTATTATAATGAGCGGGTTGGAACGTACGCCATGCGCTGTAGTAATCGTAAGTGATTCAGATTTCATTTGTTCTGAAGCCTGCAGCCAGTTGGAATAAAATTGACAATATGCGCACACCATAGAATAGTCCAGTGCCGCAATCGGCAATTCTCGTAACAGTGGCACAATACGTTTGTACTCCGTTTGAGCAATGTCATCTAAATGTTCAGGGGGTGTAATATCAATCGGCTCTAAATCATACATACGCTTCTCAGCTGATTTACGGGCATCAATTTCATCTTGAGTGAGATTCCCTTTTACATTGTCTACTAATAATCGGTCTTTTCCCATAGATGCCCTCCTTTCTGTAATATTTTGTGAATTTCAGCTTTTTTCTAGAGAATCACGCCAACAAGGGGGGAGCGTCGGTTAATTCTCTTTCCAAACAACACGTTGAAAAATTATGGGGGGCTTTATTTCAAATACTTTCGGAAGTCTGCCATCAGCTGATCAGTCTCCGTTGTCATTTTTGGGATATGTGTCATTGGTGGTTCTGACTTCAATCTACCAAAACGGTGGATGTTTTTATCGTACTGTTCCAGTCGATTCAATATTTCAATGCCTGCTTTTAGTTCGTTATATTCACCTTCGAGGATGCCCTTTATCTCGTCAACGCAAGCCTTCAAACGTTTTGCAGTGTCTTTGTCCATTCTATTCAAGACGTCTCTCTGCTGCTTAATATACGCTTTCTCATCATCACCTAATGATTGTGTTTCAATTGCTGTCATGATTTGTTGTTCAATGTTCGACTCATCTTGCTTTGATTTCTCATAACTTTGAACAGCTGTTTCATAACCGTCTTTAATATCACGCATCACTCTTGGATCACTTGGATAATTTTCTTTGGCCTCATTAAAGTTACTGAGGTTTATACTGTAACCTATATACTTCTGATGTTTCTTTCTCACAGCTGTCATATATTCCTGCTGCTTAGCCTTCAACTCTACAGTCAATGCCTGTGTTAAACGTGACTCGATGCCTTTTAAATCAAATACTGGTGTTGCTATTTCTTCCTGTCTTTTAAATGTTGGTATGTTCATAATTTATTTCTCTCCTTTGAAATGATATTCTGTATAATTCAATTTAGCCTTTAATACTTTCAATATGGCTTCAGAGTTCTTAGTGTTCTCCATCGTTCCAGGAGTAATATAGTTAGCGGGTACAGTAGTCATATTATCCGGTAGACGGGCATTATCCGGGTTGGATATCAGATTCTTACTGGCAGTCAATCTAGAACGCAACACTACTGCTTGATACTGATGTCCTAGCACCTTATCATATTGGTTGGCAACTTCATCCAACATCGCAATGAGTTTGACATATTCTTGATTTACAGCCTCGTGAATCGGTTTGACTTCTGTTTGATACAATCCGACAAGTGTGTCCACATTTGATCGATTGATACTAAAGTCCGGGTCTGTACCGTATACTTCACGGAGTACTTCTATTTCAGACACAACTTCTTTAATTAAAGTTTCGATGTTCTGCCTCTCAATATAATCATTGGATTCAGATAAAGAGTGATTTAATGATTGATACTTATCATTTAACATACCGTACTGTTTTTTATATTCTTTCTTACCTTTCACTTTTGAAAGCACTTGCTCTTGATATACTTGATTAAATTTCAAATTAAAATTCCTTCCATATTAATTTAATTTTGTCCCGTTTTGGTTTTGTCTTAATCGCAGCTGCCTTTTTCACTGCCTGCTGATAACGCTCAAAGTTACGTTTCTGATTACGGTCTGCTCGGGCATCTTGACTGGCAATATATAAATTATCTTTCAGCGCATCCATAACTGGATGTTGAAGTGTGATGCCGTGATGAAACTGTTGATAGAAATAACGATTCACCACACGAACAGATGCTTCAGGTAACGATTCTAAATATGCATTGAGCATGGAGTTATACATACGATCCTTCTCATCTTGCATCGCTATAAGACTTTTAACAGCGCATGTCCGTTCAACGATGTTCTCAACCGATGTCGCTGCCATGGATATGCCGTACACACCGTCGTAATCTGTTTTGCCGATAGATTGATAATATAAATCCTGTAAATCATCTTGCAGCTCATTCATCCGCCATTCTTGAAAGTACCTATTGAAGTGAGTCATTACCTCATAATCCGTCAAAACTTCATCAATTTCTTTCATCAATTCAACCCCTGCCATGTTATAATAGTAGAGATATGAATTAATGAACCATGCACATTTCTTTAAACAGTTTATTGACACATCGTTTTGAAACATTGACTTGATAATTCTGTTGCCTCCGGTCAAGTATCTCGAAGCCGGAAAGCACTAACGCCTCTTTCATTGCACCGTTTGTCACATAGAAACCTTTGCCTGAATACTCAAAGTAATGCTTAATCGTATAAGAATTCTCACTTTTGTGTATGGTCCTTACCTTCTCCAATTGTTCACACCATTCAATCAGTGCCGCCTGCTCGTATGGTGTGAGCTTATAAACTCATCGGTATGATCTAAATCGCCGTACATAACATTAACCTCCTTCCTGTTGTATATTCTGTGGTGTTCACGGCTTAGACCTCCCACAAGTTGAAATGAGTCGGTCGATACTTAATGTATCGGCTTTTTTTAATACTCAGAATACATCACACTGGATAAATACAGTGATGTCACAAGCAGGAACCCACCTGCAAAGATAGCCGCATACGGCCTCCCCATAAGCGACCACATGGCTATAATGATTAGTAAACCTGCAGTGAGAAATATCAGTTCCGGTAATATTGTTTTAATCATCTTCCAATTCCTCCTCAGCCTTTAGCAAGGTATTAATTAAAGATTCCAGTACATTATTAGTCTTCTGATTCATTTCATAAATCGTATCTGTTGCACAGTACAGTTTATGATAAGCGAGTAACAATTCATCTTTTTCCATTCCTCCCACCGAAGGAACAAATTCAAATAAATGATTTTGCATCTCCAAAGTATTTTGTATATTCGATAATTTCTCCGTCATTTGATTCAGTTCAGTTTTATTCATTTTATAGTTCCTCCAATTTAGTTTTAAGTGATTCAAAATCTGATATAGATACTTCTTCTATATTCATAATTATTGTGATATCTCGTAATATATCGACTAATTTTTCATCCGGATTATTAAGGGGTAAAGCGTATAAGTACAATTGTTCAATATGACCGACCAAATCAGCCTTCGAACTACTCATAAGTTCCATCTCATCTGCAGGAACAGAGAAGACATCTTTAGTTAGATATTCTTCAAGTAAATGTAGGAAGTAGTCCTCTTCAGTTGACTAATGAAAAACTCCGTATGCTGTTCTTGTGTATAATCTCTATCCATTGGATACAGCAATCGCTCTAAATGCTCCACTCCGGCGATGTTATAGGCTTTCTGCACGCCCTGAGTCGCATACACTTCCATAGCAGCGAATAATTGACCCGCCCCCACAATGAACTTCATATTGAATGGGTCCTCACTTAGAGTGAAAGAATGCGTTTCATCCTCAACTAATACTTCACTCATGACAACAACATTTCTTACCAGTTCAAACGCTCGATTGTTAAATACTCTTTTATTCATTTTATAATCTCCTTTTTATATAAATTCCAGGCTTCGTTAAATGTTCTCATAGCATCCACACAAGCACCTTTTCTTTTTAAATAGAATTCGATATCCGTTTTTTCTTTCAAACCGTGAAAATCGGAACATCTTCTAAAATCATCCGCTAAATCTCCTATAGGTTCGTCCAATTCTTCAAATTGTGACAGCCATTGAATGAAAGTCATGATTTATTCTCCTTTGTGTAATATTACCTCTTAAGATATCTTGTAACTGAAACGATATTTTTCAGTTACAGTCAAAACCATTGGCCCACAAGGTGTGTAGCGTTTCTGTAACTGTAACTGGAAGAATCACTATTACTTTATTTAACACCCTATAGAACAATTTCTTATTTATATTTCAATAGGACATATTCCAGTTACTCAGTTACAACTGTGGTCAATCCTATGGGGGAGTAACAGCCCCGCCGTAACTGGAGTGATTTTTTTCAGTTACAAATTTAGTTACAAGACCATTTCAGTTACAATAAGTTTTTACTATAAACTCTTGTTGTTTCATTTTCTTCTGGTAATTCATAATATATTTTTTCATAGCCTGTATGGTTTAAATCCTTAAACCTGTTAATTTCATCTGCAGTAAATCTCTTAGTACTTGTCGTATCCCAGTTAGAATTGAGATGTCTTTTCAAACCATTGTGGAATTTACGAACGGATATACTTTTATAGCCATTGTTTTCACAGAAAAACATATACATTTTATAGACCACATTTTTGGGAATAGCATCTAAATTCCACATATCAAACTCTTGTTCTTTAAACTCATAGATTGGATCATTGTCTTTTTTGAATTCTCTTATGGCTACTATTGAAGCATGAGGTTCATGAAACCTATCAAATTCCATATTGATAGCCTTATATAGTACGTATTCAAGTACACGCTTATCTTTAATATATTCTTCCTTAATTTTGGTGTTTTCCACTGATCCATTGAAATTTGCTTTAAAAGGAACAATGATTAATCTTCTATAAGTCCCATTGGTCTGATTTCTGAAACGAGGCATGCCATTTGTTGACTGAATTATGGTTGTATGGAATCTTGCGGAATATGGCTGCTTATTTTTTAACTCCACAAGCACACGGTCCCCTGTCACAATGCTGTTGAAGTTCGATGAATCTTCTAAATACACATCATTCGGATTATCGTCACCAATGACTGCCGTTTTACCTTCTAATCCACCGAGCATAAATCTTTTTTCAAATTGATTCATTTTAAGGTTTGCGATATTAGAACCACCTATTAGGTGAGTGATAAGATCCTGATAAGACCCTTTACCGTTATTACCTTCACCAACTAAGAAGATTGCTTTTTTACGGGTATAGTTACCGTTCAAGGAATCAGATATCACTTGCCATAATAATTTGATGACCCCGCTATTACCACAAGCGATTGAATTGAGAAACTGTTCAACATCCCAGCCATCAATTAGTGGATTCTCGGGTTTCTCAATGTAATTAGTACTGATCTTTGAAGTGAAAACATAGTCAGGTGTGAAAGGTTCGAGTTCTTTTGTTTTTAAATTGAATACGCCATTATTCACAGGTATCAAGTATTTGGAGTTTGTAGGCTCTATAACCTCAGCTCTATTCGTTAGGTAGAATATAACCGTATGTGTTTGATTTTCAGAAAGTGTCGGTTCTATCCATGAAACCACTCTATTAATTAAAGTACGGTTTCGGGTGTACACACCGTCTTCCGGTAAATACATGGCTAACCTGGTGTTCTCCTCCATGTCAAATAGTGCAAAGTGTACGTATTCAGGCAGGAACATCGCACAGTGTGAAGGTGTGAGCTTGTATGGTTTATAACCATTCTTACCTTCAAGTTCCCATTGCTCTATTAATTTTTCAATTTCCAAACTTCTGCGTTGAATCAAAGATCGTCTTAACTCACTCATAGTTTGTGGCTTATCTCCGTTCAAAATCTCAAAGTTATATTCTGAAGCAGATGAACCTTTATACACCTCTTTAAGGCTGCCTATAGCTTCATCAATAGTACGCTGTATATAGGGATACTTTTCCTTTCTATCCCACTTATCACGGACTAGGGCGGACATGCGCATGATTCTTTCAATCTGTGCAGGATCTTGCGTATAAAAAGCAATTATATTCGCTAGTGCTTGGTCTGCACCTGATTCATTACCGTTATAATTAGAGGTGTCACCTTCATCAAATAACTGCGAAAATTTATCGCTGTTCTTAGCTTTCCTGAATAATGTAATTATTTCATCATCCGATAGGCTAGGAGAACGTTCTGTTATATCAGACTCCTCATGTGTGGGAACATCCTCTTTAAATTCCTTCTCAATTAAATTATCAATATGCGAGTCCATTTCAGCCACATAGTCAATATCATTCGTCTGATGCCCCGTGACTGTCACAAAACCAATTTTAGAGAATAACTCCAGGTCTTTGGCTTGATTATGTTTACTGTGAGTCTTCGGTTTCTTACCCTTGAAATACACATGAATCCCATTACCACTGGGGCTATACTCACAGTACGTACCTTGTTTGAACTGGTCATGATACTCATGCTCTGAAGTGTCGTCTATATCAAGTACAAACACGTCATGACTCTCATTCAACACTAGGCCTATACCATCGCCCACATTGTTGTTATATGCTCTCTCAACGGAAGAGAATGTACTCCATGTGGATGGATTACTTACCGAAGCATTTTTACTTGTGGGCTGTATAGGTACTTTCGTGTAATATTTAATTTCTCCAGTTTCTTTATCAGGCACAGGTTCTAATTTCCACAAGACCCAGGCATTAATTTCTTTCAATTCATCCGGTATATTTTCAAAATCAACCGGTGAGACTTTATTCGTTGTTACTGTCATGTATCCACCACCTCATTTTTATGTTGTATTTTTGTGTTTTGGAAGGTATAATAAGAAGTATTAATTTTCCTATTCGCTTTTTGTCCTCTGCTGTTACAGGGGACTTTTTTTATGCGCTCATTCATATGCGTTTTTGACATATGCAAGCACACTCACTACTTCATGGTTATTTGCTTCATTAATCATTATTTCATCCAGTAACTCTTTAAAATCATGTTCAGCCTGGTACTTACCTTCTTCATATCCATTTTCCATTTAGTTATCCTCCTTCAAACCTTCAAAGAATTTTAAATCATTGTTCGTTGCGGACATCTGCGCTGTCATTTGGTCAAGAAAGTTATTTACTTCTGATTTTCGGAATAAATATTTGGAACCTGCTTTGTAAAAGGGGAGTCCGTTCTTAATTAAACGATCTTCAATCACAGGTTTACTGATATTCAGATACTCAGATAATTCCTTGTACGTCATAAAGAATTTTTCCTGCGCCAGTTCTTCCACACGTTTGTCAATTGAATCCTGCATCATCTTTCTAGCTGTGTTTTCATCTACTTGTAATTGGAACATTGTTAGTTGGCCTCCTTTTCATGAATTACCGCATCTAAAGGAAATATATCTTCAATAGATGTATCTAATACTCTGGCAAGCTTGAAAGCATTGTGTAAAGATGGTCGCTTAACTCCACGTTCGTAATATGAAATCGTGGCAGTACTCAAACCCATAAGTACAGCTAATTGATATTGGGTCAATCCTTTTTTAGACCTTTTTTTCTTTATTGTATTCACATTCTCACCCCCTTTATAACTATTATGTTATATAACCTTATGGATATATTAAACCACATGGTTAAATAAAAAACAAGTATAAATACCAAAAAAGTTATATTGATGATAAAATAGTTATATAAATAAACTTGGTGGTGTGATTATGGAAGCTAAAGAATTTGGTGCGTTTTTAAGGAAGAAAAGAAAAGAAAAGAAAATGACTATAGAAGAATTAAGAACAGTGTTAGGCGTATCTCAACCTTATATATCTAATTTAGAAAATGGCAAAAAAGGAATTCCGAAGCCTGATACGCTCAGAAAGTTTTCAAAAGCTTTAGATATATCATATGTAGAATTAATGACTGAAGCAGGTTATACGGACGATGACGGTAGTGTTCCGATATCTTCTTTTGCAGATATGTTCCCGCCTAGTCAACATGAAAATGAGAAACAAGGATACATGACTGCAAGTGATAGCAAAGGTAACATAGAATTTACAAAAGCCGTTGGTAGTGGTGGGGTCGTTGATTATTCAAAGTATAATTATCTTGATATTTATGAAATATTATCGAAAACTGAAAATGTAATGTATAAAAGGAATGAGTTAGATAAGGATGACAAAGAACTTTTAATCTCATTGTTAGATCGTACTTTTATAAAGGGTGATTAAATGGCAAATATCTATAAACGTGGCAGTAAGTGGTCGTATCGTGTGTATGTCGGCAAAGACCCTGTGACAGGCAAAGATAAGCAGAAAACCAAAAGTGGATTCATTAAGAAGAAAGATGCACAGCTTGCAGCTGCAATTGTAGAAAGACAATTTCACGGTGGTCAGTATGTTGCACCGAGTAAGATCAATTTAAAAACTGTGTCCGAAGCTTGGTTAGATGCTTACAGTGTGGATGCAAAAGAAAGCACTGTGAAAATGAGAAGGCAGGCTATAAAGAAATTAATTGATAATTTTGATGACAAAATACTTCAACAGGTCACGAAAGAAAATTATCAGAAGTTTATCAATGACTTGTCTAAAATCTATAGTCGAAATCACGTTAAGATTATCCACACTTCTTCAAGAATGCTTTTCCAGTATGCCCAGGAAGAAATGAAATTAATTAATCATTCACCATGTGACGGTGTGAAACTACCTAAAGAACGGCAAACAGTTGAAGATATTGAAAATGAAGATATGTCATATAACTATATGGAGAAAGCAGAACTGGAAGAATTTTTAACGGTCGCTAAAAATAATGGTATGTTAAATGATTTTGCTTTATTTACTACAATCGCATACACAGGCTTACGTGTGGGAGAATTGAGGGCTTTACAGTGGAAGGATATTAACTTCAAGGAAAAATCTATTAAAGTGAGGAAGACACTCCACAATATTAAGAATAACCGCAAGAAATTTGATATCACTACACCGAAAACACAGAAATCTATTCGGACCATTAGCATTGATCCATTTGTTGTTGAACTATTGAAACAGCACAAAAATGAGCAGGTTCAAATTAAGAAAGAAAATCATATTCTATATAATGATTTCAATTTTATTTTTGCCAGTAATGAGGGATACCCCTTAACAGTCACATTGATAAATGATAGAATGAAAAGGTTATTGGGGCAGACTAGTATAGAGAAGGAATTGTCGTCACATTCGTTCAGACATACTCATACTTCATTACTCATTGAAGCCGGTGTACACATCAAAGAAATACAAGAACGTCTGGGACATGCTTCATTAAGCACGACAATGGATATCTATGCCAGTATGACCAAAACAATGAAACAGGATGCTTCAAATAAGTTTAGTCAGCTTATGGGAAGTGTATCAGAAAAATTAAATTCGACTGAAACATGAGCAAAAACATGAGCATGAGAATTTAAAAGCCTATGATGACGGGCTAAAACACTGATTCAGGTATATCCTGCAAATATAATTGATAGGTGGAATTGACAATGGAATATCGAATTTTACTTTATTATTTTTACACAGACATTTCTGACCCTGAAGGTTTGAGTAAAGAGCATTTACGCATTTGTAAAGATATGGACCTTAAAGGCCGTATACTGATTGCGAATGAAGGGGTCAATGGAACAGTATCCGGAACTGTAGAAAATACTGAAAAGTATAGGCAGTATATGGAGAAGCATCCATTATTTAAAGGTATTGTATTTAAAGAAGACGAATCAGAACATCACGCATTCAAAAAAATGCATGTGCGTCCGCGTCCGGAGCTGGTGAATTTGAGTCTTGAAGATGATGTGAATCCTCATGAAATTACCGGTGAGTATCTGGAGCCTGCTGATTTTTATGAACAGATGCAGCGTGAAGATACTGTGGTGCTTGATGTGAGAAACACATATGAATATGATGTGGGTCATTTCAGAGGCGCCATCCGTCCGGAAGTTGAAACATTCCGTGATACACCGGAATGGGTGAGAAATAACCGTGAGCTGTTTGAAGGTAAAAAAGTTCTGACATACTGCACAGGCGGTATCCGCTGTGAGAAGTTCTCAGGATGGTTAAAACGTGAGGGCTTTGATGATGTCGGACAGCTTCACGGCGGTATCGCAACGTATGGAAAAGACCCGGTAGCAAAAGGACAGCTGTGGGACGGGCAGATGTATGTATTTGATGAAAGGCTTACTGTGCCTGTGAATCAGGTTGAACACGTGATTGTCGGTAAGGATCATTATGATAATGAACCTTGCGAAAGATATATAAACTGCTCAAACCCTGAGTGTAATGCTCAGATTCTTGCTTCTGAAGAAAACGAAGCATATCATTTGGGCGGATGTTCAATGGAGTGTGCGGAGCATCCAAAAAACCGCTACAGTGTTGAACATGGTTTATCCAAAGAATTTGTTGAAGCACGTCTTTCGGAACTGAGACATTCAGACTTCCGGAACACTGAGATGATCGGCAATTATAAAGGTTAAAAAAGAGACGGTGATTTCCACCGTCTCTTTTCTATACCCCATCCCAATATGTGCTTATTCAGCAGCTTCTTTGTTTTTATTAAAAGTAATCAGTTTATATAGATGATACACTGCGCCGAAAATGACAAGCAGCGGTACTGCAGCGGTGATGACGAAAAATAGTAATCCGCCGACTTCCCTTACACCGATACCTGAGAAGAATCCTTCTCCGGAAGCCACTTCTAAAATAGGCGGCAGAAAACCGTATGCAAAAATCAACGCAATGACGACTGTAGTAAATACATAGAAAACTAGATTTGAGATGTGATAAGGAATTGTGTTTTTATCGAATTTAAACATTTTTAAAATCCCCTCTACTATAAAACATACTCATATTATACAATACGAATGATAAAAAAAATAGCAAATTACAGAATAATTGATGAAGGAGCAGACACTATATGACATTAAGACAGGCCGGAATATCCGATTTAAAAAAGGTTCTTGAAATTACGGAAAAGGTCGTACCGATTATGAGAGCTGCAGGGAATACACAGTGGTCTGAAAGGTATCCGAATGAAGAACGATTTTTAGAAGATATCAATAACGGCACACTATTTGTTTACGAAGAACAGGAAATTAAAGGGTTTGTAGTGATTGATAACAATCATGCTGAAGCATATGAGGAAATTGAATGGACGCTGCCGGGAAATGACACAATGGCGATGCACCGTATGGCAGTTGATCCGGATTCACAGGGACAGGGCATCGCATCCAAAATCTTTCAAAGTGCAGATAATATTATTAAGACTGCGGGGTATTCCGGCATTCATACAGATACGTCACTTGAGAATAAAGTAATGCAGAATATCTTTAGAAAGAACGGTTTTCATTTCAAAGGGAAGCTCCATCTCGATGATAATCAAGACGACTGGTATGTGGCTTACGAGAAGTTATTATATGACACGGGACGATAATCCCAGGTTACACTGTATTTAATCGTAAACTGAAGTTACGCTTTACTCCGGTCAGGTTTTAAGTTTTGTATTTGTGGAATATAAGTATAAAAGGGGTGACTTAATATGGCTGATAAGAAGAGAATGACGACAAAGGAAGAGGAAGAAGAGCTTAAGCGCCGGAAAAAAGAGAATGCACCGAATGATGAAGTGAAAGAAGATGTGCCGCCTGACAGTCCGCCGTCAAAGCAGGCAAAATATGAAGCGGACCGTGGAAAAGATGTCCGCAGACAGAAATCTGAAAAGCGGCAGCTTCATAATGAATCCGAGGACTAAGAGTTAAATTGAGAGTACCGCCTCCAGGCGGTACTCTTTTTTGATAATGAAAACACAGACTCTTGAAAGTATACTGACCGTTATTTAAAACTGCTCTATCCATTTACATATCATCTAGTGTAAAATGAGGGATAAAGTGAACAGCATTGGAGGAAGCAGGAAATGAAGTTATTGTTAAAATTAATCAGCGGTATCATTGTCGGTGTGGCAGTTGGTGCCGGTTATTACGCTGTCGGGGGCGGGTTTCTTGAGTTTTTGGTAAGATTACTGGCAACACTTGAAACGATTCTCGGATCATTTATCTTTTTTATGATTCCATTTATTATATTGTTTTTTATTGCATCGGGAATCTCTCAAATTAATCAGGGCTCCGGAAAAGTGGTCGGAGCGACACTCGGAATTGCGTATGTGTCTACCATTGGTGCAGGACTTCTTGCATACTTTGTAGCAACACTTGTGATGCCGCGTATTACAGACGGCGGTTCAGTGCCTGAGGAAGGATCGGCACCGGGAGCATTTTTTGAATTTGAAATTCCGCCGGTAATGGATATTTTGACAGCACTGGTTCTTGCATTTGCGCTCGGAATTGTCATTACACTTACGAAGACGGATACAATGCGCAAATGGGTGGATGACGGTAAGATCATTACAGAATATATCATTGAAAAAGTCATCATTCGTATCCTTCCGTTCTATATTGCAGGAGTGTTTGCAGGCATGGCATCTGAAGGTACGGTATTTGATACACTCGCGGTATTCGGTCTTGTATTGTTAGTGGCTGTGATACTGCACTGGGTATGGCTCACGATTCAATATACAGTGGCAGGGTCTCTGCTTAAAAGAAATCCGTTTGCCATGCTAAAAAACATGCTGCCTGCATATTTTACTGCGCTTGGTACAATGAGCAGTGCCGCAACAATTCCTGTTACTCTGAAACAGACCAAACAGAACGGTATTAGAAACAGAATCGCGGACTTTGTGATTCCTTTATGTGCGACAATTCATTTATCCGGAAGTACAATTACGATTGTCAGCTGTTCGATTGCAGTTATGACTGTGCTGCCCGGGTATGAAGTACCGGGGTTTGCTTCAATGTTTGGAACAATCCTGCTGCTTGGTGTAGTGATGGTAGCAGCTCCGGGGGTACCGGGAGGTGCCATTATGGCAGCGAGCGGTGTTTTAATGAGCAGTTTAGGATTTACTGAAGCGGCAGTTGCATTCATGATTGCACTGTATATGGCTCAGGATAGTTTCGGTACGGCAACAAACATTACTGGTGATGGTGCCGTTGCCGGTATTGTTGATGCTGTGGAGCAGAGAATTAATAAATAACGGTAAAATAAAATTATAGAGGCAGTTCATATACTGCTGAAACATAAATTGGGGGCCTGTATGCTTAAAATAAAACGTGTATATGATGAAGTTTCCCGTCAGGACGGCAGAAGATTACTCGTTGACGCTTTATGGCCCCGCGGCATTAAGAAAACAGATTTACAATATGATGACTGGTTAAAAGAAATTGCCCCGTCACGAGAGCTGAGAAAATGGTTTAACCATGATCCCGATAAATGGGATGAATTTCAGGAAAAATATTTTGAGGAACTTTATCCCCATAAAGAAATACTGGAAGATATTAAAAAACTTTCGGAAGGACATAATGTTACACTTCTGTATGCAGCGAAAGATGAGAAGTATAATCAGGCAGCTGCGATTAAAGTGTATATTGATAATATGTGAGTAATTAAAATATCAAAAATGAATTTAATTTTCCGTGCATTATCATTTAAAATGGTAATGCATTTTTTATGGTGCGGGAATGTTAAACGTTAATTTTAACAATATAATGAAATTCAAGTATCCTCCGGAAAATTCATATATAATAGGGTCAGACGAATTTTAGTTTGAAAGAGAGAGAATATGAGACGATTATTATATGTTGTCATTTTTATATGTTTCATGGATTTATTTATAGAACTGCCGATTGTCACACCATTCGCGATGTCACTCGGGGCATCTGAATATCAGGCGGGGATTGTGGTTGCAGCATACTCATTGTTTAATCTTTTCGGCAATGTGTTCGGCGGTTATTTTTCTGATAGAATTGGAAGAAAGAACATACTCATTGTTGGAATGATGGTGAATATATTTGTACTGTTCAGTTATTCATTGATTGATTCAGTCGGAGGGTTGATTTTCCTCAGAATGATACACGGTATGTCGAGCGGGATGCTGACACCGGTAGCATTCAGTTTAGTCGCAGATTTATCACGTAAAGAAATGATCGGCAGATCAATGGCACTTACCGGTGTATCTATCGGTTCAGCTGCTGTAATCGGTCCTGCACTCGGCGGGATTATTTCATCACAGTTCACTTACCAGGCTGTTTATATGGTGCTTGCTGTAATTTATATTGTCGGACTGCTGATTACATTTTTCGCTGTGAAAGAGAGTACTACAAAAGAAGAGCGTCTGCAGTATAATACCACATCATTTTCAGCATTGATTAAAAGACCAGCATTAAATGTGGCGTATATTTCTTCATTTACATTGATGATTGCCAACGGCTCACTTGCATTCGGTCTGCCGTTGAAAGTGACTGCGCTGGGGCTTGAGGATCATATTACGGGCATGCTCCTGTCAATTTTCGGAATCACAGCTATTATCGTTTTCGCTTCAAAATTGAACGTTGTATATACCAGATTCAGGTCCGAAGATTTAGTGGCATCAGGCATTCTAATCGTTGCTTTATCTATGTCGTCACTTCATGTAGTCTCTGACATGTGGATGATGGTGGTTGTGATGCTGATGTACGGTCTTGGATTCAGTTTGATTTTCCCTTCAATGAATAAAATGATTGCCCAAAATACAGAAGTGTATGAACGGGGAAAGGCGAACGGAATATTTTATGCATATTTCTCCATCGGTTCGGTGGCAGGGTCATTTTTATCCGGGGTATTTGCGACATATTTTCAGTTCCCGTTTATATTTATAGGCATCATTTTGTTTGTGATGCTGTGTGTGCAGCTGATAATTAGAAAGTATTCAAAAATTGTGTGAAAAGGATGAGCGATATGAAAAATGTGATGCTGATGGGTATTCACGGCAGAATCGGCCAACATTTATATTTGGAGCTGAAAGACACATACCGGCTTCACTGTTTTTCCGGTGCAGGGCGTGAGGATGATGACTTGAAAATCACTTATGTGAAAAAAGATCTTTTCATACTGCCTGAGGTGGAAGAGGCACTTGAAAATATTGATATTGTAATATTCTTTGAAGACCCGATTATGCGGCTCAACCGGCTGACGCAGGGGCGTTTTGATGAAATTTATCTTTTAATTGCGGACAATATCGCGAGAGCCTCAAACACAAATCATGTCGAACAGATTATCTATGTCGGTGATGAACTGGCATCCGAAGAATTAATTGATGTACTCGGGGCATATGGGACGCCGGTTCAGAAGACAGAAACACCCGTTAAAAGGTACGGTAAAACATTATCCTATAAACAGTCTGATTACAATAATGTAAGAAGTATTCAAAAAGCACCTCTGCCGGAAACATGGACGATTGAAGAAGTCGGTAAATACTATTTTGCATGGCTGGATGAAATACTTTATAAAGGCATTAATGTAAAAGAAGAAAATCAGCATTTTCAAATCAGTGTCATAGGTATAGATGACCCTGTTTTTATGGTGAAATATGATGAAGAAAACAGTGGCGGTGGCGTAGAAATATATAAAATAATAGGTGGAAAGATGTCCAAAAAATATCCAAATAAGCAGTCAAGACTTGAGTTCAGGGAAATGCCCGGCGGGGAATCATTTATTATGGCGCTTCATGACTATGAACCGAAGCTCCCATGGATAATGTATGTGTTTATGCAGGCACCTATTCACGCACTGATAAATCGTATTTATCAGGTCGAAATGGTGATTAATGACGCGGGTATGAACGAATTCACGCAGAAATATAAAAAGAAATGATATCTTATGGGAGACTGATTATAAGATATCATGCCTGCTTTGTTATGGTTACAGATTGTAAAATTAAATTATAAAATGCTTAAGAATTATCATTTAATATGATAGAATAATATTTAGTGTTTTCATCATATAAATGAACACAATCCTTAGTATTAATGAAATGATTACTGATTGGATTCTTGATTAAGCAGCCGGGTTAGTTAAATGGTATAACATAGTCATGGTAAGGCTGAATCGCGAGTTCGATTCTCGCACCTGGCATAATATCCCCCTGAGAACATTGAGTTCTCGGGGGTTTTCTTTATATCCGAGGCAATAAATTTTAAGAAAATATTTATTAAGACTTTTCGTCTTGTTTTCCCTCTGACTTTTAAGTCTTCTTTTTTACATTCTCAAATCTTATTTATACATCTGAATCATCACTGAACCTATTTTAATTTTTCAATGAATTAAATATTCATGCACCTCTTTTTCGAAAATATTGAGATAACAGGTATGCTGGTTTATTCTTATACATAAAAGAGGGATCTTTTTAAATGTACAGTTTTATATAAAACGAGGGGGAGACATTATGTTTATTGAAGAAATAGAAACACTGATTAAAAAACAGTCCGGAGTGGATATTTCGTATAAAATTCAGTTTCAGGATGAAGTATTCAGCTGGAATGAGGATGAAAAATACCGCTCGGCAAGTACGATTAAGGTACCAATCAGTATCGTCTGTCTTCAGCAGCACACAGAGGATTATGAAGATATAAAATTGAAGGCAGGTAAAAAAGTCGGTGGTTCGGGTGTGCTTCATACACTTAAAGATATGGATGAACTTTCACTTTGGGACACGGTGGTTCTTTCTAATATTGTGTCTGATAATTCGACTTCCAACATGCTTATGAATCATGTTGGTTTTGAAAAGTTAAAGACAGGATTTGAGGAAATGGGTCTGAAGAATTCTGTTGCAGGCCTTAATTATTATGATTTTGAAGCGGCAAAAAACGGTAAAAGAAATTCAGCATCTGCCGGTGATATGTTCAGAGTGATGAAGCTGTTGAATGAGGATTCCGGCATTCTGCCTAAAGACATGAGAGAATCTTTTTTTGATGTGCTTAAATCTCAGCAGTTTAATGAACGTGTCGGAGGATATATTGGTATAGATGAAGAGAATGGAGAATATATCGCTTCTAAAACAGGGACTGTTGAAGGGCTGGAGCACGAATACGGAGTAATTTATAAAAATGGGCGGACGCTTATATTTTCAGTATTTACGGACGGATGGGAAGAAAATCAGGATGGTGTGTATTTCTTAAATCAGATGGGAAAGATATTTAATAAATATTTATAGATAATGATAACAATAAGTTTGTTAATGGTTATAGAATGAGTGTTGAACGAATGTTTTCAGGGTGGATGTTAAAATCATAGTTTCCTGCCGGTTAACAAATTATCAGACGGTATAAAAAGCGTACCTCCCGGGAGATACGCTTTTTCATATTAATGAATGAAGTTGTGGCTTGATACTGATGAAGCACTGATTGTTCTGAATGCTTTGTTACCCTGGCCGCCGCCAAAGTTCATTTCAGAAACAAGAATTGATCCATCAGGATTCACACGTTCAACAACGCCGACATGGCCAAGACCATATGCATTGTTTGTCCAAGCGTCAGCTTGAATGATTGCACCTACTGAAGGTGTACTTGAAACACTGTGACCTGCACTTTGTGCTTTTGAAGCCCATGATGAAGCATTGCCCCAGCTGTTGCTTACAGGTTTGCCGAGTTCTTTACGACGCTCGAATGCATACCATGTGCAGTCGCCCCAAGCGTAGTAGTTTGTACCGTATGATGACTGAGTCGGTGACGGTGCCTGGGAAGCATTTGAACTTGAACTGCTTGAGTTATTTGAAGAAGCAGAACTTGATGAACTGCTGCTTGTTGTTTCAGAAGCTTCACTTGTATCATTTGAAGATGTATCATTTGAATTTGATGAAGCATTACCGCTGACTGTAAGAGTATCACCAGGGTGAATAACAATATTATTGCCGCGGTTGTTTAATGACATCAATTCTCTGTATGTGATTCCGTGTTGACGGGCAATGCCGTATAGAGAATCACCGGATTTTACTGTATATGTAGAATTTGATGAACTGTTTGAGCTTGCAGAACTTGAAGATTGTGAACTGCTGCTTGTACTCTCTTCTGATGCATTATTTGATGAAGATGAGTTGGATGATGAGCTGCTTGATGAAGAACCGTTTACCTGAAGTGTCTGGTTTACTTGAATCAAATCAGAAGATAAATTGTTCCAGCTCTTTAAATCTGATACGGATACGTTGTTTTTTGAAGCGATTGACCAAAGTGTGTCTCCGCTCTGTACTTTATGTGAAGAAGCTTCTGCATCATCTGATAATGCGATTGCTGATAATGCTGCTGTTGCTGTTAAGGCAGTAAGTACTTTTTTCATTATAGTCCTCCTGTGCTTTTAAGCATTTTTTATTTTAATATAGGTGCATGTAATGTCTGAGTTGAAATAAATGGTTAAGTATTTAAATATCCTTAAAATCAATACAAAGTATATAATATCAGAAATCTCAACCGAATTGTAGGTTGTAATATAATTGTAAAATAATTAAAATACAAAACCCGCTCTTTTAGGGATGCCTGTAATATTTATTGATGTAAAAGGGACATTTTGAGTAGTATAATATAATAATGATATACAATTTAGGAGGATCGATGAATGATTAAGAATCATCGTAAAGTATGGCTGTTTTTCCTTTATTACTGGATGATATTCGGTATCGCAACATTTTTCGGGCAGTTTTTACCGGAATCAGTACGCCCGACTTTATCCATGGCGATTTTCATCATTATTATGATCTCGCTGTTTACCCGTGGATTTAACAGAACCGGGCCTGTCATCAGCCATGTTTATGCCATTTTGATTGGACTGGTATCGTACGGTACGTTTGAAGGATTTATCAATCAGTTTGATGCAGGTACGTTTTACAGCATTATTATATTAAGTATTTTTGTTTTCATGGTGTTTGGGTTTTTTGGGTACTATGTGTTCAAAGACATTACCAGCTGGGGAAAATACTTATTCGTATCACTGTTGATTGTGATTTTTTCAAGTCTGTTGAACTTTTTTCTGCAGCTCGACTGGCTGGCGTTTACAATTACAGTAACAGGTCTTATCCTCTATCTCGGTTATACATTGTATGATTTTAACCGTATGAAAAACAGGGCGTACCGCAACCCGAGGGTAATGGGTTTTAATTTATTTATAGACTTGTTGATGATTATCAAAAGATTTCTCGAGCTTTACAGAAGGTTCGGGAATAACAGATAATAAGAAATAGAATTGATTGAAAAGGAAGATGGAATGATATGGGAAGAAAATGGAACAATATTAAAGAAAAGAAAGCCCAGAAAGATCAGAATACAAGCCGTATTTACGCAAAATTCGGGCGTGAGATATATGTAGCTGCGAGAAAAGGAGAACCTGATCCTGAGAGCAATCAGGCATTAAAAGCTGTCCTCGATCGTGCGAAAACATATTCGGTTCCTAAACATATAGTGGATAAGGCAATTGATAAAGCAAAAGGCGGCGACGAGGAGACTTTCTCTGAACTTCGCTATGAAGGGTTTGGACCAAACGGTTCGATGCTGATTGTTGATGCGCTTACGAACAACGTGAACCGTACTGCATCGGATGTCCGTGCGGCATTTGGTAAAAACGGCGGTAATATGGGTGTGAGCGGTGCTGTCAGTTACATGTTTGATGCTGTGTCAGTTTTTGTTTTTGAAGGCTTTGACAGTGAGGAAACGATGATGTATCTGATGGAAAAAGATGTGGATATCAATGATGTTGCCGACGAGAATGATTTTACAGTAGTCTACGGCGATCCCCATGCATTTCATGAAATTAAAGGTGCACTTGACGAAATGGGTGTTGAAGACTACCAGGTGGCAGAACAGTCTATGACAGCTCAAAATGAAGTGACTCTGGAAGGCGATGACAGAGAAATTTTTGACCGTTTGGTTGATGTACTTGAAGAGCTGGAAGACGTATCCAATGTGTACCACAATGTTAATTTAGAAGAATAGGTACAGCAGCCCGGCCTTTGGCCGGGTTTTTTATTGTCATGGAAATTAATTTTATAGACAGATTGTATTAACTGTATTATAATAAATAGTACAGATAGTACGGTTGATGACGTAATTAGAATGTTAGGAGGAGTGCCTGTGTTTGACTTGGATCTAAAAAGCCGAAAGCCGATTTACGAACAGTTGGTGGAACATATTAAGATGATGATTATCCAAAAGGTGCTGGAGCCTGATGAACAGCTGCCTTCAGTAAGGAATTTAGCTCAGGATTTAACCATCAACCCGAACACGATTCAAAAAGCTTATCGTGAATTAGAGAGGGACGGATATACGTATTCTGTACCCGGGAAAGGGAGCTTTGTGAATGATATGAATGAGACAATTAATAAAGAACGTATTCAAATGCTTACTGAAGATCTTGAACGTATTATTAAAGAACTGATTTATCTTGAAATATCTCCAGGTGAGTTAAAAGAGATGATTGACAAAGCTGCACTAAAAGTTGGTGGAAATGATATTGATGACCGATTGGGGGGAGATAAATGATATTGAATGCTGAAAATGTTGATAAATCATTTGGCAGAAAGAAAGCTGTTGATGGTGTATCACTC
Organism: Corticicoccus populi; assembly: GCF_042686195.1. Lineage (NCBI taxonomy): Bacteria > Bacillati > Bacillota > Bacilli > Caryophanales > Staphylococcaceae > Corticicoccus > Corticicoccus populi. The sequence continues at coordinate 1,506,776 of NZ_JBHUOQ010000001.1, read as the reverse complement.
AATATTAAAGCCGGTACGATTCATGGGCTTTTGGGTTCAAACGGCGCAGGTAAAACAACTTTTATGAAAGTATTGTCCGGTATCTACAAAGCGGATAAAGGAACGGTTCGTTATGATACACATAATGTATTTGAAAATACTGATGTGAAATCAGACCTGATGTTCATTCATGATATTCCCTATTTCTTCAGAGGTGCAAGGCTTTCTGATATGGCCCGCTTTTACCGGAGTATGTATCCGAATTTCTCGGATAAACGTTTTAATCAGCTTGCAGAACATTTTAAATTAAGCCCAAAAGTACAGCTGTCAAGCTTATCTAAAGGAATGAAGCGTCAGGCATCATTTATCCTGGCATTCTCATCAAGACCGAAAGTAATGCTTCTCGATGAGCCGTTTGACGGTCTGGATCCGATTATCAGACGTCAGGTGAAAAATATAATGCTTCAAGATATTGCCAATCACAATATGACTGTGATTGCATCATCCCACAATCTGAGAGAGATGGAGGATCTGTGTGATTCAGTTTCCATTATGCATCACGGAAAACTGTTATTCCACAGAGAGCTGAGTGATATTAAAGGGACGCACTGCAAACTTCAGATGGCATTTAAGACACTGCCTGATGCATCGTTTTATAAAGATCTTGGTGTTGTGCAGCAGAGCGTAAAAGGACGTATTGTGACATGTATTATTAAAGGGGATTTAGAACATATTGAGGAGAAGGTGACAAAATACAATCCTCTTATGTATGATATTTTACCACTGACATTAGAAGAAATATTTGCGTATGAAATGGGGGAACAGGGCTATGAAATCTCAAACATCATTGTGGAATAAATCGTTGTTTAATTATTTTTCCGGCAGTGTGGTATGGCTTTCGTTTGTCTATTTAATCGTAAGTATTATTGCGCTTCCGCTGTCTCTGTGGATATTATCAATTAATTCCATGCCGGGGGAAATGCCGGGTACCGGGGATAACATGCTGATGGAGATAGCTTCAGTACACATCGTTCTGAGCGGGATTTATGTTGTACTGCTGACTTTGTTCATGTTTAATTACAAAAATAATGAGGATGTATCAGACTTCATACACAGCCTGCCGGTGAAACGTCACAGTGTATTGACTCATGCATTATTTGTCGGATTTCTGTCGATGACCCTTCCGCTTATTATTACAGGAGTGATTTTATTCTTCCTGCGGTATGCGCTGGTGTTTACAATTACTGCCGGTGAAGTGGGCATATGGTTTTTATATACACTGTTTGTACTGTACACAGTATTTGCAGTCTCTGTATTTGCAGGATTTCTAGTAAATAAAATCTTCGTCCATTTACAGATGGTCGTTGTCCTCTTCTTCCTTCCACTTGCATTCTGGGCGATGACAGTAGTTACAGCAGACTTATTTTTTGATGGTATTACAGCGTCAACATTCACAGGCTACGGCAGTTCCCTGATGGATCCGGTTGTAGACAATACATTTCCGGTATTCGCTGTAACGCAGACATTCGAAACGTTTGAAATATGGAAAATTGCAGTGTGGACGGTTATTGCGGTTCTGTTAACAGCAGTAAGTTATCTGCTTTATGCAAGGCGGAAAAATGAATTTGTCAATCAGGCATTTACCTACACATGGGTAAAAGATATTCTGACTTCATTAATTTCAATTATCGGTATGCTGGCACTTGGAACTGTGATTTCATGGACATTTGCGATTCATTCATTCGCACAGATTATCTTTTTTGTCCTTGGGTTTATCGTGTCATTTATTGTGATTGAAATGTTCTTCCAAAGTTCCGTAAAGCTTGAATTCAAGTTAAGAACAATCCTTACTGCGCTGGCAGCAGTAGTTATTTTCTGGGCACTGTTCTTTACAGGATGGAATCATTACGTGAATAAAATTCCCGACCGGGCAGAGGTTGAAAGTGTATATGTTGAAGTGAACGGAGATTTTGCTTACAGCCAGAGCCCGTCATATTATATGTATGACTTCGAAAAATATGTTGATGAAGATTATTTGTTTATAGAAGACGATTCGTTTATTGATGCTGTATATCAAACACATGAATATGCAGTGAGTCATATGTCGAACAAACAGGATCCAGACCGTTTCGCCAGCATGAATGTCACATATAAACTCAGTGACGGCAGTACAATGTCCCGTTCATTTGATTCATTACTGGAAAGTCAAGAAGGTGAAAATCTGTTGAACAATATTAATCAGTACAATCTTCTTGCAGAACAGGATTTCATAAATGCAGTGACAGATCCTTCAAAGATTGAATATTTATCGTTGAATGGTAATATGATCGATACAATCGAATTAACAAAAGAAGAAGAAATCAGCAGTTTTATCGCAGAGTATAAAGCAGACCTGCCGGTGCTGAAGTCCGCATACGGACCGCTGGTCAACCGTGGAAGTACATCAAATCTATGGATGCAGCTGGAGTTTGAAGATAATGATTATGTTGAAGTGAATGTCTCTCCATACCACCCGGCAGTGGTTAAACTGATGGAAGAACATAACGTTGATATTTCTTTGTTTTATGATATAGATGTTTCAAGAGACATGTATACTCTCGAGCTGTCGGAGGAGGAGAAACGGGATTTCTTCAGAGATTTTGACAGTATACCTTTTGAAGAGATTGAAGAGAAATACAGCCTTACAGCGCTTTCTGAAGAAGAGAAGGAAGCGGCTGTTGAAAGCATTAACAACAATGAACTAGATGCTTCCGCATCAAAAGTATTAATCTATAACTCGTATATGGGTGAAGAGGGCTTTGTTACAGAAGCCGGCACTGACGAAGAATATACGGAACCTGCAGGGTATATGTATGACCTGATAGGTATAGAGTAAAATAAGGGATAAGGCCGGACAGCCTTATCCCTTCACATTTTCTTCACAATTTCGGTATAATTGAGATTGGGAGATGATGATGATGAAAACCAAATATCTTGATAAGCGGGGATGGCGCAGAATCATTCAATCTAATTATTATGAAACACTGACGGTGATTGATGATGAGAAGATATTGATTGGTTTGATCGACATAAAAAAAGTCCGCTCGCCGCTTGTTGTTCCGATTGTTAATAAAAAAGTTAAAGTGGTCGATAAAAATTACAGATGGCTGCAGATTATGCCAGAGAAAAGGTCGTACAGTATGACTGTAATGTATGATGACCAATGGAATGTACTGCAGTATTATTTTGATGTAAATAAAAAACATTATCTGGAGCCGGGGAAAGCCCGCCGCAAAGATTTATACCTGGATGTTCTGGCACTTCCGGACGGGACATTTGAACTCGTGGATGAAGAAGATTTAAAACGTGCTAAAAAACATCATAAAATCTCGCGTCAAGATGGAGACGAAGCGTATAAAACCGCTCATAATATTATGAATGACCTTGAGAAAGATTTCTCCCGTTTCGAGACATTCGCGGAGTCATGTCTTTCCAAGATTAAAAAACAAGTATAACGGGCTCCTTCAACAGAGGATGGGGCTTTTTATTGTGAAAAAATAGTACCCATTTGATGATTTTGAGAGTATAATATGTAACTTGGAGACATGAATGTTATATAAAATTACAGCGTGGTGAGTAGAATGAAAGTAGATGACTATAAATTATTAGTAACACTGGATGAAGCTAAAACATTAAGAAAAGCTGCGGAAATGTTATACATATCACAGCCGGCGGTCAGTCAGAGACTGCGTTCGATTGAAAATGAATGGGGCGTACAGATATTTGTGCGGACTAAACGTGAACTATATGTTACGGGTGAGGGTGAAAGAATTATAGAGCATGCCAGGCATGTGGTTGAACGTGAAAAAAGAGTAAAAGATTTTATTTCAGCCAATCAAAACGGTATTCAGGGGAATTTCTCCATCGGTGTATCTTCTTTAATTGGACATACCATTCTGCCGGAGGTGCTTGCACAGTATACTCATTTGTATCCGAACGTCAATATCAGCATTGAAGTGGGATCATCCCAGCAGCTGATTAATGATTCGGATCAGTATCATTTAACAATTGTCAGAGGCAGCCGGATACTAAACAAAGAAAATGAACTGCTTGCGGTGGATAAGCATTATTTAATTATGCCGAAGTCAGGCAGAAAATCAGAAGATCTGCCGGTAATTGAATTTTTATCAGACCCAATGTACTTGAAGCAGATAGAGCAGTATTTTGAGTCACGTTTTCAAAAGAAATACAGGCCGCAGATTCGTGTCGACCAAATTGCAACCTGCCGCGCACTTCTTTTGGAGGGAGTTGGAATGACTGTGCTTCCGGGAATAATTGTCAAAGGTTTTGACAAAGAGAAGTTCAGTATCGAAGAGGTGCATGTCGATAACGAACCTATTACGAGGAATACGTATATTTCCTACGATAAAAATGTATTACAGCTGCCGCAGGTGAGGGCGTTTATTACACTGCTCAGGACGCTTGTTGCAGCCAACTAACTTTAGATGAGAGCAGGATAATATGTTAAAAGATTTAATGCAGATACAGAACTACCGGCTGTTTTTAGTGAATATGACACTGCTTGGAATGGCAGTTGCACTCAGTGCACCGTTCCTGGTTATATTTATGACTGAGACTCACGGTATGACAACAGCACAGTACGGTATTTTTATGGCGCTTGTTGCGATAGGCGGATTTACAATGAATACTATTGTCGGACGATTGAGTGATATAGTCAGATTTGAAAGAAAATATATTATATTAATCGGTCTTGTGATGGAAATAATCGCCTTTTCCAGTTACTTGATAATAGGGAATGTATGGCTTCTGGCTGCATCCTATATCATATTTGCAGCACTCGGGGCTCCGGCGATGCCGCAGCTTTATGCTTCAGCCAGGGAATCAATTAACGCATACCGCTCAAGTATTGCTGTTATGGCGAATACCGTGCTGCGTTCAACGTTTTCTTTCGGTTTTTTATTCGGCCCGTTAATCGGATCACTGCTTCTTGCAGGGTTCGGTTTTAAGGGACTGTTCAGCGGTACAGTAATTACCTTTACGATTGTTCTGATTTTATCTTTGATGATTAAGCCTGTAAAAAGTAAAGAAGTGACAACAGTTCAGTCAACGCCCGTTCTTTTGAATGAAAAGGCACCGAATATGCTGAAGAACTGGAAGCTGCTGCTGCCATTCATAGCATTTACAATGCTGCACGTCGGCCAGTGGATGTACCTCTTAAATATGCCGCTCTTTGTCACGCAGTATCTGGGACGGACAGAAGGTGCTGTTGGTATTCTGGCGAGTCTCTGTGCAGGGCTTGAAGTACCGTTTATGATATTTATGGGGTATATGGCAGGCAGGATAAGTTCCAAAACACTGTTAATATTCGGAGGGATCCTCGGAGCCGGTTACTTTTTATCTATCGGAGTATTTAACAGTTTTACAGCGATGCTCATCGGTCAAGTTCCATTATCAATCTTTCTTGCGATACTGCTCGGGCTTGGAATCAGCTATTTCCAGGATCTTCTGCCGAAGTTTCCGGGTTATGCTTCAACAATGTTTGCGAATGCTATGATTATCGGCCAGCTTCTTGGTAATTTACTTGGAGGGCTTGCAAGTGATATTGTAGGGTTAGAGAATTCGTTTTTTCTGGCCGGAGCATTTTTAACAGTTGCATTTATCTTGTTCTGTTTCACTGGAAACGAAGTAAAAGAAGGAGTCGTTTGATGGAGATTGTTTGGTGGGGTATTGTTGTTTTAAGTTTTATACTGGGGTTTGTCGGAGTGGTTGTCCCTGTAATACCTTCAGTATTGATGTACTGGGTCGGTTTTCTGGTATATCACTTCCTGATTAACAGCGATGAGTTAAGCTGGATGTTCTGGATTATTGCGTTTGTGCTTACAGTGATTGTATTAATCAGTGATTTTATCGCAAACAGTTATTTTGTAAAACGTTACGGAGGAACCAAAAAAGGAGAGGCTGCAGCAATTATCGGTATGATTGTCGGTATGTTTGTTTATCCGCCTTTCGGTGTCATATTTGTCCCGTTCATATTTGTACTGGTCATTGAATTTATCGGATCAAGAAATTTTGATCAGGCATTAAAAGCATCCATTGGATCGCTTCTTGCATTTCTTTCAAGTGCAGCGTTTAATGTTGTGATATACATTCTGTTGATTATATGGTTCCTGCTTGATGTATTTCTATTTTAAAAAAAAAGCGAGATGTCCGAAACCGGACATCTCGCTTTTTTGTTTATTTAGTGCTCTGAAAATCTTCTTTGGATGCAGCTGCTTCTTCACCGGCATCGTCAAGTACTTTACGAACGTCTTTCATTTCGTGAGTAGCTTCATGTTTACCGCTCTGAATGTCTAATGCATAGTGGCAGGCAACATCATGTTTACCTTCGAAAACTGTGTCTTTAGCTTCCAAGGCAGGTGTTTCAGTCTGGCATTTTTCAGTTGCGAACGGGCAGCGTGTATGGAAGCGGCAGCCCGCCGGCGGATCGATTGGCGAAGGCACATCTCCTCTTAAGAAGATACGTTCTTTTTTCATTTTCGGATCCGGTACCGGTATTGCAGAAAGTAATGCTTTAGTATATGGATGCTGCGGGTTTTCAAAGATACTCTTCGTATCACCCATTTCAACGATTTTTCCTAAATACATTACAATGATACGGTCTGAAATATGACGGACAACACCAAGGTCATGTGCGATAAACAGGTAAGTCAGTCCGATTTCTTTTTGAAGTCTCTGCAGCAGGTTAAGCACCTGTGCCTGAATGGAAACATCCAGTGCACTTACAGCCTCATCACAAATGATAAGCTTAGGGTTTACTGCCAGTGCACGGGCGATACCGATACGCTGACGCTGACCGCCTGAGAATTCATGCGGGAAACGGTTGATTTGATGTTCCTGAAGACCGACGGTTTCCATCAGCTCGATTGCCCGCTGAACGCGCTCTTTACCGTTTTTACCGATCTTTTGAATCTCCATTGCTTCGATTAATGTCTGTTTTACTGTTTTACGCGGATTTAATGAAGCGTATGGGTCCTGGAAGATAATCTGCATTTCACTTCTCATTTTACGCATTTCATTTTTTGAAAGTGACAGAACATCCTGTCCCCGGAATGTTACTTTGCCGTTTGTGGGCTCATCAAGCCGCAGAATGGCACGTCCTGTTGTAGACTTACCGCAGCCGGATTCACCTACAACAGATACTGTTTCACCTTCACGTATGTTAAATGTAACATCATCAACTGCTTTTACGTGGTTAACTGTACGACCCAGGAATCCTCCTTTGATAGGGAAGTATTGCTGGAGGTTTTCAACCTCAAGAAGTGCTTTCTCTGTCATAGACTTTTACCTCCTTATCTCCATCCCATTCATCTGTATAAATCCAGCATCTGACATCATTGCCGTCTTCCTGTTCAAGAAGTTCAGGAAGTTTTCCACATATTTCACTCGCATGCGGACATCTCGGCGCGAATCTGCAGCCTGACGGCATTTCATTCGGTGCTGGAACGTTACCTTTGATAGGAACGAGTACATCCTGGTCAATATCGTGACGCGGCAGTGAATTAATCAATCCTACAGTATAGGGATGTCGCGGACTTTCAAACAGTGTTTCAACATCTGCATATTCAACGACTTTACCACAGTACATTACTGCAACGTAATCACACGTTTCAGCAACAACGCCGAGGTCGTGTGTAATCATTACGACACTCATGCCGATTTCTTCCTGAAGTTCTTTAATCAGTTCCAGAATCTGAGCCTGGATTGTTACATCAAGAGCGGTGGTTGGTTCATCTGCGATGAGAAGCTCCGGCTTACATGCCAAGGCCATCGCGATCATCACACGCTGTCTCATACCGCCGGATAGTTCGTACGGATATTGATTGACACGTTTTTCCGGTGATGGAATACCAACCAGTTCAAGCATTTCTATTGCCCGTTTAGTACCTGCATTTTTACCGAGACCCTGGTGAATTTTAAATGATTCTCTAAGCTGCTGCCCGATTGTATAAACAGGATTCAGTGAAGTCATTGGTTCTTGGAAAATCATTGAGATTTCATTTCCCCGGATACTGCGCATACGTGAGTTTTTCACAGATGTCAGTTCTTCACCTTTAAACTTTATACTGCCTCCTTTAATTTTCCCCGGATCTTCAATCAGCCTTAAAATGGACAGGGCGGTAATACTTTTCCCGGACCCGGATTCTCCTACAATACCTAAAGTTTTTCCTTTAGGTACTTCAAATGTTACACCATCGACTGCCTTAACTTCGTTGCCTTCAACGAAGAAGGAAGTTTGTAAATTATTTATATCGAGAATTGCTTCTTCTGACATATTGAGTACCCCCTCTTAGTTTAGATCAACACGTTTGTTAAGCATCTTATAAGAAATATCGACCAGTAAGTTTACAACGACGAAGCTGACTGCAATGACTAATACTGCACCCTGCACTACAGGGAAGTCACGCTGAAGAATAGAATCAATAATCAGACGGCCGAGACCGTTGATTGCGAAAACACTTTCTGTCAGTACAGCTCCTGCAAGTAAGTAACCAAACTGCAGACCGATAACTGTAACTACCGGAATCATTGCATTTTTCAGTGCATGACGGAAAATAACGACGCGCTCCTGAACCCCTTTGGCACGTGCAGTTCTGATGTAATCCTGTGATATAACATCCAGCATACTGCTTCGTGTCATACGGGCTATAATTGCAGCTCCGCCTGTACCGAGTGCAATAACCGGAAGTACATTTTGACTCATGCTGCCCCAGCCTGTCGGTGAGAACCAGCCGAGATTAATGGAGAACCATTGAATCAGCATCAAACCAAGCCAGAAGTTTGGCATGGATAAACCAAAAAGTGCGATAACCATGATTGTAACGTCTTCAATTGAGTATCTGCGGACAGATGAAACAATTCCTGTGAAAACACCCATAACAATAGCAAATATTGTTGAGTAGATTGCGAGTTCTAAAGTAATCAGAAATCTTGCCTGAATATGGTTTGCTACAGGGATGTTGTCTCTGATTGAGTTTCCGAAATCAAGCTGAACAGCACTGGATAAGAAATTCCAGTATTGAACGTATAACGGGTCATTTAAACCCAGTCTTGCTTCTATTGCACGAACAGTAGCTTCCGGTGCACTTTCACCAGCCATAATGACTGCAGGGTTACCTGGCGTGAGGTGCATCAGACTGAACACTAGTACAGTAACTCCGAGCAAGACAGGAATTGTCTGTATAATTCGTCGGATAATAAATGTAGTCATGATATCCCCTCCTATTTCTTTTGTTTTGGATCAAGTGCATCTCTTAATCCGTCCCCGAATAAATTAAATGCCAGTACGACAATAACAATCATCATACCTGGGAAAAGTGTAATATGGCCTGCTTGATAAATATAGTTTCTGCCGTCATTCAGCATCGCGCCCCATTCAGGTGTCGGCGGTTGTACACCGAGTCCGAGGAATGAAAGACCTGCTGCTGAAAGAATGGCCGTTGCGATAAGTAAAGTTGTATTAACAATGATTGGAGACATGATGTTTGGAAGTACATGCTGGAAAATGATTTTCCCGTCCTTTGCTCCAAGTGCCCGTATGGCATCGATATATTCAAGTTTTTTTGTAGTCAATGTTGACCCTCGGACAATACGCGCAAATTGTGGTACAGCACCAATTGCAATTGCGATTGTTACATTGATTGTGCTGCCGCCGAGTACACTTACTATTGCAAGTGCAAGTAAAATACCCGGGAATGCTAAAAGTACGTCCATGATACGCATAATAATTGTGTCAAGCCAGCCCCCGTAATACCCGGAGAGTACCCCGAGCGGAACTCCAACAATTGCTGCAAGAAATGTTGCAGCAAAGCCGACACCAAGTGTGATGTACATACCGTGAAGAATTCTAAAGAAAATATCCCGTCCTAAATGGTCGGTACCAAACCAGAATTCTGCTGATGGTCCCTGTAGTTTTGATGTAAGATTTGTTGCATTCGAACTGACCCCTGTAAACCCATAGTTTGCATCAAGCGCTCCGAAAATTGACACGAAGAATAAAAATACAAGAACGTAAAAGCCTGCAAGAGCAGATTTGTTTTTACGCAGCCGTTTATAAAAGTCTTTAAAACTTTTTACACGTGGATTCTCGCGTTTAACTTGTGAGACTTGAGCATCTGTAGTGCTTGTCATTTTATAGCCCCCCTTAATTGAAATCTCTGCATATTTGTAGTCTGTACAGAATGATGCTATTTAAATATGATACCTTCATGAGTTAAATATAACAATATAAATGGTTAAATTGCACCTTATTTTTTTGAAATTACAGAAATAAATTTTAATTGTCAAATATCGGAATTGAAAGAAATCTTTTTAAAGGTGTTGACTGATTAAAATCATACCTTTATAGTATGGAATAATAACATAGTTATTTACTATGCTTTAATGATTGGAGGATATTTGATGAATAAAATTTTGAATGCGGCAGTCCTGGTAATGGTGATACATATTCTTGCAGCATGTACAAGTGACAGTGAGGTAGAAGATGATGTTTCAGGGTCTCTGGAGCAAGGAAATGACATAGTCGTTTCCTATGCCGATGATGCAGTATCACTGGACCCCCACGGCAGTAACGATGCGTACTCGAACAGAGTACGGTCAAATATATATGAAGGTCTTGTGAAGCAGGGAGATAATCTTGAGACTGAACCGCTTCTTGCTACAGACTGGGAGCAGATAGATGATTTAACATGGGAATTTACATTAGACGAAAATGTGACTTTCCATGATGGGACAGATTTTAATGCGGAAACAGTAAAGGCGAATCTTGAGCGTGTAATTGACCCGGCTGTTGCATCTCCAAGAGCAAACATTTATGAAATGATTGAAGCGGTGAATGTTCTCGATGAGCACAAAATTGAAATCGTTACTGAATATCCTTTTACACCACTGCTGAATTACTTAACGCATGGTGCAGGCGGCATGATCAGTAAAGATTTAATTGACCGGGATTATCAAAATGCGATTGATGAGGCGGGTCTTGACATGACGCTTGAAGCGTATTATGAAGAGAGAGCAGAAGACAGCAGTGAATATCAGGAAGCGGCTGAGGCACTCAGTGAGTCAACCGGTGATTTAATTGAACAGGAAGCAATCGGCACGAACTATCTGCAGTTCAGTGATCGTGAGCAGGGGGAGTATACAACGCTGTCACGTTTTGAAGATTACAGGGAAGGACCGGCGACTGTAGATACTGTGACCTTTAAAGTGATTCCTGAAGCAGGAATACTTCTTGCGGACCTTGAGGCCGGGGAATCTCATATGATTGGATTCAGTGAGGAAAGTCAGCTTGAACGTCTTGAAAATAATCCTGACATTTATATTGAAAATCGGGAACAGCTGTTTACAGAGCATGTCGGCTTTAACACTCAGAAAGAGCCGCTAAATGATAAGCGTGTAAGGCAGGCGATTGCCTACTTATTTAATAAGGAAGAGATAATAGATGGTGTTTACAGCGGAAATGGAAATGTAATTAATGGTTTTATGAATGAACAGATTCAAGGTTACAATGATGACATTTATACTTATGACTATAATGTAGAACGTGCAAAGGAATTAATGGCGGAAGCAGGATATGAAGATGGTTTCGAGTTATCTTTTGTGACGAATGAAATGCAGCAGCGTGTAGATTTAGGTGTCTATCTGCAGGAGGTCCTCAGTGAAATTAATATAGATTTGTCAGTGGAACAGCTTGAATGGGGTACGTTCCTGTCCCATGCCGACAGCGGGGAACACGACATGTTTGTAATGGGATGGCCGAATCCTACAGCAGACCCTGATCAGAGTCTGTGGCCGTTGTACCACTCATCTATGCATGGCACTCAGGGCAACCGGACATTCTTTGAAAATGAAGGAGTTGACAGTCTGCTTGAAGAGGCAAGACAGGAATCAGATGACAGCAGGCGTACTGTGTTGTACGAAGAAGCCCAGGAAATTTTAAATGAGGAGATACCTGCCATTCATTTCAGGGACGGGATGGGTTATCAGGGAATTCAAAATTCAGTGGAAGGCATTGAGTTCGACGCCCATGTAAATCCGGATTTCAGAAACGTTACGATTAATTAATGACAGAATATTAAAAAACTGTTGCACTGATTCAAATCATAGTGATAGAATATGCTTTAATGACATAGTTTTTGGCTATGATTTAGAAAAGGTGGTAATCATTTGGTGAAGCGGTATTTTAAATGGCTGTTACTGGTCAGTGTAATCAGTATTCTTGCAGCATGTACGGATGACAGTAATGTAGATGAAGCAGCAGAGGGAGATAGTGAAGAAAGCGGGAGCGGCGGTGACTTTGTAGTTTCTACAGGCACTGACGTTGTGTCACTTGACCCGCACGGCAATAACGATCTTTATTCGGATCAAGTAAGAAACACAATATATGAAGGACTTGTTACCCAGGATGAAAACGTGGAAATTGTTCCGCTTCTTGCAGAAGATTATGAGCAGGTGGACGATTTAACGTGGAGATTTAATTTGAGGGACGATGTTACATTTCATGACGGCAGTGAATTCAATGCAGATGTTGTAAAAGCGAATCTTGAGCGTGTCATTGATTCTGCTGTCGCTTCACCGCGGCTTAATATTTTTGAAATGATTGCCGAAGTGAATGTGGTGGATGAGCATACTGTAGAGATTGTTACAGAGTATCCATTTGCACCAATGTTAAATCACTTAACGCATGACGGCGGCGGTATGATCAGTAAAGAAGTGATTGATGAAGATTATGAAAATGCCCTTCAAAGTTCAGGACATGATATGACCGCTGAAGAATACTATGAATTAAGAGATGAAGGCGGCGAGGAATATGAGGCTGTAGCAGATGATATCGCAGGCCATATCGGAGAAGTGGTTGAAGTAAAACCGGTCGGGACTAACTATGCGAAATTCTCTTCAAGGTCTCCTGGGGAGAATACAGTACTTGAACGTTTTGATGAGTACTGGGGAGAACCAATGGCACTGGATACAGTGACATTTAAAATCATTACTGAGACAGCTTCAAGAATAGCTGATCTTGAGACAGGAAACTCCCATATGATATTAGGGTTTGACGGCAGTGATTTAGGGCGTATAGAAGATCATCCTGAAACCGAACCGTATACACTTTACAATATTGCAGTAGAGTATATCGGATTTAATACCCAGAAAGAACCACTTGATGATAAGCGTGTCAGACAGGCGATTTCCCACGTGGTGGACAGAGAAGAACTTCTTAACGGCGTTTACAGTGGTACCGGCAGAGTACCTACAGGGGTTGTGACACCGGAACTGCTGGGACATGATGAAAGTCTCGAAGGTTATGAATATGACATTGAAAGAGCACAGGAACTCATGGCAGAAGCAGGTTATGAAGATGGTTTTGAAATCTCTATTTTGACGAATGATGCAGAGCAGCGTGTAAATACTGCAGTATATCTGCAGGAGGCACTGCAGCAGATCAATATTGATGCCTCCGTGGAACAGCTGGAGTGGGCTGCATTTTTGGAAGCGGCCGGTCAGGGCAATCATGATATCTTTATCCAGGGACATCCGAACGCAACCGGTGACCCGGATCAGTCACTATGGGGTTTGTACCACTCATCTATGCAGGGTAACGGCGGTAACAGAACATTCTTTGACAATGAAGAAGTCGATCAGCTGCTTCAGGAAGGCAGAGAAACAACAGATGAGGATGAACGGACGGAAATTTACCATGAAGTGCAGGCGATTTTAGAAGAAGAAGCACCGATGGTTTATATCAGACAGGCAGAAAGCCTGAATGCATACAGGTCTGAAGATGTTGAAGGACTTTATATCAACACTTACAATAAGCCGGACTTCAGAGGCGTAACTCTGAATTAACAGCAGCTCTTAATGCTTAGATTTAAATACTAGGCATTAAGAGTTTTCTTTTTAAATAATATCAGAATATGAAATAAATAAATCATATATTTTTGTCATTATCTGAAAATTTAGTATTGAAAGAAAAGAGATTATAGTTTATTCTAACTATAATCAAAAATAAATACTTTGATTATTTATTATGAATTAATAGGGGGATAAGCTATGAAGGGGTTATGGAAGTACTTAATGTTCGTTGTTGTAATCATGCTGGTTGCATGTTCAAACGACAGTGACGTTAATCCGGAAGGGGAAGCCGGCGGCGAAAATGGAGAGGCTCCGGCAGGCGGTGATTTAGTTATTGCACTGCCGAGTGACGCAGTTTCAATGGATCCGCACGGCAGTAATGACGTGCCTTCCGAGCAGGTTCGAGATGTTCTTTATGAAGGTCTTGTTGCTCAGGATGAAAATCTGGAGATTTACGGGAAACTTGCAGAAGACTGGGAGCAGGTCGATGACACAACATGGAGATTTAATCTTCGTCAGGGCGTAATGTTCCATGATGGAACAGAGTTTAATGCTGAAGTTGTTAAAGCGAATGTTGAAAGATTATTGGACCCTGCAAAAGCGTCACCGCGTGCATTCCTTCTTGAAATGGTGACGGAAGTAAATGTTGTAGATGAGTATACAGTTGAATTAGTAACAGAATATCCATTTTCACCGTTACTCGGCCACTTAACACACGGCGCAGGTAAAATGATCAGTAAAGAGCTTATCGATGCAGACTATCAGAATGCACTCGATGCAGCAGGTCAGGATATGACATTGGATGAGTATTATGAATCAAGAGCAGAGGGTGGCGATGCGCATGACGAAATTGCAAACGCAATTGCCGGAGATGTGGGTTCATTAGTTGAAAGTGAGCCTGTTGGTACAGGTTATATGCAGTTTGAATCAAGAAGCCCTGGTGCGCAGACAACTTTAGCGAACTATCCGGATTATTGGGATGGTGCAGCGAACCTCGACAGCGCAGAATTTAAAGTAGTATCTGAAACAGGTGCACGTATTGCAGAACTTGAAACAGGATCATCACAGTTTATTGCTGCTGTACAGTCTGCAAACATTGAGCGTGTAGAAAACATGCCGGATGTAACACTTGAGAGAACAGAGTCAGTGTCTATTGACTATATCGGTTTCAATACATCCAAAGAACCATTCAATGACAAGCGTGTTCGTCAGGCAATCACACATGCTTTTGATAAAGAAGCTGTTCTTTCAGGGGTATACAATAACTCAGGTGTACCGGCAGTAGCGCCGCTTGCACCGGGAGTGCTCGGTTATGATGAAAACCTTGAAGGTCTGGACTTTAACATGGACACAGCAAGAGAACTTCTTGAAGAAGCGGGTTATGCAGACGGTTTCGACGTGACATTGATGGTGAACGATGACAATGCTGAACGTGTAGATATGGCAGTATTCCTGCAGGAAGCACTGGCAGAACTTAATATCAATGTTAGTGTTGAACAAGTTGAGTGGGGTGCGTATTTAGAAGCAACAGGTCAAGGTGAACATGATATGTACATCCTCGGCTGGTCCAACTCAACAGGTGACCCGGATAATGGTATTTCCCCATTATTCCACTCTGACTATTTAGGCAGTGACGGTAACCGTTCATTCTTCCAAAATGATGAGTTAGATGCATTACTGGATGAAGGTAAACGTGAATCTGACGATGCTGCACGAGAAGAAATCTATAAACAGGCTCAGGAAGTGCTTGTTGATGAAGCACCTGCAATTTTTGTCAGACATTCTGAAAACTTGAATGCATACACTGATAATTTAACAAATGTAGGTATCGACAGCTATAATATCTTCCACCTTAAAGAGGCTGGGTTAAATTAAAAACTGTCATGTAAAATTTGAAACGATTAAGGGAGAAATCCCTTAATCGTTTTTTATTTGTCGATTCCAGTAATGTAAAAAAGTGTAGTTGAAAACGGATTATTACTCCTGTATATTTAAAATAGAGATTAAATTTTATTTAATCAAAATTTTTAGGGGGCTATTTAGAATGAAGAATTTCAGGTTATTGCTTATGTTTGCAATGATTTCTGTTCTTACATTGGCACTTGCAGCTTGTGCAGACGACAGTAATGTTGATGAAGCAGCAAGCGGCGGTGATGGTGCAGAGGGAGCAGGCAGCGGTGATTTAGTTATTTCAGAAATGAGTGATATCGTAAGTCTTGATCCTCACGGAAGTAACGATGTACCGTCAAGTAATGTACGTAGTAACATTTATGAAACACTGACTACTCTGGATGAAAATATGGAAGTCCAGCCCGGACTTGCAACTGAGTGGGAAGAGGTTGATGAAAATACATGGAGATTCACACTTGCTGAAGGCGTAACTTTCCATGACGGCAGTGAATTTAATGCAGAAGTGGTTAAGGCGAATCTTGACCGCATTGTTGATCCTAATGTCGCATCACCGCGTATGTTTTTATATGAAATGGTTGAAAATGTAGAAGTGATTGATGATCATACAGTTGAAATTACAACTGAATATCCATTCGCACCTTTACTTGCACACCTTTCACATGATGCCGGCGGTATGATTAGTGAAGAGGTTATCAATGCAGATTTACAAGCAGCGCTTGATGCAGCAGGGGAAGACATGACTGCTGAGGAATATGTTGCACAGCGTGAAGAATCCGGAGAAGTTGAAGTTGGAGACGGATTTGCTAATGAAGTCGGGAACTATATTGCAGATAATGCTGTAGGTACAGGTTTCTTTGCACTGCAGTCCAGAGATGCAGGGAGCCAGGTTGTACTTGAACGCTATGAAGATTACCATGGTGATCCGGCAGAACTCAATACTGTAACATTTAAAGTTGTTCCTGAAACAGGTGCACGTTTGGCGGAACTGGAATCTGGTTCTTCTCATATTGTAGGTAAGACAGAAACAAATAATGTTGACCGTGTAGATTCACATCCGGAAACTTATTTGAATCAGCAGCCGTTACTCTCATTATCTTATGTAGGATTTAACACTGAAAAAGAACCATTAAATGATCCATTAGTACGTCAGGCAATTTCTTATGCGACTGACCGTGAAGCAATCATTGAAGGGATTTATAACGGTGTAGGTGCACCGGCACGCGGTCCTTTAGCGCCGGATGTGTTCGGTTATGATGAGAATGCAGAAGGTATCGAGTATGATCTTGATCGTGCAAAAGAATTGATGGCGGAAGCTGGACATGAAGACGGATTCTCACTTGAAATCTTAACAAATGACAGCCCGGAACGTGTTGACACAGCAATCTTCCTGCAGGAAGCACTTCAGGAAATTAACATTGATGTTGATGTGCAGCAGCGTGAATGGGGTGCATATTTGGAAGAAACTGCAGCAGGAGAACATGACATGTATGTACTTGGCTGGTCTACTGTAACAGGCGATGCGGATTATGGTCTGTACTCATTATTCCATTCATCCATGCATGGTGACCCGGGTAACCGTTCATTCCTAAGTGATGATCAAGTAGATGAATTACTTGAAGCGGGCCGTCAGGAAACTGACCCGGACGAGCGTTTGGCAATTTACTCTGAGCTTCAGACTTTATTAGCTGAACTTGAACCACAGATTAATATTCACCATCAGGATGAACTGACAGGTGTTCGTAACGAAGTTGAAAACTTTGAAGTGGATGCTCTAGGTATTTATCAGCTGCATGATGTAACAATTAATCAGTAATTAATATTTAAAACCGGAAATCAATTTGATTTCCGGTTTTTTTGATTTTCTCCCGTTGTTTACCAGTGGATAACTTACTTAAATACTTAAGGAATGATATAATTATTTTAATCTATTTGATAAAGGGGAGAATCACTTGAGAAAGTTAATTATCGGGGCGTTACTCCTCGCACTTGCGGGCTGTAGTGAAGAATCACAGGCCAGTAAAGACTTAGAACAGGTGAATAAAGATATCAGTGCACTGGAAAGTGAAATTCAGTCCATTCGCAGTGAGAATGATACACTGGATCAGAACATAGAGTCGAAAGAACAGGAACTTAATGCTTTAAGGCCGGAGGAAGATACTTCTGAAGAAGATAATCAGGAAGCAGAAGAAACAGATTCAGAGGAAAATGAAGAAAATTCTGATGAGGGCAGTTAAAGTAAAATAGATAAGAAAAATTTCAGGTGAGGATGGATGCGTTGTGTTTGAGAGAAAATTTGGCATGATTGAAGGAGAAACATTTCAACTGGATGAACTCGGAAAAGAGATTGAATCCATTGTCGGTTCAAAACTTGAGGATGTTACAGGACAAGTTAAAAGGATTATCGGTTACAAACCGGACCTTGAAAATAATACAGAGTATTTTAACATCAAATTTCAATTATCACATGTTACGGATTATGTGGATGTCGTGGCAACAACAGAAAAAAAACAACAATTGAGTGATTATCACTTTGAAAAAGAAGCGTTTAAAGTGCAGTTAATCAGCTATCATCGTATGAGTCATCCAAAATAGTCTACGCTGAATTTTGAACAGTTTTATGAATAATAAGAAGAATTGGTTGAGGCTGAATATGAAATACATTAAAACAAAGCGTCTGATTTTAAGAGACTGGAAGAACAGTGATATTCCAGTCTTTATATCTATGAATATGGATCCGGATGTCCGCCGTTATTTCCCGGATACTGTCCCGGTTGAAGTGTCGAGACAGTTTATTTTTGATGCTCAAAAAGATATTGAAGACAGGGGCTTTGGTTTGTTTGCAGTGGAGCGGCGTGATACCGGTGAATTCATCGGTTTTACGGGTGTCCAGGTTTTAGAAGAGGACGGTGATTTTAATCTCGAGTTTCTCCCGTGTATTGAAATCGGCTGGCGTTTTATGAAAAAGCATTGGAACCAGGGGTTTGCGACTGAAGCTGCTGTAGGTGTGTTGAAATTTATTCAACGGAATACAGATATCAAAGAAGTGTATGCCTATGCTTCAAAAAGGAATTTTCCCTCTATCAATATTATGAAAAAAATTGGTATGGATGAAGTGGATGTATTTAATCATCCTCTGATAGAGGACGGACATTCTCTAAAACGACAGGTTGTATATAAAATAGAGCTGAAAAAAGGACACCGTTTCAAATTATGAACGGTGTCTTTTTACTAGATCTTTATAAGTTCGGACGCTTGCAGGTACGTGAGAGTTAAACTGCTGCAGTAAATCATCAAGAGAATTGTCAACGAATATCTGCGACATGTAGCGTTCTTCAAGAAAGCCGCTGTCTACAAGTTTATGAAACATGTTGATTAAATCATCATAGAAATTTTCAGTGTTCAATATTCCTATTGGTTTTTTATGAAGACCAATCTGCCCCCATGTAAACACTTCAAAAAGTTCTTCAAGCGTTCCGGCACCGCCGGGAAGGGCAACAATTGCGTCCCCGAGACCCTCAAGGAGTGTCTTACGTTCATGCATTGTTTCCACGATGCGCATGTCCTCAACTCCAGGATGTGCGGCTTCTCTTTCAGTTAGAAATCTCGGCATCACGCCCGTGACTTCACCGCCGTTTTCAAGTACACCGTTTGCGATACTGCCCATCAAACCGAGTGCACCGCCGCCGTAAACAAGTTTGATTTCTTTTTCTGCGAGGGATCGGCCAAATTCATAAGCCGCTTTTTCATATGCGGGATTCACCCCGTAAGCAGCCCCGCAGTATACAGTCATAGATTTAATGTTCATAGTCGTCACTCCTGTTGCAGGTTCCAAATTTTAACGTGCTTTCTTCAGTTTGCTGTCTAATTTTTTTTGATGTTTGGAACGCTTCATATTGCTGTCAATTGAAGTTCTTCTTCCCATTTTTTCAATGTGGGATTCTGCCTGCTCACGATGCCTTTGAAACAGCGCGGAGTGCTCCAGAACAGTACTTTCATCTTCAGTCTTTAAGTTAGGTGCAAGAGATTCACGGTGTCTCAGGAAAAGATGGCTGTTGTTAAACGCCTCGATATTTTTTTCGTGATCCTTCACTCTGTTAAAATATTCGTCCTGAACGTTGTTAATGTGTGTCATGTCTTTCTCCTCTTCTGCATGGTTATTTTCTTCCTTGTTCAGTGTATCATCAAAACTTTGTACAGTTAAAGCAAGTTGTTCCTCATCAAACGAAGTATCCTCAGATGAAATATCTTTATCATAATCATAAATTGCCGGATGATTAGAGTTAATCTCTTTGTGACCGGCTTCTAATAAAAGAGGTGAGGTATGCAGTACTTTATCACTCACCAGCATACCGCGCATTTTTTCTTCATTTGAAAGTGAAGTGTGTGACTTCATCATTTTTGGAATGTCGGTTAAGCTGAGTGAATTTTCTTCTTTCAGCTGATTTTTTCTTTTTTCTTCTTTTAATTGTTTTCTCGCTTCTCTTTTTTCCTGAATACTTTGTTTTGTTTCGGAAACTTTGTCGCTCACGACATCATAAGTGTGTCTGCTTGTTTCGTAAGCTGAGACGCTTTTATCTTTTATCGTGCCTGCAGTGTCAATGCTTTTATCTTTGACAGTTGTATAAGCAGATTTTGAAGCATCACTGAGTTTTTCAATATCCGGATGCTCTTTTATTTTCTTTCTGCCGAGAAATAAAGGGACTAACACGACAGGTAAGACATTTACGATAAATTTTAGTTTACTATTCATGATGATGACCTCCAACCTATTATCATAATTATATAATACCCTTCAGGAACTTTCATTAAACTGTGTTAATTCTTTATTGTTATACTACGGATATTTTTATTACGGGTGCATTTGTCTCGGTAGAATGACTGTCATGGTTGTTCCTTTATTTTCAATACTTTCGACTTTGATACGGCCGTGATGTGATTCAACAAGATGTTTGACAATCGCAAGCCCGAGTCCTGTGCCGCCGGAATGTCTGGAACGGGCTTTGTCGACTCTGTAAAAGCGTTCGAAAATACGGGAAAGACTTTCCTCGGGAATGCCGACACCGTTATCTGAAACAGAAATATAGATGTTATTATTTTTTGCCTTCACTTTGATTTCTACAAAACCGTAATCATAAGAATAATTAACGGCATTTGAAACGAGATTAATAATAATCTGATTCAAACGGTCCTTGTCCCCCTCAAGAAAAGTCTCTTTTTCTGTAGAAGGCAGTGTAAGCTGTATATTTTTCTTTTTCACCGATGTGGACAGAGTCTGGACAATCTCTTTGATAAACTGTCTGATTTCTATCTGTTCAATATTTAAAGGCAGTGTATTTTTTTCGATTTTGGACAAATGAAGAAGATCTTGTATCAGTCTGTCGAGCCGCTCACTTTCGTCGAGTATAATTTGTAAAAACTGCCGTTCGGTGTCTTTATCTGTAACATCATCGCTGAGTAACGTTTCTGCAAACCCTTTGACAGAAGTGACCGGTGTTTTTAATTCGTGGGATACATTGGCGACAAAATCACTTCTAATCTGTTCAAGGTGCCTGATTTCTGTAATATCGTGGAGGACAATAATGACACCGCCCTGCTGCCAGCTGTCTTTGTAGTATGGGCTGATATGTGCATCAAATTTTTGTTCATTTGGATAATATGAAGTGATTTCAGCATTTACTTTTTCATTTTCTTCAAAGACTGTATGAATTAAAGCCGAGAGGCCGATATTTTCTCCATATTCATTAAAATGCTTGTTTAGTATGTTGTCCCTGTGTCTTGAAAGAAACCGCTCCATTGACGGATTAATCATTTCGACGGTACCTTGGGCGTTTACAAGCATTACGCCGCTGACCAGGTTATCCAGTATGCTGTTTAGCTGCTGTTCGTTTTCCCGTATGATTTTCAACTGCGTCTGCAGACTTGCTGCAAGTGCGTTGACAGACTGTGCCAGAGTATCCATCTCTCCTTTATATTCGCCGTGGATACGGTGGCTGTAATTTTTCTCGCGAAGCTCACCGGTAGCTTTTACCACTTCACTTATAGGTTTAGTAATACTCCGCGCAAGAAATACGGCAACGATGATTGAGATGATTAATACAATCCCAAGAACTGCTGCAAGGCCCTGCCATAAATACTGTGTAGTATCAGATATGAGCTCGAGTGAATATGATGTACGTACAATTCCGGTAATATTATCATCGGCATCATAAACAGGTACAGCGATATACATCATGTTGATCCCGCCGGTTTCACTGTTCCTGATTGATTCAGCAACATCCGCGCCTTCAAGAGCTTCATTGATTTCCGGACGGTCTATGTGATCTGTCATTGATCCCGGATTATTTTCAGAATCTGCAATGACACTGCCTTCCGGACTGATTACAGTGATGCGCATATTGATGTCTTCTTCTGCTCTGGTAAGCAACGCATCGAGTTCGTCAGGCTGGGTGAGTAAATTTGACGTTGAAATCATCTCTGAAAAAAGGACCGCATTTTCAACTAAATGCTCTCTGATTGTATCTGTATATGTGGTTTTACTGACAGACGCAATAATGAACCATAAAATAATCAGTAAAGAGAGGGTCAGCAGGGAAAAAGATACTGAAATCCTCAGCCATAATCGTTTCATGACTGAGGAACCTCAAGCTTGTAGCCGAAGCCGCGTACGGTTTTAATGTACTTTGGTTTACGGGTATCTTCTTCAATTTTTTCCCGCAGATGACTGATATGGACATCAACGATTCTTGTATCACCGTCATACTGGAAATCCCACACACGGTCGAGGAGCTGGTCCCTGCTGAGCACCCGTCCTTTATTGTTGGCAAGATACAGCAGAAGTTCAAATTCCTTAGGTGTTAAAAATAAAAGATTCTCCTTAAAGTAAACATCATAGCGGTCCAGATGAATGACTAAATCTTTAATTTTAATCGTCTGTTCATCTGTAACCGGATCTTCAGCGCCGGACCGTCTTAAGATGGCTTTTATCCGGGCAACGACTTCTCTCGGACTGAAAGGTTTTGTTAAATAATCATCAGCACCGAGTTCAAGGCCAAGCACTTTATCAAATTCATCGTCTTTAGCAGTTAGCATCAAAATTGGTGTGTTGACCTTTTCCTGACGAAGCGTACGGCATACATCCATGCCGTCCATTTCAGGAAGCATCAAATCAAGAACGATTAAATCCGGAGATTGTGAAAGTGCAGTATCGAGGCCGGCTCTGCCGTTATCTGCAGTGATGACTTCAAAGCCCGCCTGTTCAATATTAAATTTCAGCAGTGTAACAATTGAAGGTTCATCATCTACAACGAGAATTTTTTGCATAATAAGGCTCCCCTCACTTAATAACAAACATGTAATCGATACTATTTTAACACAGTGCAGAAGGAGAACATCAAATCTTTACACGTACTTAACAATTTAAAATAACAGTAACATAAGCGTCCGGACTTACTTTAAGTTTGTGAATATAGTAAGCTTGAGAAAATACTATGGTGAGTGGGTTAAAATGAACAGATATTCGAGGCAGGAACGATACAATAACATAGGTACAGACGGACAGCGGCGGATAGAGGAAAGTACAGTGCTGATTGTCGGAGCTGGTGCACTCGGTTCTTCGTCCAGTGAAATGCTGGCAAGAGCAGGGGTGAAAAAACTGATACTGGTTGACCGGGATTATGTTGAGCCGTCGAATCTGCAGCGTCAGAATTTATACAGTGAAAGCGATGCGGCAGAGAAAATCCCGAAAGTGATTGCGGCAGAAAAAAGACTCGCGGATATTCGGAGTGATCTGGAAGTGGAGGTACATATTGCACACTGTGATGCGGCGCTTATTGAACCGCTTGCCGGAGCGGCCGATATCATCCTGGACGGTACAGATAATTTTGACACACGTCTTTTGATTAATGATACAGCTTTTAAGCTTGGCATTCCGTGGGTGTATGCCGCCTGCGTGGAAGCATCATATACGAGCTGCGGCTTCGTACCTGGGGAAACACCGTGTTACCGTTGCCTTGTGCCGGTTCTGCCTCAAACCGCACTGACATGTGACACGGCAGGAATTATTGCTCCGGCGGTCCAGGCAGCGGTGTCGGAACAGGTTACAACGGCTTTAAAAATAATGACGGGACAATTTCAGGCACCGTACTATATGAGGGTCGGAAATCTCTGGGATATGGATCATATGAAATTCAAGATAGACGTTATGAAAGACCCTGACTGCCCGGCATGTTCATCACACGCATCCTATCCGGCACTCAGTGAAGATGCCGGAAGCACGATGAAACTGTGCGGCAGGGATACGGTCCAGTATATTGATGAAAAACTGGATAAGAAAGCAGTCACTGCACGCCTTTTCGAGCGGGGCATTCATTTTAGGGAGACGCCTTACTTTATCGAGTTTCGGTTTGAAGAATACCGGCTCGTTAACTTTCATGACGGCAGATTTTTAATTCACGGAACGTCGGATATGAATAAGAGCAGAACAGTCATTAATCAGATTTTTGGATGAGGGGGTAAAGGATGAGTATAATTGACCGGATTGACAGAGACATTCGTACCGCGGTAGTGACGGTGAGTGATACACGGACGAGAGAGACAGATAAGGGCGGTCAGCTTGTCAAAAAGTATTTAACAGAGATTAACGCAGTCGTTGCAGATGAAAATTATATTATTGTGACAGATGATATTTCGAAGATTAAAGAATCGGTACAGCAGCTTTTAAACAGTGATATAGATGCAGTAATCACCACCGGCGGAACGGGGATTGCCAGAAGAGATGTTACCCTTGAAGCACTTGAGCCTTTATTTGATAAAAAAATCGAGGGGTTCGGCGAGATTTTCAGAATGCTCAGCTACACAGAGGATATCGGGTCAAGAAGTATATTGTCACGTGCGGCGGCGGGCACGTATGGTAATAAAGTCATCATCTCACTGCCGGGGTCAACCGGCGCAGTGAAGCTCGCAATGGAGGAACTGGTGATTCCTGAGTTGAACCACTTGGTGTATGAATTAAATAAGTGATGCAGTGTGCAGGCGGTAAACCCCTTGAGTTACCTTTGGTAATCACCGGATTTTCCGCCTGTTTTTGATAACAGTCTGGTTTCTTTAATCACCATTCCTTTATCAATCGCTTTACACATATCATAAACAGTCAGTGCAGCAGCGCTTACTGCAGTGAGTGCCTCCATTTCAACCCCTGTACGTCCGGTTGTTTTTACTTCAGCAGTGATATTCAAAAGATAATCCTGCTCTGTATCCCACTCAAAACGGATATCGATACCGGACAATGGCAGCGGATGGCACATCGGAATCGTCTGATGGGTATTTTTTGCAGCCATAATCCCTGCCACCTGTGCAACGGAGAAAACATCTCCTTTTTTGATTTTCTTTCCGGTAACTGCATCATAAATTTCTTTTGTGACCTCGAGGCTGCACCCGGCAGCGGCAGTCCGTGCAGTGATTTCCTTGTCTGAAACATCCACCATTTTAGCGCGTCCCTGATGATTAAAGTGTGTAAATTCCACCATTCTCAACTCCTTTTCAAGTACAATGAGTATAACAGAGAAAACGTTTTGAAAGTAGGGAGAATAATGACGTTAAACAGAAAACCTATTCAGGTTTTGGAAGCGGTTCACCGGGTGATGGAAAAAGTGAGGGTACTTCCGCCTGAAACGGTATATTATTTAAACAGCGGCGGCAGGGTGCTTGCAGAAGACTTGACTGCAACGAACGATGTGCCGGTATTTACCAAATCAGCGATGGACGGCTTTGCTGTCCGGGCGTCTGATACTGAAGGGGCATCCGGGGATTGCCGGATTGAATTCAAGGTGGTGGAAGAAGTGCCGGCGGGTGCGTCCAGTGACTATATATTAAAGAAGAATGAAGCCTTCAGAATTATGACAGGTGCAGAGGTGCCAAAGAGTGCAGATACTGTCGTGATGTTTGAACAGTCAAAGGAAACAGAGGAAGGTTTTACAGTCAGGAAGACATTTACTAAGGGTGAGAATATCGCATTTCAGGGTGAAGAGTGCCTGAAAGGTGATGTGATTGTGCCGGAAGGCACGCTGATAAACCCGGGTGTCACAGCAACACTCGCGACGTTTGGTTACGAGTATGTAAAAGTCTATAAAAAGCCGGTAGTCGGGGTGTTGTCTACAGGAAGCGAGCTGCTCGATGCAGGTGACACACTGGAAAGAGGGAAAATCAGAAATTCCAATACACCGATGGTGCTCGCACAGCTCGGCCGCATGAATATAGAGGGCAGACATTACCATTTGGAAAGTGACGATTTTAACACGATTTTAAAAAGGGTAAGAGAAATGATTGAAGCAGTTGATGCAGTGATTACAACCGGGGGCGTTTCTGTCGGTGATTATGATCTCCTGCCGAAAATATATGAAGCACTCGGTGCCGAAGTGTTATTCAACAAAGTCGCTATGCGGCCGGGAAGTGTAACGACAGTCAGTGCTTACGGAGATACTTTACTGTTTGGTTTAAGCGGTAATCCGTCCGCCTGCTATTCCGGTTTTGAATTATTCTGCCGCCCGGCATTTTTATCTATGATGAACAGCAGAAATGTATATGCACCGTTTATCAATGCAGTACTGGATGAAAATTTTACAAAGCCGAATCCATTCACACGTTTTATCCGCGCGGAAGTCAAGTTTACAGAAGAAGGTCTTCTTGTGAAACCGTCCGGATTCAACAAGTCGAATGCAGTGACCTCCATCGCAAAAAGTAACGGTGTCATCGTTCTTCCCGGCGGAACACGTGGATTTAAACAGGGCGACAAAGTGAAAGTGATGATGACAGATATGACCAGCGGCACGGATACATTCCGGGTGCCTGACAAATGAAAATTCTTCAGGTGACGGGCTATAAAAATACCGGGAAAACAACGGTGATTAACAAAATGGTCAAACGATTGAAATCATCAGGATACCGGACAGCAGTGATTAAGCATCATCATAATGGACAGGCCGTTTATTCCGACAGCACTGATACAGGGAAATTTATTGAATCAGGGTCTGATGTGACGATTTTAAATACAACAGATACATCAATGACTGTAATTAAAAAAGAGCCGGATTTGAATCATCAGCTGGACAGACTTAGAGGAGAAGTGGATTTTATTTTAATAGAGGGCTATAAGGCTTTGGATTATCCCAAGATATATTTGGAGTATTCGTTTACGGACGGTGCTGTGCCGGTGGAGTTTTTAAGTCTTAAGTCGGTATTAATGACATTTGATCTGCGTTATGATGAAGATAAGTTAATGGAATGGTTTATACATTGGAGTGAAATTGATGAAGCGTTTTGAAGTGACAGAAAAAGAGCTGGATATTAATAAATATCATCGGATGGTTTTGAATGAACACCAGGGGGCTGTATGTACGTTTACAGGTCATGTGCGTGAATGGACGAAAGGAACACAGACGGTGTATCTTGAATATGAAGCCTACGTGCCGATGGCGGAAAAAATGCTTGCACAGATTGGTGATGAAATTTCAGAGCGCTTTCCGGGAGTCATCACGGCAATCGGGCACCGGACCGGGCATCTCAGTATATCCGATATTGCAGTAGTCATTGTGACAAGTGCACCGCACAGGACAGAAAGCTACCGTGCGAATGAGTATGCAGTTGAGCGTTTAAAAGAGATTGTACCTATTTGGAAAAAAGAAGTCTGGTCGGATGGTGAAGAATGGATCGGTGATTCGAGGAAATATCATTCGGCTTTAGAGGAGAGTTAATCATGGAAATATTACTTTTTGCGGGATTGAAAGAGAAGGTCGGCAGCAGCAGGGTGTCGCTTGATATAGACCGGGAAATCAGTGTTGAAATGCTGAAGTCATACATCTATGAGGAATATCCTGAGCTTGATGGAGAAGTGTTTCAGGTGGCGAGTAATGAATCATTTGTCAGGGATGACTACCAAGTGTCGGATTCGGATGAGATTGCATTAATACCGCCTGTGAGCGGTGGATGAAAACAATCGGTGTGATTATGGCGGGTGGTGAATCCACACGTTTCGGTGAGGATAAAAGTCTGTATAAGGTGGATAATAAGGTAATGTACACACATGTATCAGAGATGCTCGACAGTACAGGCGTGTGTGATGACATTGTGGTGAGTACGAATGAACGTCTAAAGGACGCATTTCATTTAAAAACTGTGGTAGATGCTTTTGAAAACTGCGGCCCTGTCGGCGGACTGTACTCGGTGAGCAGGTCCTATCCGAAAGACCGTCTGATTGTTGTATCGTGTGACACACCGTTTGTTACAAAGGAGTGGATTCATATTTTACTTGAACAGGCGGAGAAAACACCAGACCGTATTATCATTTCAGCAGAAGACAGAAGACAGCATCCGCTTGTCGGGGTCTATCAGGGACGGGATTTGACAGACCGGTTAAAACAACAGATAGATGCGGGCAGGTTGAGTATGCGTGCGTTATTTGACAATATGAATGTGACAGAAGTGAATATCGGAAAGTATCAATTGAAGACTGATATCTTTCGTAATATTAACTATAAATCTGATATAGACGGAGGTGTATGATGACTGAAGCGGTGAAAGATAAGTTCGGACGGCCGATTCGGGATCTGCGTATTTCAGTAACAGATAAGTGTAATTTCAGGTGTACGTACTGTATGCCGAAAGAGATATTTGGCGATGACTTTGAATTTTTGAAGCGGGAACAGCTGCTTAGTTTTGAAGAGATTGAACGTGTGTCTAAAATCTATGCAGAAATGGGTGTGAAAAAACTCCGGATCACAGGCGGTGAACCCCTGCTGCGTAAAGATTTGCATCAACTGATCCGCCGTTTAAACAGGATAGAGGGAATTGAGGATATCGGACTCACGACAAACGGTCTGCTTTTGAAAAAGCACGGGCAGAAGCTTTACGATGCAGGGCTCAGAAGACTGAATATCAGCCTGGATGCACTGGATGATGAGTTGTTCGGCAGAATTAATGACCGGGGTATCGGGACATCCCGTATTATTGAGCAGATTCAGTATGCATTAGAGGTTGGTTTTAAAGTCAAAGTAAACATGGTGGTCCAAAAAGGATTGAATGATCATGAGATTTTACCGATGGCCCGTTTTTTTAAAGAGATGGAAGGCGTTACGCTTCGGTTTATAGAATTTATGGATGTCGGTAATGATAATGGATGGAATTTTGATAAAGTGGTTTCAAAAAAAGAAATTCTTGAAATGCTTTCCGGGGAGTTTGACCTTGAACCACTTGATCCTGAATATTACGGGGAAGTGGCAAAAGTCTACCGGCATAAAGACAGCGATTCATATCTTGGTTTCATTACCAGCGTTTCCGAAAGTTTCTGTTCAACCTGCACCCGGGCACGGTTATCATCCGACGGTAAATTTTACGGCTGTCTGTTTGCGGTGGATGGTTTTGATGTGCGTCAGCGTTTACGAGATGATACAATTGATGACAGTCAGTTGAAAAAAATACTGTCCGGTGTATGGGCAGAGCGTGATGACCGTTACTCGGAAATTCGTACGGAAATATCCGAGGAGAGACGGAATGCGCGCAGGAAAATAAATATGAGTTATATTGGTGGTTAAAACGTGAAGGACTCTTCGCGTTTTTTCTCTCTGGAAAGGAAAGAATATGAAACTAAGATTTCCCGGGAAATATATTGTTGTTTTCGCTTTAATCAGTGCTGTAACTATCATCTGCTATACTGCATTCGGTCATTACCTGTCTCTGCTGCTGTCAGAGATTGTTGTTGGAGATGGAAACGTCCAGCAGTCCTTAATAATGTGGATGATGGTTTTCTTTATCATGTTCATCACTTTAAAGGCATTATATAAGTACTACACATCAAAAACTGCACATGGCCGTATACGAAAAATGAGTGAGGATGTTGTCGGTAAAATTGATGATGAGACGAATAAAAAATCTGAATCACTGATGAATGCGGTATTTGTGCATATAGAAAAATACCGGAGTTACGAAGCGACATTCATCCCGGCAGTTATTGATACGATGTTTAAACTTATTGTAATTATTGCTGCATTGTCTTTCGTCCATTTGAATGCGGCATTAATTTTATTGTTTACGGCACCGTTCGTACCTTTGTATTACGTATTGGTCGGCTTGAAAACAAGGGATGAATCTGCGAAACTTGCGGATGATTTTGATAATATGGGTACTTTATTTCTGAATTTAGTCCGTGGTAAAGATACCGTTAAGTATACACAGTCGGAAAAAAATGTGATTAACAGGCTTGAAGAAGATAATGTGTCGTTTGTAAAAAACACCATGGCAGTATTGAAATACGCATTTCAGTCATCATTGATGCTTGAATTCATTACTATTCTCGGGATCGGACTGGTTGCACTGGAAATCGGTCTGCAGATTATTGTATTTGAGAATATATCATTTTATGCTGCTTTCTTTACACTGCTTTTAGCACCAGAATTTTATAATGCACTTAAAGTAATGGGTGTTGAATTCCATAACGGCAGACTTGCAGAAGGACATTATAAAAAAGCAGAGGAGTGGATTAACAAAGAAGAAAAAAATACTGACTACCGCGGCAGAACAGAAAGTGCGGCAGCGTTTGAAAACGTCAGTATAAAAATCGGCAGCAGGACACTGCTTAAAGATATTAACCTGTCATTTGATAAAACAGGTCTCACAGCAGTTACAGGTCCGTCCGGTCTAGGGAAAAGTACACTGCTCAGGTCTGTCCTCGGGCTTCATGAACCGTCTGCCGGTACAGTGTATGTAGGTGATGAAAATATCGGTTATATATCAGACCAGGTGTATTTTTCAGATACAACAATTTATGAGTATGTTTCCGGCGGTATCTATACAGAGCAGGAAGTGGAAAATATATTAGAGAAGCTGAATATGCTGAGAAGCATTCAAAATCTGGATGCGGGTATTCACACTGAAATCGTCAATCATAACATTCCGCTTTCAGGCGGAGAAATCGTCAGACTGAAGCTTGCGCGGGTACTTATGCACTCGCCGCCGCTCATTTTAATGGATGAACCGACTGAGTTTCTGGATGCTGAAACAGAGGAACTGGTACTTGCTTATTTGAAAGAGCTGAAAACAAGAAGTGCAGTGATTGCCGTCGTCCACCGGAAAAAAATGCTGAATATTGCAGATGCACATTATGAACTTCAGAATCAGTCTTTAGTGAGGTGCAGCAGATGAATTATTTAAAAACAGAACGTAAACATATTCTCTACAGCATTATTCTTGGTTTTACCGGCAGTCTGGTCGGTATTTCAATATTCGGTCTGAGTGGTTATATGATCAGTCTGAGTTTCTTTGAACCGCCTGTTTTTATTATTATTTTGATTATTGCAGTGATTAAAATGTTTGGTATGATTAAAGGCGCATTTAAGTATTTTGAGCGCCTCCTGTCGCATGATGCAACGTTTCAGATGATCGGGAGACTGAGACTGAAGTATTTTAAAGATACAATTCAAACAGATACGAGCACACACAGTGTACGGTTTGTTCAAATGCTGAATCAATATTTTGAGCAGATTGAAGACTATTACATCCGTATTATTTACCCGTATGTTACCGCGGTACTTGTTGCACTTTTATTAACAGTGCTTTCTGTGATTGTGAGTGTTCCGTTGTCTATCGTAATGTTGATTGTTTCTGTGTGCAGTTTATATATACTGCCGAAACTTTTTGAAAAACTTTTGTATCATATTAATCAGGATGCGCTGCATCATGAGTCTTCTGCATATTTGAAAATCTATCATCATATTCATAACTACATTGATTTATTTGTTACAAAAAACGTTCATAAATCACAGCAGTCAGTGAATGAAGCACTTGAAGATATTCAAAATGACCGCATTAAAAAATCCGGAGTGGAGTCACTATTGTTATTCTTTTCCGGACTGGTACAGGCTGCAGGTATCATTGCGGTCATTTTATTAATCAGCGGGGAGGAAGGCCTCCTTGTCCCGATGATTCTTCTTTTACTGATTGGATTCTTTGATATTGCGAATCCTGTCATTCTTCCAAGAACCAACTATAAAAGTGTTTCAGGTGCTGTTAAGGATATTACTGCTGAAAAAGAACTGCCTGAAAAGAATGCGGTTCAGAACCGGATTGTTCTGAAGAATGTGAATTATAAATACCCTGGTACAAAGAAGGATGCTGTAAATAATATTAATCTTACGGTAAATCAGGGTGAAAAACATGCACTTATCGGAAGCAGCGGTTCAGGTAAAACAACAATTTTGAATCAGATGACCGGTATTACATCATCTGGTGTGATGCCTCAGCATCTCGATTTTTATAATGCGAGTGTCCGTGACAATGTAACAATGTTCGGGCGTTTCAACCAGGCCGATCAGACAGTAGACAATGCACTCGAGTATGTAGAGATGGAGTACCTTTCACCGGATGAAATCATTGATTATACAGGCCACTTGTCCGGCGGTGAGAGAAAAAGGCTGCACCTGGTCCGTATGATTCTTGAAGGTAAAGACTGGTGGCTGCTCGATGAACCGACAGCAAGCCTGAATGAACAGCTCAGGGAAAAGGTATGGGACAGTATTTTTATGAGAAAAACAGTGGTTGTCAGCACGCATGACTTAACCCGTCTGGCACGATTTGATTATATTCATTTTGTGGAAGAAGGTCACATTGTTGAAAGTGGATCTTATGAAGAATTACTGCAGAAAAGAGGTCGTACGTATCAGGCGCTGGCCCGGTCCGCCGACAATTTATAGTAAAAAAAACGTCTCCGTGCTACACTGTGTGTAATTGCTATGGGAGTTGAATAATAATAATGAAAAAATTTGCAATCGTAACAGATTCTGCAGCAGGCCTGTCGGAATCATTTATAAAAGAACATGATATTAAAGTGCTGCCGATGACGGTTATTATTGATGGTACCCCTTATAGAGACGGCGTGGATATAAAAACCGAAGAGATATACGAACTTCTTAAAGAGAGCGGCGAAGGCGCTAAAACTTCACAGCCATCTCAGGGAGAGTTCATCGATGTGTACAAAGATATTGAAGCGGATGAGAATTATGACGGAGTACTTGCGGTCCATGCATCGAGTGAACTGACTGGAACATACCAGAATTCATTAAGTGCATCCAAAGAAATTAATAAGCCGGCTGTTGTTATTGATTCGAGGCTCGGCAGTTATCCAATGAGACAGATGATAGTGTCCGCAGTTGAATCCCGGAATAACGGTGAAACGATTGAAACTGTTGAGAAAAATATCAATGAAATCAGTGAGAACGGACAATTGTTTTTACTGCCGCACAGTTTTTCCCAAATGCGGAAAAGCGGCAGAGTCTCCGCTTCACAGACAATGCTCGCGACACTGCTTCAGGTTCAGATTAAATTAAAATTTGATGATGGTAAAATTGTAATCGGGGAAAAGGTCCGGACCAAAAAGAAAATGGCTACGAGTGTGTTGAAGAGTCTTGAAGCACATGTGAAAAATGATGCTGTCAAAACATTGTCCATTGTTTATGCCGGAAAAGAAAATCTGATTAATGAGTGGAAAACAAAGATTGAAGAACATATTCCACACCTTAAGCTTGAATGCGAGCCGCTGGTGCCGGTTGCGGGCGTTCATGTCGGGTACGGCACAATTGGATTCGGCTTTATTAAAGGGAAGTAATTATAAATTTTGTTTAATGAGAGACTCTTTGGATATTCCTTAAGAGTCTTTTGTTTTGAACAAGGATAAGCATTTATTTCGAATTAATGGATAATATTTTATTTTTAATATCATTATCATGGATAATGGACTGTAATATATGATAAAATATTCTTAATTATTTTAGAGTGTTGGAGGTGACTACCATTGGGAAGGCGTATTTGAAAGCTGGTTTGCAGGATGCGGTGTTAACAGATGTTGTTGAGTTGGTTTTAAATGCACAAGGAACAAATAGTGGTCACAAATTACCGGAGGTGAATCCCTTTTAGGGAACATATTGGACATATCAACACTACTAAATTTATTATTATTTATA
Source organism: Corticicoccus populi (assembly GCF_042686195.1). Lineage (NCBI taxonomy): Bacteria > Bacillati > Bacillota > Bacilli > Caryophanales > Staphylococcaceae > Corticicoccus > Corticicoccus populi. The sequence goes on along the minus strand of NZ_JBHUOQ010000001.1, from coordinate 1,472,979 downwards.
TTATTAATTCTGCTTACCATGCTTTTTGTGGGATCGGAATTCTCTTTTGTAAAGGCAAGACAGTCGAGACTGGATAATTTAATTGAAGAAGGCAATAAGAAGGCTGAACGAGTTAAGAAGATGACAGGGGAGCTTGATTATTACTTATCTGCCTGTCAGCTTGGTATTACTGTCACTGCCCTTGGACTCGGGTGGATTGGTGAATCTACTTTTGAAGTGATTTTACACCCTGTTTTTGAAGCGGTTGGAGTACCTGATGAACTGATGACACCGCTGCTGATCGGTTTTGCGTTCTTAATTGTAACGTTTATCCACGTTGTAGTCGGAGAGCTCGCGCCGAAAACAGTAGCCATTCAGTATGCAGAAAAAATGGCAATGACTTTTTCCGGACCTTTATACTTCTTCGGCGTTGTCATGAAACCTTTAATCTGGTCGATGAATGGAACATCACGTTTTCTGCTTCGCGCTGTCGGCTTCAAAACAATGCCGACTGAACAGGCACATTCTGAGGAAGAGATTAAAGTCATTATGACTAACAGTTACCAGAGTGGTGAAATTAACCAGACAGAACTTGCTTACATGCAAAATATTTTTTCATTTGATGAAAGACTTGCGAAAGATATCATGGTTCCGAGAACACAGATGATTACTCTGACGGAGCCTGTCAATATTGACGATGTTCTGGAAACTGTAAAAGAGCATAACTATACAAGATATCCTGTAACAGACAGTACAGGTGATAAAGATCAGATTATCGGTTTCATCAATGTCAGAGAGTATTTGACAATGCATGTATCCGATGATGAAGCAACACCTGAAGAATTCATTCATGAACTGCCGTTGATTACTGAAGTATCAAGAATCAGTGATGCACTGGTTAAAATGCAGCGTGAACGTGTGCATATTGCATTGATTATTGATGAATACGGCGGAACTGCCGGTATGGTAACGATGGAAGATATTCTTGAAGAAATTGTTGGTGAAATCCGCGATGAATTTGATGAGAATGAAGAGCCGGATGTTGTGAAAGTGGAAGATAATATATATCACATCAACGGACGGGTCCTGCTCGATGATATCACTGACCAGTTCGGTATTGAATTTGAAAACAGTGAGGACATCGATACAATCGGCGGGTGGATGCAGAGTATTAATACAGATATCGAAAAAGATGATTATATTAATACAGAAGAAGATAAATGGATTGTACTTGAAGCAGAGAGTCATTCCATCAAGCAGGTTGCTTTAATTAAAGATTATAATATTGCGATTTCAGAAGCTTCTGAAGAATAACAGCAACAGGCGTCTAAGGATTTAGGCGCCTGTTTATTTTTATGATAAAATGAAAATAAACATAACGAAGGAGAAACATAATGGGTGTGTTTGAATTTGTTTTTGCAGTCGTGCTTGTCGGTACCCTGGGTATCGCAAGTATTCCTTTGTATGCAATGTACAGGGGATATAATCAGAGTGATGAAAATATTAAACTGAAACAGGTTAAACAGGAAATCAGACTTGAAGAGTTAAAGCAGGAGAATTTTCTTCTTGAAAATGAACAGATGCGGCTGGAACTTGATAAGATCAAATCTGATAGAGAGAGCCGGGAGAAAAAGAAAATTGAATCTGAAAATAATAAGCGCTGGCTGATTGAGGAAAGTAAAAAAGAAGATGGTGGTGATTAAATGGACATAGACAGCATTATCGGTCTCTTTGCAGTTGTGATGAGTTTATCTATCCCTATCTATGCACTCCGGCGCCATTATAATCAAACAGATGACAGAAATAAGCTCCGTCAGCTGGATAAGGAGCACGAAATAGAATTAATTAAGCAGGAAAACTATCTTCTTGAAAATAAGCAGATGCAGATGGAACTTGATAAAATCAAGGCGGAAAGAGAAGAGAGAACTGCTGAGCTTGAGAAGAAAGACCGCTGGCTGATTGAAGATAAGAAAAGTCAGCAGTAAGTAATACAATATAAAAAGAGGACCTCTGAGGTCCTCTTTTTATATTTATAAAGAAACAGGAAATAAATTAATTTTTACTTCCGCCGACTGCTCTCATAATAAATGAAACAATTAAAATGAGTACAATCGCACCGACCAATGCACCGATAATGTTTACTCCGCCGGGTGACGGGCCGATATTGATACCGAGTGCGTTACCAATTGATGAACCAATCAAACCTGCAATGATATTGCCGATAATACCGAATGGTACATTTTTACCAAGAATGGCACCAGCAGCCCAGCCGATTAATCCACCGACGATTAATGCGATAATCCAACCCATAATTATTTCCTCCTGTATATTTAATATTTGAATAAAATAAATACAATCATTATTTATCCTGATTTTAATATACCCGGAAGTATTCAGGTTCAATCATTAATTTTAAGAAAATTTTATGCAGATTGTTTATTTCTGCTGCGCATAATAATAAACAGAATAAGAGCGACAGTAACACTTGCTGCACTTAAGTAGTAAATCATACTGTAAGGAAAGACTTCTGCCACGAAACCAAATAGGATGGCACCGCACCCGACGCCTAAGTCAAATGCTGAGAAATATGTCGCATTTGCCATACCTCTCCTGTTATTCGGTGCACTGTTGACAGCCCATGCCTGCAGTGCCGGCTGAATAGAGCCGAAACCGAGACCGTAAAGGACTGCAGCTGTAAAAAGCATGGCGGGGTTCCACAACTGAGCGAGAAGGATCATCGCTATAATGATGGATACAGCGCCCGGCACGAAAACAATGGTCAGACCTTTACGGTCGTACAGCTGACCCGCGAACAGGCGTGTGATAAGGAGTGCGAATGCATAAATAACAAAATATATCTGGATATAATGTGACTCAAATCCACGCTCGAAAGTAAACGCCGGCAGAAATGTCGCAATACCCCCGAATGCGAGTGTAATGAACAATAACAGTGTACTGGCCGGAAGTGCCTTTTTTTCTACAAAATCAAAACGAGGCGGCGCCACTTCATACTTTTCGTCATCATCGCTGTGTACTTCGAGTTTCGGATATTTCACAGTCAGTGCCAGAAGCAGCGCAAACATAGTAAGAATGCCGCATATCACAAACAGCCATTGGAATGAAATGTAATCAACGAGAAAAAGGCCGAGAGCAGGTCCGATAGCGAGTGCGATATTACCGCTCAGACCAAAGTATCCAAGACCTTCACCGCGCCGGTCTCTCGGTACGAGGTCAGAGGCGACTGTACCGGAAGCAGTATTGGATAATCCCCATCCGACACCCTGCACGACCCGCACAACGAGAAGTATGAGTATCGTAAAGCTGACGGCAAGAGAATATGTAGACAGCGTCAAAATGATTAAACCGATTAAAAATACCGGGGCACGGCCTTTGGAATCAATCCACTGTCCTGCTTTCGGCCGTACGAGGAGGGCGGAAAACGTAAATATACCAACGACAAGTCCGATGAACCGCTCACTTGCACCAATTTCACGGACATAAAGCGGCAGTGTCGGAATCGACATTTGAAATGCCAGAAATATAAACAGGTTGGCAATCACTATCATGGTGAAATCTTTAGTCCATATGCGTGATTGTTGTTTTTTCATAACTATCTAACCTTCTTTAACATAGAGAGAATTTATTTCGGAAATCGAAAAATGAATATCTCCTATTATACATGAATAAACAAAGCGTTTCATCCGTCTGCGGACTTAAATGCAAAATAAGACGTGGTATGCTAAACTATAGAAAATTCGAATACCGATTAGAATTTTATACAAATTTGCTTTATATGAATCATAAGGCGTATAATATTTCAAATTGGGAGTATTAAAATAACGAACAATGATTTCAATTTTGTTTTATATTATAATGATAATGGGACTGACTGCTTAGTACTGTAATGTGTTTAAACTGCAGTATAGATTTTAGGCGTATCCGGTTCTGGAAACAGTGTTAGAACAAATAAAACAACGTGATGATAAAGCTTCAGGTCCGGCATATCCGTCTGAGGCAAATTGAATTGGGAATTTTGAGGTGAAACCATGATTACATTCTTATTAATACTGCTCGTAATTGGTATTGTTTTATTTACACATTTTGTGGTGACTTATCTAATTGAGAATGAATTGAAAATTATTGGTGTTGCAATGGGATTTATCGGTGTAATCGCAGCAATTATTATCGTATATTTTATTGTGTCCAATATTACCGGCTTTGTTGCAGATGAATTAGGTTTATTTTATAATGACTAACATTTAAAGGAGGTATCGTGAATGATCTTTGCGAATGGAGATTGCTCCATTACATATCAGCAGTCCGAAACAATTTCAAACGAGCAGCAGGAAAGTGTTAAGAAATCATTCTATGAATCAAAAAATCATAAATACTTACAGGATATTTTAATGACAGAAAATACAGTGACATTTTTATATGAACCAATATCTGTTATGGAAGCCCATAATACGATTGAACCGAGCGGTATTGTCATAAATGAAGTGCGTGGATTTTTAGAAGAAGAGGGGTTCGCACAATGAGTTTAATCATTCAGGAGACAGGTCTCTTGACTATCCTGCAGACACTGGATAAAGAGGAATCTTCAACAAATAATGAGTACAACGGTGCATGTGACCGGCTGGCGCATCAGCTTGCGAATACACTTGTAGGCAATGATATATCGGCACCGACTATTGAAATGACTGTTCAGCCTGCGACAATTAAGTTTACAGAACCAACGATTATTGCCTACTCAGGTGCTGATTTTACCGGAAAAAGCGGTGGTAAGGATATCCATGCCAACCGCATTTACCTCTTTAACAGAGGAGATGTGCTGGAGTTCGGCGACTCTCCGAGAGGGAACCGTATTTATCTTGCAGTGGCAGGCGGTATTAAGGTGGAGTCCAATCATTCGAATATTCTCGGTTCCGGTGACGAGGTGGTCATGTGCCGTGAGTATACGGATCAGCATCAGGAACTGTTTAATGTATTGAAACGTGACAGCGTGGTGAAGTGGGGTGTTGATGTATATGCACTGGTTGAGGTGTACATATCTGATTTGTTCCACATTGTCAGACGTCCTGATATTCCGGAAGAATTCTATGCTAAAATAGAGGATACAGAATATACAGTGATTAAAGAAAAGAACAGGGTGGCACTGTATCTGGAAGGTGCGGAACTGGATGCGCCTGAAAATGATATTATCCACCCGGGAATAAAGGGCGGCGTTTATATTGCCGGGAATAAGCCGGTAGTGGCGCTCAATGATTTTAATCAATCCACATCAGCAATGCATGTCGGTACGATTCCCCAGTATCACATGCATAAACTCGCTCAAAAGAGAAGCGGTTCAAAAGTCAAATTCAAAGTGATTGACTGTGATGATGCACATGCAAACCTATATGCACATCATATGTGGGTGCTGAGCCTCTTTAAAGCGATTAACTATAAATTATCAAAAGAATTAGTGAAAGAAAAAATGTAATATACAGTGTTCCGGGACCTGAGTGTCCCGGTTTTTTTATTTCATTCTTAATTTGTAGGAAATTTGAATTCTGAAATACAAATTGATAATAGAATCATGTATAATAATATATCAGAAATAAAACGATGAATTTAGTTACAGGACGTTGGGGATGACAGTTATGGAGAAACTGCTTAAACAGTATTTTGGATATGAATCATTCAGACCGAAGCAAAGAGAGATAATAGAATCTGTGATTCATGGTGAAAACACGCTTGGTGTACTCCCTACAGGTTCAGGGAAGTCAATATGTTTCCAGGTTCCGGCGCTCGAACTTGAGGGAATGACTCTGGTCATTTCTCCATTGATTTCATTGATGAAAGACCAGGTGGAATCATTAAATAAACGGGGGATTGAGGCTGCGTTTTTAAATTCTACATTGAAACAGAAAGAAATTAATACTGTGATGAAAAACGCACGTGACGGGCAGTACAAGCTTCTGTATGTGGCGCCTGAGCGGTTTAACACACCTGAGTTCTGTGAAGCATTAAGGACGCTCAACATTCCGCTTGTTGCATTTGATGAAGCACACTGTATCTCAAAATGGGGACATGATTTCAGACCGAGCTATCAGGAAGTCATCCCCCGTATAAAAAAACTGCTGCCGGGCACAACATTTGCCGCGCTGACAGCAACCGCAACAAATGAAGTACAGAAGAATATTCAGGAGCTTTTGAGTATATCTGATGAACATGTAGTGACTTCAAGTATCAAGAGGGATAATCTGCACCTTAAGGTTGATAAAACATACCAGAGGGATCAGTTTATTGTTTCCTATGTACAAAAGAGACTGCAGGAGTCCGGAATTATTTATGCAGCAACGCGTGCGGAAGTTGAGAAAATTTCCATGCTTCTTGAAAATAATAATATTGAAAGTGTCATTTACCACGGCGGACTGCCAAAAAAAGAGAGAGATGAAAACCAGCATTTATTTGTAGAAGATAAAAGCAAAGTTGTCGTCGCAACCAACGCATTCGGTATGGGAATCGATAAGTCGAATATCCGTTATATTATACATTACAATATGCCTGGCGATATTGAGAGCTACTATCAGGAAATCGGACGGGCAGGACGTGACGGCGGTGTGAGTGAATGTATTTTACTGTCGAGCCAGCGGGATGTAAACCTTCATCAATTTTTTATAGACCGTTCCAATGCCGGTGATGCATATAAAGATTTCATGCGGGGAAAGCTCGACAAGATGATTCAGTATAACCGTACAAGTAAATGTCTGAGCAGTTTTATTATCAAATATTTCAATCCGGATGAATATGTCAGAGAATGCGGCAGATGCTCAAACTGTCTCGACCTGGAGCGCACATATGATATGACAGATGAGGCAAAGAGGGTGATGGGGCTTGTGAAGAGTGCATCATACAGGCTGTCGAAAACGGGGGCGATACAAATTCTCCGCGGGGAAACCAGTGAATTGATTAAACGTCATCACATGGATGCACTGCCGTCATTCGGTGTGATGCAGTCATACCGTACAGCAGAAGTGAATCATGTGCTGGATGAATTGATTCTGCGCGGTTATCTTCATTCCACAAATGAAGGACTTGAAGCAGCAGAGGCAGGTGAATCCGTGATGAATAATACTGAGATGCTGTATTCAGTACCTTTCCGCTCCGACTTTAAAGAGAAAGTCGACATATCAACTGATGCTTCACCGAACGAAAGGGTTTATAACAAACTGATCGATATGAGGGATTCACTCGCAGATCAGCATCAGCTGGAGAAAGAAGATATTTTTAAAGATGTGACTTTAAGGGAATTCGCAAAAAAAATGCCGCAGACGAAACAGGATATGGTTCAAATACAGGGTGTCGGAAATTATAAACTAAAGCATTACTGTCCTTACTTTCTGGAAATATTGAAAAAATACTCAAGTAAAAAAGCCGCCCGTTAAGGCGGCTCTGTAGTTATGCTGTCCGTTTAGGCGGACGGTTTTTCATGAACATGTAGTAGCTTGCACCGAATATAATTACATAGCCGGTTAATGACAGGATGTCCGGTATCTCATTGAATACAATAATACTGAATAGTGCCGTAAAGAGAATCGTTGAATAAAAGAAGATGGATATCTCTTTTGCAGGTGCGTAGCTGTAGGCGATGGTCAGCCCGAACTGACCGGCGGCAGCAGCAATACCCGAGCATATCAGAATAAGGAATTGGTTCATTGTCATCGGCTCATAATACCAGATAAAAAACGGCAGCAGTACTAGAGAAGAAAAACCTGAGAAATAGAAAACGACTGTATAATATTTTTCACGGGAGCCGAGTACTCTGAGCACTGTATAGGCACCTGCTGCACACAAGGCGCCGAGTACGCCGATCAGTGCATACAATGTATCACTTGAAAGAGACGGCTTAATAATAAATATTGCGCCGATAAAGGCGATAATAATAGACCAGAGCTGGAATTTATGGACGTATTCTTTTAAGAAATAAGCACATAAAAGAATTGTGAAGAAAGGGCTTAATTTGTTCAGGATATCAGCATCGCTCAGTACCATACGGTCTATAGTAAAGAAGTTCAGAAGAACACCTATAAGGCCAAGAACGGACCGGAGCATAAGAAGTCCCTGATTCTCTTTTTTTCCGAACAGCTTTTCTTTATGGCGGATAACAAGGAACAAGGCAATCAGCATTGCGATGAAGTTCCGGAAAAATGTCTTTTGGACCGTTGGAAGGTCTCCGCTGTATTTAACACAAAATGCCATAATACTGAAACCGAGTGAAGAGATTATTAAGGCAATGATACCTTTTGTTGTATTATTCATAAGTGATACTCCAATACTTTCTTAATCTGGAAATATTAAATTTCAAAAAAATAAAATAAAAAATTTTATTAAATTTTTTTCTGAGAAATATGTGACTCAGTATAACATATATATACCGTGACTTCGGCATTGTTTTGAATAAAAAATTCACAATGAAATTAAAAAAACGCGAATGCTTTGGCATTGATTAATAAAGAGTGATATGGCAATATAGAGTAAGTAATACATATATGTTGTGCCCCGTAAGTTTTACAAACACAATATATAGTGTGTGCTCTATTGGTATCAGTTAATATTTGTGTAAATAAACCCTTGGCTAAAATCGAACGTACGTTCGTTTTTATTTTGTTTTTATGTTAGTATTGATAAGGAAGGAAGATGGATAGCATGAAGATTGCATTCTACTCCATGACCGGAAATATTAGAAGGTTTTTATCAGGGACAGGTATTAAGGAACAATTTGAATTATACGAGATTACAGAAGGAAATAAAAGTGCTGATATATCAGAACCGTTTATTTTAGTCACGAGCACATATGGTTTCGGCCAGGTGCCTGATACTGTTAAGATTTTTTTGGAGAACAACCACGATAAACTTCTCGCCGTTGCATCCAGCGGAAACCGGAACTGGGGACAGAACTTTGCCCGGTCCGGCGAGTATATACGTGATGAATATAATGTTCCGCTGCTGATGAAGTTTGAACTTCACGGCAGTCAGAGTGAGCGACAGGAATTCATGGAAAAGGTAGGGAATTTTTATGAAAGTACTAGACGAGAAAAAGTACAATCACATTGAGTTAAATAATGAGGTTACAAAACGTGATGAAACTGGTTTTTATCAGTTGCATAAAGATTTGGAAGCACTGGATGTGTTCATGGAAGAGATTTATGATAAAACCATTCATTTTGATTCCGAACTCGAACGTCTTCACTATTTAGTAGACGAAAACTTCTACTATGACTTATTCAAAGAATACAGTGATGAAAGTGCAATGGAAGTTGTTGAATATGCGAACGCTGTCCCATTTGCATTCAAGAGTTATATGGCTGCAAGTAAGTTTTTTAAAGACTATTCTTTAAAAACAAATGATAAGAAGCAGTACCTGGAAGATTACAAGCAGCACGTGGTTATTGTCAGCCTTTATTTATCAAAAGGTGATGTTGACCGTGCGAAGCGTTTAGTACTCTCCATGATTGAACAGCGTTACCAGCCGGCAACACCGACATTTTTAAATGCCGGACGTTCACGCCGCGGAGAAATGGTATCATGTTTCCTTCTGGAAGTGGATGACAGTTTAAATTCTATTAACTATATCGATTCTACAGCAAAACAGCTGAGTAAAATCGGCGGCGGTGTGGCGATTAACTTATCAAAACTCCGTGCACGCGGTGAAGCGATTAAAGGCATTGAGGGTGTAGCTAAAGGTGTTCTTCCTGTCGCAAAGGCACTGGAAGGCGGCTTCAGCTATGCAGACCAGCTCGGCCAGCGTCCGGGTGCAGGTGCAGTCTATCTGAATATTTTCCATTATGATCTGCCGGAATTTCTGGATACAAAGAAAGTGAATGCGGATGAAGACCTTCGTCTTGCGACTATCTCTACAGGACTTGTTGTACCGTCTAAATTCTTTGATCTTGCAAAAAATGACGAACCGTTCTATCTGTTTGCACCGCATACTGTAGAGCGTGAATACGGTCAGACACTGGATGATATGAACCTCGATGAAATGTATGATCAGCTGGTTGCGAATGATAAAGTCAAAAAACGTAAACTGGATGCCCGTGAAATGCTGAATACTATTGCTCAGACACAGCTTCAGTCCGGTTATCCATATATTATGTTTAAAGATAATGCCAACAAAGTTCACCCATTGAAGGAACTGGGTCAGATTAAAATCAGTAACTTATGTACTGAAATCTTCCAGCTTCAGGAAACATCAGTGATTAATGACTATGGTATTGATGATGAGATCAAACGTGATATTTCATGTAACCTCGGATCATTAAATATTGCGAATGTGATGGATTCAGGGAAAGTCAGAGAATCTGTACATGAAGGCATTGAAGCATTGACAGTGGTCAGTGATGATACAGCAATCGCCAACGCACCGGGCGTGCGTAAAGCAAACGACGAGCTGCACTCAGTCGGTCTCGGAGCGATGAATCTTCACGGCTATTTAGCTAAAAATAAAATTGCTTATGAATCTGAAGAAGCACGTGATTTTGCGAATGTATTCTTTATGCTTCTGAATTATTATTCTCTTGAAAAGTCAGCATTAATCGCTAAAGAACGAAGTGCTACTTTTAAAGATTTTGAGAAATCAGATTATGCAACGGGTGAATACTTTGAGAAGTATTTGAATAATGATTATCTGCCGAAGTCAGACAAAGTAAAAGCATTGTTTAAAGATATCCATGTGCCGACTAAAGAGGACTGGGCAGAACTTCGTGATTTAGTACAGGAGAATGGCTTATATCATGCATACCGCCTTGCGATTGCACCAACGCAGAGTATCTCATATGTACAGAATGCAACAAGTTCAGTAATGCCGATTGTGGATATGATTGAACGCAGAACATACGGCAATTCTGAAACATTCTATCCGATGCCTTTCCTGTCAAGAGAGAATATGTGGTTCTACAAGAGTGCATTTAATGTAGATCAGATGAGACTGATTGACATGATTGCGACAATTCAGGAACATATTGATCAGGGAATCAGCACGATTCTATATGTAAATTCAGATATTTCTACAAGAGCACTTTCAAGATTATATATTTATGCACACCATAAAGGGTTAAAATCATTATATTACACTAGGAATAAACTGCTTAGTGTTGAAGAATGTACAAGCTGTTCAGTTTAATCAAGTAAAAGGAGTCAGGTTATGATAGCAGTAAATTGGAATAAAGAAGATGACATGACCAATGTGTTTTGGCGTCAAAATATCTCACAGATGTGGGTGGAGTCTGAGTTTAAAGTATCCAAGGACTTAAGTTCATGGTCAACTTTATCAGATGATGAAAAAGAAACATTCAAAAAAGTTCTTGCAGGATTAACAGGTCTCGATACGCATCAGGCAGATGACGGGATGCCGCTGATTATGCTGCACACTAAGGACCTGCGTAAAAAAGCTGTGTATTCTTTTATGGGAATGATGGAACAGATTCACGCAAAGTCATATTCACATATATTTTCAACACTCCTGCCTTCTAAAGAAACAAACGAACTGCTGGATGACTGGGTGCTTGAAAATGAACATTTAAAGTATAAGTCTGATAAAATTGTCAGCCGCTATCATAAATTATTTGCGAAAGAAGCAAGTGTTTATGATCAGTACATGGCACGTGTTGCTTCTGTATTTCTGGAATCATTCTTGTTCTATTCAGGATTCTACTATCCGCTGTATCTGGCCGGACAGGGACGTATGACAACAAGTGGTGAAATCATCAGAAAGATTCTTCTTGATGAATCTATTCACGGTGTATTTACAGGTCTTGATGCGCAGACTTTAAAAGCTGAGCTGTCATCTGAAGATCAGGCACGTGCAGAGCGTGAAATGTATGAAATGCTTAAAGATTTATATGCAAATGAAGCAGAGTATACTAAAGGTCTGTATGATAAACTCGGATTAACAGAGGACGTGCTGAACTATGTACAGTACAATGCCAACAAAGCTCTTGCGAACCTTGGATATGAGCCATATTTTGAAGAGAAAAGCTTTAATCCGATTATTGAAAATGCACTGGACACAACGACTAAAAACCATGATTTCTTTAGTGTGAAGGGCGATGGCTACGTTATTGCGTTGAACGTTGAAGCACTTCAGGACGATGATTTTAAATTTGAATAAATAAATTAAGAGTAACAAGAATTCAATTTCTTGTTACTTTTTTTGATTAAAAATTTTAAATCCGGGTAGAATAGTAGAAGATAATTTTTAATGAGGAGAGGATTACAGATGGCACTGCCGTATGTAGAATTAAATGATGGAAATGAGTTGCCGGTTATTGGTTTTGGAACAGTATCGTTAAAAGGCAATTCCGGTGCACTTAAAATCAGTGAGGCTGTCAGAAACGGTTATCGTTTTATTGATACTGCCTATAATTATGAGAATGAAGGTACCGTTGGACGCGCCATTAAACAAAGCGGTCTTAAGCGGAGTGAATTCTTTGTACAGTCAAAACTTCCGGGCAGATATCACGGATATGAAGATGCGATGGAAGCCATTCAGGAATCACTGTACCGGGCTGATCTCGAGTATTTTGATTTATATATTATCCACTGGCCGAATCCTAAAGAAGACCAGTATGTAGAAGCCTGGCGTGCACTGATAGATGCGCAGAAGAATGGATGGATTAAATCCATCGGAGTCAGTAATTTTATGCCTGAACACATTGACAGACTCATCAGTGAAACTGGTGTGAAGCCGGTATTAAATCAGATTGAACTGCACCCGAAATTCAATCAGAGAGAGATGAGAAAGTATCATGATGAGAATAATATTGTGACCATGGCGTGGAGTCCGTTAGGTCGTCTTAGATATTTAAAAGACTCCAAAGTGATTGATGAACTTGCTGAAAAATACAGTGTGAATATCGGTCAGCTCGTTTTAAGATGGCACTATCAGCATGGTGTGGTTACAATTCCACGCTCATCAAACGGCTCCAGACAGCGCGGCAATCTGGATATATTCAACTTTGAAATTTCCGGAGATGACATGAAAAAAATAGATGCTGAAACAGTTGAAGACGGCAGAATTGATGACCAGGATCCAAGAGAGTATCAGGAATTTTAGAATAAATACAGCTGTTCTGTATTAAAAGAATTTGTCGATTTTCATTCATAATCTTCACATTACAGGTCACGATTTGTATCAGAAAGCGTGGTATGATATTCGTGAGACTTGTGTGAAGGAGATTACAAAGGTGAATAAAAAAATTGTTTTAACAGCATTGTTCAGCGTATTACTGCTTTCGGCATGCAGTAATTCAGAAGATACTCATGAGGGACATGGTGAAAGTAATCATGATGCACCGAGTGAAGATGAAGTCAGATCATTGGATGTTGAATTATCTGTCCCTTTAGAAACAGTTTCTAAAGGAGAGACTGTGGAATTGACTGCCCATGTCACATCAAACGATGAAAATGTGGAGGATGCCGACCATGTAATGTTTGAGGTTTTATCCGGTGAAGACAGTCTGGATATGATTGAGGCGGAGCACAGCGCGGATGGTCTTTACACAATAGAATACACATTTGAATCTGAAGGGGAATTCAGAGTCATTTCCCATGTAGATGCATTTCAACTTCATACTATGCCGGAAGAGAATGTTGTTGTAGAATAGAATAACTACATGATTCATTATTAGAGTGTTTCATGTACTATACTCTAGTATAATCAAGTTATTAAGTAGAATTCCGGGAGGTTACCATGAAGTTAAAAGGAAAAACCTATACCGTAGCGAATGCCACGTCATTGCTTGGTCGAGATTTAGCAAAAACACTGGCTGAAGAAGGTGCGAATTTAATTCTTTCAGGTCTGGACCATGTAGAGCTTGATACTCTTCTAAAAGAACTTGAAGAAACGACGGAAGGTAATCATAATGTGGTTCTGCTTCAGCCCTCAAAAGAAATTGACTGGCTGAATGTATTGGAAGAAATTCAAAACGATTATGACAGCTTGTCAGGTATTATATTAGTCCATTCAATTTTCACAGAGAACCGCTCAATTTATGAAGTTTCATTCGAAGAATTTAATGAAGTCATGTATGAGCATGTGTGGGGAACTTATCTTGGAACACGGACATTACGTCCGCTTCTTAAAGATGAAGCGGATGCAAAAATTATCAACGTAATTGAACCGTCTTTTGAAGATGTATATGAACGGAATTTATATTATACCGCAACAGGTGCAATTGAAGCGTTGACACATTCCACAGCAATTGAAATGAGTAAAGAAGATGTGGATGTATACGCGCTCAGCTACCGGCCGAATGTGAAGCAGGATGAAGAAAAATTTGAACGTTCCAACCCGAAAGCAATCAGTGTGATTCTCGATATACTGACGGGAGAAGAAAAAAAACCGACCGGAGAGACAATCATTATCAGTTAATTCTCCGGTGAATAAACACCCCTTCGAAACATCAACAGATAAGTGATGTCTTTTGAAGGGGTGTTTTAAAATTGATGAAAGAATCAATAATCAGAAGAGGAGCGGTATTAATGAACAAACGTTTTAAAGCAGTCATTGTGGAACAGACAGGAGATTCTGTGCAGTCATCCGTCAAAGAGATTGACAGGGAGACGCTGCCGAAAAGTGATGTACTGATTAAAGTAGAATATACAGGTGTAAACTATAAAGACGGGCTCGCAGCAAGTGCGGACGGGAAAATTGTGAATCAATATCCTTTTATACCAGGGATTGACCTTGCAGGTACGGTGGTGGAGTCTGGTGATGAGAGGTTTAAGGCAGGAGATGCGGTCATTGCGACAAGCTATGAAATTGGTGTATCCCATTTCGGCGGATTCAGTGAATATGCGTCTATCCCGGCGGACTGGATTGTCCCTCTTCCTGAAGGGTTAACATTAAAAGAGAGCATGATTATCGGGACCGCAGGTTTTACAGCAGCATTGTCCATAAGTCGTTTAGAGAAAAACGGTTTAAGAAAAGAAGACGGGGAAGTGTTAGTCACCGGTGCAACAGGCGGTGTCGGAAGCCTTGCTGTAACAATGCTCAGCGGTTTGGGATATAAAGTGGCAGCGTCGACAGGTAAACAGTCTGAACATGATTATTTAAAAATGCTCGGTGCAGAAAGAATCATTTCAAGAGAAGCAGTTTACAACGGAAAAGTTAAGGCACTGGATAAAGAGAAGTGGGCGGCGGCAGTGGATCCTGTCGGCGGAGAGCCGCTTGCTGCACTGCTCGGCCAGATTAAATATATGGGAAGTGTTGCAGTTTCAGGATTGACCGCCGGCGGAAGCGTGCCGACTACTGTGTTTCCGTTTATACTGCGCAGTGTAAATCTGCTTGGAATTGATTCCGTGTACTGCCCTATGGAGGAAAGAAAGATGGTGTGGGAACGTCTTGCATCGGATTTGAAACCTGAAAAATTTGCTGAAATTACAGAAGAGATAGTGATGGATGACGTGCCGGATGCATTGAAAAAAATACTGACAGGAACAGTCAGAGGGCGTATCATTGTCAAAATTTAATATTATCAATGAGATTGAAGCGGTGCCCTGGGGCACCGCTTTTTCTATGATTTTCATGTGTTTTTTCTTTGAATCAGGTTGAAAAACCTTGTGCAGAAGGTATAATGGAATATGTACGATGAATGATAATCATTATCATTGTCAATGTGGTGAACATCAGTTAGGTTGTGAAAAATGGCAAGGAAGCTTTTCAGGCTGGACATACTTTTAACCGGCCTTATTATTATGTCTGTTATTTCCATGTTTGTCGGCGTTACACAGCTGGAATTAAGAGATATATTTAATTTAACGGAACATCAACAAAATATTCTTCTGTCAAGCCGTCTGCCGAGGACAATATCCATCATTATTGCAGGAGCATCACTCAGTGTATGTGGTCTGATTATGCAGCAGCTGACGCGTAATAAATTTGTTTCCCCGACAACAGCAGGAACAACAGAATGGGCACAGCTTGGTGTTTTAATTGGAATTGTGCTCTTCCCGGCAGTGACTCTTATGGGAAGGCTTGCCTTTGCTACAGCACTTGCAATTGCCGGAACATTTCTTTTTATGCAGATTATTAACAGAATAAAGTTTAAAGATATCGTATTTGTCCCGTTAATCGGATTGATGCTCGGTGGTGTTGTCGCAAGTATTTCAACATTTATCGCTTTAAGAACAAATACGCTGCAGGCAATCAGCGGATGGATGCACGGAAACTTTTCAACACTTATTTCAGGACGTTATGAGATTTTATACATAAGTGTACCGCTTTTTATCATCGCACTCTTTTATGCGCATCAGTTTACTGTTGCAGGTATGGGAGAGGATTTCTCAAAGAATTTGGGATTAAACTACAGAAAAGTAGTGAATATCGGTTTATTTCTTACAGCATCCGTCACAGCGCTCGTTGTGGTTACAGTCGGCATGCTGCCGTTCCTCGGTTTGATTGTGCCGAATATTGTTTCAATATTCAGAGGTGACCATCTGCGAAGTACAATTTATCTGACAGCCGTTCTCGGTGCATTATTTGTGATGATATGTGATGTGCTCGGCCGTGTCATCATTTATCCCTATGAGTTGTCGGTGGGTCTGATGATTGCGACAATCGGCAGTATTATCTTTCTGATCATGATTTTCAGGAGGGTAAAGCATGCTTAAGATGACAAAAAATAAAATGCTGATTCTGCTTGCCGTTTTAAGTGCCGGTGCAATTGCATTCTATCTCCTCTACGATTTAAATCCGGATATTTATTTCTATCAGATTCCATCGAGGATAAAACGTGTATCCGGAATTATTATTGTCGGTGTGGCGATTGCGGTATCGACGGTTATATTCCAGACGATCGTAAAGAATAGAATTTTAACGCCTTCAATTATGGGGCTCGATTCTGTCTATGTATTTATACAGACAACGATTTTGTTTGTAGCAGGTGTCAGCTCACCGCTGCTCTTGAACAGCCAGTATAATTATTTCCTCAGTATGGGAATTCTTGTGCTGTTCACCGTCGTGGTATTTAAATATTTATTCAAATTTACAAATAATAATGTTTTTATACTTCTTCTGATTGGTATTGTCCTCGGTACTTTGTTTGGTAACTTATCAACCTTCATGCAGATCTTAATCAGCCCTGAGGATTTCTCAATACTGCAGAGTGCTTTATTCGGTTCATTTAATTCAATCAATGAAAATCTTCTTGTAATCACAGCGGTGATTATCGGTATTATGCTGATTATTATTTTTATGGACTACTCATCACTTGATGTCATGGCGCTCGGCCGTGACGGCGCTTTAAATCTCGGTGTAAATTATGACCGGAAAGTATCAATTCTACTCATTATTATTGCGGTGCTGGTATCGGCATCTACTGCGCTTGTCGGTCCGATTATGTTTCTCGGACTGCTTGTTGCAAATATTGCACATGAATTGTTTCAGACGTATAAGCATTTTTATTTGATACTCGGCACAATATTTGTGAGCATTATTACACTTATAACCGGACAGATGGTTGTTCAGTTTGTTTTTAATAATAATATAGAATTAAGTGTCATTATCAACTTAGTCGGCGGTATCTACTTTATCTACTTAATGTTAAGGAGGAACAGGGCATGATTAGTGTAAAAGGAATTACGAAGTCCTACGGCAGTAAAAAAGTGGTGAATGATGTATCTCTTGAAATTGCCAAAGGGAAAATCACATCTTTAATCGGGCCGAACGGTGCAGGTAAAAGTACTGTACTTTCTATGGTGACCCGTCTTTTGGACAGAGATAACGGAGATGTTTTATTAGAAGGTGAAAATATCTTTACACAGCCTGATAACGCACTGGCAAAGAAAATCTCTATATTAAAACAATCCAATCATCTGGATTTGAAGATTACAGTAAGAGAACTTGTCAACTTCGGCCGCTATCCATATACAAAAGGACGGTTGAAAAAGAAAGACCATAAAATTGTGGATGAGGCAATTGCCTATATGGAGCTTGAGGAATTTGAAGATCGTCACATAGACGCATTGTCAGGCGGTCAGAGACAACGGGCATATATTGCGATGACAATTGCCCAGGACACAGAGTATATTTTTCTTGATGAGCCATTGAATAATCTGGATATGAAGCATTCTGTTCAGATTATGCAGATTCTCAGAAGGCTCGTCAGAGAAAGAAATAAAACAATCATTATCGTGATTCACGACATTAATTTTGCGTCCTGCTACTCTGATAATATCGTCGCTTTAAAAGACGGTGAAATTGCAGTCAGCGGTACCAAAAATGAAGTCATCAGAAAAGATATTCTTGAAGATATTTATGAGATGGATATTAATATTGAGTGCATCATGGGGCATCAGATTTGTGTGTATTTTGACAATCATGAAGGTGCAACGGTTGATGATTTTGTTGAGGAACAGGAAAAAATATAAAATTATCCGGCCTGCGTGATGTACGTGTATTCTGGAGAAACTTTCATGATGCAGTAAATCAGGCAGGACCGGAAACAAACATATCAGAAAGAGGTAGTGGCATGAATTTTAAAAAATTATACTTATTAATGGCAGCATCATTGATGCTGATAACAGCTGCATGCGGTAACAACGAAGAAGAGGCTGACAGCGGAGCAGAGGGTGATGAAGAAACAGTAAGCTATCATAATCAATTTACTATCGGACCGCCGCGTGGTGAAGACGGCGATGAGACAGAAGTGGATGAAACAATTGAGCTGCCTAAAAACCCTGAGAACGTCGTTATTTTTGATCTCGGTGTAGCAACGACTTTCCCGGCACTCGGTATTGAAGAAAGTATCGCAGGACTTCCTAAAGGTGAGAATAACAGCACACTGTCAGACGAACTCGAAGTGTTTGAATCTGATCAGTATCAAAATTTAGGCGGACTGTTTGAGCCCGATTATGAAGCGATTGCTGAAATTCAGCCTGAAGTGATTATGCTTCACGGACGCCAGTCAAATTCCGAAATCATCGGCGAACTGGAAAGTGCAGCACCGAACGCAGCAATTATCAATGTGTCAGCAGACAGTAACAACTATTTCGAAGATGTTAAAGCAAATACACTTTTTCTTGGAGAGTTGTTTGATGTAGAAGATAAGGCACAGGAATTAGTAGATGAAATGGATAATAAACTTGAAGAAGTATCTTCAAACGTTCAGGGACTTGATGAAACAATGCTGTTTATCCAGACAAACGGCGGGGATATTTCATTCCACGGTCCGGGCGGACGTTACGGTTTCTTATATGAAGAACTTGGATTCACATCAGCAGGTGAGCAGGAAGGTGAAGGCGAAGAAGAAACAAGCAACCACGGAAATCAGATCAGCTTCGAATTCATCGCTGAAACGAACCCTGGTATGATTCTTGTGATGGACCGCGGTGCTGCTGTCAGTGAGGGAGATGCGACTTCCACAAGTATTCTTGAGAATGATGTCACTGCGAACGTAGATGCAGTGAGTAATGGCAATATTACAGAACTGAACCCGACAACATGGTATTTAAATGCCGGCGGTTACGGTACTGCAATGTCACAGCTTGATGAAATTCAAACAGCTGTTGATAATGCGGCCGAGTAAATGTGATTGATAATATAAAAATGAACCCATCCGTACACGGATGGGTTTTTTGATGGATATCAGTCCTCGAATACAGGCTTTAGTACATATTAAACAGAGCGGAAGTTTAAAAAACGCAGAAATTCTGAATAAGAATTTCTGCGTTTTTTATTACACTGTTTGAGTATAAAAGATATCTTATAAGGATTCGCCGATAATACGGACTTCCCGGTTCAGATGAACATTAAATTTCTCAAATATCACATCCTGTACATGTGAAATGAGTGTTTCATAATCACTTGCTGTACCCCGGTCAACATTTACCATAAAGCCGGCATGCTTTTTTGAAACTTCAACACCGCCGACCCGGTAGCCCTGAAGCCCGGCATCCTGAATCAATTTTCCGGCAAAATTTCCGGGCGGGCGCTGGAAGACACTGCCGCATGAAGGATATTCCAACGGCTGCTTTGACTCACGGCGGTTGGTTAAATCATCCATCATGGCAGTGATTTCTTCTATACTGCCGTGTTCCATTTTAAATCTTGCTTCGACGACGACATAATCATTTTCCTGAATGGCGCTCTTACGGTAGTCAAGTTCAAGTTCGTCGGTGGTCAATGTGAATATGTTTCCGGAAGTATCAATTACTGTAACGTCCAATAGGCAGTCTTTGACTTCTCCGCCGTATGCCCCGGCATTCATATAAATCGCTCCGCCGACAGAGCCCGGGATACCGCATGCGAATTCGAGACCTGTTAAAGACAGTTCTTTCGCATAGCGTGATACATCAATAATAGGGCAGCCGCTGCCTGCTGAAATGATGTTGTTTTCCTCAGACATTGTATTGAGTTCAAGTACATTCAATACAACACCTCTAATTCCGCCGTCACGGATAATAATGTTGGAGCCGTTCCCGAGATAAGTGACGGGAACGTGGTTTTCATGACAGTATTTTATTACGGCAGCAGCATCATCAATGTCATGGACTGTGATGTAAAGATCTGCAGGTCCGCCTGTTTCAGTGTAAGTATATTTATTTAGAGGTTCATTAGTTTTAATAGTTGAGTGATTAAGTAAATGGTTTAAATCAGTTACTGTTTGTTTTATGTTCACTTCAATTTTCCTTTCACAATTAATTCTATTATACTAGTATAAAGTACTCTTCAATATATTGAAACAGGAACCCTCTGTTTGTTGGAAAAATTGATGTGTGATATATTCTTACTAGAAATTTAATCTCCCTATTAAAAAGGACGTGGCGATTTGAGAAGTAAAATAAACGCCTTCCTGCTTGCGGCAGTATGTATAATGCTGTTTGGCTGCAATAATGATTTAGCAGGTGAAATTGAAAGTTACGAACAGGAAATGGAAGATATACACGAGCTTGACAGTACAATTCAGACACAAATTGACAGTCTGGATCTTGAAGCACTGCAGGAATCGATAAATGATATGGATAATACTTTAGAGGCAGAAGATTTAGATCCCCGTATTGAGCAGTTGGAGAATGAAATTTTACCGGAGATAGAAGATCTTGAGAGCAGTTTATCCGATGTGAAGGTGGATAATGAAGAATTAAACCAAGTGTTTGGCACCTTTAAAGAGAATGTGGATGTGAAAATTGATTTTACAGAGGCACTGCATGAATATTTAACAACGTATCAGAATTCACTGGTATCGAGTGCGCAGTTAGTCGAGTTGAGTCAGTCGTTTATGTCCAATCAGGAAGAACGGAATGAAGTTATAGAGAATGCTGCAGGTGATCAGGAGCAGGAAGAAATTGATCATATTATTGATCAGGTGAATGAAAATACAACAGAGCTCGAGCAGCAGTCGCAGATACTTCAGAGTGATGCTTCTCTTGAAGAAAAAAGGGACCATATCGATGAAGTGCTGCTTCCTTTAATTGATGAACATATCAATACATTGAATGAAATGTTCCTGGAATCTCAAGGGTCAGTCAGGGTCAGAAGTATTACGCTTGATATGTATTACGGTTTTAAACAATATTATGAAGAACGGAAACAGACGATTCTTTATAATAATGTGCTTCAGGAAACGCAGCTGCAGAATATCCTGCCGATGAAAGAAACTTATGAAAAATTAAATCAGGAATATGATGACAGCCTGGAAAATTTAAAGAGCGGCGGTTAAGCGGCTCTTTAAATTTTTTTCCGGCCCTTCACCTGTGTTTCATGCAGCGGGTGATTCGGATCTTTTTCAATTTTTGAAATGAAGACATTTCTGAGTGCTACTGTAATCAGCCAGAACAGAAAAACAGCGAGCAGAATCCATGTCAGGACTGCGTTATTTTCAAAATCAATGAAGAACAGAACGACAACAATTAAAAGGGCAAGATTAATGGTGTCAATCAGACTCCAGCGTTTAATTTGCTTATTCATTAAATATACCTCCAATCTTTGTCATTATAACACAGAGATAAACGTGATTTGCGAAATTAGGCATTTAATGATAAATTATATTAAGTTCAGAAAAAGGGTGATAAAATGTTAACTAAAATTACATCCATCGAATCATTTCAGAAGCTTCTTAAGGAAAAAGAGCTGTTTTATTTTATGAAACATTCAAATACATGCCCGATATCCGGAGAAGCATTTGAGGAATTTCAAAAATATCACTATGAAAGAGATATAGATGGTTATTATTTAATTGTTCAGGATCACCGTGATTTATCTGATTATATCAGTGAGGTGTTCGATATTAAACACGAATCGCCTCAGGCATTCTATATAGAGAACGGTAAAGTAAAATGGAATGACTCACATCAGAATATTACATTGTCGAAACTAGCAGCAGTAGAAGATTAAAAAAATAAGGATTCCCCGAGGGAATCCTTATTTTTTTATGACGGGATAGAACATGACCTGGTTCTGTCCCATTTTTTTTGCTGCGTGGAGCATATCATCAGCATCTTTAAACAGTCTGCCGAGTGTTTTATCAGATCCTTTAAAGCCGACACCTATCGAAACCGTGAGCTGAACGGTTTCCTGTGAGACATCGTCGATATGGAACTTGGCTTTTTCAACACTTAATCGGACCGCTTCACCAAGACGCACTGTTTTATCAAGCGAAATATCCGGAATGATAATTGAAAACTCTTCGCCATTATTACGGAACAGCCTTCCACCTGTCGGAACATGATTTTCAAGAAGGTGGGCAACCTGCTTAATCAGGGCATCTCCCGCAAGGTAGGTATGTTCATCATTGATGACTTTGAAATTGTCGATATCAATCAGTAGGACACTGAGAGTTTCTGCATGCTCATTTAAATCATCGACGAAAGTATCCAGTGACCGTATGTTGCCGAGCTGGGTGAGATGATCCTTATAAGTGTCTTCTTCATAACGCTTCATCAGTTTTGTAATCGAATTAATATCTTCATAAGTCATATTGGAAACAGCCATTACAATCATACTCATTAACAAAAATGTTATGGTTTGGGCGATGGTCAATTCATGAACAAAAAGATGCACGCCGAGGAGAAGAAGTGCACTGAAGACGACGTTTAAAATCAACATGACTCTCGTCCGCATCACTCGTATAAACGGCAGTATTGTCATAGTCACCAGATAGAGTACACTGAATATCACATAAATCTGCCATTCATAGCCGAGGATTAAATGATAAAACAAGTAGACAGCAACAGCGGCACCCATTTTGAATAAAAGTCTGCTTCTTACCAGGAGAAGCGGTACAAAAAACAAGCTGAACTCCACACCTCTGATTTCAATCGGCACCAGCAGTAAAAGAACCGCCAGGGTCGTCATCAGAAGTGTCTGAAACACATCTGAGTCAACCATCCGGCGGTCCTCTATATAATGGATTCTATGAAAGAGGTATATACCGGTGATTGTTAAAGATATGTTCAGCACAAAATCAATTAGCATAACCTCATTCCTTCCTATTCAGCAATCTCTAAGTTGTTCTGCAGCTCACTTTTCACTTCTTCGTATGATGCATCGTCCGGATAGAAGTAGTATAAATTATCTTCAGCAGAACGTTCATCGTAGCCTTCCAAGAGCAGTCGATCGATATTTGTTGCTGCATCCTGATATTCACTTCTTAAAGTGTTCATTTCATTAAATTGAATGTTTGTACGGATATTATCACCTAAAACATCAAGTATGGAGTTGAAGTTTGTTACAGTCTGCAGGCTGATCATTTCCTTTGCAATTGCCTGTACGAGCAGCTGCTGGCGCTGCTGGCGTCCGCCGTCGCCGCCTGAACCGACACCTTTTCTTGCGCGTGCAAATGCGAGTGCTTCTTCGCCGTCCATTTCATAAGTCTGTCCGTGATTGAAAGTATAACCGGATTGTTCAAATGTATCATTACTTGTCACAGTGACACCGCCGAGTTCATCAACGATAGTTTCAAAACCATCCATATTAATTGAAACAAAGTAATCAATCGGGACATCAAGGAAGTTTTCTACCGTATTTTTGGCACCGACAGGCCCGCCGTATGCATAGGCATGGTTGATTTTTTCAACAGTACCCTGATCAACAATTTCAGCGCGGGTATCACGCGGGATACTGACCATTTTTCCTTCACCGGTATTCGGGTTGAGTGTCACGACCATCATCGTATCGGAACGCTGCCCCATTTGAACCTCGTTACGTGCTTCGTCATCATCGGTACCGAATAAAACAACAGAAATCGGGTCGCCTTCATTAATCTGTACATCAGTGTCTCTCAGCTGGGACTGTGAATCTTCGAAGTCATCATCGTACATTGAATCCGCTGTGCCTTTTAATTGTAAGTATACGTAGACTGCAAGACCGACAAATACGAGAAGTAATACAAGAAAGATTGTAATTAAAACTTTAAATGCAGTGGATCTGCCTCTTTTTTCAGAATTTCGCATGATTAAAATACTCCTTTAGTATATTATAATAATTATACAATGAAATATGTGGAAAACAAATAATAAATGAATGGTTTTACAACTAGTGTTCGATTATATATATGGAATGTGATATATTATATTGACAATAAATTTCTTGGTGATGGTATGTATACTTTATTCTTGCTCTTGATATCGTTTTTAATAGCGGTTATTATAATGCCCCTTTTCATATGGATATCGAAACGTTACGGTTTCGTGGACTATCCAAATTTCAGACGTGTCAATAAAAAACCGATTCCTCATTTAGGCGGAGCGGCAATATTGATCACGTTTATTACTGTGCTTTTAATTTCAAGACCGATTGAAGTAGAGTATAAGCCGCTGATTATCGGCGGAATTATTATATGTCTGATTGGTATTATTGATGATAAATTTGATTTAAAACCGACAATAAAATTTGTCGGACAGCTGATTACTATAGCAATTCCAATATCATACGGTATTGTCATAGACAGTATTACGCCGTTCGGCATCGAAATAGAATTCGGTATATTTTCTATTCCGATTACTGTCTTGTGGATGGTTGCGATTATTAATGCCATCAACATTATTGACGGCCTTGACGGTCTTGCAACAGGTGTTTCGATTATTGCACTCGCGAGTATCGGTTTCATTACGATTCTACAGGATAATATTTTTGTTATGATGATCTGCGTTATTATGATCGGTGCCTGTTCAGGCTTTCTGGTGTATAATTTCCACCCGGCAAAAATATTTCTCGGTGACAATGGTGCAATGATGCTCGGTTATATCATCAGTGTGGTTTCACTGATGGGCTTTAAAAATATTACACTGATATCATTATTTTTCCCGATTATCATTTTAGCGGTACCGTTTATTGACATGATGTTTGCGATGCTCCGGCGCTACAGAAATAATGTGTCGATGGTGAAAGCAGACCGGAATCATATTCACCACCGGCTTCAGAATATGGGATACACCCATCTTGAGAGTGTGGTGCTGATATACTTTATCGCTGTTCTTTACTCAGCGGGGAGTATTATTCTGTACTTGTCAACGGTGCCGGGTGCAGTCATTATTACGATACTTCTGATTTTAACAACGATGATTATAGTAGAGTCCACAAACCTGCTCGGTGATAATAAAAAGCCGATTCTTAACTTCTTTAAACGAATTGTGCATAAAATAATATCATGATTTTAAAACACTTTCTGCCTGTACGGGATCATCCTGTATAAAGTTGAAAGTGTTTTTTGTTGTTTCCTGAAGTACTGACTTTAACGCATCAATGTCTTCAGTCTTCACAAGCAGATGGTAAGTAACTTTATCTGTGTAGTCGATATTTTGAGCGGTAATATCCGCTGTGTTCAAATAGTGTTCGAACTTGCTGGTAAAAGTGTAGTCCAAAGTGACAGTGACCGGATGCATATCAATTTCGAATACTTTTCCCGCTTCTTTGACAGCAGCACTTGCTGAAGATGAATATGCACGAATCAGCCCGCCTGCACCAAGTTTAATGCCTCCGAAATAGCGTGTGACAACAACGGTTACATTGTACAGTTCCTCCCGCTTCAGAACTTCAAGTATCGGAACACCTGCTGTACCGGTCGGTTCGCCGTCATCATCCGCCTTTTGTATCAATGCACTTTTCCCGACGATGTATGCACTGCAGTTATGATTTGCACTGCTGTGTTCTTTTTTAATTCTGCTGATAAATGCTTTTGCTTCTTTTTCAGTTTCTGTTCGTTCGATGTGGCTGATAAACCGGGAACGGTTAATTTCTATTTCAACTGTATCATTATTGTGGTTCATATATTTCTGTTCCATGATGTCACCTCTTTATGAAACTATAGTAACACAATAGACGGAGCGGAGTGGATTGTAGTACACTGGAAAAGAGTGTGAATGTACAAATGGAGGATCATTTATGAAGATAGCGATAGTAGTGGATTCAACAGCATATCTGCCCGAGGCATTGTTAAAAAAGAATGATATTTATACAATACCGTTAAACATTGTCTTTGGAGAATCGTCCTACAGGGAAGGGATAGATATTTCAACTGAAGAATTTTTTAAGCGGATGAATGAATCTGATTCGCTTCCGGGAACGAGTCAGCCGTCAATTGGAGATTATATCCTGCTGCTTGAATCTCTTAGAAGAGAAGGATATACGGATGTAATCAGTTTTCATTTATCAGCAGGAATCAGCGGAACATATCAAAGTGCTGTTTCTGCGGGAGAAAGTGTGGAAGGAATTAACCTTCATGTCATAGACACTGAAATTGCCTGTTATGTGCAGGGCTTTATGGCGCTCTATGCAGCACAGAATAAAGATAAAAAGCCGCTTGAAGATATCCTTACTGATGTGAATGAAATGAAGAAAAAAGAACATACCGATGCCTTTTTCATCGTTGATACATTGAATAATCTCCAAAAAGGCGGCCGTTTAACGAATGCCCAGGCCTTAATCGGCAGCATGTTAAAGGTGAAGCCGGTGTTAACATTTGAAGATGGTAAAATTGTGCCTTACGAAAAGATACGCACAATGAAAAAGGCGGTTAGAAAAGTAGAAGCCGACTTAGAGACAGTATTTGAGAAGCACAAAGGTAAAAAAATTACCGCTGTAGTCATTCACAGTAATGCACCGGAAAGAGCGGCGGAATGGCAGAAACATTTGGAAGAAAAGTTCCCGGATGTTCTGTTCAGGCAGAGTTATTTCGGACCGGTAATTGCGACCCACCTCGGGGAAGGGGCGCTCGGTATCGGATATACGACTTATGATATCGATACAGCAGAATAAAATATTAAAGACGCAGCCTTTATTTGGCTGCGTCTTTTTTTGAGGAGAAAAAATGATACTGAAATCAAACGGAAATATACAGTATAAACCGTCAGGTGTGGATGCTCAGAAAATGCACTGTTTCAGGTGCAGTAACCGCGACAGAAGTTTATTTCACACTTTTTTGGACACATATCTGAACAAACGGGTCACGTACTGCCTGAACTGTATCAATCTCGGTCGTTCGGACAGTGCCCGGCCCCTGATGATGATTGATTCAAAGAGAACGAAAGAAGCATGCAGCTATCATTTGGATTTCAGTTTAAGCGAGGTGCAGCAGTCTGCGTCTAAAAGAATTGTTGAGGCAGTGAAACAAGGCACACATATTTTATTGTATGCAGTCACCGGTGCAGGAAAAACTGAAATTACATTTGAAGCGATTAAGTATGCGAGAAACAGCGGGAAGCGTGTGGCGTTTGTATCGCCGAGAATCGATGTGGTGAAGGAGATTCATCTTCGTCTGACGGCGGCCTTTAAAAACAGTGAAATTGATTTGATGTATTCCGGAGTGAAGGTGGAATATACTCATTCTTTCACGGTATGTACAGCCCATCAGCTGTATAATTACATTGATCATTTTGATGTAATTATTGTGGATGAATATGATGCCTTTCCGCTTCAGGGGAATCCCCAGCTGTTAAATGCAATAGACAGGGCACTCAGTAAGTCGGGAAGTGTGGTCATCATGACCGCAACACCGACGAAAAAGATGATCCGCTATGTCGGACGTGAAAATGTAGTCAGCATTACGCGGCGGTATCACGGAAAAGATCTTGCGGTACCCAATGTGATTTACACGGATATTAATAAAGCCCTTGAAAAGAGAAAAACACCGGTGAAGTTATTTGACTTAATCCGGAAAATCCAGGGAGATAAGAGGAGAGTCCTTGTTTTTGTGCCGAGAATTTCGATGCTTAAACAACTTGCGCCTGTAGTTGAAAAAGCGTTTGAAAATACTGCGTCTGTTTACAGTGCTGATGCTGAGCGGTACGGAAAAGTGGAGATGATGCGGCAGGATGATACAGATGTACTGCTGACGACGACCATTCTTGAGCGTGGTGTAACATTCAACCGCCTTGATGTGATTGTTGTTCAGGCGGATGAATTCAAAAGTGACAGTCTGATTCAAATATGCGGACGTGTGGGCAGAAAAACTACCGACCCTGTCGGAAATATATATTTTCTCAGCTCCTGTCATACAGGTGATATCAGAAAGACAATTAAGGTCATCAGACAGTTTAATAGAGGAAAAACTTCGGTATGAGATGTTTATACTGTCATGAGAAAATTACTGAAGAGGTCAACTTGATTACTTTATTCCAGAAAGTAAAACCGCTCTGCATAAGCTGTGAAGTGTCACTCGGAGAATGGCGGCCGGGTGAGCGGTGTGCCCGCTGTTATCATCTGAAGAAACCGGGTATGACAGACTGCCCAGACTGTCAGGCTTTAGCAATATATCCCCCGCTCAGGAAAATCACATGTATGCTTGATTACAATGAAGAGGTCAAGATGCTTTTCCACAGATATAAGTTTGTCGGGGATGCAGCGCTTGCCGAAGTTTTAGCAATGTTTTTAAAATACAACTTTAGGGAATATGATGTTATTATACCTGTGCCTGTTTCCGCCGGACGGCTTCGTGAACGGGGATTTAATCAGACAGCCATGGTTTTGGATGTTCTGAAAATCAAGTATCAGGATATACTGGTGACAGAGAAAACAGAGCGGCAGTCCGAACTTAAAAAAACTGAACGTCTAAAACGCATCAATCCTTTTCGTTTTAAAGAAGGGTTTGATGCGGATAGCATTCAGGGTTCGAAAGTGCTGATTGTTGACGATATTTATACGACCGGTATTACTGTTCATCAGGCCGCGGTGTCATTGTACACTGGAAATCCGTCTGTTATAGATGTGTTAACGTTTTCAAAGGCGTAATGGTTTGGTATAATATCAAGTAAGAAGGATAGCATTTTGAAGGAGGGCATCATCATGATTAGATGTGAAATTCGTGGAGAAAACATTGAGGTAACAGACGCAATCCGAAACTTCGTAGAGGAGAAAGTGGGGAAATTAGAACGTTACTTTAATGATGTTCCAAATACTCATGCTCATGTAAATGTTAAGACTTACAATAATAAGATGGGAAAAGTTGAAATAACGATTCCGATGAAAGACATAACATTACGTGCAGAGGAAAGACACGACGATCTATATGCAGCAGTTGACTTAAATATTGATAAGCTCGAACGACAAATTAGAAAACATAAAACAAAAATCAACCGTAAATTCAGAGAAAAGAATCCTGAAGCGGAACTATTTGCAGCCCTTGCCCAGGAAGAACTTGAAGAGAATGATACAAACGGTGATGATTCCGGAATCGAGATTGTTCGTTCTAAAGAGTTCCAGCTGAAACCGATGGATTCAGAAGAAGCGGTGTTACAGATGAACATGCTCGGCCATGATTTCTTTGTATTTAATGACAGAGAGACTGAAGGGACAAGTATTGTTTACAGAAGAAAAGACGGTAAATACGGCTTAATTGAAACCAGCTGATAATTTAAATATATTTATCTCTATTCCCGGGCGTGTGCCCGGGATATTTTTATGAAAAGCATACATATTTTAATTTGATGAAAATTGACGAAAAAAGTGTTAAAATATTGGGATGTATAAAGAATAAAGTGCAACAAATAGGGAGAGAAAATCCATGGGTGTTTTGGGCAAGGTGTTTGACGGAAATAGATTTGAAGTCAAGTCTTTGAAAAAGCAGGCGGATAAAGTCGGAAATTTTAAAGATGACTTCGCAAAATTAAGTGATCAGGAATTTCGGGATAAAACAGAATCTTTTAAAACGAAGTTAAAAGAAGCAGATGGAGATATAAAAAAAGAAGAGAAAATTTTAGAGCAGATACTGCCGGAAGCATTCGCACTGGTGCGTGAAGCATCAAGACGTGTACTCGGTATGGAGCCGTTCCCTGTACAAATTATGGGCGGGGCTGCTCTTCATAAAGGTGATATTGCAGAAATGAAGACCGGTGAAGGTAAAACGCTGACGGCGACAATGCCGGTTTATTTAAACGCGCTTACGGGACGCGGTGTCCATGTAATCACTGTCAATGAATATTTATCAGCGACACAGATGGAGGAGATGTCCGTTTTATATAATTTCCTCGGGCTTACTGTCGGCTTGAACTTAAATGCAAAAAACAGTGAGGAAAAAAGAGAAGCGTTCAGTCAGGACATTACGTATACAACAAATAATGAGCTCGGCTTTGATTATTTGAGAGACAACATGGTGACTTATAAAAAAGACCGTGTGCTGCGGGAATTAAACTATGCGATTGTCGATGAAGTTGACTCCATTCTGATAGATGAAGCGAGAACGCCGCTGATTATTTCAGGGCGTGCGAAACGTTCTGAGACTCAGTATATGGAAGCAGATGCATTTGTGAAGGTGCTTGAGAATGAAACTGATTTTACGTATGACGTGAAAACTAAAGGCATTCAGCTGACTGAAAGCGGTATGGAAAAAGCAGAGCAGTGGTTTAAAGTAGAGAACCTTTACGATGTGAAGAATGTAAATCTGCTGCATCATATTAACCAGGCGCTTAAAGCCCACCATTCGATGGAAAACGATGTGGATTATGTGGTTGAGGAAGAAAAGATTGTGATTGTCGACCAGTTCACCGGCCGTAAAATGAAGGGCCGCCGTTTCTCGGATGGACTTCATCAGGCGATTGAAGCGAAAGAAGGCGTGGAAATTCAAAATGAATCCCGCACGATGGCATCAATCACATTTCAGAACTTCTTCCGTCAGTTTACAAAGCTGTCAGGTATGACCGGTACTGCGAAAACGGAAGAAGAAGAGTTTTTAAACATCTATAATATGAAAGTCACTCAAATCCCGACGAACAAGCCGATTGCCCGTGAGGACAGA
This sequence comes from Corticicoccus populi, assembly GCF_042686195.1. Lineage (NCBI taxonomy): Bacteria > Bacillati > Bacillota > Bacilli > Caryophanales > Staphylococcaceae > Corticicoccus > Corticicoccus populi. The sequence goes on along the minus strand of NZ_JBHUOQ010000001.1, from coordinate 1,441,789 downwards.
ACAGATAAAATATATTCTGCGAAAGACTACAAGTTTAATGCAGTGATTAATGAAGTTGTGGAACGCCACAGAAACGGCCAGCCGGTGTTAATTGGTACAGTCGCAGTTGAAACGAGTGAGTACATCAGTGAGATGCTGAGACGTAAAGGTATCCGCCATAATGTACTAAACGCAAAGAACCATGAGAGAGAAGCAGAAATCATTTTGAGTGCCGGTAAAAAAGGTGCTGTGACAATCGCAACGAATATGGCAGGGCGCGGTACGGATATTAAACTCGGAGATGGTGTGAAAGAAATCGGCGGTCTTGCGGTTATCGGTACAGAGCGTCACGAATCGAGACGTATTGATGATCAGCTCCGCGGTCGTTCAGGGCGTCAGGGGGATGTCGGTATCAGCACATTCTACCTGTCACTGGAAGATGATCTTATGAAGCGTTTCGGCTCTGAAAGAATCCAGGGTGCGATGAACAGACTTGGAATGTCAGGCGAAGAGCTGACGTCCAAAATGATTTCCCGTGCAGTGGAATCATCACAAAAGCGTGTGGAGGGTAATAACTTCGATGCACGTAAGCGTCTCTTGCAGTATGATGATGTGCTCCGCCGTCAGCGTGAAATCATCTATAAAGAACGTAATGATATTATTGATAACGATGATGTCACAGACCAGATGATGGGAATGATTGAGGCATCTGTTGAACGGACAGTCAATTATTACAGTATTGATGAAATAGAAGCAATTGATTATGAGCAGTTCGTTAAAACTCTGGAAGATCTTTATTTCACTGAATCAGTTCTTGGGGAAGATGACTTAAAAGGTAAAGAGCCTGAAGAACTTGAAGCACTCATTATGGATAAAATTAAAGAGGTGCTTGAAGCTAAAGAAGAAACGCTCGGAGAAGAAAAAATGCGCCTGTTTGAAAGAATGATGATGCTCCGTACGATTGACCAGAAATGGGTGGAGCATATTGACAGCATGGAACAGCTTAGAACAGGGATTCATCTGCGTTCCTACGGCCAGATTAACCCGCTTCGTGAATATCAGAATGAAGGACTTCAGATGTTTGAAGATATGCTCGTGTCAATTGAAGAGGACACAGCGAAATATATCTGTAAGACAGAAGTCAGATCGGATGAAGAGCTGAAGCGTAAACAGGTGATTGATAAAAAAGAAATGCAGACAGGCGACGGTAAAGCAAAAGTGAAAAAGAAAGCCCCTGTAAAAAAAGCAGTGGATGTCGGGCGAAATGATCCGTGCCCGTGCGGTTCAGGTAAAAAATATAAAAATTGTCATGGAAGATAAGGTGAAGCGGTATGGAACTATCAGATATTAAGAATTTTGTAGAAGACCGGACAGCAAAGATTAACGATTTCAGGGGGTCTCTTTGACTTAGAGGAAAAAGAGACTCAAATAGAAGAGTATGAAGAACAGATGGCAGACCCTGGCTTTTGGAATGATCAGGAGAAAGCCCAGGATGTTATCGGAAAGAACAACCATTTAAAGAAGATTGTTGATGCATTCAGGGAAATTGAAGCGGCACTTGAGGATATTGAAGTGACGCGTGAACTGTTAAAAGAAGATTTTGATGAAGATATGAAAGAAATGCTTGAAACAGAAGTGAAGGACACAGATGAAAAGATTAAAACGTTTGAGCTGAACATTCTTTTAAGTGACGAACATGATCATTTGAGTGCGATTTTGGAACTCCACCCGGGTGCCGGCGGTACAGAGAGTCAGGACTGGGCTGAGATGCTTCTTAGAATGTATCAGCGTTATGCGGAAGCGGAAGGATTTAAAGTTGAGACGCTGGATTACCTTGCAGGAGATGAAGCAGGGGTTAAAAGTGTCACGCTTTCTATTAAAGGTGTGAACGCCTACGGCCTGCTTAAGGCTGAAAAAGGCGTACATCGTCTGGTCAGAATTTCACCGTTTGATTCATCGGGAAGAAGACATACTTCTTTTGTGTCATGTGAAGTGACACCGCAGTTTGATAATACGGAGATCGAAATTGAGATTAAACCTGAAGATATCAATATCGACACATACCGTGCGAGCGGTGCCGGCGGTCAGCATATTAATACAACCGATTCTGCGGTTCGTATTACGCACCATGAAACAGGCATTGTCGTAACGTGTCAAAATGAACGTTCCCAGATTAAAAACCGTGAACAGGCAATGAAAATGTTGAAATCCAAGCTCTATCAAAGGAAGCTTGAAGAACAGCAGGCCGAGATTGACGAGATTAAAGGTGAACAGAAAGAAATCGGATGGGGCAGTCAGATTCGTTCATATGTATTCCATCCATATTCCATGGTCAAGGACCACAGAACAAATTATGAGACCGGAAATACAGATAAAGTAATGAACGGAGATCTATCTCCTTTCATCGACGCATATTTGAGAATGACAATGTAGAAGGCGGAATGATTAAAATGTTTAAGAAATTACTGTTGTTTACAGGGATGTCATCAGTTCTTCTTGTCGGGGCGTGCGGATCCGGAGAAGACAGTGCTTCAACTGAAGATCTGTCACCCGGTGAAGAACTGTATCAGGCCAACAGCTGTATGGGATGTCACGGCAGAGCACTTGAAGGGGGCACAGGACCCAATCTTCAGGATGTGGGAAACCGTTATACACCGGATGAGATAGAATCCATTATCGTTAACGGAAAAGGACAGATGCGCGGCGGTCTGATTACAGACCAGGAAGATTTGGATACAATAGTAGAGTGGCTGAGTTCACAGACTGAGGAATAGGAAGCACCGGTTATTTTAACCGGTGTTTTTATTTTTAGGCCTGAAAAAATACTGAAATTTAATTGTAAAATAACCTGCTTAAAATAATGTGAAAATATGTAATTAACCCTGTTAAACCAGTGACTGCAAGTGATTGAGAGCTTGAAACATATTACGTATATTTTTATTTTTAAAGTGAAATATGTCGTTTTTTATTTCGCTCATTTCTTTTATATTACAAGTGGGTTACATGTCACACAGAGGGATTTTTATGTGTTATAGTTCTTGGCAGTGATAAACAAATAACTTTTAAACCTCACGAGGGGAACCACATATAGATTTTTGGAGTTAATTATTTTAGGAGGATTTTTTTATTATGAAGAAGACATTAGTATCACTTGCTACAGTAACAGCACTTTCCGGGATTACAGCACAGGGCGTTTCAGCGAATGCATATGGTTCAGGAGAGAATACACAGCAGGCAGACACTTATGACAATACATGGAGTTATACTTATGAAGGACCGAGCTATGAAGCAGCGGATTATGTAGATTACACTGTATCAAATACAGACTACACAGTTTCAGAAGAGTCATTCACATATGATGACACTGCTTCATACGACTACAATACTGAGGAAGCTACAGAAACTGTAGAATCTAATGATGTTGAAGTACCACAGGCACCTGCACCGACTGCAGATGCAGATGTTTCAACAAACAACAGCGGTGCAGCATCAACTGCACATTCAGTTGCATCCGGTAAATCATACGTATACGGTGGAAACAGTGCGACTGCAGTCGACTGTTCAGCTCTGACTCAGCAGTTCATGAAAGAGCATAAAGGAATTGATATTCCAAGAACAGCTGCCGGACAACAGGCAGCAGGTACTCAAGTATCAGATCCACAGCCTGGTGACTTAGTATTCTTTAACGGCGGAACTCACGTTGGAATCTACATCGGCAACGGTCAGATGGTTGATGCACTTAACCCGTCCGAGCACGTTGGTGAACGTTCAGTCAACTATGTGTCTGGTTCAATTGACGGTTATTACAGATATTAATTTAGAATATGATATGAAAGAAGCGGGAGGCCGGAAGGCTTTCCGTTTTTTTGTTCATAAAAAAGTGATATAAATTAGACACTTTTTATTTTTGTGTCATATGATAAAATGATTGAAATAATAAAATGAGGCTGATCATTTATGAAGACAAGAAAGACGATAATTATATTTGCGGTGGTTTCTTTTATCCTGCTCGTTGCTGTGAGTGTATATGCAGTGATGAATTATTCTGAAGATGAGTTCAGGGCACAGAGTATTGAAACGGTTAAGCAGTCTGAAGGACGTGATAATCATCACGCAGTCGGTGAAAATTTGTTAGAACAGGACTTTGACAGGGTAATAAATAATAACGGCTCATTTTCCGACATTGTTGAAAATAATGAAGTCACTGTTGTGAATTTTTTTGCATCATGGTGTGAGCCGTGTAAAAGAGAAACGCCGGATTTAAATCAGTATTACAATGATCAGTCAGAGTCACCGGTGGAAGTGGTCGGTATTAATCTGCGTGACAGTGCTGAGAACCGGGACAGGTTTTTAGAGACCTATGAAGTTGAGTATCCGATTTTTGAGTTCAGTGATGAATCGGAAGCGATTGATCAGTATCATATTAACTTAATGCCGACGACTTTCTTTTTGAACAGTGAGGGAGACGTGGTGCGTGCATATATCGGGGAAATTACACCTGAGCAGTTAACCAGTTATATTGAATATGTGAAGGAGGCATCATGATGGGAGTACATCAGTATTTTAAGAGTTTAAATGATTTGGAAAAATTAATCCGTTGTCCGGGTAAATTTAAATATCAGGAACATAACGTCGCGGCACATTCGTTTAAAGTGACGAAAATCGCGCAGTATTTAGGAACGGTGGAAGAACACAACGGTGTGGAAGTCAACTGGAAGAATTTATATGAGAAGGCATTGAACCATGACTACCCGGAGATTTTTACAGGCGATATTAAAACACCGGTAAAGTATGCTACAGATGAACTGAGCTCTTTATTTCATGAAGTGGAAGAGTCCATGACAGTTAAATTTATCGAAGAGGAATTTCCCGAAGAGTACCAGGAAATATATAAGCGAAGATTAAAAGAAGGGAAAGATCAGTCGGTCGAGGGGAAGATACTTGCGGTCGCAGACAAAATAGACCTGCTTTATGAATCTTTCGGAGAAATTCAAAAGCGTAATCCCGAACCTTTATTCTTTGAAATTTATGAAATGTCCTTAATTACAATTAAACAGTATTCATACATGGCTTCGGTTCAGGATTTCCTTGAGAATATATTGACGGATATGCTGAAAGAACGCTTTATACCAAAGACGGAACTGATGGATATTACGAAATCTATTTTAAATAATGAGGAGATTTAATTGATGGATTTGTACTGGTATATGATGGCCATGGTGGTTCCGGCTGTTACAGTGGTTGCTTTTGCCAGATTGACAAGAAATAAGTATGTTGCAGTGATTCTTACATTTATCCTGTTCGGTGTCTCGATATACAGAGGGTTTTATAATACGGAATGGGTTATTTTTTTAGATGCACTGTCACTGGTTCTCGGCTATATGCTGGTTGAGATTTATGAAATTGATAAAGTTAAAGAGGAATAGAGATAACCGAACAAATGTTTGTTATTTCTGTTCTTTTTTTGATAGAATATATTATGTTAATAATTATTGGGAGGCGTGTACATGGCTGAATTTGATTTAGTATCAAAGTTTGAGCCGGCAGGTGATCAACCGAATGCGATTAAAGAGATTGCTTCTCAAATTAATTCGGGGCAGAGACATCAGACACTGCTCGGTGCAACAGGTACAGGTAAAACATTTACGATGAGTCAGGTGATTAAAGAGGTCGGCAGACCGACGTTAATCATTGCACACAATAAGACTCTGGCAGGGCAGTTATACAGTGAGTTTAAGGAGTTCTTTCCAAATAACAGAGTAGAGTATTTTGTCAGTTATTATGATTACTACCAGCCGGAAGCATATGTACCGCATACAGATACATTTATTGAAAAAGATGCTTCGATTAATGATGAAATAGATAAGCTGCGGCACAGTGCGACAAGTGCGCTGTTTGAACGGGATGATGTCATTATTATTGCGTCTGTCAGCTGTATTTACGGTCTCGGTAATCCTGAAGAATACAAGGATATGGTGGTCAGTGTCCGTGTCGGCATGGAAATGGACCGCAATGAATTTTTAAGAAAACTTGTGGATGTACAGTACACAAGAAATGATATTGATTTTAGACGCGGTACTTTCAGAGTCCGCGGGGATATCGTCGAAGTTTTCCCGGCATCCCGCGATGAACAGTGTATCCGGGTTGAATTTTTTGGGGATGAAGTCGACAGAATCCGTGAGATTAACTATCTAACAGGCGAAGTGCTTCATGAAAGAGAACATTTTGCGATTTTCCCGGCATCACACTTCGTAACGCGTGAAGAAAAAATGAAAATAGCGATTGAACGCATTGAAAAAGAACTTGCAGAACGTCTTGAGCATTTAAGAAATGAAAATAAACTGCTCGAGGCACAGAGGCTCGAACAGCGTACGAATTATGACCTCGAAATGATGCGGGAGATGGGTTTCTGCTCCGGCATTGAAAACTATTCTGTTCATTTAACGCTGCGGCCGACTGGGTCGACACCGTACACACTGCTTGATTATTTCAAAGACTTCCTGATTATGATTGATGAGTCCCATGTGACGGTCCCTCAGATCAGAGGAATGTACAACGGTGACCAGGCACGTAAAAGTGTGCTTGTCGAACATGGGTTCAGGCTGCCGAGTGCACTGGATAACAGACCGCTTCAATTTGAAGAGTTTGAAAAGAAAGCGCAGCAGCTGTTATATGTTTCTGCAACCCCGGGGCCGTATGAACTGGAACATACAGAAAAAATGGTCGAACAGATTATCCGACCGACAGGTCTTCTTGATCCGACTATTGATGTCAGACCGACAGAACATCAAATCGATGACCTTCTGGAGGAAATCGTTAAGCGTTCCGAACGGAACGAACGTGTACTGATTACGACCTTAACCAAGAAGATGTCAGAAGATTTAACGACGTATTTAAAAGAAGCAGGTGTGAAAGTACAGTATCTGCATTCGGAGATAAAGACACTGGAACGTATTGAAATCATACGTGAACTTCGTCTCGGCACATATGATGTGCTTGTCGGGATTAATTTATTGAGAGAGGGTATAGATATACCGGAAGTCTCTCTTGTGGCGATTCTTGATGCAGATAAAGAAGGATTTTTACGCTCCAACCGTTCCCTTGTACAGACTATTGGACGTGCAGCGCGTAACAGTGAAGGGCATGTCATTATGTATGCTGACAAAATCACAGATTCGATGTGTTATGCTCTCGATGAAACCCAGCGTAGAAGAGAAATTCAGATGGCATACAATGAGGAACATGGTGTGACACCGGTGACAATTAAAAAAGATATCCGGGATGCCATCAGTGCAGAAGTTGAAGTGAAGCCGGATAAAGACAAGCCGGCAAAGCGCAAAAAACTGACGAAGAAAGAAAGAGAAAAAGTAGTTGCGCAGCTTGAAAAAGATATGAAGGAAGCTGCGAAGAAATTAGATTTCGAAACAGCATCTGAATTAAGAGATGCACTTTTTGAGCTGCAGGCAGAAGGGTGATTTGAGTGAAGAATAAGAACATTAGTATTAAAGGTGCGAGACAGCATAATTTAAAAGGTTTGAATATAGATATCCCGCGTGACAAGCTGGTTGTAATGACGGGTTTGTCAGGGTCCGGAAAATCATCTCTTGCGTTTGATACAATATATGCCGAGGGCCAGAGACGTTATGTGGAGTCACTTAGTGCATATGCAAGACAGTTCCTCGGACAGATGGAAAAGCCCGATGTGGATTCAATCGAAGGACTGTCACCGGCAATTGCCATTGACCAGAAAACAACCAGTAATAACCCGCGGTCGACAGTATCGACGATTACCGAGATTTATGATTACCTGAGGCTCTTGTATGCGAGAGCGGGAACACCGTACTGCCCGAACCATGGTATAGAAATTACTTCACAGACTATCCAGGAAATGGTGGATAAAGTGATGTCTTTAGAAGAGCGTACAAAGATTCAACTATTGTCCCCGATTGTGCACGGCCGTAAGGGTCAGCATGTGAAACTGCTCGAACAGCTTGGGAAAGAAGGCTTTGCGAGAGTAGTGGTTGACGGTGAAATGTATGACATTGAAGAAGTTCCGGAACTGAGTAAAAATAAAAAGCATGATATCGATGTCGTCATTGACAGGCTCGTTGTCAGAGACAATATTGAATCAAGACTCAGTGATTCACTGCAGGTGGCACTGACAAAGGGTGAAGGGAATGTGACGGTCAATATCATTGACGGTGAAGACCTTCATTTTTCGGAACATTATGCGTGTCCTGAATGCGGGTTTACAGTGTCCGAAATGGAGCCGAGACTGTTTTCATTTAACGCACCTTTCGGTGCGTGCAGTGAATGTGACGGCCTCGGCATGAAGATGTCCGTCAGTGAAAAACTTGTCGTGCCGGATGAAACAAAATCTCTTGAAGAGGGTGCAGTTGCGGCCTGGGAGCCGGTCAGCTCGAACTATTATCCGCAGATGCTGAAACAGACATGTGAGTATTTCAATATAGATATGACGGTACCGTTTAAATCATTGAAAAAGAAGGAACGGGATATTATTCTGTACGGTTCAAAGGGCGAGTTGATCACGTATGTCTTTAAACAGGACAACGGTGTGACCCGCCGCCGTGAAGCGCCGTATGAAGGCGTGATGAATAATATTGAACGCAGATATAATGAAAGTCCGTCAGAATATACGCGTGAAGCAATGGCGAAATATATGCGTGAGACCACGTGTCACGCGTGCAGCGGCTACAGACTGAACGAAGAAGCGTTATCTGTGAAGGTGGACGGCCGCCATATTGGTGAAGCGGTGGATCAGGCGGTGAACAATGCGCTTGAATTCTTTGAGCACTTAAACCTGTCCAGACAAAATGAAGTGATTGCGGCACCGATTTTAAAAGAAATTAATGAGCGCCTGACGTTTTTAAGAAATGTTGGTCTCGATTATCTGACATTGAACCGTAAAAGCGGGACATTGTCCGGCGGTGAAGCGCAGCGTATCAGACTTGCGACACAAATCGGTTCCAGACTGAGCGGTGTCCTGTATATTCTTGATGAGCCGTCCATCGGACTGCATCAGAGAGATAATGACCGTCTGATCAGTACGTTAAAAGACATGAGAGAACTCGGCAATACTCTGATTGTTGTGGAACATGATGAGGATACGATGCTTGCGAGTGATTATTTAATCGATATCGGTCCGGGTGCCGGGGAGCACGGCGGCGAAGTGGTTTCTTCAGGGACACCGGAAGAAGTGATGAATGATCCAAACTCCATTACCGGCCAGTATTTAAGCGGAAAGCGCCAAATACCGCTGCCGGAAGAATATCGTAAGCCGGATATGAAGCATGCGATTGAAGTTAAAGGCGCCCGCCAGAACAATCTGAAGGACGTTAATATTAAAGTGCCGATGTCTGTTTTAAATGTTGTGACAGGTGTTTCCGGCTCCGGAAAGAGTACCCTTGTCAATGAAATTATATATAAAGGGATTCATTCAAAGCTGTATAAAACAAAGCAGCTGCCAGGTGAACACGACAGTATCAAAGGTGCAGATCAAATAGAGAAAATCATAGATATCGATCAGTCGCCGATCGGCCGGACACCGAGAAGTAACCCGGCAACATATACAGGAGTGTTCGATGATATCAGAGATGTGTTTGCACAGACGAATGAAGCAAAGGTCCGCGGATACAGTAAAGGACGGTTCAGCTTCAATGTGAAGGGCGGCCGCTGTGAAGCGTGCAGAGGAGACGGTATTATTAAAATAGAAATGCACTTTCTGCCGGATGTCTTTGTACCCTGTGAAGTCTGTGACGGCAAACGGTACAACAGAGAAACACTCGAAGTGACGTATAAAGACAAAAGTATCGCAGATATTTTAGCAATGACGGTGGAAGAAGCATATTATTTCTTTGAAAACCTGCCTAAAATCAAGCGTAAAATAAAAACACTCCTCGATGTCGGACTCGGTTATGTCAGACTCGGTCAGCCGGCAACAACATTGTCCGGCGGTGAAGCACAGCGTGTGAAACTGGCTTCTGAACTGCACCGACGGTCAAACGGGAAGTCTTTATACATTCTTGATGAACCGACTACAGGACTGCACTCAGAAGATATCGCGAAACTGATTACTGTAATTCAAAGGCTCGTGGACAACGGAGATACAGTGATTATTATTGAGCATAATCTGGATGTGATTAAAGTTGCCGACCATGTGATTGATTTAGGACCTGAAGGGGGTGCCGGTGGCGGAACAATTGTCGTCAATGGTACAATTGAAGATATCATGAATGAACCGGCAAGCCACACAGGGTATCATCTTAAAAAATGGTTATCGAGAAACCATGAGGAGGTAAACCATGGATAGTAAAGAACGTATACTGAAGATGCTTGATGAAGGGAAAATATCATCCGAAGAAGCGGTGCGTCTGATTGAAGCGTTAGGCGAAAAAGACAGTGCCGACAACAGAAGCTATGAAGACAAGACAACCGGTACCAAGGAAGAACCTGAAGCAGAGCGCAGTGAAGAGAGCGGAAAGGTCAATGATTTGTTCCAGCAGTTTATGGGCGAAGTCAATAAGTATGTGAATAAAGATAAAGCCGGTGATACCTACCGGGATTTGAACGACAAAGCAAGCAGTGTCTATCGTGATGTTAAAAGCAGATTTGAAGGACAGAAGCAGACATCACAGGCGTTTGATAAATTTGAAAAAGTATTTGATTCTGTTAAAAACTCAAATATTGATTCCATGTTTTCACAGGGGCCGAAAAACAGACTGATTGAAACGATCGATCAGGAGTTTAACAATGTGTCTCTGGATATTACAAACGGCAACATTGTTATTGTGCCGACTGAGCGTGTGACAACAGCGAAGTTTGAAGTGAGCCCGATGTACAGAAAACTGGATAAAAAGAAAAATTACTTTAAAGATATTATCTGTGAAGTGAAAAACGGTGAACTCATTATCGTTTCGGATATAAGAAGTGTCAAAGTAAATGTTGAACTGCAGCTGAATCCGAATGATATCAAACGTCTGATTATTTCCGGATCAAACGGCAATATTTCCATTAAGGACAGAGACTTTAAAGATTTAACCGTAGATATTTTAAACGGGGATGTCACACTCGACAGTGTATCATCGGATCATGCCTTTGTCAGAACGTCCCGCGGGCATATTAACCTGCAGAACGGTTCATACGGCAACCTTGAGATTGTCAGTATGGTGGGGACAGTGAATACAGACAACTTTAATGCGAAAGATGTGACTGTATCGGCAAATGGATCGGTCACTCTCGCACTGACGAAATCCATGGAGTATGTGACAATCAACACGAATATGGGCGGCGTAAACGTCAGCGTTCCGCAGGGGCGTGAACTCGAAGGCCGTCTCAGTACAGTGGTGGGACAGATTAATTATCCGCCGGAAATTGATGTCCGTGCGATGAAGCAGCAGGATTTCGGATTAAAAGAAGTCATGCTTGTCAATGACACAGACGAAAAAGGATTATTCCTTGAAGTCAGCACAAAATTCGGCAGTGTCACATTACACAGAAGATAACATAAGGACCGGCTCTGCCGGTCTTTTTTTATGGACTGTATTTAAGATGATTGCATTTGATGTATGCATTCATTATAGTTGAAGTAATTAGAAGTGTCGGGGTGAAGAAATGCTTTCAGTAAATAATATCGCAAAAAAACTCAATCTTAAAGTGGCTGCAGGTAATAAAGGTCTTGAAAAGCAGATTAAAAATATTGATATTTCAAGGCCGGCTCTGGAAATCGCAGGGTATTTTTCCCACTATTCGTCGGACCGGGTTCAGATTTTAGGTATGACGGAAATCTCATTCTTTGAAAGAATGCTGGTCGATGAAGAGCGTGAGGACCGTTCGAAACGGCTGTGCCGTAAAGAAACACCGTGTATTATTGTGACGCGGGATCTGCACGCACCGCTTGAACTTATAGAAGCATGCAACCAGAATAATATTCCATTGCTGCTGACTGAAACAAATACAACCAATTTCTTCTCCCAGCTGTCAAGCTACCTGGAAAAAGAACTGGCACCGGAAACCAATTTACATGGTGTCCTTGTGGATGTATACGGAATTGGTGTCATGATTACGGGTGAGAGTGGTGTCGGTAAAAGTGAGACAGCGCTTGAGCTGGTAAAAAACGGACACAGACTTGTTGCGGATGATAATGTTGAAATCAAAGAAGTATCGAATAATGTGTTGATGGGATCTGCACCGGAACTCATCCGGAACTTACTTGAGATCCGGGGGCTCGGCATTATTAATGTAATGACGCTGTTCGGCGCCGGATGTATTCTTGAGGAGAAACGTGTCATGTTGAACGTTAATCTTGAACTTTGGGATGCCAATAAAACATATGACAGAATCGGTCTTGAACATAAAATGGTTAAAATACTGAATTCCGAAGTGGAGCAGCGGACCATACCAATCCGTCCGGGGCGGAGTCTCGCAGGAATCATTGAAGTCGCTGCGATGAATTACCGTCTCCAGCATATGGGGTATGATGCGGCACTTGAATTTAACGGCAGACTGAATAACCAGATTCAGAAAAACGGAGGGCTGAATAATGATTTTTAACATTCAGCCGATAGATCCTGTCGCAGTCAGCCTCGGCCCTCTGGATATCAGATGGTACGGTGTGATTATAGCCCTCGGCATGGTCATCGGATATATGCTTGCCAACAGAGAAGCGGTCAAGCGCAACATGCCGGAAGGTATGTTTACGGATTTAATGTTCTACATTATTTTATTTTCTTTAATTGGTGCAAGATTGTACTATGTTGTATTCAACTGGGATTACTACGGAGCGAATCCTGTAAGTATTATTATGGTGAATGAGGGCGGTATGGCGATTCACGGCGGTTTAATCGGCGGATTTTTAGCAGGCCTCATTTACTGTAAAAAGAAAAACCTCAGTTTCTTCCAGGTCGCAGATATAGCGGCACCAAGTATACTGCTCGGACAGGCAGTCGGCCGGTGGGGAAACTTTATTAATCAGGAGGCTCACGGCGGTGAAGTCAGCCGTCAGTTTCTTGAATCTTTAAGACTGCCGGAATTCATTATTAATCAGATGTATATTGATGGTGCCTACTATCACCCGACATTTTTATATGAGTCTGTCTGGAGTATTATCGGTGTGGTGGTCCTCATCCTGATTCGTCCGAAACTGAAAATCGGACAGACGGTACTGTTATATTTAATCTATTATTCTGTGGGGCGTTTCTTTATCGAAGGGATGCGTACAGACAGTCTGATGATTGGTGAAATGCTGCGCGCGGCACAGGTGATTTCGATTATTACGATCGCAGCCGCTGTATTAATCTGGGTGTACCGTTCCATGAAAATGAATCTGCCGCAGTACGGCAGTGTCAACTATGTATATGGTCGTGTGAATAAAAAGAAGCCTGTAAAACACGTGAGTAACAAACGCAGGAAGAAGAAATAATGATGAGAAAATTGATTAAATACAAGGTGCAGGGTTTGAATCCGCTGTGGAATTTATATCAGACAGTCTCCCCTTTTAAAGTTGCTAAAAATTTTCTTGTCATTGAAACCGGGCGTTTCTGTCCGTCAACACGGCTTAAATACAAACTGTATAAAAAATTTCTCGGGATGGATCTTTCAGATCATGTTTCATTTGCCTATAAGGCAATGCCGGATTTAATGTATCCGGAGTATATTCATATTGGCAACAACAGTATTATCGGTTATAATACGGTAATATTGACGCATGAATATTTAGTGGATGAATACCGTATCGGTGATGTGTACATTGGTGAAAACACAATGATTGGTGCCAATGTTACGATACTGCCCGGCGTATCAATCGGCAGCAATGTGACGGTCGGTGCAGGGAGTGTCGTGTCGAAGGATATTCCGGATGATACGTTATGTTATGGTAATCCGCTTGTTATGAGGAGTAAATCGAATGTCTGACAGAAAAGTTGTTCCATTTCAACAAAGTGGTTCATTTTACTTTAATCAAGGACTAAAAAAAGTCGAACAAAATAATAAAAAAGAGGCGCTGAAGCATTTTAAAAAAGCTTTTGAGACAGACAACAGTAATTTAAGCTATCTGTCTCAATATGTGTATCTTCTTGCGGATAACGGGCGTCATGCTGAAGCTGAACATATATTGATTAATCATTTCATTCAGCATCATTACGATGCTGAATTTTATTATATTTTGAGTCAGCTGTATATCATTATGAATGATCCGAACAAGGCATTCCTATTTGGTATGGAGTATGTCAAACATTATCCGGAAGATGATTATCAGGATGAACTTGAGCGTTTATTTGACGTGGCTGTTGAAGATGAGAATGAAGTGGAAAGTGAAGCGGAACGCTTTGTCGGACACCATATCTTCCAGCACTTATTTATGAATGCAAGAATCGAAGAAGCACTTGATTTCTTATCTGCAATGCCTGTTGAGATTCAGGAGGAGCGGGAATTCAGAAATTTAAAAGCGATGGCCTATTTATTCTTAAATCAATTTGATGAAGCGGGAGAATTACTTGAGCAGCTTTTAAAAGAGAATAAGACGGATATGCATGCACTGAGCCATATGACACTTCTCTATTACCACACTGGTGAAGAGGAGAAGTATCAGAGATATTTAAAGAAGCTTGAAGTGGTGCAGCCGCTTGATGATGATGACCGTTTTAAAGTAGGACTCGTACTCAGCTTCCTGAGAAAATATGACCGGGCATATGAACTGTTAATGCCGCTCTATAAAAATCAGCAGTTTGTCAGTTTCCAGCTGCTGCATGCGTTAAGCCATGCGAGCTTTTATACTGGAAAACCGGAAGAATCAAAATTATTCTGGGAGAGAATGCAGCAGTTCCACAGAGTCGATGTCCAGCACAGTCCATGGGTGAAAAATGATGCGATGGTTGAAATTGAGCGGCTGGAACATCAGTTTTTAGATAGTGATGATACACATGAACGCCTTCTCGGATTATATAAAATTCACAGAGTCGAGCCGAAAGAGGCGATACTCGGACATAATATCTGGACGCGGATTGAAGGGATGGAAGATTACGAAAAATTATATGTGACCTTTTTATTCCAGGGGCTGAAACTCGTACGTCTCGGCAGAATGCATGCAGGACTTGAGGCGCTGACTGAGAGCGGCTACAATTCTGATGAGGATCTGCTGCAGTGGATTGATACATTTCACGATATATATGAACGCATTGGTGATTTTGAAGATACCGGCGCACTTGTTGCTGCTAATTTGTATTTATTCCAAAAGGGACGGAAGTTTACAAAGTCCGGTTTGTGCCGGGAATTTGAAGTGACAAACTATAAGCTGAATAAGGCAATCGGCATGATTGAGCAGAATTAATGTAAAAAAAGTAATGAAAATATATAATGTGAAGACATGAAAATTAATACTAAGGAGTTTAACAATGACTGAAGAAACAATATATGACGTAGTAATTATTGGCGCAGGACCGGCCGGAATGACTGCTGCTGTTTATGCATCACGTGCCAACTTAAAGACAGTGATGCTTGAACGCGGTGTGCCGGGCGGACAGATGGCGAATACAGAAGAAGTTGAGAATTTCCCCGGCTTTGATTTTGTGACCGGACCGGAATTGTCATCCAAAATGTTTGAACATGCACAGAAATTCGGTGCAGAATACAAGTATGCGGATATTAAATCCATCGAAGTAGAAGACGGTATTAAAGTATTAAAGACCGGTTCTGAAGATATTAAAACGAAAGCAATCATTATCGCGACCGGTGCAGAATATAAAAAAATCGGCGTGCCGGGTGAAGAAGCACTCGGCGGACGCGGTGTCAGCTACTGTGCAGTATGTGACGGTGCGTTCTTTAAAGAGCGTGAACTTGTAGTCATCGGCGGTGGTGACTCTGCGGTTGAAGAAGGTGTCTTCCTGACAAAATTCGCATCCAAAGTGACCATTGTCCACAGAAGAGATGAGCTTCGTGCGCAGAAAATCCTTCAGGACAGAGCATTTAAAAATGACAAGATTAACTTTATCTGGGATACAGAGCTTCAGTCCATTAATGGTGAAAATAAAGTAGAAGGCGTGACACTGCTTGATAAAAAAACAGGCGATGCGTATGACTTTAATGCCGATGGTGTCTTTGTATACATCGGTATGAAGCCTTTGACTAAGCCGTTTGAAGATCTGGGTATCTTAAATGAACTTGGTTATGTTGAAGCCAATGAAGAAATGGAAACAAAAATTCCGGGGATTTTTGCTGCAGGTGATGTGCGCAATAAAACACTCCGTCAGATCGTTACAGCAACAGGAGACGGCAGTATCGCAGCACAGAATGCACAACATTACCTTGAGCGCCTGGAAGACGAAGAATAAATGATATAACCCGGTCCGGGGCACCTGAATGGTGTCCCGGATTTTTTGTATCCGCATAAACGGTAATCGATATTTAAATAAAATGATTGACACGGAACAGTGCAGAGCATATACTCATCATTAATCCTATTTAAAAGGTATGAATTAGAAAGGTGAGTGATGAGATGGAAGAAAATAAGTTGAAACGTGTGCTTGGTTTTTGGGATGTACTGGTGATTGCGGCCGGGCAGGTTATTGGTGCCGGCGTCATGTCACTGACCGGTATTGCGATTATGATGACGGGGAGCGGTGTGACACCGGCATTTATTATTTCGTCACTGTTGACAGTGGTTACAATTCTGCCAATCGCAATATTAGGTGCATCCATGCCGTCTACAGGCGGTCTGTACCGTTATACAAGCAGACTGTTATCTGCCAAGACAGGCATGTTCTGGCTCCCAATGTTTTTACTCGCTCAAGTGACACTTGCGATTTATGCGATATCATTTGCGGAATACATACAGGGTATCGTTCCGGGAGTTCCGATTATGCCGGTCGCATTTCTGCTCCTTACCGCCTTGTTTATCGTTAATCTGCTCGGGGTGAAATTATCGGCGCAGGTTAATAAAGTCATGGTCATACTATTAATCGCAGCACTGTTAATGTTTATTTTTTACGGTATGCCGAATGTCGACTTTACTGTATTTAACGCAGCACAGATGGCGCCGGACGGACTTGCAGGTTTCTTTACTGCTGTCGGATTGGTATCATTCGCAACCGGCGGTGCCCAGGTGATTGCAGAACTCGGCGGGGAGATGAAAAATCCGAAGCATGACATTCCGCTTGTGATGATTGTCGCAACAGTCGGTGTCGGTATCATTTATGCATTTGTTGCAACAATTGCGGTGGGTGTACTGCCGATTGCAGAAGTGGCCGGCCAGCCGCTGACAGCTGTAGCAAATGAAATTCTTCCGCAGCCCTTGTTTGTATTCTTTATCGTGTGCGGTGCGATGTTTGCTCTGGCAACAACTTTGAATTCCACATTCACCTGGATTACAAAGAGCTTCTATGCAGCAGCAGAAGACGGACTGCTTCCGAAAAAACTCGCAACGGTCAATCAAAAGTACGGCACACCGCACTATCTGCTTATTATTTTTTACCTTGTCGGTGCAGTTCCGATATTGACAGGTGTATCACTGACAGTCGTTGCACAGCTTGGTACAGGGTTATCTTTATTTATATTCATGTTTCCTGTCCTTGCTCTAGTCAGACTGCCGGCAAAGGAACCGGAACTATATGCCCGTTCGCCATTTAAACTTTCGCAGACAAAGCTGAATATTATTGCAGGTACTGCGCTCGTGGTTCTCGGTTACCAAACGTATTTGTTGATATCTGATCTCGAGACGGTTTATATTATAGGAACGCTTATTTATATACTGCTCTCTGCACTGTTTGCACAGGTGTATTCAGCTGTTAAAGATAAAAGAGAGATAAAAAGTATAGAAGTAGGAAATGAATTTTAAGAACATCAGAACGGAGTGGCAGAATGTCAGAAGATATTATCAGAGTGGCGACACTTGAAGACGCAGAAGAATTTTTAAAATTAATGAAAACAGCATTTAAACCGCTTAAGGATCTCGGAATTGAGTGGCCGTCAGTCAATGTTGAACTGGAAGATGTACAGAAAAATATTTCAGAGTCTACAGCATATGTTCTGGAAAAGAACGGTGAGATTGTATCCACCATTACCATCAGATTCCCGTGGGATGACGAAATTTCTGTATCAGGTTATCCTTTTGTATGGTGGTTTGCGACTAAGTCGGAGTACAAAGGGCAGGGCCTCGGCGATAAGCTTTTGACTTATGTTGAAGAAACGGTGCTGAGAGATACATTGAAGGCTCCGGCAGTCACACTTGGAACATCACTAAAATTCCATCCTTGGCTGAAAGATATTTATGAACGGCGGGGATATGAAATTTATGTCACTAAAGAAAAAGACTACGGTGATGTTGATGGGTTGATGCGGAAAATACTGATTCCGGAACGATTTAATGAAGAAGTTCTCGGTATGCCGGTATTTGATGAAGAAGAATAAAAATTATTGAAGAAAGCATGCATGGTTGAGGTGTTGATACACACTCAATGGTGTATGCTTTTTTGTTTCGTGATCAGGAGACGTCCATGCAGGTGTTTGAACGAATCAATACCAGGCCCATAACTACGAAGGATAAGAATAACGATTCAAGTGATGCCCCGGATAAAATAAACTGAAATCAGCGGATGATTTCTGTGAGCCGTAAAATTGAAAAAAAGATGAATGGATTGTACTATTAAATATCAGTATGTACTTTTTAAAATGACTCAATTGGTGTAAAGTTAACTAAAGACTAAGTATAGGCGGGGCGTGTGAACAGTGAAACAACTTATCATTTTAACTGGCATGAGCGGTGCAGGTAAATCAGTAGCGATTGAAGCATTGGAAGACATGAATTATTTCTGTATAGATAATCTTCCACCGGTGCTGCTGCCGAAAATCGCAGAATTAATGGAAACGACTGACGGAAAGATGGATTATGTCGGATTAGGAATAGATTTACGCGGTAAACAGTTCTTTGACACACTGGTAGCTGAATTGGATAAAATTGAGGCTAATGAAAATATTGCACTCCGGATTGTGTTTTTAGATGCTACAGACAATCGTCTTGTCAGCAGATATAAAGAAACCAGACGTGCGCACCCGCTTGATAACGAGATGAACGTCTTAAAAGCCATTGAGCAGGAACGTGAAATTTTAGAAGAATTGAAGCGACGGGCGAATTTCATTATAGAGACAACGGAACTCGATCCCAAATCGCTGCGTAAAGAAATGTTTGAGAAATGTTCAGGTGACGAACAGGCTGGCTTTAATGTGAGTATTATGAGCTTTGGTTTTAAGCACGGTGTACCGATTGATGCGGATATGATGTTTGATGTGCGCTTTTTACCAAATCCGCATTATGTGCCCGAATTAAAGCCGTATACCGGGATGGATCAGCCGGTGTATGATTATGTGATGAGCTGGAAAGAAACTAATATTTTCTACACTAAATTATTTGATTTGGTGAGATATTTGATTCCTCAATATTTGAAGGAAGGTAAATCACAGCTTGTGGTTGCAATAGGATGTACCGGCGGTCAGCACCGTTCAGTGGCACTTACGAAACGCCTTGCCGACGATCTGCAGGATCATTTTGATTTTAATATTTCGGCGATACACAGAGATGCGGCAATTGAGGGCATCGTTAATGGAAAAAATTAAAATAACACTGGTCGGCGGGGGCACCGGATTAAGCGTACTGGCAAGGGGCTTAAGACGGTATCCCGTTGATATATCAGCCATCGTATCGGTCGCTGATGACGGCGGTTCTACTGGTCTGATCAGGGATCAGATTGATATGCCGGCACCGGGAGACATCCGGAATGTGATGACTTCTTTATCGGATGTCGAGTCACAGCTTGAGATGCTGTTTAAATATCGTTTTAAAAAGGATGAAATCAGCGGTCATTCTCTCGGCAACTTAATGATTGCCGCGATGTATGACATTACAGGTGATTTCGCGATGGCTGTAGAGGAACTCAGTGCGATATTGAATGTTAAGGGTACGGTTATCCCGTCAACCAACATCAGTCCGAAACTTGCAGCGAGAATGGATGATGATTCAATCATTGTCGGTGAAAGCTATATACCTGAAGTCGGAAGGAAGATTGAAGAAATATATCTGCTGCCGAAAGATACAGATGCCACGCCTAAAGCTGTTGAAGCAATGGAAGAAGCGGACATCATCGTCTTCGGACCGGGAAGTTTATATACTTCAATTATTCCGAATGTCATCCCTCACGGCATGAAGGAAGCGATTATCAATTCCAAAGGAACAAAAGTGTATGTTTCAAATATTATGACTCAGATGGGCGAGACCATCGGCTACAGTGCTGCAGATCATCTGGAAGCGATTAATGATCATATCGGTCAGTCGGTGATGGACTTTATTATCTTAAATGAAGAAGATATCAATGTTCATATTTCGGACTACTATGAAAAAAACAGCATGACGGTCGTTGAAAGTGACAGAGCGCGGCTGAACGATATCGGTGTGAAAGTGCTGACCCATAAAGATATTGTCAGTATCGACCGTGAGGGTGCGGTCCGTCATAATAACGATATTTTAGCGGAAATGATATATGATATTGCACTGGATGAAATCAGTACACTGCAGTATCGGACGAATGAAGAATAGTTAAGGGTGTGATTGCATGTCATTTGCTTCTGATATGAAAAATGAATTGACACGTGTCGAAGTGGATACATGTTGTAAGAAAAGTGAGCTGTCTGCGCTGATTAAGATGAACGGTGCATTAAGCTTTTTTGAAGGTGAATGGATTATTAACGTCCAGACCGAAAATGCTGCGATCGCGAGACGGATGTTTTCGTTAATCAAGCAGGTATACGGTGTTGAAGTGGAGCTTTTAGTCCGTAAGAAAATGAAATTAAAAAAGAATAATGTGTATATATGCCGTATTAAAGATGAAGCGGCAGTTGTACTGAAAGACTTAAATATTATGCAGTCCGGTTTTATTACCAATGAAATCGGTGATGAGATCAGAGAGAAAGACTGCTGTATCCGCAGTTATTTACGAGGTGCCTTTTTAGCAGGCGGATCTGTAAATAATCCGGAAACATCTGCGTACCATCTCGAGATTTCCTCACTGTATGAAGACCATGCAATCGCATTGACCGAGCTGATGAACGGTTATGAGCTGAATGCGAAGTACATTGAGCGTAAGCGTGGATATATCACATATTTGAAAGGTGCCGAAAAAATCGCTGAATTTCTAAGTTTAATCGGCGGATATCAGGCACTTTTGAAGTTTGAGGATGTCCGTATCGTCAGAGATATGCGTAACTCCGTAAATCGTCTCGTAAACTGTGAGACAGCCAATTTGAATAAAACCATCGGTGCTGCGATGCGGCAGGTGGAGAATATTCAGTTTATAGATGATGAAGTCGGCATTTCAGAACTGCCCGACCGTCTCCGTGAAGTGGCACGTCTCCGTGTAGAACATCAGGAGGTATCATTGAAAGAACTCGGTGAGATGGTATCAACGGGTGTTATATCGAAGTCAGGTGTGAATCACCGTCTGAGAAAACTTGACCAGATTGCCGACCAGATTAGAAACGGTGAAGAAGTTAAATTGAAGTAATATTAAAGCGAAGGGTCTGACTGAAATCAGACCCTTCGCTCTATTTTTCGTAAATATTTTCAAGTGCCAGGTCAAGTGTCGGATACAGGTACTTAAAGTGATGTTCAAGAAGAACATTCGGCATGACTTTCTGTCCTTTAACGACGAGAACCGCACGCTCACCGAGCACTTTATTCAGCATAAATTTTGGGGTGTGGAATTTATCCGGGCGTTTTAATGCAGCACTCAGATAACTGCTGAACTGCTTCTGTCTTAAAGGCGCCGGTGCTGTGAAATTGACAGGTCCGCTGATTGTTTTGTCGGCGCCGGTATATAAAAATGCATTGACCAGGTCATCGATATGAATCCAGCTGTACCATTGTCTGCCGCTGCCTATCGGACCGCCTACACCGAGTTTATATGGTTTTTCCATCAGAGGGAGTGCACCGCCGTCTTTAGACAGAACAAGACCGATACGTCCGCGGACTACTCTGATGCCGTAAGATTCAAAACGGGCCGCATGATTTTCCCATACATGTACAACTTTCTGAAGGAAATCATTCGGAGTGAAAACATCCGCCTCATCATATTCAACATGCTCACTCACCGGATAGTACCCGATGGCACTGGCATTGACAAGTACTTTTGGCGGACTGTTTTCTTCCACAAAGCGCTCAAGTACTTTCATTACATTAATGCGTGAATTTAAAATATCTTCTTTCGCGGAATCCGTCCATTTTTGATTTAACGTTGCCCCTGCAAGATTATAAATGATTTCAATGTCATCCGGTATTTCACTGTGCCATGATGTGTCAGTAATATCGTCCGGGGAATACTGCACGTAGTGGATAAATGGATCTGAAGAAGTTTTTTTCCCGCGCGTCAGAACGTAAATATGATATTCCTCCCCGGCCAATGCATTAACAAGCCTGCTGCCGATAAGACCCGTACCGCCCAATACTAATATATTCATTCCACTGCCTCCGCTCTGAATTGTAGTATTATCATTATACAATAAAAAGCATCATCCCATAAATGAATAAGGGATGACGCTTTGATAAATTAATTAAGCTTTTTCAGGATCCATAACACCGTCAATTAAGCCGTATTCTTTTGCTTCGTCAGCTGACATGAAGTTATCACGGTCAGTATCTCTTTCGATTTTTTCAAGCGGCTGTCCTGTACGGTCCGCTAAAATTTGATTGAGTTTCTCACGAGTTTTCAGGATATGTTTCGCAGCAATTTCAATTTCAGTTGCCTGACCCTGAGCACCGCCGAGTGGCTGATGAATCATTACTTCAGCATTAGGAAGTGCAAAACGTTTGCCTTTAGCACCAGCTGCAAGAAGGAATGATCCCATTGAAGCCGCCATACCGAGACAGATTGTCTGTACATCCGGTTTGATGTGCTGGATTGTATCATAAATCGCCATTCCAGCTGTTACACTGCCGCCCGGAGAATTGATATATAGATAAATATCTTTTTCTGAGTCCTGAGCCTGTAAAAATAGAAGCTGGCTGACTACTGAATTTGCGACATTGTCGTCAATAGCACTGCCAATCATAATAATGCGGTCTTTTAACAGTCTGCTGTAAATATCATAAGCACGTTCACCGCGGTTTGTCTGTTCAATTACTGTAGGTATTAAATTCATATAATGACCCTCCTGTATTTCTTTTATCAAGTTGATAATTTAGTTATATCACATTAGTCAAATAAGGTCAAAAGATAAACGTTGTATTTTTGGTACTTTTCATCTCAGTGAAATGTTGGTATAATGATTTTGTTTGAGACTCATATATATGCCCACATGGTGTAATGGATAACACGTAAGATTCCGGTTCTTGAGATAGGGGTTCGATTCCCTTTGTGGGCGTTTTTTAGATATTTTAATAGAATGTATTACCTGTAACCCTTGATATAAAAGGGTTTTTATTTTTGTTGCAATGTATTTCATTTAATTCTGTGGCACATCACTGGCACATATCGACAAAAAATAGACCCACTTAAATGGAATTAAGCAAGTCTATTGTATGTTTATCTTCCGCTTCAAACTGTTCTTCTAATAAGTGGGCGTATACTTGTTGTGTAATTGCAATAGAAGCATGCCCCAGACGTTTAGATACATAATTGACACTTTACCCCATCACCGAGCAAAACAGAGCAATGTGTATGCCTTAGAGCGTGGGGCGTGATATCTTTATTTATTTCACAGTATGTTAAAGCTTTGTTTAATTGTTTGGTTACTGCATTATGTGACAGCTTGAATATATCACCCTGAATTTTTGTAGGATGCTGGTTTAATACTAATCTAATGTGTTCAATGTCTTTAGTTGGTATATTGATATCTCTTTTAGCGTTGTCAGTCTTACCGCCCCTAATATGAACACAGTTACTTTTAATATCTATGTATGAGGAGGTCGCTGATTCACCGAGTTAGGTCTATCTAAAGCAACCATTTGCTACGTTAGGATATAAATGGTGCCGGTAGTACCGACATAGGTCATCCACATGTGAAGATAAGGAAACTGACGAAATGACTATTAAAGAGTTAAGAGAGTTAGAGCAACAACTTATAATTAGTAATCCATAATCAAGATGAACCGTTTCTTTTCTTTAATTTATCTATCCCTTGATTAATATATTCAGAATAATCTTTTCCGCTCTTTTTCTTATAAGCATCATTTATTTTGTGAAGTCCTTTTTCAAGTTGACCATTTTTTACTAGTTTATCAACCATATTTTTTATTTTATTAGCCATCCTTTTCCCACCGTATAATTTTATATAAAAACCACCCTACATAATGTGAGGTGGCATAGAAAGCTCAAGGGCTTTCGAATCTCGATTACAATCAACCTGGCTATCATTTATTATATATTTAAATAGTTTGCAATACAATGGCACATATAAGAATATAACAGATAGGTCTCAAAATTAAGTTTGAGACACTTATTTAAAGCACATATAAATATCTATTTTCATCCCTTTGCAATGTATCAAAGTTAGTCTATAATTAAATGTATCAAAGATATAAGACTTTTAGACGTAATATAAAGGGTGATACATATGAATATTGGATATGCGAGGGTATCTACTACAGGGCAATCATTAGACAGCCAAATACAGCAGTTACAGGATAATAATGTGGATATGGATAATATCTATCAAGAAAAAGTAACTGGTACAAGTACCGCACAACGCTTACAGCTTGAAGCTATGATTAAACACACACGTTCAGGAGATAAAGTTTATATCACAAAAATAGACCGTCTAGCACGCTCTATCATGGATTTAAACAAGATTGTCAGTGCACTCAATGGAAAAGGTGTCTCCGTATGTTTCATACAGGATAACTTAACATTTGAAACGGGTAACAATTCACCAATGAATGCATTAATTTTTAATATGCTAGGCAGCTTTGCACAGTTTGAACGTGATCTAATTATACAGCGTACTTCTGAAGGGCGTGAGCGTGCCAAGAAGCAAGGGAAACATCTGGGGAGACCATCACAACCTAAAGAGAAAATAAGCCGAGCAGTAAGCTTATTTAACGATAGAGAGAATAATGGCTTAAGTGTTAAAGATATTGTGGATATGACTGGTGTACCGAGGGCTACACTATATAGAGAGGTTAAGAAGATTAAAAACGTGGATGTAAATAAGTCTTTTTTGAAATAACATACTTGTGTTTAATTAAAAGTAATATATAATGGAAAGACTAAATTAATTATTACCAAAAATAATTATTAGGTAATAAAGAGGTGGTCCTGATGAATAAATATTATCCATTAGATAAATTATTTCATATTGATAGCGATAATCATGAGAAAGAGTATCTCAATAGATGGAGCCAATTAAGTGCATATAAAACGGATATACATGTAACGCCGATAAAGAAAGGTGTATTTGCAAAAGAAACTGTACCTTTATTTTTAGTTAATATCCCCGATTTAGCAGAGATAAATGAAGAAATAATTGAGAATAGTAACAAGATAACTCTATTGAAGAACCAATTACCAACGGTTTCACAAGATGATTTCTATTCTAAATTACTTATCAATGAGATACAAAGCACTAATGAAGTAGAAAATGTTAGAAGTACTAAAAAAGAAATTTCTGATGTTTTGGAAGACATTAAACATCAGAAATTTGATCAAAATACTATAGCCGGAAAAAGATTTATAGGTTTGACGAAACTTTATTATTTCTTAGAACAAGAAGGTGAAATAAATAAAGTTGAAGATATAAGAGCTATATATGATGAACTAGTTGATCCTGAAATCAAAGAAGAAGATAAACTTGATGGAGATATTTTTAGAAAAGATTCAGTAAGTGTTGATAGCAGTGGTATAGAAATCCATAAAGGAGTTATGTCAGAAGCGAGAATTATTTCTATGTTAGGTCAAATGATAACCTTTGTTAACAATGAGAAGATGCCATATTTATATAAATTAATGTTTGCACATTATTTGTTTGAATATATACACCCATTTTATGATGGAAATGGTAGGATGGGAAGGTACATCGTATGCAAATCATTATCTAAGAAATTGGATAAATTTTCAGCAGTAACATTTTCTTATATTGTAAATAGACACAAAAATAAATATTATAAAGCTTTTACTCAAGCTTCTAATCCCTTAAATAAAGGAGAGTTAACTTTTTTTGTTAAGGATATGCTCGAAATGATTCAAGAAGGGCAAGAGCAAGTTATCACTATTCTAGAGGAAAATATACAAAAGATAGACAGGATATCACAAAATATAGATCGTTTGAATCTTAAAGATTTTGGAAATCAAGCGTTATTTATTTTATCTCAAAGTGCTATATTTCAACCTCAGGAATCGAGAATCACTGTTAATAATTTAGCAGAGGTACTTAACTGTGAAAGAAGAAAGGTATTGAATGCTCTATCCCCTATAGATAACAAGCTTGTTAAAGTAAAAGCAAAACCACTTATATATACGTTGTCAGATGAATTACTAGACTTTTTATTAGACTAAGATATATTTACTATATCATTGTAATATAAACTTCTAATGATTTTTATGGCAATAAATTAAAGCCGTCCTATGTGGATGGTTTTTTTGTGAGAAGTAAATTAGTATTGAATTTCCTTAAATTTCCTTGTAATATTAGATTTAGATTACATAAGATAGGGTATGAAACAATGTCTCATAAAAGATTAGTGAATAAAGATTATTCTAAAATTATAAAGTTGGTGGAATTTATTTCAAGTGAGCACATTTTATTTACTAAAAAATTCTTTCAATCACAAAATAATACACCTAGTCTAAAGAATAAACAAATAAGGCATTTTTTACATGGTAGTATGGAAGATAATAATGTAGAAATAAAAATAGATTTTTTAAGTTACATATTAGAATATATAGATGAAATAAGTGAATACTATACGTTTGAATTATTAATGAAGTTATTAGAACAAAATATTTCTATTGAACATATTAGGGAAAAGAACAAAGATTCAATAGTTTCTAAAATATTTCATTATAGATTTGGTAAAGATGAGGTTGGTAGGTTAGCAACTAATAAATGTTTGAACGATTTATTAGGGTTTAGAATTTACATTGATGAAATCACTGATTATGAAATTTTAAAAGATGATTTAATGAGAATTATAGGAACTAAAGATAGCAATAATAATAGATTAAAATATTATAATGCTTGTAAAAATGAATATAATGCTGTACATATTTATTTTGATGGAATTAATAATTCATATTTTCCGTGGGAATTGCAAATATGGGGTGAAAATCATATTCAAACCAATTTGGACTCACATAAAGAACATAAGTTAGGTTATTTAGAATGGAAAAACTTCGCAACAGATGATATTATTGAAATAGTAGAGAGGTGAATGTATATGTATAAATTATTTATGTTAGTCTCACAACCATCCTCTAACCTTGAAAGAATAGGATGGAGAAAATTAGTTACAAGCCCCTCTGATTTAGAAGAAATACAAGCAGTGAAAAGACAATTATCAGATTTGAACATAGAACATAAGTTCTCTAACCACCTAGTTTCGAATGATGGTGAAGATATGGATTCTATAAAAACTAAAGATAGTTTTTTTAGTGATATTATTTTTATAGATGATACTGAAAAGTTTATTGAATTGACTAAAATTAGTGGAAAGCAATTAGAAGCGTTTGATATAGCTAATTATATTTTGTCTTTAAAGCCGATGACACACTTAAAGTTACAAAAAATTTTATATATAGCGTTTGAAAGATTTTTTATTAAGACAAATAAAACCCTATATTCAAATAAAATAGTAGCTTTTGATTATGGTCCAGTTACATTGGAAGTTTTTAAAAAGTATTATAAAAACAAAAAAGTACTTAAAAATGAAGATGACGATGATTCTCTTATTCAAATTCAAAATAAAGCAATTTCACCGACTGTAGCTAAGATTATGTTATCTGATGAAGGTTTAAATGTAATGGATATAGTTGATAGTGTGGTTACAGAGTATGCACAATTAAATGCTTGGGATATGGTAGACATAACTCATAAAGAAGGCACAGCTTGGGACAAAGCCTATAAAATAGGTAGAAATACAGAGATTACTACAGAGATTATAAATGAGTCGATAGCTACTTAGCTATCTTTTTAGGTAACACACTTTTGTAAAACCAGCCTATCACGGCTGGTCTTTTTTGTTATAATTATTTTATTATCTGCAAAATGGAGGATAACTTAATGGAGAAAGGAACAGGATTTTGGGCTAAAGTGAATCTGTTTGTAGAAATGCCATTTAGTCAATATTTATTACTACCCTTAGTACAGTATTTTATAATACCTTTAATCTTATTGTGGATAACTTATAAGGGTGCCCAGAAGGGCATTGAAAAGTACAAGCATGCGAATACTAAAGAGTTAAAAATTGATGATTATTATCAAGAGGTTAGTAAGGATGAGCTTGTCGGTTTAATACAAGATTGGACAGACTTATTTCAACAAACAGAATTAAAAATGAAGGTGATAGCAGATGATGCTAAAAAAGAGATGCCTAAATATTTGATTTTGAAACCCGGAGATAGCAAAAATACAGTTGATTTAGAAGACGGTACTAGTATTATGAAAGTATCACCTGATGTATATGGACTGGGTAAATTAATCATGAAAACTTGGATTTATGGTAAAGGTAAAACAACAAGCTTATTAGCTGATTTCCAACAACATAATTATAATAAAGAAGAAAGTTTGACTGAAATCGAATTAAAGGAATACAATACAAAATTGTTAGCGTATATCGTTTTGATAAATGTAAGTTTACGTAAAGATTTAATGAACATTGATAGTAACCCATTTGATTTAGCTAAACTCAAATTAAACGATATTTCGGTAGAAGAAAATTTTAATATGTTCAAAAGGATGATCAATCAAATAGAGATGGAAATTAAAGATGCTCAATGAGATGTCTTTTTAGTTTCTTAAATTATTTATTCTTTTGAATTCATTAAAATAAATATTTATCTAAAATTGAATGTGTGGCACGCCACTGGCACATATTCGTTTACAAACGCCTTTATGACAGTGCTTAAATAGTATATTAGCATTCCCTTTGTGGGAGTCCTTTAAAATGAATTTTAAAGAAGATATTAGAAAACCTTTTTGTATGAAAGGGTTTTTTATTTTTTTCTTAAAATAGATGGTACACTTGCAACAAATAAAGCCAAAAAACAAGAAGTAGAACATATGATATTAATATGAAAAGGATAGGAGACTAAATGACTAAATTATTTACTAACTTGAACTTGAGTATAACTGCAAGTAGAGGAACCCCATATTTCCTGGTATCAAAGGATAATAGGATAAGATTTGATATTAATTATGTAAATCATAATATTCTAAATAATATTTTTAGTTTATTGAATATCTCAAGCGGTGATTTAAATTTAATTTACTTGGATGATGTGGAGAGATTTGGTAAGAAATATAGGGAAGATACAAGTACTGTTAATGATTTTTTTCAAACTAATGAATTTGAAATTATATCAATAAAAGACGAAGAAGAAAACAACAAAATATTGAACTTTCATCAAATAAAGAACTGTAAAGAAAATGATATAATCAATTATATTCTCCATATATCTAAGGGAGGGTATAGTAACCTATTATATTTTTATAGTGATAACATGATTATTAAAGTTGGTCCAGACATAATGGATATTGTTCATGAGGATTCCAATACTATTACTTTAATGAAAGTACAGTTCAATGGTCTATATGATAAGTATTACGAATAACTTATCAAAATAAAGTAAACGTACTTATTTTATAGTGAAAAATTTTTGGATTTTTGATGATTCATTTTATTCTTGCCCATCGATGTCATGAAAAATAAACACAAAGATACAGCAAGACGACAGCCATTATTCAGTTGAACAAAATTGATCTGTTGTTGTCTAATGAATAAAGACAGTTGAATATATGATATTAATATGAAGAGAATAGGAGACTAAATGACTCAATTATTTACTAACTTGAATTTGAGTATAACTACAAGTAGAGGAACCCCATATTTCCTGGTATCAAAGGATAAGAGGATAAGATTTGATATTAATTATGTAGAACATAATATTCTAAATAATATTTTTAGTTTATTGAATATCTCAAGCGGTGATTTAAATTTAATTTACTTGGATAATGTAGAGGAATTTGGAGAGAAATACAGGCTGGATACGAGTACCGTTAATGATTTTTTTCAAACTAAAGAATTTGAAATTATATCAATACAAGACGAAGAAGAAAACAACGAAATATTGAACTTTCATCAAATAAAGAACTGTAAAGAGAATGATATAATCAATTATATTCTCCATATATCTAAAGGGGGATATAGTAATCTATTATATTTTTATAATGATAGTATGATTATTAAAATTAGTTCAGACATAGTGGACATTGTTCATGAGGATTCCCATACCATTACTTTAATGAAAGTACAGTTCAATAGTTTATATGATAAGTATTACGAATAACTTATCAAAATAAAGTGAATTCCCTTTTATTAAACTACCTGACACATATATATAGTATGAGTCCTTTTATACCAGTGTTTAAATTCCATTTGTGGGCGCTCAAAGAATCTCCAGCTGTCATTCAGGCAGCATGGAGATTTTTTTGTACATAATAATATAATAAAGTCCTTAAAAAGATGACGAGTATGAAATATTAATAATGAGTCCTTGGGAATGATATGATACTCTTTAAAAGGATACATAGTAATTTGGTCTAATATCAATTGAATGGGTGGTGAAGTAAATGACAACAAGTGAACTGGAAGTGCTGGAGACCCCGGATGAGAGTCTGAAGGAAGGTTACGTGCGTGATGTATTTTATCTCGCGGTAAACTGCGGGAAAATGATGCTTGAAAGCGGGGCGGAGACGTATCGTATTGAGGATACGATGATGCGGATTTCAAAGAAGTACGGTATTACGGATCCTCAGGTGTTTGTTACGCCGACAGTAATTATTTTTTCAATGAATGAGTACTCTCTGACACAGACTGTACGTATTGATTACCGTGGAAATCATTTGGAGAAAGTGGAGAATATCAACACGCTGTCGAGAAAGATTGCGGGTGGTATGCCTTTAAAAAAAGCGCTCGATGAAGTCGAAACAATTCATGACACGTTAGTATTTCCGTTTTGGCTGATGGTTGCCGCCGGCGGTTTAGTAGGATTATTGTTTTTATTATTATTTAACGGTCACTTGAGTGATCTGCCGGCTGCAGTGATCGGCGGTGCAGCGGGGGTATTTGTGATGGAAGGTCTCCTCAGGTATACCCGTGTTAAGTTTTTTACTGAGTTTTTTGCGGCGCTTGTGATTTCAATTGTTTCATATATATATGTCAGTCTCGGCTTCGGTGTGAATCTCGATACAATTATTATTTCGAGTGTGATGCCGCTCGTGCCGGGGGTATTGATTACGAATGCAGTACGGGAAATGATTCGGGGTCATCTTCTTGCCGGAACTATGAAAGGTGCGGAAGCGGCGCTTACGTCGGCAGCAATCGGTGCCGGGGTCGGCTTAGTATTCATGGTGATTTAATATGAAGGAGGACATAAAATGACGTACATATTTCAATTTATATTGAGCTTTTTTGCATCGTTCAGTTTCGGTATTCTATTTAATGCACCGAGACGTGTGCTCCTTCACTGCGGTCTTGCGGGTGCGGTCGGCTGGGTGATTTACTTTACTCTGTCACAGTTCGAAGTAGATTCAGTATTGGCGACGTTTTTCGGTGCGGTCGGTTTAACGGTTGTTTCTATTTATAATGCACGCATACTGAGGGTGCCGATTTTAACCTTTATTACCTGTGGAATTATTCCTTTAGTGCCGGGGGGACGTGCATATGAATCTATGCGTCATATTGTGCTGTCGGACTATATGCGTGCATTTGAATTTGGTTTTGAAGCGGCATTGATTGCTATGGCAATCGCGTTTGGTATTATCTTCGCTGAAATGTCACACAGTGTACTTCAAACAGCGAAAAATAAAATTCTCAAAAGAAAAAGGTTGTAAACAATTAATGGAAATAACGATGGATTATTATACACGTGACAACTGTGCCTTATGCAGTGAGGGGCTGCTGCAGATTAATCTCGCACTGCAGGAGCTGAGGAACGTCAATTTAAATTTAAGACAGTTTAATATTGATGAAGATGATGTGCTTCAGGAAAAATATATGCTGCGTATTCCTGTCCTGATGCACGAGGGTGAAGTGGTTCAGGAAGGTGTCATAGATTTTGTGCAGGTTTATGATTACATTCGCAGTGAGACGGGTAATTAACAAAATGAGTAACGTAAATAATTGCATTATTATTTATTTATGTTATATTAAGAGTGTAATAATTTTTGTCCCTTGTGGGACGAAAAAGGTCTCACCATATTGAAAGGTGTGATGATTGAATGTGGCAGAATCTCGTCAATGTGCAAAAGCGTATTGCTCCTGAAATTATTACGGAGCTGCTGAAGCGGTTTGACATTCTGAAACAGATTGAAAAACATCAACCTATTGGTAGGCGTACAATTGCGAAACAATTGAATATGACAGAGAGAATATTGCGAAAGGAAGTCGACAATCTTCAAAGTCTTAAGTTGATACACGTTGATCAAAAGGGTATTTCATTAACAGGTGAGGGACAGAATGTAATTTCAGAACTCGAACCGTTTATGCCGGTACTCGATCGCCGTATAGACTTGGCGAATGAATTGAAGGCACACTATGATCTGCATGATTTTTATGTGATTCGTGGTGATGCTGATGAATCCTCCGAGATACAGCAGGGCTTGTCCCGGCTGATGGCGGAACGATTCATGGATGAATTGTTTGATGGAGCAGTAGTTTCTGTTGCCGGCGGATCGACAATGGCTTCGGTCAGTGAGTTTTTGAAACCGGTGCATAAGGGATTGATGTTTGTCCCGGCACGCGGCGGACTCGGTGAAGAAGTATCATATCAATCCAATTCTATTGTCAGCAGACTCGCTCACGCTACGGGTGGAGAGCATCGTATGTTATACGCACCGGATAGTGTAGGTGATGTGGCACTCGAGTCATTAAAGTCCGAGCCCTCGGTAAAAGAAGTAACGGAACTGAACCAGGCATCCGCCTTCGTTATTCATGGTATCGGGGACGCATTTACTATGGCACACAGACGCCATGTAGATTCGGCAGTAGTTCAAAAATTAGAGAAGAATCATGCAGTGGGTGAAGCATTTGGATATTATTTTGATGCACAGGGAAATATTGTTCACAAAATGAAAACCATCGGCATCCAGCTGGAGGATTTGGCATCTAAGAAGCGTATTTTCGCAGTTGCAGGCGGTTCAACGAAGCAGGAAGCAGTCAAAGCATACATGAATTTAGCACCCAAGAACACAGTACTTTTCATCGATGAGGCAATAGCAAAATATTTACTTGAAAGTATATAAAATTTTGAGGAGGCCATATATTATGGTAGTAAAAGTAGCAATTAATGGTTTTGGACGTATTGGTAGATTAGCAGCGAGAGAAATTCAAAATTATGACGGTATCGAAGTTGTTGCAGTAAACGATTTAACTGACGATGCTTTCCTTGCACACTTATTCAAATATGATACAACTCAAGGTCGTTTTGAAGGCGACATCGAACAAATCGACGGCGGCTTTAAAATCAACGGCAAAGAAGTAAAATCATTCAACAATCCTAAGCCTGAAGAACTTCCTTGGGGAGACCTCGACATTGATGTTGTTTTAGAATGTACTGGATTCTTCGTAAGTGAAGAAGGCGCTCAGAAACATATCGATGCAGGCGCGAAAAAAGTATTAATCTCTGCACCGGCAAAAGGTGATCTTAAAACTGTTGTTTACGGTGTAAACGAAGATGTTCTTGATGGATCAGAAAAAATCGTATCAGGTGCTTCATGTACAACAAACTGTCTTGCACCTGTAGTTAACGTATTAAACAAAGAATTCGGTCTTGAAAAAGGTTTAATGACTACAATTCACGCATACACTGGTGACCAGAATACACTGGATGCACCGCATTCAAAAGGTGACTACCGCCGTGCGCGTGCTGCAGCTCAGAACATTATTCCTAACTCAACTGGCGCAGCGAAAGCAATCGGACTTGTTCTTCCTGAACTTGACGGTAAACTTGACGGCGGCGCTCAGCGTGTACCGGTTCCAACTGGTTCATTAACTGAAGTGACTGTTTCACTTTCTAAAGATGTAACAGTTGACGAAGTGAACGCAGCAATGAAAAAAGCAACAAACCCTTCATTCGGTTATACTGAAGATGAAATCGTATCTTCTGATGTTATCGGTATTAAAGAAGGTTCATTATTTGATGCAACTCAAACACGCGTTCTTGACGTAGACGGTAAACAATTAGTAAGAGCCGTTGCATGGTACGATAACGAAATGTCTTATACTGCACAGCTCGTTAGAACACTTAACCACCTTGCAACTAAGTAATATATAAGTGAAAACGGGTGGTGCTGCCGCCCGTTTTTATTTTTAAGTTTTTTAGATTAAGGGTATAATGAAACCATCAATGATTTTAGGAGGCAGGTCATGAAGAAGACTGTTCAGGATATTGATTTAAAAGGTAAAAAAGTACTTTTAAGAGCGGACTTAAACGTTCCGATGGCAGATGGTGAAATTACGAATGACAACCGTATTGTGCAGGCACTTCCGACGATAGAATATGTGCTGAATGAGGGCGGCAGAGTGATTTTATTCTCCCACCTCGGGAAAGTGAAAACAGAAGAGGATAAAAAAGACAAGAGCCTTGAGCCTGTCGCAGTAAAATTATCCGAATACCTGAAGAAACCCGTGCTCTTCGTTCCGGAAACACGCGGCGAGGGATTGGAATCTGCTGTTCAGAACCTTGAAGATGGTGAAATTCTTTTATTTGAAAATACACGTTTTGAAGATCTGGACGGTAAGAAAGAATCTAAAAATGATGCAGACCTCGGTAAATACTGGGCATCGCTCGGTGATGTATTTGTAAACGATGCATTTGGTACTGCACACCGTGAACATGCGTCAAATGTTGGTATTGCTTCAAATATCGAAACAGTTTCAGGCTTTTTAATGAAGAAGGAAATTGATTTTATCGGTGGTGCTGTAGATGAGCCGAAGAGACCGTTTGTGGCGATTCTCGGCGGTGCTAAAGTATCGGATAAAATCGGTGTGATTGAAAACCTTCTTGAAAAAGCAGACAAAGTGTTAATCGGCGGCGGTATGGCATACACATTCCTTAAAGCACAGGGAAAAGAAATCGGTACATCACTTCTTGAAGAAGATAAAATCGATTTAGCGAAATCACTGCTTGAAAAAGCGGGAGATAAAATTGTTCTTCCGGTTGACGGTGTAGTAGTCAGTGAATTCGATAAAAACGCTGATTATGAAGTAGTATCCATTGATGAAATTCCTGCGGATAAGATGAGTCTTGATGCGGGACCGAAAACAGTGGAGCGTTTTAAAGAACAGCTTGAAGGTGCGAAAACAGTCGTATGGAACGGACCGATGGGTGTATTTGAATTTGAAAACTTTGCAAAAGGTACAATTGGAGTATGTAAAGCAATCGCATCACTTGAGGACGCAGTGACAATTATCGGCGGCGGTGACTCAGCTGCTGCTGCGATGGACCTCGGTTATGCGGATGACTTCTCACATATTTCAACTGGCGGCGGCGCAAGCCTTGAATATCTGGAAGGTAAAGTACTTCCTGGACTTCAGGCAATTAACGATAAATAATATAAAAGTATGATATCAAATTTAGGAGGAATCATCGTGAGAACACCATTTATTGCAGGAAACTGGAAAATGAACAAGACGATTTCTGAAGGCGAAGCATTTATTGATGCACTTAAAAATTTACCGGCGAAAAGTGAGGTTGAAAGTGCGGTGTGTGCACCGTTCATTCATCTCCCTTCACTTGTGGCTAAAGCGAAAGATCTTGAAGTCGGTATTGGAGCAGAGAATGCACACTACGAAGCAAGCGGCGCATTTACAGGTGAAGTTTCTGTAGATATGCTGGATGATTTAGGTGTTGACTACATCATCATCGGACACTCTGAACGCCGTGAATTATTCAATGAGACTGATGAAACTGTGAATAAAAAAGCGCACGCTATTTTAAATACAGGTATTGTACCGATTATCTGCGTCGGTGAATCTGATGAAGAACGTGAATCAGGTATTGCTGCTTCCCGTGTTGAAAGTCAGGTAGAAAAGGCACTTGAAGGTTTATCAAGTGATGATGTGAAGAAATCTGTTATTGCTTATGAGCCAATCTGGGCAATCGGTACAGGTAAATCAGCTACAAAAGAAGATGCTAATGAAATGTGCGGTGTTGTACGTAAAAAGGTTGAAGCTTTATATGATGAAGAAACGGCTGAGGCGATTCGTATTCAGTACGGCGGTTCAGTAAAACCGGCGAACATTAAGGAGTATATGTCTGAGGCACACATTGACGGTGCATTAGTCGGTGGTGCTTCACTTGAAGCTGATTCATTCCTTGAATTGTTGGAAGGTGCAAAATAATGACTAAACCAGTAGGTCTGTTTATTCTTGACGGTTTTGCGAACCGTGATGAAGTGAAAGGTAACGCAGTCAAACAAGCAAATAAGCCGAACTTTGACCGCTTCTTTGAAAAGTATCCGCATAATGAACTTTCAGCATGCGGCCTGGATGTCGGTCTTCCTGAAGGTCAGATGGGTAACTCCGAGGTCGGCCACTTGAATATCGGTGCCGGCAGAATCGTTTATCAGAGTCTGACGCGTATCAATAAGTCCATCGAAGACGGCGACTTCTTTGATAACCAGGTGCTGCTTGATACGATGGATCATGTGCTGAATGAAGGAAGCAACCTGCATGTGATGGGACTTTTAAGTGACGGCGGTGTTCATTCGCACTATAATCACTTATTCGCAATTTTAAAGATGGCGAAAGAAAAAGGATTAAATGATGTTTATGTCCATGCATTTCTTGACGGTCGTGATGTGGCACAGGATTCCGCATTGAAGTTCATTGAAGAAACTGAACGCCAGTTTGAAGAAATCGGAATTGGTCATTTTGCGACAGTATCCGGCCGTTATTATGCAATGGACCGCGACAAGCGCTGGGAGCGTGAGGAACTTGCTTATCAGGCAATTTCAAATGCGCGCGGCCCTGTTTTTAACAGTGCATATGAAGGTGTGAAAGAGAGTTACGGCGAAGGCGTTTATGACGAATTTGTTGTGCCGTTTGTTGTGAAAGGTTATGAAGTAAAACAGGACAGCGGTGTTCACAGTGACGATGCAGTGATTTTCTATAATTTCCGTCCCGACCGTGCAGCACAGCTGTCAGAAGTGTATACCAACCAGGAATTCATGGGCTTTGAAATGGACCGTAAATACGATAATCTGAAATTCGTTACATTTACTAAATACAGTGATGACGTTGTCTCAGATGTTGTGTTTGAAAAAAATGATATCGTGAATACAATTGGTGAAGTGGTATCCGATGCAGGGAAAAAACAGCTGCGTATTGCCGAGACTGAAAAATATCCGCATGTCACTTATTTCATGAGCGGCGGGCGCCATGAAGAATTCGACGGAGAGCGTCGTGTGCTTGTAGATTCTCCTAAGGTGGCAACATATGACCTTCAGCCTGAGATGAGTGCATATGAAGTTCGTGACCGCTGCCTTGAAGAATTATCAAAAGGTGATTTGGATTTGGTTCTTTTAAACTTTGCGAATCCGGATATGGTTGGTCACAGCGGTAAATTAGAGCCGACAGTGAAAGCAATTGAAGCGGTGGATGCATGTCTGGGTCCGATTGTTGATGAAATCATCAATCAGGGCGGCTATGCTATTATTACCGCTGACCACGGTAACTCGGATGAAGTAACGACAGTTGAAGGTGAACCGATGACTGCGCATACGACGAATCCGGTACCTGTGATTATCACAAAAGAAGGTGTTTCCGTCAGAAGCGGCGGCAGACTCGCAGATTTATCACCAACACTGCTTGATTTAATGGATGTTGATCAGCCTGAGGAAATGACAGGTCAAAGTTTAATAGAGGAGTAATGCGAAAGCGGCAGAGCACTTTATTCCGTTTGACTTGATATTGAAAGTGACTGATTAATAATAACAGTTGAAATGTAATCCATTATTACAGATAATAAAAGAAATGATATTAAAGGAGACTATGCTATGCCATTAATTACAGATGTATACGCACGTGAAGTACTTGATTCCCGCGGGAATCCGACAATCGAAGTAGAGGTATTAACAGAAAGTGGTGCGTTTGGACGTGCTTTGGTACCATCCGGTGCATCTACTGGAGAATATGAAGCAGTAGAATTACGTGACGGCGATGAAACTCGTTACCTTGGTAAAGGTGTCGAAAAAGCGGTTAAAAATGTAAATGAAATCATTGCTCCTGAATTAGTTGACGGTGATTTCAGTGTGCTGGAGCAGGTGTCCATCGATAAAATGATGATTGCTTTAGACGGTACTGACAACAAAGGTAAACTCGGTGCTAACGCAATCCTTGGTGTATCAATGGCTGTTGCGAAAGCAGCTTCAGACTTCCTTGGTCAGCCGCTTTATAAATATTTAGGCGGATTCAATGCTGTTCAGCTGCCTGTACCGATGATGAACATCATCAACGGCGGAGAGCATGCGGACAACAACGTAGATATTCAGGAATTCATGATTATGCCTGTAGGTGCTGAATCATTTAAAGAAGCACTCCGCATGGGCGCAGAAATCTTCCATAACCTGAAAAAAGTATTAAATTCTAAAGGTTACAACACTGGTGTCGGTGATGAAGGTGGATTTGCACCTAACCTCGGATCCAATGAAGAAGCATTATCAACAATTATTGAAGCGATTGAAAAAGCAGGTTACAAGCCTGGTGAAGAAATCCGTCTTGCAATGGACGCTGCTTCAAGTGAGTTCTATAATGCTGAAACAGGCAACTATGAACTTAAAGGTGAAGGTAAAACTTACTCATCAGCTGAAATGGTTGAATGGTATGCAGAAATGACTGAGAAATACCCGATTATTTCAATCGAAGACGGTCTGGATGAAAACGACTGGGAAGGTCACAAACTGCTGACTGAAAAAATCGGCAGCCGCGTACAGCTCGTTGGAGATGACTTATTCGTTACAAATACTGAGAAATTATCACGTGGTATTGAAGAAGGCGTCGGAAACTCTATCTTGATCAAAGTAAACCAAATCGGTACTTTGACTGAGACTTTCGAAGCAATTGAAATGGCGAAACGTGCAGGATACACTGCAGTAATCTCACACCGTTCCGGTGAAACTGAAGATACAACAATCGCTGACATTGCAGTTGCTGTGAATGCCGGTCAAATCAAAACTGGTGCACCTTCACGTACTGACCGTGTAGCTAAATACAACCAGCTGCTTCGCATCGAAGATGAATTATATGAAACAGCAAAATACGAAGGTTTAGATTCATTCTACAACCTGGGTTAATTTGATATTTTGGTTAATGACTCCACCGGCAGATGCCGGTGGAGTTTTTTGTCCTTATTATGTTGTGAAGTCTGATGGGGGGATGTGTGGTTGGGTGCTACAGACTGCCGAGAATCTAACAATCTGTCGCATTTTCACCCCTGAGACGGCACAGATGTCTTAAATTTTGCAATCTGTGTCGCTGGGTGCTACAGATTACCTGAATTACGTAAAGCTGTGTCATATTTAAGGTGAGAACGCCACAGCCTGCCGAGAATCTAACAATCTGTCGCATTTTCACTCCTGAGACGGCACAGATTCCTTAAATTTTGCGATCTATGTCGCTGGACGCTACAGATTACCTGAATTACGTAAAGCTGTGTCATATTTAAAGGGAGAACGCTACAGCCTGCCGGGAATCCGACAATCTGTCGCGTTCTCACTCCCGTGACGGCACAGATTCCTTAAATTTTACGACCTGTGTCGCTGAGACGGCACAGACTCCTTTGAATTATGAAATCTGTACCGACAACCCGTATCCACACACCGGCAATTAAAATTGGAGCTGTCCGGAACGTCTCATTTTGCGGAGATATGAAGCGGATATCTGACCGCCGCTCAAATGTGAAATCAAATGGGCAGTAACAGGCCAATCCGGATTTAATATTTTCATTTCCTCTGTCAGACGCCGGGCTGCAGAAAGTGTATCTACAGAATTCCGGCATGTAACACAGGAATAATGATATTGACTGCTCCTGATCAGTGGCTGAGAGCAGTCCTGGCAGTAGACGCCGGGTTTCAATGAGTCAAAATCAATCCGAACTTTGCTGTCGTATATAGAAGCAGCTGTCTGATGACGTTCCAGATGATGCATTAATGGCTGAAGATCAAACGTATTCGATTGTACATGATGTGTAAGAAACTTCTTTAGATTACTTCTAACCAGAATATTTTTATCATGCGGAAGGTTGTAAATAGTCTGGTTTGGGTTAATAAAAACAATGCTGCTGAAAATTTCTGCATTCCGGGGTGCTTTCTGCAGCAGTAATTTCAGTTCATGGTTCTGCCTCGATACTTGAGTCATCGGGGATTTGAAT
Source organism: Corticicoccus populi (assembly GCF_042686195.1). NCBI lineage: Bacteria > Bacillati > Bacillota > Bacilli > Caryophanales > Staphylococcaceae > Corticicoccus > Corticicoccus populi. The sequence goes on along the minus strand of NZ_JBHUOQ010000001.1, from coordinate 1,401,176 downwards.
ACATCATGATTGAGATAGTGCCAGTCGTCCGCCCCGAATATTAAATCCCGGCTGTAGTTTTTTATTTCAAAAGTATAAATACGGTTCCCTGAAATAAGCAGGCTGTCAATCTGGACTTCTGAGCCACCTTCTCTAAAGCTGTGCAGGTTCAGTCGTGTATTAAATCTATAATCTTTAATGTGAATACAGTTTTTATCATGAATAAAAGACTCCAGGATATTATCAAAGTCAATCTCCCCTTGGAATCCTGCGGATAAGTATTTTAACTCCCGGTTCTCCTCATCTCCGAGCTTAGTCCGGACATTTAATATTTCAAGCTGTTGTAGTTTTAATGATTTTATTCTCAAATAGGGTCACCTGTTTTAAATTAAAATATCTATTCTGCTGTCAAATGTCAAAATGAAGAAATTCAAAAATGGTGTGATGAAATCATAAAATGGAACAGGAGAAACTTTCCAAGGAGAAAACAGCACACATATTATGCTGAATTAAAAAAACAGTACATAGAAACGCTGTCGTTATTTCACCATTACAGTATCATTACACTTGCCGAACTTTCTTGCATTCACCCGATATAAGTGTTAGAATTTTTATTGTTATTATTAATCGGAGGGATTTACCACATGCAAACAGTTCTCATAGTACTCTTAATTATCGTTTGTATTTCTTTAATTGCAGTGGTATTGCTACAGTCAGGTAAAAGCGCCGGCCTATCAGGTGCGATTAGTGGCGGTGCAGAGCAATTATTTGGCAAACAAAAGGCGCGTGGCATGGATTTAATTTTACATAGAGCAACTGTTGTATTGGCTCTATTGTTCTTTTTAATCATGTTGCTTTTGACATATTTAGGATAAAATATCGTAGATATTCAGATACTAATGAGAAAACCCTCACACGAACAGGGTTTTCTTTTTTTTGTGTAGAAATTAACGTACAATTAGTATAAGAACTGTGAAAGAAGGGTATAATTTATGAAGGTGAAGCTGCCTGAATCATTTTATTTTGAAGAAGAATCCGAATTTGCCGTACTGCTTCTGCACGGCTTTACCGGAAATACATCTGATGTACGCCAGCTGGGAAGATATCTTCAGAAAAAGGGTGTGACTTCATATTCATTTAATTATGAAGGACACGCCGAGCAGCCGGAGAATATTCTGAAGTCCTCACCCCATATCTGGTATTCACAGGTTTTGGATGCGTATGATACTTTGAAAAGGAAAGGTTACGATAAAATATTCGCAGCAGGTGTGTCGCTCGGCGGGACATTTGCATTGAGACTTTCCGTAGACCGGGAATTGTTCGGCCTTTCTACTATATGCAGCCCGATGTTCATCAAAGAAAAAGATACATTAATGGAAAACTATGTGGTATATGCCCGTACATTTAAAGAAAGATTTGAAGATAAGGATGAAGAAACAATTTCAAGGGAGATAGAACGCTCTGTATCTGACAGTGATGACTTTTTGGAAGATTTAAATGTTGCTATTTCAAAAAGCAGAGACATCCTTGAAAATGTTTTTGTACCTTCATTTACCGCCCAGGGATTAAAAGATGAAGTGATTAATACAGAATCGGCAAATGTGATTTATGAAAATATCAGTACTGAAGATGATGAAAAAAGCATTAAATGGTACGAAAATTCCGGGCATGTATTAACGATTGATAATGATAAAAAAGAATTATTTGACGATCTTTATCGTTTTATTATGGAACATAAAGACGATTAAGACGTTTTACAGGAGGAATTCCCATGAGTAGTTTGAGGGAACGTATATTAGAGATTATCAATGAAGATGATTATAAACCGATGACAATAAATGAGTTTAAAGAAGCCACAGATTCCCATAATTCCGACGATTTTAAGGAAATGGTGAAAGTGATGGTGTCTCTTGAAGATTCAGGTATTGTTTACCGGACAAAAAAAGACAAGTATATGAAAGTATCGGAATCCAATCTGGTTAAAGGGACATTATCTATGCATAAGCGTGGATTCGGTTTCCTGCGTCCTGAAAATTCCGAGCTTGAAGACATTTTTATACCGCCTACAGAAATTAACGGCGCGTATGAGGGAGATACAGTACTTGCAGAAGTACTGAATGAAACTAAAGGCGACAATCAGGAGGGCTCAATTACGAGCATTCTGACACGCGGTGTCACGCGTATTGTCGGAGAGTATATAGACAACGGCGGATACGGTTTTGTATTACCGGATTCTAAAAAAATGACAAGTGATATTTTTATTCCGAAAAAGCAGAATTTAGGTGCAGTCAGCGGTCATAAAGTCCTGGTTGAAATCACAAAATTCCCGGACGGTGCCGGCGGAGAAAGTCCTGAAGGACATGTCATTCAAATCCTCGGACATAAAAATGATCCGGGTGTGGATATTCTGTCGATTATTCATCAGCACGGCATCAATATCGATTTTCCGCAGGAAGTGCTTGACCAGGCTGAAAAAGTGCCTGATGAAATAGAACCGGCTGAAATAAAGGAACGGAAAGACCTTCGTGATGAACTTACAATCACAATTGACGGTGCTGATGCGAAGGATCTGGATGATGCGGTTGCGGTGAAGCGTCTTAAAAACGGTAATTATATGCTGACAGTCAGTATCGCAGATGTCAGCTATTACATTGAAGAAAATTCCGCAATGGATCAGGAAGCTTATGAACGTGCTACAAGTGTGTATCTTGTAGACCGTGTCATACCAATGATTCCGCACAGATTATCAAACGGTATCTGTTCGTTGAATCCGCACGTGGACCGTCTGACGATGAGCTGTCAGATGGAAATTGATCAAAATGGTTCTGTTGTGAGCCATAATATTTTCCAGAGTGTGATTCACTCAGACCGGAGAATGACATATGATGCGGTCAACAAAATGGTTGAAGATGAGGAGCAGGCACTGATAGAAGAATATTCAGATGTTTATCCGATGATTCAGGATGCTGTGAAACTTGCTGAAATCTTACGGACAAAGCGTGAAAGACGCGGAGCGATTGATTTTGACTTTAATGAAGCAAAAGTACTCGTCGGTCCCGACGGTTCACCGGAAGAAGTGGTTCTTCGTACAAGAGGCACAGGTGAGAAGTTAATTGAAGAATTCATGCTCGCGGCAAATGAAACAGTCGCAGAAAATTTCCACTGGATGGATGTACCGTTTTTATACCGTGTACACGAAGATCCGAAAGAAGAAAAGCTGAGAAAATTCTTTGACTTTATCACTAACTTTGGTATTGTCGTAAAAGGCAAGGGTAATGATATTCATCCCCGTGCGCTGCAGGATATTATTGAGGAAGTGGAAGGTCGTCCGGAAGAGATGGTGATTTCCACACTGATGCTCCGTTCAATGCAGCAGGCGCGTTATGCCGATGAAAGTCTCGGACATTTCGGATTATCAACGGAATTTTATACGCATTTCACATCGCCGATCAGACGTTATCCGGATTTAATTGTCCACCGTTTAATCCGTAAGTACTTAATTGAAGGTAAAACGGATCAGAAGACTCTCGATAAAATTGAGAAGGTACTGCCTGAGATGGCTGAACATACTTCCGGCAGAGAACGTCGTGCACAGGATGCAGAGCGTGATACTGATGACTTGAAAAAAGCACAGTACATGCAGAAATATGTTGGTGAGACATTTGAAGGTGTCATTTCAGGTGTGATGAACTTCGGTATGTTTGTAGAACTTCCGAATACGATTGAAGGACTTGTGCATGTGTCGAATATGACAGATGACCATTATCAGTATCATGAAAGACACATGGCATTAATCGGTGAACGTACAGGGAAAGTGTTTAGAATCGGCGACCCTGTAGAAGTGACTGTTACAGATGTAAATATCGAGGAAAGACTAATCGATTTTCAAGTTGTCGGTATGCCTGAACGTGTGAGACGCGAACGGCGCTCAAGACCTGTTGAAATCAAGGCAGGGCAGAAGACAAAGAAAAAAGATAAGGATATAGATAAGAAGCATAAGAAACAGGACAGTAAAGGAAAGAAGAACAAGAAGCCTTTTTATAAATCAGTGGCAAAAAAACGCAAAGGAAAGAAGTAGGACGATATGAAGAAAAATCATAATAAGCCGCTTGCACAGAATCGTAAAGCAAGCCATGATTATACAATCGAAGATACTATTGAAGCGGGCATCGTCTTAAGCGGAACAGAAATAAAGTCCATCAGACGAGGATCAGCGAATCTGAAAGATTCCTATGCCCGTGTCTACCGTGGAGAAATGTATGTTTATAATATGCATATTGCACCGTATGAAGAGGGGAACCGTTTCAACCATGATCCCCTCAGAACGCGGAAGCTTTTATTGCACAGGAAAGAAATTGATAAGTTGACCGGCTATATACAGGAGACCGGCAACGCATTGATACCATTAAAGCTGTATATTAAAAACGGGATGTGTAAAGTTCTTCTCGGTATGGCGAAAGGTAAGAAAAAGTATGATAAACGTGAAACGTTGAAACGCAAGCAGATGAAACGTGAAGCGGATCGTGCGATGAAGAATCAGCAGTACTAGTATGGAAACGGCGGGAGTTGAACCCGTCTGCTTCATACTTGAAAATACTGTTTTAATTTGTTATTATAATGACTAATCGGCAAATATGCCGGCCTTTTAAATCCGGGGACGTTCCGGATTCGACAGGGGCTGTTTGAGCGTTTTAAGCGTGCCGGAGGTTTCGACTTCGTCATCAACGATACTCAGTTTATAATAACTGGCAAACAAAACAATTTCGCAGTAGCTGCCTAATAGGCGCCTGCATCATCCCATGAGCTCTCCTGTGGCCCATGACGATGATCCAACCCTAAGCAGGATACACTGTTAAATCTGCAGTCTTAAGAATTAACAGAAGAGCTAAATAAGACTAGCATGATATGAGGTTAGTTCAGTACCATCAGTCATGCGAAACTGAAAACTCGGACTACGCACGTAGAAAGGGACGTATCAAAGTCTCTGGACGCGGGTTCAACTCCCGCCGTCTCCATATAAAAACCCCGGAAACCTTGATGTATTGAGGTTTCCGGGGTTTCTTTTTTTAACATAGTATTTTTAATGTATGGGAGGCTGGTAAGAGTTGCGTTGGATATGATTTTATTTATCCAACGAATCGGATAGTTATTATATATAACCTTACGTCATTACTTGTCCCAAAAGATGATATATTTTATTAAATTGTGTATAAATACTTTACAATTTAAGAGATACGGATTATCTTATATTATAAACAAGTTTGAGTATAGACGAATGAGGAGATAAATATGGAAATATATATGAATATTAACAGCATGGAGAAGTTCGCAAAGGAAAATAATATGCAGATTTCTTATGAAAGAATTGTAGAAGGTGAGTACCTTAATGTTATGCTGCAACATGATATTAATGATATGTTTGTGGGAATTAATTTTCATAAAACTGAATTTAAAATTAGTATATTTGAAAATAATCAGTGGATCGATAAAGACATAACAGCTTCGTCTCAAGAAGATTTAACTAAAAGGATTAAAATGTATTTGGACGATGTAAAGGAATACGATACTCTACCATATTCTTAAAGCTCATGACAGTTATATAGTATGATTTTTTCATTACTGTGGTGTAACATTGAATATTACTTTTTCACCGCATCTACTTCAGCAAATTCAGCACTTTCATCCGTGAAGTATGCATTATCAATTGTGACTTCTACACCCTCAATTTCAACTGGTTCTTCTGTCACATCTACATGCATAGAGTAATAGGGTTGCTTAAATCCTTGGATTGTAAGATTCTGATAACATTCGTAAATCATTAATAACAGGAGAGTATAACTCCCGCCGTCTTCATATAAAAATCCCAGAACCTTGATATTATCGAGGTTCCGGGATTTCTTTTTAATCATTGAGTAATTTTTCTAATGAACTTCCTATGTAAAGCTGTAAAAGAGTTCATCAAAATAACGGGTAAAGGTATTTTAATCTACCTGATAAAATGCCTTTGCACCCATATAATCATCATACTTGATAATAAATGATTCACCTGCAGGTGCCTGTACTGCTATTTTACCTTCAGCAGATCCTCCAGAGTATACATCTTGAATGAAGAAGTCATCATCGAATGAAGTATATACTTTTTCAACTGTTGAACCATCTTCAGTCACAATTTCAAAATCATCTGAGAAGCTAATGACTTCATCATCATCAGACAGCTCAGTCAAAATGAACTGTGCATCGAATACAACCCATTCCATCCCCTCTGCTGGTTCTTCAGGTTCTGAATATTCTCCTGTTAATATTGACACGGCTTCATCTCCACGAATCACGTTATCAACAGTAATTTCTGCAAGACCGGTGATTTCAGTCATGTCTTCATCATCTGCATATGTTCTGATTTCGATTGTACCAGTTTCACCTAAAGCAAGAGGTTCACTTCTGCTCCCTGCTTGAATATCAGACGTCTCGTTCGTTGACTCCGAATCATCATTTTCAGTTTGGTTGATTTCCTGAGCTTCAAGTTGTTCTTCGAGCTGAGAAATCTCTTCCTGCAGCTGTTCATTTTCACTTTCTGCTGCTGCCAGGTCATCTTGTAATTCATTTATACGATTATCCGCTTCTTCAGATGAATCAGCAGAATTTTCTTCATTACCGCTGCAGGCAGACAGTAGAAGAAGAGATGAGAAGCCAGCTGTTAAAATATATTTCTTTAATCTCATATGTAATTCCTCCCAAAGGTAATAAATGCTTATTAAATATATCAGTAATGGTAATAGTTAACAATTACGGAATATTAGTTTTAAGTTTCATTATATACAAATTATTCTAATTTACATTATTTATATTAAGGGGATGTGATTTATAACTATGAATGGTATAAATTTGTTTTGTCTATTGGTATGTTACTTTAAAGTTAGGAAATTAAAATATTTATAACAAAATTTGTAAAGTAGTTGTATAATTTAATTAATAAACAAAGGGGGATTACGATGGTCGATGAGAAAGTTTTTGTTATTAATAAACTGTTGCATGAAGGGAACACTCTAATTCAATTATCTAAATCAGATTTTTTAATAATTGATTCGAAGTTAAATGTAATAATCTATAATGTTATCAAGAAAAAGAAAGAAGAGAGTTATAGTTATCGGATTGTAAATGAATTCAGTTTAATGAATGTTATAGAGGTTAAAAAATTTAAATCGTTATCAACCACTAAATATCTTATTGATGATTTAGACTCTGTATCAATAAGCAATTCAAAAGAATGTCAAAAATTCGAAAGTATATTAGATAAAGAAAGTATAAAAATAATTACTACCAGTAAGAAAAAGAGTAATCTTACTAAACAATCGCTGATTTGGTCTTTAGCAGGATTACTGTTATTGAATGCTTTTCATCCCTTATTTGTGTTTATCTCATTATGCTTAGTCATCTATATCTTAATACAGACAAGGACTATTGATAAAAAATATTTAGCTAATTTCGAGAGATTACATGATGTCAAAGAATCAATCAATAGATTAGTTGATAAAAAACAATTATTAATAACTGAAAATGATAGATTAACAGCTAGACTAAATAATTATGAAGAAGAAAAAATGAGAGAATTATCTAAAACGAAGGATGAATATGAACAATATGTAGAGAAGATTAAAGACTCGATAAAGAATAAAGAAAAAGAACTTCAAGAAATTAATAATAATCTATTAGATGCTAATTTGAAATTAGAATTTAAAGATGTGATGGTAGAAAATACTGATCATATAACTTCTGTTAAAATTAAAGATGAGCTTTCATTATTAACTTTACAAGAAAAGGAACTTTTAAATGACGGTGCTGTTATTATTGAACGCAATCATGAAATGAGTAAAAAAGAAATCAATGACCAAAAGAAACAAATCATTCGTTCATTTAATACAGAATGTGATTATTATCTTTCTAATGTAACTGCGAATAATCTTGATACATACAAAAATAGAGTAGTTAGAGCTTTCGAGACACTTAATAGAATTTATAAAGTGGATAGTGTACAGTTATCCATGAGTCTTCTTAAGTTAAAATTAAAAAGATTAAATCTTGTATATAAATATGCAGTGAAAGTACAAGAAGAAAAAGAATTACAGAAAGCAGCAAGAGAACAATTACTGGAAGAGCAAAAGGTCCAAAGAGAAATAGATAAAGAGATGAAAATTATTGAAAAAGAAGAAAAACACTTTAATAGAGAAATAACTAAGCTTATGAAGTATTTAAATAAATCTAATGTAGATATTGAAAAAGAACTGTACTTAGAAAAAATAAAAGAGCTTGAAGGAAAATTAAAACATTTAGAAGAAGATAAGAAAGATGTTGAGAATAGGGCTGCAAATACAAGAGCGGGTTATGTATATATTATTTCCAATATCGGTTCATTTGGAGAAGACATTTATAAAATTGGAGTGACACGCAGATTGGAGCCTATGGATAGAGTGAAAGAATTGGGGGATGCATCTGTGCCATTTGAATTTGATGTACATGCAATGATTTTCAGTGATGATGCTCCGAAATTAGAGAGTACGCTCCATCAACATTTTAGAAGTAGAGAAGTGAATAAGATGAATCATCGTAAGGAGTTTTTTAAGGTCTCTATTGAAGAGATAGAAGAAGTAGTGACAAAGAATCATAATGATACGGTAGAGTTTGTTAAAGTGCCAGTGGCTTTTCAGTATAGGGAGTCCATGCAGCTGGTTGTCTAGATTTTTAAAAATTAAACGTATTCTTTTATCATCCAAAAGGTTTTAAAATTGTGTATATAAATGTTGAATTAATTTAACTATAAACTTATACCACCCGAATATCGCGGGTGGTATATTTATGTTTTAATGTAGATTATAGATGTTTAACCATTGTGTAATATGATTTACCAGGTGGATAATCACTTACTTCACCAACAATTTTATAATGATGTGCTTCATAAAATAATTTTCCTTGAAAATCAAAGGTAGTAAGTAATACTTTAGTTGCGCCTATTTCTTTTGCATCTTTCTCAGCATTTTGTAATATTCTCTTACCCAATCCCTGTCCTCTAATATTTTCATTCAACCAGAAATCTTCAATTTCAAACCAGTTCCAGTAAACTGCACCAGCTAATCCACCTAACCAATGTTCTTGTGAATCTTTAACTATATAACTTAAATACGCAATAGATTTTTTATCTCTTGATTGTTTGTGATGGATAGAGTGATAATCATTAAAAGATCTGATTTGAGTTTTTAAAAAATTGGAGAACTCGTTATTTTCTTCTCTAGATTTTGATATATTTATTTTTTTCATATTGTCCTCCTCTGAAAATTATATTAAATCCATCATAAAGTGTTTTATACTATTTGCAAAATACATCCTGTATTTAATCTACTTTTCTCCATCATTAAGTATTTCTACCCTATTATTTTATAAATATTTAACCCTCATAAAAATTCCTCATCAAATTTTAAGGCTTCAGTAATTTAATTTTTATTATTTTAAGTTATGATGGTTGAAGGTTCTTTTTCAGGGTGGATTTTTACTGTATTAGAGTTTAAAATCTACGTGATACTGAATTAATTTTTAGCAATTTAGGTGGCAGATTTATGAGAGAAAATAGTGTGATTAATATTAAGAAAAGTCATATTGTGGTGTTGTTTATATCACTGGTTGTATTCGGGCTGATTACTTTTACAGTTCAGTCGTTCAGTGTTCCCCTTGAAAACATGGAAGGGGATATTAATGATCAGTTCCGCAGTGTTTACGGGACGCCGGGACTTGATTTTGACGGTGGTTTTTTTAATGATATGATGTCATTTTTTACACTGCTGGGTGAGTCGATGTCGATTGTTGTCATCACGATTATACTTGCAGCGGTCCTGATGATTAAAAGGTATACATTATTGTCCTTCTGGGTGCTTGCTGTTGTCTCAACCGGCGGTCTGATTGGTGTACTATTGAAAAATACGATTGAGAGAAGCCGTCCCTCCGGACACCTTGCTGTCGACGATGGATTTTCATACCCAAGCGGTCACTCTATTGCCAGTGCTTTATTATTTTTAATCATCATACTGGTACTGATTCCGCATATTAAACATCAGTTTTTGAAATACGCGGCGTATACAATCACTGTTCTCATATGGATGGCTGTTTTATATTCCAGATTATATTTTGGTGCGCATTATTTAACAGATGTATTAGGCGGTGCATTTTTCGCATTATTCTACGTTCTGACAGCGATGTATATTTACGATAAGTCATCATTATGGTTTAAGAAATATATATTTAAGCGCGGCAGGATATAAAATGTGATTCGTTACTTCTGTGGAAGCAGAATAAAATACGTATGAAATGAAAATAGTTGATCACTTTTTCTTATTTCAGGGTATAGTAACAATGAGATTAAATTGTCAGCTGTTCAGCAGGTCTTTAACTTAATCGGTTAAAGGCCTTTTTATACACGACAAAGGTATCGGGGGTGAGAAAATGGTAATAAAGAAAATGACTAAAAATGAAATCAAGGAACTCTGGCAATATATTGAAGCGCTCGCAGAATATCATAACAGTGTCTCAGAACATTTCAACGGCATGTACCCGATGGATAGTCCGGCTCAGACAATAGAGATGTTTGAAGAGGATGTCGAAAACGGCAGAGCAGTGATTTTTACTGCTGAAGAGGGCGGTGTGACTCAGGGTTTCATTAAAGCGGATATTAATAAAACATCCGGAGCAATCAGCTATCTGTTTGTTGATGATCAGTACAGAGGCGAAGGGATTGGAGATGAGCTGACCGGGGCAGCGATGACGATATTTAAAGAATACGGTGTGAAGCGTGTGGATGTAAAAGTGGTGTACGGTAGCCCGACAGTGGATTACTATGAAAAGCATGGATTTAAAAAGCAGCAGTATATTATGACGTTAAGCCTGTAAGAGTGTGATTCTGTATTTATTCAGAAAAACTCATACAGGCTGTCAAAGTATTTAAATTCAGACGCATCAATTTTATAACGCTGATAGCCTCTGTAAAATGACGACAGTTCGTCTTGATGATTCAAAAATTCACTGACAGCAAGCGCGATATCATATCTTGGATCACCGTATGTCATACCGCCGGCGTCGATAAACAAATAGACCTGATTATTTTTAACAAGCACATTATCAGTAGTGCAGTCACCGTGGATTACTGTACTTTTAATGTCATGCGGTTTTTTATTCCTCAGGTCATCTAATAAATCCTGATTCCCGTCAGTGTTACCAGCCTGCAGATACTCTGCGGCTTTTTTCAATTGGATATCAAGCCATTTTCCCCGGGAAGATATTTTAAGAATACTGGTATCAGCGGTATGAAGCCGGTGAAGCAGTGTGCTGAAGCTTTCGATTAAGTCGTTTTTGACACCTTGTGAATCTGCCTCTGCCAATGCCTCGGTCAGAGTCACACCTTCTTCATAAGACATCAGCAGATGGCTTTTACTATCGGTCCGCGTAAAGCCGTGAAACCGTGGAACGGGAATATCCGTCTGTTCATTTAATTTCTTCAAGACCTCCGCTTCATTTTCCAGCAACTCACGAAAAATTTCAGGCTCAGCACTTTTTAAAATGTAAGTGCCGTGTAAAGCGGATATTTTATATACTGTTGAAGTGCAGCCCTGTTGTTCTAAAAGCACAATATCCATGACAGTTCCAATATGATTTTCTATAAATTGTTTGGGTAAGGTGTCCATCTCATCGTTTACCTCATTTCAGTAATTTATGCTCCATATACGTATTTCCCTGCACCGTCAGCTGTTTTTTGAGCCATATTTTTTCGTCCGCGCCAAGAAGCGGGACAAATTTTTCAAAATCAATAATATCCTTATCCCGTATATGGGAACCGTCCATTTTATAAAGCAATTGAATTTCAGGCTTAATATAAGGAATATTTGATTCATTCAATAAAAACAATTCATCAGTCGATCCTCTAATGTCAGAATTCCTTTTGTAAATCCAAAAGTCCTCCCGGGTACTAATGAGCAGTATTTCAAAGACAAAAGGAGAATCTTCTTCCTCGCTGACCCAGATGCTGAATGAATCATCCATTTTATCCTCGTATGTGTACGGAGTGAGGATACCGTTTTCTGCTTTAAATAAGCTGAAATCCTGTAAAAGATGTATCACTTCAGCTGCATCTTTTACGAAAATAATGATATCAATATCTTCATGATTCCTTGTCTTGAAGCCATAGTATAAATCAAGTGCGACACCGCCGCCGATACCCCATTGAATATCAAGAGTGTCAAATAAAGATATGATTGTTTCAAGCGGATACGTCTGCCAGTAATCGAAATCTGTTCTCATATTTATCACACCTTTTTATAAAATAAGCCTCCTTCATTAAAAAAGGAGGCTTTATATGTTAACCGAGTGCGACGTCCAGAATCATCATTAATACAAAACCAAACATCAAGCTGAAAACAGCGATATCCGAATGGCCGTTTTTCTGAGTGCTTGGGATGACTTCTTCAACGACAACAAATATCATCGCACCTGCTGCAAGGCTGAGGGCATAAGGCAGAACGGGTTCCATATATGCAACAGTCAAGACACCCACCACTGCAGCGATAGGTTCCACAATTCCGGACATCCATCCCCAGAAGAAGCTTTTGGTCCGGGACATTCCATCACCGCGTAGCGGCATGGAGACGGCTGTACCTTCCGGGATATTTTGAATGGCAATACCAAGCGCCAGTGTTGCTGCACTGGCAGCAATTACTGCATCTCCGTGAACGGCAGCACCGAAGGCAATACCGACTGCGAGTCCTTCCGGAATGTTATGAAGGGTTAATGAAAAGACCAACAGAGTGCTGCGTCTATGGCGGTCCGGATTCCATCCTTCACTTCTCTTTGAGTTTCTGTGGGCATGCGGAATTAATTTATCAAATCCATAAATAAAAAGTGCACCGAGTAGAAAACCCACTGCCGGCGGGAACCATTCACCGACAGGATGATCGGCACTTGCTTCAATGGCAGGGGACAACAGCGACCAGAAACTCGCTGCAATCATTACACCGCCTGCAAAGCCGAGCATTGTATTTAAAAATCGTTCATTCACTTCTTTTGTTAAAAATACAAAAGCAGCACCAAGGCCTGTTGTCGTCCACGTAATAATAGTTGCGGCCAGTGCCTGCTGCCAGGGCTCAAGTTGTAAGAAATATTCCATCAGTATGTTCCTTTCACAGATGTTATATCAGGGATTATACGCCTTAAGGTTAGTGAAGTGAAGAATTATCATTCAATGGGGTTTTATTCAAAAAATCATTCTAATGCTTTAATCTCTTCTTTCCATAAGCTGTATTTTCGGATGATGACGTCGAAAACCATATGATAGGGAAGAAAACTTGAATTTTCGACGCCGTTATATAATGTGAAGGGCGTCGTGTTGACATATAAATTAAACATGGCATGCTGTGCGAGAACATTGTCACGTAATGTGGTCACACTGATATATTTTACATTTCGCGTTTTAATTAAACGAATCATCTCTTCAAAATTTCTGGTTTCACCTGATAAAGAAATAATGATAAGCAGCTCATTATCATGTATCTGTTCGATGGCACGCTCGAGCTCGAGTTCATTTTTTAAAAGCATTGATTTTTTATAAATTGCGAGAAATAAGCGCTGTACATCACTTGCGACTTCAACCTGGGCGGCGCCGGTCCCGTATATGTAAATATAGGGTGCCTGGTCAATTAATTGATTGAGATTGTCAAAATCGAGATGTTTTAAATGGTTGAATGTCTGCTGGATATCACGGTTTAAGATCTCCATTAAATCCTGAACATTGTCATTGTTCTCCTTATTAATCTTGATATAGGCTTTTAATTCGCTGTAGCCGTCAAATCCTAATTTTCTGCATAATCTATGGATAGAAGAAACAGAAGTGTGTGACAGGGAAGCGAGCTCCTGTATTTTCATTTTCTTCATGTCACTGATATGTGTATGTATCATTTTTATAATATGAAGGTCATTTTCACTTAATTCCTTGTAGTATTGGTTGACGAGCTTATCTAATATCATGAACATTCTCTCCTTATGAAAATATTTCCGTCTTATGAAAATATAACCCAAGTTTACTATCTCATTTCTAAATCCGTCAAACACCTTACATCATGCAAGCGCTTACTGTATGTTGGATATACAAACATTTAAAGGGGGATTGCTGATGGATGCTATTAAAAGATTTGGGAGTGCAATGATTGTTCCAGTGCTGCTGTTTGCATTTTTCGGAATCATACTTGGACTCGCAACATTGTTTAATAATGAAGTAATCATGGGAAGTATTGCTGCTGAGGGGACGATGTGGAGCAGTATATGGACGCTGATTGAAAGCGGTGGCTGGACAATTTTTGACCATATGGAGCTGTTGTTCGTTGTTGGTCTGCCGATTTCACTGGCGAAAAAAGCAGCTGCACATGCAACGCTTGCGGCAATGGTCATTTATCTGGTTTTTAATAACTATATCAATGCGATTTTAACCTTGTGGCCGGATGCATTCGGTGTTGATTTATCGCAAGGTGTGGAAAATTTAACAGGTGTGAAGGAAATCGCAGGAATTGCGACGCTTGATACCAATGTCATCGGGGCAATTGTGATTTCAAGTATTGTTGTCTGGATACACAACCGATTCTATAGTACGAAACTGCCTGAGATGCTCGGAATATTCCAGGGACTTTCGTTTGTTGTCATCATTGGATTTTTCTTAATGATTCCGATTGCGTTTTTAGTGGCATTTATATGGCCGTATGTTCAGCAGGCGATAGGATCTCTTCAAGGAATTATGACAAGTGCAGGCTACTTTGGTGTCTGGCTGTATCATTTCCTTGAACGTATATTAATACCGACAGGGCTGCATCACTTTGTGAATATTCCATTTGAGTTCGGTCCTGCAGCAGTAAGTGAAGGACTCAGGGTACACTGGATTTCGAACTTAACAGAGTTCTCAGGTTCAACGGAGCCGCTCAATGAACTTTATCCTTACGGTTTCCTTCTGCATGGAAACATTAAGATGTTCGGCAGTCTTGGGATTGCACTTGCGATGTACTATGCAACGCCTAAAGAAAATAGAAAGAAAGTACTCGCACTTGTACTGCCTGTAACATTAACAGCTATTTTTGCAGGAATTACTGAACCGCTTGAATTTACATTCCTGTTTATCGCGCCATATTTGTTTGCACTGCACGCATTACTCGGGGCAACAATGGTCACAGTGATGAATATGTTCGGTGTTGTCGGAATGATGGGCGGAGGATTGATAGAAACAGCCTCCTTAAACTGGATTCCTTTATTTGGAAATCACAGCGGGGTCTATGTCGCTGAAATTATTATCGGTTTAATATTCTCGGCAATTTACTTTGTGCTGTTCAGGTGGCTCATTATCAAATTTGATATTCCGCTTCCAGGCAGAAAGAGCGGTACTTCGGATAAATTGTATACAAAGGCGGATTACAAGGCTGCGAAAGCAGGAAATACATCTGAAGATACGACTGAAGAAGAGTCTTTTGAGTCAGAATTTGAGGAAAAAGCTGTGTACTATTTGAGAGGTCTCGGCGGTAAGGAAAATATTAAGGACGTCACAAACTGTGCAACAAGGCTGCGCGTGACAGTTAATGATCCGGAACTTGTAGAGGATGCATCATATTTTACACACAATCAAATGGCACACGGAATCGCAAAGAGCGGTAAGAGTATGCAGGTGATTGTCGGATTAAGCGTACCGCAGGTCAGAGAATATTTTGAAAGTAAATTATAAAATATAACTGGAGGATTTTATTATGAAAAAGTTTAACATCAATATTTCCGGAGGCGGAAGCACATTTACACCAGGAATTATTTTAATGCTGCTGGATTATCAGAAGGAATTCCCGATTGATACAATTAAATTTTATGATAATGACGGGGAAAGACAGAAGACGATTGCAGATGCATGTGAAATTTTATTAAAAGAACGTGCACCGGAAATTAAGCTCATTGCAACCACTGATCCAAAAGAGGCATTTACTGATGTTGATTTTGTGATGGCGCATATTCGTGTCGGTAAATATGCTATGCGTGAGCAGGATGAGAAAATTCCATTGAAGCACGGTGTGGTTGGTCAGGAGACATGCGGACCGGGTGGTATTGCATATGGAATGCGCTCAATCCCGGGTGTTCTTGAGCTGGTCGACTATATGGAGAAGTATTCACCGGATGCCTGGATGTTAAACTATTCAAATCCGGCAGCGATTGTCGCTGAGGCAACACGTAAGCTGCGTCCGGATGCAAACATTTTGAATATCTGCGATATGCCGATCGGGATTGAAGAAATTATTGCGAAGACTCAGGGCCTTGAATCACGTAAAGATTTTGAAGTGGACTATTACGGCTTGAATCATTTCGGCTGGTGGACAGATATCCGTGATAAGAACGGGAACAGCATTCTCGATAAAGTCACTCAGCATGTCAGCCGGTACGGCTATACAATGGGCGGTGATGACCTTCCGGGTGAAGAGGCAAGCTGGAACAGTACATTTAAAAAAGCTAAAGATGTCCAGCATCTTGACCCTGAGACGGTTCCGAACACGTATTTAAAATATTATCTGTACCCGGACTACGAAGTGGCTCATGCCAATAAAGAATATACACGTGCAAATGAAGTAATGGACGGCCGTGAGAAGTTTGTCTTTGGTGAGTGTCAGTCTATTGTTGAAAAAGGAACTGCTGAAGATACAAAACTTGAAACAGATGATCATGCATCATATATTGTTGATCTCGCGAAAGCCATCGCCTTCAACACTAAAGAACGTATGCTGATGATTGTTGAAAATAACGGTGCCATCGTTAACTTTGATCCGACGGCAATGGTTGAAGTACCATGTCTTGTCGGCAGTAAAGGACCTGAAAAACTGGTTGTCGGTGAAATACCGAGGTTCCAGAAGAGTCTGATGGAACAGCAGGTCGGTGTGGAAAAACTTGTTGTTGAAGCATTTGAAGAAAAATCATATCAGAAATTATGGCAGGCACTGACATTATCAAAAACAGTACCGAGTGCAAAAGTTGCCAAAGACATTCTGGACGATTTAATCGAAGCGAACAAAGCCTACTGGCCGGTACTGAAATAAATTAAGCAAACGCCCTTAGAGTGTATTATGCTCTAAGGGCGTTTATCCTTATCAGGAGTGTCTAAGCAATCATTATTATGGGAAAGTGAAAACATCTGAAATAAGAATTTTATTTGATATAATGAATTTGAATATTAAAATGAAATACTTTGATTTCAAATAGAAACAGTTAAACGGAGGCAGTTATGAAAATCAGGGCACTCGAAGAACAGGATCTTGTATTTATCCATAAGTTAAATAATGATTATTCAATTATGTCGTATTGGTTTGAAGAACCATATGAATCATTCGGTGAGTTGAAACGGTTGTATGAAAAGCATATATTGAGCGATTCCGAACGGCGTTTTGTTGTTGAAGATGCGGGCACGGTTGTGGGAATTGTTGAGCTGGTTGAAATTAATTATATTCACAGGCAGTGCGAGATACAAATTATTATCGCACCGGAATTCGGCGGCAGAGGATATGCAAAAGAGGCATTTAAAAAAGGTGTGACGTATGCCTTTGAAACTTTAAATCTGCACAAAGTATTTCTTTATGTAGATGCTGATAATAAAAAAGCGGTACACATTTATGAAAAAGCAGGGTTTGTCATTGAAGGAGAGCTGCGTGAACATTTCTATACTAATGGTGAATATAAAAATGCCTATTTTATGGGATTGTTGAAGCGGGAATGGCTCAAAAAGGCTGATGGTTAAATGCCATCAGCCTTTAAAGTATTATATTCTCATTTTAATACTGACCGCGGTTCAGCTTTTTTTCGATCCTGTTTGAAAATGTGGTAATTAAACCGCCGAGAATCCAGTAAATTAGAACGGCAGCGAAAAAGGATTCCAGATAGCTGAAATTCTCTGCGCCGGTCAGTCTTGCCTGTGCAAAAATGTCTACTACGGTAACCAGGAAGGCAAGGGACAGTGCCTTAACGATTAACAGGAGTGTGTTGACGATATCAGGCAGTGCTTCTCTGAGTACCTGGGGAATAATGACCTTTCTTAATGTCTGAAACGTATCGTACCCAAGTGAATGCGCCGCCTCCACCTGATGATAATCAAGGGACTTCAGCGCCCCGCGGAGTATTTCAGACTGAAATACTGAATAACAGACTGTAAACGTAATAATCACGATGATGACAGGGCTCATCTGATACGGGTTAATATCAATATTGATAAAAGATAGGACCCATGCCGCGGCAAAAGGAAATGAATAGTACATAATAAACAGTAAAACAACATTCGGCGTTCCTCGGATGAATGATTTCAGTGTAATCAGAATCTGGTGAATGACCGGGATGTGCAGGCTCTGGATATATACAATGACAGCACCGAGAATTAATGAAGAGAATAAAATAATCACAGCCATTAATAATGTTCCGGGTACAGCATTGAGAGTTTGTATAAGACTTTCGAATATTAAAGAAAGCTCCATTAATTTGCCTCCTCATTAACTGTATTCTGATGATAAGAAATCGATTTGCTTCGTCTGTTTTCAAGGTATTTTATAATTTGCTCGGAAATCATTGAAATCACCCAGTATATCAATGCAACTGCTAAAAATACTTCGAGCTGGTACAGGCCGTAGGATTCCGCGCCGATAATATTGGCAAGTCCCATAATATCGACAACACCGATAGCAAATACAAGAGATGAATCATGAATCAGGTGTATGACGGCATTACCAATACCAGGAAGAGCGACAGGGGTAACCTGCGGCAGGATGATTTTTCTAAACTTTTGAAACGGTGTATAACCGAGACTGTCCGCCGCTTCCATCTGCCCTCTATCGAGGGATAGAAAGGCAGGTCTTAAAATCTCTGACATATATGCCCCGTTATATATGATTAAACATAGAACCGCAGCAAACACTGCTTCAACAGCCGTGACATTGATTCCGAACTGCTGAAACAAAACCGGCAGGCCGAAGTAAAACAAAAATAACTGGAGAAGTATCGGGATACTTCTGCTGAAAGATATATATATTTCAGCAAGGGTGCTGAGAACAGGTATTTTTTTCAAGCGCACTATTGTGACTGCAATACTCAGAATGAGTCCAAGAACAGCGGCAGCTGTTATTATCAATGCAGTGACAGGAATAACTGATATAAATCTTGGAAGTATTTCTATCATGTATTTTATGTCCATCTAATTCCCGCCTTCCTCTGTTTCATATTTCAATATATCTTCACCGTAAAATTCTTCAGAGAGTTCCGATAGTGTTCCTTCTTCTCTTAATTCTTTAATCGCACTGCCTACATCATGATTTAACTGCTCATTTTCAGATGAATCATGAATCAGAAAATACGTCGGATTAATTTCGATTGGATCGGAAACGTGGAGGTCCAGTCCGGCGATATCCATAATCTCCTGCTGTCCCAGGTTTGACGGCTGAATCAGTGCATCATACGCACCCGAATCCACCTCCTGCAGTCTTCCGGCAGTCGGAATGCCGCCGTCAGTTGTTCGGAACGTTAATTCGTTATCCGGGTGTTCTTCATTATAGTTAACAAGAAGGTTGTATACGCCTCCTGAAGGGCTCACCGGCGTAATATTTTTATCTGTCAGATCCTCTAATGAATTAATTTCATCCGCGAAATGACCTGTGGCATAAATTCTCATCAGACTTGGGCCGTTACTTTCTGATGGAATTAAATATGATTCTTCACGCTGCGGGGATAAAATCAATCCTTGAGCAATCATGTCGTACTGCCCGGTATCAAGACCTATCTCTGCTGCACTGTCATCTGTCCCTTGGATATTAAAAACATAGTCATCGAGCTTTTCATCTACAGCTTTCAAAATTTCAACTTCATAGCCGGTAAGTTCCCCGTCTGTCCCGGTGTAGCTGAGCGGCCGTTCGGAAGCTGGCACCGCAACATTCACGACACGTTCATCGTCTTCAACTATATCTTCGCTGCTGCATGCAGAAACAGTCAGCAGGGCGGCTATCATCATTATTTTATATAATTTCATAAGTCTCACCTTTTAAATGACAAAATCGGGCGTGTAGAATTTATTTAAAAAAGCCCGTGTACGCGGATTCGTTGAATGATTGAAAATGTGTTCCGGGGTGCCCTGTTCTTCAATCTGTCCCTGGTCCATGAAAATAACTGTATCGGAGATGTCTCTGGCAAATGACATTTCGTGAGTCACAAGAACGATTGTCATGCCGCTTTCAGCCACTTCACTGATTGTTTTCAATACTTCTCCGACAAGTTCCGGGTCAAGTGCAGAGGTGGGTTCATCGAATAATATCACGGAAGGATTCAAAGCAAGTGCACGGGCAATACTGACACGCTGCTGCTGTCCGCCTGATAACTCGGAAGGATAGCTGTCCAGTTTATCTGACAGACCGACCTTGCTTAATTGAACAAGACTGTTGTCATATGCCTCCTCTTTTGATTTCTTTTGAACCAGAACCTGTGCTTCCATGGTATTTTCAAGAACGGTTTTATTTTTGAATAAATTATACTGTTGAAATACCATTGCGGTGTTTCTTCTGAGCATCAATTTGTCCTTTTTGGAAACCGAATTAAAATCTATATTTAAATCCAGAAGACGGATAGAGCCGCTGTCCGGGGATTCCAAAAGATTAATACATCTTAATAAGCTGGTTTTTCCTGTACCGCTCGGGCCGATCAAACTGACTACTTCACCTTTTTCTATGTTGAGACTGATATTATTTAAAACGGGCTTTTGATTGTAAGATAAGGTTAAATCATTTAGTTCTAACAAGAAAACACCTACTTTTTAGAAGTTATTTTAAAATATTAGTATTCATTATAAAGTTTATATCCCAGTTGTCAAATAGGAATTAATGATTTATCATTATCGTATGATTTTAAAAATATGTATCAGGTGTTTGAATGTATTTAGGAGGAATTTGATGGCAGGAAAGTTAGATGCTGCAGCAGAAGAAAGAGTGCGGAAGGTTCAGCGTACAGCGGAATCTTTTGCAGAAACATCACAGATGCATGATGAAAATATTACATTTCCGAAAGAAAATATAGAAAAGTTAAATAGTATTGGATATTTTAAATATTCTATTCCTGAAAAATATGGAGGAGACGGTATTTCCCTTACAGAATTAATGAAGCATCAGGAAAAGATCGCAAGATATGACGGTGCTACAGCACTTTCTGTGGGCTGGCATATGGGAATCATCATGGAGACCGGTGAAAAACAGTTATGGGATGACGGAGTGTACCGGGCAGTAGTAGATGAAGTGATTCAAAACGGTGCGCTTGTGAATAACCTTGCGACTGAACCGGCAACGGGAAGCCCGACCCGCGGCGGCCGTCCTGAGACGGCAGCACATAAATCCGGTGACGACTTTATATTGAATGGACGTAAAACATTTGCGACACTGTCCCCGGTATTAAAGTACGGCATTGTCAGTGCCTCAATTGACGGAACTGACAAAGTAGGGAATTTTCTGGTCGATACGTCACTTGATGGTGTGAGTATTGATGAAACCTGGGATTCAATTGCTATGAGGGCGACAGGAAGTCATGATTTTATCTTGAAGGATGTGAAAGTAGACCGGGACTGTCTGGTATCTTACCGTACGCCGGGCAGAAAAGAACCTTCGGGATGGCTTTTGCATATTCCGGCATGTTACCTCGGAATCGCACGGGCAGCACAGAATGCGGCAGTTAAATTTGCCGGGGAATACTCGCCCAACAGTATCGAGGGAACGATTTCCGAGCTTGCGAACGTACAGGAGAAACTTGGAAGAATAGAGCTGATGCTGATGGAAGCAGAACATTTTCTCTACAGCGTGGCAGGGCAGTGGGATGATTCTTCCAAGGAAGAACGGGCAGAAATGTCAGGTGAACTCGGTGCAGTTAAAACATCGATAGTTAATAAGGCAGTTGAAGCAGTGGACCTCTCAATGCGGGTGGTTGGTGCAAAAAGTTTATCAGAGAGCAGTGAACTACAGAGGCACTACCGTAATGTCCGGGCCGGTCTTCATAACCCGCCGATGGATGATATGGTTATTATTAATCTGGCTAAACAGTCACTTTCACGGAACAGCTGACTAACAGCCGGATGCTCTGTCTGGTTATTCGGAGATTTTTATTTATAATATTTTTATTACAGAGAGCGGGCTGTCCGGTATGATAAAATGATATTGAAGTATATGCAGTAACGAATATAAAAATTTGCTGCAATGTGTTATAAATAAAAATTTGGAATGGAGCAGGAAGATGGTCTCATTATTGCTGGCAGTACGCAGAAACTTAAAAAATTTAGTTCGTATATTAAAAAATGAAACACTCCGTGCACTGTTGTTTATGTTAATCATTATTATTATCAGCGGTGTGATTTTCTTTATGAATACAGAAGGGATGCGCTTTACTGAAGCGCTGTATACGAGTGTCGTGATACTGCTGCCGACTTCGATTGAAGTGAACTATACACCCGCAAACGGCTTTTCTGAAATGTTTATGCTTCTTTATTTACTGAGCGGTATCGGTCTGATGCTGACACTTCTTTTAGGCGGTGTTGCACAGCTGATAAAAAAAGAGAAGCTCGACCAGGAGAATGATTAAAATAAGAAACAGAAAAAATCTATGATTAAAACATATTGAACCCGGGTAAAACATGAGTGAGACATTAATTAAGGAGGAAAATGTAATGGCAGTAAAATATGAAACAAGCGCAACAAATACCGGCGGACGTAAAGGACACGTAGTGACGGATGATAAAGCGATTGACACAGCGATTCTGCCGCCGGATCAGAAGGGTGACGGTACAAATCCGGAGCAGTTATTTGCTGCCGGGTATGCATCCTGCTTTAACGGTGCATTTGACTTAATGATTAAAAAAGGCGGCGTGCGTGATGCAGAGCCGGAAGTGACTTTGACAGTGCGTCTTGTGGATGATGAGAATGCAGAGAGTCCGAAACTTGAAGTGGACATTCATGCGAAAGTGAAAAATATGTCACAAGATGATGCAAATCAGTATTTGGAACAGGCACACAATTTCTGCCCGTATTCAAAAGCGGTCAGCGGCAATGTTGATGTCAGCTTAAGTGTAGAAGTCATCCAATAGTTTTCAGATCAGAAGGCATCCGACAGGGTGTCTTCTTTTATTATGAATAGAATCCTGTATAATATAGCAGTAATACATGGAAGAGGTGTAGTCATGCAGGTGAAAAACATTGAATTAGGAACAGGGGCGCCGAAAATTGTTGTATCGACCTCAAAAGATACACACCACGGTGCAGCGGATGCTGCACGGTATTTTGAACAGTTCAGGGAATCTTTTGATATTCTTGAGATTAGGGCGGATTATTTTGATGAACTGCAGGATGATGCCCATATAAATGCTGTGAATGAAATCATTCAGGCTTTTTCTGAATGCCCTGTCATTTATACATACCGCTCTTTTCGGGAGGGCGGCGACGGCAGACGCTCAAAAGAAGACTATTATGCACTTTTAAAACGTGTGATAGAGGAGTGCAGCATTGATTTAGTGGATATAGAGTTTTTAACAGATGAAGACATTACAGCGGACTTAATCGACAGAGCAGGAAAAAGAGAAGTTAAAGTACTGCTCAGCAATCATGATTTTACGCGTACACCGCTGATTGAAGAAATGCAGAAGCTTTTGTACCGGATGGACCGTGCGGGCGGCGATATTTTAAAAGTGGCATATGCACCACAGAATGAAAATGATACTTTAAATGTGATGAGTGTTGTTGCCTCTGCAAAGTCCGCTGTCGGCAGTAAAATAGTCGGTATTTCAATGGGGGAAACGGGTATGATTACGAGACTTGCGGGCGGTACGTTCGGTTCATGCATGACATACGGCTATGTGGCTGAAACTGCGGCACCCGGGCAGGTGCATGCCGAAAAAATCCGTCAGGCGCTGTCTGCGTATGAATAGTAGTGCGCTGTTTCAATTGATGTAAAGAAGTATCGTTGAGACTTTCAAAAGAAGATAGCGGTATTGATTAAGAAAAGGATACATGGCTGATTTTTCAGTCATGTATCCTTTATTTATCGTTAATAATATTTATATAATATTACAGGTTCTGCTGCAGAAACTCACGTACATCTTCAGGAGTTTTTGCATTTGCAGAATGCAGGTGGCCGAGCTTTTCCCCATTTTGGAAGATGAGAAGGCTTGGTATACCCATCACATCGTAGTCGAGTGCAGGCTGTTCAACTTCATCACGGTTAATTTCGTACCAGTTGACATAATTAAATTCTTCCAAGATCGGCGGGATAAACATGTTCATGCGTGTACAATCCGGGCACCAGTCTGCAAAGAATTTAACGACGATTTTGTCACTGCCGTTTATTTTTTCTGTAAAATCTTCATATGTTTTAATAGGTTCCATAAATCCTGACCTCCAGTATATTATATGATATCAGTCTACCATCAATCCGTTCTAAAATAAATCTGCATGCATTTTTGAAAAATACTTCGTATGAATGTATCAGTCATGTATAATTAAAGTAACTAAACACACGGAGGTAAATCATGATTACACTTTATGAATATCCACAATGTACGACATGCCGGAAAGGGAAAAAATATTTGAGCGGCAGTGGTATAGACTTTACAGCACATGACATGGTGAAAAATCCCCCAGGTGCAGATACGCTGAAAGGAATCATTGAGCAGTCGGACTACTCAGTGGATGACTTTTTCAATAAACGCGGTAAAAAATTTAAAGATCTCGGGTTAAAAGAAACACTCGACGATATGACACTTGATGAGAAACTCGAGCTTCTTTCAAGCGACGGCATGCTGATTAAAAGACCGCTTCTTGTTACTGATGATACTGTAGTTTTAGGTTTCAAGGAAGAAGCATACGAAGCGGCAGTCCGCTGATCAAAATATCTTGCTAAAATGTTTAAATTTGTGTCATTATAGATGTGTATATAATATACGGGGAGGTTTTAATCGTGGCAGCACCAAAAGAATTTAAATACTCAGAAGACCATGAATGGGTGAAAGTTGAAGGGAATACCGCAACAATCGGTATCACTGAATTCGCACAATCTGAACTCGGGGATATCGTATTTGTTGAGCTTCCTGAAACAGATGATAACGTAACACAGGGAGAATCTTTCGGCAGTGTTGAATCTGTGAAAACAGTATCTGAACTTTATGCACCGGTTGATGGTAAAATCATTGAAGTGAATGAAGAATTGGAAGACAGCCCTGAACTTGTTAATGAATCACCTTATGAAGGCGCATGGATGATTAAAGTTGAACTGACAAATGAATCACAGCTTGACGGTCTTATGGATGCAGACGCATACGATGAAATGACGGGTGCGTAATATATCAACTCCGGGCGGATGTCCGGGGTTTTCTTTATATAATGACTGGAGGGATAAATATGTATCTTTCTGAAAAAGTAATTATTGTTGAAGGTAAGAGTGACAAATGCCGCGTGGAGAGTGTCATAGCAGAACCTGTTCAAATCATCTGTACTTTTGGTACAATGGGTGTGTCAAAGCTTGATAATATACTGGATCAGATTGCAGTATCTGATATTTATATATTGTCTGATGCAGATAAAGAGGGACAGAAAATACGTCAGTGGTTTAAAAAGCATTTAAGTGAAAGTAAACATATTTATATTGATCCGAAATTCGGTGCAGTGGCAAGATGTCCAAAGGATTATCTGGCAGGTGTACTGCACCGTCAGGGGTTTCAAGTGAAACCCGGATTTTTGAGAGGTAAGTATTATGATGAAGCAAGAGTTGGATACCAGGGACTTATACAATCTTATACAATCTGAAGACAGAGTGATAGTATTCGGATATGCACCGATTTGTGCAAACTGTCAGATTGCAGAACGGATGCTGAATGTTGCGAAAGAAGTGGTCGGATTTGAATATACACCGGTTGATTTGAATTATCATGAGGCGTTTATCAATGAATTTCATGTTCAATCAGCACCGGCACTTCTCGTGTTCGAGCGGGGAGAATTGATTCGTTCCGTCTATGCATTCGAATCAGTCACAAAGCTGGTGGAAATATTACAAAAATAATGTTGACTATATTACTCGGTGATGATAATATAATGACAATTCAATAGAAGGAACTCTTATCGAGAGTGGTGGAGGGAAGTGCCCGTTGAAGCCACGGCAACCGTCAGAAAGACAAGGTGCCAATTCACTGAATTTTACATTCGAAGATGAGGGGCGTAAATAAAAGCCTGCTCATTTCATAGTAAATGAGTAGGCTTTTATTGTTAAATTTATATAGTTTGGATGAAGACATATGATAGATGTTAAAAATGCCGGTAAGATTTTCAGTACTAAAAATATCAATATTACAGCAGTTGATGACGTTTCTTTAACGATTAAAAAAGGTGAAATATTTGGTATCATCGGCTATTCCGGTGCAGGGAAATCGACGCTGATTCGTTTATTGAACGGCCTTGAAGTGCCGACTTCCGGTGATATTGTGATTGACGGTGACACCATCAATCAACTATCGAAAAAGGCCCTCAGGAAAAAACGGCAGAAAGTCTCAATGATTTTCCAGCATTTTAATTTACTGTGGTCCCGTACAGTCGAGGAAAATATCAGTTTCCCGCTTGAGATTGCAGGGGTCCCGAGAAGTGAACGCCGCCGCCGCGCACAGGAGTTAATCGAACTTGTCGGTCTTTCCGGGCGTGAGAAAAATTATCCGAGTGAACTTTCCGGCGGCCAGAAGCAGAGAGTCGGTATCGCACGTGCACTCGCGAACGACCCGGAAGTACTGCTTTGTGATGAAGCGACCAGTGCACTGGATCCGGAGACAACAGATGAAGTACTTCAACTGCTTGAGAGAATCCGGAAAGAGCTGCAGCTGACCATTGTATTGATTACACATGAAATGCATGTTATCCGGAAAATATGTGACCAGGCGGCTGTAATGGAAAAAGGCAGAGTCGTTGAAACAGGTCCTGTTCTCAGGCTCTTTCAAAATCCTGGGCACCCGGTGACAGAACGGTTCGTCAAAGATGACATCAATGATGAAGAGACTGCACTCGCAATTGATGAAGTGAGAGAGGTATTTCCAGATTCTAAAATCTTGAAGCTTGGTTTTGTGGGAACTAAATCGAAAACACCGGTGGTCTCACAAGTCATTAAATCCTACGACCTGGATTTGAATATTTTATCCGGAAATATTAAAAATACAAACAATGAATCCTACGGACACCTTTATGTGGCACTTGATATTGATGATAAAGTGCTGAAATCATTAAGTGAGTCTTTAGGTGCTGAAGGGGTAACAGTTGAGGTGGAAGAACATGAATGAATTTAGAGAAGACCTCATTGAAATGTTTTCATTTGAAAATGTCAGATGGGATGTGGTGTGGGAGGCGACACTCGACACACTGTATATGACAGGTATCGCAACAGTCTTTACCGCATTGTTCGGAATTATTCTGGGTATTATTTTATATCTTTCAAATAAAAGTGAGCATACATTGAGTGCGCCGTTGTACGGTGCCACAGCGTTTATAGTCAACTTGTTCAGAGCAATTCCGTTTATCATTTTAATCATCCTGTTAATTCCGCTGACTAAAGCGGTGATGGGGACGATAATGGGAGTTGAAGGTGCACTGCCGGCACTGATTATCGGCGCGTCGCCTTTCTATGCGAGACTGGTTGAGATTGGCCTTAAGGAAATTGATAAAGGTGTGATTGAAGCAGCGGAATCGATGGGTGCAAGCACATGGGAAATCATTTGGAAAGTACTGCTTCCGGAGTCACTGCCGGCACTGATTTCCGGGATTACAGTGACTGCAATTATGCTGGTCGGTTCAACAGCGATTGCCGGTGTTATTGGTGCCGGAGGTCTCGGCAACCTCGCATATATGGTTGGTTTCACCCGCAGCCAGAGTGATGTCACACTTGTTGCTACAGTAGTAATTTTGATTATCGTATTCATCATTCAGGTTGTCGGCGATCTGCTGGCGAAAACTGTGGATAAGCGGTAGTCATTATATAAATATATTATATGGAAAGAAGGGTTTATTTTTATGAAAAAGTTTTTATCTTTTTTATCATTATCAGTTTTGGTTTTAGTTCTCGCAGCCTGCGGCAATGGTTCTGATGATTCAGCGGAATCAGAAGCAGACAGCGGTGAAGATTCAGAGCTTGTTGTTGCAGCGTCACCTGCACCGCATGCAGAGATTCTTGAAGAAGCGGCGTCAATTCTT
Source organism: Corticicoccus populi (assembly GCF_042686195.1). Classification (NCBI taxonomy): domain Bacteria; kingdom Bacillati; phylum Bacillota; class Bacilli; order Caryophanales; family Staphylococcaceae; genus Corticicoccus; species Corticicoccus populi. Next base: position 1,372,890 of record NZ_JBHUOQ010000001.1, on the reverse strand, counting down.
GAGGATGAAGGCATTAATCTTGAAGTGAATATTGTCAATGATTATACAACACCGAACAGACTGCTTGCCGATGAGGAAGTGGATGCAAACTACTTCCAACATGTGCCTTACCTGGATGGAGAAATTGAATCCCACGGTTATGATTTGGTCAGCGCAGGAAATGTTCATATTGAGCCGATGGCGGTTTATTCCAATGATTATGATTCACTGGAAGACATTCCTGACGGTTCAACCATTCTTGTTTCAAATAACCCGGCTGAAGAAGGACGCTTCCTGTCATTCTTTGTAAATGCAGGTCTTGTTGAAATTGAAGAGGGTATTGAAATTCAGAATGCGACATTTGATGATATTACAGAAAACCCGCATAACTTTGAGTTCAATAACCAGACAGCACCGGAACTTCTTGTAGAAATGTACAATAATAATGAAGCGCCTGCTGTAATTATCAACTCCAACTTTGCACTTGACGGCGGTTTAAATCCTCTTGAAGATTCTATCGTACTTGAAGACGGAGATTCCCCGTATGCGAACTTAATCGCAGTTCGTGCCGGTGATGAAGACAGAGAAGATATTCAAAAGCTGGTTGAAGTACTTCAAGGGGATGAAATTAAACAGTTCATCGAAGAAAATTATGACGGTGCAGTAATTCCCGCTGAATAAAAGTCTTAAAAACGTCGTTGATTCGGCGTTTTTTTAATTGACCCGGGAGTGTAAAATTTGTATATTGATATATCCTGGTGTTATAATCAGGGTGAATATTGAGTGGGATAATGACTGAAAAGAGGTGTATTAAAGTGAATGAATTTAATGAGGAAAAAAGTTTCGACAGTTCGATTGCATTAGTGTCTTATATACTGGCGATTTTTACATTGGTAGTCGGACCGCTGATTTTATGGGCAGTGAAAAAAGATGATGACCCGAGAACAGCGGAAGCATTAAGGAACGTTGCGAACTTCGGTTTGTCGTTTACAATTTATAATTTCATTGCATGGCTGACTACAGTGATATTAATCGGTTTTGTGCTAGGCCCGATTATTACTGTACTGACATATGTATTTATCGTAATCGGAATTATTAAGTCCCTGAATGGTGAGATGTACAAACCGCCGTTTACTTTGGACATTATAAAATAATGACTGCATGCCCGGCATAACTGCCGGGCTGTTTTAATGATAATGATTATTTATAAAGTGAGAAAAATAATTATGTGTACGCGTATTTTAAGATATTTTTATACAACGGTAAAATATCTTAAATAAAGGGATTAAACGTGATTTTATGAGGTTTATTCCCTTTTAAGCACCTGTTATTTACGTTATAATATAAAAGTGTTATTTTAATATTCATGCTGTGAGACTTTGACTATAATTTAGAATTATTATAAACTAAGTAAAGTATGAAAAAACAAAAATTCTTATTGGAGGATTAGTAAATGACTTCTGTTTTAGAGATCAAAAATCTACATGTCGAAATCGACGGTAAAGAAATATTAAAAGGTGTGGACCTTACTATAAAACAAGGTGAAATTCACGCTGTAATGGGACCAAACGGTACCGGAAAATCAACTTTGGCACAGGCAATCATGGGTCATCCGCGTTATGAAGTAACTAAAGGTGAAGTACTTCTTGACGGTGAAGATGTGCTTGAAATGGAAGTTGACGAGCGTGCACAGGCCGGCTTATTCCTTGGTATGCAGTACCCTTCAGAAATTTCAGGTGTTACAAACTCTGACTTCCTCCGCTCTGCAATTAATGCACAGCGTGAAGAGGGCGATGAAATCAAATTGATGCAGTTCATCAAAAAATTAGATAAAAACATGGAATTCCTTGAAATGGATTTAGACATGTCTACTCGTTATTTAAACGAAGGTTTCTCAGGCGGGGAGAAGAAGCGTAATGAAATTCTTCAATTAATGATGCTTGAGCCTAAATTCGGTATTCTTGATGAAATCGACTCCGGTCTTGATATTGACGCACTTAAAGTTGTATCCAAAGGTATCAACGAACTTCGCGGAGATGACTTCGGATCATTGATTATTACACACTACCAAAGACTTCTGAACTACATCACGCCTGACTACGTTCACGTAATGATGAAAGGCCGTGTTGTTAAATCCGGCGGTAAAGAGCTTGCTGAACGCCTTGAAGCTGAAGGTTACGACTGGATTAAAGAAGAACTTGGTATTGAGGATATGACAATCGAATCTGAAAAATAAAGACAGGAGGATCTTTAATGACTACTGAATCACATGAATTCCATATAAATGCTGATGAAGTCATCAACCGTGCTACTGAACGCGGTGAGTCTGAACTATTAATCAGTAAGAAAAAAGAAGCACTCGATAAATTTGAAAGTCTTGAGATGCCGAAACCTGACAAGACTAAAATTACAAAGTGGGACTTTTTCACAGTATCCAAACCGGTTGTAGACAGCCCGGTATACGACAGCTTGGAAGAACTTCCTGAAGCTGTTAAGAACTTAGTGGATATTGATAACACTAAAAACATCTATGTACAGCACAATAATACACCTGCTTATCTTCAGGTCTCAGACGAGCTTCAGGAGCAGGGTGTAATCATCGAAAACATTATTGAAGCGTCACACAACCATCCTGAACTGGTCGGAAAATACTTCATGACAGACGGCGTGAAGATTGATGACCATAAACTGGCGGCATTCCATGCGGCAATGCTGAACGGCGGACTGTTTGTTTATGTTCCGAAAAATGTTCAGGTGCCGGATCCTGTTCAGATGATTGTACTTCATGATAATGAGGAGGCTTCTTTATTCAACCATGTACTGATTGTTGCTGAAGAGGGCAGTGAATTGACTTATGTTGAAAGCTACCTTTCAGAAGTGGAAGAATCCAAAGAACAGATCAATATCATTTCAGAAGTGATTGCGAATGATAATGCTAAAATCACATACGGTACAGTGGACTTCCTTGCTGCCGGTATGACGGGTTATATTAACCGACGCGGTGTAGTATACCGTGATGCGACAGTTGACTGGGCACTCGGCCTGATGAATGATTCAAATGTAATTAATGACAATACCACTTACCTGATCGGCGACAATTCTTCATCTGACTTGAAGACAGTTGTAGTCGGACGCGGTAACCAGACATTGAACTTCACGACTGAAATTGTTCAGTACGGTAAAGACAGTGTCGGACATATTCTGAAGCACGGTGTAATGAAAGACAGTGCGTCAAGTATCTTTAACGGTATCGGTCATATTAAACACGGCGGTACAAGAAGTGATGCACAGCAGGAATCACGTGTACTGATGCTGAGCGAAAAAGCCCGTGGTGACGCGAACCCTATTCTTCTGATTGACGAAGACGATGTGACTGCAGGTCACGCTGCTTCAGTCGGCAGAGTAGATCCAATTCAATTGTTCTACCTGATGAGCCGCGGTATTTCACAAAAAGAAGCGGAAAGACTTGTCATCCACGGATTCCTTGATCCTGTGGTAAGAGAACTTCCGATTGAGTCAGTAAAAAACCAGCTTAGAGAAGTAATTGAACTTAAAGTATTATCCAAATAAGTATTAAAGGGGTTTTTCCAAATGAACACAGCGGACATTAGAAAAGACTTCCCTATACTTGATCAAAAAGTGAACGGCAAAGACTTAGTCTATCTTGATACTTCTGCAACCAGTCAGTCACCCGTGCAGGTGATTGATGCGATGAATGATTATTATAGAGAATATAACTCGAATGTTCACCGCGGTGTTCATACACTGGGTACAAAGGCGACAGATCAGTATGAGCAGGCACGAATGAAAGTCAGAAGCTTTATCAATGCACAAAGATTTGAAGAGATTGTCTTTACTCGTGGAACTACGGCATCGATTAATCTCGTTGCACGCAGTTTTGGTGATGCAGTCATTGAAGAAGGCGATGAAATCGTTGTAACTGAAATGGAGCATCATGCGAATATTGTTCCCTGGCAGGAGCTTGCCAAGCGTAAAAATGCCCGCCTGGTCTTTATTCCGCTTGAGAGCGACGGCTCAATCAAGATAGAGAGTCTGGAATCTGTAATTAATGAAAAAACAAAAATTGTAGCTGTAGCACATGTATCAAATGTACTTGGTACAATTAATGATATAAAACGTATTGCGGAAACAGCACATCAAAATGATGCATATATCAGCGTTGACGGTGCCCAGGCTGTTCCCCATATGAAGGTTGATGTTCAGGATTTAGGTGTTGATTTTTATGCCTTCAGCGGGCATAAAATGCTTGGTCCGACCGGCATAGGCGTACTGTATGGAAAGGCGCAATTGCTTGATGAAATGGAGCCTGTAGAGTATGGTGGAGATATGATAGACTTTGTCGGTATGTATGAGTCCACATGGACTGACCTTCCGGTGAAGTTTGAAGCAGGCACACCGATGATTGCTGAAGCTGTCGGTCTTGCCGCTGCAATCGATTATATAGAGTCAATCGGTCCGGATCATATTTTAAATTATGAACAGGAACTGACAAAGTATGCATATGACAGAATGTCAGAGATTGACGGTATTGAAATTTACGGTCCGAAAGAACGTGCCGGATTAATCACTTTTAATCTGGAAGATGTTCACCCGCATGACCTTGCAACAGCGCTGGATTCTGAAGGTGTCGCTGTCAGAGCCGGGCATCACTGCGCTCAGCCGCTGATGAAGTGGCTTGGTGTATCTGCCACAGCCAGAGCAAGTTTTTATATTTATAACACAAAAGAAGAGATAGATATATTTATCGAGGGGCTTAAACGTACGAAGGAGTTTTTCTCTTATGAATTTTAACAATCTGAATCAACTGTATCGATCTGTAATTATGGATCATTATAAGAATCCCAGAAACAAAGGGGTTATTGAAGATGGCACTTTAACTGTCGATATGAACAACCCGACCTGTGGTGACAGAATCCGTTTAACACTTGATGTTGACGGTAATGTTGTTAAAGATGCAAGATTCGATGGAGAAGGCTGCTCTATATCTATGTCCAGTGCATCAATGATGACAGAAGCGATAAAAGGAAAGACACTTGATGAGGCATTATCGATTGGTGATGAATTCAGCAAGATGATGCTGGGGGAAGATTATAATATTCCGGAAGAAGACGGGGATATTGAAGCGCTCTCTGGTGTAAGCCAATTCCCAGCACGCATAAAATGTGCAACACTAACTTGGAAAGCACTTGAAAAAGGTGTAAAAGAATCAGAGAGTAAATAATAATAAGGAGTGACGAATATGGCTAAACAAGCGCCGGATATCGGAGAATACCAATATGGTTTCCATGATGAGGACGTTTCGATTTTCCGTTCAGACCGTGGATTAACAGAAGAGATTGTAAGAGAAATCTCTAAGATGAAAGAAGAGCCCGAGTGGATGCTTGATTTCCGTTTGAAATCATTGGAGCATTTCTATAAAATGCCGATGCCGGTTTGGGGCGGAGACTTATCCGAACTGAACTTTGACGAAATCACGTACTACGTAAAACCTTCTGAAAAAACAGAACGCTCATGGGACGAAGTACCTGAAGAAATCAAATTAACATTTGATAAACTGGGTATTCCAGAAGCAGAGCAAAAATACCTTGCAGGTGTTTCTGCACAGTATGAATCAGAAGTTGTTTATCATAATATGGAACAGGACCTTGAAGATAAGGGTGTTATCTTTAAAGATACTGACTCTGCACTTCGTGAAAATGAAGACCTGTTCAGAGAGTACTGGGCAACAGTAATACCGCCTTCCGACAATAAATTTGCGGCATTGAACTCTGCAGTATGGTCCGGCGGATCATTTATTTACTGCCCGCCGGGAGTTAAGCTTGATACACCTTTACAGGCTTACTTCCGTATTAACTCAGAAAACATGGGACAGTTTGAGCGTACTTTAATCATCTGTGATGAAGGTTCAAGCGTACACTATGTTGAGGGTTGTACTGCACCGGTTTATACAACAAATTCACTGCACTCAGCTGTTGTTGAAATTATTGTTAAAAAAGATGCATACTGCCGTTATACAACAATCCAGAACTGGGCTAGAAACGTATACAACCTGGTTACAAAACGTACATTCGTTGATGCGAACGGTACAATGGAATGGATTGACGGTAACATGGGATCTAAAATAACAATGAAATACCCTGCTGTTTTCCTTAAAGGAGAAGGCGCACGTGGTATGACATTGTCCATCGCACTTGCAGGTAAAGGTCAGCTGCAGGATGCAGGTGCAAAAATGATTCACCTTGCACCAAACACATCTTCAACAATTGTATCTAAATCCATCGCTAAAGGCGGCGGTAAAGTATCATACCGTGGACAAGTTCACTTCGGCAGAAAAGCAACAGGTGCGCGTTCAAACATCGAGTGTGATACTCTGATTATGGATAATGAGTCTACTTCAGACACAATTCCATACAATGAGATTTTAAACGATAACATTTCTCTTGAACACGAAGCGAAAGTTTCCAAAGTATCAGAAGAACAGTTATTTTATCTCATGAGCCGTGGTATTGGTGAAGAAGAAGCGACAGAAATGATCGTTATGGGCTTCATCGAGCCATTCACAAAAGAACTTCCAATGGAATATGCGGTAGAAATGAACCGTCTAATCTCATTTGAGATGGAAGGATCTATCGGGTAATATATTTGAATTCTTGCTCCTGTCACACTTGTGGCAGGAGTTTTTTTGGTTTTGTTGTGGTGAAGTGCCACAGATGTGGGTATGTTGACGAGTCTGTAGCATTTTGAGTGTGGGAACGCTCCAGAATGATTGAATGTTGGAGACCTGTAGCGTGTTGTGCCACAGGTGAGAGTGTATTGATAAATCTGTGGCATTTTAGGTGCGGAAACGCTACAGAATAAAGAATATCGACGAACTGTATCGCATTGTGCCACAGATGTGGGTGTACCAACGAATCTGTAGCATTTTCGGTGCGGAAACGCTACAGAATGATGAATGTTGGAGAACTGTATCGCATTGCGCCACAGATATGGGTGTACCAACGAATCTGTAGCATTTTCGGTGCAAAAACGCCACAGAATAAAAAATAGCGAAGAACTGAATCGCATTATGCCATCCTCATCTATAAATAATAAATTAAAATGCCTTCTCGTGAAGTAGATTATAAAAAACACTATAGTTACATTAACTGAAAAAGCCCTCACTACTGCTGAGGGCTCAATCATATTAAACTTAAACTACTAAAGCGGAAGTGGGTCCGATAACGAATCAGGGTTTGAGTATTCTTCTTCTGTTACCAGGCAGTCATCAAGGGAAGATACGATTTTCTCCTTGTCCATCCCGCTTCCGATAAACACGAGTTCTGTGATTCTGTCGCCGAATGTTTCATCCCATTCTTCAAATAGTTCTGGGTCATCTTGTTTCAGTGAAGACAAGGTGTTTTCATCTTCAGCAACAAGCCAGTGTCCTGCATTTTCCAGTGTTACCATTGAACCTGCCTGCGATAAGAGACAGGCAGTATCTTTCCTTGTTGCGACCCAGAAAAATCCTTTCGCTCTCAAAATCTCAGACGGCCAGCTCTTAAGCCACTGGTTCAATCGTTCCGGATGGAACGGTTGTTTTCTTCGATAAACAAATGAACTGATGCCGTATTCTTCTGTTTCGGGTATATGTTCTTCATTTAACTCTTTAATCCAACCCGGACTCATACTAACAGCGTCAAAATCAAATTGTTTTGTATTCAATACTTTCATTGGTTCAATCCTGCCATATTTAACAGGAATAATTTCCGCTTCCGGATTAAGTTTTCTCAGTAATGCTTTTACTGCATCCAGTTCTTCCCCGGAAATTAAATCTGTTTTATTCAATAAAATGATATTCGCAAATTCAATTTGATCTACTAGTAAATCAACAATTCCACGCTCATCTTCATCATCGACTTGTAAATTCCGATTAGACAGAAGGTCTTCAGAATGGTAATCATTAAAAAACTGTTCAGAATTGACAACAGTTACCATAGTATCGAGTGTAAAATACCGGTTTAAATCAATGCCGAGCTCCGCATCTTCATAAGTAAAACTTTGTGCAACAGGTATAGGCTCTGATACACCGCTTGACTCAATTAATACATAATCAATATCGAGCTGTGCGAGTTTTTTTAATTCTGTAATTAAATCTTCTCGTAATGTACAGCATATACAGCCGTTGGTCATTTCAATCATTTGTTCATCGGTCTGAATCAGACCGCCGTCTTTAACAAGTCTGGCATCAATATTAATTTCACTCATGTCATTAACAATCACTGCGATCTTAAGTCCGTCCTGGTTTTTGAGTAAATGATTTAACAGGGTGGTTTTTCCAGCTCCAAGAAAACCGCTCAGGACAGTAACTGGAATTTTTTCAGACATTTTGATTCACCTTCCATGGGAAAGGATTTTTAAGTTCCGACCAGTCCGACTGCATTTCAGAAGGACTCATCAGACAGTGATTTAGTTCTTCAGTAATCTCTTCCTGATCAAGGTCTGTACCGATGAACACCATTTTCGTGTGCCGGTCGCCGTAGTCTTTATCCCATGCTGCTTTGACTTCAGGGTTTGCAGATAAAATATCATTTATTTGTGATTCAGGAAGGGAAGCCACCCAATAGGATAACGGTCTGACTTCAACAGACGGTCCGGCCTGTGAGAATAAAAGAGCCATGTCGTTATGCGTTGCACACCATATCACTCCTTTGGCGCGGACAATATTTTCCGGAAGTGCCTGATACCATGAAGCGAACCGCTCAGCATGGAAAGGGATTGAGCTGTAAAAAACAAAGGATCCGATACCGTACTCTTCAGTTTCAGGCGTGTGATTCTCGACACCTGCAGTCAATTCTTTAAGCCACCCCGCAGATTCGCTCGCTTTTTCAAAGTTAAACATTCCGGTATTCAATATATCTTTTGGATTTACTTTACTGTGTTCCGTTCGTATAATTTTTGCTTCCGGCTGCAGTCTTTTGATTACATCTTCCAGTTGTTTTAAGTGTTGTTCTTCCACTAAATCGATTTTGTTTAAAAGCAAAACATTACAAAATTCAATCTGGTCGAGTAAAAGGTCAGCGATATTTCTGTCATCCGCTTCGCTGATTCCCTGGCTTCTGTCTATGAGTGTTTCCCCGGATCCGAAATCATGCCAGAAACGATTGGCATCGACGACAGTCACCATCGTATCGAGTCTGCAGTACCGTGTTAAATCAATACCCATTGTTTCGTCAATATAGGAAAATGTCTGTGCAACAGGAATCGGTTCACTGATACCTGAGGATTCAATAAGAATATGGTCAAACTCTCCTTTAGCTGCAAGTTTTTCAACTTCAACAAGTAAATCTTCACGTAATGTGCAGCAGATACATCCATTGGACATCTCCACCATTTTTTCTTCTGTACGGGAAAACCCGCCTTCTGTTTCTACCAGTTCTGCATCAATATTGACTTCACTCATGTCATTTACAATAACAGCTACTTTTAAACCGTCACGATTATGCAGTACATGATTTAATAATGTTGTTTTTCCGGCACCTAAATAGCCGCTTAATACTGTTACAGGGATTTGTCCCATTAAATAAAACCTCCTGGAATAAATTCAGGCCAGACAGTATTGGAGCCATTGATTCAAACTCTCACTATCCAAGCCTTTACCGATAAATACGATTTCACTTTGTCTGTCTTCTTTTTCTGTCCATAAGGGCCCATCCATGCCTGCAAATGTCATGTGAACCCCTTGAAAGACAATTTTCCGATTTGTGTCGGCAACATTTAAAATGCCTTTATACCTGTACAGGCTTTCTCCCTTAAAAGTCACGAAATACCCGAGCCATTGATTCACCTTTTCCATATCAAGCGGTTCTTTTACTTTAAGAACGACTGAAATGATTTCGTTATTATGATGATGGTGATAGCTGTTATCCGCGAGATCAGGTGCAATTTCAAGAACATGATTTAAATTAAATGTATACCTGTTCATCAGATGGTTAACGTGAACACTTCCATATTCAGCCGTGAAAACCTCTGCGGTTCGGTTCATATTAAAAAGGGTATGTTTCAGTGCCAACAGTTCAGCTTCATCAATTAAATCTATTTTGTTAATAATCATAGTGTCCGCAAATGCAATCTGTGATTTTACCTCATCCTCATAAAGATGCCTGACGATATGTTTTCCATCAATCATAGTGATAACACTGTCAATTTCATAAGCATGTGAGATACTTTCTTTCATAAGAAAAGTCTGGATGACAGGGGCGGGGTCTGCGAGACCGGTAGTTTCGATAATCACACGGTCAATATTCTTATTTTCGATGTTAATATTCTGAAGCAGTGTAATTAAATCCTGACGGACGTTACAGCATATACATCCACTGTTGATTTCTATAATTTCTTCTTTAGTCGGTATGACAAGGTGGCTGTCGATGGACGTATCACCGAATTCATTAATGATAACGGCAGTATTTTCAGATACACTTTCTTCTAACAGCCTGTTAAGCATAGTCGTCTTGCCTGAACCTAAAAATCCTGTCAGGATAGTTACGGGTACAGTCAATGAAATGCCTCCTTACCAGCTGGATTTTTTCACGCCTGGAATTTGTCCTTTATGTGCGTGCTCTCTGAAAGCAATACGTGACATATTAAATTTACGCATATATCCGCGTGGTCTGCCGGTTACTCCGCAGCGGTTTTTTAAACGTGTCGGTGAAGAATCTCTCGGCAGTTTACGAAGGGTTTCGTAATCTCCTTTTGCTTTTAGTTCCTTTCTTAACTCAGCGTACTGTTCAACGAGTTGTTCCCGCTTTTTTGCTTTAGTAATTTTTGATTTTTTAGCCATAATAAATTAATTCTCCTTTTAAGTTTTAAAACATAATCATTACGATTTATGAAAATTAGAAATAAAATCCCTCAACTATTTGAGAGATACTCTATGATTCGAATTGTTTTTCAACGCTGTCCATAATGACACCGATAGCAGCCTTACTGCCGAGTGAAGCAGCAATAATCAGCTGAGGCGGTCCTTCTGCATTATCACCGGCAGCATAAATACCTGATATATTTGTTCTGCCGTACGGATCTGTTTCGATGCCGCCGAGTTCATTCATTTTCAAGCCGAGCGTCTTAAAGAAATCAGTCGACTGTTCCATACGGTATGAAACAAAGCCGCGGTTTTTATCCAGAATACTGCCGTCTGTAAATTCAACATGAGCTAAATTTCCGTCATTACTGTGAATGGCTTTGATTTCATTATTGATAATCTGAAATCCTTTATTTAAAAGAGTTTCTGATTCCTTTTCAGTCAATATATTTTTCCCGTTTGTACATATAGTAATGTCTTTATTCCAGTTTGAAATCATTTTAACAGCATGAAAAGTATTGTCATCATGAGCAAAGTAGACGAGTGGTTCATCTTTAGATTCATAACCGTCACAGAAAGGACAGCTGAAGACACTTCTGCCGTATACATCATGAATGCCTTTGATGTCAGGGAGAATATCTTTCAAGCCGGTTGCGAGTATAATGTTCTGTGCTTCAAAAGTTTCTCCGTTGTCAGTGGTCAATTGAAAACAGTCCTCTGTTTTAACGATGTCTGTCAGTGTTTGATTTTGTATCTGAATCTCAGGGTACTTATACAAATCTTCATGTGCTTTTCTTCTGAATTCTTCAGGTGTGATGCCGTCACGGGTGATAAAATTGTGAGATTCCTGTGTGACTTTATTCCGGGCGGTATTATTATCAATCAGCAGCGTTGTCTTAAGTGATCTTGCGAGTACAAGTGCAGCATTTAAGCCTGCCGGGCCGCCGCCGATGACAGCGCAGTGATAAGTCATTATTATGCCTCCTTTTTATTTGCTCACATTAATATATCGTAATGATTACGATTTGTAAAGTGGTTGATTCAATCACTGAATGATTTTAGAATGAAAACCATTTCGGTAATAAAAGGGTAAAAAGTTACGGATAACATGTATTTTCTATGGTTCAATTGGGTATAGGCATAGTATGAAAAGATAATAGGAGGAAATCGAATGAACCGTGAGAGTTTAAAGAATTGTAAACGCATAGTCATTAAGATTGGGACAAATTCTATTATGCAGTCCCCGACAAAGGTGGACTACCAGCAGATTGACCGGCTGGCCTTTGTGTGTTCTTCAATTCAGCAGCAGGGAAAAGAAGTGATTCTTGTATCATCAGGTGCTGTCGGTGTCGGAGCGAGTGAAGTGAATATGGATGAATATCCGACTGAAATTGCCGAAAAGCAGGCACTTGCATCTGTCGGCCAGAGTGCGTTGATGAATTTATACAGCCGCTTCTTCCAGCATTACGGTCAGTACGTCGGCCAGATATTGATGACGAGGGATATTATTAATTATCCAAGCTCATATCAGAACTGTCAGTCATCTATTAATTCCCTGATTGAGAAAAATATCATTCCTGTCATTAATGAAAATGATGCGGTATCTGTTGATGAACGCAACCACCGGACAAGATTTGGAGAGAATGATACACTGGCAGCCGTCGTTACAGAATTGACGGAGGCAGATTTGTTAATTATTTTAAGTGATGTTGATGGATTGTATGATGCCAATCCTCATCACGATGATACAGCAGAACTGATTCCGCATGTTGATGAGATTAACGCTGAAATACTTGATATGGCCGGTGGTGCAGGATCGACATTCTCAACCGGCGGTATGGAGACGAAGATTAAGGCGGCGGAAAGTGTCATGTCGCTCGGGAAATCGATGATTATTACGTCTTCTGAAGATTTAAATGTTATATTTGATATACTTGCCGGTGAAACGGAAGGTACGTTATTCAGGAAGTATAAAAAAGAATCCGTATTGAAGGAGGAAGGATAAATTTATGTCAGAAAGTAAAACAGTCAGCGAAGTTTCTATTGAAGAACTTGGAACAAAATCAAAACAGGCAGCAAAAACGTTAAGAACAGCATCTTCAAGTGTAAAAAATGATGCACTATTGAAAATGAAGGAATCCCTCCAAAAAAACAGAGATAAAATTCTCGAGGCAAACCAAAAAGATGTGGACAATGGTATTTCAGAGGGAATGAGCGAGTCACTCGTAGACCGTTTGAAATTGACCGAAGAACGTCTTCAAGGGATGGAGAACGGTCTTAGTCAGATGATCAGCCTGGTGGATCCCATCACGAGAAGAGACGGCAGCTGGATTAATGATATTGGACTGGAAATCAGTAAAGTCAGAGTACCGCTCGGTGTAATTGGTATTATTTATGAGGCGAGACCGAACGTTACAGTAGATGCTTCAGGCCTCTGTCTGAAAGCAGGAAATACTGTGATTTTAAGAGGCGGTAAAGAAGCACTTAACAGTAATAGAGCGATTGTTGAAGTCCTTCAGGAGGGGCTTGCAGCGTCCGAACTGCCGAAAGAGTGTATTCAGCTCGTTACAGACCCGTCAAGAGAACTCGCAGCAGAGTTCATGAAGGCGAACGATTATATTGACTGCTTAATTCCGAGAGGCGGCGCGGGATTAATCCAGGCAGTATTGAAGCAGGCGACTGTCCCTGTAATCGAAACGGGAACAGGAAATTGCCATTTATTTGTTCATGAATCTGCAGATTTTGAAATGGCGAAAAGTATCCTGATCAATTCAAAAACCCACAGAGTATCTGTGTGTAACTCTCTTGAAACGTTACTTGCAGACAAGAATCTCGGTGATGAGAAAATTACAGAACTAGTTCAGTCTTTAATAGACAGCGGTGTAACGGTTCATGGTGACAGTTATATTCAATCACTTGTACCTGAGGTCGAGGAAGCGGATGAAGATGACTTCCACAAAGAATATTTAAGTATGGATATTGCGGTCAAAGTGATTGACGGCTGTGATGAGGCAGTGGAACATATTGAAAAGTATTCTACAGGACATTCAGAAACCATCGCAGCAACAGATTACGAAACCATTCAAAACTTCCTGAATGCTGTTGACTCGGCAGCAGTATATGTTAATTCCTCTACCAGATTTACAGATGGAGAAATGTTCGGCTTCGGCGGTGAAATAGGAATCAGTACTCAAAAGCTTCATGCCAGAGGGCCGATGGGACTTGAGGCATTGACGAGCTATAAATATGTGATTCAGGGCTCCGGACACATCAGAGAATAATATGATATTTGTGAAAGTCTTCTGTCTAACCGGCAGAAGACTTTTATTTTTAGAAAAATTAAAATTTATATGGATTTTTATTCGTAATTATGTATAATTAATAATATTAAATATGATTAGGAGTGAATCGGATGAATCGAGAGTCTTTAAAAGATTGCAGCCGTGTCGTGATTAAAATTGGTACAAATTCTATTATGAAGTCCCCGACAAAAGTGGACTACCATAAGATCGACCGGCTGGCTTTCGTCTGTTCAACACTCCAGCAGGAAGGTAAGGAAGTCATACTGGTGTCATCAGGTGCAGTCGGTGTCGGTGCAAGTGCACTGAAGATGAACAAGTACCCGAGTTCAATCGCAGAACAGCAGGCACTGGCATCTGTCGGCCAGAGTGCGTTGATGAATTTATACAGCCGCTTCTTCCAGCACTACGGTCAGTACGTCGGACAGATATTAATGACAAGGGATATTATCGATTATCCGAATGCATACCATAATTGTAAGACAGCTATTAATTCTCTTTTGAATAAAAAAATCATACCGATTATTAATGAGAATGATGCGGTATCGGTGGATGAGCTCGGACACTGTACGAAGTTCGGTGAAAATGACACATTATCAGCAGTGGTCACGGAATTGATTGATGCAGATATATTAATCATTATGAGTGATGTTGACGGATTATATACTGCCAATCCTCAAACAGATGACTCGGCATCATTAATCCCGTTTGTATCAGAAATTAATGAAGAGATATTGTCCATGGCAGGCGGTACGGGATCTATTTTCTCAACCGGCGGTATGGAGACCAAATTAAAAGCAGCAGAGTATGTTATGGCGCTCGGGAAATCAATGGTCATTACTTCTGCACTGAATCCGAGTATTGTTTTCAGTATCCTCGGAGGCGAGGAGTGCGGGACTTTATTTAAAAAACTCGAAAAACAGCATCAGTAACAAGGAGTGTCCGCTGCCGGACACTCTTTTTGATATTGACAGAAGGCGTGTAAAGATGTAATATAGTTACTTAGGGTAACTAATTAATGATATTGGGAGTGAGAATATGTCATCAAGCACTTTATTTTATGAGTTAGCGACGATCTACCGTCCGTTTATCAACCGGCTGGATAAGGAATTGAATGCGTACAATTTGTTCAGTTCCCAGTGGAGAATTATGAAATTACTGCTGGATAAGGGGCCGCATACCATCAGTGAAATTGCACATCATAATTATGTTGAAAAACCGACGATTACACGTCTGGTGCAGAAACTGATAGAACTTGAATATGTTGAAGCGGTAACTGGTGAGGATAAGAGAGTCAGAATGATTCAGCTGACAGATTCCGGACGCGCTGTATGCAGTAAGGTGATTGAAAAAATTGATGTATTCTACCGTAATCTGTTGGATGGTGTTGATGAGGATACACAGCAGGAGGTGACGGAAGCTTTAAAAAAAATATCTGAAAATCTAAAAAATTATTAAGGATGATGATGTAGGAAATGGCTAATTCAAACAGAGAGATACTATGGACGAAAGATTTTATATTTACGTCTGTTGTAAATTTCGTCATGATGCTGTCCATGTATTTATTGTTGGTAACAATGGCAACGTATTCCATGCAGGAATATAATGCTTCAATCAGTCTTGCAGGCTTTGTTGCCAGTATTTTTGTAATCGGTTCTTTAATCGGACGATTATATGCAGGTAAGAAGATTGCAGAGATGGGTAATAAGAAAATGCTGATGACCAGAATCATCGCTTTTTTTATTGTAACAATAATGTATTTTCTGCCGCTTGGTCTGATTGGCATGATGATTATCCGTTTGTTTCACGGAATATTTTTAGGAATGGCAACAACTGCTACCGGAACGATTATTGCACAGGTGATTCCGGCGACCCGGAAAGGTGAGGGTATCGGTTATTTTAGTATGAGTATTGTGCTTGCGACAGCAGTAGGTCCGTTAATCGGAACATTTTTAGTCAGTGGTTTTGGTTTCACCAGTATTTTTATTTTTTCTGTTGTAATGGCAGCTGTCAGCCTGATTCTCTCTTTATTTTTAAATCCGCCGGAAATTACTCAGCCGAAAGAGGAACTTAAGGAGAAAAAAGGATTCAGTTTCAGTGAGTACTTTGAAAAACATGCCCTGCCGATTTCAGCAGCGATGTTTGTCATGGCTGTTGCATATTCAGGTATTCTGTCATTTGTCACAGAATACGCGAGCAGTATTAATTTGATGCAGGCAGGCGGATTCTTCTTCCTTGTCTATGGTGTATCGGTATTAATATCACGTCCGGTGACTGGGCCTTTAATGGATTCAAAAGGGGCAAATATTGTTGTCTATCCATCACTTGTCCTGTTTGCACTTGGTTTACTGTTAATCAGCCAGGCATCTACAGGTTTTATATTTTTAACAGCCGCTGTCCTTCTGGGTCTCGGCTACGGGAATTTCCAGTCTATAGCGCAGGCGATTGCGATTAAACTGACACCGCCGCACCGAATGGGACTTGCCAATTCAACTTACTTTATTGCGCTGGATTTAGGACTTGGTGTAGGTCCGCTTCTTTTAGGCTACCTTGTCCCTGCAACCGGCTACAGAGGAATGTATTTTTCACTCGTGTTTTTAGTGATTATTGGAATCGTTGTATATTACTTTGTTCACGGCAGAAAAGACAAAGAAATGGCATAAGCATGGTATAATAACCGGGATGCAGTGTAATCTGTATTCCGGTTATTTAGTTGAATGATATGATAAAATAAGCAGTAACCAGATGAGGAGGGTTTGCATGGCAGAGGACATTATTAAGAAAGGTACAGCAAACAGGTGGCAGGGAATTGATCCTGTAAAAGGTAAGCTGTATTTAACCAGAAGCCGCGTGCTTCATATTGCCAGTGCACTTCATTTCAGACGTGGGGAGACATCTATGCCGCTCGATGAAATAAAATCAGTGGAAATTGATGACAACCTGCTCTATAAACTTCCAGTTCCAAACGCAATTACAATTACGATGAAAGATGACACCAGACATAAATTTGTTGTAAACCGCAGGAAAGACTGGAAGAAGAAGATTGACCGGGCACTGGAAGATATGAACAATGAAAATATTGAAAAATAGTATCGGCAGAGGAGATAGAATATGCAGTTAAATGAATGGTTTGATAAAGGAATGTCAATTGAGTCATACGTGAACGAACTGACAGATCACAGAGAAAATTTTGAAAAAATTTATGCTGATTTTTCTATGCCTGATGATGCGGCAATGATTGAAAAAATTCAGAACAACAATTTAAAAGCGCTTGTGATTGCAGAACCTTGGTGCGGTCATTGCATGCTCAATATTCCGATATTAAAAAGAATTGCAGAGAAAAGCGGCATGGAAATCAGTGTCTGTCTTAGAGATACACACCCTGAGCTGATGGATCAATATGAGACAAATGGTAAACGGATTATCCCGATTTTTATATTCATAGATGATGAGGGGCGGGAAGTATCGAAGTGGGGACCACGCGCACCAAAAGTTGCCGATATTCATAACCGTATGCTTCAAAGTCTTCCGGAAAAGGATGCACCTGAATATAATGAAGTGTTCAAGGAAAAGGTCAGTGAACTTGTTCTTCGATTCTCAACAGACCAAGTATTATGGGATCATGTATATGAAGATATTAAGAAGAGTTTAATATAAGTGCAGACCATTACTTCCCGGACATATACAACCGCTGTACCGCTATAAAAATAAATCATTTGAGGAGATACCAGGTTGAAATATTTGAACACAGTGGTAATTGTTTTAATTGTAGTGATTTTAGGGTGGTTTTTCATGAGAGATGAAGAAGAGCTGGATATTGAAACAAAATACAGTACCGAGGATTTTATTTATAAGTGGTTCAAGAATGACAACGGTACACTCGCAACTTATATTCAGGACGGTGAAACGCTTGATGAAGATTTGGTCAGCGGCCGGGAGACACTAACTGAGACGATGGGTCTCTGGATGCTTTATGCACTGGAGAAAGAAGACCAGGACTTATTTGAAATTATATACGGCCAGTTGAATGATTATTTTCTTGATAAGGACGGATTTTTATATTGGAAACTGGAAGAGGACGGGAAGGCACGCGTGTCGACCAATGCGCTGATTGATGATATTCGTATCGCAGAAGCTTTATTGAATGCGGCGGATAAATGGAATGAAGATAAATACCGCAGTACTTCCGGTTTAATCAGTGAGTATCTGTCACAGCATAATGTAAAAAACGGGATTTTTACAGATTATTATGAACGTAATGATGATTATGCAAGTGAGTCAGTCACACTTTCCTATGTTGACTTGGAGGGGCTTCAGCTTCTCGGTGAATCAGATACGCTCGACAGTGCTGCAGCGGAAAAGACCATGGAGGTACTGGAAGATGTGCCGATTGATAATGGTTTCTTTCCGAAATCCTATAATGCAGAGAGTGAAGAGTATCAGTTTGATGATGAGCTGAATATGGTGGATCAGGCGATTGTTGCGTATCATTTATCGAGAACAGGGCAGAGTTCTGAAGAATTTTTGGATTTTATTTCCCGGGAAATGTCTGAGCGTGGTATTGTTCATGGAATGTATGACCGGGTGAGTGGTGAACCGATCGTGGAGTATGAATCACCCGCAGTTTATGGAATTCTGACACTTTATCTTCTAGAGATAGGTGAAGAGAACCTTGCCGAAGATGTGTTTAACCGGATGATAGAATTCCGGGTGGATGACACTGACAGCGAATACTACGGCGGCTATTCAATTACGGATGATGATACACATATATTTGATAATATTATTCCACTTCTTGCAGAGCAGCGGATGGATCAGCGGTAACCTGATGTAATTGAATCATATGAAAAGTTAATTAAGTGGCTGTGGTTTGAACTGCAGCCGCTTTTTATTGTGTGAATAAATATATTAATATTCTTGCCATATTTGTGACAGTATAGGGTGTAAAATATCTATAATGAACATACATTTTCAAATTTTATAAGTTTCAATAGAAGTGTCACTTCGTACAAATATGCTAAAATAGAAGAAGGTGATTAAATGATTCATGTAGGATTAACCGGCTGGGGTGATCATCACTCATTATATGCCGATTTAACAAATAAAAAAGACAAATTAACAACATATGCCTCCCACTTTCCCATTGTGGAACTGGATGCTACATATTATGCAGTGCAGCGTCAGGAGACGATAGAAAAATGGTGTGACGAAACCCACGACACGTTTAAATTTATTGTGAAGGCGCACCAGTATATGACAGGTCATGGTGATTACAGAGCCCATTATGATTCCATCAAGGATGTATTTACCGCATTTACCGATATGCTTAAGCCGATGCATCAACGCGGAAAGTTAGCATTTGTACTGCTTCAATTTCCGCCGTGGTTTGAATGCAATCCGAAAAATATCCGTTATGTAAAATTCGCAGTTGATTTGATAAAACCATATAAAATCGCTGTAGAATTTAGAAATCAGACATGGTTCTCAAGCAGTTATACTGAAGGGACATTGAATTTCCTGCATGACAATAATGTCATTCACAGTATCTGCGATGAACCGCAGGCCGGCCAGGGATGCATTCCATTTGTGAACAGGGTAACGGATTCGACAGCTTTCATCCGTCTCCACGGACGTAACGTCCACGGCTGGACCCAGAAGGACAGAACATCGGAAGAATGGCGTACAGTACGTTATTTATATGACTATAATGCTGATGAACTGGCCTGGTTAAAGAAACAGGTTGATATTTTAAAGCATAAAACAAAGGACATATATATTGTTTTTAATAATAATTCAGGCGGGCATGCGGCAGGAAATGCAGAGTCATTTCTGGATATTATGAAAATTAAATACGAAGGCCTGTCGCCGAAGCAACTGAAATTATTTTAATTTACTAAATTTCTGCTGCTCATTTTAGAAAACTGATGAGTGACTTTTCGATAAGGGAGTGAGAGCACTGGAGATAAAAATTTTTCACACAAACGATATACACAGTCATCTTTATAATTACTTGAAAATCATGAACTTCCTTAAAAATAAAAAAGAACAGTACGGCGGATCCATGCTTTATGTTGATATCGGTGACCATGTCGACAGAAGCCATCCATATACAGAAGCGACTCTCGGAAAAGGTAATGTTGAACTTTTAAATGAAGCGGGTTGTGATGTCGCAACTATAGGCAACAATGAAGGAATTACACTCGAAAAAAACGATTTAAAAACATTATATGAAGATGCAGATTTTGATGTGATCTGCTCGAATTTGAAGGAACCTGAAGCAGATGTACCGTTTTTTAATCCGTATACTATAAAAGAAGTGAACGGCATCAAAATAGGCTTTGTTGCAGCTACAGTTGAATTCACGCCGTTTTACCGTGCGCTCGGCTGGGAGGTTTCGGATGCATTCGACTGGATTATGCGTGCGGTAGAAGAGGTTAAGGACCAGGTCGACTGTCTTATTATGTTATCACATCTCGGTAAATACGATGATGAGACACTTGCCATGATGTTTCCGGAATTTGATGTCATTTTAAGTTCGCATACACATCACCATTTCCTAAACGGTGATGTTGTCGGTAATACTTTAATCGGTGCTGCAGGACGTTTTGGTGATTATATCGGTGAAGTAACTTTAACATTTGACGGACGTAAATTAACAGGCAGCAAAGCGCGTTTAACAGAGAGTGATTTATTGGCAAATGTAGATGATCAATATTATGATATCGGTAAATTTATGCTTGAGAGTCAGATTGTCAAAGATAATATGGGTCAGATACCGAGAACTTTATACCGTCCGGGCAGGTTTATATCGACACTTGCAGAAATGCTGCGTGAATTTACGGAAAGTGATGCCGGTATCGTCCACACCGGTCTGATCGCAAAAGCATTTGAAGGCGGAACTTTAACAGAATATGATCTGCACAAGGTACTGCCGCATCCGATTAATGCAGTGCAGATTGAACTGACAGGACGCGAGCTGAAGGAAGTATTTAACCAGGCTGCAAGACACGAATTCAAGGATGAAGTCGTGCGGGGTATGGGATTCAGAGGTGATATTTTCGGCACTTTTGTGACGGATAATATCGGCTGTATCCAGTCTGAACGTGCATACTATGTTGGCGGAGTGCCGATTGATGAGCGGAAAATATACACACTCGGTACTTTGGACATGTACACTTTCGGGCGTATTTTCCCACAGTTTAAGACGGCGCGGAAAAAATATATTATGCCTGATTTTTTAAGAGATATCGTACGAAAATACAGTGAAAAGCTGTAGCCATGGATTATTCCATGTGCTATAATACAATCTGTTAATTGAATAGCACGAAGTAGAGGTTGCATGAATCAAGAGTAGGTGTGGTGAGTAGGCATACGTTTGAACCACTCTGAAAGGGATGAATGCCGAAAAAATTTAACGGGCGCGTTTAATTTTTGGGACTGGATTGAATAAGTTCAGGACTGTCATGATGATGATGCGCTACAATGATGATATAGAAATCACGCAGCATTTATCATGCTGCGTGATTTTTTATTTTTGGAGGTCAAAAAGACATGGAAAGTATACTTAACTGGGAATATATTTCTTTAGTTCCACCGCTGTTGACACTTTTACTTGTAGTGATTACAAGAAAAGTAGGTTTAAGTCTTGGGACTGGAATTATCACTTCCGCATTTATCATTGCCGACGGCAGTGTGACCGGAATGTTCAGACTGGTCTGGGATGCATTTATTTGGATTTTTATTGAGGACGGGGCATTGAATACATGGAATGCATTTATTCTGTTATTTTTAGTGATGCTCGGAATTTTAATTGCGTTTATGAATATGTCAGGCGGCGCAAGAGCTTTTACCAACTGGGCTATCGGGAAAGTGAAAAACCGACGCAGTGCCGGACTCTTAACCGGTATCCTTGGTATTATTATTTTTATCGATGATTATTTCAGTGCACTTGTGACCGGTCAGGTTTCAAAACCTTTAACGGATAAATACCGGATTTCCAGAGCGAAACTTGCATATTATGTGGATACTACAGCATCACCGGTTTCTGTTATTGCACCGATTTCAAGCTGGGGTGCCGGAATAATGGGTTTAATCGCGCCGCTGTTAATAGCTGCGGGAATTACCTCCATTACGCCGTTTCAGGCATTTTTATATATAGTACCGATGAATTTTTATGTTATTGCTGCATTGCTGATGATGTTTATCGTTATCCTTCTTCAGTTTGATATCGGTCCAATGCGGAAAGAGGAAAAAAGAGCAATTGTTGATAACGTCCTTGCTGATGAAGAAGATATTAAAAAAAGTGAACAGGATGACCTTCCTGTTGTTTCAGACAGTTCGGCACAGGCGTTAATTGTTCCCATGGTCGGTCTTGTTGCGACTGTGATTACTGCTATGCTTGTAACAGGTGCAGTGGAAGCAGGATCATTCAGTTTATACAGTGTGATGGAGAATATGCTGGTCACGCATTCGTTAATAGCGGGTGGAATTGTCGGCTTGATTCTAGCATTTTATTATTATCGTAAGCATACAAAGAATAATCAGTTATTTGGCGGTAAGGAAATATTGGTTGGTATTAAATCAGGATTTCTTGCGATGTTTCCGGCAATTTCTGTACTGACACTTGCATGGATGATTGGTGATTTAATCAGTGATCTTGGTACAGGCGAAGTATTAGGACAGATGGTGCAGGATTCCAATCTGCCGGTCAGTATGTTTCTTGCAGTTATATTTGCAGTGGCGTGTTTGATGTCACTGGCGACAGGTACCAGCTGGGGCTCATTCGGTATTTTAGTACCGATAGCCGGAGAAATTATGATTTCTCTTGGTGAAACTGACCTGCTGCTGCCTGCAATTGCAGCAGTTATTTCAGGAGCAGTGTTTGGAGACCATTGTTCTCCGATTTCAGATTCCACTGTCCTCGCGTCTACGGGGTCCGGGTGTAATCATATTACACATGTCATTACACAGCTGCCGTATGCCGTTCTTTCAGCAGTGATTGCTTTTATCGGCTATATTGTACTCGGCTCAACAAATAATCTGTGGATTTCTCTGTTAACTGTACTTGCTCTGGTTATCGGTGTGTATATTGTTGCGAAGTTTATATACAAGCCGATCAAAAGGCCGGTATCCGAATAATTTTTACAATCCCTATGTGTCATCTAATTGACAGGCAGGGATTTTTTTTGAATAATATTTTCAAGTCTTACTAATTGGCTGTGCATTTATGATAATATTGTGTAGACGACACTATTAGGATTGGAGCGTTCTAAAATGGCAACAAAAAATGAAGAGATTTTAAGAAAACCGGAATGGTTGAAAATTCGATTAAATACGAATAAAAACTACACCGGGCTGAAGAAAATGATGCGTGAGAAAAATCTACATACTGTTTGTGAAGAGGCTAAGTGTCCGAACATTCATGAGTGCTGGGGTGAGAGACGGACCGCAACATTTATGATACTCGGAGCAATATGTACACGCGGCTGCCGTTTTTGTGCCGTAAAGACAGGACTTCCTAATGAGCTCGACTGGGATGAACCGAACCGGGTGGCTGAATCTGTGCAGATGATGAACTTGAAGCATGTCGTGATTACCGCAGTCGCAAGAGATGATCTTAAAGATGCAGGTTCAAGAGTCTATGCGGAAACCGTTCGAAAAGTCCGTGAAATGAATCCATACACTACAATTGAAGTGCTGCCGAGTGATATGGCGGGAGAGTATGATAATTTAAAAACACTGGTGGATGCGAAACCGGATATTATGAACCATAATATTGAAACAGTTGAACGGTTGACACCGAGAGTTCGTGCAAAAGCAAAATATCATAGAACGCTTGAGTTCTTAAGACGTTCAAAAGAATTAAATCCGGATATTCCGACAAAGTCCAGTTTAATGGTCGGACTTGGTGAGACTGTTGAAGAAATTTATCAGACAATGGATGATTTGCGTGCCAATGATGTGGATATTATGACTATCGGCCAATATCTGCAGCCTTCACGTAAACATTTGAAAGTCCAAAAATACTATACACCGCTTGAATTCGGGAAACTGCGTAAAGTGGCGATGGAAAAAGGATTTAAACACTGCCAGGCAGGCCCGATGGTGCGCTCTAGCTATCATGCTGATGAACAGGTGAATGAGGCAGCAAAAGCAAAACAGCGTATCGGTGATGAATTATTAAAGGGTGAATAACAAATGATAACGATCAATCATATGAATTTTGAACTGATTGAGAATTACCGTGATGCGTTTAATGAAGAACAGTTTGTTGAGAAGTACAGTGAGGTTTTGAACAAATATGATTACATCGTCGGTGACATCGGCTATGAAAAGCTGAGACTTGCCGGTTTTTACAGAGATAACAAAAAGAAAGTAGATCGGGATAAAAAATACAGTGCGATTCAGGATTATCTATTCGAATACTGCAACTTCGGCTGTGCATATTTTGTACTGAGGAAAGTAACGAAGGCAGAAGTAAAAGCGATGGATCAGCCGGAAGATGTCAGTGACCTGACGGATAATGAAGATACTGAAGGGCAGGAAGTTTTTCCTGATGAAGGCAGTAAACATACGCTTGAAAATGAACAAAAACCGCTGCCCGGTAAGACATACGCAGCATTGAAAAAACAGGGATAACAAAGTAAAGGGCAGACGAATCTGCCCTTTACTTATTCCATACCGCCCCATTCAGAAGAAGTAATATCACTTAGAAATGTTTCCACCTCTTTTCCCTGCTCGCTGTCAAGGTCCAGAATATGTGCGATATATCCCTCCTCCTGAAGGTCATCACTGCCGATAATTCCAAAACGGTTACTCTGCATATTTAAAACAAGACTTTTCCCGAAGAAGCGCGTCGTCTGCATGATTGCGAGATCATACCGCCCGTGCTCCCCGACAAAACTCACATACCTTGTGTAAGTGTCTTCTGTATCATCATATAAAAAGAAATCCAACATTATTTTTTCCCCCTCCGAAGTCCTGATTGTCTGTATTATTAATTTCAATGCAGTATTATAATTCCCGAATGTATATCACCCTTAAACATACTGTTTCATGCTATCATAATATTAATACTGTAATAAAGAAACTGAGAAGGAGTGTCAAATTTGTATTTTGTGGATAAAGAAGTGCTGACAGCACGGCTCGAATATGTGGACTCACTGTCATATCAAGTGAAAACGGCAGAAACATTTGAACTCGAAAGAATCTGTCACATGCTGATAGAAGCAGCAGTGGATGTCGGAAACATGATTATTGATGCTTTCATTTTAAGAGATCCCGGGAGCTACCAGGATGTCATTGATATACTTGAAAATGAAAAGGCAGTTTCCAGTGAGGATA
The DNA here is from genome assembly GCF_042686195.1 of Corticicoccus populi. Taxonomy (NCBI): domain Bacteria; kingdom Bacillati; phylum Bacillota; class Bacilli; order Caryophanales; family Staphylococcaceae; genus Corticicoccus; species Corticicoccus populi. The sequence continues at coordinate 1,347,411 of NZ_JBHUOQ010000001.1, read as the reverse complement.
AAGTACATTTTACTGAGACTTTTAAATGGCGTAAAATTTTGACCAGAGATTATACGAATATTGACCACGGGAAGTTGAAGCGGGACTTTCTGAAGCATATTTCAGCCTACCAGGGCTTTAAAGCAAGTATAGAGCAGTTTTTTATCAATGAAGGCCAGACAGTAACGGCATTTAAAGGTGATGATTGAATGTATCAGGGATATTTGATTGACCTTGATGGCACAATGTACAACGGGGAGACTGTGATTGACGGGGCAAAGGTCTTTATTGACCGGCTGAACGAGCATAATATTCCCTACTTGTTTTTAACGAATAATGCAACGAAATCCCAGGAAGAAGCAACGGAAAAGCTGTTGAAGATGGGATTTGATGTATCGAAAGAACGGATGTATACGTCTTCGATGGCAACCGCAGAATATTTAAAAACGCACCACAGCGGTGAGAGTGCTTATGTTGTCGGAACTGACAGCCTGAAAACTCTGATTGAAAAGGCAGGTCTTCATGTGACTGAAGGCAGGGCGGAAGTAGTTGTGATGGGTCTCGACACAGATGTGACCTACAATAAACTAAAAGAAGCGTCACTGCTTGTTGCAGGCGGTGCATCCTTTATCGCAACAAATCTTGATAAAAAATTCCCGACAGAATACGGATTTGTCCCGGGCAACGGTTCTTTAGTACAGGTTGTGATGGAAACGACGAATAAAAAACCTGTCATCATCGGTAAGCCGGAACATCATATTCTGGAAGCGGCATTAAAACGCATGAAACTGGATAAAGAAAATGTAGCCATGATTGGTGACAATTATGATACAGATATTATGACAGGTATAAACGGCGGAATAGATACAATTCATGTAAATACCGGCGTTACACCTCTTGAAGATATATTAAAAAAAGATGTAAAACCTAATCACGCAGTGAATAATCTAGCAGAGTGGAGTGTATTGTCATGACAAAGAAAGTATTGATTACCCGTATGATCAACAAAGAATGTATTGCTAAATTAGAGAAAGATTTTGAAGTCGTTGTCTGGCCGGAATATGAAATTCCTATGCCGCGTGAAAAATTTTTGGAAGAAGTTAAAGATGCACACGCAGTGATGACGATGCTCAGCGAGCAGGTGGATGAAGAAGTATTGTCCCTGGCTGAAAATCTGCATGTAATATCAAATTTGGCAGTCGGATATGACAATATCGATTTAGAAACTGCAAAACGTAAAAATATTGTTGTTACAAATACGCCGGAAGTATTGACTGAGACGACCGCGGAACTTGCATTTACAATGATGCTGATGTCTGCGAGACGTGTCATTGAGGCCAATAAAGAACTTACAGACGGCAGTTGGACGGGCTGGAGTCCTTATCACATGGCAGGCACTGATGTGTACGGAAAAACTGTCGGGATTTTTGGAATGGGCGCTATCGGTGCGGCATTTGCGCGAAGACTAAATGGATTTGACTGTAAGGTGCTCTACCATAACCGTTCAGAATCGGATTATGCTAAAAATTTAAATGCGGATCTGGTATCGTTTGATGAGCTTTTGAATCAATCTGATTTTGTTCTCTGTGCTGCACCGCTGACGAGTGAAACAAAACATACTTTTGATAAAACAGCATTTGAAAAAATGAAAAATACAGCGCACTTCATCAATATCGGAAGGGGCGGCCATGTCGTCGAGAATGACTTAAAGAACGCGGTTGAGACCGGTGAAATTGCCGCTGCTGCACTCGATGTTTTTGATAAAGAGCCTATAGGCAGTGACCATCCGTTTGTAGGGTTAAAAAACATGACACTGCTGCCGCATATCGGCAGTGCCTCTGTAGATACGAGAGACAAGATGATGGAACTGTGCATCAATAATATACTGCAGGTGTTAAACGGCGGCAAACCGTTTACACCGGTGGAGTAAATTAAACTCTATTGTTAACCTTAAAATAAAAAGGTTAACAATAGAGTTTTTTAATGCTATGATAAACCATATTGAATAATAAGGAGTCTACATAATGAAAATAAAACATATGGTTTATGTCGCTTTATTTGTTGCATTAATCTCAGTCGGTGCCCAGATTAGAATACCGGTCGGGCCTGTTCCCATAACTCTCCAGACCCCGATGATTTTATTGACTGCCCTCATCCTCGGACCAAAATTGTCAGCAGCAGCGGCAACAGTATACTTATTAATCGGCCTCACCGGTGTACCGGTGTTTGCCGGAGGCGGCGGTATCGGCTCATTTATCTCACCAAGTTTCGGATTCATATTAGGGTTTATACCTGCCGCATTTGTTGCGGGTTTCGGTGCAAAGCCGGGAATCCCGTTTTATCAGGTACTGCTCTATACATACAGCGCACTGCTGATTATTTTCGTGTTCGGTGCATTGTATTTCGTATTTATCATGAATACTGTTATCGGTACGCCTGTCGGGATTATTGAAGCGCTGATGATTACAGTCATCCCATTCATTATTAAAGATATTATTGTGGGTACGCTTACTGCTATGTTTGCTGTAGTTTTAAGGAGAAGAGGATTAAATATATCTGTAAATTAACAAAGAAGTACGGTCCGCCATATATTTGACAAATTTGTTATGGTATCATTAATTTAACTTATATAAATAGGAGTGAGAATTATGGACGGACAAAGTGAGACAAAAAAATCAAAAACCGGCCTCATTGTCGGTATTGTTGTGGGTGTACTGTTAATTGTCGGCATCGGCGGATACTTCATCTTCCAGTCAATGGTTAACACACCTAAAAACAGTTATCTGCTTTCTGAAAAAGCAGATATTGATAATACGTTTGAAATTTTTGAAGAGCGTTTTTCCGAGGAACTTGAATGGTATGAATATATGCAGGAGAATCCGGTGCAAACGGACTTGAATATTACTGCATCATCCAATGATCCTTCGCTGCAGCAGATGGGTCTTTCGGAACTAATCAGCGGATCAGAGATTAACATATCTACAGGTACGGACATGGAAGATGAAATTTCCACATTTGCATTGTCTGCAGATGTTGCAGGATTTTCAGTAGACGGACTGGATTTATTTTTAACTGGTGATAACGCCGGTATTACTTTCCCGTTTATTGAAGAATACTTAACTTTAAATGAAGCGGATGCACCAGGACTGTTAAGCATGATGGATCCAGCTTTCAGTGAAGAAGAGGAAATAGATTACTCTGTGTTCTTCGATGATCAAATGCTGAGTGAAACTGAGCGTGAATATATCGAAGATGAATATATGTCTTATATCCATGACCAGCTTCCGGACGATGCTTTTGAGTCTGAAAATGAAGAAATTACAGTCGGTGAAAATACGATTAATGCTGAAAAACTGACAATGAATTTATCAGAAGAGCAGATTCATACATTTTTAAGTGATCTTTTCAACAAGATGGCGGATGATGAAGAACTGATTAATATGATTCAGGCACAGGTGACAGCATCAAGCATCGGTATGCCTCAGGATGAAGCGGATCAAATCGGTTCGAATGTAAGTGACAGCCTCAGAACTGCTGCAGAAGATGTACAGAATGTCGGATTCCCGGACGGCCTCTCCTCTGTGATATGGCTGGATGGTGATGATATTGTACAGCGTGATTTGAATGTTACGACGGTTAATAATGATACGACTGCAACAGTAAACTTAAATGGTACGAATGAAATATCAGAAAATGGAAATGTCATGAATTACAATGCAGTACTTGGTGATGGTACTGAGGAGATGACTTTCACAATAAATGCAGATTTAAATGAAGTGGAAAATGGTTTTGAAGATACAATCACATTATCAACCAGTGAAGCAGACTCAAATATTGTTCTGACTTCAACTAAAGATAATTCCGGTGATGCAGTAAATTCAACTCTTCAGCTCGATGTCCCAATGGGCCAGGGAATGGAGAACTTATCTATTTTCTTAGAATCAGAATCCACTTATGAAGATGATCAGGTAACTGCAGATTATACAATCTATGCTGAGGACGGTGTATCCATCACAAGAGATACTGCAACACTTAATATTGCTCAGGAAAGTGTTACAGTGGACAGCGTCAGTGTTCCGGATTTAACGAATGAAGTGAATATCGGACAAATGAGTGAAGAAGAATTAAATGATTACTTTACAAATACTTTTGGTCCTGCCTTTGACTCATGGGTAAATGAGAACTTTGGTGGTATGGAACCTGGAGGTTTCTAGTTAAGGAGGGCGGTTGACATGAGAACGATACACAGTCTTTTCATTTTTATCGCCAACGACTTTAACAGAATTAAGAGGAAGTGGATATCACTTCCTCTTCTTTTCGTTTCTCCGTTTCTTTTTATTTTTCTGTTAGTTGTACTTTTGACACAGTTGATGCAGTTTGAAGAACGGACACTTGAAGTCGGGATTGTCAATCAGGATGACAGTGAGGAAACCGCTGTGCTTGTTTCAAGTCTGTCAGATACATCAGATATCAGTGACAGTCTGCGTTTGATTGAATTAGATGAAAGGGAGGCAGAGGCAGCCGTTTCAGAGGATGAGCTTGTCAGTTATATTGTTTTCCCTGAACATTTTTATCAGGATATGATGGCCGGACAATCAAGTGAACTAAGAGTGACCGGAAATCAAAACCGACAGCTTGAAAGTTACCTGGTCAGTGAAGTTGTGGATACAATCGTACGCTACATCAGGTCATCCCAGTCCAATATTCTAACCATTAACCATTATGCAAAATCTTTTGATATGGATATGGAAGAACGTCACGAAATGATTTTCCAGCATTTCATTAATTACTTTCTGCAGGTCGTATCAAGCAGGAATATGATGGATGAACACGAGATCAGTCCGGGAATCGGCCAGGGGAGCAGTTATTTCTTAGTCAGTGGACTATTTATTACAGTGACACTCTGGGTGTTGATATTAAGTATGGTTCTGAGCCGTGATGTGAATGAACAGATAGAGGCAAGAATGAGACTTTTCGGGGTCACTGATTTTGTGAAGAGTGTGTCGAAAGTCTTAGTTACAGTGATTACTGTAACGGCTGTAAGTACTGTATTTCTTTATTTATTGACACGATTTGAAGTTTTGGCTCTTGTTCCTGAAAATTTCTTCAGGGTAATGGTGTTGATTTCACTTCATGTGACAGTGACTGCCCTCATAGTAGAAGTTATTGATTTAGTCATACCTTCAATGAAAATAAAATTTATGGCTCAAATTGCGGTAGTAATACTGATTCTGTTTCTTGCGGGTGCGGTCGTTCCGGCTGCGTATTTCCCTGTCTATTTTACAGCGTTTTTTGATTACATCTACAGTTTTCAGAGTCTCAACTGGATAGAGAATATTTTATTAAACGGCAGATATACATATCAGCTGGATATTTTAATCATTACTGCTGCTGCGGCTTGTGTTTGTCTGGCTGCTTCTGCATTGTGGAAGGAGCGTTTCAGACGATGAGAATACTGCTTGAGACGAGATGGCTTCTTGTCAGGCATAAAGTATGGAAACTGCTGTTATGGCTCGTTCTTCCTTTACTTTTAACTGTTCTTCTCACCACTGTGATTAACAGAACGAGCGATGATTTCAGAATTCCTGTTGCGGTGATTGCAGAAGATGAAGGCGGGGAGATGACCGCTGATGTCATTGAGGCATTAATTGACAGTGAATATATGGATGTGGAAATATTTGATGAAAGTATGACGGACAGCGTTCTGCATTCAATGGAACAGTATGAGTTTGACAGTGTGTTTATTATTCCAGAAGATTTCGAGGAAAATATAGAAGACGGTGTAAGAAGAAATATCGTGGAGACGTATTACACCGACCGTTCACTTTTCTATGACCCGGTAAAAGAAGTGGCAGCATCTGTGATTCAGGGGAAATTAGGTGAGCTGTATGCTGTTGAGCAGATATTCGATATGAAAGAAATATACGCACCGGATAGTGTTTTGGAAGAAGCGGAAGTGATACAGCAGATTGAACAGACAGAGCGTGAAACTAATCTTGTGACACAGTCTTTCGAACTTTCGGGAGAAGAACAAATTGAAGAAACTGAAGGTGTGAATCCGGTACATATCTGGGCGTACTTATCATTGTTGTTTGCACTGTTTATGTTTGATTTTATAGTAAATGAGAGAAAAGAAGGCATATATTCACGATTTATATCAATGAGATGGACGTACAAGACATACTTAATTTTTAATATGCTTTTATATACAGCAGTGATGATGGTGTTTGACTGGATTTCATTTCTTGTTTTCTCTTTAATATTTGATACATCTGTCAATTTTGTGCCGCTTCTGTGCTTCAGGCTGGCACTAAACATGGCCGCCTTAGTCACGGCACTTTTATCGAAAAGTTTAATTGGATATTACCGTACAGCAATACTGATGACAGCAGTTTTAATCGGCATAGAGATTTTACTGCCGTTAATCCGTGTACCTTATATTTTAGATTTTCATATCATTGTGTCGTTTATAAACGGAGGTATGAATTTATTCTGGCTGCTGGTACTGAGCTGCTGCATTTTCATTTGGAAAAGAAGAGGTGTGTGAAATGTTAAGTGTACGTCACGTCTATAAAAGCTATGGAAAACATGAGGTACTTAAAGATTTCAATATGGAAGTAAAAAAAGGTGAGATTATCGGCCTCATCGGAGAGAATGGTGCCGGAAAATCCACACTCTTGAAAATACTGACCACGCTTTTAAAGCCTTCAAAAGGAGAAATTTATCTGGATGGTCAGTTGTACCGGAAAGAATATAAGAAAATCAGAAAAGAAATTGGATACGTTCCTCAGGACATAGCGCTTTTTGAAGATTTAACAGTTATGGAAAACATGAAGTTTTTCTCTAAATTATCGACAGTGAAGCGGACTGAATCTGAGCTGAAAGAGATTATCGGCAGTGTGCAGCTCACCCGTTTTGATACAAAGGTGAATGACTTGTCCGGAGGAATGAAAAGAAAATTAAATCTCGCAGTCAGTCTGATTCATCATCCGAAACTTCTGCTTCTTGATGAGCCGACAGCGGGCATAGATTTGAAATCCAGGATAGAAATCGGTCATTTGCTAAAATCTTTATCGGTGGATGAAGGAAAGACCATTATCTATATTTCGCATGATATGAATGAGATTGAAGCACTTTGCGACAGGGTGGTTATTATCGGTGAGGATGATTTTTATCAAAATCTGCTGAGTAAAAATAATGAAACCGCTTTACAATAAATTTCAGATTTCACTTGTATTATAAATGCAATTATGAGAACATTATATTTATCAGAAATAGAGTTTATAAATTCAGTAAAATATAATAAGAAATTTCGGGAGGAGTCTGTCACACTAGGATAAATGTGTCTATAGTGGAGAGACTCTTTCTTATTGGGATGAACAATTCACTGAATTTACAGTTTAATCATTACAGGGGGAAATGATATGACGCTATTGCATCTTGCGGTACTCACACCATTCTTGTTTGCGATTTTAGTGCCTTTCTTATATAAATTCGTTAAGCAGATACATACTGGATGGTTTGTACTTTTTATACCGCTGTCATTATTTATTTATTTTTTAACATACCTTCCGATCACATCAAGTGGCGGAACAGTGATGGAAAGTTTCAGATGGGTGCCTTCACTGGGGATTAATTTTGATATTTTCATTGACGGCTGGAGTTTATTATTTGCATTATTGATTACCGGAATCGGTACTTTGGTTATTCTTTACTCCATTTTTTATCTGTCGGATAAAAAAGAGCGTCTGAATCATTTTTACGTATACATGCTGATGTTTATGGGTGCGATGCTCGGGCTGACAACATCGGATAACCTGATTGTTTTATATGTTTTCTGGGAGCTGACCAGCGTGTCATCCTCTCTCTTAATCAGCTATTGGTATACTAAGGAAAAATCTATTTACGGTGCACAAAAGTCGATGTACATTACAGTTTTTGGCGGCTTATCAATGCTCGGCGGATTCTCGCTCCTGTACGTAATGGGTGGAACGTTCAGCATACAGGCACTTATCGAAAACAGTGATATCATTCTCGGGCATTCACTTCTCCTGCCGGCAATGATTTTGGTGCTGCTTGGTGCATTTACTAAATCTGCACAGTTTCCATTTCATATCTGGCTGCCGGATGCAATGGAGGCACCGACGCCTGTCAGTGCCTATCTTCACTCGGCAACAATGGTAAAAGCAGGGATTTATCTTGTAGCAAGGTTTACACCTGTTTTCGGGGGCAGCCAGTACTGGTTCTGGATTATTTCTATTGTCGGGATTATTACAATGATATGGGGCTCTGTATCTGCTGTCAGACAGAAAGATTTAAAAGGTCTTCTTGCTTTCTCAACTGTCAGTCAGCTTGGGATGATAATGAGCATGATTGGTGCAGGAAGTGCCGCATTCTATTATATGTATGGGGATAATGCACTTTACACCACTGCGATTCTCGCAGCAGTGTTCCATCTTCTGAACCACGCGACATTTAAAGGTGCTCTATTTATGATGGCGGGTATTGTTGATCATGAGACAGGGACAAGAGATATTCGCAAACTCGGCGGATTGATGACAATAATGCCGGTATCGGCAACCATTGCTTTCATTGGTCTTGCAGCGATGGCGGGTCTGCCGCCGTTTAACGGTTTCTTAAGTAAAGAGCTGTTCTTTACTGCTATGGTTAATGTCACGGACTATTCAATGTGGAATGCCGATACATTCGGAATGCTTCTTCCCGTGATTGCCTGGATCGCCAGCATATTTACATTATTGTATTCTGCAATTATTTTCTTTAGAACATTTACAGGTGAATTTAAGCCGGAACGTCTGCCGAATAAGCACGTTCACGAAGCACCTGTCGGAATGCTGATCAGTCCGGTTGTTCTGATTATTGCAGTGCTTGCTCTGAGCTTTTTCCCGAATATTGTCGGATATACTATGATAGAACCGGCAATGCAGTCTATTTTAAACGGTGTACTCAGTGACGGAGAAAGATTCCACGTAGATATCTACCACTGGCACGGATTTAATCTTGAACTGATGATGACACTTGGAGTTATTGTTATCGGCATACTGCTGTATATGACAATGAAGAAATGGTCTCAGTTTGGTATATATCAAAAAGAGAATGATATTTTTAATGCAGTTTATGACAAGGGATATGATGGTTTAATTACAGGCTCACAAAAAATAACAAGAGTCCAGATGACCGGAAGACTGAGAGACTATTTTATCTACATGTGTTTATTTATAGTCGGTCTCATATTCTATACAATGTTTAAATTTGATGGTTTTTCATTCCATCTTGAAAATATCTCGCCTGTGGAACCGTATATGTGGATTGTGATTGGTCTTTTGACCGCATCTGTTGTTTTACTGCTTTTTGTGAAAAACAGATTGACAGCCATTATACTGACCGGTGTAGCAGGATATGTTGTGGCATTTATGTTTGTTGTATTCAGAGCGCAGGATCTTGCGTTAACACAGCTGTTAATTGAAACAGTGTCGGTTGTACTTTTTATGCTGGTATTTTACCATCTTCCTAATTTAACGAAAGATGTTGAGAAGCCGGTCATGAAAATATTGAAAATCATTGTTGCTGCAAGTGTTGGTGTAATGATTACGCTGGTCTCTTTAAGTGCATATTCAACCGGAAACATTATCGGGTTCGAATCTATTTCTCAGTACTATGTAGATTACTCGAAAATACTCGCCGGCGGATACAACATTGTTAACGTGATTTTAGTCGACTTCCGTGGCCTGGATACAATGCTTGAAATATTAGTGCTCGGAATCGCATCACTTGGAGTGTACTCGATTATTAAACTCAAGATTAAAGAAGGTGAAGATGTATGAAGCAGACACCGAATAATATGATGTTGCAGACATTTATGAAATTGATTGCAGTAGTTGTATTTACATTTTCAATCTACATCTTCCTTGCCGGACATAATGCTCCGGGCGGCGGTTTTGTCGGCGGTTTAATGACGGCAAGTGCAATAGTAGTGCTGTATTTGGTATTTGATTTAAAATCGATCACAAAAGTGATACCACTCAATTTCATTATGCTGATTGGTCTCGGGCTTTTGTTTGGCGCTGTAACAGGTGTGATTTCTGTAATATTCGGATATCCTTTCCTGACTCAGTTTTTTGATTATTTCAGCTTTCCGATATTCGGGGAGGTAGAGCTTACAACGGCACTGGTCTTTGACCTGGGTGTTTATCTGGTAGTTGTTGGTGCAGCACTTACGATTATTTCTACGATTGCGGAGGATGATGATACATGGAAATCTTAATGTCAGTTGTCATAGGTATTATATTCGCAGTCGCAGTTTACTTGATGATGTCAAGGAACTTAATCCGTGTCATCATCGGCACACTCGTAATTTCACATGGTGTGCATCTTCTCCTGCTGACAATGGCAGGACTTCAGACGGGTGCACCTCCGTTGTTATCATTAGAAGAATCTTCATATACAGATCCATTGCCTCAGGCACTTATACTGACTGCTATCGTTATTGCGTTTGGAGTCACATCACTGCTTGCAGTCATGGGCTATAAGACATATAAAGCCCATAAGACAGTGGATTTAGAGGAATTGAAAGGGGCAAAAGATGAGTAATTTAATTATTTTACCGGTCGTTTTCCCATTTTTAATCGGGGCAATATTAGTCATCTTTTATAAGCATACGAAACTGCAGCGGGTACTGAGCGGAATCGGAGTACTGGCTTTAATCGCTATTTCTGCTTATCTGGCACATATTGCATTTTATGAAGGGACAGTGACCCTTGCAGCAGGAAACTGGGAAGCCCCTTACGGAATTATATTAGTTCTTGATAACCTGGCAGCTCTTATGCTGTTGATTACAAGTATACTGAGTGCCGCATGTTTATTCTTTGCTTACGGGACAATCTCAAAAGAACGGGAGAAATTCTTCTTTTATCCGTTTTATTTCTTCTTACTTATCGGAGTAAACGGCTCATTCTTAACAGGTGATATTTTCAACCTGTTTGTATTCTTCGAGGTTATGCTGTTGTCTTCCTATGTTTTAATTGTCAACGGGAGCAGCAAATATCAGCTGAGAGAATCTTTTAAATATGTGATCATTAATGTTTTTGCTTCAGCACTGTTTGTTGTTGCGATTGCCTGGCTTTATTCAGTTACAGGAACTTTGAACATGGCGCATTTGTCGGAAAGAATTGCTGAAGCAGGTCAGACAGGAACGCTGACGGTCATTGGAATCATGCTGCTCATCGTTTTTGCGACAAAAGGGGCATTATTTCCACTGTATTTCTGGCTTCCTAAATCGTATTTCGGTCCGCCTGCAGCCATTGCTGCATTGTTCGGCGGTCTGTTGACCAAAGTCGGAATATACGCGATTATCCGTACATTCACATTGATTTTTTACCATGAACCTGAATTTACACATAAAGGTGTAATTGTGACGATTGCCGGTTTCACCATGCTTCTTGGTGTACTCGGTGCAGTATCCCAATTTGATTTTAAACGGATATTGAGTTATCACATCATCAGTCAGGTGGGATATATGGTTATGGGTCTCGGAATATTTACGCCGCTTGCTGTTGCGGGTGCGATATTTTATATTGTCCACCATATGTTCGTAAAAACTGCACTATTCCTGCTGTCCGGTGCGACGCAGAAAGTCACCGGTACGACGGATATTAAACAGATGGGCGGGATGTTGAAATCACATCCGCTTCTTGCCTGGTTCTTCTTTATCAGTGCAGTATCGCTTGCCGGGATTCCGCCGCTCAGCGGATTCTTCAGTAAATTCCCGATTATTTTATCCGGTTTTGAAGAGGGGCAGTATGTTATTTCAGCAGTTGCATTACTGGTTGGACTGTTGACTTTATTCTCGATGATTAAAATTTTCTCTTATGTCTTCTGGGGTAAGAACAAATTGACAGAAGAACAGTCGAAAATCAGTGTAAATAAACTCTTACTGCCTGTTGCGCCGCTTGTTGCCTTATCGGTAATCTTAGGATTTGGAGCAGAATATGTCTTCCAGTATTCATTGGTTATTGCAGAACAAATCATGGAGCCGTCTAATTATATAGATGCGGTCTTAAAGGAGTAGATGTCATGCCATTTCAAATTATAGTCAATTTACTCATCGCCATCATATGGATGTTTTTGCATAACAGCTTAACGTTTTCGAATTTTTTATTCGGCTATATTATAGGGATATTCGTGCTTTATATTCTAAGGTACTTTCTTGGATTCGACTTTTATTTCAGAAAAACCTGGGCGTTTATAAAATTAATACTGATTTTTATCCGGGAATTAATAAAGGCTAACTTGGATGTATTGAAAGTGGTTATGAGTAGAGAACTGCATAATAAACCGGGGATTGTCGAAGTAGATACAAGGCTTGAAACAAACTTCGAAATCGCGACACTCGCAGCATTAATTTCTCTCACACCGGGAACTGTCTCTATGGACTTTTCACTGGATAATAAAAAAATATATGTGCATTCGCTGGATGTACCCAATAAAATTGAGATGATTGCAGACATCAGGGACAGTCTTGAAAAGGCGATTTTGGAGGTGACTAAATAGAAATGTTTAACATAATTCTATATATTGGTCTCATAGGAATATCGATTTCTCTTGTCTTGTTTTTAGTAAGGGCAGTACTTGGTCCTTCAGTGAATGATCGTATTCTCGCACTTGATTCAATCGGCATCACATTAGTCGGCTTTATCGGATTAATCATGATTCTGCAGAATACAATTGCGTATTCTGATGTTGTGCTGGTTCTCGGAATATTGGCATTTGTCGGGACAGTAACACTTTCAAAATTTATTGAGAGGGGTGCTGTCATTGACCGTAACAGAGATAATAGTTAGTATATTTATATTAATCGGTACTTTTTTTACACTGGTCAGTTCGTTCGGTGTTGTCCGCTTAAAAGATGTTTACAGCAGAATGCATGCTGCCGGCAAGAGTGCGACACTCGGTATAGTCAGTCTGATGCTTGCTACACTGATATTTTTCATCCCGCAGGGTGAGTTTAATTTTAAAATATTTTTGGCGATTATCTTTGTGTTTATGACTGCACCGCTGTCGGCATTGATGATTAACCGTTCTGCTTACCGCACAGGTGTACCTCTTGAGAAGAACACAGTAGAGGATGACCTCGCAAAAGCTGAACATATGCAGGATTTTCAGCAGATAAGAAGCGATGATGTCAAGGACGGTACAAAAAAATAGATTTCAGAGTTTAACACCGATATATGAGTTTTAAGTTTTGAAATGTCATATTAAAGAAAGACACTGTATGATTTAAATCATACAGTGTCTTTCGTGTTTAATAATGGTTTACAGACAAGGGCTTCTTTATTATATGAAATTTACGTCTGCATCTCGTTTTCCGTGCGGTCAAGCCATTTTTGTATTGGTTTGATTTGAACGTAACCATCCTGCAGCACCTCATCATTGATGGCAACAAGCGGATAAAAAAGTTCATCTTCATTAATCTGTTCTATAATAGATTCATCAAAGTCCGAGAGATTCTCTGTGTGGTCTAGATCAATATAATTAAAGTTGAATGTGCGGTCCGGATATTTGCGTGTTAAAAGAGCTTCCAGCCATTCATACGTTTCTTGTGATCCGGGCGCATTCACACAGCTCGCACATACTGTCTCACGGCCGTAAACATTCACAACATATTTCAAAGTTAAACTCCGCCTTTCAGATGATAGATTTTTCTTCTTAAATCTATTATAATATATATAGATTATTTTTCGTAAGATTTGATAGGAGTGAATTAAATGACAACTGATCAGGATACAATGTATGGACAAGTTGAGGAAGTTATAGAGAAGCTCCGACCGTTTCTTTTACGTGACGGCGGTGACTGTGAGCTTGTAGATGTAGAAGACGGCGTAGTAAAATTACGTTTACTCGGTGCATGCGGAACGTGCCCAAGTTCTACAATTACTTTAAAGGCTGGTATTGAGCGTGCAATGCTTGAAGAAGTACCGGGGTTTGTAGAAATTGAGCAGGTATTTTAATTGAAACTACAAAACCACCAAATTTGAATTTGGTGGTTTTACTTTATAGATTCAGTTATTTACCGCCGAGTTTATACATCCAGAGGACACCGCTTTTAAGCATACGTGCGATACGTCCTGTTACAGTACGTTCTTTTAAATAGGCAAAGCCTTCTTTTGAACCAAGGGAGCCGAGAACGCCTTTTAATTTAATGTCAGGCATCGTTTCAGGCAGTGGGTCGCCCTTCATCAATATTTGAAGGACATCGGCAATCTGTTCGCCCTGGCTTTCAGCAACCTGTGCTGACGGTGCATGTGTCAAAGCTGCACAGTCACCGACTACAAATGCATCTTCATAGTCTGGAATCTGGTGGTACTGGTTTAACACTACACGTCCGCCGACACCGAACTCAACGGGCAGATTACGGACCACTTCAACAGGCTGCACACCCGCAGTCCAGATACAGATGTCAAGGTCGTGTGAGTCTTCATTATTATAAACTTTGTGCGGTTCGACTTTAACGATATTGGAATATGGAATGATTTCAACATCATTGTCTGTAAACCAGGTTTTTACGTAATTACTTAAGCGGACAGGATACATCGGAAGAATACGGTCGCCGCGGTCAAATAATTTTATTTTCAAATCGCTTCTTGCTTCACGCAGTTCGCTTGCGATTTCGATGCCGGAAAGGCCCGCACCGACGATACCGACAGAAGCGTTCGGCTTCAGTGCGCCGATGGCGTTAAATGTCTCTCTTGAGTCATTTAAAGTCTGGATGCCGTATGTGTGTGCTTCTGCACCCGGAATTTCGTGGTACTTATCGATACACCCGAGACCGATAACCAGGTAGTCATAATGAATGTTTTCATCTTCAAGCGTAATAAATTTACCGCTTAAATCAATGTGTGTGACTTTCCCAAACAACAGTTCAACAGCATCATTTTTTGGAAATTGTACACGGACTTCCTTTTCGCTTTTAGTTCCTGCAGCTAAAGCGTAATATTCGGTTTTAACCCCTTGATAGGGATTTCTGTCGATTAAAGTAATTGAATAATCTTTCGGCAGTTTGGGCAGTAATTTCTGGATGATTCTTAAATTACCGTAGCCGCCGCCGAGACAAACTATTTTTTTCATGTCATCACCTTTATGTATTATGTTCTATGTACAGTATAATTGTAAAAACTATAAACTACAAACGAATCTTCATATAAATGTAAACAGAAAGAATCAGAGGAGGTCATACAAATGTTCAGCCTGGTTGAATTTTGTAATTCGAATATGTTAAAGGGCACAGAAGAAGTGTTTAAACGCCTGGAGCAGGCTGAGGGTATTGACTGTGTCGATTATGAATGTACAAATAACTGCGGACTTTGCAGCAAGTCTTTCTTTGCGCTCGTAGACGGTGAACTGGTCAGTGCGAAAGAGCCGGACAAACTGGAAGATAAAATATATAAAAGAATTGAAAGGCAGCAGGACAAACAGGATAAGTTGTATGATATGTTCGATGATTTGAAATAAAGTCCCTGAAACAGATACATGATTTTCTGAAGAACAAACAGGAAATTAATCAGATAGTTTGAGCTATGATTTCATGTCATATATAATTGAAAGTATTGAAGGAGTGAGGAGTATGTCAAATATTACGTTGACGGAAAGTGCGGCATATGAAGTTAAAGATATGCTTGAAAAGAATGATATGTCAGACGGCTTCCTCAGATTTAAAGTGCAGGGCGGCGGTTGTACCGGCCTCACATACGGGATGGCTGCAGAGACAGATAAATCTGACAACGATATAGAATATGAATTTCACGGTGTGAAAGTACTGGTTGCTAAAAAGGATGTTGCTGTGATTGACGGCACGGTAATTGATTTTAAACAGTCTTTAATGGGCGGCGGATTTACGATAGATAATCCCAATGCGATGCTGTCCTGCGGCTGCGGTGCTTCATTCAGAACAAAACAGAATGCCGGAACACCGGAAAATTGCTAATAAAATCACAAAAATACTTGAAAAGTAATCTCTAAATCGCTAATATTAGTTATGATATTATTGTAATTAATATTAGCGGTCTTATTTTTGACTATACCATATAATTAATTTAGGAAAAGGTGACAGTTCAATGAGTTTTGAAAGAAAGAAAGTTCTTGTACTAGGTGCTGGATACGCTGGGTTACAGACAGTTTCAAAGTTGCAGAAATTAATTGGCTTCCAAGATGCAGACATTACATTAATCAATAAAAACGAATATCACTATGAAGCGACATGGCTTCATGAAACAGCGGCAGGCACAATCAACTGGGAAGATGGAACATATCCAATCAGTAAAGTAGTTGATGCTCAGAAGGTTAAGTTTGTACCTGCTGAAGTGACTGCGATTCATAAAGATGAGAAGCGTGTAGAAACGAATCAGGGCGACTTTGAATTTGACATTCTTGTTGTAGCTCTCGGATTTGAAAGTGAAACATTCGGTATTCCGGGTATGGAAGAGCATGCACAGTCCATCGTGAATCCACAGACTGCATCAGCGGTTCGTAAAGAAATCGAAGAGAATTTTGCGAACTATAAACAGTCCGGTGATGACAACGATCTTTCAATTCTTGTAGGCGGAGCAGGATTCACAGGAATAGAATTCCTTGGTGAACTTGTTGAAAGTCTTCCGGAACTGACTAAAAAGCACAAAATTGATTACAACAAAGTAAAAGTAACTTGTGTTGAAGCAATGCCTTCTATGCTGCCGATGTTCCCTGAACATTTAGGGAAGTATGCACAGGAATACCTTGAAAAACGCGGTGTGGAATTCCTGATCGGTACACCGATTGTTGCAACAAATGAAAAAGGTTTTGTTGTTAAACAGAATGATACTGAAAAGCAGCTTGAAGGAAATAACGTCATCTGGACAGCAGGTGTACGCGGTTCAAGACTGATGGAAGCATCATTTGACGGTGTTAAACGCGGACGTATTGTAACGAAGCAGGACCTGACAATTGAAGGGTATGACAATATCTTCGTTATCGGTGACGTTGCAGCTGTGATGAACGGTGAAGGTGCGGATGCAAGACCTTACCCGACAACTGCACAGATTGCAATGCAGCTCGGTGAGCATACAGCGAAAAATATCAAATTGAAATTAGAAGGCGAAAAGCTTAAATCTTTCAAATATGATGATAAAGGAACAGTATGTTCTTTAGGTTCAAGTGATGGTATCGGTATTGCACTCGGACGTGAAATCAAAGGTAAAAAAGCAGCGTTCATGAAACGTGTAATCGATTCAAGAGCAATCTTTAAAATCGGCGGACCGTTCCTTGCGTACTCAAAAGGTAAATTATTTTAATAGATTGATGATATAACAACGGCATGGGCATATAAGTGCCCATGCTTTTTTTGGAGGCACAACACATGGCAATTATTGTTCAGTTAATAGTATCCATGCTGCTTTTCTTTGTCTTGTTTTACGGCATTAGTTTTATTTTAAACATGATACTTAAAGTGACATGGCTGATGGCATTTGTCTATCCGTTCATCGTAATTTTTTTAATGGACGGCATATCAACATACGCCTACATTACAAATCCGGGAGAATCATTCAGTGCAGCATGGGAAGGCATTATTAATTTGTCACTGCCTGACATTTTAATGCTTGGAAGCGGATTTGTGGGAATCATCGCAGCGGGATACACAATCCGTTATTTGCGAAAAGCCGGATATCAAATGTTCTAGGAGGGATGATAGGATGGAATTTAATTACTCGGAAAGATACGAAGCGGTAGAAGGACCGATTATTATCGGGCTGCCTAATAACTTATCTGATATTCCTTCAGTGGAAGAAATGGATATTTTATTAAACGGGCAGTTGAAAGATTTAGTAGAGAATAAAATACTGGAAACATCTTTTGGAGAAATTTCAACGACAGCTGTGATGATTCAGACGGAAATTAAAAAAGTGGTTACTGTCGGTCTCGGAGACTCATCTGCTGTAACGATTAAAAAACTTCACCAGCTGTTCGGGAAAATCTTTAAATATTTAAAACGCACAAAAACATCATCGTGCCAGTTTATGCTGGAATCCTTCCCGCTTCCTGAAAAGAGAGCGGAAGCACTCGGTTATATGTCACAGGTCAGTACATATGAGTTCAGCAATTATAAACAGGATAATGAAGCACCGCCGGTACTTTCTGTGACAGTCGTTACTGAAGGTGACATATCAGATGATACAGTACAGGGACAGGTGATAGGTGAAGGCGTCAATATATCACGCGATATTGCTGAAACACCGCCGAATTTTATGACACCAAAAGCGTTCTCTGAATATATTATTGATCTATTCAAAGAATCAGAACATGTGACCGGTGAAGTGAAAACACATGAGGTGCTTGAAGAAGAAGGCTACGGTTTAATTACAGCGGTCGGCAAAGGGTCTGTAAACAAGCCGAGGCTTGTGACTGTGGAATACAAACATCCGGATGCCCGCGACCATAAGCCTGTTGCGTTAGTCGGCAAAGGGATTACTTATGATTCAGGCGGTTATTCCATTAAATCAAAAACGGGAATGCCTGAAATGAAATATGATTTATGCGGCGGGGCGAATGTGACTGGAATGCTTTATGCAATTGTGAAGCTCGGTCTGCCGGTACACGTTGTAGGTGTCATTGCACTTGCTGAAAATATGATTGACGGTAATGCAATGAAGCCGGATGATGTATTTAAAGCATACAGCGGTCACACTGTAGAAGTAAAAAATACAGACGCAGAAGGACGCCTCGTGCTTGCTGATGCGGTCTTCCATGCATCACAGTATTCGCCAAGCGTGATATTGGATTTTGCGACACTGACAGGCGCAGTGATTGCTGCGATCGGTGCAGAACGGACGGGTGTATTTACGAATAAAGACCAGCTCCTGCTGTCACCGGTATTTGACTTTGCCGAAGAGTTAGGTGAGTCGCTTTGGAGACTGCCGCTTGATGAAGTAGAGGAAAAGAAAGTGAAATCGTCAAAAATTGCAGACTTTACCAACCATGTTGAAAGTCAGGGCAGAGCTTCATTTGCCGCAGGTTTTATTAAACAGTTTGCAAACGGAACCCCGTGGATGCATTTTGATATTGCAGGTACTGCAACCACCGGCAGGGAAACTTCTTTCAGCCCTGCAGGGCCGACGGGTGTTCACATCCGTACAATTGTAAAGTATCTGGAGAGTGAATATGCCACGAGAAAATAATGAACATACAGGACTGATTGGTCTTCTTGATATCGAAATAGTTAATGAGGAACCTGGCAGGATGGTCATGAAGATGCCGGTCACTGAAAAGGTACTTCAGCCGTTCGGCTACCTGCACGGCGGTGCGAATGTCGTACTTGCAGAGACCGCAGCATCCTTAGGGGCGGCGCGTCTGATTAAAGATGATGAGATTACATTCGGCATGGAAATTAACGCCAATCATATTTCTACTAAAAAGGACGGCGTGCTGTATGCTGAAGCAGAAGTACGTCACCAGGGCAGAAGTACTCAAGTATGGAATATTGATATTACAGATGAGAACGATGCACTTGTATGTGTATCAAGATGTACAATGGCAGTTAAAAAGAAAAGATAAAAAAGCATCGCGCAAATTTGCGCGATGCTTTTTTCAATATAAATTAATCTTCAACGTCATCTTCAACATCAGTACCTGTTTCATCACGTCTTAACTCGTTAAGCACAGTGAGTTTATAAGGTTCTACGTCGGCGTGGAAGGCACTTCTTGAAAGCATATGACCGCTGACCGGTGCAGTAATTAAAATAAATACAGCAGCAAGCAGAATCTGCGAATCAATCTCGCCTTTGACATACCAGAAATAGAAGAAGGTACCGAGCATCAGCATAATGACACCGAGTGTTGCTCCTTTTGTTGCTGCATGTAAACGGGAATACATATCAGGAAGACGCACAATACCAATCATTGAAAATGATGTGACCAGCGATCCGCCAAGTAAAAGGATTGAGATGAGGCTAGTCATCAAGATCTCTATCATCATGAATAAGCACATTCCTTTCCAGATATTTCGCAAATGCAACAGTTGAGATGAATGCCAGTGCACCGATTAAAAGAATAACAGCAACATATTGTGCAGTACCAACCATGACAGAAATTAAAGCAATCATCCCCATCAGCATTACACCAAAAGTATCGAGTGCTACAAGTTTATCATGGAGTGACGGTCCCTTAATCATTCGGAAAATCAGCCCGGCTAAAGAGATGGACAGAATAATGAGACTGAGAATCACAACGATATCTAATACAGTAGTCATGGTTTAGCCACCTCTTTTATAACATCTTCAAAGTTTTTCTTGATTTCATTAATATATTCATCAGCATCGACTAAATCAATACCATGAATGTACAGGACAGAAAAATCGTCGGAAATTGCGACAATCACTGTACCTGGTGTGAGCGAGATAAGAGCAGACAACAGAGATACTTCCCATTCTTCTTCTAAATCACAAGGATAAGCAAAGAAACCGGGGTGAATATCTATTTTCGGGGACAAGATGATTTTAAACAAATCATAATTTGCCTTAATCATTTCCCAGATAAATATAAAAAATAATTTAATGATAAAGTAAAATCTCCGCAGATAGAATGTACCCGGGAAAAACCGGCGCATCATATAAATAGGGAGAATACCTATAATATAACCTGTAAGCAATGTACCCAGATTAAGTTCCGAAACAGTCAGAACCCATAAAAATGCGAGAATAATGTTAACTAAAATTTGTAATGCCATTTAATCTACCTCCACTAAAATACTGGAATAAGTGGATGGATCATAAAGAGATTGTGCAGCCATTTCAAACAGCGGATATAATGTGTCCGCACATAATCCAAAGACGACTGCTAATATAACCATCGCAAATGATGCAAATAAAATTTTATCATACTTAATCGGCTTTAATTTTGTAAAATCCATTTCCTCTCCCCAGAATACCATGATAAATATTCTGATTACAGAGTAGAGGACAGCGAGACTCGAAACTAATACGATAATTGCTGAAATAATATGACCATTCAGAATTAAAGATTGAACGATATAAAACTTTCCGTAAAATCCTGATAAAGGCGGTACACCTGCAAGTGCCAGAGTTGCGATTAGGAACATCCAGCCTGTCCAGGGATGGACTTTTATCAGCCCGCCGGTATTTTCTGCACGTGTATGACCGGTTCTGTAAATAATAAATCCAATCAGCATAAACAATGCTGCTTTAATAATCATATCGTGTACTAAATAGTATAATGCTCCGATAGAGCCTGTTTGATCCATCATGGATAAACCAAGAACAATGACACCGACAGCAATAATAATATTATAAATCAGCACTTTCTTCATATCAGTATAAGCTATTGCACCAATACTTCCCATTATAACGGTTGCTGCGGCAAGCATCATCAGCATTTGATGTGTGAAAGCAATGTTATCAATAAAGAAGAGAGAGTACGTTCTCGCTATTGCATAAATACCGACTTTTGTCAGCAGAGCACCGAACAGCGTTAATATCGGCATCGGCGGTGCGTAATATGAGCCGGGCAGCCAGAAGTAAAATGGGAACAATCCGGCTTTTGCAGCGAATACGAGAAGAAATACAACTGAGATGATACTGATTACAGCAAGGTTACCTTCATAACCGCTCAGTTTATTGTGAATATCTGCAAAGTTTAAAGATCCGACAACCGAGTACAGATAAGCAACAGCAAGAACAAAGAAATTCGATGCGATCACGTTAATTAACAGGTATTTAAACCCTTCCTGCACTTGAATCTTCGTGCCGCCGAGTGTAATTAAAACATATGAGGCCAGTAAAAAGACTTCAAAGAAAACAAACATATTAAATATGTCACCCGTTGAAAATGCACCGATTACACCTGAAATCATAAACATAACCATTGGATAATAATAGTATCGTTCGCGATCCTTTCCAATAGTCTGGAAAGAGTATATTACAACCGCCAAAGTAACCAGTGAGGTTGTTAAAATGAGAAGCGCTGAAATCATATCGATTACAACATTTATTCCGTAAGGTGCTTCCCAGTTACCAATAGATGTAGCAAGTACACCGTTATGATATACCATATAGACAAGAATTAAACCTGTAAGAACCATTAGAACACTGGTCAGTGCAGCAATAATACGCTGTGCAAATATTTTTTTTCTGCCGACAAAGAGCATGACGACACCGAAAAAGAACGGAATAACAAAACCAAGTGTTAATAATATATCAATCATCCTCAGGCACCCCCTTCATCTCTTCTACGTTGTCAGTACCGAGTTCTTTATATGTGCGGATGGCAACAACGAGCATGTAGGCTGTTAATGCAAATGAAATAACAATAACAGTTAAAAGCATCGCCTGCGGCAGAGGGTCTGCATAACTTTCAACACCGTCTTCTAATACCGGGATACTTCCGCGTTTCAACTGTCCCATGGATAGAACCATCAGGAGAATAGCGTGGGTCAAAATGTTAGTTCCCACAACAATTCTAATTACACTTTTTGAGAGCATCAGATAGACAGAAGCACCGACTAAAATTCCGGCTAATATAATAATTATAATTTCCATTACTATTTTTTGCCTCCTAATTCACCAGCTGCTAAAAGTATAATGATTAAAACTGTTGCACCTGCAACTGTCAGGTACACACCTAAATCGAAAAACATAGCCGTATGAATCGGGATCTCACCGAATACAGGAAGGTGAATATAAGTGTGCTGGTGCGTAAAGAACGGTTCACCGAACAGGAATAAAAGTCCGGGAACGACAATTGCAATTGCAAGACCGATATAAATGATCGTTCTGAAGTCTACCTTTAACATGTCACCAATAATTTTTCTGTCAAAGGCAACAAGTAAAAGAATAATACTCGCTGCACACAGGAGTCCTCCGACAAAGCCGCCTCCCGGCGTATAGTGTCCGGCGAAAAACAGATTGATTGAGTACATCATGATAATCAAGAAAACCACTTTAGCAGTGAACTGCAGAAAGACGTCATTCATCTGTTTGTGAACTTTATTATATCCGGCTTTTTTAAGTGTGCTCTTCATCGTTATCACCCTTTCTGTTTACTCTGAATTTCAATAGAACATAAATTCCGAGACCGGCAATACCAAATACCAGTGTTTCAAATAAAGTATCGAGCCCACGGAAGTCAACAAGAATGACGTTAACCATGTTTCCGCCGGCCGCGAGATCATATACATGTTCAATATGATATTCACTGACCGATTCAAATATCCGGTCGGAATATGCAGCAAGACCGATAATGATTGTAATCAGTCCGACACCTGCCGAAATCAGGAAGTTGTTTAATTTAAACCGCATACGCTCTTCATGACGTGCTCTTTTCGGAAGATAGAAGAAGCACAGCAGGAATAATATAGTCAGTATGGATTCAACAGCAAGCTGAGTTAATGCCAGGTCCGCAGAGCGGAATAAGATGAACAGAATAGATACGGAAAATCCGATGGCACTGAGCATCACGATAGTAACAAGTCTGGATTTCGTAAACATTATTGTAATAGTGGCTGCAATAATAATCAGCACAATCAGTACGTCTTCTATACCAACCGGCGCAACATCTGAAAAATCAAAGCGAAGTCCGGCATTGTAGAATGTAATGGCAGACAGGGCGATGAAGCCGATGAAAATATAGAAAATGTATGTTCTGATATAGCCGGTCATATAAGAGTCGGTTAATTTTTTTGCACCGATACTTGAATAGATAAGTCCCTGATCATATAAATAGTTTAAAGTGAAATTTTCACTCTGCAGTTTATATACAGGCATCCATGCATGGCGGAATATATACATAATTAATCCGAATGAGATAATTGCAACTGTTGCCCACAGTGCAGGAGAATCAAATCCGTGCCAATGATAGATGTTTGTGTTAAGTGCCTCAGTCGTATTTAAAATCCCCATTGCTGCAGGATCGATAATTGACTGTGACAAAATATTCGGCCAGAGCCCGATAATGATGACGAAAGCAGTCAGGATTATCGGAGAGATGAGCATGAGCATCGGTGCTTCATGCGGTTCTTTTGGTGTATCATGTGTTCTCTTACCGAAGAATACACCTCTGAACAATATGATTGAATAGACGAGAGTAAAAATACTTCCTACAATTGCAAGAATCGGGAACAAGATATGAAAATCTGCAATCGCACTGAAGCCGGACTCTCTTAAATCAATGATTGCTTCAAGAAACATTTCTTTGGAGAGGAAACCGTTAAACGGTGGAATTCCTGCCATTGAAAGCGATGTGATAATCGTTAAGGTCATTGAAACAGGCATCAGGCCTGCGAGACCGCCGAGTTTTTTTAGGCTTCTTGTGCCTGTCTCATGGTCGATAATACCGACAAGCATGAATAGTGCACCTTTAAATGTTGCGTGATTGATTAAATGGAAGACAGCTGCAACAACTGCAATGGTAAACAGTGTTTCATCTGCACCCGTTGATACAGCGAGTGCACCGGCACCAAGAAGCGACATGATTAAACCGAGCTGGGAGACTGTTGAGAAGGCGAGAACACCTTTTAAGTCATCCTGCTTAACAGCATTGAATGCTGCCCAGAATAAAGTAAACAGGCCGACAAGAAGTACTGTCCATACCCAAAGCTCTGAGAATGCAAAAAGCGGTGTAAAACGGGCGACAATATAAAGTCCTGCTTTAACCATAGTTGCTGAGTGAAGGTATGCACTGACAGGCGTCGGTGCCTCCATTGCATCCGGAAGCCAGATATAAAACGGGAACTGTGCAGATTTAGTAAATGCACCGAACAGTATCAGGATAATCGCAAGCGGCGCGAGAGAGCTGTCCGCTATTAACGGCATTGATGAAATCATCTCTCTGATACTTAGAGTCCCTGTAATTGTATACAGTGTGATAAATCCGCCTAGCATCAAGAATCCGCCGAACATTGTGATGAGCATAGATTTTTGTGCTCCGTACAGCGAACGTTCTTTTTTATGCCAGAAAGCGATTAAGAGGAAACTTGAAATAGAAGTCAGTTCCCAAAATAGATAAAGCATGATGACATTGTCATTTAAGACCACACCAAGCATTGCGGTCATAAAAATTAACAGGTACACATAAAAATTTCCAAGGTTCTCTTTTTGAGACAGATAACCTATGGAATACAAGACAACTAATGCACCTATGCCGGAAATTAAAATTGCAAATAACAGTCCGAGACCGTCAACATAAATGTCAAAATTAATACCAATTCTCGGCATGAAATTAAGAGTTTCATGAATTGCACCGGATTGGCTGATGGTTGGGATGAGTGTAAATAAATAGATAACTATAAAAAGTGGAACTGGTAAAACAAACCAACCGAGATGAATTTTCTTATAATAATGATAGAGTATACCGATAATTACCGCTGCAATTAACGGTAACAATACAGCAAGGTGTATTAACGTCAAACGATTTTCCTCCTTATTAAAATTTGCACATTATATCTAAAATTATACACCAATGAACTTTTGAAATAAATGAATTAGAATTGATATTTTGCAAGTTAATGTAGTAATATGTACTGGAAGACCGTATTTCGACACAAAATTATCACAAAATTTCAGTGTTGGAATTGAAATTTTTGAAATTATTAGGAGGACTTTTTTATGACTTATCGTCAGTTGACAAAAGATATTGGTGAAAATGAAGTAAAGGCAGTATTCAAGACAAACCACGGTGATGTCACTGTGAAGTTATTCAAAGATATTGCACCAAAAACTGTAGAGAACTTTGTAACTCATGCAGAGAACGGCTACTATGACGGCCAGATTTTCCATAGAGTCATCAAAGATTTCATGATTCAGGGCGGAGACCCTACAGGTACCGGCATGGGCGGTGAAAGTATCTGGGGCGGTTCATTTGAAGATGAATTTTCAAGAGAAGCATTCAACTTAAAAGGTGCATTGTCTATGGCCAATGCAGGTCCCGGAACAAACGGCAGTCAGTTCTTTATTGTACAGCTCAGTGAAGTACCGGCACAGATGCTCGGTCAGCTTGAAGGTGCAGGATACCCGAAAGAAATCATAGAAGCATACACTGAAAACGGCGGGACACCTTGGCTTGATCAGCGTCATACAGTATTCGGGCATGTCGTTGAGGGTCTCGATATTGTAGATGAAATTTCAAAAGTTGAGACTGGTGCACAGGATAAGCCTGTTGAAGATGTCGTGATTAATACGATAGAAATTTCAAAATAATTATAATTAAGGCGCATGCCCGGAAAAGGGTATGCGCTTTTTTTGTGAAAATGTAAAAGCGTTTTATTAAAAAAATGGTAAAAAAATGCTCACAAAATGGTCATTATTAAGGCGTCACAGTACTTATTAGTTTGCTATAATCTATCCGTAAAGGTGAGTGATTAACCATGATGGAATTTCTATATTTCCCGGATGATAAAACAGAATACATTCCGGCGTTTATCGCGTTGGCAGTTTGTATTGTGGTGGCATATCTTGTGTTCCGCTGGATTCGTTCCTACTCGAAGTCACAGGAGCAGAAGATGAAAAACTTTGAAGAAGAAGTCATGAAAAAGTTTGAAGAGGATAATTCCGACGACCGGCACAAATAATGTTGTACTAATGGCGGTCAGAGTCAGATATTAGAAGCTGTATCATATACTGACTTTTACAACTGTTGTATTTGTACATAATAAATAGCACTCCACTTCAGGATATGGTAAAATAGCATGTGTATATTACTAGTCTTAAAAGTGGGGTAATACCGTGACAAAAAAATACCGAAAAGACCAGTTCGTTAAAGTGAAGGTAACCGGTATCCAGCCTTACGGCGCTTTTGTCAAGACCCCTGATAACCAGGAAGGGCTCATCCATATTTCAGAAATTATGAATGATTACGTTCATGATATTAATCAGTTTTTAACAAAAGGACAAATTGTAAAAGCGAAGATATTGAGTGTAGATAATGACGGAAAACTCAATTTCACTTTAAAAGACAATGAGTATTTTAAAAATGAAGAACGAAAAAGAGACCGGCGCTCAGTTCTTGAACAGATTAAAGAAACTGAGAAATATGGTTTTGAGACAATCAGGCAAAAGCTGCCTCAATGGATTCGAGAAGGTAAGGCGCGGATGCGTAAATAAGCACTTAAAACGGCTTTTTTGTTAGACCTGCATAAAAAATGCAGGTTTTTTTATTTATTTTTTAAACGAATATATATACATCGTTTTATGCACTCAGATGAATAGAGTCTACTCGCTGTTATATTGTCGAATGTGATTTAAACATAATTATCCGATAATTTGTATACGGTTTCAAATGGACATGATGATTATATTAAAGGATAATGAAATAGTTCAATATAAAGCTTGAAAAAGTGTCAGGAAACAGGCATTATATTTGTTAGAGCATTCTTATTATTCAAGGAGGATCAGAAAATGATACCATACAGACATGAACCGTTCACGGATTTCTCAAAAGAGGAAAACCGTAAAAAATTAGATTCAGGACTGGAAACAGTCAGTGAATATTTAGGCAAAGAATATCCATTAATTATAAATGGTGAAAGAATTTATACAGAAAAGAAGCTGGAGTCTTATAATCCGGCGCAGAAATCAGAAACAATCGGTTATATGTCACAGGCGGGCAGAGAAGATGCAGACCGTGCGATGGAAGCGGCAAAAGAAACATTTAAAACATGGAGAAAGCATTCATTTGAATTTCGTTCAGATGTATTGTTCAAGGCAGCTGCGATTATCCGTAAACGTAAATTTGAATTTTCCGCATTACTGGTAAAAGAAGCAGGTAAACCATGGAATGAGGCTGATGCAGATACAGCAGAAGCGATTGATTTCCTTGAATATTACGGTCGTAAACAACTGGAGCTTAAAGATGGTGCATATGTTGAATCACGTCCTGGTGAATACAATCAGTTCAACTACATCTCCTTAGGAGTGGGTCTTGTTATCTCTCCATGGAACTTTGCGTTCGCAATCATGGCCGGTACAACTGCAGCAGCACTTGTAACTGGAAACACAGTATTGTTGAAACCTTCTTCAAGAACACCGATTGTAGCGTATAAATTTATCGAAGTGCTGGAAGAAGCAGGGATGCCTGCAGGCGTTGTGAACTTTATTCCGGGATCTTCAAGAGATATCGGCGATTATCTTGTGGAGCACAAAGATACTGCATTTATTTCTTTCACAGGTTCAAGAGATGTCGGTGTCAGCATTTATGAAAAAGCTGCCAAAGTACAGGACGGTCAGGTGAACTTAAAGCGTGTCATTGCTGAAATGGGTGGTAAAGACACAATTGTTGTAGACTCTGATGCAGATTTGGAACTTGCGGCAGATTCAATTGTTAAATCTGCATTTGGTTTCAGCGGACAGAAATGTTCTGCATGTTCACGAGTGATTGCACTTTCGGACATTCATGATGAGCTTCTTGAAAAAGTAGTTGCCAAAACTAAAGATTTGACTGTCGGAAACCCTGAATCGGATATTTATATGGGTCCTGTCATTGATGATGCATCATTAGAAAAAATTGAGAAGTACATTGAAATCGGTAAACAGGAAGGTAAGCTTGAAATCGGCGGAACAACTGACAATGAAACAGGTCATTTTGTGAATCCGACTGTATTCTCAGGACTTAAGCACAATGACCGTGTCATGCAGGAAGAGATTTTCGGTCCTGTGGTTGGTTTTGCTAAAGCAGATAACTTTGATCAGGCAATTGAATTTGCTAATGATACTGATTATGGTCTGACTGGTGCAGTCCTCACGAAAAACCGTGCCCATATTGAACAGGCACGTGAAGATTTCCATGTCGGAAACCTTTACTTCAACCGCGGATGTACGGGTGCAATTGTTGGTTATCAGGCATTCGGCGGCTTCAAAATGTCTGGTACGGATTCTAAAGCAGGCGGCCCGGATTACTTACTTCTGCATATGCAGGGTAAAACAACTTCAGAAATGCTATAATCAAATTGTATAAATAAAAAACGGCAGGTTTCTTTATTCCTGCTGTTTTTTAAAATAAATATTTATCTAAATTAAGAAGGGAAGATATTATGACAAAATCAACTGAAATTATTGAACAGACAAATCAATATGGTGCTCCGAACTATCTGCCTTTACCGATTGTTATCGCTGAAGCAGAAGGTGTATGGGTAACAGATCCGGAAGGTAACAAGTACATGGATATGCTGAGTGCATATTCTGCAGTGAACCAGGGGCACAGACACCCGAAAATCATTCAGGCATTAAAAGATCAGGCAGACCGTGTAACGTTGACTTCACGTGCATTCCACTCAGACCGCCTCGGTCCATGGTATGAAAAAATCTGTAAGCTTTCAGGCAAAAATATGGCACTGCCGATGAATACTGGTGCTGAAGCGGTTGAAACTGCAGTAAAAGCTGCGCGCCGCTGGGCATATGATGTTAAGGGCGTTGAAGATAACAAAGCAGAAATTATTGTGATGAATCAAAACTTCCACGGTAGAACGCTTGTACCTGTATCAATGTCTTCAGAAGCAGAATACAGAAGAGGTTACGGCCCGCTCGTTGACGGCTTTAAACTTGTTGATTTTGGTGATATCGATCAGATTAAGGAAGCTGTGAATGAAAATACTGCAGCCGTTCTGCTTGAGCCGATTCAAGGTGAAGCAGGAATTAATATTCCACCGCAGGGCTTCTTAAAAGCAGTCAGAGAAGTGTGTGATGACAACAATGTATTGTTTATTGCTGATGAAATCCAGGCAGGTCTCGGCCGTTCCGGTAAATTATTCGCAACAGACTGGGATGAAGTAACACCTGATATGTATATTCTCGGTAAAGCTCTCGGCGGCGGCGTATTCCCGATTTCTGTTGTTCTTGCAGATGAAGATATTCTTAGTGTCTTTACAACAGGTTCACACGGATCGACATTTGGCGGGAACCCACTCGCATGTGCAGTGTCTGAAGCAGCACTTGATGTTTTAATTGATGAAAACTTAATTGAACGTTCCCAGGAACTTGGAGAATATTTCAAGGCGGAATTAGAGAAAATCGACAGTGATAAAATCAAAGAAGTCAGAGGACGCGGTTTATTCATCGGTGTAGAACTGAATGAATCTGCACGTCCGTACTGTGAAGCTCTGAAAGAAGAAGGTATTCTCTGTAAAGAAACGCATGACACAGTCATCCGTTTCGCACCACCACTTATTATCGAAAAAGAAGATCTTGACTGGGCAATTGAAAAAGTGAAGTCAGTCATAGAGAAATAAGCTTTTCAAAACGTTCTAATATGGTACAATTAACATTGAAAACAGTTTCATAAAAGAGGCGGATATAAATGTCAGATAAAACTAATCTAGTAACTTCTACTCAGGCGATAATCCATGAAGCTTTAGAAAAGCTGGGTTTTGATGATGGAATGTATGAGTTGATTAAAGAACCGTTAAGAGTGCTTAAAGTACGTATTCCAATACGTATGGACGACGGCTCGGTAAAAGTGTTTACCGGCTATCGTGCACAGCATAATGACGCAGTTGGTCCTACTAAAGGCGGTGTGCGTTTCCACCCGGATGTAAACGAAGAAGAAGTGGTCGCACTATCAATGTGGATGACGTTAAAAGCAGGTATTGTTGACCTTCCGTACGGCGGAGGCAAAGGCGGTATCGTCTGTGATCCGCGTGAAATGAGCATCGAGGAAGTTGAGAGACTCTCAAGAGGTTACGTGCGTGCGATTTCTCAGTTCGTTGGTCCGAGTAAAGATATTCCTGCACCGGACGTGTTTACAAACTCACAGATTATGGCATGGATGATGGATGAGTACAGTATGCTCGATGCATTTAATTCACCGGGATTTATCACTGGAAAGCCGTTGGTTCTCGGCGGTTCCCAGGGGCGTGACCGTGCGACAGCAATGGGTGTTGTTCTTTGTCTTGAGCAGGCAATGGAAAAACGCGGCATGAAATTTGAGGATGTCCGTATTGTTATCCAGGGCTTCGGTAATGCCGGTAGTTTCCTGTCAAAAATTCTTTATGACCGCGGTGCTAAAATTGTCGGCATTTCTGATGCGAATGGTGCACTTCATGATCCGGATGGTCTTGACATTGATTATCTTCTTGACCGTCGTGACAGCTTTGGTATGGTAACAAACTTATTTGATGATGTTCTTTCCAACAAAGAATTGTTCGAACTTGACTGTGATGTTTTAATTCCTGCAGCAATTGCCAACCAGATTACTGAAGAAAATGCAGATAGAGTTAAGGCGGAAATTATTTGTGAAGCAGCAAACGGTCCGACAACTAAAGAAGCAACACAAATTCTCACTGAAAACGGTAAACTGCTCGTACCTGATGTTCTTGCATCAGCAGGCGGTGTGACTGTATCCTATTTTGAGTGGGTACAGAATAACCAGGGCTACTACTGGGATGAAGAAGAAGTGAATGAAAAACTTGAAGTGAAGCTTAAAAAAGCATTTAATGAAATTTATGATCTTCATGAAAAAAGACAGATTGATATGCGTTTAGCTGCGTATATTATCGGTCTAAAACGTACAGCCGAAGCAGCGAGATACAGAGGTTGGGCTTAATAATCAGAAAACTGCACACTGGTGGTGTGCAGTTTTTTTTATGTTTAAAAAATCTGAGAGAGCGGGTATACATGGAAATAAATTCGAGAAAAAGGAGTCTTCTTGAAAATGTATGATGATTTGAAAGATAAAGTAGTTGTTATTACCGGAGGTGCAAGCGGAATCGGCCGTTCTTTTGCCGAATCATTCGGCAGAGAAAAGGCGAAAGTTGTGGTGAATTACCGTTCTGATAATCATAGTAATGAGCTGAGAGAAATAAGAGAAGTTATTGAAAGTGCCGGCGGTGAGATGATTGAAGTTCAGGGAGATGTATCTGTAGAAGAGGATGTCGTCAATCTGATTCAGACGGCGGTTGGTCAGTTCGGCACACTTGATATTATGATTAATAATGCCGGCTTTGAAAAACCGATACCGTCACACAAGATGTTACTGGCAGAGTGGAACAAGGCGGTGGATGTTAATCTGACGGGTGCGTTTATTGGTGCAAGGGAAGCGGTGAATCAGTTCCTTAAAGAAGACAAGAAGGGGATTATACTAAATACTTCCAGTGTTCATGACACTATTCCATGGCCGAATTATGTAAATTATGCAGCGAGTAAAGGCGGGCTCAAACTGATGATGGAAACCATGTCTATGGAATATGCACAGTACGGTATACGTATTAACAATATTTCACCGGGAGCAGTTGTCACCGAGCATACTAAAGAAAAATTTTCTGATCCAGCAACCCGTGATGAAACTTTAGAAATGATACCTGCAAGAGAAATCGGAACACCTCAACAGGTCGCAAATGTTGCATTGTTTTTAGCATCCGTCGTTTCCAGTTATATTCATGGAACGACAATATATGTGGACGGCGGTATGACCAATTACCCGGCATTCATGGGCGGTAAAGGGTAAGCAGCTTGAATTTATAACTAAAACTGGAAAAGGGACTTGGTGAATATCAGCTTCCTTTTCATACGTTTAAAATACAGGTGTCATAAATTTTACTATATTGACCGAAAAAAGATATTTACTTTTAACTGATATGATTATACGATTACTTTCATAATACAATGCGAGGAGGTCTGTAATGAAACGAAAATCAATACAATGGTTATTTACAGCTCTGGCTGCTTCAATACTATTATTCATTATTATTGATTACGCAGCAGCCCAATGGAATATGTCTGAGGGACATGATGTTAATGCGGTTGATGATGAA
The DNA here is from genome assembly GCF_042686195.1 of Corticicoccus populi. Lineage (NCBI taxonomy): Bacteria > Bacillati > Bacillota > Bacilli > Caryophanales > Staphylococcaceae > Corticicoccus > Corticicoccus populi. The sequence goes on along the minus strand of NZ_JBHUOQ010000001.1, from coordinate 1,314,641 downwards.
GGGAATATAAAAATTGCGGCAGTAGGTGACAGTATCACCTATGGTTCAGGCCTGTCAGCTGATGAGACGTATCCGGTAATGTTGTCTCATATGCTCGGGAATGATTACTGGGTTCGAAATTACGGCGTCCGCAGTCATACAGCCATGAGTAGTGCCAACCTCCCGTATATCAATAGTCCTGAATACCAGGAAAGTCTGAGATTCCACCCGGATATCGCCTTAATAATGCTCGGTACGAATGACTCAAAAAATATAAACTGGAATGGTCCGGTACAATTCAGGGAAGAATATGAAACACTGATAGATACGTATGTATCCAATAACCCGGACACAAGAATATATTTAATGACCCCGCCGAAAGCATTTAACATTCCTGAGGCAGAGGGTCATATAGATGACAGCAACGTTAATGAAATTGTACAGGTTGTGGAGGATATTGCAGCAGACAGATCTTTTGATTTGATTGATATCCATCAGTTATCACTCGGTAACAGTCAGTGGTTTGACAGAGACGGTATTCATCCTGACAAAGAAGGCGCAAGAGCCATTGCTGAAGAAGTATACAGAACGCTTGGCTTGGAACAGTAGAATATTGAACTGCCGCATCCACTTTGCCGGGTGCGGTTTTTAAATGTGTTGAATTTTTGAGATGAGCTCAGAAAACTGAGTGGGTCAATGCGGGAGTTTCGGAGGTAATCAAAGAAATGAATCACACAAAACTCTTTCAACACCATCATTCACTTAATTATTTGAATTTTTAGTGTAATTAAGGGTTGCATTATTAAAAGAAGTGTACTATTATAAATAACAATTCATTATAAATATGATTTTTCGAAGAAGAGTAGCTGTTTGATTGGTTACAGAGAATGAGTGGCTGGTGGGAACTCATGCAATCTTTCAAGTGAATGGACTTCGATATGAACCGGGATTTAGTGTTCCGGCGTTTAACCGGCGTTATTCGGGCTTTCAGCAGATTATACTGCTGTAGACAAAGCAGAGTGGAAAGCATATATTTATGCATTCAATAAAGGTGGCACCGCGGCTCCCCGTCCTTTCTATAATTTATAGAGCAGGATGGGGAGTTTTTTAATTAAATAAGACACTTTTACAGAGTAAGTACAATGATACACCAGTGTGACAGGGAGCCGTGAAACTGAGACGCGGTACACAGGTATGATTGGAATGGGCCTGTAGTATAAGTGACGGCGGCGTACCGTTATCAACGTGTAAAGTGAGATAAACATCATGTTTATCTAATAGAGGTGGCACCGCGGATTTCCGTCCTCCATGAGTCGATACGGCTGATGGAGGGCGTTTTTTATTACAAAATTTTGGAGGAATGAACAATGATTCAATCAATTACAGATACAGTTGAAGACACAGTGTACCCATATATTATTAAAGTATCGCAAAAAGAAGATTTAACATATGATGAAATGTACCAGGCATTTGATATTGTGCTGAACGGCGGTGCGTCGGACAGTGAAATCGCATCGCTTCTTACCGGCCTCAAAAATAAGGGGGAGACGGTGGAGGAAATTACAGCGCTTGTTTCAGTATTGAAGAGTCACGCAGCATCACTGCCCGACCATATTGAAGGCGTAATTGATAACTGCGGCACCGGCGGAGATGGTTCAGGCAGTTTCAATATCTCGACAACATCTGCTTTTGTGATTGCGGGAGCTGGTGTAAAAATTGCGAAACACGGGAATAAGAGTGTGACGAGTTTAACCGGTTCTTCTGATGTACTGACAGCACTTGGCATTAAAATAGATTACTTTCCGGAAAAAGTCGAAAAGCAGTTAAATGATATCGGTGTTTGCTTTTTATTCGCACCACAGGTTCATCCGAAGATTAAACAGATTATGAAAGTGAGAAAGGATTTATCCGTACCGACGATTTTTAATATGATCGGCCCGTTAATCAATCCGGTCAATCTGGATTATCAGTATCTTGGTGTATACAAGCGCAGTCAGGTGGAAACGATGGCTGAAGTATTAAATGCACTCGGCCGTAAAAGGGCGGTGGTGGTGAACGGGGCAGGCTACATGGATGAAGCCAATTTATCAGGTGAAAATCATATTGCTGTCTTAAAAGACGGCAACGTCGAGTCAACAGTATTATCCCCGAAGGATCTCGGACTTTCTTCATACAGTATTGAAGATTTAAGAGGCGGAGACGGTGAAACGAACAGAGACATTCTTTTGAATATACTTGAAAATAAAGCCACTCCGGCACAAAAAGATACAGTGATATTAAATGCAGGTATCGCATTATTTGTAGCGGAGAAGACGGCGACGATTAAAGAAGGAATCATACTCGCAAAAGAGAGTATTGAATCCGGAAAAGCAAAAGAGAAACTTGATTTACTGATTGAATACACAAAGGAGCCGGTGCAATGACGATTTTAGATGATATAGTAGAAGTGAAAAAAAGACAGCTTGAATCATATCCTGAGGAGATTAAAACCATTGAACGGACACCCGTCCCTTTTAAAGTAAAGGCAGAAGCGGACGGAACACTCGGTATCATCAGTGAAATTAAACGAGCGTCACCTTCAAAAGGCGATATCAACCCGGGAATCTCACCCGTATTTCAGGCAGAACAGTATGTGTCGGGCGGAACAACTGCCATCAGCGTGCTGACTGAGACGGATTATTTTAAAGGCTCGCTCGATGACTTGCAGGCGGTAAAGCAGGCAGTCGATGTACCGGTTTTAAATAAAGATTTCATCATCGATCAAAGGCAGATTGCAAAAGCCTATAATCACGGTGCAGATATTATCCTTTTGATAGCAGCAATTCTTTCGGATGAAGAGATGAAGTCACTTTATGACTATGCATCCGAATTGAATCTTGAATGTATTGTAGAGGTTCATGATGAAGAAGAGATGAAACGTGCGCTGAAGCTTCAACCTGAAATTATCGGAATCAACAACCGTAACTTAAAAACGTTCGAAGTTGACTTAAAAACGACTGAAACGCTGCTCGAAAAATACAATCATCCGGGTATCTTATTTATCGGGGAGAGCGGCATTAAGACAGAATCCGATGCCGTCCGTATGTCGAAAGCGGGTGCCGGCTGTCTTCTAGTCGGAGAAACATTGATGCGTGACAATACACCAGCTGAAGTCATCCGAAAATTGAAGGTGGCAAAACATGACTAAAGTAAAAATATGCGGAATGAAAACCATTGAAGACGTTAATAATGCCGTGAAATACGGCGCTGACTTTATCGGGTTTGTTTTTGCACCGAGTAAGCGCCAGGTGACTGCAGAAACTGTTAAAGAAATTCTCGGCAGTGTCAGTCTGTACGGTACAAAGACGGTCGGTGTTTTTGTGAATCCTTCAAAAGCGGAACTGGCGGAGATTCTTAAAACCGTACCGCTTGATTACATTCAGCTGCACGGTGATGAAACAAAAGCATTTACGGAACGCTTAAACCATAAAGTAATCAAGGCGTTTCCAAGCAATTCAGAATTGTCATATGAAGAAAAATTCAGCTATCCGGCGGATTTCATTTTAATCGACAGTCCGAGAGAGAAGTATTACGGCGGCAGCGGAAGGGTGTTTGACTGGGCAGAGATTGATTTTGATGCAGTGGATCAAAGTCGTTTTGCGCTTGCCGGCGGCCTCAATGAGAATAATGTCCGGGGAGCAGTTGTAAAGGCATGTCCTGCCCTTGTGGATACTTCAAGCGGAGTGGAAACTGACGGTGTAAAAGATCCTGTGAAAATTAAAAGATTCATTGAAGAAGCTAAAGGAGAGATATAAATGGGAGTATCGTATAATTTCCCCGATGAAAAAGGGAAGTACGGTGTGTACGGCGGTAAATTTGTACCTGAAACATTAATCGGTGCACTAAAAGAACTTGAGGACGAATATAAAAAAGCATTGAAAGACCCTCAGTTTCAGGAGGAGCTGGATGTTTATTTAAAGCAGTATGTCGGCCGTGAAACGCCACTTTACTATGCGAACAGTTTAACAAAACATGTCGGCGGTGCAAAAATTTATTTAAAGCGTGAAGACTTAAATCACACCGGTGCACACAAAATTAATAATACAGTCGGCCAGGGACTTCTTGCGAAGCGCATGGGTAAAAAAAGAATTATTGCAGAAACCGGTGCGGGACAGCATGGTGTCGCGACTGCGACAATTTGTGCCAATCTCGGTATGGAATGTATTATTTTTATGGGTAAAGAAGATGTGAGACGTCAGGAATTGAATGTATTCAGAATGGAACTGCTCGGCGCAAAAGTTGTCAGCGTTGACCAGGGACGCGGTACACTCAAAGATGCGGTCAATGAAACGCTCCGCTACTGGGTGGCGAATGTAGATGATACGCATTATATTCTCGGTTCGGTACTGGGACCACATCCATTTCCGCAGATTGTCAGAGACTTTCAAAGTGTCATCGGCAGTGAAACAAAGTCACAGATTACTGCATTTGAAGGGCGTCTGCCGGATACTGTAGTGGCATGTATCGGCGGCGGCAGCAATGCGATGGGAATGTTTTATCCATTTATTGAAGATGAAAGTGTTGAGCTCGTTGGAGTGGAAGCTGCAGGAAAAGGGCTTGATTCATTATATGCAGCATCTATCGCAAAAGGCCGTGTCGGTATTCTGCACGGTGCGAAAATGCATCTCCTCCAGGATGATAATGGACAGATAGAAGAGGCGTATTCTGTATCTGCGGGACTGGATTATCCGGGTATCGGACCTGAACACAGCCATCTTCATGATATCGGCCGGGTGAATTATGTATCATGCAGTGACACAGATGCGCTCGATGCATTTAAACTTCTGTCTCAGAAAGAAGGCATTATTCCGGCGCTTGAAAGTTCTCATGCCGTATCAGAAGCTGTAAAGATTGCGAAAGAGAAATCTCCTGATGAAATTGTCGTCGTGTGTCTGTCAGGACGCGGTGATAAAGATGTCAGCGAAGTAAAGCGTATATTAGGAGGCGTAACGGATGAGTAAGGAAAAGATTAAACAGACTTTCAGCCGGTTGAATAAAAATAATGATAAAGCATTTATTTCCTACATTATGGGTGGTGACGGCGGCCTCGATCAACTGAAAAATCAGATTCAGCTGCTTCAGGATTCAGGAGTGGATGTGATTGAAATCGGCATTCCGTTTTCAGATCCCGTCGCAGACGGTCCTGTGATACAGGAGGCGGCGCTCCGTGCACTTTCCGACAATGTCTCGTTAAGAGATATCCTGAATCAGTTAAAAGAAATCAAAGACGAAGTGCACGTGCCGCTCGTAATTATGACTTACATTAATCCGCTTCTGACACTCGGCTATGAGGCGTTTTCAAAAGAAGCGGCTGAAGCGGGCGTCAGCGGTGTTATCATCCCCGATGTGCCGTATGAAGAAGAAGATGAAATCAAGGATTATTTAACAGATGCGGATATTGCGCTCATCAGACTGATTACTCTGACCAGCGACGAAGAACGTATAAAGACTTTAACGAAAGATGCCGAGGGCTTTATTTACGCAGTGACAGTGAAGGGGACGACCGGCGGTCGTGTGGAGTACGGTGAAGATACTTACGCACTTTTGGAAAAAATTAAATCTGTGTCGGATGTCCCGGTCTGTGCAGGCTTTGGTGTATCGAGCCGGGAGATGGCGGAGAAATTGTCCCGTCATACGGACGGTGTGATTGTCGGCAGTAAAATTGTTGATTTACTACATCAAAAGAAGTTTGATGATATTAAGCACCTCATCCCCGAAAAAACAACTTCTTAATGACATTTTGATGATATAGTTGATATTTGACGGTAACATTCACTACAATAGATATGAACTTAATCGATTTAATGGAGGATATTTAAAGATGACACATGTAACTTTTGATTACAGCAACACAAAATCTTTTTTAAGTGAAGACGAACTTTCAGTACTTTCGCCATTTGTAAATACGGCGCATCAGATGATTCATGACAAAACCGGTGCGGGCAGTGACTTTTTAGGATGGGTGGACCTTCTTGAAAATTACGACCGTGAAGAATTCGCACGCATTAAGAAAGCGGCTGCGAAAATTAAAAATGATTCTGAAGTTTTAGTTGTCATCGGCATTGGCGGCTCGTATCTCGGGGCGAAGGCGGCACTTGAAATGTTAACCCCTAAATTTAAAAATGATAAAGGTGTGCCTGAGGTTATCTTTGTCGGACATCATTTATCCAGTCATTACATCAATGAACTTAAAAATTATCTCTCGGATAAAGATTTTTCAATCAATGTCATCAGTAAGTCAGGCACGACGACAGAACCTGCAGTGGCTTTCCGTATCTTCAAGCAGCTGATTGAAGAAAAATATGAAGACCCGACAGACCGTATTTATGTTACAACGGATAAAGAAAAGGGTGCCTTGAATCAGCTCGGGCGTGACAAAGGTTACGAGATGTTTGTGGTGCCGGATGATGTCGGCGGGCGTTATTCTGTGCTGACTGCAGTGGGGCTTCTGCCGATTGCTGCAGCTGATATTGATATTGACGAGATGATGAAGGGTGCCAAAAGTGCACAGGATGATTTAAATGAGCCGGAACTTGATAAAAATCCGGCGTACCAGTATGCTGTTACGAGAAATATCCTGCACAGAAAAGGCTTTGACGTTGAAATGCTGGTCAACTACGATGACCGTCTTCAATATTTCGGTGAATGGTGGAAACAGCTTTATGGTGAAAGTGAAGGGAAAGACAACAAAGGTATCCTGCCGCACAGCGCGAACTTCACCACAGATCTTCATTCCCTCGGGCAGTATATTCAGGAAGGTAAAAGGAGCCTGATGGAAACTGTGATTGAAGTGGAGACACCGCTCAGTGACGCGAACATTGAGAAGGATGATCTGGACCTTGACGGGTTGAATTATCTTGTCGGCACATCAGTGGACGAAGTGAATAAAAAAGCAATGCAGGGAACGATTCTTGCACATGTAGACGGCGGGGTTCCGAATATGGTTGTGAAGATTCCTAAGTTCGACAGTTATACTTTCGGCTACCTGGTATATTATTTTGAAATCGCATGTGCGTTAAGCGGTTATCTTCTCGGAGTCAATCCGTTCAACCAGCCGGGAGTTGAAGCATACAAGAAAAACATGTTTGCACTTCTCGGTAAGGCGGGCTTTGAAGACTTAAGAGAACAATTAAATGACAGATTAAAGTAAAAACTATATAATAATATTAATGCTGGGCTATATTTTTTAATTAAAATATAGCCTTATATATTATTGTGAGGTTATGATTATTGGAGCGATTGATTGAATTATTAACCACCCGTGAAGGTTTGGAATATTTGTTTGAGCAGTTTGGTGATCTTGGTATCATTACGGGTCTTTTGCTTGTTGTGCTTGAAGCGTTTCTGCCGATTCTGCCTCTGTTTGCGATTGTAGTGATTAATATCAACTCTTTCGGTATTATTGTTGGTTTTTTAATCAGTTACGGCGGAACAGTTCTTGGAAGTTATCTGGTGTTTTTAGTAATCAGGTATTTTTTCAGAGCACGGGCGCAAAGATATATTATGAAACATGAAAAACTTCAGAGACTGTTAAAATTCATTGATGAACGCGGATTCTCTTTAATGTTTATATTTCTGGCGCTGCCTTTTACACCGACTGCGGTTGTTAATGTGGTTGCCGCCCTGTCGAACATTAAGAAAAAGGCGTATTTACTGATATTGATTGCGGCAAAACTGATTATGATATTATCGATGTCATTTGTCGGACATGATGTGACATCATTTTTTGAATCTCCGGTACGCTTGATTATCTCTTTAGTATTTTTAGTATTATTGTATTTATTCTCGAAATGGTACCAGAGCTATATCAACAGGAAAATTAAAAATTAGAGGTGTTATTTAGTGAAAAAAGAGATAGTGGAGTGGCTTGTGGCGATTGTTATTGCGGTCGTACTAATTTTTGCCATACGTACTTTTTTATTCGTCTCATTTACAGTGGACGGTGAAAGTATGGATCCGACACTGGAAGACGGCGACCGTGTAATCGTCAATAAGTTTATAGATAACTTTAACGGATATGATATGGATGATTTGATTGTCTTTAATTCGGCAGCAGGTCCTGCGTATGTGAAGCGGGTGATCGGTGAAGCAGGGGATACCGTTGAAATGATTGACAAGCAGGTGTATGTCAATGGTGAAGCCGTGAACCAGGATTATGTTGCACATACAGGAGATTCATATCTGGATAACTTCATATTGAGTGACCTGCCGTCCGGCAGCGGAGATGACAGTGAAGTCGGTGTGGATGAAATTCCTGAGGGTAAACTCCTTGTGCTTGGAGATAACAGACCAGTGAGCCGGGACAGCAGAGATTTTGGACTGGTTGATGAAGAAGAAGTCATCGGCAAGGTTCAGCTGCGTTACTGGCCGTTTAATGAAATAGCAGTTAACTTTGACTGATAAGCATCCTTCCGGGGTGCTTTTTTAATATTAGGGGGACAATTCAATGATTAATATATGGACAGGCCAAAGCGGTACCGGGAAAACCGAACGGATGTTTAATGAAATCGACCGTTTGACTGATGAAAATCCGCTCGGTTCGAATATATATATATTGACGCCGACACAGAATACGCTCCAGTATGAAAAGATTATTACTGAAACATCTGACACCGGCAGAGTCGGGAGTCTCAGAACAGGGGTGTTCAGTTTTCAGCGTTTCATGTGGCATGTATTCAACGAAACCGGCACTTCAAATCGTGAAACATTAAGTGACAGCGGTCATGTCATGCTGATTCATAAGCTGCTTCACACGTTAAAAGATGAGTTACAGTACTATCGTGATTCAAGTGCCTACATTAAATTTTCAAAAAAAATACTTGATATGCTGAAGGAGTTCAGAGCATATCAGGTGACAGTGGACAGTCTGTTTAAAATTAAAGGCAGTACGTCCCGTGACAGAGATAAGTTTCATGATCTCGCACTCATTTATGAAGCATGGCAGAAGCTGCTTAATCAGGAGAACATTGAAGATGTTTCGTTGATGGATCATTTCATTAACATGCTCCATGAAAACGATGATATTCACGCATTAAAAGATGCGGTCATTTATGTGGATGGCTTTCATAACTTTACGGAAAGTGAATTTCAGCTTCTGTATGTTTTATCGGAACGGGTGAAGTCGCTGACAGTGCTTCTGACACATAAGGGTGAGAATAAAGCGCTGTTCAGAAAAACAGATGCAGTCATCGAGCGTTTTAAGATGATTTCAGGTGAGGACAGCGTGCAGATTGAAGTATTTGAAGATACTTACCGGCGTTCATCAAAAATCGGTATGGTCCAGCTTGAAGAATATTTTACAGAGGGTAAAGAAATCAACCGTTATGAAGGCGTACATATTACGGAGTCCCCGACAGCTCTCGAAGAAATTACGGAAGTAGCGCGGGAAATTGAGCGGCTGACGAAAGACGGGGCAAGGCTCAGTGATATCGGAATCATGTACAGGGATTCAAATTACCGTCCGGTCATTGACAGTGTGTTCAGACGTTATAGGATTTCCTATCATATGGATCAGAAAATCGCCATGCACACACATCCGTTTGTCCAGTTCGTCATCGCAGTTCTTGATTGTTATATGCAGAGATTTGATTTTAAGGCATTTATGAATGTACTGAAAACAGGCTATTTGACATCCGATAGTCAGAAAATACTGGTTGATCAGTTTGAGAATTTTGCACTGTCCCGCGGGCTGTCCGGCAGTCAGCTGTTTAATGACGATCATTTTAAAAAGCTGCTCGTTAAAAATACGGATGGCGAGATTGAAGTGCGGGACATCAGCAGTCAGACCGGAGAACTGATTCAATTTAAAAATGATATTCTCCACCGGCTGTCGGATTTGTATCAGTCTTTCGATGAAGTATCAGACGTAAAGTCCTACATCACACTCATTTACCGTTTCATCTCTGAAGCGGGTGTACAGGAGAAGGTGTATGAAGAGATTAAACACCTTGAAGCGCACCGTGACATCATCAAAAGAGACGAAACAGAGCAGGTATATCATTTATTTATCCGTCTCTTGGATGATGCCTACCTCGTATTTAAAGATGAGACAACGACATTTAAAACATTTTACGAAACGATGATTGACGGTTTGAAAAATGCAGAGTTTAATCTGCTGCCGTCAACGATTGACCAGGTTTTTATCGGGTCTCTGGATCTCGCGAAACTTGAAAATAAGAAGCATATATTTTTAATCGGTATGAACAGAAATATGATGCCGAGGGAAACAAGAAGCAGTGCGCTGATTGCGGACAGGGAGAAAAACCTGCTTCAGGAGTCTGATATTATCCTGTCACCGAGCGCAAAAGTACTTGCACAGGATGAGCGGTTTGTATTTTACATGGGAATTACGCGGGCGGTGACATCTTTATATATCAGTTACGCAAATACACTGACAAACGGTGAAGTGACTAAAATCAGCCCGTTCGTAATGGAGATTCTCCCCGGGGAGTCACATCCTGAACGGAATACGGTCTTTAAAAAGACAGCACACTTTGACCGCTTCGAACCAATGCGTCTTGTGTCTTCTGCCGGCAGTATGGAACATACAATACATTTGAAAATCAGAGAACTGCTGCATACCACACAGAGAAGTTTAAAAGAACTCAGTGAATATCCGGAGTTCAGAGTGTGGATCAGTATTTATCAGGTGCTTGACCGGACAAAGTATTTAAACATGATTGATCGTTTAAACCGACATTTAACATATGATAATAAAGCCCGCAGTATATCACAGGAGACAGCAGAATCTTTATACGGTACGCCGATTCATGCGAGTGTGTCCCGCTTTGAATCATTTTTCAGATGTCAGTTTCAGCATTTTGCAAATTACGGTCTCAAGTTAAACGTGAGGGTGCCCTATCAGGTGGCACCGCTTGAACTCGGGAATTTATATCACAATGTCCTTGAAGATGTGGTCATTACTCTCGGCAGAACACTGATTCATGAAGATGAAGTTATTAAGAATGCAGTGAGTGAATCTGTTGAGAAGGAAGCACAGATTATCCAGCACGGAATTTTTGACCATACCGGCTATTACCGTTCACTTAAGAACAGGGCAAAGGATGCCGTCAGCCGTGTCCTTTTATTCATGAAAGATATTGAAAAGAACGGCGACTATAAAATCAGTTATGTCGAGCTGAAGTTCGGCAGTGAGAAGGACCAGCTCGGAGAATTGAAATTGACGAGTGATGCCGGCAGAGAAATTCTGCTCCGGGGTAAGATTGACAGAATTGATGCCTATGAAGTGAATGGTGCGTCTTACCTGAACTTGATTGATTACAAATCCAGTGACCGGAAACTGTCAAAATCGGGTATTTTGAACGGACTTGAGCTTCAGATGATTACGTATATGCATGTACTGCTTGAAAACGGCGAAATGCTGTTTGACGGTGAAGTGAAGCCGAACAGTATGCTGTTTTTCCCGGTGAAAGATCCGGTGCTCTCTGTAGACAGTGAAGACAATCTTGATACAGCTGAAAAGGAGCGGTTAAAGGCAATGCGTCCGGACGGTGCCTTCATTAATGAAAATGAAGATTACGACGGACAGATTGATGAGACTTCTGTCGGACTGACCGGGATGCTCTCGGGATTCGATGACCTTAGGAGCTACAGCACGTATTATCCGGTGACTGTATCGAAAGCAGGTAAAATAAACTCACGGACAAAAGGCAGGTATTTTTCTCCTGCGCTGTTTAAAGCCTACAGTGAATATGTACTGAATCAGTATAAACAGGCGGCGGACGATATATACAGAGGGATGAATCAGGTCAATCCAAAGGCATCGAAAACCGGACAGCTGCCGTGCAGCTTCTGTGACTTTAAAGCGGCCTGCCAGATTGATATTCTGATGAACAGAGAAGACATTACAACAGATGATTTAACTGAGGATGACATTGCGAAATTCGAACAGGAGGTGCTGAGTCATGGTCCAGTGGACGCCTAAACAAAGAGAAGCTATTGATGCGAAGGGCTCGGATATACTTGTCGCGGCAGCAGCGGGAAGCGGTAAGACGACTGTCCTTGTTGAACGGATTATCCAGAAGATTGTGAACGGTGAATACCGGATCGACGAGGTACTCGTATCCACGTTTACGAATGCCAGTGCCCGTGATATGAAAGATAAAATTGAACGTGCTTTAAGGCAGAAATTTGATGAAACGAAAGAGCCGAGACTTTATGAGGAAATCATCAATTTAAAAGAGGCCCATATTTCAACGCTGCACAGCTTCTGTCTGTATTTGATTAAAATGCATTACAATGCCATCGGTGTTTCTCCCGACATGAGAACACTCAGTGATGTAGAAATGAAAATCCGCCTGGATTATACGATTAATAATACACTTGAGTCCTATTATAAATCAGACGATGAGACCTTCCATCAGCTGAGTAAGATGCTGTCCAGTGATAAAAGTAATGACGGTATGACAGCTGAAATCAGAAATTTATACTACACTGCGGTTGCGAGTCCGGATCCAAAACAGTTTTTGGAGCGGAATAAAGACCAGTATATTAATGATGAAAGACTCCTTGAAATACTGAACAACTATAATCATATGCTTTCAAATAAGCTCTCTGCACTGACTAAGGATCTCGGTACACTGAAGGCGATGTATCACACAGTGACGCATGAAGAGATTAAAGAAACTCAAGTCAGAGACGCCTTTGATGCGCTTCAGTCATTGGAACGTTCTGTAGAAAATGCAGTGATGAAAAACCGGCAGCAGGAAATGTTTCAGCTGACACCGTTTAATTTAAAAGACGGTCGTCACAATTTTTATAAAAAAGTTGCGGATGAAGAAGAAAAAGAAGCGTTGAAAAATGTCCATGCCCGGGTGAAGAAGCGTTATGAAGATATATACGGCATGAAACAGTATGACCTTGAAGCGGTGCGGCAGGAACTGTCCCCGATGAACGGTATGAATAATGTACTGGTCGACATCGCACAGGAAGTCCTCACTTCATTCAGGCGTCAGAAACTTGAACGCAATGAAATGGATTTTTCGGATTATGAACATTACGCGCTTGAAATTTTAAATGCGGATGACGGCGCACAGAAAAAAGAGTATCAGGAACAGTTTAAGGAAATCATGATTGACGAATATCAGGATATCAACCGGGTGCAGGAGGCAATTATTACATCTCTTAAGACCGGCGGTGAGTCTGACGGGAACTTGTTTATGGTGGGTGATGTGAAGCAGTCGATTTATAAATTCAGACAGGCGGACCCGTCGCTCTTTATTGAAAAATCGAAACGGTTCTCAGGAAGTAATTCCGGCAGGTTAATCAATTTGAATCATAACTTCCGTTCAAGAGGGGAAGTACTGTCCTTAACGAACAGGTTGTTTGAACGCATGATGGATGAGGAAGTAGGCGAGATTGTTTATGATGAAAACCATCAGCTCGTTCAGGGGAATTATTTAAATGAGGAACCGCTGCTTCAGGAAATTCATATTATTGAAGAGACAGATACACTGGGTGACAATGCTGAAATCCGTCATATTGTCCGTGAGATTAAGGATAAAGTCAGAAAAGGTGCCGATTACAACGACATTGTGATTCTCACGAGGAATTCGAGAGACAATGAGACATACAGAAAGCTGCTCAGTGAAGCGGATCTTCCTGTGTACGTAAATAACCGTTCCGGCTACCTTGACACTCTTGAAATAAGGACGATGCTGAGTATTTTATCTGTGATTGATAACCCGCTTCAGGATGACCATTTAACAGGCATGATGCGGCTGCCGATGTTTGATTTTACGGAAGATGATATCGCAAAAATCAGAAGCTCTGGAGACAGTGTATATTTGTATGAGGCGATGAAGGAGTATGAGGGTGACGATTCTGTCAAAGATGCCATCCGTACATTTGAAGAGGCACTCGCACTTCTTGTCAATAGAGCAAGATACTTAAGTGTACCGCAGCTGATTGATGATATTTTTTATGAATTTAATCTGCTCGAATACTTCTCAGGACTGCCGGGCGGTATTTCAAGACGTGCCAATTTAAATGGTCTCGTTGAAAAAGCGCTTGAATTTGAAGGTATGTCGCATATTTCACTGTATGAATTTATTTCCTTCATCCGTCAGATGATTGAGGACGGCCAGGATTTCGGTGAAGAGAATACAGTGACAGAAGAAGATGATACCCTCCGTGTGATGACCATTCATGCATCGAAAGGACTTGAGTTTAAGTATGTCATTTATGCCGGTTTGTACCGGAACTTAAATTTAAGTGATTTAAGAAGCAGAGTCATTGTGCACCCGGACTCAGGCATTGCCTTTAAGCGTTATCTGCCGGATGTTGAAGCGGTACTTCCGAGTATTCATGCGTCTGCAGTTTCAAATGAAATTAAAAAAGAAATGATTTCAGAGGAGATGCGGCTGATATATGTTGCGATGACACGTGCGGTTGATCAGTTGATTATGCCGTTTGTATTTAAGGGTGAATATAAGGAAAAATTCAAATATGAGGGCGGCATGATACTGACAGATGACCGGCTGAACATTACGAATGTCCAGGATTTAATTCTGCCGGTTTTGATGCATTTGAATCAGACAGAGAATAATGTGTTCACCGTTAAGGAAATCAGTGAGCTTGAAGAGCCTGAGTCAGTCTCATATCATCATCACACACTCCAGGACATACAGGAGGTTCAGGTTGACCGGAATGAATGGATTGAAGAGAGTTTAACATATCAGTATGCCCATAAAGAAGATACTGAAGTGGTCCATAAAGAGTCTGTGTCGGAAATCAAACGTAAAAATGAACCGGTGCCTGACGACAGTTACGTCATCAGGCATGACAGGGAACCGAATTTGAGAGAACCGAACTTTATGAATGAAACAGTGGATGCACCGGTGTTCGGTACTTTAATGCATGCGGTGATGGTACATGTCGTGAACCACTTTGAAATCCTCATGAAAATGGACGATGACGAACAGAAGAAATATTTAGAAATGCTCGTACGCGGCAAGATGAAGGACGAGGCATTTATTACAGAAACACATATTTTAAAAATGCTTGAAAACATTGACCGGTTTATCAGTCATCCGGAGATGCGTGAGCTGCTCGGCCGGGCTGAGAATGTACACACTGAAATTCCGTTTATCATGAATCAAAAAGCAATCGGCTATTCGGATTATGATGATCAGATCGTCCAGGGAATCATGGACTGTCTCATTGAAGTAGACGGAAACTACGTGATTATTGATTATAAGACGGATAAGGTGAAAGAAAGACAGCTGACACGTGACGATTTATTGAACCGTTATTACACCCAGATGGATATTTATAAGCGTTCTGCAGAGAAAGCTTTACAAAAAGATGTTAAAGTATACCTATATTTCTTTGATTATGGAGCGATTGAAGTTGAATAAAGATCAAATCAATATTTTTTTTACACTTGGTGCTGCACTGATATTTATCTTTTTGATGAATGCGTTATATTTTTTACTGCCGTATGAACATTTAAATCCTTATGAGTATTTTCAGGGCAGTGAGCTGAATCATTTTCAAATATTTAATCTGTTTTCAGGCGGTGTCGGAGTTCCGCTTGCCGCCATGATACTGGGCAGTCTCATCAGCAGTCTCGATGCATATGGTACAAAATCAGCAGTTTTAACAATGGCCAGCGTAATGATTATCGGCGTTGTCCAGTCAATACTTGTTTTCGGCTATGACACACTACCGGTCATTGCACTGGTGACCATCATCGGGTGTTTATTCCTGAAAGTGAACAGATGGGTGGTTCTCGCATCGTTTGCGGTTTTGATGCTCATTCATATTATGGTAAACGGCTTCTTCGAACTTCTGATTAACAGCAGTCTGGATGATCAGATATACACAAACATCCAGGAGGTCAATGAGTTTTCAAGCGTCTTTAGAAGCAGTGATTATCTGGCAATGGTCGGCATCAATCTTGAAGTGATGCGTGACAGTCTGTGGCCGGGAATTTATAATAATGTCATTTCAATTCTGCCGTATACACTGCTCGGTATTACGATGTACCGCTTCAGTGTGCTGAAGTATATACAAAAGAACATCGGTATGATGACGTTTCTTGCTCTCGTAGTACTTGGGGGCGGTATTACAATTAAACTGCTGCAGGTCGTATCTCTCGGTTCAAGCAGTATATTTACAGTCGGTGAAGTAATCGGCGGCGGACTGCTGGCAGCAGGGATATATCTTGTTTTATTGATGGCGGGATTGTTCCTGCCGGAGAAGCTCGTGAAAATTTTGTCGGATACAGGCCGGCATGCACTGACAGCCTATGTACTATTTAATATCGTAATGATGTTTTTATCTTACGGTATCGGATTCAGCTTATACGGTGAGCTGTCAATCGCAGCGGTGACAGGTGCTGCTTTTGTCATTTATCTGGCAGTAGTGGTCATCATGAATTTAATTCAGCGCTTTAATATTAAATCACTTGAAGATATTGTTGTAATAAACAGAATAAAATAAACATATCATTGGATGTTTGTTATAATGATTAAAAGAATATAATAAGGAGCGAAATCCATGAAATTTTTGACTTTTGAATATGAAGGTAAAACAGAATATGGTGTTAAGGTAAAGAGAGAAGAAAGTGCGTGGATTCTGCCGAAGTTATTTAAGAAATTTGGCGAAGATGCGGATTATCCTAAAACTTTACTTGAAGGAATACAGAAATACAATACTTTGGATTTTCAAGAGATCGTAAGAAAAATTGTGGAGAAAGCAGAGCAGGCAGGGGATGCAGGAAAATATAAAGCACCGTTTGCCGATATTAAATTTGAAGCTCCTGTGACACCGCCGAATAATGTGATTGCGCTCGGGCGTAACTATCAGAAGCATGCTGAGGAATTAAATAACAGCGTCGATAACTTATATGTATTTACAAAAGCAACAACAAGTCTTGTCGGTGATGAGGCAACAATCCCGAATCATCAGGACATTACGTCTTCACTTGATTATGAAGGTGAGCTCGGTGTTGTGATTGGTAAACGTGGTGAAAAAATCCCGAGCCACATGGCACTTGATCATATTTACGGCTATACAATCATCAATGATATTACAGCAAGAGATCTGCAGAAACAGCATGCACAGGCATTCTTATCTAAAAGCTTAAAAGGCAGCTGCCCGATGGGACCGTTTATCGTTACTAAGGATGAACTGCCGGCACCTGAAAAAACATCAATCGTTACTAAAGTGAACGATGAAATCCGTCAGGACGGGTCAACACAGGATATGGTGCTTAAAATTGATGAGCTGATTGCAGAGATTTCTAAATATGTGACACTCGTACCGGGTGATGTCATTGCGACAGGTACACCTGCCGGCGTCGGTGCAGGTATGCAGCCGCCGCAGTTTTTACAGCCGGGCGATGAAGTGAGAATTTCCATTAACGGAATTGGCACATTAACGACACATATTGAAGAATAAACGCATATCGTGGTATATGTGTATATGCTATAATTGTGGACGGAATTTATATAGAAAATGATTTTTAGAAAGGAAGACTCTAATGTTGCACTTACATTTGACTTCCATTGTGCTTGCGATTATTTTGTTTGTAGTCGTATACGTGCTTTACAAGAAAGACAGCAGTCCGGAAAATAAACTGCCTAAAATTCTTCATATGGTACTGCGCCTGTTCTATATACTCGTTATAGCGAGCGGGTTAATCGTTTATATTCAAAATATGGACGGTATTTCAAACGCAGGATCACATATGGAATATGGCTTGAAAGTATTATTCGGCCTGTTCTCAGTTGCTCTTATGGAAAGCACACTGGTCAGACTCAAAAAACAATCACCGGCAGCAAACAAAATTGCGATTGTTGCGGTGGTACTGATTATTATTACAGTCGGACTTGGTACTTATTTACCACTCGGCGTACTATAATCGAGAATTGTCAGCATAATAGCGGGGGCTTATTATCTAATAATAAAAACAAACCGGTTAATTCCGGTTTGTTTTTTTGTGGAGATTTACAGGGATGTCATTAGGTCAATGCCGGAGTCTGATCCATTCAATCATTTAAGGGTGTTAATCAGTGAGTGAAATGTCCTAATTAACCACAAATTTATGAACATTTTAAGATATCACTGCAAATTAGCTGTGAGCCTAGTATACTGATATTTATACGAATAAAAGGTAGGATAATAATATATGAAATTGATGAAAAAAATGTTGACTCTGTTTGCTGTCTTCGCAGTGCTCGGCACTATACATACTTCTTATGAGCCGGAAAATAATGCAAAAGCAGACAGTGTGACGAATCCAGGGGATGCAAAACGTATTTACAGTATTGTGGTGGACCGTTTCTTAAATGGAGATGAAGGAAATGATGACGGACGGGATTCGAATGATGATCCGGATTTTCCATTCGGCGGTGATTTCGAGGGGATAGAGTCCCAGCTTGAATATATTCAGACTATGGGATTTGACACGCTTCATTTATCACCGGTTTTTGAACATGAAACAGATGATTATTTAGGCTACGCTGTGACGGACTACAATCAGATTGAAGAAAGTTTCGGCGGTGGAGAGGCTTTTCAGAGCTTAATCGATCAGGCACACGACATGGATATAGAAGTCATTGTCGATGTCCCGATGACTGCGACTGATGCATTCGAACCTCTAGGCAGTGCGGACCTTTCAGTGAGTGACCTGTACCAGTCGTACCTCGACACCCGCGGCATTGATATGATTGACTTTAGTCAATCAAGCAATCAGGAACAATATAGAGAAATGCTTGAATCTTTTACAGATGAATATAATATAGACGGTCTTTCTTTTATGACTGCAGAGAATAATATTGATGCGTCAACATTTGTTCCTGACGGGGTGACGTCATACGGTATCACTACGGCAGAGGATATGTCTTTAGAGGGATTTGATTTTACAGCACATGAAGAGACGAGAGCAGCACTTGCCGAGTCATTTTCTTCCGTGAATAAAGAGATACCGGAACTTCCGGACGGGACAGAATTTTTACTGGCCGACCACTGGTTCAGTGAACGCTTTACCAGTCATGCTGTAAGTGAAAATATGTTTCCCGGGACACGTATCAAACAGCTGATGACATATTTATATGCATATCATGGACCGGTATCCATGCTTTACGGTACCGAGGTGGCATTAAATGGTGAGGATATTCCCGGCATACACATGCAGATGGATCTGTGGACAGACCAGGAAGTTGTGGAATTTATTGAACACATTAACAAAGTATTCTCCGAGCAGAAATCAGCCTTTACCGGAGATCTTGAAACAATTTTGAACGAAGACGGTCATTATGTGACGAGATATAATACCAATGATGTGGACTTTATTTTAAATGTAAATGACACTTCTGAAACAAAAAGCATTACGCTGACAGAAGATGAGGACGGGAAAGTCATGTCCGGTATGCTTGTCGGTGATATGATCCGTCCGCATAACGGTGATGAGTATATTCTGGTTCTTGACCGTGAAGAGACAGAGTTCTATGCGATTGTTGACGAGATGGGCTTAAATAACGGCTACATTATTGCGAGTGTTCTTATTTTCGGCGGCTTTGCTGTATTTATCTTCTTTGCAGCACGCAATAACAAGAAAAAACGAAAACAAGCATCATAAAAAAATCCCGCAGATGCGGGATTTTTTTAGTCTTCTTTATAATAGAACAGCGCAACAGTACCGTTACCAGTGTGGCTTGATATTGTCGGACCGATCATACTGATTTGAATATCTTCGATTTCTGTCTCTGCAAGAATTTTTTCTTTCACCTGCTCCGCAAGTTCACCGGCATTTGCATGGGTGATGCGGGCACGTCCTTTACCTTTGTCTTCATTCACATGATTGACCATGCTCGAAATTACTTTTTTAACACCGCGGTGTTTTTCCAGAGGGACGAGTCTGCCGTTTTCTACATGAAGCAGCGGCTTAATGTTGAGAAGTCCGCCTAAAAATGCCTGTCCTTTTGAAAGACGGCCGCCTTTAGCAAGGTAATCGAGGTCACTGACTGTAAATAAATGCACAATCCGCTCAATGTTTTTCTCAATATTTTTAATGACTTCATCCTTTGATTTACCGGCTTTAATATCATCATCAGCATCTTCTACAATCATACCGAGACCATAGCTTGCCGATTTTGTATCAATGACTGTGATACTCGCATCAGGGTGGGCTTCAAGAAGCTCATCCCGTGCAATCACAGAACTGTTGTATGTTCCGGAAAGTTCACTTGAAAAGGCGATATAAATAATATCTTCTCCTTTTTCAACATAAGGTTTGAATGCTTCAATAAAATTCTCAGGATTTGCCTGTGATGTGAGCGGTCGTTTGTTGTTTGATATTGCTTCAAGAACTTCTTCACTGGTGATTTCAACCTGGTCCAGGTAATCCGTGTCATCAATAGTGATTTTAAGCGGCAGTACATCAATATCCCGCTGGTTTAAGTCTTTAATACTGATATCAGAACAGCTGTCTGCAAATAATTTCATATTTAAAACTCCTCACTTATAGGTTTAATTTAAAATAATCGTTTAAAAATCTGCCGATTCCGTCTTCGTTATTTGAGATTGTGATATGGTCTGAGACATCTTTGATTTCATCTGTCGCATTGCCCATCGCAACACCGTGACGAACGTATTTGAGCATCTCTGTATCATTATCTTCATCACCAAAAGCAATCGTATTCTCTTTGTCCACGCCCAGATATTTTCTGACATGTTCGACACCGACCGCCTTGCTGATGCCTTTTTTAACAATCTCCAGTACCGGATACGGTGCACCCCAGCGTCTGTGTTCAATTGCTTCTGCGAACACGTTGTCGAGTTCGTCGCGGATAGCAGGCATTTCATCTTCTTCAGCCTGAATCAATATAGTCGTCGGCCCGTCTGTCATAGTCTGTGTTAATTCACCGACTTTTACTGTCGGTTCGCCCATACTGAATGCATCGAAAAGTACAGAATCATGATAATGAAGATAGACCGTATCTTTGATTTCAGCAATGACATTTTGAATTTTCAATTCCGGGACACGTCTTGCGATCTCTACAGCGACATTCAAATCAAGAGGTGTATGAAGCGTTTCAAAGTTAAAGTCCTGAGGGTGGTGAACGAAAGCACCGTTAAAATTCACAATCGGTGTATCCATACCAAGCTCCCGGTAATAAAGTTCGCTTGCACGGTAAGGTCTTCCGGTGGAAATAATCAGTTCATGACCCTGTTGTTTTAATTCAAGTAAAACTGTTTTTGTATATTGACTGATCACTTTTTCATCAGTGAGCAGTGTGCCGTCTAAATCCAGACAAATTAAATGTTTCTCCATTTGAGTAATTCTCCTTAAAGTTTGTTACGATTCAATTCTATCATTATTATTTATACTGTGTCAGAATTTTGGTATGATATTATTAGTATAACTCTGAAAGGAGTGGAAAAAATGGATAAAATGATGGAAGAAAGCATGATGGGTGCACTTGAAAACGTGATTGACCCCGAGCTCGGCATTGATATTGTCAACTTAGGTCTTGTATACGGTGTGCATCTTGATGAAGATGGAAATGCAGGTGTTGAAATGACACTGACTTCAATGGGCTGCCCGATGGGGCCGCAGATTGTAGACCAGGTCAAGCAGGCGCTTGCTGAACTGCCTGAAGTACAGGATACAGATGTAAATATCGTTTGGAATCCGCCTTGGCATAAAGATATGATGACACGTTACGCTAAAATTGCACTCGGTGTCAGCTAAAATAAAAATGCGGTACTCTGAAAAAGAGTGCCGCATTTTTTTAAAGTAATACCTGGTACAGTATGGAAAGTGTCCCAAGTGTGAAACAGTAGTAGCTGAATATCGCAAGGTTTCCATTTTCCATAACACCCTGCAGCCATTTTACACCAAAGTAAGTCGCGATAATCGTCACGATGAATGCTGTGATGTAAGGAACAATGAATGTGCTGAGGTCAGGATCTCTCAGTATGTCGGAAAATCCGAGTACAGCTGATCCGAGTGAGACCGGAATATATAAAAGAAATACGAAACGCAGCGCATTTTTCTGCTTTAGGCCGACACTGATTGAACCGACAAGCGTGGCACCGCTCCGGCTCACGCCTGGAATCAGGGCGATACACTGTGCAAGACCAACAATGAGTGAGTCTTTAATACTCAGTTCGCCGTCGCGCTTCTGTCCGCGTTTATTTTTGATAAACCATAGTGCAAGACCGGTGATGAGCAGCATGACACCGACAAAGCCGACAGAAATATTGTCACTGATAGCATCCTGCAGAAGAAAACCGAGAATACCGACCGGAATCGTCGCAATGATTAAGTACAGCGTGTATTTTGCATCAGCCACTGCTTCCTCGTCTCTTGATTTTTGAAATAAGAAACGCCATAAATTTTGAATGATTGAAATAATATCATGGCGGTATACAAATATAATCGCAATGAGTGAGGCGGTATTTAAGAAAATTTCAAAAGAGAGACCGTTTGCTTCAATACCGAACAACTCACGGACAATGACTAAGTGACCGCTCGATGATACTGGAATCGGTTCTGTAATCCCTTGCACAAGTCCTAAAAAGATATACTTTATAATTTCAATTAAGTCCATTTTAAACCTCCTAAAGTCTAAATTTAATATAAATTAAAATACATATAAAAGCTATTAATTACTTGCTTAATGTGTAAAAAGTAGTATAATTGAATTAAGGTCAAAGAAGGTCAAACTATACTTTGAACTTTATTAACGAGGTGAGACATATGGATATTAACAAAATGACCTACAGTGTGCAGTCAATTATCGAACGTGCACAGCAGTTATCAGTGGAATTGAAGCTTCAGTCCATTGAAATTGAAGCTGTTTCAAAAGCAATACTTGAGATCAATGACAGCATGAGCCGGGATATACTTGAACGTGCAGACATTGATGCAGATAAACTAATCAAAGCGTACGATGAAAAATTAAGTAAATACAATGTCGTATCGGGAGAAAATGTCCAGTATGGACAGTATATGTCGAGCGGCTTTTCTTCATTAATCAGTGAAGCAGAAAAAATCATGAACGAATTCGGAGATTCATTTATCTCCCAGGAGCATATGCTTCTTGCGGCAGTCGAAAAAGATGAAATAATGAAACGGACTGTCGGTAGAAAGCATGAAGTCATTAAAGAAATTATCAAAAGAGTCAGAGGAGGAAACCAGGTGACCACTCAAAACCCTGAGACACAATATGAAGTTTTGGAGAAATACGGCCGTGATTTAGTTGAAGAAGTCCGGCAGGGTAATGTTGATCCTGTTATCGGACGGGATGAAGAAATCAGAAGCTCAATCAGAATCTTGAGCCGTAAAAGAAAAAATAATCCGGTATTAATCGGTGAACCGGGTGTCGGTAAAACAGCTATTGTTGAAGGGCTGGCACAGCGTATTGTGAGACGTGATGTACCGGACAGCCTGCTTGATAAAACAATATTTGAACTGGATTTGTCTGCACTTGTGGCAGGTGCGAAATACCGCGGAGAATTTGAAGAACGACTGAAAGCGGTATTGAAGGAAGTTAAAGAGTCAGACGGGCGGATTATTTTATTTATAGATGAGATTCATATGCTTGTCGGTGCGGGTAAGACAGAAGGTGCCATGGATGCAGGGAACATGTTGAAACCGATGCTTGCGCGCGGAGAGCTGCACTGCATCGGGGCAACGACAATTAATGAGTACCGGGAATACATTGAAAAAGACTCCGCACTTGAGCGGCGTTTTCAAAAAGTCCAGGTACCTGAGCCGGATGTAGAAGATACGATCTCCATTTTACGCGGTTTGAAGGAGCGTTATGAAGTCCATCACGGTGTCAGAATCACAGACCGTGCTCTTGTTGCAGCGGCTGAGTTATCAGACCGTTATATTACCGACCGTTTTCTGCCGGATAAAGCGATTGACTTAATGGATCAGGCGAGTGCAACGATTCGTACGGAAATGGGATCGAATCCGACAGAACTGGACCAGATGAACCGTCGTGTAATGCAGCTTGAGATTGAAGAAGCTGCACTGAAAAATGAGGACGATTCTGTATCCCGAAAACGGCTCGAGGAATTACAGGCGGAACTTGCCGAAGCACGTGAAGGTCAGGGTGCTTTGTCACAGCGCGTAGAAAAAGAGAAAGAACAGATTGCACGTGTGAATGAAAAACGTGCAGAAGTGGATAAAGTGCGTCAGGAACTTGAAGACGCAGAAAATAATTATGAACTTGAGCGTGCAGCAGAACTCCGTCACGGCAGACTGCCGCAGCTTGAAAAAGAGCTTTCTGAGTTTGAAGCGGTGCTTGCAGAAGAAAGTGCCGGCGAGAACCGTATCATCAGAGAAGTAGTGACAGAAGAGGAGATTGGCTATATTGTCAGTCAGTGGACGGGAATTCCTGTATCAAAACTGGTTGAAACAGAAAAGGATAAACTTCTTAAACTGGCAGACATTCTGCATGAAAGAGTCGT
Source organism: Corticicoccus populi (assembly GCF_042686195.1). Taxonomy (NCBI): domain Bacteria; kingdom Bacillati; phylum Bacillota; class Bacilli; order Caryophanales; family Staphylococcaceae; genus Corticicoccus; species Corticicoccus populi. Next base: position 1,290,170 of record NZ_JBHUOQ010000001.1, on the reverse strand, counting down.
CGGTCAGGACGAGGCTGTTGATTTGGTTTCTGATGCAGTCATTCGTGCAAGAGCGGGGATTAAAGATCCGGACCGTCCGATCGGCAGCTTTTTATTCCTTGGACCGACTGGTGTCGGTAAAACTGAACTTGCCAAAGCACTGGCATCGACGATGTTTGATTCAGAGAAGCACATGATCCGGATTGACATGAGTGAGTATATGGAAAAACATTCAGTCTCCCGTCTGATTGGTGCGCCTCCGGGATATGTCGGCCATGAAGAAGGCGGCCAGTTGACCGAGGCCATCCGCCGTCAGCCATATTCTGTAATATTACTGGATGAGGTGGAAAAAGCGCATGGTGATGTGTTTAATATCCTCCTGCAGCTCCTTGATGAAGGCCGTTTAACGGATTCAAAAGGACGCACGGTTGATTTCAGAAATACAATTATCATTATGACATCAAATATCGGTTCACATTATCTTCTTGATGAAACAGCAGAAGACGGTGTGTTGAAAGACGAAACACGCCAGCTTGTGATGAATGAAGTGCATCAATTCTTCAAACCGGAAATTATTAACCGTATGGATGACATTGTGTTGTTCAGCCAATTAACGAGAAGCAACATGACATTAATTGTTGATAAATTAATTGCTGAACTAAACAGACGATTAAGCAGTCAGCATATGAAAGTAGAAGTTTCCGACAGCGTGAAAAAATGGATTGCCGACGAGGCATATGAGCCGCAGTTCGGTGCAAGACCGTTAAAACGTTTCATCCAGCGTAATATCGAGACGCCGCTGGCGAGAAAAATGATTGAAAAAGATTTAACTGAAGGACTCGACATGCGTGTCGATTTTGTAGACGGCGAACTGAAGTTTGAAGTGGAGTAACAGAGTGAATATAAAAACAGCAGCGTCCAAGGACGCTGCTGTTTTTTTCTTAGATTAAGGTGTACGTTCATCCAGTGACTCAATAAATGATGATGAATGACGGGCAATTTCATCATATTCGAAGTTATGAATATAGTGGGGCGCATCGATTGGAATCAATTCACGATTTTCACTTCCGGCAGCAAAGGATTCCTGTATTTTAATCCAAAGGTCATTATCCATGCCTGTATTTTCACCATTTGATGAAAATAAAAGCATTGGAACATCTATTGATGTCTCCTGTATTTTTTGTGCATTTAATTTTGCATTTTTGATTTCATTAATCATGTTTTCAGTCAAGGTCCGACGGTAAAAGATAATGCGGTGTAGATCTTTGTCTTCGCTGCTCAGTGTTCCATATTTAACGGCATCAGTTTCTGATAAAGTGTCCGACCATCTCATCATCCCTGTATTTGCCGCAATAGATGTTAAGTAGACTATCGGCATCGGCGGTTCAAAATGTTCGTATCCTGCAGGAACAGACATATCAAGGCCGACAATTGCTTTCACTTCTTTTGGATACTGCTGCGCCCAGTACAAAGCTTCTATACCGGACATTGAGTGTGGAAATAGGATGTAGGGACTTTCAATACCGAGTGATTGAAGTGATTCTCTTGTCTCAGATAAAATGGTATCAATATCTCTGTCGGAATCAGTCACGTCACTAAAGCCGTAACCTGCCTTTTCAATCACAACAATACGGTAGTTCTCACTAAGTAATGAATATAAAGATTTAAAGTCCAAAACAGGTGATGGGGTTGCACCGCCGGACATAAATACCAGTGTTTCATCACCTTGAAATGTATCGAAAACATGGATATTATGTCCATTCACTTCTGTCAGCCGGCCGCTTGGCGTAAACTGTGCATCTTCATTTGAAAGTTGGGTTCTGTGGAAGATAAAACTGACTAAAAGAGTGACTGTTACGAGCAGAAGAATACCTGTTAAAATCATCAGTACCAACTTGACTGCTTTTTTCATATGAAGTCCTCCCCAAATAATATTCACATGATTGTGACGGTTTTGGAGACACTTATATTAAATAACAGTTCTATTTTTCTGCAGATATAATCAACATCATCGGCCGTCTGAGTTCATCTTTCATACCGTCGATATTCATCAAATGATCTGCCGGTTTCGGTTCAACCATGTCTTTGATGTGAAAACCGTTATTGAGCAGTGCCTTTACATATGTTTCAAGCGTACGATGATATTTGGTCACATTCACTCCGAGAAACTCCGCAGTTCTTTCACCTTCATAAAAATAATGATCGACTGGAAAGTGTGAAATTTCCCCGTTATCATTATATACCCAGTTTTGACTGCCTTCAGCTGTAAATACAGGATGTTCAACTGTAAAGATGAAGCTTCCGCCGCTCGTCATTTTACTGTAAATTGTTTTAAACAAAGCATCAATATCTTCAATGTAGTGAAATACGAGAGAGCTGAGGACGATATCAAAGTGAATATCTGTCTCATCAAGTATAGAAGTACCACCTGTCTGATACTCTATATTCGGATGCGGATTTTTCTTTTTCGCAGTTTCAATCATTTTCCGGGACTGGTCTACGGCAAAAACATGTGCTGCACCATGTTCTGCGGCATATAAAGCATGCCAGCCGTACCCTGCGCCGAAGTCGAGAACGGTCTTGTCTTTGAATGAAGGCAGCAGTGCTTTTAAAGCATGCCATTCTCCGGCACCATCGAGGCCGTCTGTACTCCTTTGCATTTCAGAGTATTTGTCAAAAAAAGATGGATCATCATATATATTTGTCATTTCAGAACCTCCAAAAATAAATTGTGGTACTGTCATTTTATCACAGTATTTTTACCGGAACGTAAAAGACAGCGTAACACATGTTACACTGCCTTTAGTTATACATTTTAGTTAATTACGTCCACAGCATTATGAATGGCATGGTCGAGTTCTGATTTATAATGTACAGTCAGTTCATCTTCCCAGCCGAGTAAATCTTTCATATAGGATATGACACCGTCTTTAGTTTCCCGTACTTCGTCAATATCGAAGTATAGTGCACCTGTACGTCTGATGAAATAATCTACAGGTTTTGCAGTCATTTCATTTTGAATACTGTACAATACTTTTGCTTTTTGGAGCGGAGTGAGTCCGAAATTTTCATTATCTTTAACCGCTGGAATCAACTTGAAAATTTCTTCAGTATTACTGCCGTATTTAAGTGCAGTGTTCCGGCCGTCATCTTCTGTCAGACCGTATGATGATGCGAGAGCTGCCATTTTGGAGATGTAGGACTTATATCCTTTACTGCCGCCGACATCACCGCCGCTGATAACCTGATGCTTCGTATCACAGGATTTAAACTTCAAACTGTAATCTTTTTCGAGATGTTTTGAAACTAAATTGACAATTTCCTCTGCCATGTGACGGTAGCCGGTTAATTTTCCGCCGGCAATTGTAATCAGATTGCTGTCTGCAACCCAGATTTCATCTTTACGGCTGAGTTCGGAAGGACCTTTTCCTTTTGCCTGAATCAGCGGACGGATACCTGCCCAGCTGGATTCGATATGATTTTCATTTAAGCCGAGTCCAGGGAACATATAGTTGATATTATCAAGAAGATACATTTTATCTTCAACGGTTGCAACCGGTTCTGTTTTATCTTCACTATAGAAGGTGTCAGTAGTACCTACATAGGTCTTACCGTCACGCGGGATGGCAAACATCATGCGTCCGTCACTTTTTGTATCGAAATAAACAGCCTGTCCGAGCGGGAAGTCATCATGATTGAATACGACGTGGACACCTTTTGAAAGGACAAGTGTCTTATCAATTTTTTTGCTGGCATCATCGTTTTCACGTACTTCATCGACCCATGGGCCTGTCGCATTCACGACACGGCGGCCTTTAATCCGGTAGGATTCATTCGACAGCATGTCGCGTGCTTCAATACCAACTACTTTTCCTTTTTCATAGATGAACTTTTCAGCTTTAACATGATTAATCGGTTCAGCACCGAATTCTGAAGCCTGCTTCAATACTTCAATGGTCATGCGCGCATCATCGGTTTTATATTCTACATAATAACCGCCGCCGCGGAGTTTGGATTGTTTAACAAGCGGCTCCATCTTTTTAACATCTTTCACAGAAAGCATTTTGCGGCGTTCACTTTTTTTCACCTGCGCAAGTGTATCGTAAACTTTCAGACCGACACTTGTCATCGTTTTTCCGAAAGTGCCTCCTTTATGGAAAGGCAGCAGCATCCATTCAGGTGTGGTGACATGCGGACCGTTCTCATAAACTACAGCACGTTCCCGGCCGGTCTCACGAACGACACCGATTTGGAACTGTTTTAAATATCTGAGCCCGCCGTGAACCAGTTTTGTACTTCTGCTGGATGTACCTTCGGCGAAATCCTGCATCTCTACAAGAGAAACTTTCATCCCGCGTTTTGCAGCATCCAGTGCAATACCGGCACCTGTAATTCCGCCGCCGATGACGACGAGATCATAATAGGATTCTTCCATTTGCTCGAGTTGGTTTGTTCTGGTTAAAGTATTCAGCATGATGCTCCTCCTATAGTTATTTTTTAATCATAACTTTAAATTAATCGTTTTGTTTTTTATTTTTCGGTTTGAATGCTTGTGTTGCGTGCACCGCAGCCTGCCAGCCTTCATATAATTCTGAAACATCTTCCTGTGATTTTTCCGGTTTAAATAAAGTATCTGCTGTGCTGACTTCTTTCAGCTCATCCACTGATTCCCAGAAGCCGACTGCAAGACCTGCAAGATATGCAGAACCGAGCGCAGTTGTTTCAAGTACTTCCGGCCGCTCTACTTCATTTTGAAGAAGGTCCGACTGGAACTGCATTAAGAAATTATTAGCAGCAGCACCGCCGTCTACACGAAGTGTCTCAAGCGTAATGCCGGAGTCTTTTTCCATTGCATCAATGACATCTTTTGTCTGATAGGCGAGAGATTCTAAAGTGGCACGGATAAAGTGTTCTTTTTCAGTTCCGCGGCTGAGTCCGAATACAGCCCCGCGTGCCGAGCTGTCCCAGTACGGTGCGCCGAGTCCTGTAAATGCAGGAACAACATATACGCCGCCCGTATCATCCACTTTTTCAGCATACTCTTCTGTTTCTTTTGAATCCTGGAACATGCGGAGACCGTCGCGGAGCCATTGAATCGCAGAACCGGCAACAAATATTGAACCTTCAAGTGCGTACTTCACTTCACCGTCAAGGCCGTAGGCAATGGTTGTTAACAGACCATTTTCACTCTTTTTCGCTTCAGTACCTGTGTTCATCAGTAAAAAGCAGCCTGTACCATATGTGTTTTTAGTATCTCCGTCTTCGAAGCATGTCTGACCGAATAATGCTGCCTGCTGATCACCGGCAACACCCGCAATCGGAACATTATATCCGAAGAAATGTGCACTTGTTGTCTCACCGTATACTTCACTGGAAGATTTAACTTCAGGGAGCATTGATTTAGGGACAGTTAAATATTCAAGCAGTGCATCGTCCCATTTAAGATCATAAATGTTATACATTAATGTACGGCTCGCATTTGTATAGTCTGTAACATGTGCAGCACCTTCAGTGAATCTCCAGATCAGCCATGTATCAATAGTACCGAACAATAGGTCGCCGTTTTCAGCTTTCTCTCTGGCACCATCCACATTATCGAGAATCCATTTTACTTTTGTACCTGAGAAATACGGGTCTAAAAGAAGTCCTGTTTTTTGATTGAACTCCTCTTCTAAATCCTGTTCTTTTAATTCTTTACAGATATCCTCAGTCTGACGCGACTGCCAGACAATCGCATTATATACAGGGCGTCCGGTATTTTTATCCCACACGACAGCAGTTTCACGCTGGTTGGTAATCCCGATGGCCTCCACCTGCGATGCTTTAATGTCATTATCTACAAGAACACCTGCAACAACAGCAAGAACAGAACTCCAAATTTCGTTGGCATTATGCTCCACCCAGCCGGATTCAGGAAAATACTGCTTGAATTCAGCGTGATTTGTTCCTACAATATTACTGTTTTTATCAAATAAAATCGCTCTTGAACTGGTTGTCCCCTGATCAATTGCTAAAATGTACTTTTCCATAATTAAAATCCCCTTTACTTTACATTAATTTGGCAGCCTCATTTTTCAGGATGCTTTTATTTAAGATTACCCCTAATACGAGCGTTGCAATCACCATTGCGATTGCGACATACAGAAATCCATTAACGACACCGAGGAACAAGGCATTATATACTGTCGCACCTAAAATACCGCCTGAAATCGGTCCTAAAACCGGCACAATTGCATATTTGAAGTTTGAAGACCCTTTTCCGGGTATCGGCATTAAAAAGTGAGCAAGTCTTGGACCAAAGTCACGTGCAGGGTTGATTGCATATCCTGTTGTCCCGCCGAGACTTAAACCGATTGCCGTAATTAAAACACCGACAATTAACGGATTCAGACCATCAGTGAAATCATTTGCACCGATAAACATTAAACCCATTACAAGGATAAATGTGCCGATCATTTCACTTGTAAAATTGGCAACATAGTTTTTGTATCCAGGTGCAGTCGCATAAACACCAAGTTTTGTATCCGGATTTTCTTCAGCCTTAAAGTGCGGCATGAAGTGGAACCATACGAGAAGGGCACCAAGCATTGCACCTAAAACCTGACTGATGATATATGGAACGACATCCGCCCACGGAAATTCTCCGGCAAATGCGAAACCGAGTGTTACCGCCGGATTAATATGTGCATCTGAAAACTGTCCGACAGCGTAGACGGCAAGTGTTACTGCAAACCCCCATGCAAATGAAATCACTACCCAGCCGCCGTCTTTAGCTCCTGAACCTTTCAAGGTTACGTTGGCACAGACACCTGCACCGAAGAGAATCAAGATAGCGGTTCCAATAAATTCTGCAATATATGCATTCATTATGTTTTCACCCCTTATATTTTGTTAAAAGACTAAAAAAACCCGCACTGATAGCTATGTACTAACTATTAGCGCGGGCTCTATATCTCCACAGTCTATTAACTTATCCTTAATGTACTCGACCAGGGCGGGAATGTCAAATAAATTTTTTCAATACAGGTAAATATTTGTTTAATCCCTGAACCAAAGCTTCCGGTTTGAAGTGGTGACATATCTTGCGCCGGCTTCAATCGCGTCATCTACTTCCTTCATGGTTTCAATCAGACCGCCTGCAATGACGTCCACATTGACTTCATTGCTGAATAAACGAATGACTTTTGGTACGACACCTGGAAGAACTTCAATTGAATCGGGGGAAGTCTGCTTGATCAGCTCAAGACTTTTTTCAATTGCAGAAGAATCAATAACAAACACACGTAAAATTGTCCGGATACCGAGTGACTTTGCACGTTTGATAATCCGTCCCCGTGTAGTGACGATTCCTGTCGGCTTAAATTTTTGATGAATATATTCAAGTGCTTCAGTATCGACAGAAAGTCCTTTTATTAAATCCAGATGCAGATAGACTTTAAAACCATGGGATTTAATTGTCTTGATATGGCTTTCGAGATGTCCTATATGGATATCAAGTACCACCACTTCATCGTATTCTGAACCTATGAGTTTTTCAAAGTCACGTAATGAACGGACTGCAGGTAAGATGTTTTTCATCAAAAGTCTCCTAAAAGTGTGTAATAATTATGAGTATACTAGAAAAATGGACGGAGGCAAATTATGGATGAGAAATTACTTGGTTCTAAGTATGATTTAATTCAGGCGCCTATGGCGGGTGTAACGACACCAAAACTTGTGATAAACGTCATAAAAGCAGGTGGATTCGGGATGCTTGCTGCAGGTGATGTAAAGCCGCAGGTGCTTGAGAGATGGATTGATGAAGTCAAAAATGAAACGACACAGTCATTCGGAGTTAATTTCTTTGTGCCGCGCCGGTTTAGTGTGACAGATGAAGAATTTAAGCAGGCGGCAAAACTCTTCCGCCCGCTGTATGATTCAGCAGGCATCCGGATGGACTTGAACACGCCGGCAGTATATGAAGATGTTGAAAAAAACTTTTTTAACCAAGTTAAAACGGCTTTAAATAAAGGGATAAAAGTATTTTCATTTATATTTGGAGTGCCGCCTGAATCTGTAAGAGAAGACATAAAAAATGCCGGCGGTACAATCATTGCGACCGCCACCACAGCGGATGAAGCGGCAGTTTTGGAAGAGTGTGGTGCAGATATCATTGTGGCACAGGGGAAAGCTGCAGGGGGACACAGAGGCTCATTTCTTAAGAGTGTCCGTGACAGCTTTGTCGAAACATATGATCTGGTGGCTCAGATTAAAGAAGACTCACAACTTCCAGTCATTGCAGCAGGGGGAATTATGACGGGTGTTGACATCAAAAAATTGATGACAATCAGTGACGGTGTCCAGCTCGGAACAGCATTTATTCCTTGTGCTGAAAGCGGTGCATCAAATATTCATAAGGAAACGGTTTTGTCAGGGAAAGGCGAAACAAAGCTGACAACAGCATTTACAGGAAGAGAAGCGAGAGCCGTACGGAATAAAATCATGGATGAAATTGAGAATATCAATGCGGTGGTTGAATACCCGGTTCAAAGAGGGCTGACAGGCGGACTGCAGCAGTATGGTAAAGATATGCATAAAAAAGAGTATGCGATGATGCTTGCAGGAGAGAATTTTACTGAGAGCAGAAACTTAACTGTCGGGGAACTGATTAAAGTACTGGTTGACGAAGCGGGCGGAAGTTTATAAAAGAACGTAAAAAACCAGGCGTGAGCCTGGTTTTAATGTTCGTCCTGAACAGCTTTAGAGTCATCTTTCATAATGACATCAAGGATAAATACTGTCAGTGAGATGATGACTGCCAGTAAAATACCGCTGTATACATTTAAAGGGCCGCCGCCTGCAAGACTGTTTAATATAAAGTTAACCATTTGAGTCAGCAAGAATGCCCAGAAGAAAGTCACAATATATCTCATTGGGGTTTACCTCCACTCCAATTTCCATTCGTAATTCATTAACTATAATTATAAATTAAGTTAGAAAAAAAGTATAGACTAAATCGCAACTTACAAAATTCAGTCACAATTTAGTGATTGGGAGGTTACAGCTGTTTTGTCATTCGAAAAGCTGAAATGATCAATCCGGCTCATTCAGTATTTAATATTCAAATTAAAATGTCGGGATTAACAGGAAATTTATAAATGAACCAGAGGAATCATAAATAGTGTGAAAATTACCTGTCAGCTGTCTTTTAGGTAAAATAAATAAAAATATTTTTACTTGAAAGTTTTAATTAGAAAAATAATTATAAGCAGGAAAGAATGTTTATAATTAGTAAAAATTAAGATATAATCTATATGTAACCGTTTTCAAATACGAAATAAGTGACATACGCAACATATTGAAAAAAATAACACGATGGTGTATATTAAATTTCATTAATACTGAATTTTATTGTAAAGGACATACAGTTAATTGAATTTGCCGCAGGGATTATTTACAATATACTAATAAGTGTTAATATCTAAATTATCAGTCAATTGGTATACATACTATTATTTCAGCGTACAGATTGATGATTGAAAGAAAAATTCGTTATTTTTATACTGAATTTTGCGAAATTTTCGTGAATTCTATTGTTAAATATATCGAATCACAGGGAGAATGGGGGATTAAGAATGGCGGACAAGTTATTAGAAGTTAATCATTTAACAACTTCTTTTAAAATTGATGGTAAATACTATCCGGCAGTGGATGATGTTTCAATCAGTATTAAACCAAATGAAGTGCTTGCACTTGTTGGTGAATCCGGTTCTGGTAAAAGTGCAACAGCTTTCTCATTAATGGGGCTGCATAAGCACGCGCGTATTGAAGGAGAGGTTTTATTCAAAGGGGAAAACATCATTAATTATAATGAAAATAAGATGAATAAAATCCGCGGCGGAGAAATGGCGATGGTGTTCCAGGATCCAATGACCGCTTTGAATCCATTAATGAAAATAAAAAAACAAATCATTGAAACGCTCGAGATTCATGGTACAAAGAAAAAAGGAGAGCGTGAGGCATACGCAGTTGAACTGCTGGACAGAGTAGGGATTCCACGTCCTGAACGTGTTGCTGAAAGTTTTCCGCATGAATTATCGGGTGGTATGAGACAGCGTGTGGTGATTGCGATTGCGATTGCAAACAGACCGAGACTATTAATCGCAGATGAGCCGACAACAGCGCTCGATGTAACCATTCAAGCACAGATTCTGGATTTAATCCGTGAACTTCAGGATGATTTAAATTCAGGTGTACTTCTGATTACACATGACCTCGGTGTAGTGGCTGAAATGGCCGATAGAGTGGCTGTAATGTACGCCGGTCAGATTGTTGAGATTGCACCGGCAAAAGAGCTGTTTAAAAATCCGAAACACCCGTATACAAGGTCATTATTGAATTCATTACCGACTGAAGACATGCTTGGAGACAAGCTCCATGTGATTCAAGGTGTAGTTCCGCCGCTTAACAAGATGGATAGAGACGGCTGCCGGTTTGCACCGCGTATTCCATGGATTGATGAGTCGGAACATGAGCATCAGCCGGAACTAAGAGAAATCAGTCCGGGGCACCATGTAAGATGTACATGTTACAAAAACTTCTTCCTTGAGTCAGCTGAAGATGCTTTGGAAACGACAAAAGAAGTGGAAGCTGCACAATTTGCCGCGTCCGGTGAAGGAGGAAGCGGGTCATGAGTGAAAACATTTTAGAAATTAATGACTTGAAAGTTCACTATCCTATTAAAGGCGGTTTTTTCAACACAGTCAAAGACCATGTTAAAGCAGTGGACGGTGTCAGCCTCAGTATTCCGGTGGGGACGACATACGGTCTTGTAGGTGAATCCGGTTCAGGAAAGACTACAACCGGTAAAGCTGTCATGGGTTTGAACCATGTTACTGAAGGCAGCATCCTGTATGAAGGAAAAAGCCTGAATGAAAAAGATAAGAAGGTCAAAGTACAAAAAGACATTCAAATGATATTTCAGGATCCCTATTCATCGTTAAATGTGCGTAAACGTGTATTTGATATTGTCAGTGAACCGATAAGAAATTATCATAAACGGACTAAGGCAGAATTAATCGAAGAAGTTCTTGATCTATTGGACAGAGTGGGACTTCCGCCGGGTTCATTATATAAGTACCCTCACGAATTTTCAGGCGGGCAGCGTCAGAGAATCGGAGTGGCGAGAGCAATCGCATTGAATCCTAAGTTGATTATTGCAGATGAACCTGTATCTGCACTGGACGTTTCCGTACAGGCACAGGTACTGAATTTCCTGCAGGAAATTCAGCAGGAGATGAATTTAACAATGATGTTCATCGCCCATGACCTCGGAGTGGTACGTCACATGTGCCAGCATATCGGTATTATGTATCACGGCAGAATCGTTGAAGAAGGTACAGCAGAGGATATCTTCAGAAACCCTCAGCATTTATATACGAAACGTTTAATTGCAGCAATACCTGATACTGACGTTGATAAAGTGGAAAGCAATCTGGAACTTCGCAGGCAGATTAAAGAAGAGTACGATCAGAACTTTGGAGATTTTCTTGATGATGAAGGACGTGCTTTTCCACTACAATCCATTTCGGACACGCATAAAGTTGCGCTGCCGGTGAAAGGTTGATTAAGATATGCTGAAATTTACAATTAGACGTTTATTAGTTACATTTCCGCAGCTTGTTGTTCTGAGTGTGCTGGTGTTCATACTGGGATCTTTAATGCCGGGAGATGCGTTATCCGGTATGATTGACCCGAATATTCCGGCTGAAGCAATTGAAGCGAGACGAGAAGCACTTGGATTGAATAATCCATGGTATATTCAGTACAGAGACTGGATTGTAAACATGTTCCAGGGGGATTTTGGACGTTCAATCTTCCATCAGCGTCCTGTAGTTGATGTTATCGGCGACCGCATGTGGAACACTATCTGGCTGAGTTTATTATCGACAATATTTATCTATGTTATCGGTCTGCCGCTTGGTCTGATTTCCGGCCGTTACAACGATACACTGATTGACAGTGCAATCACAGGTTATACTTATTTAGGATTTGCGACACCGACATTTATTTTCGGTCTGGTGATGTTATGGATTTTCGGTTACAACCTTGGATGGTTCCCGACAGGCGGAACAGTATCTCCGGGACTTGAACAAGGCTCGTTTGAATTTTTCATCAGTAAGATTAATCATTTAATACTGCCGAGTTTATCCATCGCACTCATCGGTGTCGTCGGCACCGTGCAGTATTTACGAAGCGGTGTTATTGAAACAAAACAGAAAGACTTTATCACACTGGCACGTGCGAAAGGTGTTAAAACCAATGTCTTATACGTGAAGCATGTATTTAGAAACTCTATTATTCCTATTGTGGCATTCTTCGGTTATGAGATTACAGCACTGCTTGGCGGCTCTGTACTTATAGAAAGAATTTACTCATATCCAGGAATGGGGCAGCTGTTCCTGGAATCCATCTCAACACGTGATTTCAGTGTTGCGAATGTGTTAATTCTGATTTACGGATTCCTGGCAATTCTTGGTGCACTACTATCTGACATTATTTTAAGTATCGTAGATCCAAGGATCCGTATTAAATAAGGGGGGACGTCAAAGTGAATAAAGAAAATGAAAATAACAAAAATGTTACTAATGATGAAGAATCAAAAGATGTAAATAAAGGCCGTCTCAACACAGATAATAATACGGATAACAATCAATATAAGAAGAATGTGGACCCTTACAACAGTGCGCGTGATGATGAACAGACATACAGGGGAACGGAAATGCCGACACATGTCAACATGGGTATGCCGCCTGGGGCTGCAGATCATGGAGCAATCGATCATAAAAATCTTCCGAAAAGTACACCGGGTTGGAAAGTACTTGTCGGTGAATTGATTGCAGATAAACTCGCTTTATTCTCACTGATTATCTTTGTGCTTCTGACAACGTATGTGTTTGGACTGACACTCTTTTTAGACCGTGCAGAAATTGTTACAGTTGATTTATTTGCAATTAACCAGCCGCCGGATGAGACATTCCGCTTAGGAACAGACTACGGCGGACGTGATATATTCGGACAGCTGATTATCGGAACACGTAACTCACTTGCCATCGGTTTCTTAGTGACACTGATGAGTGTCGGTTTCGGTATTGCTTACGGACTTGTATCAGGCTACTTTGCAGGACAAATCGATAACGCGTTAATGCGTGTCGTTGACTTTTTCATCGTATTGCCGTTCCTGATGATCGTTATCGTGTTTGTTACAATTGTACCTTCATACGATATCTATACATTCAGTTTAATTATGGCTGCATTCTTATGGATGGGGACCGCAAGGATGGTGCGTTCACTGGCGCTTCAGGAAAAAGAACTGGACTACATCAATGCATCCAGAACGCTTGGCAGTTCCCACTTCAAAATATTGTTTACACAGATGATGCCGAACTTAGTCGGAATCATTATTGTCAACAGTACGTTATCACTTGCAGCAAATATCGGTATTGAATCCGGGCTTTCATTTCTTGGTTTCGGATTCCCGGAAGATTATCCATCACTTGGAACGTTGATGGCTTATGCAACACAGACGCAGACATTACAGCACAGATGGTGGATCTGGCTCCCTGCTGCGATTATGATTTTAGTGTTAATGCTTTGTGTACGTAACATTGGTGAAGCATTACGACGTGCCGGAGATGCGAGACAGCGTCAGGCATAATTTGAATTTTTGTTGAGAAATACCCTGTGGTTACTTAAATAGTAACCCGGGGTATTTTTGCGTTGTTGCTCTGCCTTGGTGAAAGTTATCGGATGTAAGTATGTATGAATCTAATGTTATTTTCTGTAAATTTATAAATATAATAAATTAAATGATAAATAAAATTAATTGGACTTAAATTATAAAATTACATTCAAAATAAAATTTTATATTCAGTATTCACAATCTTTACAAATTATTGTTGTTTATTAACATTAATATGATAAAATTATTATCATAAGTAGTTTCCAAAAATTGTGGAATTACATATTTTATTTGATATAAAATTTCAGAAATATTTGAATTTAATATCATATGAAAAGTTAAAAAAAGGGAGGATTTATTGATGGAGAGAAACACATGGTCAAAACTGTTGTTTGCTTTACCTGTCAGTACTGCACTTTTACTTGGTGCCTGCGGCGGGGATTCAAGTGAAGAGGGTGAATCAGCAGACAGCGGCAGTGATAGTAACGGAGAGATATACAACTACGAGGATTTTCCGCAGACTGTTACGAATGATACAGAACCGACAGGCGAGGGTGTCCTGAAAGTCGGATATGCGTCTGATACACCATTTGAAGGCACTTTAAACTGGGCATTTTATCAGGGGAACCCGGATAGTGTCATGATGGAATATTTTGATGAGCCTGTATTTACAATTGATGATGATTTACAGTATACGAATGACGGTGCGATGACATTTGAAGTAGATGAGGATAATAGACAGGTGACATTTACCCTGCGTGAAGGTATTGAGTGGCATGACGGGGAACCTGTAACAATTGATGATTATGTTGCCTCCTATGAAGTCATTGGACATCCGGATTATGACGGTGTCCGCGGTGCAGATGACGGCTTTACACTGATTGAGGGATATAATGAATATAAAGCCGGTGAGGCAGATGAAATTTCAGGTATTGAAGTGATTGATGATCATACCGCGGTATTTACTTATACCGAACTCTCGCCTTCATTGACTGCAGGCGGCTTTTGGGCATATGTATTCCCGGAACATTACTATGAGGGTGTAGAAGTTGCGGATATGTCAAGTGCACCACAAACACGTGAAAACCCAATTGGTATCGGACCTTACAAAGTAGATTCGATTACTTCCGGAGAGTCAATTGTGTATACAAAAAATGAAAATTACTGGAGAGGCGAACCTAATCTTGACGGAGTGGAAGTTTCAGTCATTGCGCCATCCTCTATTGCGAATGCAGTAGAAACAGGTGACGTTCATTTAGTTGAGGGATTCCCTGCAGACCAGTTCCCTGACGTTGCAGATATGGAAGGCGTCGAGTGGTTGTCCCAGATTGAAGGATCATATACTTACCTTGGCTTTAAACTTGGTGAGTGGGATGCCGAAAACAGTCGGGTCGATTACAAACCGGAAGAAATGAAAATGGGTGACAAAGAGCTTCGCCGTGCAATGTGGCATGCGATTGATAACGATGCAATCGGTGAACGTTTCTACAATGGCTTACGCTGGAAGGCAACATCGCTGATAACACCTTATCATGCAAACTGGCATAATTCTGAAATTGATGTTCCGGATTATGATCCGGAAGAAGCAAACCGAATTCTGGATGAAGCAGGCTATGAAGATACAGATGGTGACGGTCTTCGTGAAAATCCCGACGGCGAACCGCTTGAAATTCAGTTTGCGTCAATGAGCGGCGGAGATATTGCTGAACCGCTGGCGAACTATTATATTCAGTCATGGGCGGAAGTTGGTCTGGATGTTTCATTGACAAACGGACGTTTGATTGAGTTTAATACATTTTATGACATGGTTGAAAATGATGATCCGTCAATCGACATCTACCAGGGCGCATGGAGTGTAGGTACAGATGTAGATCCTGCAGGATTATACGGCCCTGATGCTTCATTCAATTATCCGCGTTATGCATCGGAGGAAAGTACAGAGCTCCTTCAGCAGGGCGTCTCTGAAGAAGCTTTTGATGTAGACAGACGTATTGAAATTTATAATGACTGGCAGGAATTGATGGCAGAAGAAATCCCGGTGATTCCGACACTATACCGTGCTGAAGTGACGCCGGTAAATGAGAATGTAGTGAATTACGGTCTTGATATTGGTTATAATGAAGAGAATCTTCTGTATAACCTTGGGTTAAGTGAAAATGAATAATCTTTAATAAGAGCAGTAACCGGCGTATATTATATATGCCGGTTATTATTTTTTATTTCAAAGAAAAAAATTAATTATAAAATAATTTATGAAAGCCTTTACATTTTCGGGTATTAATTTATAATTAAAATTGTAATAGAAAAACTTTTAATATTTTTATAATGAAATTATCAGAAAATTAATTAAGTACTCCTTATTTTTATAGTGTTATAAAATATAACATGGAAATAATTGTGTTTAATTACACTATAAAATGTAATTTGAAATTGATTTTTCTGACAATTATGCTATTATAATTAATAAGAACATTACATAATTATTACATCAAGAAATTCTAATCCAAATATTGGTACTAAATTTCAGACCGACTGAAATTTGAGTATATATTAGTTTAAACTCATATTAAAAAGGGGAGGAAAAATGATGACGAAATTATCGTGGTCAAGAATTACGTTTTTTATGATGTTGGTTTTCGTTTTAGCGCTTGCTGCATGCGGCGGTGGTAACGACGACTCTTCTGGCGATGAAGGTACAGATGATACTGAAGAATCAGAAGGCGGGGACAGCGGAGAAGCATCTGGAGATGTGTATAACTATGAGGATTTCCCTCAAACAGTTTCAAATGATGCAGAACCAACAGGAGAAGGCGTTTTAAAAGTCGGATATTCTTCTGATACACCATTTGAAGGCACTTTGAACTGGGCGTTTTATAACGGTAACCCAGATTCTATTATGCTAAGCTATTTTGATGAATCAGTATTTACAGTAGATGAGGATTTACAATATACAAATGACGGTGCAATGACATTTGAAGTTGATGAGGAGAACAAACAGGTTACTTTCACATTAAACGAAAATGTAACATGGCATGACGGAGAACCTGCAACAATCAATGACTATGTTGCTTCTCATGAAATCATCGGACATCCGGATTATGACGGTGTTCGTGCAGCAGATGAAGGTTTCACGTTAATTGAAGGATACAATGAGTACCAGGCTGGAGAAGCAGATGAAATTTCCGGTATTGAAGTGATTGATGATCAGACAGCAGTATTTACTTATACGGCACTTTCACCATCACTGACAGCGGGCGGTTTCTGGGCTTACTTATTCCCTGAACACTACTATGAGGGTGTAGAAGTGGCGGATATGTCAGCAGCACCTCAGACTCGTGAAAACCCGATT
Source organism: Corticicoccus populi (assembly GCF_042686195.1). NCBI lineage: Bacteria > Bacillati > Bacillota > Bacilli > Caryophanales > Staphylococcaceae > Corticicoccus > Corticicoccus populi. The sequence goes on along the minus strand of NZ_JBHUOQ010000001.1, from coordinate 1,273,122 downwards.
GGTATCGGACCTTACATGGTAGATTCAATTACACCGGGTGAGGCAATTGTTTACACTAAGAACGAAGATTACTGGAGAGGCGAGCCTCAGCTTGACGGAGTTGAAGTATCTGTAATTTCACCATCTTCTATTGTTAATGCAGTAGAAAGCGGCGATATTCATTACGTAGAAGGCTTCCCGACTGACCAGTTCCCTGATGTAGCGGACATGGAAGGTGTCGAGTGGCTTGCACAGCTTGAAGGTTCTTACACTTACATCGGCTTTAAATTAGGATCCTGGGATGCTGAAAACAGCCAGGTAAACTATACGCCGGATGAAATGAAAATGGGCGACAAAGAACTCCGCCGTGCAATGTGGCACGCGATGGATAACGATGCAATCGGCGAACGTTTCTACAACGGCTTACGCTGGAAAGCAACTTCACTGATTACGCCTTACCATGCAAGCTGGCATAATGACGAAGTAGAAGTACCTGACTATAATCCGGAAGAAGCAAACCGCATCTTGGATGAAGCAGGCTATGAAGATGTGGACGGCGACGGTCTTCGTGAAGATCCGGACGGTGAACCACTTGAAATTCAGTTTGCATCAATGAGCGGCGGCGACATCGCTGAACCTCTTGCAAACTACTACATCCAGTCATGGAGAGAAATTGGTTTGAATGTTGTTTTAACAAACGGACGTTTAATCGAGTTCAACACATTCTATGACATGGTTGAAAACGACGATCCATCAATTGATATCTACCAAGGTGCATGGAGTGTAGGTACTGATGTAGACCCAGGTGGTTTATACGGTCCTAACGCATCATTCAACTACCCGCGTTATGCAACTGAAGAAAGCAATGAGCTGATTGCACAGGGCGTTTCTGAAGAAGCATTTGATATAGACTACCGTATGGATGTCTATAACCAGTGGCAGGAATTAATGGTTGAAGAAATGCCTGTTATCCCAACACTTTACCGTGCATATGTGAACCCGGTTAGTGAGCAGGTTGTAAACTACTCCGAGGAAGTAGCATTCAGTGATGAGCATGCGTTATACAATGTTGGTTTATCTGAATAAGTATTAAATGAATGACACCCGCTTCTGCGGGTGTCATTTTTGTTACTTTTCTTTTTTCTTAACTGGAATCCATACTTCACTATAAGCATAGCTGTCACGACTTTGGCTCATTTCAGTTAATGAAAATCCAGGTACATCCAGCTGTTCAAAGTTGGATGACGGAAACCATTCTGCAGCAATCTGTGCCATAGTATTCTGCAGTGTTTCAGGAAACGGTCCTTCATTCGGAAATACGGCCCAGGTGTTTGCGGGAACATTAATTGTCTCGAGGCAGTCTTTAATATTTTCAGAGGTGGTTAATACACCAATCATGTGTGTTAATCCGCCTTCTTCTTTAATGAAGTTTTCATCTGCATCGTAAGACACATTGACAATCTGCCGGGGATCAATATTCTGTATGCATCTCATCTCTTCTTTCTGACTGTCTGTAATACTGTCTGCAAGTTCTTTGACAGCATGATTGACCCCTTCAAACTGTATCGGAACTCTTTTTTGTACACCTGCAAATTGAAAAGCAGGCATTTCGACGATTCTTGTTTCCATTGTTTCTCCACCTTTCACATCAATATAGAAAGTCAACTTTGGAAAAGAAAGTATTGTATTGTTTTTCTTTACTTCAGAAGGCAGAAATCCACACCAGTTTTTAAATGCTCTGGAGAAACCCTCCACAGATTGATAACCAAACTTAAAAGCAATATCTGTGACAGTTTCTCCGTGAAAAAGCGCCTGTCCGGCAACTGAAAATTTCCGCTGTTTAATGTACTGATTTAAAGAGATTCCTGCAAGAGCCTGAAAGATTTTTTTGAAATGAAAGTCTGACTCTCCTACATAATCTGCAACATCTTCGCTGGATATATCTTCTGTTAAATGACGTTCAATATATTCTACAGCATCATTTAAATTTTTAAGCATTAACATTCAACCCTTTCAATTCCATGTATCAAGCATATACATATTTACTTTTTATGACTTGATATTTTTATGTTAAAACAGTCAAGTTGGTATATTAAAGACAGTATAATAGAAGAAATTATTTAAAGCGAAGGGATCACAGGAAGAACAAACAGCGTATTTACTTATAAAACTGGAAATAATCCATATGAAATTATAAAATGAAATGAGTCATGTATTTCTGCAGGTGATGCATGCGATAATTATTTTAATTGTAGATTTTTATTAATTGTGATAAATTAGTACCTAGTAATAATATGAGATTATAAGGTGTGATCAAATGAAAAACGTGGGTGTTTTAGGACTTGGAACCTATGTACCTGATAAAGTCATGACCAATGCTGACTTTGAGAAAATTTTAGATACATCTGATGAATGGATAAGAGAAATGACGGGTATAAGAGAACGTCGTTTCGCCGGTGATGATGTAGAAACAAGCGATATGGCCTTTCATGCGGCAGAAGCTGCGATTGAGAATTCAGGAATATCAAAAGATGATCTAGATTTAATTATTGTTGCGACGTCAACAGGAGACCATAATTTTCCGACAGTTGCCAATATGGTGCAGGAACGTCTTGGTATCGGTAACATTCCGTCCATGGACCAGCTTGCAGCATGTACGGGCTTTATTTACGGTGTTGTTACTGCAAGTCAGTTTATCCAGGCCGGTACGTATAAAAATGTTTTAGTTGTCGGTGTTGATAAACTTTCGAAAATTACAGATTTCACAGATCGTTCAACAGCTGTTTTATTCGGTGATGGTGCCGGGGCTGCTGTAATCGGTGAAGTAGATGAAGGATTCGGTATTAAATCATTTGAAATCGGCAGTAAAGGTGCCGGTGGAAAGTATTTGTATGACGACAGAGAATCCGGTAATATCAAGATGAATGGCCGTGAGGTGTTTAAGTTTGCTGTACGGCAGATGGGTGAATCAAGTGTCAATGTGACAAATGAGGCCGGTCTTGAATCGACTGAAATTGATATGCTCATACCGCATCAGGCAAATATCAGAATCATGAACGCTGCACGTGAACGCATGAACTTACCAGAGGAGAAAATGAGCTGTACGGTAGACCGTTATGGAAATACTTCTGCGGCTTCTATACCTTTAAGTCTCCAATATGAGCTGGATAATGGTAAAATAAAATCAGGAGATAATATTGTCCTTGTCGGCTTCGGCGGCGGTTTAACCTGGGGGGCAATTTGTTTAACATGGGGTAAAAATAAGGAGGATACACATGACAAATCGTAGAGTTGTTATGACAGGATTAGGCGCATTAACACCAATTGGAAATACAGTACCTGAGACTTGGGAAAATGCCTTGAAAGGTGTTAACGGAATCAGTGAAATTACAAGAATTGATACAAGTAAATTTACTGTGAATGTTGCAGGTGAATTAAAAAACTTTGATATAGAAGACTATATTGACCGTAAAGAGGCACGCAGAATGGACCGCTTTACACAATATGCAGTGGTTGCTTCTGATGAAGCAGTGAAAGATTCTGCGCTTGAAATCAATGCAGAAAATGCTGAACGTGTCGGTGTATGGATTGGATCCGGTATCGGTGGAATCCAGGCACTTGAAGACGGTTTGAATGTATTACGTGATAAAGGACCACGCCGTGTGAGTCCGTTCTTTGTACCGATGATGATTCCAGATATGGCAAGCGGCCAGGTATCGATTCGTCATGGTGCGAAAGGACCGAACGGTGCAACGGTGACTGCGTGTGCGACAGGTACCAACTCAATCGGTGATGCGTTCAAAATCATTGCGCGCGGTCAGGCTGACGTAATGATTACAGGTGGTGCAGAAGCACCGATTACAAATATGGGAATGGCAGGCTTTCAGGCAAATAAAGCACTCGCAAACTCAGATGATCCAAACTATGCATCTGTACCGTTTTCTAAAGACAGAAGCGGCTTTGTAATGGGTGAAGGTGCCGGGATAGTTATTCTCGAAGAACTTGAGCATGCGAAAGCACGCGGTGCGAAAATTTATGCTGAAGTTGTTGGATACGGTTCTACAGGAGATGCCCACCATATTACAGCACCTGCAGAAAATGGTGAGGGCGGTGCCCGTGCGATGAAAGAAGCGATGAAAGACGGCGGTATCCAGCCGGAAGAAGTCGGTTATATTAATGCCCACGGTACAAGTACGCCGTATAACGACTTATATGAAACACTGGCAATTAAAACAGTGTTCGGCGACCATGCCCACAGCCTATTGATTAACTCTACCAAGTCAATGACAGGTCATCTGCTCGGCGCAACAGGCGGTATGGAAGCGATTATTACGGCATTAAGCTTAAAAGAAGGTAAAGTCCATCCGACAATTAACCTGACGAACCCGGATCCGGAATGTGATTTAAACTATGTACCGGACGGCACTGTGGATGCAGACCTTAAATATGCACTGACAAACAGTTTAGGTTTCGGCGGACATAACGCAACTTTACTATTGAAAAAATATGAAGAAGCATAAGCATCTGAATATTAAATAAAATATAAATCCGGGCTGATTGGGAACTTTCCCAATCAGCCCGGATTATTTATTTCTGAATGCAGCATTCAAAAAGCATCTCCCGCGGGAGATGCTGTTCACTATCTTCTTTTTCTTCCAAGACCCATAGCACGTTCCATTTTTGCCACCATTTTGTCTGCTTTTCTGCTGGCATTATCACGGCCGCGGTCTAAAATCTCATCCAGTTCATCACTTTCCAGGTAGTAGTTTACTTTCTCCTGGAATTCAGTTAAGAATGTTTCAACAACACCGGCAAGATCACCTTTAAAAGTACCGTAATTTTCACCGTCATATTTTTTCTCAAGAGACGGGATGGATTCATCAGTAAGGCTGCTGTAAATCGTCAGCAGATTTGAAATTCCCGGCTTATTCTCTTTATCATATTTAACCTCGCTGTCAGAATCAGTCACTGCACTGCGGATTTTCTTCGCAGCAAGTCTCGGTTCATCAAGCAGTGAGATAAATGATTTTTGGTTGTCATCACTTTTACTCATTTTTTTAGTCGGATCGTTAAGGCTCATGATTCTGCCGCCGACTTCTGGATGTTTGACTTCCGGAACAGTAAAAATATCATTGTATTTATTGTTGAATCTCTCCGCAAGGTTTCTCGTTAATTCCAGATGCTGCCCCTGATCGTCACCGACAGGAACAATGTCAGAGCCGTATATTAAAATATCGGAAGCCATTAATGCAGGGTAAGTCAGGAGCCCCAGGCTGATACCGTCTTTAGTACTCTGTTTTCTTGATTTATCTTTATACTGCGTCATGCGTTCGAATTCGCCGACATAACCGACGCATTGAAGCATCCATGCGGCCTTTGCGTGTGCTGCGACTTCACTTTGTATAAATAAAGTAATCTTCTCCGGATTTAAACCTGAAGCAAGATAAATGGCAGCGAGCTTCCGTATGTTCTCACGCAGTTTTAAACGGTCCTGAGGGACGGTTACAGCATGCTGGTCTACGATGCAGAAATATGAGTCATATTGATCCTGCAGTTCTGTAAATTGTTTATATGCGCCAATATAGTTCCCGATTGTCGGGATACCGCTTGGCTGTACACCTGAAAATAATGTCTTCATAAATAATGTCACCTTCATTTCATATTAACATCTATAATAATAGACTTTTTTATGGACTGCAATAAGAGAGACGTGTAAATTGATTGTTCTTCACTTAAATTTTTTTATTTTTTTGTATGATTATTAACGTTTTCTCATTTTATTTTAATGTTCGACCGATATAATATGAATTGTAAATAGTTGATGGATGGAAATTCAACCAAATGTATGATTGAATTATGTCCCATCCGGGTATAAGCTATTATTACAAAAATAAATTATTGGAGTGTGAGTTATTATGGTAACACTTTTTACTTCTCCAAGTTGTACGTCATGCCGTAAAGCTAAAGCGTGGTTACAAGAAAATGATATTCCCTATACAGAAAGAAATATATTCTCAGAGCCATTAACTTTAGAAGAAGTGAAAGCGATTTTGAGAATGACGGAAGACGGAACTGACGAGATTATTTCAACACGGTCTAAAACATATCAAAAGTTAAATGTAGATATCGATTCATTACCTATGCAGGAACTATACACATTAATCATGGAAAATCCGGGTCTGTTGAGACGTCCGATTATCATGGATGAAAAACGTCTTCAAGTCGGTTATAACGAAGATGAAATCCGCCGATTCCTGCCGCGTAAAGTAAGAACGTTCCATTTGATGGAAGCAAAACGTCTGGCGGAAATGTAAGCATAACTTAAGTATAAAATAGTCCCCCCTTAAAACTAATATATACTAAAATCGGTAAAAGTCTGTAGAATTGATTTCTACAGACTTTTTTCGTATAATGAAACTCACAAATTTCGGAAACTGGTTTTATTTATCCAAATTAAGGTATAATAATATTAAGAACACTTGCGAGAGGAAGTGAATGTTATGAGAATCGAAAGAGTGAATGAGTCGACGATTAAATTCTTCATCACCTATCAGGATATTGAAAAGCGCGGATTCAATAGAGATGATTTATGGATGAACAGAAAGCGTGGAGAAGAATTTTTCTGGTCATTGATGGATGAAGTCAACGATGAGAACGAGGAAGGCTTTACTATGGAAGGACCGTTGTGGATTCAGGTTCATGCTTATGATAAGGGAGTGGAAGTGGTTGTATCCAAATCCCAGAACGGCGATGAACAGTATACGATGAAACATTCCGATGTTGAACTTCCTGAAGACAGCATTGAAGGGTTTTTAGATAAAGCAATTCAGGAATCCCGTGAACAGGATATTCCGGTTGTACAGGAACCTGTTATGGTCGAATTTAAAGATTTTGAAGATCTAATTAAATATACTCATGAAGTAGATATTGATGAAACAGTATATGAAGATTTACTGTATGTATATAATAACCATTACTACTATCAGATTTTCTTTGACTACCGCCTCGATTTTGACAAAATTGAAGGTCTTGAAGCAAAATTATTAGAATATGCTGCACCGACGCATCTTCCTTCAATGATTGTTGAAGAATATGGAAAAATTATTATGAGTAACAATGTCAGATTTCAAGTAAGAAAATTTTTCAAAGAAAATTAATTTATTTAAATATCAAAAAAGTAAAACCCTCCTTTTTCGGCATATATAGAAAAGGAGGGTTTTTTATGATTTCAGCGGTGGATGAGAAGGGCTTTGAAGTCAGTGCAGGTCATGCTGTAAAGGGAGGAAAGTATTTCTGTCCTGTATGCGGCAGCAGGGTTACATATAAATCCGGAAATATAAAGGTGCCGCATTTCTCCCATTTTAAAATAATGGACTGTTTAAGATATTTTTATAAAAGTGAGTCACTTGAACATTTAAAAATAAAGAATGATATTTATTTAATGCTGTCGCCTGAAGTAAAGGTCTCAATGGAATATTATTTATCTGATATCGAACAGATCCCTGATTTACTTGTAGAGAACAGGACTGCTCTTGAAATACAATTGTCCAGTATATCACCGGAACTGATCGCAGAACGGACAAGAGGCTACCATTCTGTAAACATCAATGTGGTGTGGATATTAAATGATGATAATATACGAAGAGAAGGCGGTTATTGCCTGCCGACTCATTTTCAGTTGTCAACGATGCAGAATGGGGTGCTGACCACTTATGAAATGACACACAAAAAATTTTATCAGTATATTTTGCTGCATCATATCGGTTTTGGAAGGTGGATATATAAAAGAACTGAAGTCTCAGTTTTTGACTGCCTGAAATTAATACTTCTTCGGGACACAGGATGTCATACATTAAAGAGGAGTGACATTAAAATATTTTTAAAGAAAGAGCGTCAGAAAAAATCAGTATTGAATCCCGTGCTGTCTTTTATGTATCACCTTGGTTTAACAGAAGACACTCTGCCTGACTATTTATGCGTGATTACTCATGTTGAACGGTGGATCATGAATCATCCTGTTGAGTGGAAACTGTATTTAAAGTTTCATCTGGAAAGAAAATCATTTCACATGGAGACGTTTAGTCACTTTATTAAATTAAGAACGACTATTGATACACCCGATAAGAAGAAAGTAATCCAACAGCTGTTGAATCATTATATTATGTTATATAATTCACAATGAGTTTCGAAACTTGAAATTTATTTGTAAACTTGAGAAAATTGGATTATCAAACAATTGGAGGGGTTACATTATGGCGGAAGTCATTAAACGTGAAGAACAGAAACTTGAAAATACATGGGATTTAACGTCGATTTTTGAATCCGACGATGCCTGGGAAGAGGCATATAAAGCAGTTGAACAAAGAATCGGTGAGGAAGAAAAATTTAAAAACGGTATTGATTCCAAAGAAACACTTTTGGAAGTATTGGAGTTCGACCGTGAAATCAGTGAAGCATTCGGAAAAATTTATGTGTACGCACATTTAAAGCATGACCAGGATACTTCAAATGATACTTACAGCGGACTTGAAACGAGAGCACGCTCTTTAGGTGTTTCATTAAGTACAGCACTAAGCTTTCTGACACCTGCGATTCTTGCGATACCGGAAGATACATTAAAAGAATATGCTGAAAGTGAACAGCTGAAAGAATTCAAATTTGATCTGGAAAAACTAAATACACAGCGTCCGCATGTTTTAAGTGATAAAGAAGAGCAGCTTCTTGCAAGAGCGGGTGAAGTGATGCATACGCCGACACAGGTGTACGGCATGTTTAATAACGCTGATTTGGAATTCCCGTCTGCAGTGGATAAAGACGGCAATGAGCATACACTGACTCAAGGCACATATATCGACCTTTTAAAATCAAGTGACCGTACGCTTCGTCAGTCTGCTTACGAAAATTTATACAGCCAATACGGGCAGTATAAAAACACGCTGAGCCAGACACTTGCGGGTGAAATAAATACCCATGTGTTCTCGGCACAGGCAAGAAATTATCACTCAAGCCGTCATCAGGCACTGAAGAATAATCATATTCCTGAGGAAGTATACGATAATCTGGTGAAGACTGTGAATGACAATCTGCACCTGCTTCATAGATACACTGAACTTCGTAAAGAGATTTTAGAACTTGATTCCTTAAAAATGTATGATGTGTATACGCCGCTTGTTAAAGATGTAGACTTTAAAGTAACGTATGCTGAAGCGGAAGAATGGCTTTTGAGTGCACTTCAGCCGCTCGGTGAGGAGTATGTGGGCATCGTAAAAGAAGGTCTCGATAACCGCTGGGTGGATGTTTATGAGAATAAAGGAAAAAGAAGCGGTGCTTACTCATCCGGCACATTTGGTACAAACCCCTATATCTTAATGAACTGGCAGGATAATGTGGATAATTTATTTACGCTTGCACATGAGTTCGGCCATTCAGTACACAGTTACTACAGCCGTCAAAACCAGACATCCAACCAGTCCGGCTATTCAATCTTTGTCGCAGAGGTGGCAAGTACATTTAATGAGGCACTTCTTGCAGATTATATGTTCAAAAAGCTTGAAGATAAAAAGAAAAAATTATATCTTGTGAACGAACAGCTGGAAGGGTTCCGCGGTACAGTGTTCCGTCAGACGATGTTTGCTGAATTTGAACATAAAATTCATGAGTTAAGAGAAGCAGGCGAGCCGTTAACTGCGAGCCGTTTAAATGAGGTCTACGGTGAATTGAATCAAAAGTATTTCGGTGAGTCTGTAGACTATGATGAGTATATCGATGTAGAATGGGCACGTATCCCGCACTTCTATATGAATTACTATGTATATCAGTATGCAACAGGCTATTCTGCAGCATCAAGTCTTTCAAAGCAGGTGCTTGAAGGCGGCAGTGAAGTTGCAGAGCGTTATATTAATGAATTCCTGAAAAAAGGCTCTTCAAATTATCCAATTGAGATTTTGAAAAATGCCGGTGTTAATATGGCTGATTCTGAACCGATTGAAAATGCGATGAAAGTATTTGAATCACAACTTGATCAGTTTGAAGAATTGCTTGCTGAATTAAAATAAAGGAATTGAATGGGAGAAACTTGAAATTACAACGGGTGTTGTCCGGTGGTTTAATACAAGTGAAATTAAGAATGCGCTTTCATTATGACTAATTTGTGAAAATGTGTTCAAAATGTTGCTGAAACCCTTTAGCCATGATATATTAAGACCATGAAAATTTTATCACTGAAACATACCCCTTTGTTTATACAGTGAAAAATTTCTCCCATCCCCTTTGTTTGAGTAACACACTATAGAAGGTGTGTTACTTTTTTTATGTCTTTTTTTAAGCACATTATATAATTTATATTTTATATTGAATCTTCTGCTTTCCTGCTTTGTTTTGAAAAGCGGGGTCATTCAGAAATTTGAATGTATCAGACCAAATCAAATAAGTACTGAATTAAAATATTTCAAAATCAAAAACACCCGGTCATCCTGCACATTAAATGCAGAATGACCGGGTGCTTTATCATTTCAGGCGGTACTATATAAGTCAGACGCCCCGTAACGAGGGTCTGCCGCTTCTAATCTGATAATATGTTCCATTTTCTGTGTTTATCTCTTCTACAAGGTTTTTTAGCCGCAGTTTTTTGAGTTCATTCAGGAGAAGGCCGCTTCTCCATTCAAAAACTGTTTTTAATTCATAAAAACTGACCATCTCATAAGTCTCGATATATTCATGAATTGCCGGCAGCGGGTGTTTCATTAACCGGATGTCGAGCAGTTCGTTAATGATATACGTATAGATATGATAAGGATAAATTCCTTCAACTTTAATGCCTTCTTCATGGACGTCACCACTGAAAAAAACCATTGCCGGAAGTTCTTCAACATCCATTTCTCTGTAAACTGCAAGATCCCGTTTCAAAAGTGCTTTAACCTGTTTGGATTTCACGTCCTGAAAAAAGCTGTGCACATCCAGTCCTGACAGTTCAGCAGCCTCTTTCATATGCTCAAAAGTACAGAGCGTCCGTGTCGGTGAAATCCGGTTCAGTACATATCTCATAAAGGCGCGCGCCTTATTCCGTCCCTGAATTTCTGCAGCTTTATAAGCAAGTGCGATATTGTCCAGATCATTTGTGGACTGTGCCTGACATTTAGTCAGTACGCTCAGGGAAGGTGCCAGTATTTTCTTAATCGTGATGTGACCTTTATATTCAATTAATAATTTATTAATGATGGGTTCCATCTGCAGACATTCTTCAGAAAAAGGATCGAAAAAATAAAAGATTTCAACTGTATGCTCAGCAGGTTCCAAACTAAGCGCATCATAAAGTGTCCGATCCAAGTTAATCCCCCCAGTCTAGTTAATCATCACTGTTTACCATATGATTGGCAGTCATCTCATACCTTGCCATCATATATTTCTTTAATTCTTCGTCAATTTCAACATCATTCATTGCCCGTTCCATATTTTCAAGCCATGCATCGCGTGCAGCGGGTGTGATACGGAACGGCATATGCCGCATCTTCATCATCGGATGGCCGTACTTTTCAATATAGACGTTCGGCCCGCCGAGAAACTGTGTCTGGAATAATTTCTGTTTGTACGCAGTCTCTTCCCAGTCACCCGGAAACAGGTGATTGATGCGCGGATCTTCTTTAACATAGCCGTAAAAACGGTCGATCATCTCATAAAGTTTATCCTCGCCTAATTCTTTATATGCATTCGGCATGTTACTGCTCCTTTTTCAGTTCAGATAGGCGTGCGTAAAAACGCCCGCTCTTTGTGACTTCTGTCCGTCTCTCAATTTGGTGGGATTCTAGTAAATTCAGAAAATCTGTTTCTCCGCGGTCATAATCACTGACTTCAAACTCAAGTTCGAAATCCTCCTGTCCGAGATAATTACTGTGATCAAGGACGAGAAGCCCGTTTTTATAATCTGTTTCCTGTCTTTTAGTCTCGAGAACGCCGTAGACATAAACATTTTCCACTTCAATATTCCGGACTTTGAACTCTTCAACAATAATTGACGGTATGACCCCGGCACTGATCTCTGCGCCGTCTGTGACGTCCACATCCACTTCGCCGTGGAATTCAAGTACACCGCGGTCTGTCGGCACCTTTAAAGTCATTACCTGTCCGCCGTTCTTTTCACGGACACGAAGCAGCATTCTGTTCTCCCTTAAATCCAGTGCTTTCGTGTCTATATAATAGTTTTTTTGCACAACAGGTTTAATGTTTTGAAAATAAAGATCTTGAAGCGTTTGATAGTCCGCTTCAGCAAGTATATTTTTAAACTCAATTTCAAGTTCTTTCAATCCAGTCACTCCTCACATATCATTATCTATAATTTGAAATATACTGTAAAGTAAAAGGCGCTTATGAGATTATCAAACTTCACCCGTTATGGTAAAATAAAATGCATTAGGAGTGAGAAAATGGACATCTATGTGACAGAGATAAAGATAGAAGACGACAAGATTAAATGTTATTCAGAAACAAATACCGAGAATGTAAAACCTGCCGAGCTGATGATTGTTGATTCAGATAATATGGCAATTATTTATCTGGCGGACAGACCGGGAGAGGAGTCATATGACCGGGTACAGTTTGTACCGGAAACATGGCCCTATTTAAAGAAGAATTACGGTAAAGAGATTGTCGTAAATGATACGCTTTTGCTTGAATCATTTTATGATGAGCTCGACTTTTTACTGGATAATATAAAAGACAATAATAATTATGGTAAAGAATTTGAGGAAAAAGTGACTGAAGCATTTGAACTTTGACGTAGATAGACTGGAGTGAACAAAATGGATGGATGGGATCAATTTTTGGCACCTTATCATCAGGCGGTGGAAGAGTTGAAAGTGAAGCTGAAGGGGATACGGACGGATTATCGTTTAGGCGCACATTCTTCACCTGTTGAATTTGTTACAGCACGTGTCAAACCAATTCAAAGTATTATTGAAAAAGCAAACACAAGGAACATTCCCTATGATGAGCTGCAGGAAGAAATGTATGACATTGCAGGGATCAGAATTATGTGTCAGTTCGTTGATGATATTGAAGTGATATGCAGACTCGTACGGGATCGTGAAGATATGAGTGTTGTTGAAGAGCGTGATTACATCGAAAATACAAAGGAAAGCGGCTACCGTTCATATCATATTATTATCAAGTATCCGGTAAATACGATTCATGGTGTCGTGGACATTCTTGCGGAAATTCAAATTCGTACACTGGCGATGAATTTCTGGGCAACAATCGAACATACATTAAATTATAAATACTCAGGTGAATATCCGCCTGAAATCCGACACAGACTTCAGAACGCAGCGGATGCTGCCTACCTTCTCGATAAAGAGATGTCTGAAATCCGCGAGGAGATTCACGACGCTGAGAAATATTACAAGAAGAAGCGGAATATATAACTGCGGCTGGTTTTTATTCCAATAAAAGACTTATAGAAAGAGGTGCCGTCAGATGAAATTTGTGATTGTTTCAAAAGGGGATACAAAGTCAAATGCACTGAAAGACAAGATGGTAAATTATATGGTGGATATGAAGATGGAACTTGATAGTGAGACGCCGGATATTGTGATTTCTGTCGGCGGGGACGGGACGCTTCTTCAGGCGTTTCACCGCTATCAGCATCTGCTTGATACTGTTGCGTTTGTCGGTATTCACACCGGTCATCTCGGCTTCTATGCGGACTGGCTGCCACATGAGGTGGAGCGGCTGATTATAGAGATTTTTAATGATGAATATCAGGTGATTGAATATCCGCTGTTGGAGACAATCGTACGCTATCATACGTCAGGGCATGATACACGTTACCTGGCACTGAATGAGGCGACACTCCGTACTGAGGACGGGACAACACTTGTGACGGATGTGGATATCAGGAACCAGCATTTTGAACGTTTCCGGGGAGACGGGTTATGTGTATCTACACCGTCCGGCTCAACGGCTTACAATAAAGCGCTCGGCGGTGCGTTGATTCATCCATCGATTGAGGCGATTCAAATTGCGGAAATCGCATCAATCAACAACAGTGTGTTCAGAACGGTCGGCTCGCCGCTTGTATTGCCGAAGCACCATACGTGCCAGATTTTCCCTGTGAACAGTGAAGTCTACAAAATGACAGTGGACCATATTAACCTTGTGCATAAAGGGGTGCAGTCGATTCAATTTCGTGTGGCTGATGAAAAAATCCGCTTCGCAAGATTCCGCCCGTTCCCGTTTTGGAAAAGAGTTCACGAATCATTTATTTCAGAAGGGTAAAATAGGGTATAATACAAAAGGAGTAATTGATAGGTGGTGGGCAAAATGCCGGAAAATGAAGAAATGACAGAAATAGAGATTGAATATGAGCGTTTGCTCACCCTGCTGCAGGACGGAAATATCGACACATTCAGAGATGAGTTTTTTGAGCTGCACAGCTATGAGCAGAGTGAATTTTATTTAGAGCTCGAAGAAGCGGATAAAGCAAAACTTTACGGTATGCTGAGTCCGGAAGAGGTCTCGGATTTCTTTGATACGATTGAAATGGATGAAGATGAATACGATGCGCTGTTTTACGAGATGGATGCGCGGTATGCGGCGTCCATGCTCGGCAGCATGCAGTACGATAACGCGGTGGATATTTTAAATGAACTGCCGAAATCGAAAGTGACATCCTTCCTTGCCCTGATGGACAAAGAAGATGCACGGCAGATCCGCGACTTATTGAACTATGATGAAGATACTGCCGGTGGTATTATGACCACCGAGTTTGTCAGTGTGACGTCTTCAATGTCTGTCCGTGAAGCGATGCGGCATTTGAAAGTGGTCGCACCGGATTCAGAGACCATTTATTATGTATTTGTGGTTGATGACGACAGACGGCTTGCGGGAATTGTGTCACTCCGTGAATTGATTATTGCGGATGATGATGAATATATCGGCGACATTATGAATGAGCGTGTGGTATCTGTATTAGTATCGGATGATCAGGAAGATGCAGCGCAGATTATGAGAGACTATGACTTCCTCGCGCTGCCTGTTCTTGATTATCAGGACCACCTGGTCGGTATCATCACAGCCGATGATATTATGGACGTTATTGATGAAGAGGCAAGTGAAGACTACTCAAGACTTGCCGGTATGAGTGAAACGGAACGTACGACAGACAGCTCGGTTGAAACAGCAAAAAAACGTCTGCCGTGGCTTGTCGGACTGACATTCATGGGGATGATTACAGCGACTATGCTGACTGCATTTGAAGATACACTCGCACAGGTGGCGATACTCGGTGCGTTTATCCCTGTCATCGGCGGGATGGCCGGGAATACCGGTACACAGTCACTTGCGGTTGCGGTACGCGGTATTTCAACTGGTGAGATTAAAGAGGAAAGCAAACTGAAACTCGCACTTCGTGAGATGGGCTCCGGTGTGATGACTGGTTTTGTCTGCGGTGTGATTTTATTTTTAATTATTACATTATTATTCCGTGAGCAGATATTGATCGGTGCGATTGTAAGCTTCAGTTTATTAATTGCGATGACAATCGCGACATTGATGGGAACACTGGTGCCTTTAATTATGGATAAATTCGGCATTGACCCGGCAATCGCGAGCGGTCCGTTCATCACAACAGGGAACGATATTATCAGCCTGCTGATTTATTTCTCACTGGCTAATGCGTTTATGTCGTCACTCGTCGGGTGAAGATGTATTAATGTATGATGAACATCAGATTAAGAGATTTCTATAAAAGTGAATTAATCTGTCTTTTTAGTTGCAATTCTTAATTTTTATTAGTAAATTAGTAGTAGGTACTAAAAATGAACGACACAATCGTCATATTAGATGAATAAAGATCTATAAAAGGAGATATTATATTATGAACTTAGAAGGTAAAACTTATGTCATTATGGGCGTAGCAAACAAACGCAGTATTGCCTGGGGCGCTGCACGTGCTCTTGATAAAATGGGAGCGAAACTTGTATTTACAATTTTGAATGAACGTTTCCGTAAAGAGCTCGATAAGCTTTTGAAAGATTTAGAAGGTGATCATGACATCGTTGTTGAATGTAACGTGGCAAGTGATGAAGAAGTTGAACGTGCATTTACTGAAATTAAAGAAAAAACAGGCGGCATCGACGGCGTACTTCACGCTATCGCATTCGCAAACAAAGATGAACTTCAGGGCGGCTACAGTGAAACTTCCCGTGAAGGCTTCCACACTGCTCTTGATATCAGTGCTTACTCACTCGCGATTGTTGCGAAGCATGCGAAAGGCATTTTAAACGAAGGCGGAAGCTTAGTGACAATGACTTACCTCGGCGGCGAACGCGCAATGCCGAACTATAACGTGATGGGCGTTGCGAAAGCAGCACTTGAATCAAGTGTCCGTTACCTTGCACTTGATTTAGGCGCACAAGGCTTCCGCGTGAACGCAGTATCTGCAGGCCCAATCCGTACGCTGTCTTCATCTGCAGTCGGTGAATTTAAATCAATTCTTAAAGAAATTGAAGAACGTGCGCCGCTTAAGCGTAACGTTGACCAGCTTGAAGTCGGTAACTCAGTTGCATTCTTATTATCAGACCTTGCATCAGGAATCACAGGAGAAATCCTCCACGTTGACTCAGGTGCCAACATTACAGCATAAATATTTAGAGACAGACGACACTCGGCCGTCTGTCTCTTTTTTCATCTGTGATGGTTATTCAGTATTGTGATGCATTCAGAAATCTGAGTAGGCTCTGTGCATCATTTAGTCTTCCAGAAAATAAAAAACCGCCACAATAGTGACGGTGAAAATTTTATATTATTCTCCCAGGCGGAATGTTTCTGAAATCTGCCACATTCCGTTTTCAAGCTGGTAGCAGAGGCTGATTTTATCGAGTGTTTCAGTGTGTTTAATACCGACCATTGATAAGTGTCCGAGTGCATCTTCAAATTCTTGTGATGTGCTTGCCTGCGCGATTGTTAAGTGCGGTACAAACGGATGCTTGCCCTCACCGTAAAATTCATCAGTATTCAGAGAATCATGTATTGATGACAGTGTTTCGTTCGGCTCAACTTTAAAGTAGATCACAGGAGAGGTTGGAGAAAAACTGGAAACTTTTTTGATGTTAATCTCTGTCGGTTGATGGTCTTTCGCCACGTTTTTAAGATATTCAACAATTTTATCCTTATCGGATTCATCCGCTTCAAAATTCGCTTTTATTGTGATATGCGGTGAAATATAAGCATACATTGAATCATATCTTTTACGGTATTGATTGACTTTGTCTTGTAATTCCTTGGATGGAAAAATAGCTACTCCAAATTTCATTCTTAACTTCCTCCCTAAAATCTGTTTGTCTATAGTATATCAGATTTGTATTGTAAGTGCATACATTACTGCTGCAGATAGTGTTTTAGAATCTTTTCAAGTTCAGGTTTCCATGTCTTCCACACATGACCACCTTCAAGTTCATGATATTCATATTCCAAAGGTTCGTACTGAAGGAATTCATTCAGCTCACGGTTTGGTGTTAAAAAGTCCGCTTCGTCTCCCATAATTGTTGTGAAATCATCTTCTTCGAGACCAATCGTATGATAAAGATTAAGCTGCATCAAATTCGGTTCCCCCTCGAAGCGTTTGATGAAGTCTCTATCCACAAACGGGCTGAAGGCAAGTGACTGCGGGAATGTCATCGGATAGGCAAGGGATACGCTGAAAGCGAATGACCCGGCAAGAGATTCCCCCATTAATACACGTGAGTGCGGCATTTTCAATGTCGGGAAGGTGGAATCAATCCATTGAATCAGTTCGCGTCCGACAAACGTGACCATATTTTCATGATGTTCTCCGTTTGGACTGAAGTAATGGTTCCGCCATTCAACACTCGGGTAAGGAATGCCGACAATAATCGAACGTTCAATTTCTCCATTTTTCCTGAGACGTTCGTACAGCCGCTCAATCTGGCCGTACCTGAAAAAGTCCTGTGAATCAAATGTGATAATGACATTGTATTTATATAAATCAGTAAAGTTTTTCGGCAGGTAATACTGCACTTCAAAATCTTCACCGCATACTTCTGAGTGCACCTCTGCAGTGTGTACTTTCCCAGGTTCAAAATCCATAATAATCTCCTCCTTCAAACCTATTTTACCAATAAAAACAATGCTTGAAACATAATTATGAGAACTTCTCATGATATGTTATACTTCCCGCTTCAAATTTGAAGTGATATGATATATTTTGTGATACAATCTGTATAAATATTAAATTGAAGGAGTTAAATTCATGACGAATAAGGTTTGGTTTCAATCCCTGGTAGCAATTATTATGACATTGCTCATCATCATGCTCGTCATTCAGGTGCAGGTAATCTTTCAGCCGGTCGCAACAATCATTACGACAGTCTTTGTACCGGTATTAATCGGCGGCCTGTTATATTACGTCACTCAGCCGATACAGGCATTTCTCGAGAAGCGTAAAGCACCGAGAGCGGTAAGTATACTTTCTGTATTCTTAATTATTTTAATTGTCATTACTTTATTCATAATGATTCTCGTACCGATGATAACGGAACAGATTCAAACACTGATTAACCGTCTGCCGATGCTTCAGAGGGAACTCTTGGATTTATATCAAACATTGATGACTCAGCGGGAACGCGTGCAGAATATGCCGTTTGATATTGATATTGCAGGAATGGGTCAGGATATGATTGACAGAAGCGGAGAAATACTGAGTAATTTGATTGGTAATGCATTCAGTATCGTGTCCGGAACAGTCAGTGTTATTCTGATGATTGTTTTGATTCCGTTTTTCTACTTCTTTATGTTGAAAGACCACGAGAAATTCATCCCGAATGCAGTGGCGCCTTTCTCAGGAACATTGAAGCAGTTTTTAACTGAATTACTATATGATGTAGACCGTACACTGCGTTCATTTATCCAAGGCCAGCTGATGGTCAGTTCAATCCTCGGTGTAATTCTGTTTATCGGATACTCACTGATTGGACTTGAATATGCACTCCTGCTCGGGCTTCTTGCATTATTCTTGAACATTATCCCGTTTGTCGGCCCGTGGATGGCATTTACTCCGGCTGCGATACTCGCACTCATCCAGGATCCGATTATGTTTATCTGGGTGGCGCTGATTACACTCGTAGCCCAGCAGATTGAAAGTAATCTGATTACGCCGAATATCATGGGGCAGTCATTGAAGCTGCACCCGCTGACAGTTATTGTGGTTGTTCTTGCTGCCGGTAACATCGCAGGCTTTGTCGGAATGCTGATTGCGATTCCGACATACGCCGTAGTCAAAACCATCATTCAAAACATCTGGAGATACCGCCAGAACCTGAAAAAAGCAATGATTACCGAAGTAAGGTCTTCAGACAGTTAAATTTTTGAGAAATAAGTGCCTCCTCGCCGGAGGTGCTTTTTTTGTGCGCTTTTTTCGGCAAATGATGAAATTTGAAAACGGCTGTCGTTTATCTTTCTGTAAACCGATATAAAAAGTATCACGTTTAAAGGAGATAAATATGAACCCAATTGATTATTTAGTGAAGAAAGGTTTTAAAATCACAAGCGACCCCGGTAAATATAAGAGCGGTATATGGGGGAAGCGGGATTATACGGTGAACGGCTATAACTATGATAAATACTGCGGCGGCTACCACAGGGCATATGATTTATCAAAACATGACGGGGCGGAAATTCCTGCTGTATGTTCAGGGATTGTTACTGCGGGAACGTCTTCTTACGGAAATTTCGGCGGCACTGTAGTAATTGCAGATAAGGCACTGGGTATTCAGGTGATATACGGCCACTTAAAGAGGAAACTGCCGGTGAAAATCGGACAGGCTGTGAAACAGGGGGATGTGATTGGATATCAGTCCGGCACGAATTATGATAATGTACCGATGGCTTCCCATCTCCATATTCAGTTTCAAAAATACGGTTTTATCAAGGGTGAGAAAAATTTTGTGTGTACAGGCATCAACCCGCTGAAAATAAATGTGGAAGAAGAACAGTATCCGGATAAGATTCGTTTGAAGGGGGATTTTATTCCCCGGAATAAAATTAATGTAAGGAATTATCCAGGGCTCACAGGCAGTAAAAAAAGGACCGTTAATACAGGAAATAAAGTTACGTTTGACGGTGTATATGAAAATGATAACTACTGGTGGATAAGGGTTGTGAATGGTAAAGAAATCCTATTTATGGCAGTCGGGAGGAAAAAGAGCGGTGTTGAACTGCTGGAAACTGAATTATGGGGGGATTTTCGAAATTTAAATACGGGAAAATGATATGTACAAGCCGTTTTTTTAGTAGTATTATTATATAGTATACAATGTCTCAGGCAGGATAAGGATTCTTGAGATAATTTTAGTAGGGGGTACTATTATGGCAGAAAAAGGGTCGAATGAAAAACAGTTTTCACGACGCGACTTTTTGAAGACAACGGGTGTCGCAACCGGCGGTATTATCGGCGGCTCATTACTCGGCGGTCTGGTCGGCTTTAGAATGGACGGCGGCAGTGAGCCTGCTGCAGAAAACACAAATACAGAAGAACAGGGTCAGGAGGAAGCATCCCACGAGGAAGATCCAGGCTGGATGTTCTTTACGAAGCAGCATGATTTTGACACGATTGCTGCAGCAATGGAAAGAATTTTCCCTGAAGATGATTTAGGACCGGGTGCAATCGGGCTCGGCGCACCGTATTTCCTTGATATGCAGCTCGCCGGCGACTATGGTTCAAACACAAAAGAGTATATGCAGGGGCCGTTCCATGAAGGACTGCCGACACAGGGCTATCAGGCAAGAATGACACGTGCACAGTACTTTACATTAGGTATTGAACGTCTGAATGCGATTGCGAATGAAGATTATGATGATGATTTCGCAAATATCGAAACAGACCAGCAGGATACAATCATTGAATCATTTATGAACGGTGAAGCGGATATGGGTGTTTCTGCAGTCGGCGGAACGAGTGCACACTTCTTCGGTTTACTAAAGCAGGCAACGATTGAAGGCTGCTACTGTGATCCGATGTACCGCGGCAACAGAAATATGGAAGGCTGGAGAATGAAGAAATTCCCGGGCCACCAGCATGCATACGTAAATGAAATCCAGAATGACGAATTCCAGGAAATTGAGCCGCTGCCATTATACGGCGGCAGTCACTAGGTTCAGCGAATTTAATTTAAAGTAGTTATTAATGGGGGAAACACAATATGGTTGAAACATTAGATAAAGTAGATGTTGTCACAGTCGGTGTCGGCTGGACCGGCGGTATTATCGCAGCTGAAGCAGCAAAAGAAGGACTCACGGTAATGGGACTTGAGCGCGGAGTTCAGCGTTCAGTCGATGACTATCAGCACATTCATGATGAATTCCGTTACGGTATCAGATACGGATTGATGCAGGATGTATCAAAAGAGACTTTAACATTCAGAAATAACAGAGACGAACGGGCACTCCCGATGAGACAGATGGGTTCATTCCTTCTGGGTTCAAATGTCGGCGGTTCAGGTACACACTGGAACGGCCAGCACTGGAGATTCCTGCCGTATGACTTTGAAATTCAGTCCATGACAGAAGAACGTTATGGTGCGGACAAACTCGGTGAAAGTGACGGCTACCGCTGGCAGAACTGGGGAATCACATATGATGAACTGGAGCCGTATTTTGACCGTATGGATCAGACATGCGGGATTTCAGGTGAAGAAAATCCACTTGGCGGACATCGTTCAAATCCATTCCCGACACCGCCGATGATGGAAACACCAATACTTAAGAAATTTAAAGATGCAACACTCGGTATGGGGCTGCATACACATATGCTTCCGTCGGCGAACCTTTCAGAACAGTATACCAACCCGGACGGTCAGACATTAAGTCCGTGTCAGTACTGTGGTTTCTGTGAACGTTTTGCATGTGAGTATAATGCGAAATCAACACCGGAAACAACAGTGATTCCGACTGCGCTTGAAACAGGCAACTTTGAAATCCGTACGAATGCGAATGTTGTTGAAATCATTACAGATGAAGATGATGATTCATTAGTAAGCGGTGTTCGTTTTGTTGATGTCAGAACAGGCGAAGAGTACATCCAGCCTGCGGATATCGTGGCACTGACAAGCTATGTATTTAATAACTATAAATTACTCCGCGTTTCAGACATCGGGGAACAGTATGATCCTGAAACAGAAGAAGGAACACTTGGCCGTAACTACTGTTACCAGACTTTCGGCGGCTCAACAGGTTTCTTTGACGATGAGCAGTTCAATTCATTCATGGGTGCAGGTGCACTTGGTATGGCACTTGATGACTATAATGGTGATGAATTTGACCATGAGGACCTTGACTTCCTGCACGGTGGTAACATTACGGTTACACAGACCGGTGCACGTCCGATTCAGTCTAATACTGTACGCCCGGATACAAAAGCATTCGGTTCTGAGTTTAAACAGGAAACAATCAAGAACTATACATCTACACTGAGCGTATCAGGTCAGTGTGCGACTTCACCGCATAAAGACAACTATCTGGATATCGATGAAGATTATGATGATGTATACGGCGTACCACTTGTACAGTTGACTTATAACTTCACTGATATGGACCGTGAGCGTCATAGATATCTTGCGGAACGAAGCGGTGAAATTTTAGAGGAAATGGGTGCATCTGAAGTTGTCGTGAACGGCGACCTCGGAGACTACAATATTGTCCCTTATCAGTCCACGCATAACACAGGCGGTACTGTCATGGGAGATGACCCTGAAATCAGTGTAGTTAACAACTACCTTCAGCACTGGGACAGAGATAATCTGTTTGTTGTCGGTGCAGGGAACTTCGCGCATAACAGCGGCTACAACCCGACTGCAACAGTCGGCGCACTGGCATACCGTTGTGCAGAAGGTGTTATTGAATACAGCAGAGATCAAAGACGTCTCGAAGATTAATATGAAGAGCACCCCTGGAGCTGACTCAGCTCCAGGGGTGCTTTGTTGTGAAAGCCGCCACTCGGTCTCAAGCCCGGCAAAGACGCGCGGCTGGAATATATCAAGGCCGAGAGTGAGGGTGAAGTATACTGTGGTGTGATACCGACGGAACTTAGAATTTATTTTCCATAATATACAGCGGCAGCCTGGATAAAATGACGGATGAAGAAGCGGTGGCGGTGCAGTCCGTCATCATTCGTCATGAAAATAAGCTGTGATTCCGGATGGCTTAATTTTTCGTTGATTAAAGACACGGCTTTCTTATTGTTCGGTACCATAGTGCCCATAATATTTGTTCTGCCAAGGGCTTCAGCACCGCCGACATACCAGAAAATATGTTTTTCATCCAAAATATCCGGACTATGTTTAATGTGGTCGAGAAAATCCGGGTACCAGAGCGACGGAGACAGTAGAATATACCGTTTGAAATAATCACCGTAATTCAGTAAGGCGTATAAAGACACGAGCGCACCGAATGAGCCGCCTGAGATACCGATATCATTTTCGTCAATTCTGTAGGATTCGATGAGAAAGGGTATAAAATCCTGCGTCAGCATCTGAAGATATGCGTCCGCTTTTCCTGTATAATTGCCGACATCAGTTTCTGCGTCCCACGGCGTATATTCCGTGTCACGGTCGAGGGGGCTGAGGCCGATAAAAATGACGTCCGGCTGTGTGACTCTGTACCGCTTGAAAAGATAATCGCCATCCTGTGTAATGACTGCCGGGAATCTCTGATTAGGTGCCGAAAAGTAATTTTTCGGCAGTAAAATGGAGACTTCTCTTTCATTCCATATGAATTTAATATTTCTATTGATCATTAAATCCCTCCTAAGGGAAGTTGTATTTAATTGAGAATTATTATCATTTAAATATTAGTATATAACTTTTAGGAGGGCATGAAAATACAAAGTTTAAAACTTTAATAGAAATATTGAAGGGGAGTTCTGTGCTGAGACGGCGTCATCCGCATTTTTTGAACAGAATAAAATAAAAAAACCTCCTGGAAAAGTATCCGTATCAGGATAACTTTAAATTCCGGGAGGATAGTGTTATTTACTGAATGTATGGTCAATCCGTTGAAGGACGTCGTTGATAATCACCTGATTAATACATTCAATGATAAAGTACGCAAGGACAGAATAAACGATGACTGCACCGATTAGTAAAACATTCTGTTCAATGACGCTTAAAATGAGTGCCGGTAAAAACACGAAGAATGAAAAAGCGATGAGCATACCGAGACGGTTGGCTAAAATTGTGCCGCGTGCGGATTTTAATTCGTCGCTGTAGTTTTCATTGACAACATTTAAATCGACTGTTTTGTGTTCATCGTCATCATATACTTTAGTAATTGTTACTTTGCCGTCATATTTGTTTTCTTCAAAACGTAAATCCATATGCCGGTTGTCCCATGTTAACTGCTTAAAAAAAGACATATTCATACACCTCAACATTCACATTAGTTTAATAATATTATATACTAATTCCATGCGCCTTTCAAAAAGGGTTTTTCAAAATCTTTAGAATTTGGTGATATACATGACACCAGCTGAAAATAAAAAAAATAATACACGTAGTACTGAAGAACAGATTGAAATGACGATGGAGGAGGCTGCGGAGCATATCGCAGCACTCAGAACAGTCATTATTCTTTCTATTATAACCGTTGTTGTAATGTTCATTGTGATTTTCTCGACGATACGATGGTGGTTCCCGGTGGTTGCGGCGGACACACAGATTGTTGTGATGGGGCCGTTTGAAGTCATCCGGTTTTATTTAAGAACATCTGCGGCGATTGCGATTGGATTATCCGTACCGATGATCTTATATTTCCTCTGGAACTTTATGAGACCGAGACTGATTCCGAAGGAAGTGAACCTCTTAAAAGGGATGCTTCCGATGATGGTGGTTTTATTCCTTGTCGGTCTTGCATTCGGTTATTTTGTCGTCCACCCGCTCAGTTATTTCTTCTTAATCGGAATGGGTGAGAGAAACTTTGACGTCCTGGTCACAGCGGATGAATACATGTCGTTCCTGCTTGTAACGACACTGCCGTTCGGCCTGATATTCCAGCTGCCGCTTGTTGTACTTTTCCTTCACTTTATTGACCTGCTCGATTCTGAAGTGATGACGGGTGTTAGAAAATATGCATATTTCACGCTTCTCGTGATTACGGCATTAATCGCACCTCCGGATTTATTTACACACTTGGTTACACTGATACCGATGATTATTTTATATGAACTGAGTATTATTCTGGTCAGAAAAAAGGAAAGACGTGAGAAAGAAAAAGAGAATGAAAGGTATGACGCTTAGTCGTTATGCCTTTATTTGTTGGCGGTTTAAGATGTAAAAACGTGATGAATTAAGGTATAATATAAAGGTTGAAAGGTGGTTTCGTATCATGAACTCCAAAAATCTAATTTCGCTGTTAAAAATAAAAGAATTTCACGGAAATTTTCCGGAGGAAGTAACTGAAATAACAACGGATTCGAGACAAGCAGATGAAAACAGTATCTTTGTTGCACTGAACGGCCATCAAGTGGATGGATTTGATTTTATTCCGGCAGCGCTGAAGCAGGGATGCCGTTTTATCGTTTCCGACCGTTTCTATGACACGGGTGATGCCGGTATACTGATTGTGAAAGATCCGAAAAAAGCAGCTGCCTTGTTCAGTGAATATATATATCATTTCCCGCACGAAACACAGACAATGATCGGTGTTACAGGGACCAACGGCAAAACAACGGTTGCGACAATGATTCATAATTTGAGTCTTGCACTCGGCAAGAAAAGTGCATATCTCGGGACCAATGGTTTCATGATTAATGAAGACCGCTATCAAAGTGTCAACACCACACCTGAAACAGTGACACTTCATAAGAGAATTGAAGCGGCAAATAATGAAAAAACAGAAGTATTCACAATGGAAGTCTCTTCCCACGGCTTAAAAGAAGGCCGGACGTTCGGGATTGATTTCGATATTGCGATTTTTACAAACCTGACACAGGATCACCTGGATTTCCATCATACAATGGAGGACTACGGTCATGCGAAGGGTCTATTATTCTCACAGATGGGGCAGGACGTTAAGAAACGTAAATACGTCGTCTTAAACAACGATGACGAATGGAGCGGAAGATACCGTGAAATGACACCGTTTGAAGTGATTACGTACGGTATGGACGAGACAGCGGATATTTATCCGACAGATATCGAAGGTACGCTTGAGGGATTCAACTTCACATTGAATACACCGGACGGAAAATTTCATGTGGACTCGCCCTTTATCGGAGAGTTCAATATTCAAAACTTAATGTGTGCAGTCATCTCAGAATGGCTCCAGGGTTATGAATTTGACGAAATTATTGATGCGGTGAAGATGATGACACCTGTTGAAGGCAGACTTGAAGTGCTGGATCCGTCGCTGCCGATTGATATTATTATTGATTTTGCGCATACACCGGATGCACTTGAGAAAATTATGGATACAGTGAAGCCGTTTGTTAAGGAACATCTCATTTTCCTCGTCGGTATGACAGGTGAACGGGATACTTCAAAGGCCGCAGCCATGGGTGAAATCTCGACGCGTGCCGATGTCGCGATTTTTACACCGGACAATCCGGCAAATGATGACCCTGAAATGCTTGTGAAACTGCTTGAAGAAGGTGCGACTCACGAGTCGTACAAATCCTTTATCAACCGTGAAGAAGGAATCCGTTACGCAGTTGAAATCAGTAAGCCCGGGGACACCATCGTCCTCGCATGTAAAGGCCGTGAACCGTATCAAATTGTGGAAAACTATGTGAAAGCACCGCACAGAGACGACTTAATCGCACTGGATGCGGCATATCAGAAATACCGCCCCGATGAATATAAGGGTGAGTGATTGTTTTTATTTATAAATAAAAAGCTTCAAATGTTTGAAGAGGCATCGGTTGGAGTGAATCCCCCGAATGATGCCGGCTATGAAGATGAATTGTTAATTTAAGGAGATATTTATGACTTTACAAGATGAAATAAGAAAGAGAAAGACGTTTGCCATCATTTCCCACCCGGATGCGGGTAAAACGACTTTGACTGAGAAACTGCTTCTGTTCGGCGGCGCGATTCGTCAGGCAGGGACTGTTAAAGGGAAAAAAGGCGGTAAATTCGCAACCAGTGACTGGATGAAAGTGGAACAGGAACGTGGTATCAGTGTCACAAGTTCAGTCATGCAGTTTGATTTTGACGGCTATAAAATTAATATTGTCGATACACCCGGGCACGAAGACTTTTCAGAGGATACGTACCGGACATTGATGGCGGTGGATTCTGCTGTCATGGTGATTGATGCGGCGAAAGGGATAGAGCCTCAGACCTTGAAGCTTTTTAAAGTGTGTAAAATGCGCGGTATTCCGATTTTCACATTTATCAACAAGCTCGACCGTGTCGGTAAAGAACCATTTGAATTGCTGGAAGAAATTGAAGAAACACTTGAAATTGAAACATATCCGATGACGTGGCCGATTGGTATGGGTCAGAGTTTCTTTGGCATCATCAATCGTAAAGACAAGACAATCAATCCTTTCCGTGAAGAGGATAAACTTCAATTGAATGATGACTACGAGATTGAAGGCAGTCACGAAATTGAAAATGATGAAGCGTTCCAGACATCAGTTGAGGAGTTTATGCTGGTAGAGGAAGCGGGAGATCAGTTTGATGAAGAGAAAATTAAATCCGGGGATTTAACACCTGTATTTTTCGGTTCTGCATTATCAACATTCGGTATTGAAGAATTCCTGGATACGTATGTGGACTTCGCTCCGATGCCGACACCACGTGAGACAGTGAATGAGGAACTCATATCACCGGTTGACGATGCGTTTAGAGGTTTTATTTTCAAAATCCAGGCAAACATGGATCCGAGACACCGTGACAGACTGGCATTTATGAGAATCGTATCCGGGAAATTTACCCGCGGTATGGAGACGGTGCTTTCAAGAACGAATAAGAAAACAAAGGTGTCCCGTGCGACTATGTTTATGGCGGATGATACCGAAACAGTCAACGAAGCGTACGCCGGTGATATTATCGGTCTGTATGATACAGGTAATTTCCAGATCGGCGACACTCTCTATGAGGGCAGTGCCAAAAAAGTTGAGTTTAAAGAACTGCCTCAGTTTACACCTGAAATTTTCATGAAAGTCTCTGCCAAAAATGTGATGAAGCAGAAACATTTCTATAAAGGCATTGAGCAGCTTGTTCAGGAAGGTGCCATCCAGTATTATAAAACGGTACACACCAACCAGCCGATTTTAGGTGCTGTCGGCCAGCTTCAGTTCGAAGTGTTCGAACACCGCATGAAAAATGAGTACAACACAGAAGTAGTGATGGAACCTATCGGTAAAAAAATCGCACGATGGATTGAAAACGAAGACGTTATTACAGATGCGATGAACAGCCCGCGTTCAAACCTCGTTCATGACCGTTATGACAACAAAGTATTCCTGTTCGAAAACGAGTTCGCGACCCGCTGGTTCACTGAAAAATATCCTGAAGTTAAACTCTTTAGCCTGCTGTAAACTAATATTTAACTAATGACATCCTGTGAATTCAGGATGTTTTTTTATTTATATAGGATGTGAGTGCAGGGAGTTTTAGTTATAGTGGTGACTTATTCGTGAGGATGAATGAACATCATTTCACCAAAAAACAGTGATTTAAAATTTTCATCACGTTAATTCAAAAGAAGTTGGGGTCTGGATGAGATTGACTTCCAACTGTAGAGACCATTGTGAAACAATGACCATAATAAATATTGGGCTGAAATAGAATTTACTTTGAAGACCGGCCAACTTAATATAAAGGTATCAGGAGGCGAACAATAAATGCATATTGATGAAAGAAGTAACCAGCTGTTACAGGAATTAATAAACGACCCTAATGCAACATTGAAGTCACTTGAGTCCAGAATGGATATTAACCAGAGACAGATTACATACAGTCTCGATAAAATCAATAACTATTTAATGGACATTCATCGGGTGCAGATTGAGCGTACTCCTAAAGGACAGTTTATTATTCCGGGAAAGATTATAGAATTGTTTCTTGCTGCAAAGAACGGTTATGACTATGTTCTGTCTGAAGAAGAAAGAGTTGACCTTCTGCTGATTATCATTTTAAATCGTTCGAGTGATTTATCCCTGACGCATTTTACAGAAATCCTTGATATCAGCAGGAACACTGTTACAAAGGTGATTAAGCAGGCTAAAGAAAAGCTTGAGCCTTATCGAATGGAACTTCATTATTCGAGGACTGAAGGATATCAGTTTTTGGGAGAGGAGTATGAAAAAAGAAAGCTTTTATTTGATATCATTCAAAAGTATGTGAAGAACAGAAAAGACAGGGGTTTACTTGAAAAATACGGAAGTATTAGTGCTGAAGATTTGAAAGATTTCTACCGTAAGCTTGAGCAGTGTGAAAACACACTTGGATCCACGTTTTCTGACAATATGATTTCGACGATAGCCTATTGTTTAGCAGTATGGCAGAATCGTGTACGTCAAAAGAAAACGGTGGAAGATAATGAAATGAGAAAATTTGATTTAGCAGATACAAAAGAATTCTATACTGTGAAAAAAGTATTTCATGAGTTCAAATTTATTAAAGAAAGTGAAATGCATTACGTCACATTACTAATCATGATTATGAATGTATTCTCTACGAGCAATTATTACACAGGAGAATCAATGAATACAATTAAGACCGCTCTAAAGGAAATGCTGGATCAGTTTGAGCGGGTGAGTGTGATTGATATTCCTCAAAAAGAACTTTTGACAGAGAAATTATATGTTCATATGAAACCTGCATACTACAGAATTAAATATGATTTGATTGATAATTCATCATTATCATTGAAGTTTGATCAAAACTTAGTGAATCTCCACCGGGTAATAAAGCTGATTATTGATCCAATTGAAAACGCTTTAGAGAAAAAGGTGCCGGAAAGTGAATTGATTTATATCACCATCATTATAGGCGGGTGGCTCAGGCAGCATGGTATTGATTTTAATAAAAAAATCTTAGCAGCTGTTGTTTGCCCAAATGGACACTCAGTGTCTGCAATGATACATGTGACTTTGACATCTACTTTTAAAGAATTATTGTTTTTAAAGCCAATGTCGATTCGTGAGTTCTCAAATTATGAGGGAGAAGTCGATATTGTCTTTACAACAGATAAACTGGATACAGATGTTAAACAATTTCTTGTTGAACCTATTATGAGTGAGATGACTATTAGAAAACTGCAGTCGAGAGTATATACAGAATTATATGGATTTTCATTTTCGAATATTGATATGGATGCGGTTCTAAATATTATTGAAGAGCATACAGAAATAAAAAACAGATTTAAATTGATTGATGATTTAAATAAATATTTACTCGGGCAAAGTACATCAGAAGTTCAAAAAAAATTATACAGCAAAGAAATGGGACTGGCTGATTTTCTTAATGCTGATACCATTCAGACAGTAAATGAAGTTTCAGACTGGGAAGAAGCAGTGCGTTATTCTGCACAGCCTTTACTATCTAATGAACAGATTAATAAGTTTTATGTAGATGCAGTCATTGACAACTGTAGAAGAAATTCAAATTATATCATGCTTGCCAATCGAATTGCGATTCCGCACGCAAAACCGAGTGACGGAGTAATGAGTGTTGGAATGAGTATGCTGAACATTAAGCAAGGCGTAAAATTCCCAAATGGGCAGCACATGAATTTGATTTGTTTTATTGCTGCAGAGGATAAAGAGAAACACATTAATTCACTGCTCCAATTAAGAAGGCTTGCAGAGAATGAAGATAAGATAAACCAAATAAAGTTGGCAGATACTGTGGAAGAAATAGAGAAAATAATCAGTGATTTTGTAGAAGAGGTGAGCTAGTGTGAATAAAATAATGATATCAGAGGATGCGGTGTTTACTAATCTGGAAGCATCGGACAAAGAAGAGGCTTTACGCCTGATGTCACAGTCTTTTGAGAAGCATGGAAATGTGAAAGAGGGATATTTCGAAAGCATTTTAAACAGGGAGGAAAAAGCACCGACAGGAATTGAAGCGTATGACTTTGGTATTGCAATTCCGCACACAGAACCGGAATTTGTCAATCATGACTCTTTGGGGGTAGCGGTGTTAAAAGACCCTGTATTGTTTCATAACATGATTAATGCAAAAGAGACAATCGAGGTGAAAGTGATTTTTCTGTTAGGTCTTTCAAAAAGCACAAAGCACCTAAATATTCTTCGTCAGATTATGGATCTCATCAAAGAAGAAGGTGTACTAAAGAAAATGACAGACATGTCTCAAAAAGAGCTTCACAATTATTTACAAAAAAATTTAAAATCAGAATAAAATGGGGGAACTTAAAATGACAAAACAAATTATTTTTGCATGTTCAAGTGGTATCGCAACATCAACAGTGGTGGCAGAGAAAGTAGAAGAGTACTGCAGAGAAAAGGGCGTTGATGTTAATGCGCGTCAGGGCACGGTCGGGGAACTTTCAGGATTGGATGGCGTTGTTGATTTATTTGTAGTGACTTCAGATGTCGGCAGCGGGTATAATACTCCGGTTGTAAATGCACTGCCAATTTTGACCGGTATAGGTGAAGAGGAAGTATTGGAACAGATTGTTGCCATCTTAAGAGATTCGGAATAAAAATATAATCTATGGATGAATGTGTGAAAACCAATTAGCAAATGACTTGTGTGAAGGTTTAGAAATAGGCATTACGACTGTTGGACATACTCTTTAATATTCTAAATACGCAGATGAAGAAGCGGAACATATTCCATAATCGAAATCGATTATCTGAATTTAAAGAAGTTCGTACTTCCTCATCCATAGATTTTATGTAATTTTAATTTCCAATAAAAGTAATTAATGTATTTTATTGAATTATAAAATTGAATAATAAAAAAATTTTGTAATAAGGAGATGAACATAATGGGAGACGTAATAGTAGATGCTTTTCAGTATATTCTTAGTTTCGGACCCGAGGTAATGCTGCCGATTATTATATTTATTATGGCTGTTGCTTTTCGTGTCAGCCTGAGTAAGGCATTAAAATCGGCTTTAACTATTGGATTTGGTTTTGTAGGAATATTCCTGGTACTCGATTTATTGACGGGAAGTCTCGGTCCTGCAATTGAAGCGATGATAGATAACTCAGGTGTTAACCTTCCGGTTATGGATACCGGCTGGCCGCCGCTTGCAGCTATTGCATTTGCTTCGCCCATTGCACCAGTTGTTATTATTTTAACGATTATAATCAATATCGTTATGTTGGTGTTTAAATGGACAAAGACAGTAGACGTGGATTTATGGAACTATTGGCACTTTGCATTTGCAGGTTCTCTGGTTTATATCGCTACAGGAAACTTCTTTTTCGGTCTGATTGGTGCAGCAATTGCTACAATCATTACTTTCAAACTCGCTGACTGGTCAGCACCGTATATTCACAAAAGAATGGGGCTTCCTGGTATATCTCTCCCAACACTTTCATCAGTGATTTATTTCCCGGTTGGAATTTTAGGAGATAAAATTATCAATTTAATTCCGGGGCTGAACAAACTGAATGCCGATCCCGAATCAATTAAAAAACGTTTCGGTGTATTGGGAGAACCGATGATGATTGGTGTAATACTAGGTGTAATTATCGGTATTATTGCCAGGTTTGAAATTAGAAATATTATAGAACTCGGTATTTCACTTGGTGCAGTAATGTTTATTATGCCGAGAATGGTAAAAATTCTCATGGAAGGTTTAATTCCTTTATCAGATGCTATACGTAGCTTTCTCCAGAAAAGGTTCCCTGACCGTAAAGATCTAAATATTGGTCTTGATATAGCTGTAATCATTGGTAACCCTGCAGTTGTTTCTACAGCGCTGCTTCTTGTTCCAGTTACGATTCTGCTTGCGGTAGTTCTGCCGGGAGTAATCATTATGCCGCTTGGAGATCTGCCGTTTATTGTTGTTCCTCTGGCAATGGTTCTTGTTGCTACGAATAAAAATATCATACGATCTGCAATAATTGGAATTCCGATGATTATCGTTTCATTATATTTGGCATCTAATTTAGCACCGCTTGTCACTAATGTCGCAGAAAGTATTCAGTATGAATTCCCGGAAGGTGCAACATCTATGATAAACAGCTTCCTGGATGGAGGTAACCCGGTACGTTACTGGCTGGTTATGCTCGCACAGGGGAATTGGATTGCTGTTGCAATTATACCGGTTGTATTAATTATCGTCTGGTATATCTATAGACTCAGCAGAAGAGATTTTGATGAAAACGGTCAGTTGAAAGAATAAGGTATTAGAAAGATATCGATGTTGATGAAATAAAAAAGGAGATTTTAAAGATGAAAGCTTCCGTTTTTTATGGAAAAGATGATATCCGATTTGAAGAAGTACAGAAGCCGGTAATAAATGATAATGAAATATTAATCAAATTGAAGGCCTGCGGTCTGTGCGGTACAGATATTCATAAGGTGCTGGAGGAGTCTGTCTCGAAAGGTACGGTACTCGGACATGAGTTCGCCGGAGAAGTAGTTGAAACTGGAAAGAATGTTTCCAGTTTCAGTATCGGTGACAGAGTAACAGGCGGAATTCACGTACCATGTTTCACATGCGATCAGTGTTCAAGAGGTCATTACACATTGTGTCCTGAATTCAAAAAGACAAATATTCATCCAGGAGGATTCTCGGAATATATAAAGATCCCTGTAGAACATGTGAGACATTTACTGTATAAAATCCCTGAAGAATTGAGCTATTCTGAAGCATCTCTTGCTGAGCCAGTTGCATGTTGTATTCATGGACAAAAGGCAGTAAATATTCATCCTGGAGACAGAGTGCTGATAATGGGTGCGGGACCAATTGGTTTAATTCACGCACAGTTGTTAAAAAAGCAGTTAGTGAAGGAAGTAGTGATTACAGATGTATCAGATCACCGCTTAAATAATGCACATGCATTTGGTGCAGATACAATAATTAATACGGCAGAAAATAATCTGAGAGATTATATACAGGAAAATGGGCATCCGGGCTTTGATATCGTAATTATTGCTGCAGGTGTCTCGGCACTGCTTCCTGAAGCAATGAATGTATTAAAAAGGGGAGGAACTGTAGTCTGTTTTTCACCATTTACGATTAATCCGGATGTAACAATTGATGCAGGCATGTTTTTTCATGATGAAAAATCAATAGTCGGCACATATAGTGTATCGCCGTATGAGTTTGAAGAAGCACTTCTTGCAATACAAAATGGAGTGATTAATACAGAAGTACTCATTACTCATGAAATGCCATTATCTGATTTAGGCGAAGCAATTCAATTAACACAGAAAAAAAATGAAAATGTTTTAAAGATTGTATTAAAAAATTAATAGAAAGGAAAATGTATATGGCTTATCAAGCAATGGATGATTTTTTAACAGTGCTGGAGGAAGGCGGTTATGTCGCACCGGCAATGAATACAACTAACTTGGAGATGACTATTGCAATCGTTGAAGCAGCAGAAGAAACCGGGTGTCCGGTTATGGTTCAAATTGCTCCGACTAATGTGAAATTATCCGGTTATGATTATATCGCAGAAATTGTGAAAAAAGCAGCAGATAAAGTTTCGGTCCCTGTCACTCTTCATTTAGATCACGGGATGAGTTTTGAAGATGTGAAGAAAGCAGTAGATGCTGGTTTTGCTTCCGTGATGATTGACGCTTCTACACTGGATTACGAAGAGAATATTAAATTGACAAGAGAAGTAGTGGAATACTGCCATGAGAGAGGCGTACTTGTAGAAGCAGAATTAGGTGAATTGAGCGGGAAAGAAGATGATCATGAAGCGGAAACAGCTGACCGGACAGATGCATCTTTATGTAAAGATTTTGTGGATCGTACCGGCATTGACTTACTGGCTGTTTCTATTGGAAACATTCATGGAATTGACCAGGCTCCGGATTTAGATTTTGAACTGCTTAATGAAATTAAACAAATGGTTTCAGTGCCGCTCGTGATTCACGGTGGTTCAGGTATTCCCGATGAATCTCTGGCACAGTTAAAAAATTATGGTGTTAGAAAAGTGAATCTTGCCAGTGATTTGAGAAAAGCATTTATTACGGCTGTTGGAAAACGTTATGAAAAAAATCCAAATGAGTATAATCTGATTTCTGTATTACTGGAGGCACAAAGTGCTGTGAGGGAAACTGCAGCAGCTAAATTTAAGGCGTTGAACAGTTAGAAATGTACATTATCAGTATTGATGCAGGTACGACCAATACAAAAGTGTGCCTTTATCAGCTTCCGGATTTTCAGTTGACGGAAGTAGTGAAGTTTAAAACCCCTCAAATAGTAAACGGAACAGAAACAAATTTGGATTCAGAGGATTTATGGGAAAAACTTATGTTGGCACTGAAAAAGCTGGCTGATATTGTAGAGGATTCTGAAGAGATTAAACATATTACTGTATCAAGTTTTGGACAGACAATTGTGCTGCAGGATGATAAAGAAAGAGTGATCCCGCCCACAATTGCATGGTTTGATCCAAGAACAAAAACCGAGGCAGAAGAGGTTGAAGATTGTCTTGGAGATAAAACATTGTATGAAATAACAGGTATTAATTCTCACTCCAACCACAGCTTAACTAAGTTACTTTGGATTAAACGACATGAAGAAGGATTTAGGAGACTGCATACATGGACATGTATGTCTGGATTTATTGTTTCGCGTCTGACGGGTGTTTCTGCGACAGACTGGAGTTTGGCCTCCAGAACAATGTTATATGATATTACGAAAAAAGAATGGAATGACTCAATCATTGCCGCTTTTAATTTGGATATCACTAGTTTCCCAAAAGTTGTGGAATCAGGAATGAAAATTGCTGGTGTCAGAAAAGATATTTCAGATGTTACAGGTATCAAAGAAGGTATCAGCGTTTCTATCTCCGGACATGATCACATGGCAGGCTCTGTAAGCACAGGATTAAAGCAGAAAACAGAAATATTAAACTCTACTGGTACAACAGAAGGTTTGCTTCTTATAGATGAAAAGCCCAACTTAAGCGATATTTTCAGGGAATTTTTAATTTCGAATGGATGCTATGTGATGGAATCGACATACAGTATATATGGTTCTATGCCGACAGCGGGACAGAGTTTCAGCTGGATATCGAATCTATTAAATAAAAGTCTTGGAGAGGTAGCGGTACAATGTGAAATGTTGTACCAGGAATATGAGAACAGCATCAATGAAATGGTGAAGAGAATGCCTGTCTTTATTCCTCATTTAAGAGGTAGCGGACCACCGATTCGAAGTACATCTTCCAAAGTGATGATATATGGTCTTACAGACCAGTCGACAGATAATGATCTTCTGCTGTCGATGGTTGCGGGGTTATCCTTTGAATTAAAACAGTTAAAGGAAGTGTATGAGCAGTACCTCGGCTCAGAAATTAACAGAATAAAAGTCATCGGACCGGCGGTTAAAAATTCACTTTGGCTGCAGCTGAAAGCTGATATTCTTCAGGCTGAAATCATTGCTTACGATGAAGAAGAAGCGGTAGCTAAAGGTGCAGCAATGCTTAGTGCTTATAAAGAAGGACTGATTAATTCATTTAAGGAACCATCTGTAACAGTATACACGTCAAAGAAAAAGAGTATGGAAAGTCTTCAGAATTTTTATCATGATTTCTATTTACCTGTTTATAAATTAAAAAGCAGCTTGGAAGGTCAAGGTGATTAAAGTGGAATCTTTAGCTTTTTACGGCATTGAGGATTTACGTTATGAAGAAAAAGAAAAACCAAAGTTGGAAAATGCAGATGATGTGATTATCAAAGTGAAATATTCGGGGATATGCGGCTCTGACTTATCAAGATATAAGAAACTTGGTCCCTTGACGCCGGGGAACATATTCGGTCATGAATGTTCAGGAGTGGTTGAAGAAACAGGAAGTAATGTGACAAATGTTAAAAAGGGTGACCGGGTTGCTGTATGTCCGCAATTAAAATGCGGGAAATGTGAGGCGTGTAAGGCAGGTTATTTTGCAGCATGTGAAAACCTGCTGGTAATTGGGGCAAAAGAGCCGGGATGTTTTGCTTCATACACAAGGCTACCTGCAGAGAATCTTTTAAAGCTGCCTGATAATGTTTCATTTGATGAAGCAGCATTGATAGAGCCTTCCTCTGTGGTTCTGCATGGCTTATTTAAAACACAGCTGCAGCCAGGGAAAACTGTTGCAGTTTATGGATGCGGCACCATCGGATTACTGGCCTGTCAGTGGGCCAAATTGTTTGGTGCAGAAAAAGTGATAGCAATTGATATTGATGAAGAAAAACTTTCAGTCGCAAAAGAATTAGGTGCGGATGAAGTGATACAGCCTGATAAAAATGTTTCTACTTATTCTAAGCTGATGGAATTAACTGATGGAGTGGACTTGGCGGTTGAAGCAGCGGGTTCTGCTCAGACGTCAGAAGAAGTATTTGCTGCACCGAAGAAGGGAGGAGAAGTTTTATTCCTCGGCATTCCTTATAGTGATATAACTTTGAAACGTTTCTACTTCGAAAGAATTGTACGCCAGGAGTTAACAGTCCACGGATCATGGAATGCAGTATCAGCTCCATTTCCAGGCAGAGAATTTACAACAACTCTGCAGTTCCTGAAAGAAGGGAAATTAAAAACACAACCGATGATTTCTCATTGTATTTCCTTAAAAGAAGGACCTGAAATTTTTCGTAAAATAACAACTGGCAGAGAAAAAGCAATGAAAGTTCTATTTGAGTTAGATAAGTAAGATTGAACTAATATTCCCCTATTACGAACTCTCAAAAGAGTGACGACTGGGGGATATTTTTTAGGACTAAAATATTGAATAGATTTGTCAGCTGTGTTGATGTTTTTTGCAAAGTTGGCTCAGCCCATACCGTCGTCTGCAGTTCAAACAGGAATTTCAATGTGCCCCAAAAAGTCTTTAGAGGCAGTTATGGACCCCTTAAACACACTGATTTAATCACATATCCCGGCCTCTTAAAAATTAAAATATAATTTCTCTTTACTTTTCAAAAATAATAGATTATAGTTATCTTGTTAAACAAAGAAACAATTGAATAGATCCTTTTCAAATGATTGACGTAACAGGTAATTTGAAAAAGGGGAGTAACTATGAGTGTACATCACCGGTAATAACGGCCGGCTGCATTGAATACTCATCATTACATCGTCATGACGGAGAAATCCCGGTGTAATGAGCACTGTAAATATTAAGCATCATGTTTTATTTATTACTACAGTGTAACGTGAGACCTTTGGCAAAATTTATTGAACTGAGTGATTGAAGTATTTCTGAAGTATTGGAAGTATGGATGTGAATTATCATCCCGGTTCGTAACTTTTGCTATGGGTCTCTTTTTTGTCCTCTATTGTTTACAGCTATTAAATTAAAGTAAAGAAATGAGGCGGATGTTTATGGATTTTTCAATTTTCTTGGAATATGCATGGGTATTGATAGTTCTGATTGTACTTGAAGGACTTCTTGCTGCAGATAACGCTGTTGTACTTGCAGTAATGGTAAAACACTTAGAACCGAAACAGAGGAAAAAGGCATTATTCTACGGACTTTTAGGTGCATTTGTTTTCCGTATGATCGCGATACTATTATTAGTGTGGCTCGTACAGTGGTGGTGGATGCAGGCGCTTGGTGCATTGTATCTATTCTATGTTTCCATATCGCATTTAGTTAAAATTTATAAGGAAAAAAATCAAGCACGGGGCACTGATGTTGATGCCGAACTTGAAAAACAAGAGCAGAAGAAAGGCAGCGGCTTCTGGTTTACAGTGCTTAAAGTTGAAATTGCAGATATCGCATTTGCGATTGACTCAATTCTAGCAGCAGCAGCGATTGCACTTGCACTTCCTGCAGTCGGCGGCGATTTCTTCGGTGTCAATGCAGGTCAGTATACAGTAATGCTGATCGGTGGATTAATTGGTGTCATCATCATGCGTTTCTTCGCAACATGGTTTGTAGAAGTACTGAATAAACGCCCGGGACTCGAAGTAGCGGCTTTCATTATCGTCGGCTGGGTGGGTGTGAAACTTGCCGTGCTGACACTTGCTCATGATCAGATTAACGTGATTCCACATGAATTTCCTCACAGTACAGCATGGAAATTAATCTTCTGGAGTATCATGGTGATCGTCATTTTAATCGGCTGGTTCGGCAGTAAAAATAAAACAGCTGAAGAGGTATAAATATTGGAAGAAATTTCGTGTTCGTCATATAATAATCTGTAAAGAACTTTCGAAACGGGGGAGTAAAAAGTGGATAAAGAGAATAAACACATCATTCCTAGAGAGCAGTACAGACGACAAAGACGGGTCTTTGACAGTGAACGTGACCAGAACAGTGACAACCGGTCACATGATATTGAATACGGTGAGACCGGTCCTGATGACGGCTACAGCTATAAAGAAACAGACCGTAATGAGGCTTTGCATGAAGCGTCCGGCGGCGCTGGATTTTCAGACAGAAATAATCAGTCTGACAGCAGTTACGGGTACAAAGATAACGGGTCAGAGACTGATGAAGAAGTGTCTGCTGTGGGTGGATACGGCGCGACAAACGAAGCGGCCGCTTCTGACAATAAAAACAGCGGTAAAGAGGAGCCGGTTAATCGTTCGTCACGTAAAAAAGGTGGAAATAACGGTCCTGTCAGAGGATTTATCATTCCGCTCATTGCCGGAATGATTGGTGCACTGATTATTTTACTCGCGTTTAACTATTTCAATGACAGTGACAGCGGAAGTACAGATGTGGCATCAGAAAACACATCAACTGAACAGGACATTGAAGATACAAGAGCAGACCTTGAAGAATCGACAGATGGCGATCGTCCGGTTTCCGACACGACAGCTGCGATTCAAACGGCACGTGAATCTGTTGTTTCAGTTATTAATATGCAGCGTGCAGAGTCATTTATGCCGGGTATGAGTCAAGATCAGGCAGCAGAACCTGAAGAAGCAGGTGTCGGTTCCGGAGTCATTTATAAAGTGACAGATGACTCAGCATATATTGTGACGAACCATCATGTGGTGGATGGTGCCGAGGAGCTGCAGGTCAATATGGAAAACGGTGATTCCATCACTGGAGAACTCATCGGTTCTGATATTTGGACAGACCTTGCAGTCATCAGAGTAGACCGCGGCAGTATTGAAAACACAATTCCGTTTGGTGACAGCGATGATTTGTTAGTCGGTGAAGAAGCAATCGCAATCGGTTCACCGCTTGGAGAGGCATTCTCAGGATCCGTGTCTCAAGGAATCGTATCAGGTCTTGACCGTTCCGTACCTGTGGATTTAGACGGTGACGGCAGTTATGACTGGGAAGCGAATGTCATTCAGACGGATGCTGCGATTAATTCGGGTAACTCAGGCGGAGCATTGATTAATGCATCAGGTGAGTTAATCGGTATTAACTCGATGAAGATCAGCATGCCGACCGTTGAAGGTATCGGTTTCGCGATTCCTGCGAATGAAGTCGAAAAAATTACTGCACAGATTGAAGAAGACGGGGAAGTCACACGTCCGTTTTTAGGTGTTTCATTACAGGATTTATACACAATTCCACGTGATGTTGTCGTGAATCAGATGAATGTACCTGAAGATGTGAGTGCGGGTGTTGTCGTCAGCAACATTCAAAACCCTTCTCCTGCAGTTAATGCAGGGCTTGAACAGTTCGATTTAATCGTTGCTTTGGACGGGAATGAAGTAGGCAGCATGATGGAACTCCGTCAGTATTTATATTATGAAAAACAACCCGGTGATGAGATGGACGTAACGTTCTACAGACAGGGTGAGGAGCAGACAGTTACTGTCGTGCTCGAATAAAATAAATGACGGCCGTTTGGTGGGGTTTAAAAGTGCAGAAATGCACTTTTGACAGACCACGGACGGTCTCATTTTATTTTTAGGAAGGGGGATGGGCAATATGGTTAAAATAATACGCAAGCTGTTTCAAAGAATGACACCGCAGCGCGGTATACTTTTGTATTACCTTGTGGCGCTGATTGTGTCTACAGCCGTGTTGTCTCTGCCGTTTGTATATAATAATGAAACTACATTTATCAACAGATTGTTCATCGCCTCTTCCGCTTTATCTGTAACAGGTCTCAGCCCGGTCGACATTGCACATACATACAACCTCGGCGGTTATATTATTTTAATGCTGATTATGAATATCGGCGGTGTTGGTATTATGACGATGAGCACAATTATCTGGATTGTGCTCGGCTATCGTGTCGGCCTTAAAGAACGGATTCAGATTATGGTCGATAACAATCAGGATAAATTTTCAGGTGCCGTAAAACTGGTCATCGATATTATCACTCTGATTTTTATTGTGGAGATTGCAGGTGCCGTGATTTACTTCATATACTTCATGTCAAACAGCGGTGACATCAGTTATTCACTGCTGCACGGCATCTTTTTATCAGTGTCGGCAACAACAAACGGCGGAATGGATTTATTTTCAAGTTCAATGATTCAATATGATCATGAATTCCTGCTGCAGGTGCCTGTGATGCTGCAGATTTTCCTAGGCTCAATCGGGTATCCGGTATTGATTGAAGTAAAAACGTATTTTTCAAAACGGCATAAAAATTTCAGGTTCTCTTTGTATACTAAGGTAGCAACATCAATGTACGGGATTTTATTTGCCGGAGGTACACTGATGATATTTCTTTCGGAATGGCAGGAACATTTCAGAGAGGGTGTATTCCATGCTCTGATGAATTCAATGTTTTTGTCAGTAACAACGAGAAGCGGCGGTCTCACGACTGTGGATATTGATTCGTTGAATGAGGCCACCCAGCTGATGATGAGTGCATTGATGTTTGTCGGTGCGAGTCCGTCATCTGCAGGCGGCGGTATCAGAACAACAACGTTCGCGATATTAATTCTCTTTGTGATCTCATTCAGCAGAGGACGGCAGTCCATTCACGTGTTTCATAAGCAGCTCGTGAGGGAGGATGTTGAGAAAGCCTTCGCCGTGATTTCACTTGCTTTGTTCCTGGTATTTACAGGTGTTGTATCGATTGTATATATTGAGGGCGTTAAATTCAGTGTCATTGATGTAATTTTTGAAATAACAAGCGCCTTCGGGACAGCCGGTATATCAACAGGAATCACGGGTGATCTCTCTGTCCTCAGCAAGCTGATTATCATTGTGTTCATGTTTATCGGAAAGATTGGTTTTATTTCATTCCTGCTGTCAATGGGCGGCAGACAGCATAAATATTCCTATGAGCTTCCTAAAGAACGTTTGATGGTCGGGTAATATCATTTGTAAGTGATTATTGAGATCGATAGATGGTATGATATAAGTAATTGGAATAAAAACCCGTACAGTTTTTTAGGAAGGGGCACGAAAATATGCAGGAATTTTTTAATGTAAAGCTAATGATTACCCAGCAGATGGCTGGACGTCTCGGCGAAATGTCCGGCCCGACACTTGCCGGAGTTTCGAGGTATAACAGAAATTTAGTGCTCGATGACGGGCAGCACCTGATGACATTTGATCTCGGCGGTACGCTCGGAATTGATCAGAAGAGTACCGGTGTCAGAAACCCGAGTATTACTGCGATGAATTATATGAAATATGATTTCGCATCGTTGAACAAAAATGATTTATCGAATATTTCCAAGTTGAGGCGGGCACTCGGCTTCTCAATCCCGCCGTTTATGAGCTGTAACCTGGTTCACCCGTTGACAAAAGAACCATTTTTCGGAGAACCATATTTAATGTTGAACATTAAAGGTATGAAAGTTGCCGTACTCGGTGCATATGCAGGACCGTCCGATGTGTCGGATGCAGTGAAAAGTATTTATCCGAGCGATAAAAAGCTGACCGATTCTACTGCTGCATCGAAAAATTCCGGGGACGAGTACACCGGGGCAGGCAGCAGCTGGAACATGATTGAAAGCCGGTATAAAAAGCTGAACTTAAATCACCGGAGCCGTAAAAACGCTTCATCATCAGAAGAACCGATTGTCCACATATCAAAAATAGCACCCGCAATCAGACGGACGCTCAGATATATTTATGATAATGAGGAAACAGATTACGTTATTGCGATTCTCAGTAAC
Organism: Corticicoccus populi; assembly: GCF_042686195.1. Classification (NCBI taxonomy): domain Bacteria; kingdom Bacillati; phylum Bacillota; class Bacilli; order Caryophanales; family Staphylococcaceae; genus Corticicoccus; species Corticicoccus populi. Next base: position 1,229,988 of record NZ_JBHUOQ010000001.1, on the reverse strand, counting down.
TACGATGACAGCAAAAAAGAACTCCTCGATGACTTAGAAGGTGTCGGCATCGTCATTACCGGCGGTGAGGTTGATGACGATGTGGTCAGTAAAGACACTTCTGAAAGACATATGGCAGACCAGATTCCAAAGGGTGGGGATATTCCTTTATATCACCACCATCACAGCGGCTACGTGATGTCCATCGATATTGAATTCAAGCGGCGGATGACTTCATTCGAATACATCGGACACACAGTCAAGCAGATGAATCAGGAAATCGCAGCCAACAGCGATGACTTGAACCTCGTAGATCAGATTTACTATCATTTATAATTATGAAATAAAAACCCTGGGTCCTCCGAAAAGAGAATCCAGGGTTATTTTCTGGGGGAGGACCTGGTTTTGTGTTGAGAGGGTCTCAGGACGACATGTTCCGGCGCTACAGGTGATCCGAAATGCGTAAAGCTGTGTCGTATTTTAGGGCGTAACGCCACAGCTTGCAGAGAATCCGTCTATCTGTATCGTTTTTATTCCGTAAACGCGACAGAATCTTTAAATGATGTAATCTGTGTCGCCGAGCGCCACAGGTGACCCGAAATACGTAAAGCTGTGTCGTATTTAAGTGGAAAACGCCACAGCCTGCTGGGAATTCAACAACCTGTGTCGTTTCAACCCCGTAAACGTGACAGAATCTTTAAATGATGTAATCTGTGCCGCCGAGCGCTACAGGTCACCCGAAATACGTAAAGCTGTGTCATATTTCAAGAGGAAACGCCACAGCCATCCGGCAATCCAACAATCTGTGTCGTTTCAACCCCGTAAACGCGACAGAATCTTTAAATGATGTAATCTGTATCGCTGAGCGCTACAGATCACCAGAAACACCTAAAGCTGTGTCGTATTTCAGGGCGTAACGACACAGCCTGCTGGGAATTCAACAATCTGTGTCGTTTCAACCCCGTAAACGGGACAGAATCTTTAAATGATGTAATCTGTATCGCTGAGCGCTACAGGTCACCAGAAACACCTAAAGCTGTGTCATATTTCAGGAGAAAATGCCACAGCTGACCGCCAATCCAACAATCTGTCGCGTCCCAATCCCTTCATAAACGCGACATCCGCCTAAAATTCCTGTTCGTAGTATGATATTTATAAAAAGGGAGGACTTTCAATGTACTTTGAAGAAAATTATTTTAAAGATGCTGTCAGGACATTCTGCAGAGTCAACAATATTCATCATCAAAAGGTGAGGTATTCAGAAAGTGATATGACAGACGAAGATTTTGAGGACATCATCAGCATCGATATATCGAATTCTTTTGATGCCGGTATTGATCCGGATTGCTTTAAAGCGATGGATTTTATTCTCGGTATGCTCGGTTCGACCGGTACGAAATACAATCTGGTCAGTTTTTATAAATCCAAGGGTGCAGTAAGCAAGGTCAGTATTTATATACTTAAAAACGATTATCAAAAATTATTGAATGAAATGAATAAGACAGAGGGTAAGGATGAGGAATAAAACCCACCCTCTACTAAAATGAAGCAATCATTATAAAAAGCTGCCATTCAGTAATGACAGCTTCTCAAATATTTTCATTTAGATAACACTCCCCAACACACCTTACTCATCAAGTTCTTCGGAAATTTCAATCGAACGGTCGCGGGCACGACGGATGCCTGTTCTTAAAATTTTCTTGAAATCATCGGATTCAAGCTGCTTTAAACCGACATCAGTGACGCCTGCAGGACTCGTGATATTGATGCGGAGCTGCTCCGGTGTTTCACCTGATGACTTAAGCATTTTACCGGCACCGATTAAAGTCTGTGTCAGTAGTTCCGTCGCAGCAGCAGGGTCGACTCCTGACTCAACCGCGACTTCCTCCATTGCTTCAATCATATAGTAGAAAAATGCCGGTCCGGATCCGGCAATCGCGGTAATCATATGAAGGTCTTTTTCCTTTACGATTTTCACGAGACCGAGTGTTTCAAGCAGTGTCTCTGCGAGCAGTAAATCGTCATCTGAAACATGAGTTCCCCGGGCCATGCCGGTCGCGGACTCACCGACAAGTGCAGATGTATTCGGCATGGAGCGGATGACTTTTACTTCACCGCCGAGGGAGGATTCAATCTGTTCAATCGACAAACCGGCGATGACAGAAATAATCAAATGTCCCGGTGTTACATGGTGTTTCAGCCACTCGAGATATTCAGAAGCATCATATGGCTTCATCGCAAGTATTAAAATATCCGCTTCAACAAGCATCTGTTCTGCCTCATGGGTGCAGCGGACACCGTATTTATCCTCAATATAATTAAGACGCGCCTTATTTTTCCGGTTCGTCACCAAAAGACGCTCCGGTGGTATGATACGGCTCCGTGTAATTCCTGATATCAGTGCCTCAGCCACATTGCCGGCCCCGAAAAGTGCGATAGTTTTATCCATCAGTCTGCCTCCAATCCAACGTATTAATAATAAAAGACTTCTTTCCATTATACACAGTATTATTAGAAAATTAAGTATATTTTAACTAACAAAAAACACTAAATATCACTTTTAACATTATTGATATTTTTAACATGACATTTGTCATATCGAACACCTGACACATGGGTCTATCTATACAGTCGAATTTACTTCATACTCATGATAAAGTGCTACAGTATCAGGAGAAGAGGAATTGAAATGACAAAAGAAAAACAGGCCGCACTGAGAAAAGCAGTCGTGCCCTACGCAAAATCACAGACAAAAACAAGCATCATCCAACTATTAAATACAATACTGCCGTTTTTTATATTATGGGTGCTCGCCTGGCAGACACTCAGCATCTCATTTTGGCTGAGCCTGCCGTTCAGCATACTCGCATCAGGCTTTATGATCCGGTCGTTTATCATTTTTCATGACTGTGCCCACGGATCGTTTTTTAAGAATAAAAAGCTAAATGACTTTATTGGTACATTTACAGGTGTGATTACACACTTCGCTTATGAAAAGTGGAAGAAAGACCATTCCATCCACCACGCGACAAGCGGTAATTTGGATAAGCGGGGTATCGGTGATATCTGGGTAATGACGGTAAAAGAATATGAGGCAGCAGGGAAGTGGAAACGTCTGCAGTACAGGCTGTACAGAAATCCGATTGTCATGTTCGGACTCGGACCCTTCCAGTTGTTTTTAGGCGTGAATCGTTTCAACAGAAGAAAACCGAAGAAAAAAGAACGTCTGAACACTTACTTAATCAATGTGATTCTCGTTGCTGTTTATCTGTTCATCGGCTTTACACTCGGCTGGCACGTGATTCTGCTGGTACAGCTTCCGATTATTTATATTGCCGGCATCGCAGGTATCTGGTTGTTTTATGTCCAGCATCAATTCGAAGACTCATACTTTGAAAACGAATCAGAGTGGGATTTCGTAAAGGCGGCAGTAGACGGCAGCTCCTACTACAAACTGCCGAAGTGGCTTGAGTGGGTGACAGGAAGTATCGGTTATCACCATGTGCATCACCTCGCACCGAGAGTGCCGAACTATCATCTTGAAAAAGCACATGAGAACACGCCGCCGCTTCATAAGGCAACGACCATCACATTAAAGACCAGCCTGGAGTCCTTAAAATTCAGACTGTATGATGAAGAACAGAAAACATTCATCAGTTTCAAAGAGATGAGACGCTATCTTGAAAACAGAACACAGCGTCCGACACTCGGCTAAATTTCGAACCCGTTCCGGCTGAATGATTCAGCTGCAGCGGGTTTTTATAATACCGGATTTCATGCGGTCCTTAAAATATAACAGGGATACAGTATTGATACGGAATTTCACAGAAAATGATAGAATATAAATTAAGAAAGGACGTGACCAGAGTGAAGGAATGGTACTATATCTTCGCAAGAAATACAGGGCTTAATTTATACATATGGCTGTTGTTCTGTATTTTACCGTTTTACTTTATATTCCGTTCCAACACAACGTGGGAGATTGCGGTCGGTATCGTTGTCACAATGTTGTTCTTTGCGGTGTTCTGGATGTCTTACCGGACACATGGAGTGCGGATTTATATCGGCTTAAGTCTCCAGTTTGTGATGAATATTGTCATGTCCGTACTGTACGGTTATGTGTATTTTTCATTGTTTATCGCTTTTTATGTCGGTCATATTAAAAGCAGATCTGGTTTCATTACGATGTATGTCATTCACCTGGTGACGACAACAGGTGCTGTGACACTAGGATTTTTCAACAACTTTGAACTGTTTCTCGGATATCTGCCGTTTTTAATTATGACGATACTCGGCGTAATACTGATTCCGATTAATATCAGAAACCGCATCCGTCAGGAGGCACTTGAGGTGCAGCTTGATGATGCCAATCAGAAAATTGCGGAGCTCGCAATTATCGAAGAACGCCACCGTATCGCAAGGGACCTTCATGATACGCTCGGTCAGAAGCTGTCAGTTATCGGTTTGAAAAGTGAATTATCCAGGAAACTGATGGATAAAGATCCGGAAGCTGCCAAAAAAGAACTCCATGATATTGAGCAGTCTTCAAGGCTTGCATTAAAAGAAGTCCGTGAAATGGTCAGTGATATGAAAAAGATTACGATTCATGAGGAACTGAATCATATCCAGCAGCTTTTAAAAGCTGCAGATATCCGTAAAGAACTGATTATTGAAGCAGACATCAGCCGTCTTCCCGCTCTTATCGAAAATGTGCTCAGCATGTGCCTGAAAGAAGCGGTGAATAACGTCGTCAAGCACAGCGGCGCCACTGAATGCATGATGCAGCTTGTTGAGACGGAGAAAGATTTTCATTTAAAGGTAACAGATAACGGGAAGAACAGCGGACTCGAATATGGATACGGCAACGGGCTCGACGGCATGAAGGAACGCCTGTCATTCATCAACGGTGAAATGGATACGATAAAAACGATAGAGGGATTTGAAGTGAACATTACGATTCCAAAAGTTCTGAAGCAGATAGGAGAGATACAATGATTAAAATAGTAATTGCAGAAGATCAGACCCTCCTGCTCGGCGCCCTCGGGGCACTTCTTGATATGGAGGCGGACATGACGGTCATCGGTAAAGCATCGAACGGGAAAGAAATGCTTGAAATGGTTGAAACATTATCGCCGGATGTCTGTCTGATGGATATTGAAATGCCGGTGATGACAGGACTTGATGCGGCAGAAGCGTTAAAAGGCGGGGATGCCAAAGTGATGATACTGACCACCTTTATGCGTCCTGGCTATTTTCAGCGCGCGAAAGAAGCGGGTGTCAGAGGCTATTTATTAAAAGATACCCCGAGTGAAACACTCGCAGCTTCCATCCGACGCGTCATTAAAGGAGAGCGCGTGTTCTCACCGGAATTAATTGATATTGCCTTTGAAATGGATAATCCGTTAACCCGCCGTGAGATAGAAATCATGCAGCACCTGGCAGACGGTTTGACTACTAAAGACACGGCGAAGATTCTCGGGCTCTCAGGAGGTACCATCAGAAATTATGTATCGATTATCCTTGATAAACTCGGCGCTAAAAACCGGATAGAAGCCATTACTACTGTTAAAGAAAAAGGCTGGCTGAAATAAAAAAACTGAGATGTATATGAATACATCTCAGTCAGTATAAAAAATCCAGGTGTATTACGCTTCCTGAATAATCTTATAACGTTTGTGGTTTACCACTGTTTTTTCAAACATTTCGTGCTCATCGAAGTTTTCATTCATCGTGATGTCGACAATGACAGAGTTCTCGTTGACTTTCTCAACTTTCCCCTTCATTCCGTCAAATTCTACAATACTGCCAACTTTCGCTTCTTCCATAAGACCAACCTCCAAACAATCATTGCCACACATTATACAATAATTTTCATAAATTGTAACCAGTTTTAAAGTGTAAAATTAATCTATAGTTGAGATTTTATTTTATTTCTTGCCGATTTTCGAATGTTTTTAACCGTCGACATGCTGACACCGAGTACGAGCGAAATCTCTGCTGTACTATACCCGTCAAGCATCAATTCGAACCATGCAGCTTCACGTGTGTTTAAGTGTTTTTTCATGTCATGAATGATCAGTGCAATATGATTGTCTGTGTTTGAGAATAAAAAACCAATGCCCTCATCGAGATCTTCCGTAACGTCGACATTGGATGTATACCTGCTGGTTTTGCGGATTTCGTCAATCATCCGCTGGTACACCCGTGTATAGACAAACTGCGGGAGTGCGGCACCGTTTGCTGCATCCTTTTTGTAGGCCGTCACTGCCTGATGAACTGCAGAACGGCCGATCTGCATGTAGTCTTCAATATCATATAAAATATTCAGGCGTTTAATAATGCTCATAATCATGGGTTCGTAATCTGTAATGAGTCTGTTGAGTTCTCGTTCGTTAACAGTGTTATTCAATGTTCATTGTCCTAAGGATTTATCGATAAATCAGTTATTTCCGGATAAACAGACTATATAAAAGAATATTCATAAAATATAACGACTTAACAAGTATAATTAATGCTTTATTTTACATAAAGTTAACAAAAATAACATAATTGTTAAAATATTGTGTTTAAAATGAGATTTTAGTATATAATGTTCATGTTAAGACGATTTGCTTTTTAGTATTAGAGCGGGAATAAGCGGAATTATGCGGTGGGTTCATATCATCCCGTTTTGGATTTAAAAAAATTAAAAAACTGATTACACGAGGAGAATCATATTGCCGAACAATTATCATTTACTTATACCGGATGTAAAATACATTGAACCGATTAAGGATCCTGAACATTTATGCAGGATTCATTATCCGGCTGCTTTTTATGATTCCAAAATTCCAAGTGAGTCTGTTGTGAATCACCTCCTGCTTTATAAATACGGGACGAGCGTAAAAGCGAGGCGGGATCATTTAAAAGTCAGGCATGATATACACAGAATGGGTCCGATTGTCATGGATGAACGATGCCAGTTTGTGATGTTCCCGCTTTCTGTATCAAAAAACAAGAATCCGTTCTGGCTCAATTTATGCAGTATGCTTCAATTTTCAAGAAGCGGGATCGCTTCTCTACCGACACGTATTCATTTTAATGATATGACGACCATTGATATTGAAGCGGATTTTAAATTCTGCGAAAAACAGTATGATAAAACCCTCCGCGTCCTGGACCGGTCGATTAAAATTAAAGAACAGCCGATTTATATCACAGTATGATTCTGAATCAGGGCGCGGGGCTTTTATTTCATAAAAATGTCCAGCATAATGGGGGAAAGGAGGTGTTTTGATGAAGGTTTTAGTGTGCGGCGGTACATATCTTAATATCACTGATCAGGCGGATCCTTCATCAATGCGTCTGTCGGGCGGTGCGATGCTGTCGACTTTAATTGCGTCGCATTCACACCACGAGGTCCACCTCCATACAAATTTCAGCACTGAAGAAGAGCGGATCACAAAAAGCTATCAGAAGATGATTCGTAACCACTGGGTGCAGCCGAACGATGCTGCGAAAATCTCGAGTCCGTACGGGAGAATGAGCGGTAAAGATTTAATACCGGGATCGAATGTATTTGAGATGTCAGGAAGTGTGACGGACAGCACGAAGTATCAGTCGTTTGATTGTTTTGTCATCACAACGGACATTTCAGAGCGTGATTTCCGTAAGCTCAGCAGGTATGCTTTTGAACATGGTATTGAAACCATTGTCGTCACCGCGAATGAATATCCGCCGCCTGTCGTGTATCACGGTACAACAGTGATTTCACTTCCGGTTGAAGAAAGAGAACCCGAAAACGGAACCGTCTCTATGAACAGTGAGGTACGTCGCACGGATGAAGATATATCTGTGTCTGAAGACGGTTCGGCAGACGGGCACCTGCTTTCTGAAGAATCCTTTACATATAAAAGACGAGCGTCATCAGATGAATCGGCATTCAAATCAGAAGGCCACATGAATATTAATCGTGACCACCGGGGCGGACTGCCGGTGTATCATGAATATTTAACACTGATTAAAGATGAACTGCATAAAGCGGGGCTGATTGAGACGTCCAAAGTGATACGGCATCAAAGGAAACCGAAGCCGCCTGTAAAAAGACTATGGATGTTTATTCTCCAGCTGGTCGCGGCAGGAATGATCATTACAGGCATCGTGCTGTCTGTGTTATATCTATTTGATTATTTCAGCAGCAGGGATGTGTATGAGACAATGGTTGATGACAGCATGCCTGTAGAATCAGATGAATGCAGTACGGTCGGGGAGTGCCGGGCGCTCGGTGATGCGTATTTGAGCGAGCTTGAAGAATATATTGATATTATGGATGAACCGCACATGTTTATCGAGAACCGGACACGGACGAACTATATTGACTATGAAATTGATGCGTCACTGAACCTTGGGGAAGCGGATGAGGAGAATCCGCTCCCTGTCGGATCAAAAGAATCTTTTGAAGAAATATGGGAACGCTTCTCCCGGATTTTTCCGGAAGAATATTTAAGTGATCTTGATACATTCCGTTTATTCTCGGACGGTGAGGGGAATGTACTGGCATATGTTGAGATTATGGACGACAGTACGACACTTGCGGTGGACATCCGTGATAATCAAAACCGTGCGTCAGAGTACCGGACACTGATTCATGAATTCGGTCATATATATTCACTGCCTTTTGATGATTTTGATCAAGAGTGCGGAGCCGGTACAGATTTAAATTGTGTGAAAGATGATACAGTCATGTCGGATTATGTTGACCGCTTCTGGACACAGTACGGGGAGGACTGGCTCGAAAACTCCGAAAAATCAACATTTGAACGTGAAGCATTTTATAACAATCACGTCACAGACTTTCACGTGCCGTATCAGGCGACCAATGCGAAAGAAGATTATGCAGTGACTTTCCTGAGGTTTATCATTGAGCCGATGCCTGAAGCAGAAAGCAGTCAGTTGAAAGATATAAAAGTCCGATCATTTTATGAAGACAGTGAACTCGTGAAGCTGAGAGTGGATATTTTGAGAAATTTAGTCGAACTTGAGAAGGAAGGATGAGTGTATGAAAGTCAGGGTGAAGATTGAGGAAGCGGGCAGGGCGGCAGTCATTGAAAACATCAATATTGATGAACAATTAACCATCGGCCGGCTGTTTGATGATTTCATTATGAAAGGGCATGTACTCGAGCAGCAGGTGTATCAGCTGGAGCTCGGCAGTCTGTCCTACAACAGCCTTCACCGGCAGAAGGTACATGAAATCATTAGAACGTACCCCGGTTGCCGTTTCCTGTCCGACAGTTTAAAAGTTACATTAATGAACAGTGAAAACAGTCGAGGAGCCCGCCCGCTGCTGGATTATTCTCTGTTTCTTGAAACAGCCGCACAGTACTGTAAACCGGAAAATATACATCATATAGAGGACGGTGCCGTATGCTACATCCAGCAGGAGCATGCCCAGTTTTTAGTAAGGAAAGAAAACCACGGGCTCGAATTTTTTCATTTCAGACATCAGTTTGACAGCGCACTTGAATCCCGAGGCCGTGCGCCGTTTTTACATATTGAGCTGAAAACACGTGATGAACTGTCACATGACGAACTGACATGGATAAGAAGCGTGACACTGCCGAAAACAGAACGCCGTAATCCATTGATTCATCTGAACGGGGCGTCGCTCGATCAGGATCTGCTCATGGAAATTTCAACCCTGCTTCATAGGGTCATTGTCATTATCGGCACATATCAAAAAGCCGGGCAGAAAGTTGCGGGAGATTATGAGATGTTCCCCGCATATATTGAGATGAACGGTAAAACCACCGTCGGCCGCCTCGACCGCCGTTCACTCGAAGAAATTATCCCGGACCCGGCAGAATAAAGACAGAAATACCTCAATGGTTATTGGGGTATTTTATTTTGTCTTAATGCATCAGCTGAAGGGGGATGGGTTGTGAGCCTTTTTCAAATCTGCACAGCCCCTGTCTTTACAATATTTACAAAGTTCTTCAATGACACTGGAATCGTATCATATTATAATAGAAGTGATATAAGAAAATATGCCTTGGCATATTAGTTTAGAGGGAATCTCATGAATCATGTCTGGAATTTATTACAGGAACAGTGGCGGAATATCCATCTCATATGGAAGCTGTCTTTATATAATATTAAAAGTGAATATTCGAACCACTATTTAGGTGTATTCTGGAATATCTTACAGCCGTTTATGCAGGCTGCGATTTACTACATGATATTCGGCCTCGGTCTCAGAGGGGCGACGGCACCGGATGCGGAAATCCCGTTTATCATCTATTTAATATCCGGGCTCTTCCCGTGGCTCTTCATCTCCCAGGCCATTAATGTCGGTTCAAATGCGATTCATGCCCAGCTCGGTCTGGTGACGAAGATGCGTTTTCCGTCAAGCATACTGCTGTCGATTTCATACATGAACAGCCTGATCAATCTCGGTTTTATGACATTGATTATTGCGGCGGTTTCGCTTATCAACCAGTACACAAATCCGGTATATTTTCTCGGGCTGATTTATTTCCTCATCGCCTCATTTTCGCTGATATTTGCGATTACGCTGGTGATGAGTACGCTGATCATACTCGTCAGGGATTTCAGAAATATTCTGCAGAACTTAATCAGAATGGGATTTTTCCTGACACCGATTTTCTGGCAGGCAGGTGAGCGCGGCGGCTTCCTGCAGCTGATTTCGGATTTAAATCCGTTTGCTTATTTAGTCCAGACCTACCGTAACGCATTAATATACGGGGACGGCTTTTTCTACGGCGATGATGTCGACCACCTGTATTTCTGGATGGTGACACTATTCTTGATGATGGTCGGCAGCTACCTGCATATGAAATTTAGATATAAATTAATCGATTATTTATAAAGGAATGGTCTCATGCAGAAATACCTACTCATATCAAACGCATACCCGACCGCGGAAAAACTGTACGCAAACGCATTTCTGCACCGGCGCGTAAAAGCATACGCAGAACGCGGACTCGACATTACCGTGGTCGTCATCACAACACGCGTCCTGAAAGACAAATATTATGACGGCGTCCGGATTAAATATATGGATACACACGAAATCGCATCACATTTACACACACACGAATACAACACTGTGATGTTTCACTTTGTGAACCCGAAAATGTTTTACGGAATAAAAACCATGCCGCAGGACAAACGTCCGAGGATTGTGGTCTGGCTGCACGGCTTTGAAGCAGAGGCATGGCACAGACGTTATTATAACTTCCTCGGTGATATTAAACAGCTCGATGCCCAGCTTGAGCGTCGTGATACTGTGTATCAGCCTCAGAAAGTATTTTTACAGGATATTATGACATCGGATGAATATGATATTTCATTTATCTATGTATCGGAGGCATTTAAATCACTGTATGTTGATCCGTATACAGAGATTGTGCCAAGGCGGTATGCGATCATACCGAACATTGTGGATGAGCGTTTATTTCCGTATCGTAAAAAAACGGCAGCGGATGTGAAAAAGATATGCAGCATCCGGCCGTATGTGTCAAAAAACTATGCGAATGATATTACAGCGGCAGTGATTGAGCAGTTAAGCCGTAAAAAATACTTTAAGGAACTGACCTTTAATTTATATGGTGACGGTCCGTTATTTGATGAGGTGACGGCACCTTTGAAACGCTTTAATAACGTACATCTTCATAAAGGCTTTGTGGCGCAGTCGGATATTTCTGAAATCCACAAAAATCATGGTGTATTTCTATGTCCGTCGCGTCATGATTCTCAAGGTGTGTCCATCGGTGAAGCCATGGCGTCAGGACTTGTGCCTGTGTCAAATGCTATCGGCGGTATTCCGGAATTTGTGCCGGAAGGGACAGGATACCTTGCAGAACGTGACCATGTTGATGAGATGGTGCAGTATTTTGATGCATTATATCAGCACCCGAAAACTTTTTTAAAGATGTCCAAAAAAGCAGCGGACTTTATTCGGAAAAAAGCAGGCGTTAAAGCTGTGATTGATAAAGAGATTGAGGTGATTACAGGTGACTGAACAGGTAGACTGGAAGCGGGCGTATAAAGATTTAGAAGCACATATTGAACATATCATGGAGGAAACAAGCGTACTGGTGAACAATGCGTCGCCGAAGCTTAAAATTCATGACATTCACACAGAAACAGAAGGAAACCTGACTGTAGTGATTGATGCTGCGGGCAGCGGCATGACGTATGCGGCATATTTAATCGACCGCTCGGGGAAAAGTGAAACCATTAAACTGCCGTATCAGCGGTCAAATACATTTCATTTCGATGTGGAGAGCGGCAAGTATACCATTCAGGGCTTTGTCCGGGAGAATGACAGTGAAGCGGGTACTGTAGCAGTGAAGAAAAATGTGAAGTACACGAGGGTGAATGCTGATGACAAAACTGATTGAATCGACTGATTTTGAATCCGGACAAACAGAATATGTGCTGAAGCTTTCAGGTTCAGATGCTGAAAAGCTGAAAGAAGATACAGCACGTGTATTAAAGATGACAGAGTCATTTTTAATTGATGTGACAGACGCGGATACACTTCATGGTGTGTCTGACAGTATACCGCCTGCCTGTACTGAAATCAAAGTAATCATAAGGCATGAATCCTGTGATAACGAGGCTTTGAAATCCTTGAAGCGTGTGTCGGATATTGATGTTTCGGATACCCATTTTATACTGAAACTCGGTTCTGAAGAAAACCCGGATATTTATGACGTATTTAAAGTGATGCAGATCAACATTCAAAACAAGAAGCGGACAATGGAAGCTGAAATACTCGGAAATGCATTGGAAAAAGACAGTGGTTCAAGCCTTGAAACAGAACATCTGAAACGTGAGAATGAACGCCTTCAGGCACTTCTCGCGTCATCTGAAGAGATGGATCATTCGGAACGTTACGTGGCACTCATGGAGAAATATAAGCAGGCGTTGACCCGACTTAATCATCTGCGTAATTCGAAACTCGGCAGACTTCAGATGGCATACTGGAAACGGAGAGGGAGACAGTAGATGAATATGGATTACAGAATGAATCAATCAGATATCAGTCCTAATATCAATATTCCGCGTCATTCCAAAGGGGTTTCTGTCATCCAGTATACGGACCGGATGGATACAGAGATTATTACCCGGACAGATGTCCAGCATATTATCGTATCGGATAATGAAGAAATCATCCGTCACTACAAGGAGAGGACAACTGTCCTTGGGACGATTGAGCAGGCAAAAATGTATGTGAAGTACTCGCATTATATTGTTCTTTCAGGGAGTGAAACACTTCATTTGAATGATGACTTCAGCTTTGGGTTTGATGACATTGTCCTCATTAAAATAAAGTCTCCGAAGACGGTGGATGAGAAGATATATGATTATTTTTATCATACTTTTAAAACAGACAATCTGACAGTCAGTGACATGGATAAAGTGATTTCGAACCATGTGCTGCTGCCGTCCTGCCGGATGTTCAGGCATGTTTATCAGTCGAATATTGAAACGGACCGTTACCTTGACCGCCTCAGCGTGATTTCTGTATCCGAGGTCAAACTGTTTAAAAACGGCATTGAAATGGTATATGAAAGGGATGACACAGAAAAAGAAATTCCTTTTCAGAATGCGGCAGCAGAAGAAGACACTTACACGATTCTTTCTGAACTCGACCGTCTTTCGCTCAAGCGGAATAGTGAAGTGCTCAAGCTCTTAAAATATTTTAAGATGAAACATACACTCTTCCTGAAAAATCAGATTGACCGAAAGGACATGACGAGAGAAGCGGTGATTAACCGTCTTGAAGCGGCCGGTGTGAAGCCGGACACTGTCACATTAAACAAAGGCAGCGCGTCAAAACTCGTTCTTGCCTACTGTTTCCCGCCGTATAATGATACGAGCGGCAATGTGATGGCTAAAAGGATGCATTCAGAAGGAGAAGTGTCGGATGTGATTTCAAATAATATGAGCCGGATTCGGACAAGAGATGAGAAACTTTTGAGCATCACAGACACTGTCCTCGATACGCAGCTGGTACTTGACGGGCCGCAGGCTTTCAGCAGCTGGTACAGTATTGAACGTTATATGGATGACGGGTTGGAACAGTATTTAATGTTTCGTGATAAGTATCAGACAGTGTATTCAAGGGCAATGTTCCCGCATTCACATTTTCTCGGCTTTCAGATTAAGAAAGACAGTAATATTCACTGGGTGGCGGAGTTTTCAGATCCCCTTCATAAAGATGTGAAAGGTGATTTAAGATATGCGCCGATTGATGATGGCGATTATATCAACAGCTTAAAAGCCGCCGTCGATGACAGGTATCATCATTTAATTGATGATAATGTCTTTAATATCTGCGAGCTGCTTCCGTTTTTATATGCGGACGAACTGATTTTCACCAATCACTTTCAGCTTGAAGATATGCTCGAACGCTTCGATGAAGATATTCAAAGTTCAGTCAGACAGCGCGCACGAATCTCCAGTCACCCGTCACCGTCAGCTGACATGTATACAATGGAGCAATCACTCTATCCGCTTGATAATGAAACCATTCATCTCGCGTATTTCGGTAATTTTTATGATACGAGAGGCTTCAGACAGCTGGAACTTGCCGCAAAGTATCTATATGAGAGCGGGATTAATAATTTTATGATTCATGTATTTACGAATTTGAAATCCGGTGTCCACCAGCAGTACAGCAACAGTGATTTTAAACATTACTTTAAAATCAATCCGTTTGTAACATATTTTGAGTGTTTAAACTTAACCCGACGGATGGATATTTTAATGATTTTTGATGCTGAAACAAAAGGGATTAAAGCACATAATCCTTATATTCCGTCAAAGTACAGTGACTATAAACAAAGCGGCAGCCTGACATGGGCATTTACAGAGGCAGGCAGTACGCTCGACAGTATTGAACAGACGGGGACATATATTACAAGACAGCATGATTACCATTTATACAGTAAAACGTTCCGTACACTTTCTGAAATACTAAAAAAACCACTTTACCGCGCATCAAATATTGAATGCGTGAAATAACAGGGTGAGAGATATGACATATAAAGTACGCGTGAAAAATGTATCCAAAGTATTTAATACGACTAAGAACAACAAGAAACTTTGGAATATGATACTTCCGCTGAAGAATAAAAAAACTGAATACTATCAGGCATTAAAAGATGTGTCATTTGATGTTCAGGCAGGGGATTCTGTCGGAATTGTCGGCTTGAACGGCTCCGGAAAATCAACATTGTCGAACCTTCTCGGCGGTGTATCCTCACCGTCAGCGGGCACGATTGAAGTAAACGGCAATGCATCGTTAATTGCTATTTCAGCAGGTCTCAATATGGAACTGACCGGTTCTGAAAATATTCATATGAAATGTTTAATGCACGGCCTGAGCGAAAAAGAAATCGCAGAACGGTATGATGCGATTGTTGAATTCAGCGAACTTGAAGATTTCATGAATCAGCCGATTAAATCATATTCGAGCGGCATGCAGTCGAGACTCGGTTTTTCAATTGCGGTGCATACAGATCCGGATGTTCTGGTTATAGATGAGGCATTGTCGGTCGGAGATGATACATTTACGAATAAATGTATTAAGCGCATTGAGGCATTCCGTGAGGCAGGGAAGACAATCTTTTTCGTCAGTCACTCTATCGAGCAGATTCAGAAGATGTGCAACAAGGCACTGTGGCTTCATTACGGGGAAGTCCGTGATTTCGGGAACTGTATACCGGTTGTCGGGATGTATGCCCGTTTTGTAAGGGGCTATAATATGAAGCCGAAACACATCCAAAAGCGTTACAAAAAAGAAATGCTTTCAAGGCAGCGGGTGGAAGCATTTGACTACATCCACGATGACCAGACGTTTGGTGCATGGAACGGCGTGCTGCTCGGCGGTGTATCGATTGTCCTCGGTATCGCTCTTTACATGCAGATTATCGGCCATTTTTAAAAGTGAACACTGAGGAGTGACACAGATGAGTGAAAAAATAAGTTATGAAGAACTGAAGAGAATCGCACTCGACAGTCTGGAGCGGGAACAGCGTATCCTGAAGGAGTTTAAAATTATCGATCAGGAGATGTCTGCGTTGAAAAATGATAACGCCAGACTGAACCGCGAACTGAACAAATATAAAGGCTTTCTGCCGATTCGGGCGGCACTTAAAGCGAAAAAGATGATTCGGAAGTAGGGGACATAATGTCTGAGATTAATATTCGAAGAAGAATTCAGGAAATTGAATCGCTGAAACAGTATATTACCTCCGGAGTAAAAGAAGAGGCGGCACCGGTGGTACAGACGGCGTCACTCGCACACGGCATCAGTCTGATTATTCCCGTCCACCGCGGTGAGGACTTCATGCGGCGCCTGATTCAATGTATTGAGCGGCAGACACTGGATGCAGAGTTATTTGAGGTCATTGTCGTGTTTAACGGCGAGTTTGAAGCTTCTGAAGAGATATTCAAAACTATAGAAAAAAAGAAAAACTATACTGTCTTATATTCAGATAAAGGGGTCGCACGCGCAAGAAACATGGGGATTGAAGCGTCCCGATTTCAATATACAGCATTCCTCGATGCGGATGATACACTGTCTGACCACTATTTGGAGCACTCTCTTCAGGAGGCGGAACCTTATTCCATTCTGCTGAACAAAATATATGATGTGAAGAACGGCAGGAGCGACGGCGGTGCGAATCATATTTCAAAGGAAATACTGAAGTCACCGACCTATCCTGAGGGCTATTTTCATGTTGTGAAAAATTTATCCTTGAACGGGGCAAAAATCATTCCGTCAATGATGCTAAAAGAGACACTGTTTGATGAGGGCTTACAGAACGGAGAAGATGTGGTGCTCTATATGAAGCTTGTGTCTGAACATAAGCCGGTCGTTAAAGTCAATCCAAAAAGTTCAGTGTACTACCGGTATATTGTGGCAGGGTCGTTGTCCCGTGCAGTTTCAAGCTATCAGTTTAATATTACTGACCGTTTGAACGTGCTCACACATCTCCAGGATATACTGAAACTTGAAGACAGCAGAGAGATCCGGACACTCATTATTGACAGAATGCGTGCTCAGGCAGGCTTCATGAACCGCTATTTAAAAGCACATCCGCATGAATATCCGAAAGTCATCAGTCAGGTCGTCCACCTCACTGAAGAGTATTTTCCGTTTGAACGGATGAATGAGGATCTTGAGAAAAGACTGTATATCAGTTACTGTTTTCCGCCGTATGCAGATACGAGCGGGACAGTACTCGCAAAGCGGATTCGTGAAGACCACAGACCGTGTGATGTCATCCATAATAATATGTATGCGGTCCGGGAACTTGATTTGACACTGGAACGCATCGCAGCGCCTTTTATTGGGAAACAGTTTGAAATCAATACCCCGTCTTCATTTTCGAATAAAGAGTACATCCGGATGTTTGTTGAGAAATCACTTGAGAATTTGACACTGTCAAAGTATGAAGAAATATATTCAAGAGCCTTATGGCCGGCATCTCATGTGCTCGCATTTGAAATACTGAAAAGTGTGCGTACCATCCGCTGGATTGCGGAATTTTCCGACCCGCTGTATAAAGACATTAAAAATACCGTCCGTAATACTTCCTACTATACCAATAAGGAAGTGAGCGTCGTCAAAAAGAAAACCCCGGAAGCATATCATCAGTATCTGGATGACAATCTCTTCAATATGACGGAAGTGATTCCATTTATTTTCGCGGATGAGCTGGTGTTTACCAATGAAATTCAGATGGAGTCCATGATTGAGCGTTTTGATGATGTATTTAAAAATATGGTCCGTCAGAAATCAGTGATTAAAATGCATCCGGTACTGCCGCCGGACTACTATCATTATCAAAAGCACTATGTTGATTTAAATCCGGATACGATCAATATCGGCTACTTCGGCAATTTTTATGAGACAAGAAATGTTGAAGAAATTATGGATATTGCGAAAATGATTGAGAAGAAAAACTTAAATATCAAGCTATATATATTCACGAGTGATATCAAGAAAGCCAAAAGCAGGGTATACGCAGACGGCTACGTTGACACCATTGAAGTACACTCATATTTAAGATATTTTGAGTTTCTGAATGCGCTGAAAGATTTTGACTGCCTGTTAATCAATGATGCCCATACGAAAGAATTTCATACTGATAACCCGTATCTGCCGTCTAAGTTCAGTGACTGTCTCGGTTCCGGGACACCAATCTGGATCCAGTATGAACCAGGGAGCATTCTTGAAATGATCAGCAGGTGGACATCCGGTGATATTTTTGGCAACCAGCTGAATGACCAAAACGGCATTTATGAAAACCTGCAGAAAATCAGCGAAATGAAAAAATGACTGCACCGGCATCCGGTACAGTCACGTGTCCCCTCACAGTCCGTGAGGGGATTTATTTTACAAATCTTTTACCATATATTTATGCGGAATGCCTGCATCATCAAAGATATCACTGTCCACAACATAGCCGAGTTTTTCATAAAACGGAATCGCCTGAACCTGTCCGCCGAGCTTGGCTTTTTTGTATCCTGCAGCACGAGCGTGTTCGTGGACGGCATTCATCAAATCATAGCCGTAGCCGTGACCGCGGGCTTCTTTTAAAACAGCCATACGTTCCACTTTAATCAGTTCATCGTCTATCGTGCGGTATCGGACCGTACCAAGCGGAGTGTCCGCATCATCCGTCAACAGAAAATGGACGCAGGTGTTTTCATAACGGTCGACTTCAATTTCTCTCGGAACGTTCTGTTCCTCTACAAACACTGTGAATCGGATGCTGAGACACTGTTGATATAAAGCATCTGACTCCGCAACTTTTACCTGAATATTTTTCATCATCTTCACCTCATATAAGAATGTTTAAGAATAAACGTCCCAGTCAATTTGACTGAGACGCGGTTTAAATCTGTTATCCATGAAAGGGATTAATAGTAACTTTCGTCACTTGCTGTGCCGTCATCGTAATATTCTCCGGCATCATTGTAATAGTCTTCGTTAGTGCCTTCTCCGTTGTCATAGCTCTCATCGTAACTCTCATCATAGCCCTGATCCATCCCGTCACCGGCACCTTCTTCCTCTGTGCCTTCTTCAGGAATATATCCGTCTTCACCTTCAATATCCGGGTCGCCCTCAGCTTCCTGTGCTTCAGGAACATCAAAGCCGTCGCCGTATTGGTTTTCATATCCGTCTTCCAGGAAGTAAGGTGTGACTTCAGGTTCATATTCATTCAGCATGTAATCATCCAGATATTCATAAGGGACAATATAATCGGACAATCTGATATTGATCAAATCATTCGGATCCGGTGCATCCATTCCGAGAGATTCTCTGATAGTCTGTGATATCGCGTACAGATGCTCAGGGTCTGCCATATAGAAATAGGCGCCGTTTCCTGGATTCCAGTAATCAGTTCCGCGGAGCTGAACATTGTTAAATTCTACAGTGTTGAATGCATAGTATGTTGCGAGACTGCGTACAGTTTCCGATTCAAGGTTATGCCTGGAATTACCCGCAACGACACTGATTAAATCATCAATCTGAGTTAATGCACCTGTGGATTTTGCTTTCTCCAAGATAGCTTCAACCATTTCGAGCTGACGGTTTCCGCGGCCGAGATCGGTATCCACTTTACGGCTTCTGACAACCGCAAGTGCTTCTTCACCGTTTAACTCCTGTTCTCCTGCTTCAAGTACGGTGCGTCCGTCGTCTGTGGAGTCCGGCTCATCCATATCAAAAGGAACATCAAAGTTTACACCGTCAAGTGTATCGACGACATCGACTAGAGCGTTCATATTGACTCTGGCATAATAATCGACCGGTACATTAAGGAGTGACTCAACTGCCGAGATAGAAGAGTCCGGCCCGTTAATTCGATGGGCGTGCGTAATTTTGTCAAAATAATTCTCTTCCGGGAAATAAGAGAGTGTATCACGCGGGATACTGACGAGCTTCACTTCATTCTCATCTTTGTTGAAGGTCGCTAAAATCATCGTATCTGTTCTGAAGTCATTCTCTTCAAATTTATCACTCTCGCTGCGTGATTCACTTTCGTCAATACCGAGAATCAGAATAGTAAAGCTGTCGGGTGATTCATCCCCGTCATCTTCGCGGAGTTCCGAGCGCTCACGGTCTGTTGACTGGTATGAGTCGGAGACACCCTGTTCAAATGCATTGAACAGATTGAAGATATAGATGCCGACACCGACTAAGACGACTGCTAGAATTACAATTATTGAAATGATTATTTTTTTCATGAATAAAAACCCTTCTTTTATAATCGTCCCGTCATTTATGAATAATGACAGAACATTCATATTTCATTATAATGTTTTATGACTGTGATTGAAATCAAAATTTTAATGTGTCTCAAGTGACTAGCCTATAATATTATATAAGATATGATAAAATCACAAGTAAAAACTAATGAGAATTTAAACAGGGTGTGGATGATGAAAAAAATATCGATGTTTGTATGGAATAATTTTGTCAACGATGCGAGGGTGTTAAGAGAAGCGCGTGCGCTTTCTGAAGCGGGTTATGAAGTCACAATCAATGCGAAAAAAGAACGTACGGAAAAACAGTTGAAATCATCTGAAAAAGTTTTAGAAAATGTTTATGTGAACCGGATTTATAAGCTCGAACTGCCGGAGAAGATGCAGAAGAAATTAAAGTCATCTGTTTTTAATAAACATATTCCGAATGCACTTCTTATGGTGAAGATGATTTTACTAGGCAGAAAACAGAATGCAGATATTTATCATGCCCATGATTTAAATACTTTGATACAGGGCATTGCGTGTGCGAAGCTCCGACTTAACAGGAAACCGCTGATATATGATTCTCATGAAGTGCAGACATCAAGAACCCATTACGCGTTTCAGAAGATATACAAAGTCGAGAAATTTTTACTACGATTTGTGGATGAAGTAATTGTTGAGAATGAAACCCGCGCAGCATATCACGAAGATTTATATGGTGTGAGGCCATTGTCTGTCCATAATTATTCAGAGAAGTACGATATTGAAGATGTGTCAGAATATCCGGTAAGAAAGACCCATGGTATTAAAGACAGTGAGACGGTCGTATTGTATCAGGGCGGCATGCAGGAAGGGCGCGGACTGTTTAAGCTTCTGGACGCGTTTAAAGAGATTGAAAGGGCAGTCCTTGTCATGATTGGTGACGGAAAAGAAAGAGAGAACCTGATTCAATATCATCAGACAATCGGCATTGAAGATAAGGTGATTTTCATTGAACGTGTACCGTATAAAATGTTGCGGGAGTATACAAAAGCAGCGGATATCGGAATCCAGTTTTTAGAGAATACCAATTTCAATCACTACTCTGCGTCATCCAACAAACTGTTTGAGTACTTAATGGCACATGTCCCGGTCATCGGATCAAAGCTTCCTGAGATTGAAGCAGTGATTGACGGCGAGTCGGTGGGTATGACAGTAGAAGCAGGAAACACAGAGCAGCTAAAAACAGCCATTCAGCAATTGGTTGATGATGAACGTTTAAGAAACCGTTATAAAGAAAATACAAAGACCGCAAAAGAAAAGTATAACTGGCAGGTAGAGAAGGGGAAACTAACTTCATTATATAGGAAACTATTTGATTAAATATAAAGATAACCGTTTTCATGGTTTCCGAAAAGTACTATAATTAAAGCATTATGATAAAAATGTATAATTGAAACTATAGTATAATTATCTGAATACGTTTTATATTTTTTGAAGTATATAATTTATCTTTGAGTTATGTTAGCATTATATGTTGCGAATGTGTAAATTGATTCTTTTAACTAAGTTGAATTAAAAACTTACACACAACGAGAGATTACCATATCAGGGTAGGTCTTAATTTTTGTATTGTTAGGGAGATATTATGAAAATTTTACTGGTGACACAAAATTTCTATCCTGAAATTGGTTCAGGAGCAAATCGATTAAAAAATTTATATATGCAGTTGTCAAAGACGCATGATGTGACGGTTCTCACGACTGAACCGTCTTATCCGAATCATAATTTATATAAAGATAAAAAATATTGGAATGAGCCTGAAATTGACAAATCATCAGACATTCAAAGACTGAAAATGCGGATGGACAAGCAGGGACAGTCACTTAAGATGAGAGTGTTATATTACATAGAACTTGCGTATAAAGTTTGGTTGTACGTGAATAAGCATCAAAAAGAATATGACGTGGTGTATGTGACTTCGCCAAATATTTTTCTTCCATGGGCAACACTTTTCCAGAAGAAAGTAAAAGGTGTTCAGAAAGTGCTTGAAGTCCGCGATTTATGGCCGGACAGTGTTAAAGCAATTGAAAAGATTGATATTAATATGATGTTTCCGGTATTAAAAATTCTTGAGAAAATGATTTATCTTCTGGCGGATAAAATTGTGATTAACAACGAAGAATTCAGAAAGCATATATTGAATCATACAGAATCTAAAGAGATTTTATATCTGCCGAATTCATTTTTAGAGGAAGAACTGCAGTTTAAGGATATTGAAAGTGATTTTAAAGTAATCTACACCGGAAACATTGGATTTGCACAGAGTTATGAGCAGCTAAAAGATATCATTAATAAGTTAGAGCAGGAAAAGGTGACATTCAATATTGTCGGGTATGGATATAATGCCCACAGACTGCAGGCTTATATTGAATCCAAAAATATGAAGTATGTTACTTTTTATGAAGAGAGAAACCGTGAAGAGTGTCTCGAGATGATCAGGGACCATAATGTGGCATTGTCTCTACTGAAAGAAAATGATGTATTCTTAAAAGTACTTCCCGGAAAAGTCATTGATGCGGTAGGTTCCGGTGTGCCGGTGGTATCGAATCTCGGTGGCTACTCTAAAATACTGATTAACGGAAATAATGTCGGGTTTTCTAAAGAACGGTCCACGCCTGAAGAAATCTATAATATGATTAATATTATTCGGAATGATAAGGACCTTGAACTGAGACTTAGGACTAATGCGAGAAAACTAGCAAGAAGACAATTTGTCTGGGAAAACAATATTCAGTCCTTAACAGATTTTTTAAAATGATTATGATTACATAGGAGAATGACGATGAACTATCTGTACAGTGTATTATCATACACCTCATTCAAATTAAATATGCCCACTTTTGCACGTGGCTTTTTCAAAAAAAGCTTATCGATGAAAACGGGAAGTAAAGAACCCGGTATCAGTTTATATGTTAGAGGGGCAGAACATGCGGCCTTATTTGAAATTATCGAACGGGTGAATGTGGACAATGAGTATAAGGCATATTTAAAAGCACTGGTCCATCGTCATGAAAAAAATTATAAGAGAGCATATGAATTAATTGAAAATGATAATAATCCTGAAATTTTAGGTTTTAAAGTGCGGCTTCTTTATGATTTAAAACGTATGAAAGATATTGTGGATGTTTCAAGACAGGGGCATGACGTATTAAAGGATTTGACAGACAAGCAGCAGCAGACCATTTTAAAATATTTTCTAACTCAAAATATGTTTGAAGAAGCAGACCGTATTCTTAAAGAGAGTCAGGCAGCGAACGAGAATCTTTATAATGCGTATGAAGATGCAAAAAACAATATTTTTTATAAGTACACCTGGACTCAGTACAAAACAAGAGTTCTAGAGCTGGATGATTTTGAGACAGACAATTTAATTCATTACAAGACATACATAGATGAACAATCAGAACAAATGCAGGGACTTGGTTATGTATTATTGATTAATCAGTATTTTGATAAGTCTGAGGCAGAGGAAATACTGAATAATGCGTTTGTTCCTTACATTAACTCAAACAGTGATCTGCTGCAGTATGTGGATCCTGCTGCAGTATATAAACTGCACTTCAACTTTGAAGATGAATCTGATGAGGCAATCCAGCTTCAAAATACTTTGAACCAGCTGTATATTAACCAGCCTTCAAAACAGATAATAGATAACGTTACTAAAGGTCTTGAGCATACGCTCTTAAACCATCAGCATATTTTCACAATCAGGAGGCTGATGATTGAAGGGAAAATCAGACTGACAGATAAAGCGTTTAAGAAATTATTCAGCGCCGAACGAAAATTGGAGCCTGTATTTTATAATGCCGGCTTGTTTACAGAAACAGTATTTAAATCAGAGATTGATCAGTTTGTTTATCAGTCATATAGCGGAAAACAGCAGAAACGTGTGTACTCTATGGTGATAAAGCAGCTTCATAGTATAGATGGTAAGCAGGTGCTTCCGGAAAGAATTATGAGTTATCTAGAAAATAATGCTGTTAAAATGTCCCATACCGTAGTTTTAGCGAAACAATACTATATTACAGGACAGACTGATAAAGTTAAAAAGCTGATTAAGTATAAATCAAAAGACAAGCAGTTGAAAATTCACATTCAACTGGCTAAGTTTTTGTTTAATACGAAAGATTTTCAAAAATCACTCTCTGAAATCAAAAAAGCATATGAGATTAAGCCTAAGAATGCAGATGTGTTAAGAGGGCTGATTCGTGCACATCATACACTCGGAAATGTCACAGATCGTTTTGAGTGTCTTGAATTGATGAAAAAATATCATCCGGCACGTATATTTCCGGGTGAGTTTCCAATGGCGAAGCAGGAGTATGACTTTTATAAAAATAACTGGGAAGTCAATTCTGCACTGGAGTACGATTCTTCAGGTACGGATAAGAAGAAAGTATTGTTTGTATTAAACAAGGCACTCCCTGTCGTCAATGGATATACAATCCGGTCAAATGAGATTGTGAAACGTGTAAAAGAAAACGGCTATACACCGGTAATCACGACACGTCTCGGCTGGTCCCCGGTTCATGAAAATTACGACATTCCAAAGGAAAATATCAATGATATTCAAACATATTATATTGATAAATCAGAAAAATATTTAACTAATAAAACACCTATTCTTGAATATTTGGATGCATATGCTGAAGAAATTAAGGCAATCCTTGATAAAGAAAAACCAGGTATCATCCATGCTGCATCGAATTTTCAAAATGCACTGCCTGCTTTAAAGCTTGGTAAGAAATTCGGTATTAAGACCATCTATGAGGTCAGAGGTATGTGGCATCATACGACAAGTTCAAAAATATCAGGATTTTTAGATTCTGCCCGTTTTAATCTTCAGGAACAGCAGGAAGTTCACTGTTGTAACATCGCAGATCAAGTATTTTGTATCAGTGAATCCTTAAAGACATACTTGATTGGTCACGGTGTGGATGAAGATAAAATCACGGTGATTCCGAATGGAGTGGACACGGAAAGTATTTCACCACAAGAGCTGGATAATGAACTGATTCAGAGTTATCATTTAGATAACCATCATGTGCTTGGCTTTATCGGTTCAATCACAAGTTATGAAGGTATTGACCTTGTGATTCAGGCAATGAATGAGTTAAATCAAAATCCTGAAATAACTAAAAAATTTAAATTTATCATTGTCGGGGACGGACAGCACAGAAGCCAGCTGCAGAATTTAGTGGATGAGTTAAATATGCAGAATGATGTAATATTTACAGGACGTATACCTCATGAAGAGGTAGCAAAATATTATTCAGTCATTGATATTGCACCTTTTGCAAGAACCAATGATCTGGTGTGTAAACTGGTGACACCAATTAAAACATACGAAGCCATGGCAATGGCGAAGAAAGTCATTGTTAGTGATGTCGGTGCATTAAAAGAAATGGTAATCGACAGAGTAAATGGAATGTATTTTGAAGCGGATAACAAAGAAGAATTGAAAAGAGCCATTCAGAATATCACGAGTCAGGAGAACCTCGGCACCAGCGCCCGCGACTGGGTGATAAAGGAACGGGATTGGAAAGTGATTATACAAAATGTAGTAAGTGAATATTAGTAAAAAACCATTACCGCAGCGGTAATGGTTTTTGAATGTTTTAGAATTCGTGTCGGGTAAAGAAACGACCTGCGATTCCTAACTGGTCATAATAATTTTTAATATTTCTTGCTGTGGCATATGCCCAGTTTACATCTGTCGCATATTGATAAGTACCTGGATTATTTGGATTCCATCTCATAGAATAAAGAGTGTTCTGTCTGCGTCCAAAGTAGTTTTGGGACACAAACTGTGCACCGCCGATAATTGCTTTAGCCGGAGTATCCCATCCCATCTGCTGTGCATAACGTGCACCACCGAGTACAGCATTATGATCAACAGCACCAATTCCGTACATATTATAATATTTTTTACCACTGTTTGATATATTACCGTTGTTATCTAACCTGACACCTTGCGATAGTTGACTCTGTCCATGTCCTGTTTCCAGTATGGCATGAGAAATTAAATATACTTCATTTACACCATGTGTTCTTGAGGCTTGAGAAAAGGCATTACCTTGATTGGTCAAGATACCTCTGCTGCCAAGCAGGTTATTATTTAAAGTATTAGCAGCGATTCCCTGACTTTGGTCTAGATTTAAGAAAGTATAATCCCATGCACCGCCTTTATGATTGGAGGTATCGAGAAACTGTTTGACTTCATTGCGTGTAGCGTTTCTCCACCCACCATTGCCGTTCCATGCCTGCGGTTTAGCACCCAGACTCATTTGTGTATTCAATACGTTATGTAGAGGTTGATTGTATTTAACTACCTTTGTTTGTGGCTTGTTATTAACAAAATTAGTTAACTTAGTATCCTGCAGCCAACCGTATTGGTTACCTATTTTCCCATAGTAAAAATTTAGTGCTCCAATTTTAATATGCTTAGATGTTTGAAATGCAGAATTACCAAAACTATTCAACCGTTTGGTCTGCTGGTTTTTATACCCCCAGGGATCCGAAAGTAAGAAATCATTTTTCTTAGAAGGTTTGATGGAATACTTCTTACTATGTTTTCTTTCAGCAAGTAAATTAAATATTTTTAAGTCTGTTGATTTCATCCACCCTTGTGAGGGACCTTGCAAGTTTTTATGAATTTTATAATATGTTTCTCCATTGTATACTGCTTTTTCACTAACATATAAAGTTGAATTATTAAAACTCTTAGAAGACATTTTTTTAGTTACTGTAGGTGTCTGATAGATTCCTGAGTTTTTGTTTTTAATCCGTGTAGCGCGACTAATCTTCGAATATTTGGGTTGTGAAATTAACTTAGACAATTTAGTGTTTTGCAGCCATCCATATGTATTCCTAATTTTTCCATGGTAAAAGCTTAGAGAACCGATTTTTACCGATTTTGTTGCTCGAAAAACAGAATTTCCAAAGCTGCTTAGCCTTTTAGTATGTTGGTTTTTGTTTCCCCATGGATCGGAGAGTAAAAAGTCATTTTTCTTGGAAGACTTAATAGAATATTTTTGTATATGTTTTTTTTCGGGATATAAATTAAATATTTTTAAGTCTTTTGATTTCATCCATCCTTCTACCTTGCCATTTAAACGACTATGAACTTTGTAATAAGTTATTCCCTTATAAACAGCTTTTTCTGAAATATAAAGTGTACTTGTATTAAGCCGTTGAGAAGAAATTTTATTTGAGTTGGTTACTGATTTATAAATTCCAGGATTATTTTTAGTTATAAGTCTTGCTGCACGACTAATTTTTGAATATTTCGGAAGTACTGATTTCGAGTTTGCTTTCAGGATTGAGAGACTTGGTTCATTACGACTAATATGAAGTACGGAGTGTTCGTTTAGTGAAGAACCATGTTTTTCTATATTACTGTTTGTCACTGAATTCAATGTTTCCGACATAGTAACTTTTTGATTTGTTTTTATTTCATCATTATCAGCAGTATCGGTAATATCGTCATTCACATCATTTTCACCATTATCAACAGCCTCGATATTATCGTCACTCACAACATTTTCATTAGTATCAGCAGACTCGGTAATATCGCCATTCACATCAGTTTCATCATTATCAGCAGTCTCGGTAATATCGCCATTCACATCAGTTTCATCATTATCAGCAGTCTCGGTAATATCGCCATTCACATCATTTTCATCATTATCAGTAGTCTCGGTAATATCAACATTCACATCAGTTTCATCATTATCAGTAGTCTCGGTAATATCAACATTCGCAGCATTTTCACCATTATCAACAGCCTCGATATTATCGCCATTCACATCAGTTTCATCATTATCAGCAGTTTCAGTAATATCGTCATTTACATCAGTTTCGGCATTGTCAAAAGTATTGGGATTCTCTTCATTCATAACATTCTCATCAAAATCAAAAGAAGTAGTGTTGTCTTTTTGTGGTTCAGTAGCAGTGTCAGAAACAGCATTTACATTGTCTTTCTCATTTTGGGTATTGTTGTGATCCAGAGGTAGATTATTTTCTGACTGATTATTGTTACCACCAATATTTTTATTTGGATGAGTAGAAACATCTTCAATACTAGTGTCATTAATAATTTCCATTTCATCTGCATTTGCATCCAATGAAACTGTTATAATAGAAAGAGCGATTGCTGCTGGAAAAAATAATTGATTTTTGTATCCCATATGTAAATCTCCTGTATTTAGTTTTT
This sequence comes from Corticicoccus populi, assembly GCF_042686195.1. NCBI lineage: Bacteria > Bacillati > Bacillota > Bacilli > Caryophanales > Staphylococcaceae > Corticicoccus > Corticicoccus populi. Next base: position 1,201,475 of record NZ_JBHUOQ010000001.1, on the reverse strand, counting down.
TGTAGGCAAGTTTAATCAAACCCAATATCATTTGCCAATACTCTTATAATTGTATCTGATATTTTTAATTATAAAATTAACTGGCGAACTGTCAATAAATATAATTTATTTCCAAGAGAAATAAACTTTATTATGGAGTGGGTCATTAAGATATTATAGAGTAATATAGACACTTGAAGTTCAGAGATTTATAATAAGTTAATATTGTAACGAATTTACATAGTATGAATAGAGGATAAATAGATATGCTTCCACACTTAAATATTTTAAAAGAACAATGGGAAAATAGAAAACTCATTATCAGTTTGAGTATGTACAACTTAAAATCATCATATGCGGGTCACTATTTAGGATTATTTTGGATAATTATAATGCCTGCTATGCAAGTAGCGTTGTATTATATTGTATTTGGACTTGGACTTCGTGGAGATAGAGGGGATGTCGCAGGACTGCCTTTTATTGTACATTTAATTTCCGGCATATTTCCATGGACGTTCATCTCTGCCGGGGTGAACTCTGCTGCCGGGGCTATACAGTCACAGATTGGATTAGTTACTAAGATGAAATTTCCATCCAGTACATTAATTACGATAAATATCACCGTTGGATTAAGAGGTCTATTAGTTACTACTGCGATAGTACTATTAATCTCTATAATTAATGGATACTCTAATCCATTAAGTTATTTAGTTTTCTTTTATTTTGTGATTGCATCATCAGCGTTAATATTCAGTCTTGGTTTGATAATGTCTACTCTGACTATTATAGTCAGAGATTTAAAGAATGTATTTCAGAATGTAATGAGAATGTGTTTCTTTATTACACCAATATTCTGGAGTTTGGATGAAGCAGACCCTCTGCTTCAAAATATTGCATCATTTAATCCATTTGCATATTTAGTAATGACATACCGTACAGCATTTGTTCTGGAAACTGGACCGTTTTATGGTGATATGTTTGATCACATATATTTTTGGACATTCACTTTGTTTTTATTTTATATAGGAGTACATATACATTATAGATTTAGAAAAACAATTGTGGATTATTTATAAGATTTTAGAAATTTGAAGAATGATAGTATAATGAAGAGGTGGATTCACCATGAACTATAAGGTTAAAGTAGACAATGTATCTAAAGTTTATGATTTAAACAGAAGTAAAATTTCAAAGATTATTTCACTGTTTACTTTTGGACAGGTTTACAAAATCAAACCATTTTATGCACTAAAGAATATTAACTTTGAAGTTCAGCCTGGAGACTCAGTTGGAATATTAGGATTAAACGGTTCAGGGAAGTCTACTTTATCTGATTTATTGGGTGAAGTGACTCAACCTACTGATGGTAAAATTGATATTAATGGTAAAAGTTCATTGATTGCGGTCAACGCTGGACTAAATCAGGAATTGACAGGATATGAAAACATACGCATGAAATGTTTGATGCACGGGCTTACTGAAAATGAAATAAATAATAAATTTAAAGACATAGTGGCATTCAGTGAATTAGGTGAATTTTTAGAGCAGCCAATAAAAAATTATTCCAGTGGGATGAAGTCTAAACTTGGCTTTGCTATAGCAATTCACACGGATCCTGACATCTTAATTGTAGACGAAGCACTATCAGTAGGAGATGAAACATTTGCTGATAAGTGTTTCATGAAGATGAAAGAGTTTCAGGGCCAGGGAAAAACTATATTTTTTGTGTCCCATGCAACCGGACAGGTCAAGAAATGGTGTAATAAAGCTGTTTGGATTCAATATGGTGAAATGAAAGAGTTTGGTGACTCACATACTGTAATTAATAATTACAGTGAATTTATCAGTAAATATAAGAGTTTAACTAAAGCTGAACAGCTTGAGTATAAAGAAAAAATGCACGATCAACAAAAATTGAATAAACGTAGTAGTCTGAATCAACCTAAGGAAGATTTCTCAAAATCCGGCCTGACTTTTGGTTTATTATTTTTACTGCTATTTCTTGCAGGGATTTTGGGGCAGGTTATGACACTTCAATAATTGAGGAGTATCTTAATGAGCATATTTAAAGAAAAAAATTTTTATGATTTCATAATTGAATATGACAGGATAAAAAGTAATGATTACTCGAACGAGGATGTAACACGTATATTTGAAAAAGTGGCTGAAAAAAATGACTGTTCCTTAAAATATGGTAAATCTAAATCCGATAGAATTTTGATTTTTGATAATAATGTTATTGGCGGAATGAGAGGTTCAAAACCATCTACAACAAGCAGTCAAGCAGTGAGCATCTGTAACCAACAGGCAGTACTGGAAGAGTATCTTAGAATAGTAAAACAGGAAGAAACAGAAGCTGGACAGCTTGTTTTTAATATAAGAATTACTATAGTTGAGGGTACAGTTGCAGCGGCACTATTAAAAATCCCTAAATACATTATAGGCAATGGAATAAATAATATTGAGGAATTAATCGATAAAAAGAACAGTGAGAGAAGACAAAAAGCGTTTTACAAGAATCATGAAATTAAGTTTGATGCACAATTATCTACAGAGTTAAATAGTCTTGGATTGAAACTGTCTGATGTTTTACCTGAAAATCGAGTATGTATTATTAATGATGATTTAAATGTTTTAAATGGTGCTGAAAGTCTTGATGTTACTCACAATATTTCAGATGAAATTAAAGAAACTGCATTAAATGCAGTTGCAGCTGTTCCTGGTTTATACACTGCTGGTGTAGACTTGTCATTGGATTATATTGAAAGTGATGAAACAAGAGTGGATGGAATATCATTAAGTATCAGTACTCTCATACATTATTTACCTTATAAGGGAAAATCAGTTCAGGTACTCGATTATTATATAAAATCTCTTATTTCAAGTTATAAGAACAAAAATAATTTAAAACTTTCAGAGTATGAACTTAATCTCTTCGACTCTTTGAGTGAATTTGAAAATCGTAAAAAAAATTGTATGAGAAATTTCTTGAAGTACGACATAAAAGGTATACTGGAACTTTCAATTGATGATAAGAGTAAAAAAGAACTTATTGAAGAAAAAGAAAAATTAGAAATGGAAGAGAGAGCGAATATAAGTATTGGAAAAGGTACTTTTTACATTGATGAATCTTTTTCAAGTAATTTAAATGTTCAGGAGAAGGATGTATTAAGGTTATTTAAGCATAATAAAAATACCAAAAAAATTGCGAAGAAAGCTCTGAAAAATGAGATAATACCATTTCCTAACTTTGACAGTGTGCCTTTAGACATAAATTATTATAAAACCGATAAATCTGAAAAATATGGTACAAGTTATCAATTGTATATACAGTCACTCCGCTCGTGTACAGAAGTTTTATTGGAGTTCGAAAAAAGTAAAGATATCAGATATCTTTTTAAAGCTAAAGAAATTATCTATATGTGGATTGATTTTGTAAATGCAGGAACTGAAGAAAAGATGGTTTGGTATGATCACCCGACAGCATACAGGACACAAACAATCATCCATTTTATCTATCTTGCAAAACTAAATGATTTAGATATAGATGATAGATTGTTTACTGCAGTTCTAAAAAAACATGGTGATGTTTTAATGGATGAGTCTTTATACCGGAATAATAATCATGGCTTAATGATGGATAAATCACTATTGGTTCTTGGAAATGTTTTATCTAATCAATTATTTTTCAGTACTGGGTACCATAGGGCAATTGAAACTTTTTATTATAGTTTCAGTGCTCAGGGAATACATTTGGAGAATTCGCCGGATTATCATAATATGGTTGTGAAAATGTATAATGAGATAGAAAGGTATCTAAAATTATCTGGTAAATCATTTAATAAAACAATACTAGGTTATCTGAACTTGTCTTCAAAATATTTAGATACAATAAAGGCACCCAATAACAGGCTGCCTGCCATCGGTGACTCTAATAATACTATTAGAAAGTCACCAAAATATTATAATAATTTTTGTGATGTAGAAGCAGGGATAGGAGTACTGCAGTATAATAAGGAAAAACCTTTCTATACTAATTTTATATGTGGATACAGCTCTCAGGTACATAAACATAAAGATGATTTTGCTGTAGGTATAAATTATAACGGTGAGGATTTTATCATTGATGCGGGGAAATTTAATTATAATCGAAATAGTCCAATTAGGAATTATATGATTTCTACTGAAGCCCACAGCGTATTCAGCTTAAAGGATTATAGCTATGATATAAAAGCGAATAACCGATTTACTAGAAACATTAAAATTTCCGGTTATAATTTTAATGATCAAATTTCTTTTATTAAAGGTACACATGCAGATTATAATAATACTGACACAAGGTTAGCCAGAACTGTGATGCAGATTGATGGGTTACCGGTTTTCATCATTGTTGATGACTGTTTGACAGACAGTCTCATGAATTTTAGTCAAGTTTTTAATCTTCATGAAAAAATTAAAGTGACTCAAAAAAATGATAAGTATTACTTAGAGGGTAAGAATGAAACCTTAGTGATTAAACAGTTTGTAAAGGTAGATTCAGGGAGTATAATTTTAGGTGATAGAACAATACCGGCTGCTGTCAATACAACTGGTTTCGGAGAAGTAACAGAAACAAAACAAATTAAGTTTGAAAAGTGTTCTGATGACTATAATATCTTTTTAACAGCTATTTATGATGAAAATGAAATCAATGAATTGACAATTAGTTATATAAATAAAGAACTCAAAATTGTACTGAATGATAAAGAATATTGCTTAAGTATCTAAGAATTAATGGTTTGATAACCTTAGGATGGGGAAAACATGATTACTGCAAATTTGAATGAAGTTGATAAAGATTTTATTGAAAGTAATAATGGAGAAATTTTGAAGATATATATCGATGAACTGGACTTCTATTTTAAATTATATTTAAAGACAGGAAGCAGAAAGTTGGTTGTTTTTTCAAACGGGGCTCTTGATATTACAAAAAAACAGCCACCGGTTTTTATGAGATCAAGCTGGCATGAGGAAATACAAGCGAATTGCTTATTCATAGATGACCGTACAATTCATAATAACAATCTAAAAATAGGGTGGGGCATTGGTTCAAAAGAAAGACATTATCTAAAAGATTATAACAAGTTTGTGAATCATATTTGTACGCTTCTTGATATTGAGAAAAGCAGCTTAATATATTACGGCTCTTCGGCTGGCGGATTCATGTCAATCGCAATGGCAAGTGCGAATAGAGGAGCGAAGGCCATAGTTAATAATCCACAGACATATGTGTCCCGTTATCATGAGGCTATAGTAAAAAAATTGTATCAACAAATATTTCCGGATAAATCTAAAAAGGAAATCATTGCTGAATACAGCGATCGGTTGTCTTTAGTTAATATTATGGCAAGAAATAAAAATGTACCTGAAATATTCTATTTGCAGAATAGATTGTGTCAAAGTGATATGGATAACCATTTGACTCCGCTATGGAAAAATATGGACAGGTATAAACTTAATTCAAGAAAAATTAACTTTACACTTTATAATAACCGGCGGGCAGGACACAATCCTATAGGTAAAGAACAGACAATAAACTACATCAATACAGTAGTTAATAACGAAATTAAAAACTTATTTTAGCTTTGAAAATTAATAAAACATAAAAACAGTAACAAGGACGATAATAAATCACTCCTTATTACTGTTTTTTAGTTATTAACTAATAATTTCTCTTCTTATTTTTTTGAATAAAGAGTAAGAAGTCTAACATTAATTTATTAGTGCTTTTAATCTGGTGAGCATATTTATCACAGTAGTTTTGAAAATCATTTTCTGACATCTGAGAGATTATTTCTATGGTGGACGATAATAATTGCTCTTTTTTTATAAAAGGGCTGTTAATTTCCTGTTTTAAATATACAGGATATCCCTTAAAGCCGTCAGGATACTCATAGGCGTCTCCAATAAGACCGGTAAAATTTCCATTGGAAAGTACAGTCTCTAACATCCAAATGTTCTTTTTATCTGGAATCTCTATATAGCTGAACGTTTCCGAATATGATTGAGCAAGTGATTGTAAAGTGTAATTATAAGTCAATGAGAATCTTGAGTTAATGGAGTCATCCGTCAAATTAACTCGAACTCTGTATTTTCCGGTTTCCGTTAATTGATATTCAAAGTACCTTGAAGTTGTAGGAGACATTTTTTTAAATGGACGGCCGTCTTTATATAATTCATAAATGTACTCTCTTTCTTCAATATGATTAATATAAACAGAGAGAATATTATCTTCTAATTTCTCATCAAACAGTAGCTGATTATAGTAATTATCGGATGAGAATTTTTTTAGATTTTGATTTACTTCATTGTAAACTTCAATAGGTGCTGTTAATTTTTCATTTAATGGATGATTTACCGTTAAAATAAGTTTATGATCAATTCTTTCTTCAATTAATTTATATAAACCATTTATGAATTGCTTTTTATTTTCATCATTAGGTAATATTTTTAAAATAATTACTTTTTCGTATTTTTGAAGTAATGTGATGAAACTCTCTAAATTCCTATAGATTGCTCTAAACTTTTGAATGTTTCTCAAAATGTCTACATCTGGTTTAGTTTCAAGTAAATTAAAGGAAGATAGATTATAGAAGCTATCTTCGAACTCTACAATATCATTAAGTTCACTTAATAAATCAATCATAATTACTTCAGAATCTGATTTTAAAAGGTCAGGGTACAGAAGTTTATTTAAATCACGATAAGCTACAGTGATATCATTTAAATCAGTGGTATTTAGTTCTTTCATTGTCGTTTCATGGGGTTTTGAAAGAAGAGATAAGATACTTTGTCCTTCTACAATATTATTTACATCAAAGCCAAAATTTTTAAATTCAGTTAGTTTACTGGAAAATTTACTACCAATAATATCAATTTTCATTAAGATTACACCTCAAAATTTGTGTGTGAATGTTTTCTAAATCACTCATATAATAGTATAATAATATTTGTATAATGACTAGAGGAGAAATATTATGTATTTTTTAAAGAAAAATTCATTAAATGTAATTATGTTTATATTACTGTTTGGCGTGCTGGGGACATTGATTAATTTCATTATTCCTGTCCAGTCAATAGACTACGAGGAATATTATACCTTAGAAGGTGATATCCCGCCAAATACAAGCAGTATCATGAATACCTTGGCAAATGAACATATCAATGCGGAATCACCTGTTAAGACAGTTGAAATTAGCCATGATGCCGGTTCCAGTATGATTCAATTGAATATACATACGAACAACAGAGATAATTTAGAAGGTATTAAATCACAGTTTGATAGTATTCTTTCAGACAGTGGTTATTCAGTGAGTGAAACACGCGGCGTGAACATATATGAAACAGAAAATACGTTTCTGAAAGTGTTTATATTGGTTGCATCATTGTTTGTTGGACTTGTTATTGGAATTATCTTCTCATTATTGACAAGAAATATTTCTACTGAGGAAGATTTTGAATATTATTTAGGTGAAAAGACACTTGGCTCATTTTAGGAGGTTAATGTATGAGACGCACCCAGGCAGAAAGCAGCCGACAAGAGATTGATGATAAGATATTAAAGAAATTATATGATTCTGCGATTGTTGTGAAAAATGGTATAGAAGAGCGCGGATATAAATCAGTATTATTCAGTTCCCTGTCTGAAAGAGAGGCAACAGCAGAAGCAGCAGTTCACATTGGGTATCTACTTACACAATTAAAGAAAAAAGTTCTGATTGTAAACTTGAATCATAAAAGTTCTGATTTAGTTGATGGATATTTAAAGGCAGATAAAGGAGCCAGCTTAATAAAACAATTGAAAGAATCTGCTTATATCAGTGAAGCGATTGCACAGTCTCAATACTCTAATTTGGATTTAATTGAGATTGAAGAAGTGACTAGTGATGAGTTTGTATCAGCTGTGAATGAATATGATCTAAAAAGCAAATTAAGCCCTCTGACTAATTATTATGATGTTCTTATAGTGATTGGTCCCGGGGAAGAGCACTTTAGTTACTATGCAAATATATTAGAGTTAGTAGACAGTGCAGTTACTATTGTAAACAGCAGAAAAAATGACAGAAAACGTTTAAAAACCTATATGGATAAATTTAAGGTTTTCAATATTAGAAGTTTTGGTATAATAAGAAAAGACTAAAATAAGATTTTTGAGAGAGTAAGGTGTAATTAAAAGTGAAATTAACTACTATCGGATTGGGCTATATCGGCCTTCCAACGTCAATTATGTTTGCAAAACACGGAGTCGATGTACTTGGTGTGGATATCAAACAGGAAGCAGTGGATATGCTGAACAGCGGCCAGATCCATATTGAAGAGCCAGGGTTGCAGGAAGCACTTGAAGAAGTTCTTGAGACAGGTAAATTCAAGGCAGCAACTCAGCCTGAGGAAGCAGATGCGTATATTATTGCTGTACCGACTCCAAATAGAGATGATGAATTTAAATCATGTGATATTTCTATTGTAATGTCAGGTGTTAAGTCAATCGTACCTCTCTTGAAAAAAGGAGATACAGTAATTGTTGAATCTACAATAGCTCCGAGAACAATGGATGACCATGTAGCACCATTTTTGCAGGAACAAGGATTTAAAATCGGAGAAGATATATTCCTGGTTCATTGTCCTGAACGTGTTCTTCCTGGTCAGATTATGCATGAATTGATTTTTAATAATCGTATTGTCGGTGGAATGACACCAGCATGTGTAGAAGCGGGTAAAAAGGTTTATGGTACTTTTGTACAAGGTGAAATGATTGAGACAAATGCTAAAACAGCAGAAATGTCTAAACTTATGGAAAATACATACCGAGATGTAAATATTGCACTTGCGAATGAACTTGCGAAAATCTGTAACTACTTGGATATTAATGTACATGAAGTCATTGAAATGGCAAATAAACACCCACGTGTAAACCTCCATACTCCAGGTCCTGGTGTAGGTGGTCACTGTCTTGCAGTGGATCCGTATTTCATTATTGCAGAGGCACCGGAACAGTCTCCATTAATCAAGCTTGCACGAGATATCAATGTATCAATGCCTGAGTATGTAGTGAGCTATACTAAGGAGATATTAGAAAAGCTCGGCGGCGATAAAGTTACAGTATTTGGCTTAACATATAAAGGTGACGTGGATGATATCCGTGAGTCACCGGCGTTTGATATTTATGAGTTATTGCGAAAGGAATCTTCACTTAATGTAGTTGCATATGATCCGCATGTGAAACTAGACTGGGTAGAAGAAGATGTTAACAAAGCAGTTGAGGGAAGCTCACTTGTACTCGTATTAAGTGATCATTCCGAGTTCAAAGTGATGTCTGATGAAGACTTTAGTACAATGAAAGATCAAGTTATTTTTGATACTAAAAATGTAATGAAATCAGATTTTGAAGAAACTCAATACTATAACTATGGTAACATCCAGAAATTATAATTTTCTTAACCGAGTAGCTGAGCTATTCGGTTAAAATTGTTTTATAAAGGGAGAATAATATGGAAAACTTGGAAAGTTTAAGATATTCAAAGCAATATATCCTATTTGAGGATGAACAAACTAAAATATATAAAAAAATAAATGATCAAAATTCTACAGAAACAGTGGATAAATATTTATGGGATCCGGTAACCACAATTACGGAATCAATTGTAGATGATGAAAAATTTTATTTAATTCAACATGATGATCAGAAGTTGGGGTGGATTAATTTAAAAAAATCAATCCAAGTATTTCGTTTTGAACCAGAGACTTACCGTTTTCTAGACCAAAATTTTAAAGCACATGAAATTAACTTGAAGATAGGAATAGATAAAGATTTTAGAACACACTTTAATAATAAATTACTTACTGTAAAATCTGAAATAAATATTGATGGAACTAGACTTTTCAGTGTGTTTGTAAAGAATAAATTTTTTGGTTTTCATCCTATAGAATATTTTGAGAAAATGATTGAGTGTGATATTCCTGTTGACAGTAATATTCTAAAAGATAAGGCTATGTATAAAGTGAGCAGTCTTAAAAGTCCAACAACTGAAGAAGTGAAAATAGAAAATCCTAGATTAGTTACGGTTTTTAAAAACTCAAAAATTGGTAGAGTAAAAGTGAATAATAAACAGTTTTTTTGGATTGAACTGTATGGCATGGATGATCTAATTAATGGGCTGGATGAAGAAAAAGAAAAAGAAAGAAGTATTAATCAAAAAATATTAGATGATATTTTTTATGGTATTAAAATTGAAAGAAATCAAAGTAAAGAAATAGTTAAAACAATACTTTCTGCTAAAAAATATATGAAAGCAAAAAAGAAAAACAACTTATCTTCTTATATTAGTGATGACAATAATGATGAACAAATCACAGCATTAAAAAAAGAAATAAAGTTGGTTAAAGAAAGTAATAATAAATTGGAAAAACAAATAAAGCTCGGTGAAACAAGGCTGAATCAGCAGAGAGACTATAATTCAAGACTTGAGCAGCAGAGAGATAAATATAAACAACGTATGCAATTAGTAGAAGAGAAGTTAAAGAAAATAGTAGAAAAAAATAATAAAAAATAGAGGAGGTCATTATATGGATATGAATCAACTAGAAAAAAACCTTGAAAAATATAAGGAAAATTTATCCAAGGATTTTTCATTCACTTTAAATCAAATGATTAATGATCTCGATCCGACTATTTTAGCAAATGAATACAGCCAAAATTTTGCTGAAAGAATAAAGACTAATCCTTTTTATTATTTAAAGTTTGAAGATATAGGAAGAGAAAATGCCCTGGATAAATTTAAAAATGCAATGGAGAATGTTCCAACAAGTAATGGTAGTAGATTTTATAAGAAAATGAATCTTAATATTGGAATTATTGCAGATGAATTTTTATATAACTCTTTTAAAGATGTTGCCAACTTAAATTATATTTCCCGAGAAGATAAGGAAATACATGACTATGATTTTGTGATTTTTGCATCTACCTGGAGAGGGATTGACAATACTTGGGAAGGATCTGCACATCCTTCAAATGAAAAAAGAATTGAAATGGAAGAGCTAATAGAAAAATATAATGAAAATGGAACTCCAACTATTTTCTATTCTAAGGAAGATCCTGTTAATTTCCATCTGTTTAAATCGCTTTCTGAAAAGTGCAGTCATATTTTTACTAGTTCGTTAGAAATGGTGGAGAGTTATAGAGAGCTCACTGGAAATGATAGAATCAATGTTTTACAATTTGGTATTAATCCTTACATTCATAATCCAGTTGGTTCAAGAACAAAATATGCAGAAAAATTTAAAAATGAAATTTTATTCGCTGGAAGTTGGCTGTCTAAATATCCAGTAAGAATGAATGAAACTAAAAAACTTTTTGATGCAATAAAAAAAGAAGAGGCACCGTTTACAATCATCGATAGAAACTTGAGATTGAAAAATCCCAGATACCAGTTTCCTGAAAAATATATAGAAAACATGGCACCCCCTCTCCAACATGATAAGTTGATGAACTTGCATAAAGTGATTCGATGGAGTATAAACATGAATTCTGTAAAATATTCTCAAACTATGTTTGCGAACAGAGTATATGAATTACAGGCATTTGGAAATATTGTATTATCAAATTATAATACTGGAATTAATAATCTTTTTCCAAATGTGCGTATGATTAATACCGGCGAGGATTTTAAAGTAATATACAGAACAAATGAAGATGATTTGAAGGATTTGCAGGCTAAGGGAATTAGAAATGTATTTAAAGAGCATACTACATTTCATAGAATCAGACAGATTGCTGCAACTATTGACATTGATATAGAAGAGGAAAACAGTAAGATCCTTGTTGTATTTGAAGATGATACATATCAAAACCGTAATAGTTTTGATCGACAAATTTATCAAGACAAAAATTATGTTCTTAAAAAAGATATAAATAATATTAATCTTTCTGAATATGGCTTTATTACTTTCTTTGATGACAGTAATTTATATGAAGAATACTACCTTGAAGATATGGTTACTGCTTTTAAATATGCTGATGTTGATTTTGTAACTAAAGATGACACTCATGAGGAACATAACTACATCAATAAAATTGTCAATCAATTTAAAACAATGATTCATATACCGGTTTATATGGAAATAACTGATTTATCTGAGTTAACTAATGGCTATAATCTTGATGATGTTGAAGTGTTGAATGAAGAAACGAATGATAAAAAAGAAGTGACGAGTAAAAAAGAACTAAGTGTTATTATTCCTATTCATAATAATGGAACTTATCTTGAAGAAAAATGCTTTGCAAGTCTAAAACGGTCCAGCAGTTTTGACAAAATGGAAATTATTTTTATTAATGATGGCAGTACAGATGAAACGACAATTAAGATAATTAACAGGCTCAGAAGAAGACACCCGGATATCGTTTATATAGAGAATACTGAAGGATCAGGGAGTGCTTCGAAACCGAGAAATCAAGGAGCGAGAGTTGCTTCAACTGATTACATTACTTATCTCGATCCTGATAATGAAGCAATTGGTGATGGCTTCCATAATTTACTGAATAAAATAAAGACGAATGAAGTTGATATGGTCGTCGGTAATATTGTCAAAGAAGACAGTGATAGGAGAAATGGTGGGAAATACACGGACATTTTAAAAAGAAATAATAACGGAAAAATGTTAGTGGAAGATCCTAAAGCATTTTTAATACGCTCTGAAATGAGGGTGCAGAGTATACAAGCTGTAATTGTTAAGAAATCGGTAATCGTAGATAATAATTTAAAGATGGTTGAGGGTGCAGCCGGCCAGGATACCATGTTTTATCAAGAGCTGGTGTTAAACTCGAAAACAATCATGGGTGTGAATCATTACATTCATATCTATTATGCTGCTGTTCTAGGAAGTGTAACTAATACAATCTCACACAAATTCTTTGATAAATACTATAAATTAGAACTTGAGAGAATTCCCTATCTAGAAAGTTACGATTTAATTGATACGTATCTGACTGTCAGATACAACTCGTATATTCGATTGTGGTATTTGACAAGACTTGAGAGGGTAGAATCTCAGCATAGATTTGACGCAGTGTCGAAGTTTTTGGACATTATTAAATTGTATGATAAGTTTAATCCTGCTTATGATGAAGATGTTAAAGAAACAATTGAGGAACTGAAGAAAGAAGTGAACCGCAACTAATATTAAAATAAAACTACACAGTGGATTGTGTAGTTTTTTTTTTTTAAAGTATTCATTATTAAATATAGATTATAGTATTTCTAATTTAAGCCTGCCTGCATCAATCCACGATTTTTTTGAGTAGTCTTTATTATAATTAATTACAAAGTGTATTACATTATCTTTAACTTGTAGTTCCAAGCCATTATATAAATCGAGCATATCATAAATTTTAGCCTCATAACCGTTATTAATCAATACTTTGATTTTATTCTGCCCACTTTTGTTGGAATAATTACTGGAGATTTTAAGAATCTGACTAACGTCAGAATTATTTTTCACAGAAAAATTGTATTGTTCATATTCTTTAATGGAATCGGTATTTGGCTTAAGATTAACAAAATTTTTTATCTTATTTTTGTGTATGCTCACTTTATGTGAACCATAGATTCCCACATTATTTAATTCTGCATATGGCTCATCAATTTGAGATTGATGTTCTTTTTCTTTCATTGATTTATTAATCTCAAATTTTAATAATACCGGCCAGTATTTCTCTATAATCATTTTGTATAAAGAGAAATTCCTTCTTTCACTGATTGTTGGTTGTTGAATTAAATCTATAGTTTTTCTTGTGTTTGTAAATATAAACTCTTCAGTTTCAGGATCAGTTTCTAAAGTCAGAGCACTATGCCAATTTCCCATTCTCGATTCTAAATGAAATAAATCATAAAAGTGACGGCCTTTAGTAACACCCTCAAAAATCTTATTTCTCTTGAAGTATGATTCTATTTCTTCATCAAAGTCCGGCTGCTTCTCAAAATCTTTTGGAAGACCGTGTAAACACAGTTTATAAAAATCAAAACTGTCTGATGATTTATCAAGTGATTTCGGGAAATCTGCCTTTCCCATTCCAAACACAGTGGACTTAATGTGAACAGCCTTAAAATATTTCTGTTTACTCCGATAATAATTAGCAAGTGAATATGAATGTGTTGAATTAAATAATATATGATTAATATTGTTCTTATATTTTGTAGGAAGATAGTCTTCTAAATTAATGATATTGTGATTCCAACCAAGATATTCTTTCATATTTTTAGTGATATTTTCATCAGTTTTATAGATAATTTTAGCCATTTTAGTGGCAAGCTTATCCATTGGTTTTGTATAGGTCAAATATTCAACTTTATTGCTGAAATCTCTCGTTAATGCTGCTGAGACTCTTGAATCAATACCGCCGGTGATTGTCAAGAATAAATTATTATCGAGGCTCTCAAGATATTTTATACTTTGGTCTAAATAAGGTTTCAATTCCTCGAATGTCTCTTTTAAATCAGCATTTGATAAGGATTTCCTAGGATAAAATCTTACAAAATCGAAAGTTTCATACTTTAGATAAAGACTTGGATTGAATTTATATATTTCCTTGAACCTAGTGTAGTCTAACTCTGTGTGTTTACGATTAGATCTTTTGTTAAATATAAAATTATGATTTTCAAGAACCAACTGTACCAAAGAATCATGGGATCCAAGTGTTTTTGAATCGGGATGGTACACCAATGGCCTAAGCTGAGATGCATCTGAGTAGATAGAATGGTATTCTCCATCGAATACAATCAAATTGTAACGACCATTCAAGTAATCCAGTTCATTATAAATATCAGTAGAAATTAATAAATCTCTCAAGATGTGCTCTGTTGACTTTAAGGAATCCCGAATATCAAAGCAGTAACCTATTAAAAAAATAGATTTATTATCTAAATTATACTGAGTTATATTAACATTCTTATCATAGTAGATTTTAATGTTATTGGAATTAATTTTTTCATATTCGATTAAACTATTATCCAAGTTTAGTTCAGTGATTAAATAACTGGATTCAAAGGTTAGGTCTTTTATTTTCATTTCTTTTGCCCCTCTAATGTAAAATAGATATATATTATGTGCACAAATTATAAATTACGTTGTTCTTATATTATATCCCTATTGGAATATATTGAGTATACATTTAATATACAACATAATAGTAATTTTTGCCATTTAAAGATTTGATTGCGTTTTCATAATGTAGGGGTATTATTAGAATGCAGGTTCTCTAACCTTATACTGAGAAACAATTTATATTTTACTTTGATAGTTAATGAAGTAAGTTTATAATATTTATATAAATAAATTTTTAGAGGGATTGTAATTATGACATATAATAAACTTGAAATTGAGAAGGGTTTTGTTGAAATAAACATTACTGATTGTACTAATATAGATGTTGAGGAAATTATAGAGTTAAAAAAAAATAAGTCTCTGATTATTAATCTGGAAATAAATAATTTGATGCAGTTGAATCACTCTGATAAATTTAATATTTTAAGAATAGAAGATACTCATGTTTCAGTATTATATACAAAGCAGGCTTTTTTAGTAGAGAACCTTAGTAAAATTGCAAATGAATCAATTATTAAGTCAGTTGATGTTGAGAATAAGAGAATAAGAATCAATTTTTATACATCTAAGGAACTCAGTGAATCAGTTATTGAGAACAACTTCAAAATACTCGAAAGAATTAAATATATACCCAATGATGTTAAATTGCATTCAAAAAACTATGAGATACTTTACCAGGCAAACCAAATATTAAAAGCTTATAAAAAAAGTGATGATACAAAAAAAGAATTAGTGAATAAAATCAATGCATTACATAGACATGCATCTAAGCTATAGTAGGGAGTTTTTAAAGTGAGTTATGAAAAATTTCATGGAAAAATTAATGATATAAGAGATACAGTTATTCAGTCTCAGGAACTCGAAAAGGGAATTTCAATAGTTATACCGGTTCATGATGGAAAAGAATTTATTTCTTCATGTCTAGAAAGTATTGAAAATCAGAAAATAAATGATGCAAAGTTTGAGGTCATTATTGTTTTAAATGGTAAATTTATAGAAGAATTGACATACTTACATAGTACCACGTTCAATAATTTAGATATTGTCATTTTAATTAATAATAAGAATGGTGCTGGGTCTGCTAGAAATTTAGGGATGAAGAATGCTAGATACAGCCATGTTACATTTGTAGATATAGATGATTATATTTCACAGAATTACATACAGTCTAACTTTGATAGGATGGAACAAGATACAATAACATTTTCACAAATACATGATGTACTAGATAATGAAATAATAGTTGATAATCCTATTAATAAGGAAATAATAGATAATCAAGAAAAAGCTCCGGTGTCGATTGATAATATAAACAAAATTGCATCTATTACAGTTTGCAAAGTAATTCCTAAAGAAATTATAATGCTTCAAGAGTTCAGAGATTATTTAAGAAGTGGTGAAGATACAGTATTTTATAGTGAGTTATTTATAAATAGCCGCCCAAAACTGAAAATACTGCCAGTTGAAACTGAAGCAATATACTACAGAAATATTAGAGAAGATTCAGTTTCGAGAAAAAAGGCATCTTTTGATTTTTTAGTGTTTCAAAGACTGGAAATATTAGAGATATTAGATGACATGCTTAGCAATATAACAAACCCAGCACTAATCAAGTTTGTAAGGTCTAAATACAATGCTCAAATCAGTTTTATGAATAGGTATTTAATAGAAGCTCCAACAGATAGAGAAAGAGTAATTGATGCAATTGAAAATATGTCTCTAAAGCATTTCAACTATTCAATATTAAATCGTGGTTTTGCAAATACATTAGTTATCTCATATTGTTTTCCACCTTTTAGTGATACAAGTGCTACGATAGTTGCTAAAAGGTTAATTAATAATGGAGATGTAGTCGATGTGGTTTCTAATAATATGAGTCGCATAAGACATAAAGAACTATCATTGAGAGACATGGTATCTCCTCTAGTTGGAAGTAATATTGTTGTAAATCAATTAGCTTCATTTAGTAATATGTTCTATTTAAATAGTTTTATTGATACGGCAGTACGTTTCTATGCTAAAAATAAAGAACGCTATTCAAAAGTATACAGTAGGGCAATGTTTCCTATATCTCACCTACCTAATATTTTTATAAAGATTATGAACCCTAATATCAAATGGACAGCAGAATTTTCTGATCCATTACTGTATGATATTGAATCTAAAGAAAGGTACGGTTTAGTTGAGAATGAAGTGTTTATAAAATCGATGAAAAATGGATTATTAAATGATTTTAGTAAATATGTTGATAATAACCTTTTTAATATTTCAGAACTAATCCCGTTTGCACTAGCGGATGAATTAATTTTTACAAATGAAAATCAGTTGGAATATATGATTTCAAGATTTTGTGAAGACGAGAAGGAATTAATACGCAAAAAATCAGTAATAATGAAGCACCCGACACTCCCGAATGAGTATTATAATTTACAGAAGTCTAATATTGTATTTGAAGAATCTGTAATTAACATAGCTTATTTTGGAAATTTCTATAGCAAAAGAAGTTATGGTCAATTTGTAGAATTAATAGAACAACTTAATGCAAACTTTAATAGAACATTCAAATTACATTTATATACAAATAAGAATCAAATTGATGAAAATGACTTATTGTATTTAAAGAAAAAGTATATAAATGTAAATGATTACTTATCTTATACTGAATTTTTAAATGCAACAACACAGTACGATATTTTAATTATTAGCGATGCCAATACAAAAGATGATAAGCCATTTAATCCTTATCTACCTTCAAAATTAAGTGACTATTTGGGAAGCGGAACACCAATTTTAGCATTGACTGAAGAAAATAGTGTTATGTCAAAAATGTCTGATGACAAGTTATATAAGATTGATTTGGATACTTTTGCAAAAGAAATAGAGACAAATTCCATTTCGAATAATGATATTTTAAGTGATTTAGTCACCCTGGTTAATAATGAAAAAAAACTTAAAGGTGGAAGAAGTTTAGATTTTGGAAAAGAAAAAATAATATTGAATGATGAAAAAACTAGAATGGAATTGACCAATGATTTAGCGATTCTAAATATTGATTCTAAAAATTGGTTGATTAGACCGAAAGAATTACCAGTGACTACAAGTAGTAGTTATGAGATAAAAATAGACAATTTCTCTGATTTTGATAAAAATATAAAAATTAAAAGTTTTTATAATTTGAAAAATATTATCACGATTGAACTAATTTCAATAAAGGAAAGTAGAATAGAATCATATTGCATAAGTAAGTTAAGAAACAAGTATACAAACATTGAAGTCCCTAAAAAAAGTAATATTATAATAAAAATTAAATACAAAAAAAATTATAAGAGTGATGGGTTTTTAAATGCCGGAAGACTAGAAATCAAAGGTATATAGCATTTTGTTGTTATTATAGAAAGTATCATTTGGTAACTAAAAGAAGGCGATATGCAATGAATAATTTAATGCTTACAACTACACAAGATAAGTATCCAGTTTCGGAATAACGACTATATTATATTTGTTGAATACAATAAATATTTATTAAACTTAAGTACTGCAGTAGTTTTGCATAGGATATTATTTGATCATTCTAAAACTTTCATTTAGCAAATAGAAGGAGAAACCTATGAACGTATCAGATTTAGAATATATATTATCAAAGAACCCATATGACAAAAACGTTTATTCGAATGATATCATTTTCCATTTACCTAATATTCATTTGAATTTTTTACAGAATAATGATATTAAATATGTTTTTCAACCAGCAGCTAAAAGATATATGAGGGCAATAGATATACTCAGGCATGATGAATCTGTTATAACAACTATTAAACCACCAAGGTATTCTACTAATGATTCGTTCAGTCATTCTCTTGTAAGAGATAAGTTAAAAACTGAAGGGTATTTAAAACGCTTTAATATAAATACACCTGAATCTCAGATCTACAACAAAGAAGAGGTAGAAAGAGCTAAGGAGTTATCTTTCAAAGATTCCAATCATTCTGTAGTAATTAAGCCGTTATATGGGACTCTTGGTAAAGGTGTCAGGGTGAATGTAAGAGAGGATAGGTTCGAATACAATTGGGAAGTTGCGGCAAATAGTTCAACGAATAAAAATGAAATCATTGTTCAAAAATTTTTGGAAGGATTCGAAGCTAGAGCAACAATTATTGAAGGGACACTTTTATCAATCACAGTGCGCATACCGCCATATGTAGTTGGTGACGGTCAAAATTCAATAGAAGATTTAATTGCTAAAAAAAATGAATCTAGAAAAGTTTGTGGATTTTTGAGGAATTATCCAATTAAAAAAAGTGAGACTATGAAAGAGTATCTAAATTCTATAGAAAAATCTATGTTCTATATTCCAAAAAGTGATGAGAAAGTGCTCCTGGGATCAGTATCCAACTTGTCCAATGGTGGTGAACTCTTTAATATCACTGAGTCAGTTTCCAATGATATTAAAGAGCTGGCATTAGATGCACTTGCTTCATTTCCTGGTTTATACACTGGTGGACTTGATATTATAATGAAATCTTTCGATGATAAAGAGGCAGTTATTTTAGAAGTTAATTCGTTCCCTGTTATTGCAATAGCTGCGTACCCGACTTATGGTCCGAAGACAGATCCATCTAAAGCATATATTGAATCGGTCATAGCCATGGACCAGTATGTTAATACTTCCAGGTTTAATTATACGATTGAGAATGAAAAACAATATATAAAAAATTACTTGAGTTTCATGAATAGAAAGAAACGACAGGTTAATAGAAATTATAAAGTGTTGTTGGAAGGTCTGGATAATTCTTTCAACGATTAATCATAGTGAGGTATGTGCCTTTAAAAATATAATAAGATTAAAGTGTCTTCTGAAATTAAGAACTATGGTAAAGAAAAATGGTGGCTTAATTAGACCATGTTGATGGTGCAGTGAGAATATTTATTTTCCGTTCCTCGCGATGAGAAGTGGGCGAAAGCTAAATTTTACTTTCATTGAACCTATTTGTTCCGCTGATTCTCATTTTTTAATGCACATATCATACAGTGGACGTGCGCTGGATTCCTAGTATACATGTAGATTCCGTAACCCGGCCTTTGTTTGTTCATGGTATCGTTTACCTGTCCCCCAGATATGTGTACTGAATATTGATTTCATCATATGTCCAGTACACAGCCTGTCTCGGAGTTTTCTGATATTTCTAGGTCTATGATTGAAAAACATTACTCTGATAATCAATTCAATACTTTCAAATCGAATCATCAATGTTTCATAGTTATATTCATTGTTGTACTCTGTGTCGTGTTTAAAATCGTCACCAATGTCCAGGTATCTGACGGATTCAAAGACATTGTAGTTCAGTACAAACTAATGGCTGGTCGATGTCTAGACATTATAGCGCACCACCAACCGACATTTACGCATATAATTGCCTTTCATCTGCATAGATGTCGCATCAGGACCTGTTTTAGAAAAATTATTTCGATTTTTGACTGTATACGCCTGGCGTTGAGTGTTATTCTCACCTCTTCAAATCTTTACATTTCTTCTATGCCTTTTTCCAGTGGAATGCTGTTCCATTTTGATTTACGAACGTCACAGCGGCTTCCACTGCGGTATCGAATCTCAGTCGCTCATTCACCTAATTTTAATTTGATTTTTTAGTTTTGGTTCAGATATTTATTTTGAAAATTTTATTCTTGGGTTTGGACACTATACGGACTGGAAAAAGAAGCTGGTGAGTTATATTCTATGCTTTTGGTCAGTTCAACAATGTTTAATATTTCAGTTCTTGATGCTTTTGACCAAGAATTGGCTTCACAATTCTTGAGAGTCCTAATTCGGATTAAAATTATATCATTTTGTTGCAAGTTATGAAGGTAAATTTGATTTTGGAAAGGCCATTTAGAAATATCCTCAATTAAAATCGTTTTGCTATTCTTTACGATTTCATATTGTAAGTACCCACTACCTTTTGCGTTTAGATATTTATTTATTAATTCAATTTTTAAAGTTCCCTTTTTACTTTCAAATCTTTTTTCTAAGACACATGAGAAATCCTTCTTTAGATACTTAACAGGCAAATAGAGAGTATTGTCGTTAACTCTCATTGATTCAATATAGTTATTATTATTATCATACATTTTGAAAGTATTGAATTTCTTTGTATTGAAATTGTAACTTGGATTTCTTAAATCTAAATATTTATTTATCAATTGTATAGTTTTAGCACGTGGATAAATTCCACCATGACCTTTGTCAGAATGATAGAGCAATAGTTCAATAGAATCATTAGTGTTGTCAATATTATCAATGTACTCAACAAAGGGAAGGTATTGTTCTTTAAAATCTTTATTACTATATCTATTTAGAACATATACGATATTAGGTATATAGTTATACTCTTCCATCATTTTAAGTACGGAAAGTCGATCTCCATAATTTTCAGCTATCTCTTTTTCACTCATGTTTGGGAAAGCAGAATTGTATAAATTTTCAGCCCGATTTTTTTGAGTATCTTTTCGAATCCAGATCTGAGGATTGTTAGCAATAGCTAGACTTCTTTTCTTGAAAATAGATAGCATAATAGACATAAAGCCACCAGCAGATGAACCAAAAAAGATTATGTTATTATTCTTAATATTTAATAGTTTAGTGATTTTATCAATGATTTCACTAATTTCTTTTAAATAATAATTATCCTTCTCTCCAACCCCCCAACCAACAGTTAAATGAGAGTCATGGATGGTTGGATCGTCAATATACAAACTATTGGCATTAAACTCTCTTGCCCAGGTGAACCTGGAAAAAAATGGAGCATCTTTTTTATTTCGATTTAATGCTCCATTTGAAAAAACAACTAAATTATTACTATTGACTTTACTATGAAATTTAAAATGGTAGCTAACATTATTTTTTTGAATGACTAGAGTTCTATTATCTAGAGTTAATAATAAATCTAAATTTAAATCTTCTAATTTTATTTTTGTTTCATTGTCAATCATATTATCAACCTTTACATATATGCTTTAATTATTTAATCTCAATGATGTAGAATATATTTCTTGAAAGTAAACTCACGCTTTTCATCTTTGTTTCGTTTATTGCGTACAAAGCATCTAATTTTATATTCCCCAGATTGATTGAACTTATATAAAAACTCTGGAGATTCTTGATACCAAATTATTTTTTCACGTATATCTCCTATATATATATACCATGCGTAATCACACTCATCAAAAATATTAGAGTAAGTTCGAACTAAATGTTGATTCCCTTGGAATTCAACATTTATATAGTTTCCTATTACCAATTCATTTTCAATGTTAATAAACTTTAAAGTATATGATTTATTTGAATCCTCAATTCTAATTTCATCTTCTGAAAATTCTAATGTATCAGGTATGGTAGTATCAGGATCAAATGAGAGGATAGATGTGAGTTGGGCGTTAGAATCAAATTTGACAAATTCAATTTGAGATATATATTCTAAATGGTGAAAATGTGTAGAAAGTTTAGCTTTTTTACTACTTTTAGGGTGTATATTAATATAGTTGCTATCTAAAGTTTGTAGAAGTATAGAGTCATTAATTACAATTTTATTATTATTAGTTTTTAAGTTGAATATATTACTGATATTTTTTGAAAAATTAAAAATCAAACTATTTTTGATTTTAAAATCACTTATTATATGATCAGACAATATAATAGAGAAACTATCTTTCAATATATATATATGTCTTAGAATATTTGCATATTCATAAGCATTATTTTGTAAAATGATATGAAAGTATTCATTTTCTTCATTGAAATATACAATTCTTATTTCATGTGAAGTTGACTTGTGATAAGGATAACTTTCATCATTTAACATTATAGAGTTATGTGACTTGGGAGATTTAAAATAGTCTTTTAAATCTCCCCGATCGTAATTATATATTCCTGAATCAATCAATATCTCTTCTTTATGGAATAGAGTGAATGATAAATCATCAGCATGTTTATGATTTTTAACAATATCTCCACATCTTAAGAAAAAATAACTATCCTTATTTTTGATTGTAATGTAACCCTCATTTTCAAAGTAGTATCCTTTAAGTTGATGATGAGTATAGTTTGAGAATAATAAATGATTATCAAAGTATTCGTATATGTTAGATTTTTTGATTTTCTCAATAGTGACGAGTTCCCCGTCACCATATAGTGGGAAACTATTATTTGGTTGTTTTATAATATTTAGAAAGTCTAGTGATTTTTCGATTTTTTTATTAAAATTGGTTAAGATATTTAAACCCATAGGTTCCATTATATTTTTTTCAATTGAGATTATTAATTCTAAATTAAATAGGAAATATGTTATTGAATTTTCAACGCAAATCATATTCGGTGTAAATGTCTTTAGAAAATTATCCTTAATTCTCTCTATAGCTTTATTCATATTCTGTTCATCTTTGGAAATAATAGAGAGAAGTAAGAGTGAACGATCCATCATCAGACCATGGTTATATTCAATGAAATTTTTATCATTTGCTAAAAATTCTTTATGTGTTTTTGTTAATGTTTTTATCAATTCTCTAGTATCGGTTTTAAATTTTTGTGAAGATATTAAATTTAGATAGCTTAAAACAATTGATCTATCAGCTACACAATGACGGTACCATAAATACTTATGGTTTTCTTGGTCACTCACCTTGTACCATTTTTCGAGTAAGTCAATGGATTTATCTAAATATTTTTCCTCATTTGTATAGTAGTGAGCTAGTAGAAGATAACTGATTGGCTCCCACTCGTGTAAGTGTAACATAGCCATATTAGTATGTGGTCCCATATCTATTTTCCAATCGGGGTGAGAACAAAATTTTAAGTTGTCACTTATTGAATTGAATGATTTAGGAATATAGTTATATTTCAAAATCATATAATCATTTAAGATGTATTCACTGGCTTTTATTATCTCTGATCGGTTTAATCTATGTTTATTGAGTAAAATAAATATATTTTTTTTCATGGGTACCCCTATTTTACAGTATGGTAGTTTGATAAGAATTTGTTGACTTCTCTATATTCCTTCCAATCGTTTTCTTCAAATGGCAAAATATTAGCTTGTTCGAGATTGGAAACATATTTTGATCTAAATTGTTTAGGAACGAACTTCAAAACGTCCGTATAGTATCTATCATAAAATGATAAATTTAAATTTTGAGCTAAATCGTATGCTTCTTTGGGAATATCTGAAATTGTTAATGAAGCAATGTCATAATTTTTGTATTTCATGATGTAAAAAGATAATTGATCGACTAAGAAATTATCTCCCCATTTGAAATACTGATTAGTGGGTTCAGATACTGTATCTGTAAGTTCTATATCATGATTAAATCTGTCAATTTCAATCTCTAATAATAGTTGCTTTCTAAATCTTTTTTCTTCTTTAGGATTAGCTAGAGATTTCAAAGACTCATTAATAAGATGTGGAAAGTTATATGTAGATACTCTTAAAGATCCAATCTCAGATAATGGTTGAGTGTAAGGTATATTTTTCATTCCAGCACTTTGAACAAGTGTTGGAGTATTGTATGTTTTTACATAATTTGAATTTTGCATAAATGCTGCATTAATTATTGAGCCAAAAACATTAAATTCAGTGTTTAAGTAATCACTGTATAGTATGGAACCAATAACCATGAATAGCCATGAGTTTTTTCTGAAATCAGTTTCTAATATGTTTGTCTTCACAATGTGAGTGTCGAACTTATTAATCATATTCATCTCACGTTTAAAATGGCCACCAAAATCCATAGATACGAGAGAGTGATTTTGAGGTAAGAAAGGTATAGCTGCTAAGCTGTCAAAACCTCCGCTAAAGTTAACGGTGTGATTCCCAAATTTTTTTGAAATTAATGTTGGAGAATTATTTAACTTAGTAGTTATCGTGGAGGCTGTAAATTTTTCAATATCTTTTTTAGTTTTTTCTGAGATATTTAAATCAAAATTAATTGACTCATATTTTTTTCCACACAAAGCTGCTAAAGACAGCGCTATTAGATCATCTCTAATAATTATTGGGTCACTTAGCTCAAATTCAATATAATGGTTGGTGTCTCCATCACTATATTCAGCTTTTATGTAACCAGGTTTAATTTTAATTTGCTCAAAAGTAATTTTCATAAAGCATCCTCCAGAATTTCTATTTACATTATATTATATAGTAAGTGGTTACTCATTAAAATTAGAATTTAATAAATATTCTTTATAAAGTGAGGTGCATCTCTAAAGTTGAAATCTAGATTTCAACTTTAGGGATTCTTATGTATGGAAAAAATACTCATTAGAATTTAAACTAAACGTGAGTGAAGAATATTAAATGGAGATCTTGGATACAGATTCGCATCAAAATGTTGTTTAAAAACAAGTTGCGGATATGGGGTGATGAAAATGTTAGTTCTCGAAAAAATCTATCCTTGAGGTAGTGTTATGATAGGGGAAAAACTAATAATTACATGGTCGACTGGTTACTTCAATTGATTTGTGTTTTAATACAGGTTTTGCTTTTGCATAATATTTCTGTTGTCGACACGGAGGCGTGACCTAAGAAATATATACGGAGGTGGTACCTTACCACCGCCGTATGTACAATTTGTTCCAAGTTCATGGACCTGACGTGATTATTCTTATCCAGTTGGTGTGAGTCACATCAACTTTTGTTTTTTCAGGAATAGACTTTCAATAAATAGTGTAAAATAGAACAAAATAATTCATCTGTATCAGACGAATATATTGTCGGATTAATATGTTTAATCAGTAATATCGTGATTCGTAAAATTAAGGTATTGTAGTTGGATATTTAAGGAGGAAAAGATATGGATCATCATCCGACATTTAAAGAAATGGTTCATATTGAATTTAAGAAAATATACAATAAGAAACATCTATATTTTCTTATCCCTTTATTTATTCTGTCTGCAGTGGGTATTGTTGATAGTTTCTTTGATGGTGACGGCAGACGAATGGTGGCATTTCTGCCGTTTTTATTACCTGGTGTAGTTTCTGCTGTAAATACATTATCAGTATTATGGAAGAAAGATCTGGGGCCCACTGAAGCAATATTCAATTTTACTTTCTCAGCATTTTTCATCTCACTGCCTTTGATTATTTTTAATCTCATCATTTTAATTATTTTCTGGTTATTGCCGTTTTCAAGAGAATTACTTGAAACATTCGACCGACATGCATGGTGGCGGGGTTCAATTATCATTCAATCTTTAAATATAGTATTATTAGGATATTTCGTACAAATGCTTGGCCTCCTTATCATGATGCTGGTAATTGTACTGCCTGTCTTATCAATAAAGAACCCGAATACTGTAACGTTAGGATCAAATCTTGAATTCTTCAATAATGAAAATCAAAGAAATTGGCGGGCAGTCTGTGTATACTTTGGGTTAAGCAGTTTCATTATTGGTTTCATCATTTCAATGGAATCCAGTCCTTTTGAAATTATTGAAAATGCAGTGCTGGCAGTGTCTCATACAGGAATGATGGGAACATTTGAAGGTGTCCGGTTCGTCATTGGCGCGTTGTTTCTTCTGACAGGTATCGTTTTAATGTTGATTCCAATCATTTTGGTTATCATAATCATGACTAGAAATACTATGAAAAAATAAACGGAATCTTGTTTGGCCGGAAGAAAAAATACCCGATATCTTCATAATTCATAAATTAGAGTATTACTTAAACTTAGAAGCAGGTGAAGAATATGAAAGTGTTGATTACTTTATTTTTCAATTCAGAACTTGGTGGTCTGCATGACAACATTCGGGCGGTTGCGCTTGAGGCAAAGAAGAGAGACCATGAGGTTTATGTCGGCTGCCGGGGCGGACTGTTCTTTGACCAACTTTCTACGGATGGCATTAATATGATAGAAATTGATGATGCGGATGTTAATCAGTCGGTACAGAATATTGTTGAGGCGGCAGGTACGGATTTTGATATTATTCACGCGAACCCCGGTATCAGCAGAGAAATAGCTATTCAGCTTCATGATGAATATGATATTCCAGTTGTCTATCATGTTCACGGCGGCTGGGTGAATGCTGTTGAAACGTATGTTGAAAAGCTCGACAGTATATTCGCAGTTTCTGAATCCGTGAAACAGAAGGTGGTTGAACGTACAGGTGGCAATGCCCATAAGGTGCATGTCATTCCAAATTACAGTGATTATGTTTATGAAGCTGATGTGCGGAAAGAAAAGCAACATACCAGAACAATCAGTCTGATCACACGGCTTGAAACAGATAAGACAAATATTATTGAAGAAGCGGAGAAACTTGCACCTTATCTGAATGAAACAGACCAGACCATCAATTTTAATGTGATTGGTGAAGGATCATTAAGAGAAAAATTTATAACACACTTAAATCATGAAATTCAAAATGAAAAAGTTAAGATTAATGATATAGGATGGATTTCTGACAAGAATGAATTGAAAACATACATGCAGAACAGCGATATCATCATCGGACCCGGCCGGGTAGCAATCGATGCATTTACACTCCGTATTCCAGTCATTGTAGTAGGCAGCGGGAATTATCACGGGCTTATTGATGAAAAGAACTGGCAGCACTTTGCAGGTGCGAATTTCGGCGGCTACGGATCCCGTCAAAGTGAAGAAGGAAATATTGTTGGTGATCTGGATAGCCTTTTGACAGATGAAGAAGTATATAAGAGAACAGTTGATATTGGAAGCAGAGTCGTGGACTTGTTCTTTAATAAGGAAAAGACACTTGAGAAGATGTTTGGGATATATGAGATAGTGAGTAGAGGATGAGAAAAACAAGACACTGTTAGAACATGAATTAATTAACTCTGTTCTAACAGTGTCTTTGAATTCTGTGACTAAAGTGACTGTTCCCTAAACGCCACTAATTTCTCATTAATCTCCTTTGTGGAGGAATAGATTAACTTATATTGCTCGAATAAGTATTGATATTTTTCTACATTTTCTCTAATGGGGGTGAATGTTTTATCTTCACTTAAGAAAATATTTGCACATTCCTTTAGTGAGTTAAACCAGCCTGTGCCGTAAGCAGCAAGCATTGCAGCACCCATGCCGGGTCCTTGTTCACTGGTTAACTTTGTGACTTCGCCATTAAAAATATCTGCCTGCATCTGAAGCCATATTTCACTTTTTGCACCGCCGCCGATTGATATAATTTTCTCAACTTCTTTTCCATTCTCCCTGAAAATTTCAATTGATTCATTTAATGAAAATGTAATTCCTTCAAGCACAGCCCTCGTAAAATGTTTTCTTTCGTGCCGGCTGTCCATTCCGATAAAGCTCCCACGTATTGAAGCGTCTACATGAGGCGTTCTTTCCCCTGACAAATAGGGGCTGAAGAGTAGACCATCGGACCCAACTGGCGTATTTTCTGCTTCTTCAATCAGCGCTTCATATTCTTCTGTTTCTGCAAAAGTATTCTTAAACCATGAAAAACTGTGTCCCGCAGAAAGTGTGACGCCCATGGTGTAGTATGAATCAGGAACAGCATGGTCAAAATAATGGACTTTCCCATCAAATGATTTATCGTTATTTTTTTCATGTGCAAGTACAACACCGGAAGTGCCGATACTAACCATTGTCCTGCCTTCTTCGAGTATCCCGGATCCGATGGCACCACAAGCGTTGTCTGCACCGCCGGCAAATATTTTTGTAGACTGATTCAGACCAGTTTCATCTGCAAATTCGTTTGTTATTGTACCTACACACTCATGTGATGATATAAGCGGCGGACACATATTGATATCAATATCTAATATACGGCATATTTCATCACTCCATGAACTGTTCTCAATATCCAAAAGCAGCGTACCTGCTGCATCGGAAAACTCACTGTGCAGTGCGCCTGTCATCCGAAAGCGCAGATAGTCTTTTGGCAGCAGGAAATGACTGATCTGTTTATAGTTTTCAGGTTCATGGTTTTTAACCCAAAGTATTTTTGGAAGGGTGAAACCTTCCAAGGCAATATTTTTAGTTATACCTAGTAATTTTTGATATCCAATCGCTTCTGTTATTTCTTCACATTCTTTTGTTGTGCGTGTGTCATTCCATAAAATTGCCGGGCAGATAACTTCATGGTTCTTATCAAGCAGCACGAGACCGTGCATTTGACCGGAGAAACTGATACCTTCTATGTCCTCAGGCCGTCCGCCAAACCCTGATATTAACTCTCGTAAGGCAGAAATAGTCTGTGCCACCCAAAGTTCTGGATTCTGTTCATTGTATCCGGATTTTTTTTGTATTAAAGGATATTCTTTTGATATTTCCTGTTCAACTTTCCCATATAGATTCACGAGAAGTACTTTAACTGCGCTTGTTCCGAGATCAATTCCAATGACGTATTTCATAACATTCTCCTTCACTGCAGTTTAGACTGATTATATATTATTCTTCAATCGTCGGCAGGCGTTTTATTTCTGTATCAGTAAATATATCATTTTCGTCTGTGCTTTTTGTAGAGAATTCCGATACTACTGCCCCGTCTTTCCCGGCAGCAAACCAGTGAAGTGTATCCGGAAGAATAGTGTATTGATCACCTGGATAAAGTACAATTTCTTTATTGACTGTAAAAGTATCCTTTTTATCTTCCGGTACTGTCACTGAGGGTGTGGTACCATTATTTTCTTCAACATATAAGTAAACAGTACCGTACCGGCAGCGGAACGTTTCTTCTTTACCTTCACTGTCACCTACCGGCGGGTGACGGTGTTCCGGACAGACCTGATTCGGAAGTAATACCAAATCTTTGGCGCATACACGGTCGGTATTTATGTATTCAATCAGTTGTAAACCCAGCTCTTCAATGCGGTTTAAACCAAAATCCGCAACCTCAATTCTATTTCTTTCTTCATTGTTTAATACAATGTTACAAGTCTCAAAATAATTCAGAACCTCACTTCTAATTTGCTCATACTTTTGTCTTGTCACCATATGAATCATCCTTTCTATTCTTATATAAGTCTAAAGTATATAAAAACAGGAACGAATGGAATGATGATAATAAAGAATCATTTAACTAAAACTCATATATTTGAATTCGCTTTCATTTATATAGGTATGACCAATAAAAACATGCATATATTTCAGGTTCACGAAACCATTTCAATACCAGTAATCTGAATTTTAGATAAAATCACTTGAATTATCGACATTGTTTAGATGTAAACGCTGTCATATGATGGTTGTGTAAATAAAAATATGCAGTGAAACAGAGAGGAGACTAATAATGGTTAGAAAAATGACGGTACCTAAAATGGATTTGGTAGAACAGGATGGACCGGATACACAGATGTGTGCGGTAATGACGGATGAAAAAAAAATAGAGGTAAAACGTGCTAAAATTCCGGAACCTGCTGAAGGAGAAGTCAGAATTAAAATTAAATGGGTCGGAATATGCGGCAGTGATGTTGAAGTATTCAGAGGGAACCGGGAACCGGAATTTGTGACTTACCCGACAAGGCTTGGACATGAAGTTGCGGGTGTGATTGATAAAGTAGGAGAGAATGTTCTTGGCTTACAGGAAGGTGACCACGTTGCATTAAGGTATGTATGGGGGGCATTTGCCGAATATGTATGCTGTGATCCATTTTCAGTGAAGGTACTGCCTAAAAACTTGCCGTTGATTGAAGGTTCTTTAATCGAGGTATTGCCTGCATTGATATCAGCAGCAGAAAATGCAGATATTTCTCCAAATAAAAATGTCCTCATTATGGGTCAGGGTGTCAGCGGTCTTGCATTAACTCAAGTGATTAAGCTATATAGCCCTAAGAATTTAGTTGTGACAGATTTATTTGATGAAAAACTAGAACTTGCCAAGAAATACGGTGCCACACATACTTACAAACTGCCAAGTTCAGATGCAAAGACTATGGACGTTGTCGGAAAGGATTTTCCGGAAGGATTCGATATTGTGATTCCCTGCCTGTTAGAAGGATCCGGGATGGTAGATGCAATTGATGCTGCGGCACAGAATGGAAGAATTGTAATGTATGGCTGTATTGGAACATGTCACGCGCCAATTGACTTCTTTAAAGTTCATAAAAAGAGACTGGATATTTATTCTACAGAACCTAAAAGAGATATTGATAATCGAAGATATTTTGAACAGGGGCTGCAGCTTGTACTCGATGGTTTAGTGAATACGACAGAAACTATTACTCACGTTTATCCTCTTGAGAAAATCGGTGAAGCGTTCGAAACAAGAAATACACATAAGGCAGATACTATACATGTCATGATTGACTGTGCACCGGAAGTAGATGAAAAAGATGTCTAAGAATTGTTTTTACTGTACCCAGAATGAGGAATTGCAAAATTTAATGATAGAAATTAAAGAACTGAAAGTTTCGAGATTATATTTAAATAAAGATCAGACGCACCGGGGCAGATGTATTCTTGCATTTAAAGATCATAAAAAAGAAATATTTAATTTAACTGAAGAAGAAAGAAAGGATTTTACTGAGGATTTATCAGCGAGTGCAAAAGCATTATCCGATGCTTTTGCACCGCAAAAAATAAATTATGGTATATACGGTGATTTGGTATCTCATTTACATATGCATCTTGTACCTAAATATGAAGGTGAAAAAGAATGGGGCAGTGCATTTACTAATGAACCGGCAGAAAAAAAGTATGTTGACGAAAACACTTATAAAGAACTTTTAGAAAAAATCAGAATCAATTTAACAGGAGGGGAAAAGCAATGTCTAAGATAAGAAATATTGTAAGCGTTTTACTTATTACAGCGGTGCTCGCTGCGTGTTCTTCCGGCGGAGAGTCGGGAGGAGAGGCGAACGGCAGTACCAATGAAGGTGCTGCCGGGGAATTAATTACTCTGCGTTTATCAGAAACACAAGTGGATGACTATCCGGATGCAGTCGCAATTTATGAATTTGCCGACAGGGTGGAAGA
This sequence comes from Corticicoccus populi, assembly GCF_042686195.1. Taxonomy (NCBI): domain Bacteria; kingdom Bacillati; phylum Bacillota; class Bacilli; order Caryophanales; family Staphylococcaceae; genus Corticicoccus; species Corticicoccus populi. The sequence continues at coordinate 1,169,415 of NZ_JBHUOQ010000001.1, read as the reverse complement.
GTTGTCTGAAGGTTCAATTACCATCGATGTGTATACAGGCGGGCAGTTAGGGGATGAAGTAACAACCATTGAACAGACACAAACAGGGATAATTGATATTGGAAGAGCTAACACAGGACCCATATCACAGTTTGTAGATGACTTTGGAATTTTTAGTTTCCCATTCTTATTCGACAGCCGTGAGCATTTATGGAATGCTCTGGATTCATCATTACGGGATACTTTATTCACAAGTTTAGAAGAGCAGAATCTGGTAGGTCTTGCTTTTTATGATGCAGGTGCACGTAGTTTCTATACTATGGATCCGGTAGAAAATTTGGATGATTTAAGAGGGAAGTCTATTAGAGTTATGCAGAATGATATATTAATCGAGGCATTTAATGAGCTTGGTGTGTCTCCGACGCCTTTAGCAGCTTCAGAGGTTTACAGTGCACTCCAGACAGGTGTTGTAGACGGCGGTGAAAATAATATTAATACTTATGTCGCTGACGGTCATTATGAAGTGGCGAAGAACTTCACAACTTCTGAACACTTGAGAATTCCGGGATTATTATTCATGAGTAAACAGTCATGGGACAGCTTATCTGAAGATCAGCAGGAGATTATCAGTCAGGCAGCTCTTGAATCTGAGGAAACTCAGATGGATGAATTTGATAAATATACTGAGGAATCAGAACGTACGGCAGAAGAAGCGGGCAATAATATTATAGAATTGTCAGATTCGGATAGAGCACAATTCAGAGAAAACGTGCAAGGGTTATATGATAAGTATGAGGAAACATATGGAGATATGTTTACCGAGATAGAGAATGCAAAATAGTGATATGCCGGGGGAGAATAGATTTTATTCTCCTTCTGTATATATGGGAGAGAGTACAATGTTTAATATTTTAAATAAAATTAAAAAAGGAATTGAAGTTATTGTATGTGCATTTTTGATAATAATGACTGTTATCATTTTCTATCAAGTGATTTCCAGGTTCGGTTTTAATTACACACCACCGTGGATACAGCCCCTGTCTTTAATGTTGATGGTGTGGATTGGTTTTATTGGAATAGCTGTTGGTATAGTGGATAATTCTCATATTAGAGTGAATTTATTAGTCGAAAAAATGCCGCAGAAAATTCAAGGATTATTGATACTTTTTCAAAGAATACTGGCGATACTTTTTGGTTTCTTTATGCTCTTTGAGGGATACAGGTTTTCCAGTGACATGCAGAATGCAACAATTTCTGGTCTAAATGTTTCTTCAGCAGTACTATATGCCTCTATGCCAGTGGCAGGAGTAGTAATTGTTATTTACTTAATTATTGAGTTTATATTTTGGAAGAAAAGAGATGAAATTGTAACTGAAGAGGAGGTGCTGTAGATGATTTTACTTACATTGATTGGTTTGTTTTTACTGCTTTTAATTTTAGGTGTCCCAGTTGCCTTGGCAATGGGAGTGACTTCAATCGTCGTTTGCTTCCAGCTGGATATACCTTTATCGGTGTTAATCCAGAGAATGGTTGCAGGTGTAAATAGTTTCCCACTTCTTGCGATTCCTTTCTTTATACTGGCCGGTGAGATTATGAATGCCGGAGGAATTACAGACCGTTTAATTAGACTGGCAGATACTGTTGTCGGGCGGTTCCGGGGCGGTCTTGGTATGGCGAATGTTGGTTCCAGTATGTTGTTCGGCGGTGTATCGGGATCAGCTTTAGCTGATGCATCTGCCAGCAGTTCAATTTTAGTGCCAATGATGAAAAAGAAAGGTTACGATACCGATTATTCAGTGGCGGTTACTGTAGCATCTTCTACGCAGGGAATTGTAATACCGCCGAGTCATAATATGATTATTTATGCCCTTGCTGCCGGTGGTGGTATTTCAATTACTTCATTATTTCTTGCAGGAATTCTACCTGGTATATTACTGGGAATCGGCTTAATCATTGTTGCCTATATTATCGCATTAAAGAAACAGTATCCTAAAGAAGAGGCGTCTACATTCCAGCAGTTTATCATTGCATTTATCCAGGGAATGCCGGCAATTATTACAGGCGTCATTATTCTTGGTGGTATTATGACAGGTATTTTCACAGTAACAGAATCAGCAGCTATTGCTGTAATATACGCATTTTTAGTCAGCTTTGTATTTAACAGAAAGAATAAAATCTCGATGATGGGGCCGGTTTTATTAAGAACTTTTAAAACACTGGCACTGGTTTTATTCTTACTTGCCACTTCCAGCGGTTTCGCGTGGCTCCTTGCATTACTCCGCGTACCCGCAATGTTGTCCGATTTTTTATTGTCACTAACGGACAGCACTGTAATGATTACTTTAATCATTTTGTTAATCTTAATTTTACTTGGAATGATACTGGATGTCGCACCAATCATTTTGATTACGACACCGATTTTACTGCCTATTGCTCAAAATATTGGAATTGATCCGATTCATTACGGTATTATGATGATGGTGTGTATGGCAATTGGTTTAGTGACACCGCCGGTGGGCGGAGCATTATTCGTCGGTAGCTCTATTGCGAACATACCTATGGAAAAGGTAGTGAAAGCACTTATTCCATTCTATGTTGTAATGTTTGTCATACTTTTACTTATTGCATTTATACCTGAGATATCTTTGTTTATACCAAATTTACTGGAGTTGAATAATTAAATTTTATTTTTCATCAATAATATCGGGCTGTTGTGGTAAAGAGGAAAAGAAGCTGTCGTCAAGGACGATGTCTTTACCAACAACAGTCCTTGTTTGGTTTCTGTAATCAGAAGGTGAAGTACCTTCAGTTGATGTAAATAGACGTGAGAAATAAGGGACGGAAAGACCGATTCTTTCTGCAATTTCACTCACAGGTATGCTGCTTAACTCTAAAAATTCTTTAGCCTTTTCGACACGTACATATTGTAAGTATTTCATAGGCGTCACCCCGAATTTTTGTTTGAATAAATCAATAATATAGTGGGGATGATAACCGAACTCTTTAGCAATATCGTCTAAAGTAATTGATTCATTCAAATGTTGGATAATATAATTTTCCATCGGTGAATCAGAACTCAGGGAAAGGTTAATACGTTCAATCGGATTTGCGTTCTGTTTTTGAAAATTATTCTTTTGTATTAATGATATAAGAAAATCTTTGAAGAGCATATCCACCCGGAACGAAGTTAGGGGGTTATACTTATTTTCATTGGAAAGAGATGTCTTAAATAGTTCTTTAATCTTAGAGTAGTCACTCAAAAAATATGGAAACGGGATATCACTTTTTGTGACAAAATCTTTTAACTCATTATCCGTAATAGAAAATTTAATATCGATAGTAGAAGCGAATTCTTTAAAGTAAAAACTATGCTCGTGATCCGGCGGCATAAAATATAGATTGTTTGGGAGTAATTCATATTCATTATCATCAAATGTTATCTTTCCCTTACCATCAATGACAAAAAGCATTTGAAAGATATCTTCATGGGCATGTGACGCGACACCAGTCTTCTTCTCATAGTCAATACGGGAAATCCATAACACTTTTAACTGACCATCTCTTAGCATAAATACAAGCCCCTTTTAAATGTGATAGTAATTAAAGTATAGAGATTAATGGGGGTGGATACAATGTTGGGGATAGTATTATTGATGAGATTAATAATATAGTGAGTCAACCTGAATAATTCAAAAAAATTAACCCATATAAATTCATTTCAAATATCATAGATGGATTTACTAAGACCAAGTTTTTTGAAAAATTAGTATTAATAACATATACTTTAATTAAGTTCTACTGACAATATTTTCAGGATGAGAATTGTATCTTAAGTTTTATTGAAAAGTGCGAATCAAGGTTGGACATAAAATCCTTGTATGTTCGCGCAATATTTAGTGGAAAAGTAAGTGAAAGTGGTTAAATATTGGTGTAATATTTTGCTTATGTATTGCGCCGGTATAATTTTTGTTGTTAAATAAGCAGTCGCACTCCACGAGAGTGCGTGGATTGAAATGACTTCTTGCTCCCTCGTGAGCCTTTGACTACCCGTCGCACTCCACGAGAGTGCGTGGATTGAAATAGCTGTGCAACATTACGCTTAATCACTTGATTCACGTCGCACTCCACGAGAGTGCGTGGATTGAAATATATAAAAAAAACAAAAATCAAAGGAGTATTTAATGTCGCACTCCACGAGAGTGCGTGGATTGAAATTTCGAAGTTGCACGTATTGCTTCTGCAAAGCAACCGTCGCACTCCACGAGAGTGCGTGGATTGAAATTGCTAGAAGACGAGGATGAGCCTGCGGATGTTACGTCGCACTCCACGAGAGTGCGTGGATTGAAATTCTTTGCAGTTTCAACGCCTGTCCATCCTTTTTAAGTCGCACTCCACGAGAGTGCGTGGATTGAAATATTCTGTCTCCCTCATTTCCGAATAAATTCCAACGTCGCACTCCACGAGAGTGCGTGGATTGAAATGGCTGTTTCGGCGATTATCACTGGCGACTGGTCCCGTCGCACTCCACGAGAGTGCGTGGATTGAAATACTGCGATTGTAAAATTGAGTACCGCTACACCGCGTCGCACTCCACGAGAGTGCGTGGATTGAAATTCAACTGTGTACCCTTCAAATGTGTAAGTCATAATGTCGCACTCCACGAGAGTGCGTGGATTGAAATCGTACGTACACCGTGTTATTCTTAGTATTATTTTTTATCCATCCCAAGGGATGAGCGGATTGAAATTATTAATAATATTAGTTTTATTTGAAAAATAGGTGCTTTGATATTATATCAAGGCGCTTATTTTTGTTGCAATAAGATCTTAATTGTGTAATAATATCCTTAAATATATTTTTAAAACTATTATTAATAATAGAATATAAATTATACATTTCTGTTCGAATTCAAATAGTAATTTTAAAACATCTTTAAAATTCTAATTTTTATGAATATTTTCCATGAAAATATTGGTTTATATAATTACTAATGTGTATAATTTTGGTAAAGGAGGATATCAAGTGATTATTGCACACAAAGACCCAAGTACTGGTCAAAAGCAAAGTCTGGCAGAACATCTCTTAAATGTTGCAAAATTTTCGTCTGAATATGGAAGCGTTATCAAACAAGGGGATATTCTTTTTCTTATTGGATTACTTCATGATTTAGGGAAAGCAGATCGGAATTTCCAAAAAAAGATAAATAAAAAACCGACAATGAGAGTAACACATTCTTCGGCAGGTGCGAAATATTTAATGCAGAAAGCACATTCAAGTGACTTAAGCGGGATAAGTAAAAAAGTAGGATTTGGAGAGTTTATAGAAGTTGTGTTATATGTAATTACGGCGCATCATGGTTTGTACGATATTCTAAAATTAGAAAGTAAAGATAATCAACTTGTTCAAAGGTTGAGGTACGATGAAATTAATAGTGGAGAGATAGAGTATTATTTTGAGGAAGATGTTGTACCTTTCGCTGAGAAGTTATTTAAAGAGAATGATATTGACCTGGCGGAGCTCATGATTAAAGCATTCAACGAATTCAAAGATCTTAGTCAACGTTTGAATTTTGATCGGGGCAATAAGGATGAAGAAAAATTTTATACGAGTTTAAAAGTAAGATTATATTTATCATTCTTAAAAAATGCTGATATTACTGATTCAATCAATGCTTATGAAGCAGTTGTAGAGCCATTATCCAATGAAGAAATTTCCAATAAAAAGAAAGATTATATTGAAAAGATTGAAGAGAGATATAAAGAGTATGAGAGCCCTGAAAATGATATGGACGCGATACGTAATCGTTTAGCCAGTGAGGCAAAAGAAAGAGGTGAAATTGACTTCCCGGGTGTTTATCAGTTGAATTTACCGACGGGTGCTGGGAAAACACTGCTGTCTTTAAGATATGGCGTGCATCAGCTTAACTCCCAAAACAAAAAAAGACTATTTTATATCACTCCTTTTTTGTCTGTATTGGAACAGAATGCTGATGAAATAAAAACATTATTAAAAGATGAAGATATTACTGAACATCATTCTAATATAGTGAAAGAACTTTCTCCAGATAAAGCAGAAGAGGATTCCAAGAAGGAAGTATTCTCACAATATTTAGTTGACTCCTGGGACAGTCCAGTTGTATTGAGTACGATGGTGCAATTCTTCCAAACTTTGTTTAAAGAGAAATCAAATAATATCAGACGGTTCTCTTCTTTAGCTAACTCTGTAATTATATTAGATGAAGTTCAATCTTTACCAATTGAAGTGACTCATTTATTTAACATGACAATGAATTTCATCAGCCAGACGATGCAGTCCTCAGTCGTTTTATGTACTGCAACACAGCCAAAGTATGATTCAAAATATATTAAATACCCCATTGACTACAGTAAAGATAATGGGAAAGGTATCGTTAGTATGAGCAATGAGGAGAGAAAAATATTTGATCGTACGGAAATCTTTAAATTAAACAATGGAGAAGAATCAGGGGCTGAAGAAATTGTCAAAGAGATTATTTCTAACCCTGAAGATTCAGTGTTAATTATTCTGAATACTAAAAAAGCAGTTAATGAAGTATTCGATGAATTGAAAAATCAGACTGACAGACCATTATTTTATCTTTCTACAAACTTATGCCCTAAGCATAGAAAAGATGTGATTGAAAAGATAAAAGAATTACTTCCTGATGAACCGGTTATCTGTGTGAGTACGCAATTGATTGAAGCTGGCGTTGATATTTCGTTTAAGAGATTAATTCGCTCGTATGCAGGTATTGATTCTATTGTTCAGGCGATGGGACGATGTAATCGAAATGGAGAATTGCCGGGGAAAGGTATTGTGAAGCTGGTAAAAACAAAGAAGGAATTTGAAAATATTAATGTTTCTGCATTAAAGTCCATTAAAGATAAAGTGAATGAAACGGAAAAGATATTAAGAGATGAACCGGAGCCGCTGGATTTATCAAAAGTAAATGATGATTTTTTTGATTCTTACTACGGTAATCATTCAAATAAGATGAATTACCCGTTAGGGAAAGACCGAGGTGATGCTGTGTCACTGCTTTCTTCGAATCAACACCGTATTGTACCGGGTGTAAACGGTAGGTTAAAACAATCATTTAGGACCGCTGCCGAAAACATTGATTTAATTAAACAAGAAACAACAGGGGTGATTGTTTATTATGATGAGAAAAGTAATGAAAAGATAGAAAAACTGATTGAAGCGGCAAATCAATTTGAATTACATTATGAAATTGAACAAGGAGCCAAAATTAAGATGTTACTGAAGGAACTTCAGCCATACACGGTGAATATGTATAATTTAAATGAATACAGTGATGAAATAATGCCGTATATGGATGGAAGAATAAAGATATTACAAGCAGATTATTATGATAAGCAGACAGGTGCAGTGGATAAGATTGATAGTCTGATTATGTAAGGTTCACAAGATTATTTTATTTGAAAAGAGGTGCAAAAATGAGTTTTAAATCAAAAGATTTATATTTCAAGATCCATGGCGATTACGCATTATGGACGAGTCCGGAGTCGAAGGGGGGCGGTGAAAAATTCACCTACTCAGTTCCTACCCGGCAAGGATTAACGGGAATAGTAGATTCAATTTACTACAAACCGACATTTAAGAATATTGTCGATGAAGTTAAAGTGATTAATCTAATTCAAACAGATACTAAGGGTATTCGCGCCATGGTAGGGAAGGGCAAGGCAGACTTAAATTATGTGACTTACCTTGCGGATGTATGCTACTACGTTAAATATCATTTTGAATGGAATGAGAACAGGACCGACTTGGAATACGACCGCAATCAAAGGAAACATGAGGCAATTGCTGAAAGAGCTATAAAAAAAGGCGGCCGCAGGGATACTTTTCTTGGCACAAGGGAGTGTCTGGCGTTTGTTGAGGCAGTCACTGAAGAGGAATATACACAGGTGGAAAGCTGTCACGCGGGGCAGACTTTGAACTTTGGAATTATGTTCCATTCTTTCGAATATCCCGATACCCCAGGCAATCCGTTATTCGCTTATTACACAAATACTATTATGGCTGACGGCATCATCAAATTTAAAAGGCAAAATGACTGTGGGATTAAAAATGAGTTATCGAATTACGAATTTAAATATCCAAAACAAATTAAATCTGTAGAAGAAGAATATAAAGAAATGGAAGAGTAAGGAGGTGTAAATATTGAGTCTGACTACCGCACTTTTGAGTGCCTATGAACAAGCTGAAAAAGCAGGACTTGTTGATAATCATAATGGAGATAATACAGTTCTCCTCCCAGTGTATCATAATAATTTAAAATCGAGCGGGAACAATGTTATTCAGGTGACGCTTAAAAAAGATGGTTCATTTTTGAAGGCAGAATACATGGATAAAGATGAGATGATTATCTTTCCAGTGACTGAAAAATCTTTAACACGTTCGGGCCAGAACCCACCGCCGCATCCACTTGTTGATAAGTTACAATATGTTGTCCCGACAGGAGATCAAAAGAATGTCTCCTATTCCGAAGTTTTTAATCATTGGCTGGATAATTCAAATCACGAGGAAGCAATTGAGTTTTTGAAAGTGATTAAAAAGTTTCTCAACAATGAGAATATGTTTACTGAAATTGTTGAAGCAGTGTATCGAGGGGAACAATATACACTTAAGGATTTTACAGTTGCATATAAAGATGATAAAGAGAAGGAAAAAACGGATGATTTATCAAATGTGTTTATTACATTTATTGTAGAGGCATTTAACGGGCCTATTAATGTAAGTGTGACAAATAATTCTGACCTTCATCAGGACTATATAGAATATATCGAATACAGAAATCGACCGAATGGTACTTGTTATTTTACCGGAAAAGAAGACTATATTATTAAAAATCACAGGGGACTGATGGGGAATGCCAAGCTGATTTCGGTAAGTAATAATCGTGAAACATATTATGGAAGATTTAAAGAAGGTACGGACATTTTACAGGTCGGTTATAGAACATCAGAGAAAATTCATTTGATGTTGAAGTATCTACTTGAAAACAAAAACAGTCATAAATGGCTCGGGGATCAGCAGTATTTAGTTAATTGGTTTTCGACTGACATTCCTAATGAGAGTAAAGTGGACGTGACAAATTCAAGTATACTTAGTTTTGGTTCTGAAGATGATTCAGAAGTAGATGAAGGCTATCGCCCTGTTGATGAAAGAGGCGGCAGGATTGGTGATGCTTTTATAAAAGGAAATAAAAAATTATCTCCGGATGATAGTTATTATGTTGCGGTTATAGACAAGGCAAGTAACGGTCGTATCTCTATTAAATATTTCAGAGAACTCCCTGTGTCTCAACTCTTTACAAACTTACAGAAATGGCAGCATGATAATGAGTGGTGGAAGTACAATTATATATTAAAGAAGACGGACTTAAGTACGCCCGAGGTTTATAATATGATAGTTGCGGTCCACGGGATAGAAAGAAATGATAACTGGGTACTAGACAATGGGCAGTTTAAGAAATTACAGTACAGAAAATTAGTCACCAGTATTATTGAAGGACTGCAGACCCCTTCAGACTATGTAATGAGAGCGGATTTAAATGTACGTAACAGACTGAGTTATGACGTTAAATGGAATAATTTGATGTTTGTTTCAATGGCGATTTTGAATAAGCAAAAGGAGGGAGAATTTACTAAGATGATTAATAAAAATAATTTGGATCGATCATATTTGTACGGACGATTGCTGGCTGTTTATGAAAGGCTTGAGGCAAGCACCTTTGACAGTAGTGATAAAAGACTAACGAATGCTGAGAAGTTTTGGACATCATATACCAACAATCCGGCAACAATGATGCAGCAATTAGAAGGAAAAGTAAAAAGTTATGAGAAAAAATTAAAAAATAGTGCTGATAAAAGAGGCGTATTTTACAAATTAGATAGAGAGAGACAAGAAATTATTAAGAATATTCATGATAATACAGAAGAAACGCATTTAAACTCAGCATTAAGCTATCAATTTATATTCGGGTATTATGCAGAAATGGATTTCATATTTTCAAAAAAAGAAAAAGATTCTGAGGAGGAACAAGTAAATGATTGAAAACAAAATTGATTTTATCGCAACAGTTGTAGTTAATAATGCCAATCCGAATGGGGATCCTCTGGCAGGAAATATGCCGAGAACTGATTCAAAGGGATACGGTGAGATGAGTGACGTCAGTATTAAGCGGAAAATTAGAAATCGTATGCAGGATTTGGGACATGAAATTTTTGTGAAATCACGTGACCGTGTAGATGATGATCATTATTCTTTAGAGTCCAGATATAATGAATTTTTTAAAGGGAATAAGAATGATATTGAAGTTGAAAAAGAAGCGATGGAAAAATGGCTGGATGTTCGTTCATTTGGCCAGGTGATTACATTTGATAAAAAATCTATTGGTATTAGAGGACCGGTGTCAGTCAGCATTGCGAAGTCTTTAGAACCTATAGAGATTACATCTATGCAGATTACACGAAGTACGAATGGTATGGAGCCAAAATCAGGAAAGTCCCGATCTGCAGATACTATGGGCACAAAGCATGTGGCTGAGTTTGGTACATATGTCATTTATGGCGCGGTGAACTGTTTTTATGCTGAGAGAACAGGATTTGACGAGAAGGACTTAAGTGTAATTAAAGAAGCGTTAAGAACTTTATTCATAAATGATGCGTCTTCTGCACGGCCGGAAGGTTCAATGGAAGTCAGAGATATTTTTTGGTTCAAACATTCTTCCAAGATTGGTAATGTTTCCAGTGCGAAAATAAAAAATCTTCTTGAATGGAATAATGATTCAGACATGAAAGAGAGATATGAGAACTATAACATTCATTTGAACACGGAAAAATTAGAAGAATATAAATCTCTCGGTCTAGAAGTTGAACAACTCGAAGGTATTTAATCATGTATAAAGAGAAGGATTATCTAATGCTTAGTGGAATACAACACTATTATTTCTGTAAGCGCCAGTGGAGTCTCATCCATGTTGAACAGCAGTGGAAAGATAATAGATGGACTGCAGAGGGACAGATTCTTCATGAAAAAGCAGACAATCCTTATATAAAAGAAAAAAGAAAAGGAATATTCTTTTCACGGGCAATGCCTGTGGCCTCTTCTAAATTAGGTATCTCAGGTATTCTTGATGTCGTTGAATTTACGAAAGTGGATTCTGACGGGATATCAATTGTTGGAAAGAAAGGTATATGGAAACCGGTCATTGTTGAGTTTAAACGAGGAAAAGAGAAAAAAGACGACAGAGATGTTGTTCAATTAGTGGCTCAGGTAATTTGTTTGGAAGAGACACTGGATACCGATATTCCATACTCTTATCTATATTACAATCAGACCAATAAGAAAGTCAGGATAAATATTACTCCGAGTCTAAGAGCGCAAGTTGAAGATATATGTCGTGATATGCATGATATTTATAAAAGGGGTCGCACCTTACAGGCTGAAAGTTATAAAAACTGCAAAGAATGCTCCTTGTATGATATTTGTATGCCCCGATTGACTAAAAAGAAAGTGAACGTCTCTAATTATATGAATAATCATATCGATGAGATAGATGAGGATTTAATATGAGGAAACTATTGAATACTTTATATATGACGAACGAAGACTTATATCTTGGTAGAGACCGGGAAAATATTGTGGTGAAAAAAGATGACAAAGTGATTAAGAGATTTCCTGTGCATATACTTGAAGGGATTGTATGTTTTAATTATGTCGGAGTAAGCCCTGGTGTAATGAAATTAACGAGCGATAATAATATATCTATTACCTTTTTAACACCGAACGGTAGATTCTGCGGTAAATTTATCGGTATGACGAACGGAAATGTTCTGTTGAGAAGAACGCAGTATAGACTTTCAGACAATGAAGAGCAAAGTGTAAAAATTGCGAATCAATGTATAAAAGCAAAAATAATTAATAGTAGAAAATTATTTTTGAGAGTTCTAAGGGATCATGGTGAAAAAGTGAATCAAACCCAAGTGAATTTCACTGTGAAATATTTAAAGAATCAACTTGAGAATATTGATAATAATACCAGTCTAGACAGTTTAAGAGGGATAGAAGGAGATGCTGCACGTCAATATTTCCAAGCTTTTGATGAGCTGATTCTCTATCAGAAGGAAGACTTTAAATTTGTAATGAGATCAAGACGTCCGCCGTTAAATAAAGTCAATGCTATCCTCTCTTACTTATACAGTATCTTAACATATGAAGTACAGGCGGCATTAGAATCTGTAGGTTTAGACAGTTATGTTGGCTTTTATCATACAGACCGGCCGGGACGTGCAAGTCTCGCTTTAGATATGGTCGAAGAGTTACGTGCTTTTATGGTGGATCGTTTTGTAATCACTTTGATTAACCGAAAGCAGGTCAATAGTAAGGATTTTGAAGAAAAAGAGAATGGCGCTGTTTTATTGAATGATAAAGGCAGACAAAAGGTGCTCGAGCTATGGCAGAAGCGTAAGCACAGTGAAATAACGCATCCCTTTATTAAAGAAAGAATGCCTATAGGTTTAATCCCTTATGTACAAGCTCAGTTATTAAGCAGGTATATAAGGAATGATATTGAGGAGTATCCTCCATTCTTAACGTGAGATGGTGATAAAATGTTGGTTTTGGTAACGTATGATGTAAATACAGAATCAAGTAATGGGAAAAAGAGATTAAGACACGTTGCGAAAAAATGTGTAGACTATGGTCAAAGAGTGCAAAATTCAGTCTTTGAGTGCAGTGTTATGCCTGATCAATATGTTAAGTTGAAGAATGATTTGAAAAATATAATTGATTTGGAAAGAGATTCATTAAGGTTTTATCTTTTGGGGAAAAATTGGGAGAACAGGGTAGAAACTTTAGGGAAAGATGAATCATACAACCCAGATAAAGATGTGTTCATATTATAGTTAAGGCGAACCAGGGTTACTCATAAAACCCCGGCAGGTTCGCATAGAAAATAAGTAATAAATAGCAAAAAGACATTGGAATATGGTGTAATATTTCGCTTGTGTATTATACCATTCTATTTTTTGTTGTTAAATAAGCAGTCGCACCCCGCGAGGGTGCGTGGATTGAAATGCAGCGGCAGCAGTGAAGGACTCTGCACCCATGACGTCGCACCCCGCGAGGGTGCGTGGATTGAAATGACCGGAGACGGCTCACACATCCTCGGAAAAGCCATGTCGCACCCCGCGAGGGTGCGTGGATTGAAATACGTGCCATTTGGTCGATTGACTTACCTTGCGGCGTCGCACCCCGCGAGGGTGCGTGGATTGAAATTTTTGGTAGGAAAGATAGGAGTTCGTGATATACAGTCGCACCCCGCGAGGGTGCGTGGATTGAAATAATGCCGTGTGAATAAGGGGGAAGTATATGATTGTCGCACCCCGCGAGGGTGCGTGGATTGAAATAAAGAACCGTACATCGGCATTGATATTGATGGTGTCGCACCCCGCGAGGGTGCGTGGATTGAAATAGTCCTTATATGGACGACATCAATGACTTTATTGAGTCGCACCCCGCGAGGGTGCGTGGATTGAAATACTTAAATATGAGTGCTGATGATGAAGGATTCATCGTCGCACCCCGCGAGGGTGCGTGGATTGAAATTCTGAATCGTAAATTTGAAGGTGAATATGTTACAGTCGCACCCCGCGAGGGTGCGTGGATTGAAATAATCGTCTCTGCATCTGTGATAGCATCCACATGGTGTCGCACCCCGCGAGGGTGCGTGGATTGAAATAAGGCGCAGGTATCTCTAGACAGTACCTATCAAGTCGCACCCCGCGAGGGTGCGTGGATTGAAATTAAACACCATAAGGCGGGGTGTATCCCGCCTAAATGTCGCACCCCGCGAGGGTGCGTGGATTGAAATAATTGTTTTCGGACAACGCTCATCAATTACAATGTCGCACCCCGCGAGGGTGCGTGGATTGAAATCGTAGAACAGGTTGTTAAAGTCGCCTGCGTACAGTCGCACCCCGCGAGGGTGCGTGGATTGAAATTTAGGTAAGCCGGTCAGTGTGACGCATGAGCAGGCGTCGCACCCCGCGAGGGTGCGTGGATTGAAATCTGAATAATCACGAATGACTGTCATACGTAATCGTCGCACCCCGCGAGGGTGCGTGGATTGAAATGGTTCGTTGATAAGGTATAACTTCACTGCAAAAAAGTCGCACCCCGCGAGGGTGCGTGGATTGAAATGTATTCCGACATAGAATCACTCCCTTTAATTTAGTCGCACCCCGCGAGGGTGCGTGGATTGAAATTAGCAGTCTATATGTGATGCGCTTGCTACGTGCGGTCGCACCCCGCGAGGGTGCGTGGATTGAAATAAAGTTGCATCACGCTGACCGCCAACTACTAAGTGTCGCACCCCGCGAGGGTGCGTGGATTGAAATTGCCACATACATCACATTGCCTGTGTCAAACAGGTCGCACCCCGCGAGGGTGCGTGGATTGAAATTTCACTGTACGATTCTGCTGTACTTTCATGCTCCGTCGCACCCCGCGAGGGTGCGTGGATTGAAATTGAAGGGATTTCAGTAATGCCCTCAATCGAACGTGTCGCACCCCGCGAGGGTGCGTGGATTGAAATACCATACGTTAATTACGGCACACGCTTCATGGATGTCGCACCCCGCGAGGGTGCGTGGATTGAAATTGCGCTTTAGAAATAAATGCATTCGGCTCTACATCGTCGCACCCCGCGAGGGTGCGTGGATTGAAATAAGTTGACCGCCTGAATACCATCAATCGTATTTGAGTCGCACCCCGCGAGGGTGCGTGGATTGAAATAATTTACTTACGGGGTTAAACATTAGAAACACCTGGTCGCACCCCGCGAGGGTGCGTGGATTGAAATAACAGTCGCTGCCCTTGTGAGTACGCTGTCTTTTGTCGCACCCCGCGAGGGTGCGTGGATTGAAATAATTGCCGGTAAACAGTATGGCGGTAATGTTGCAGTCGCACCCCGCGAGGGTGCGTGGATTGAAATGTTATTGGACGTTGTACTACGTAAAGATAAACGGGTCGCACCCCGCGAGGGTGCGTGGATTGAAATGGTCGTCTTAAATTAAATGAAGAGGCATCTGATTGTCGCACCCCGCGAGGGTGCGTGGATTGAAATCTTGCCATCGTGTATAAACTTTTGAATTTTTAAGGTCGCACCCCGCGAGGGTGCGTGGATTGAAATACACCCAGGTCAACGGAGACATCAAAGAGACGTGTGTCGCACCCCGCGAGGGTGCGTGGATTGAAATTTATTTAACCATGTGAATCCACCTCTGTATGCTTGTCGCACCCCGCGAGGGTGCGTGGATTGAAATCCTTAACAGGAATGTAGTTTCGTGGACGACAATGGTCGCACCCCGCGAGGGTGCGTGGATTGAAATTGGCAGGCAGACCGTCACAGGGTAAAAGTGCAGTCGGTCGCACCCCGCGAGGGTGCGTGGATTGAAATTTAAGTGGTCAAGGAAATATAATGTCCAAATTTGTCGTCGCACCCCGCGAGGGTGCGTGGATTGAAATAATTTTAAAAGGAGAAAACGAAAAATACGAACTTGGTCGCACCCCGCGAGGGTGCGTGGATTGAAATTCCTTTGTTTTTTAACCTTGTCGTCTGCTATTAGGTCGCACCCCGCGAGGGTGCGTGGATTGAAATATAAGTGATGCTGGTGTTGCCATACCCTTGATGTCGTCGCACCCCGCGAGGGTGCGTGGATTGAAATAACTGGCAGTGAATCAATACCAATTGTTCTGAAGAGTCGCACCCCGCGAGGGTGCGTGGATTGAAATAATCATATATATGAAGTTATGGATTTTGGAGGACGTCGCACCCCGCGAGGGTGCGTGGATTGAAATTTTAAACAGGTCACAGTGACGTTTAACCCCTGGAAGTCGCACCCCGCGAGGGTGCGTGGATTGAAATGTTGTGATGCAGTATAAACGTTCTGAGGGCATCTAGTCGCACCCCGCGAGGGTGCGTGGATTGAAATTGCGCATGTGAGTGATGAAGAGGAAGAAACACCAGTCGCACCCCGCGAGGGTGCGTGGATTGAAATATTCTCTGGAATGTCATCAGCTGTCGAAGTCGGCGTCGCACCCCGCGAGGGTGCGTGGATTGAAATGGGCATGTGCATTCCATTTCGAATAAGTCATAAAGTCGCACCCCGCGAGGGTGCGTGGATTGAAATATCAATACTCAATTGACGAGTTTTTCATGGATATGTCGCAACCCGCGAGGGTGCGTGGATTGAAATGACCGCCTGATTAGAGTCGACCTCTGCGTCGAATAGTCGCACCCCGCGAGGGTGCGTGGATTGAAATTTTCGTGGTCGGTGCTGCGCTGCTTATTGTATTAATGTCGCACCCCGCGAGGGTGCGTGGATTGAAATCCGTCATCACTTCCGCCACCGCCCGGTGAACCGTGTCGCACCCCGCGAGGGTGCGTGGATTGAAATAATTTATGGGCCCGATGGTCGAGTGCTGATGATTAAGTCGCACCCCGCGAGGGTGCGTGGATTGAAATTCTCCTTTAATCGGTTTAATCGGGAAAATGGGCGGAGTCGCACCCCGCGAGGGTGCGTGGATTGAAATATTTCCTCCATTTTCTTCTGTTTCTTTTTCATCAGTCGCACCCCGCGAGGGTGCGTGGATTGAAATATTTTGGAAATGAATCAGATGCAGTTTCAGGTATGTCGCACCCCGCGAGGGTGCGTGGATTGAAATCTTAACTACTTTATTAAAATTATAATCGCCGTGGGTCGCACCCCGCGAGGGTGCGTGGATTGAAATATTAAAATAGCATCCGCAAGATGTTGACTTTCCTGGTCGCACCCCGCGAGGGTGCGTGGATTGAAATAACTGGTAAATGTACTCCAATCTTTTTCCATAAGGTCGCACCCCGCGAGGGTGCGTGGATTGAAATACCGGCTTCCGGTAAGGTTTCGAGAATTTGGAACGTCGCACCCCGCGAGGGTGCGTGGATTGAAATAATAGACGAAGGAGGTACGGCTAATTGGTTGTCCCGTCGCACCCCGCGAGGGTGCGTGGATTGAAATATCCGCTCTTTGTGGCGGTCAAGGCGTTCGTCATGTCGCACCCCGCGAGGGTGCGTGGATTGAAATATCGACATGCTCAAACAGCACTACATATAACTCTTGTCGCACCCCGCGAGGGTGCGTGGATTGAAATCATTGATCTGCACTTTTAATCTGATCATCCGGAAGGTCGCACCCCGTGAGGGTGCGTGGATTGAAATACTTTTATGACAGGGTGCCTATCACAGAGTACCGGTCGCACCCGATAGCACTGTGAATTAGACTCCCTAACTTATACTCGTATTACTTTTTAATCACATCTAGAACCCGGAAATAGAAGGATCACGATAAAATATCCAAACATCAAATTTTCCAGTCACCCCCCATCAAATCTGCTAAACTATACTAACGGGAACACTTTCTCAAATACATAATCCGGAAGGGAGTACTTCCGATGTTTGAATTGCTGATTACATTAATAGAGCGGGTTGGTATTATCGTGACCATTGCATTTGTTTTAACCCGCTTCCACTTTTTCAGACAGATGTTTTACCAGGACCAATTGAGTCCTAAGCAGAATATGACTGCGATTTTATTCTTTGGTTTTTTCGGTATTATCGGTACATATACAGGATTAAATGTCAGTACGGACAGTCTGCAGTTTAACCGCTGGGCAAGTGAGCTCGCGAGTGAGGATGCGATTGCGAATTCAAGGGTCATCGGTATCGTAATCGCAGGTCTTCTCGGCGGTCCGAAAGTGGGTATCAGTGCGGGGATTATTGCCGGGGTTCACCGCTTCACACTCGGCGGTTTCACAGGGCTAGCATGTGGCCTCGCGACGATACTTGCAGGTGTGATTGCGAGTTACTTTTATAAGAAAAACAACCGTGTTAAGCTTCGGACAGCGTTTTGGGTAGGGGCGTTTGCTGAAGCGGTGCAGATGCTCGTGATTATTATCGTTGCGCGTCCTTTTGAGCAGGCATGGGCTCTGGTCAGTTTAATCGGTCTGCCGATGATTCTCGCGAATGGTGTCGGAGTAGTTCTGGTGCTTTTAGTGATTAAAAGTGTCCTGCGGGAAGAAGAGAAGGCGGGGGCGCTTCAGGCGCAGAAAACATTAAGAATTGCCGATCAGACACTGACTTATTTAAGAAACGGACTTGACCGCACCGGTGCGGAATCGGTCTGTCGTATTATACATAAGGAGCTGAATACGAGTGCCGTATCAATCACAGACCAGAAAAATATTCTGGCGCACATCGGTCTCGGGCATGATCATCATTATCAGGAGAACCCGATTCAAACGAAAATCACAATGGATGTGATTGATAAAGGACAGATTCAGATGGGGACATCTGAATTGATTCATTGTAATAAAAAAGACTGTCCGCTCGGTGCGGTCATCGTCGCACCTTTGAAAGAGAGAGATGAGATTATCGGTACTCTGAAGTTTTATTTTCATTCGGAAAATGATTTGACGGAAGCAAACAGGGAACTTGTTTCAGGTTTAAGTACGATGATCAGCCACCAGCTTGAAATCGGCCGGGCAGACCGGGTATACCAGCTCGCAAAAGACGCGGAAATAAAGGCCCTCCAGGCTCAGATGCATCCGCATTTTCTGTTCAATACGCTTAATACGATTGTTTCATTAATCCGTCTGCATCCTGTGAAGGCGAGAAAAATGCTGATTTCACTGTCTCATTTCATCCGGCAGAATTTATCCGGTGCCACCCAGGAAATCATTACGCTTGAGCAGGAATTGAAACAGGTTCAGTCATACTTATCAATATATGAGGAACGGTTCAAAGATCGTTTGACGATTCACTATGTAATTGATGAGGATGCGCTGTCAGAACTGCTGCCGCCGTTAACGCTTCAGCCGATTGTTGAAAATGCGATTATTCATGGATTCAAAGACAAAGAGAGTGACTGTGTGCTCGAAGTTACCATTGAAAAAATACGTCACGGTGTCTATATTTCGATTAAGGATAACGGTATGGGAATGGATCAGGCGACGGCCTCAGAGATTCATAAAATATCAGCAGGCTCCAGTGAACACGGCGGCCTGGCATTATATAATGTAAACCGTCGGTTAAATATTCTATTTGGTGAAGCGTCAATGCTTCAAGTAGAGTCAACGGTTAATTCAGGGACGGCAGTGAACTTTATTCTGCCGAAAAAAGAGGGGGTCAATTGATGGAACAGTGGATGAATGCATTGATTGTAGATGATGAGCCGTACAATCGTGAAGAACTGAAATATTTACTGAGCAGTTATAGAGAAATCAAATCCGTTAAAGAGGCTGAGTCCGGGGAAGAAGCGGTGATGAAGGCGATGCGTGATCAGCCGGATGTGATTTTCCTTGATGTTGAAATGCCGAAGATGAACGGTATGGAAGTGGCGGAATCCATCAGAAAACTAAAAAAACCGCCGCTGATTGTTTTCGCTACGGCATACCCGCAGTTCGCGGCAGAAGCGTTCAGGTATGAAGCGGTAGACTATCTACTGAAACCGTATGATGAAGCGCAGCTTGATGAAACCATGCAACGTCTGGTGAATAAACATGTAAAGGATGTTTCGGTAAAGCCTGACAGAGCACCGGGGAAACTCTCGGTGGAAGTCGACGGGGATATTCATTACCTGGAACTAAAAGATATTTTATATATGGAGAGAGTGGAGAAGAAGACCCGGCTCATAACAAAGCAGGGTGAATTCAGCACCAATGCAGCTTTGAAAGTGCTGGAAGCACGTTTATTGTCGCATGGTTTCTTCAGAATCCATAAAAGCTTTCTTGTTAACTTGAAATATATTCAGAAGTTGACACCCTGGTTTAACGGTGCCTATCACCTGCAGTTAGAAGGAACAGACGAAAAGCTGTCAGTCAGCAGAAATTACGTTAAGTCGCTTCGTGAACAACTGGAATTGTAAGATGCATCTTAGTGTGTGATACATGCATCTTAATCTCCTGAAATAACCTTTGATGCCTGTTCCGGACAATTTGGAGCAGGTTTACTTTATAATCAATTGAAAGCGTATTCAAATGCAGAGGGGGAATAAAATTGTATACATTTTTAATTGGTATTGTTTTATTAGTTGTAGGTTATTTTACATATGGTAAATTTATAGAAAAAATGTTCGGTGTGAAAGAGGAGCGTCCGACACCTGCTTACGTGAACAGTGACGGTGTGGATTATATCCCGATGAGTACACCAAAGAACTCACTTATCCAGCTTTTAAATATTGCAGGTACAGGTCCGGTATTCGGTCCGATAATGGGTGCGTTATACGGCCCGGCTGCATTTATCTGGATTGTGGTCGGCTGTATCTTCGCCGGTGCAGTGCATGATTATCTGACAGGTATGATTTCCATCAGAAACCGTGGTGCACACCTGCCGGAACTCGCGAGTAAGTTTTTAGGGAAAGTGATGAAGCATGTCGTGAACGGATTCGCGGTACTTTTACTTCTCCTTGTAGGGACGGTATTTGTATCCACTCCGGCAAGTCTTCTGCACTTACTGTCAAACGGACGTGTGGCAATCGGCGTATTTATCGCATTTATATTTGTATATTACATCCTGGCAACACTTCTGCCGGTCGATAAAATTATCGGAAGACTGTACCCGTATTTCGGTGCACTACTTTTAATCAGTGCAGCTGGTGTTGGTATCGGTTTAGTAGTCACCGGTGCACCGATTCCGGAATTATCATTCCAGAATTTCCATCCGGGCGGCGCAGCGATTTTCCCATTATTGTTCTTTACTATTTCATGTGGTGCTTTGTCCGGCTTCCATGCGACTCAGACACCAATTATTTCAAGAACAACAAAGCAGGAAAAGCAGGGACGTAAAATTTTCTACGGTATGATGATCGCAGAAGGAATTATCGCTATGATCTGGGCGGCAGCAGCAATGAGTCTGTTTGACGGCTACAACGGCTTAGGTGAAATTCTTGCAGCGGGCGGACCGGGTGCGATTGTCAGTGAAGCATCTACAACATTATTAGGTGCCATCGGTGGTACGCTTGCAGTACTCGGTGTTATTGTACTACCGATTACTTCCGGAGATACAGCGTTCAGAAGTGCGAGAATGATTATTGCGGATTATCTGAAAGTGGCACAAAAAACATTAAGAAGCCGCTTATGGGTGGCACTGCCTTTATTCGCAATATCAGTAGTGTTAACACAAATCGATTTTGAGTTATTGTGGCGTTACTTTAACTGGGCCAACCAGTCAACTGCCGTGATTGCATTATTCGTCGGTGCAATGTATCTCTACATCGCCGGCAAAAATTACTTTGTCGCATTGATACCAGGAACATTTATGCTGATTATGGTTATAACCTATATATTATCCCAGCCAATCGGTTTCAACCTGCCGATGAATGTATCATGGATTGGCGGATTTATCGGTGCAGCCATACTTGTACTTCTGTTCTTCAATGCAGCAAGAAAAGCGCGTGCAGAAGAGATACCGCTTGAAGTGGATGTATCTAATTGGAAGCAGACAGTGTATTAATGAAGGATATTACTGATTCATTAAAAAACTAAAGATTGATGATGAGCCACCTCAAATATGAGGTGGTTTTTTGTGATGATGTGGAAAGTGATAAAAGATGCTTAATACGGAACAAGCATTTAATGATGATTAAAAATCACATCTTTTTTGTCCCGAAGTTTTAAATATATATTATTTCTCTTTCTTAAAATATAATATAAATGAAATCATATCACCGGACAGAGCGTATATCCGGAGAATGATATTATTGAAACAGAAGCATGAATTTTATTTACATAGATGATTCGTATTTTAGTAGAACAATATTGTGCACTGCATCACAACTTGAACACAAGCATGTACAAAGGTGTTACAAAATCTTTGTTTATAAATGTGTCGGTAAAGAACAAATGTTATGTTAAAGTATGAATAAGCCAAGGGGATGATTTTAATGCAGTTGGATTCAAGAAGTCGTCTGATTATGGAGATGTTATTGAGAGACTCTTATGTCACGAGTAAAGCATTAATGGAAGATCAGAATATTACAAAGCGTCAGCTGACATATTCATTATCCAAAATTAACGAATACTTAAAAATGAAAGGGTTTCCAAAAATATCGAGAAGTAAAACGGGAATGTTTGTAGTTCCGGATGAATTGTATGCGCAGCATCATCAGTCAAAGTCTTTGGATCACCGTGAGAATTATTTTACGGAGGAACAGAGAAGACTGGTCATTATTCTCATGACACTGACGTCAAGTGAGGAATTGTCGCTGGTTCATTTTTCATCAGAGCTTTCGGTCAGTAAAAATACTATTTTAAATGACTTGAAGAAACTTCGGGAGTACGTTCAGGATTTTGAAGTGAGTTTTATTTACAACAGAATCGGCGGTTATGTGATAACGGGTGATGAGTCTGAAGTGCGGAAACTTCTGATTTCAATTGTACGTGAGTGCATGGAGATGGATCAGGGGGATCATTTTATACAGCAGTACGGCCACATAAAGGAGGCGGATATTAAAGATATATCGAGTAAACTAACGAATATTGAGAACAGACTGCAGTTGAAGTTTACGGATGAACAGCTGGCAGTGATGCCTTATATCATTGCTTCTATTTTAAGAAGGGTGAGGCTCGGGTATTCTATCGAAAATTTTCAATTGCGTTATGAAGAGATTGCGGATACAAAGGAGTACCTTGCGACTGAGGAACTGTTTTCCGATTATCAGGTAGTGTCAACAAACGAGCGTTTATATATCGCTCTTCATCTGTTGTCAACGACACTGCATTCGTCAGAATACGTGGACGATAATGTTCTGCCTAAAATCAAGGATGCTATTGAGATGTTTCTCATTGAATTTGAGAGACAGGCATGTGTGGTTTTAAAAGATAAGAACCAGCTGATCAGTCAGCTTCTGCTGCATGCGACTCCGGCGTATTACCGGATTAAATACAATTTAAGTGAACTGAATCCGGTGGATATATCGTTTACAAATGATTTTAAGGAACTTCATTATCTGGTTAAACAAACTTTACTCCCCTTTGCGAAACTGTTTGACCAGCCGATTCCGGAAAGTGAAATCATTTATTTCAGTATATTAATCGGCGGATGGCTGACGAAGCAGGGTGACTATGTCACAGAGAAAGTGAAGGCTGTTGTGGTCTGTCCGCACGGTACATCGATTTCAAAAATGCTGATGAATACGCTGAAGCGGATGTTTCCTGATTTTATTTTCCTCGGCGCATTGTCTTTGAGGGAGTTCCAGGAGTTCACGGAAGAATATAATGTTGTCTTTACGAATATTCCTTTGGAAACAACAAAGCATCAATATTATATTAATAAATTCCCGACAAACAGTGAGTGGAGGAAGCTTCAGAAAGTGGTTGTGAATGATTTGTTCGGCTACACTTCACAAACGCCGGATCTTGACCTCATTATGCAGATGATAGAGGAAAATGCGTCAGTCCATGATAAAGAAAAGCTCGAAAGAGAACTCTTATCCTACTTTTACGGTTCGCAGGAAACGTCTCAATTTGATTTGAGTGTGGCGAAACCCGACCTCGCACAGATGATGCAGCCGGAATTTGTTCAGTTCCGGGATAATATGAAGGATTGGAAAGAGGCACTTGAACTCGCTGCTCTTCCGCTGATCGAAAACGGAATTATCAAGTCTGAATATAGAGATTCAGTGATTCAAAGCTACAATTATGAAAGCGATTACTTGTTTCTCGGTGATAAAACAGTGATTCCGCACACAGATCCTGAAAACGGAGCTTTAAAGATGGGGATGAGTTTTCTTATCGTGAAATCAGGTGTTCATTTTTCGAAGGAGAGAAAAGCCCATTTGATTGTACTGCTCTCAGCGATTGACCGTGAACAGCATTTAAAAGCACTGCTGCAGCTTGCGGATATTTCGCAGAACGAAAAACAGATTAACCGGATTATTTCTTCTGACTCTTATCAGGAAGTACAGGAATGGACAAAACAATTTATCGGCAGTGAATCAGATAAAGAGAAGCATATTTGATGCCGGAATGGAGGAATCAGGTTTATGAATTTTGATACTTTTTTTAGTGAAGAGCTTGTGTTTTTTCTCGATGTATCATCACAGGAAGAACTGTTTAAAGAAATGTTCGGCCGGATGCATTCACTTGGTTATGTGAAAGAATCTTATTTAGAAGCTTTAAGTGAACGGGAAAAAGTGTACCCTACAGGAATTCAAACGGAACATTTAGGCGTTGCGATTCCCCATACTGATTCCATCCATGTGAATAAAGAATCGATTGGTGTTGCCGTATTGAATACGCCGGTGTCTTTTTCACATATGGGAATGCCGGATGAAACAGTAGATGCTGAAATTATCTTTATGCTGGCGATTCAAAAGCCGGACAGGCAGCTTGGAGTTCTGCAGATTATTACAGGGCTCATGCAGAACAAGGAAATGCTGATGAAAATCCGTAATGCTGAAGATGAAAAAGCGATTATATCTACGATTAAAGATTACAGCAGTGAGTTAAACGTATAGTTAATAAAATAAAAAAGGGTGATGGCGATGTTTCAATCAGCAATTGATTTTATTTTAGATTTAGGTCCCTCCGTTATGCTGCCTATTATCATGATTATTTTCGGTCTGCTTTTAAGACAGGGCTTTAATAAATCATTCCGTGCCGGTATCACAATCGGTATTGGATTTGTAGGGATCAACCTGGTCATCGGGTTGTTGACCACATCTTTAAGTCCTGCAACTGAAGCAATGGTCGAACGATTTAATTTGAATTTATCCATTCTTGATGTCGGCTGGCCGGTCGGTGCCGCAATTTCATTTGGTACCACACTGGCACCGGTGATGATTCCGGTAATTATTGTATTCAACCTGCTTTTGGTTGCACTTAACTGGACGAAGACTATCAACGTGGATATCTGGAATTTCTGGCACTTAATTTTCTCGACTTCCTTAGTGTATATCGCAACAGATAACGTCATTCTGTCTATCGCAATCGGTTTAATTGTGACAGGAATTACTTTAAAGCTTGCCGACTGGACAGCACCTGCAGTGGAACATCATTTCGGCTTGAAAGGTGTCTCACTTGCACACTCTGAAACAGTCAACTTTGCACCAATCACTTATGCATTAAATAAGGTGCAGGATAAAATTCCGGGGCTGAATAAACTTCATGCGGATCCGGAAACACTCAGAAAACGTTTCGGTGTATTCGGGGAACCGCTGGTCATGGGTCTCGTGCTTGGGCTTTTAATCGGTATACTCGGTGAATATAATCTGCAGGGCATATTAACACTCGGGATTCAAATGTCTGCAGTACTGATTCTCTTACCGCGTATGGTTGCATTACTGATGGAAGGGTTAATCCCAATCTCTGAAGGAACGAGAGACTTCGTTACAAAAAGATTTCCGGGTAAAGAAGTGTATATCGGTCTTGATGCTGCGGTTGTTATCGGGAACCCGGCAAATATGGCGGTTGCGCTGTTAATGGTGCCGATCACATTGGTTCTTGCTGTGATTCTTCCTTGGAATGAAATGCTTCCGTTTGCGGACCTCGCGGTACTGCCGTTTACAGTCATCTGGGCGGTGGCTGCATCAAGAGGTAACATCATCCGCGGTCTGATTAACTCGATTGTCACAGTGATGATTGTTTTATTCATCGCAACAAACATTGCTGAACTGACAACAAGAATGGGAGAAGCAGTCGGTTTCCAAATGCCTGAATCTGCAAGTCTGATTTCCGGTATTGATGTCGGCTCCCACATTCTCGTGTTCATCATCTACAACCTGCTTGATCCGAGCAATCCATTGTTTATTACCGCAGTGATATTCGGAATTATATACGCACTGTTATGGTTCTGGGTGCGTAATGATATTAAGAAACAGTATGCTGAAGAATTAGGCATTGATAAAAAAACATTAAAGTAAAAGGCGGGATTTTATAATGAAAAGAATACTAGTCGCTTGCGGTACAGCTATCGCAACATCAACAGTAGTCGCAAAGAAGATTGAAGAAGTACTCGGTCAGAAGGGGCATCAGGTTCATGTGGATCAGTGCAAGGCAGCTGAAGCACCTTCAAAAGCGGATCGTTTTGATTTAATTGTAACAACGACACCGGTCAGCGGCGTCGGCGATGTACCGGTCATTCAGACAGTATCATTCCTGTCAGGTATCGGCATTGATCAGGATATTGAAAAAATCATGGAAATTTTAGAATTGGAATAATTAAGAGCCTGGAGTAATCCGGGCTCTATCTAAAACTTAAGGGAAGGTGTATACCGTGAAATCGTATCAATACACAACCGCAAAGTTTGTCACGAATGTATTACTGCCTGTAATTATCATGATCGGCCTGTTAATCTGGGGAATATTTTTAATGATGACAGGGAGTGAGAGCGCGTTCGCACAGGTGTTAATATACGGAAGCAGTCTGCTTTTATTATCCAGCGTTGTCGGTATTCATACACCGAGCTGGATTAAATTCGATGACGATAAAATCATCATTCATGCATTTTTTGTGACTCACGAATTTTACTGGAAAGATTTATCCTTTGCGCAGATTCGTTTGTATAAACCGACCGGGAAATTATATTTAAGACTCGGTACAAAGAATATTTTAAAAGGACGCTACTGGATATCTGCGGATATGGAAGGATTCGACCAGTTGTTTGATGACTTAAAGGAAAAAAGTTTTTTGGAAAATAAAGTATCCAGCTTGAAGAGGTGAAAGGCATGTATAAAAGCGTTTATCACGATATTAATCACTTTGAAATGGAACCCGTCGGTGATTTGGAAATCAACGACGATGAAGTCCTGCTCAAAATGCAGGTCTGCGGTTTATGCGGCACGGATATTCATAAGGCGGTGGATAAAACCGTGCAGACACCCATTACATTAGGTCATGAAATTGCCGGAGAAATTATAAAGGCAGGAAGTAGTGTAGAAGGCTTTAAGGCGGGTGACCGTGTGTTTTTAGCGCATCACGTCCCGTGTTTTACATGCACATACTGTAAAAGAGGACACTATTCGTTATGTCCGCAGTTTAAAGTGACGAATGTTGATCCCGGCGGTTTTTCGGAACTGATTCGTGTACCTGCGTTACATGTCAAACATACGATGGGGAAAATTCCTGATGATATGAATTTTGAAACTGGTGCCATGGTTGAGCCCCTTGCCTGCTGTCTGCACGGCTTTGAACAGATCCGCATGCATCCGGGAGATAATGTGTTAATACTCGGTTCAGGGCAGATCGGCTGCCTGCAGGTTCAGCTTGCCAATCATTTTCTGGCAGACCGGGTAATTGTCAGTGATGTGAATCCATACCGCTTGAAAAAAGCGCAGGCGGTTGGTGCGACTGATATTATTAATGCGGCCGAGGATGATGTGATAAAAACAGTGAAGGATTTAACCGGCGGACGCGGTGCGGATATTGTGATTATTTCAGCAGGCATTGGTGCGTTACTGCAGGATGCGGTGAACTGTGTGGCAAGAGGCGGCACTGTTTTAGTGTTTGCACCGTTTCCGAAGAAGGATATTCCGATTCCTGCCTATCGTTTCTTTGAGGATGAAATTTCTATTGTCGGTGCCTATTCATCGACACCATACAATTATACGCCGGCACTTGAACTGTTGAAAAAAGGCGTGATTGATGTTCAGGAAATGGTGACGCACAGATTTCCTCTATCTGAGCTTAATGATGCAATATCTCTTGCACACGACACGACAAAAGAAGCATTAAAAGTACTCATCGTACCGGATGAAGGCAGGTGAAGGCATGCGTATTTTATTATTTGATATGACGCACCCGGTGTCTGATTTAACGGCGGAAGAATCTGAATTTGTATATGCTGTGAAACTGTCTGGTAAAACAGGCGGTCAGGCTGCTTTATATCAGTATATAAAAGGTGAATCACCAAAAGTACTGACGACATTCGAGATAAATGATGCGGGGGAAAGTCTCACGTCTTGGCTGCAGGAAAATCAATTCGAATTCGATGTGGTGATTAATAATCTGGAGCAGATAAATGGCACAAAGCTGAGTGAAACATCTGTAGAGGAATGGAACGAATCTTTGTATATTAACCTGCATGTGCCGTTTATGTTAATGCAGGCAGTGACGCCCTTTATTAAAGACGGCGGTCAGTTCATCCATTTATCTTCGACAGCGGCAGTCAGCGGGGAGAATGCTGACGTGAGTTATGCTGCACAGAAGAGTGCACTTGAATCGTTAAGTAAAAGTTTATCGAGGCAACTTTTAAGCCGTAATATCCGTTCCAACGTGATTAGTGTGTCACAGAAGTATTTTCATGAAGCAGCGGATATTAAACAGGTGAGCGGGCTGATTATTCAAATGTGCAGCGTGCCGGTATCGTTTTTAAACGGTCAGGTGATTACACTGGATAACGGCGAAACGTTGTCATAGTTAGGAGAGAAGTGATGACTCAAATAAAGAATATTTTAATTATCGGCGGTGCGGCAGGTATAGGTCAGGCGGTTGTTTTAGATCGTTTGAAAAAGGGCGACAGGGTTGTGTTTACAGATATTAATAAAGAGTCAGGAAACAAGTTGCAGGATCTCTGGCGGAGTGAAGGATATGAGGTATCTTTTATTGAACAGAATGTCACTTCATGGAACGACGCAGAGAAAGTCGTGGATGAAACGTTCAAGTTGTACGGCAGTATTGATGTATTGATTATCTCAGCGGGAATCACTTCCCAGAAACGATTTGAAGAAATCACAGAAAAAGACTGGCGTTTTACGCTGGATGTGAATCTGACAGGACTGTTTTACTCTCTGAAAGCAGCGGTGCCTAAAATGGCAGCACAAGGCGGCGGGAGTATCGTGATTGTCGGTTCGGGATCTGCTGTGACGGGGTCTGGCGGCGGTATGCATTATGCGGCTTCAAAAGGCGGCGCATTCGGTTTAATGCGGGCAGTCGCAGATGAATACAGTCATCAGGGCATTCATATTAATCTTGTAGCGCCCCGAGTGATTGAAACCGAGATGCTTGATGTATTGTATCCCACTGAAGAAGAGAAAAATCAGCTCAGGAATAAAATTCCCGTCAACCGTTTCGGTACACTCACTGATACGACAGATGTTATCAATTTTCTGGCGAGTGAAGAAGCGGGCTATATTCAGGCTCAGGTTGTACTGATGGACGGCGGCAGAACATATTTAACAGGATGAGGAGAGATTATATTGGCTAAAGTATTAGTGGCGACAGGTACGTCACAAAACAAGATGAACAAAGTAGTAGATTTATTGAAAAAAGGACTCGATGAAAGAAACGTCAGTGCAGATATCGTAGCGGAAAACATTTATGAAGCGGATGTTTCAGCTATTAACCCGGACGTTGTTGTCCTTGTTGGTGTAAATAAGGTGAACGCAGATATTCCGACAGTTGACGGTGTTCCGTTTATGACCGGAATCGGTATTGACGGCGTCATTGATGAAGTAGTGTCCCACATTTCCTGAGGGCAGGGGAATACGGCAGCTTGATGCTGTTACTTTTATGTATATGTTAATGGTTTATAAATTAAAATAAGTCATGACGAAACGAACGTGTTTTGTCATGACTTTAGTATGTTAAGGAGACGGTTGTATGGACTGCTTTCACAGGTTTTTTATCAAATATCCTCATGGCAGTTTCAAAATTGAAACATATGAAGATTTGTAAAGAGAAGTGACAAAAATAACCCCTCACTGAATAAAATTTCAGACGAGGGGTTGGTTTTTACTATTTAATAATCAGGACAGGTGTATTCACACGTTTTGCAATTTTGTGTGTGACATGTCCGAGGACATGCTTGATGTCACGTTTTGAGCGTTTGTTACTCATGACGACAATATCATAATCATTTTCCCGTATTTCTTTTAAAAGCTCGTGCGTAATATTCCCGGATTTGAACTTCGTGGAATAATTAATTCCGATTTCTTCAAGTTTTTCTTTAAACGGTATGAGGTCGTTTTCTTTTTCTGCGACTGCATCTTCCAGGTGTTTTCCCTGGTAACGTACGTAGTTGGATAATTCGCCTTCGGTGATGATGTTAAACACAACAACTTCTGCATCTTTTTGATTGTCGGTCAGTTTCTGAAGCTGTTCAGGTACCTTCTCAAAAGAGTTGCCAAAGTCATATGGTAATAAAATTCTTTTATACATATTCATTCACCTTCCCGTTATTTTATTCTTATATTAACCGTATCAGGTTTTTATAGTCATTTGCAATAATTTTCTCACAAATTAAGAAATATTTATGATTAAAGGGCTTTAGGTGTTTTGTAGATCTTAATTTTTAACAAGAAACGCTCCTTAATCCTTTAATATCTGCCATACTTTAATGCGGCAGTGTAATTATTGGTGATAAGTCAACTCGGGATAGAGATTAATGACTTTGGAGGAAGCTGTATTACCGGACTGTATATTTTCATGCAGGTGCATGACGAGGTGCTCGGCAATGGTTTCTGCAGGAACACCGACGGTATATAATGGAATATCAATGGCATCGAATTGTTTAATATTATCAAATGATACAATGGATTTAGGTTCTTTTTTGTCGAGATGGTGGAGAAATCCCATGGTAATATCATAGCTTCCACAGATGACCGCATCATTTATTTTTTCGTTTTTTAGAAATTTGGTGAGTGCTTCTCTTGTACTTGCTTCACTCAGACCTTCAGAATCAATCAAACGGTATTTGATATTCTTCTCTTTGCAGTATTCTTTAAAAGTATCCCGTTTAACAGTCTGACGGATGTCATCAGTGTCGAGTTCCCCGACATAATCAATTGAATGGTGTCCATCTTTAATCAATTGATCGACTGCTTTTTTAATCGCAGTATCATGGTTGACATTAACAATCGGGTAGTGAAGTTCTTTAGATACACCGTAGGCAATCACAGGAACATTTTTTGTGATTTTATTTGAGAGTCTGGTTTCAGGTCCTTCATCAAATACAATTACACCATCGAAACGGAGTTCGAGGAACTTACCTGCAGCCACTTCCGGTTTATCAATCGACACAACCATGAAATAGCCGTGTTTCTGGAGTGCGGCATTAACTTGTGTTGCAAGTGTTGTGACAGCAATCCGGTCGACAGCGGGCCATATTAAGCCGATGGTGCCGCTTTTGTTGGATACGAGTGATCTTGCGGAATTATTCGGGATATAATTCATTTCTTCTGCTTTTTGTTTAATGATTGATTTAGTCTGCTGGGTCACGAGCGGTGAGTCTTTTAAGGCTTTACTCACAGTAGAGTAGCTGACTCCGCATGCGCGTGCAATATCTTTTAGAGTGACCGGCATGATGAACGCCTCCCGAAAATTTTTATTGACTTATGGATGATATAATTATAGCATAGGAAATAGTTATATTATATTTTTTGCTTAAAAATAACAACGTTGTTATTTTGGGTGATAAGAAGGTGAATAAAGGATGCGTATTTTTTTATTATCAATTGTAAGCGCTTTATTTTTGGTGGCGGGATGCAGTAATGCGGACGGTGCAGAAAGTTCAAAAGAACTGGTTCTCGCACACAACCAGCCTCAGGAACATCCGATTCATGAATCACTTGTTGATTTCGGTCGTCTCCTTGAAGAAAAGTCGAACGGGGAATTAAAATTACGGATTTATTCAAACGGACAGCTCGGCAGTGAGCGGGAAGTAATTGAAATGACCCAGACGAATGCAGTGCAGTTTACGAAAGTATCAGCAAGTGCACTTGAAAGTTTTTCAGAAGCATACTCATTATTCAGTATGCCGTACTTATTCGATTCACAGGAACAGTACAGAGATATTATGAAAATGCCTGAAATACAGACCGCAT
This sequence comes from Corticicoccus populi, assembly GCF_042686195.1. NCBI lineage: Bacteria > Bacillati > Bacillota > Bacilli > Caryophanales > Staphylococcaceae > Corticicoccus > Corticicoccus populi. Next base: position 1,137,534 of record NZ_JBHUOQ010000001.1, on the reverse strand, counting down.
TTTATAATAAAACTGCAGACAACGGGTTTATCGGTATTACATATTATGACGCCGGCGTCAGAAATATGTACACTAAGGAACGGATTCTTGAAACGAATGAAGATATGAAGGGGCTTAGAACACGCGTTCAGCCGAGCCAGACCAGTGTACAGATGATTGAGGCACTCGGCGGCACACCGACACCGATGGGGTTTGGAGAAGTGTATACAGCACTTCAGTCCGGGATGCTTGATGCAGCAGAGAATAACGAATCTGCATTAACGGATAATGCACACGGTGAAGTCGCAAAACATTATTTCTATACGGAACATGCGATGGTGCCGGATATTTTAATTATGAATAAGGAAGCATTTGATGAATTAACAGAAGAAGAACAGCAATGGGTGCAGGAAGCGGCAGATGAATCCACTGCGCTGCATGAACCAAGATGGGATGAGCGTATGGTTGAAGCCCGTGAAACTGCTGAATCTGAAATGGGTGTAACATTTTATGACATAGATAAAAGTACATTCATGGAAGCAGTACAGCCGCTTCAGGAGCGGTTTGCTGACAATGAAGCAACACAGGAACAGTATGACTTAATTATGAGGGGGAAACAGGATGAGTAAAGTGAAAAATTATGTTGATATCATCCTTCTGTCATTATCCGGCGTATTGATTGCAGTAATGTCCGTCTTATCGATATGGCAGGTCTCTGCAAGATTTATATTCAATACGCCGAGTACCTTTACTGAAGAAGTGATTCGTATGCTGCTCATCTGGTTTGCATTGATGAGTGCTGCATATGTATTCGGTCAGCAGAAACATATCGCAATTGTGTTTATACGTGAGAGATTTTCAATTAAAGGACAGCTCGCACTGGTTCAGATGTCGAACATTTTACTGCTTGTGGTGGCGGTCGTCCTGATGATATGGGGCGGTTACCATGTAGTGAATTTAACGATGACTCAAAGTGCACCGTCAACAGACATACCGATGGCAGTAATGTATTCAGCACTGCCGGTGTCCGGATTATTTATTATTTTTTATACAATATATAATATACGGACAAAGCATATTCCAACAGCAGATGAGGGGAGTGAGCAGGTATGACAATCACAGCAGGATTAGTACTATTTATCACATTCGCACTGCTTTTAATACTAGGTGTGCCGATTGCGATTTCAATTATTGTCAGCTCAATTGCCACGCTATTGATTATTCTGCCGTTTGATGTAACAATTCTAACCGCTGCACAGCGGATGGTGACGGGTATTGATAACTTCACAATGCTTGCGATTCCTTTATTTGTTCTCGCAGGAATTTTAATGAACAACGGGGGCATTGCATTCCGGCTGGTTAACTTTGCGAAAGTGCTGGTCGGTCGTGCGCCGGGATCACTCGCACACACAAACATTGTCGGCAATATGCTGTTCGGTTCAATCTCAGGGTCAAGTGTCGCAGCGGCTGCCGCGATGGGCCGGATTATGGGACCGCTTCAAAAGCAGCAGGGATATAAGAGAGAATACTCTGCAGCAGCAAATATTGCTTCTGCACCTGCCGGCCTGCTTATTCCGCCGAGTTCCATGCTGATTGTATACTCACTGGTCAGCGGCGGGACGTCAATCGCAGCACTATTTGTTGCCGGTTATATTCCGGGGATTTTGTGGGGATTAACGGGCATGGTTGTTGCATATATACTTGCAAAGAAAAACAATTATCCGGTTTCAAAACAAGTACAGTGGCCGGACCGTTTATACTTAATATTAGATGCAATTCCAAGTTTACTGTTAATCGTTATTGTTATCGGCGGAATTGTCGGCGGGATTTTCACCGCAACAGAAGGTGCCGCAGTCGCAGTATTATATTCATTTATACTGTCATTGATTTACAAAAGTTTTAAAGTGGCGGATATTCCGAAAATCGTGAAGGAAACTGTAGAAATCACAGGTATGATTTTGCTGCTGATTACAGCATCTGCGCTCTTTTCACTGGTGATGAGCTTTACAGGACTTCCTGAAGCAATGTCTGCCGGCTTATTATCTGTTACAGATAATCCGATTCTGCTGCTGTTAATCATGAATCTGATTTTATTGATTATCGGTACATTTTTAGATATCACACCTGCAGTATTGATTTTCACACCAATCTTCCTGCCGGTCGCAACATCCATCGGTGTGGACCCGGTACATTTTGGTATTATTATTGCCTTTAACCTGTGTATCGGTAACATTACACCACCGGTAGGCAGCGCATTATTTGTCGGGGCAAGTGTCGCAAATATCAAGATTGAAAAAGTGATAAAAACACTCATTCCATATTTTATTGCTTTGATAATTATGCTTCTTGCTATTACATTTATCCCGCAGTTGTCGTTGTTCTTACCGAACCTGCTTGGACTATAACGTATAAGGAGAGTTAATATGCCTTTGATTCACGAAGATTTTTTATTGACTACAGAGAAGGCGAAAACATTATACCGTCATGTAAAGGACTTGCCGGTATATGATTTTCACTGCCATCTGAGCCCGAAAGAAATATATGAAGATATGAATTTCCCGAACATTACAGATTTATGGCTGCGTCATGACCACTACAAATGGCGGCTGATGCGTGCGTACGGTATTGAAGAATCAATGATTACAGGTGACGGCTGTGATTATGAAAAATTTGAGGCATTCACTAAAGTGATTCCGAAAAGTATGACTAACCCGATGTATCACTGGTGTTATCTTGAACTTGCACGCTATTTTAATCATTTTGAAGGTGTTCAGCACACATCACCTGAAGTACTTTATAACTATTTGAATAAAGTACTCGAGTCTGAAGAAATGACACCGAGAAATATTCTTAAGAAAAGCCGGGTAAAGGTGGTATGTACAACTGATGATCCGTGTGATGATTTGTATTATCATAAGGAACTCCGGAAAGATCCGTCATTTGATATTGCGGTCCGGCCGACATTCCGTCCGGATGCGTATATTACACTGAATGAGATGGAGATTGAAGGTACTGTCGGCAGATTGGAAGAGGCGGCAGGTAAAACAATCGATACGTTAGAAGATTATATTGAGGCACTGTTGTTAAGAGCTGCGTACTTTAATGATAACGGTGCAAGAAGTGCCGATCACAGTTTCGGTGAAGTATTTCATATCAGCCTGAATGACAGTGAAGCAGCTGAGTGTTTCAGCAGGCTCCGAGCAGGCGGTACACCTGACCGGCATACACTTCAGGGTCTGACAGGTTATTTATTTACAGCACTTCAAAAACGTTATGTGGAATACGGCTGGGTGACACAGCTTCACCTCGGTCCGCTGCGAAATAATAACACTGGGAAATTCAACAGTATTGGCCGTGATGCGGGTTTTGACAGCCTGGGTAATCTTTTAGACGCAGATAAACTGAATGAATTACTGGATGCACTCGATAAGAATGATGCACTTGGCGACACAATTATTTATCCGCACAATGCGAATGACCATCAGATGGTATTGTCCGCTGCAGGAAACTTTACATCCAGTGAACGGAAAGTACAAATTGGTGCCGCATGGTGGTACAACGACACGAAAACCGGTATGATTGAACATCTCATTGATTATGGCAATATGAGTCTTCTGCCTGAATTCATCGGTATGGTGACAGACTCGAGAAGTCTGTTGTCCTACTCGCGCCATGAATACTTCAGAAGAATATTATGTGAGTACCTCGGCGGCTGTGTGGAGCGCGGGGAAATCGAAGATGATGATGTACTGCTGAAAGAAGTGCTTGAAGATATTTGTTTTAATAATGCAGAGAAGTTATTTAAAATCATCCATCAAGAAAAATGATACTAGAAAGCATATATGGCCGGGTCCGTTTCAGGGTCATATATGCTTTTATTAATGGGCGGAAAATGTTGAGAAATTGAGCCGGGTCATTCAGATTTTTGAGTGAGTGGTAACATAATATTGGGAGTCCGGCATAAAAAAAGCAGATATTCAATTACGAATACCTGCTGCTTTTAGTTAACCTTTAAAATTCATGATTCTCAACTTCAATCAGTGCGTCATTATACATTGGAATGACGTTTCCTTTTTTAACAAAGACCGGGATGTCTGACAGGCTGACATCAATTTTGATGGTCGTATTGCCTGAATAATGTTCACCGGTGAAGAAGTCCACCCAGCCGTCTTCACAATCCGGCAGGTAAATTTCTTTTGACTGCTGTCCCTGTTCGACAACAGGTGAAACGAGCATTGAGCCGAGCATGAATGCATCACTGTCATCAAAAGCGTTGGTATCATTTTCGAAGTCATAAAATACCGGACGTATAATCGGCTCATAATGACTGTGCGAGCGTTCAACCAGTGACTGGATATAAGGCGCGAGACGGTCGTGCAGATGCATCGCATATTTCACACTTTCAAGGACATCTTCATGCATCCACGGTTCATTAACCGATCCGTCATTATTCCAGGAATGGATGGAGAAGCGGGGATAGAAGATACCACACTGTATCCATCGTAAAAAGAGTTCGGAATCGGGTTTTGGTCCAGAGAAACCGCCGAGATCATGACCGAAATTATAAATACCGGACAGGCTCAGTCCCTGCGCCATTTTATTATTGAATTTCAATGTTTTCCAGCTTGTATAGTTATCACCGGTCCAGGTCTGAACATATTTACTCATCCCCGCACAGCCTGAGCGGCTGATGATATAAGGATCTTCGGTGCCATTATGTGCGAGCTGGGCCTCTCGTGAAGCTTTCATCATTAATAAAGGCATTACGGCGCGGTAATCCTGGAAATTCCCGCCTTCACCGAAACCGTGGACCTGTGCTTTTTGGTCCCAGATTTCAAACTCATTATTATCGTTCCACGTACAGTGGATATGGTTGTCGAGAAGTTGTGTTTTAATTTTCTTCTGCCACCAGTTGATGGTTCTTGGATTGGTGAAATCCAGATAATAGCCTTCGTCATCCCAAAACTGTACGAGAAGCGGTTTTCCATGTTCATCTTTTATAAAACCGTCAAACGCTGTCACTTCATGAAGAAGCGGATGGTTCACCATTAATGACGGTTTGATATTTGCTACAATTTCCACACCTTTTTCGGTGAATTCTCTACCGAATGCTTCAGGATCCGGGAACTTATCGTAGTTCCAGTTATAGACATAACGCTTGCCGTCAATCGAAGTATAGCCTGAGGACAGGTGGAATGAACGGACGTTGATATTATGCTGGTGACACTGATCCAAATAGTCACTCAAACGCTCATGGGAGTTCGGCATATCGGTATACTGCATCGTAGAGCCTGAATACATAGATGCCCATTCCGGCATTTTAGCAGGTCTTCCTGTTAACCAGCTGAAACGCTCAGTGACCTCTTTAATACGCGGCCCGGCAATCACATAATAATCAAGGAACGTACTGTTCGTTTCAAAATAACGGTAGTGACCGTGATAATTGTCAAGCTCCTGACCGAAGTCAAACACCGAGTTTTGGTAGTCATCGTAATAAATACCGATGGACTGTTTCAGTGCCGGCATATACGTAATATAAAACGGAATATGCTTATACAGCGGATCTGTAGTTTCTGCATTGTAGCCCATCGCGTCAATATTATTCATGCGGAGCCTTCTGCCGTGACGATCCGGCCCGCCTGACTTCTCGCCGAGACCGAAATATTTATCATCAATATTCCGCATCAGGTAATGGCACGTCGGCTGATTATCACCAAGGTGATGCTGGTAGCTCTGGGTATGACGGTCCCGCATCACCTGCTCGAATTGACCGTCTGAATTTTTCTGATACCACGTTAAATAAAAACCATTTTTTTGAATTAAAAGCTTCAGGGCAGAAGTAGTAATCGTTATTTCATGGTCTGTTTCAACACATTCATAAGCAGGCAGAGAGAACGCTTCCAAATGATTCCGTGACAATCCTTCAAACGGCAGTTCTGTATCTCCCGGTGTAATCGTCCACGTCGGAAGCTCAATTGTTTTATTTTTATTGACTCTGACATTAATCACGGATGCTTCCAGCACACGGATTTCTGCATAGACTGACAGTACATCATCATAAAGTACAAGTGTATTGTCCTGATGAGATAATTTCTTAAAAGTACTCATTTTTCTCCTCCGATAACAACGTTGTTATTTTTGATATACGTTCATTATATATGAAAATAAAGTGGAATAGCAATGAATTATGATGGTGGAATCGTCTGTTATTTTAAGACTGCTCATGTAGAATAGAGTAAAGGAAGGGGGGAGAAGTAATGAAACGTATTTTATTCAGGGCGGATGATTTAGGGTATTCTGAAGCGGTGAATTACGGTATTGAAAAATCGGTGAAAGAGGGACTCGTGATGAGTGTCGGCGTAATGGTCAATATGCCGGCAACTCTGCACGGTGTAGAGTTATTAATCGATACACCGGCAGCATTCAGCCTGCATACGAATATTTCTGCCGGAAAGCCGTTGTCAAAGCCTGAAGATATTCCATCACTTACAGGTCATGACGATATGTTTAAATCATCAAAAGAATATAGAAGTTCCGATGATTTTGTTGTGAAAGAAGAAGTGCTGATTGAGATAGAGGCACAGTACCGGAAGTTTATAGAGTTATTTGACAGAAAGCCGGATTACTTTGAAGGACATGCGGTAAACAGCCCGGTATTTTTTGAGGCAATGGAACATTTCGCAGAGGTTCACGGGCTTAAATATTCAGGCATTCCAGAAGGTGAGGGGCCGAATGCACTGTCTGATGATGCATGGATTACTGTCGGTACAACGAAAGTATACTTGACGATGGAAAGTATGAAAGAAGACTATGATCCTTACCGGACCTTAGATAAAATCATGTCAAATATTCATGAAGATGGTGTTGAGATGATGATATGCCACCCGGGTTATTTGGATGATTATATACTGAAGCATTCATCCCTGTTAATCCCGAGGACACAGGAAACCGCAATGCTCACTGACCCGGCAGTTGCGGAAAAGCTCCGTGACTTAGAAATAGAAATTGTGTCATACAGAGAACTGTAAAATTTAGAGATAAAAAAAACACCCGCACGGGTGACATCAAAACAACTGTTTTTGATGTCACTTTGGCCGGTGGTTTTTATTCCACTGAAATTACTTATTTGTTTTTGATTTAGGGATGATGTTCTGTTCCTCAGCGAGTGTTCTGCACACTTTCGGTGCGGTCCAGAAGGTTGTAATCATCAGGAACGCAACAGGAAGTGCGGTCACAACGATAAAGGACTGCAGTGAATCGATGCTGTCTTCACCGATGTTTAACAGAATAATCGCAACAGCACCCATCACGACTGCCCAGAATACACGCATTGCTACGGACGGGTCACCCTGACCTGTGATGGCCATAGAGATGGAGAGTGCCATGGAATCGACTGTTGTCAGAACGAATACCAATGTCGCAATCATAAATAAAAGTCCGAGAATAGTACTCATCGGCAGCTGCTCAGTGGTTGCGATCATGGCTGCCTGAACACCACCGGTTGCGATTTCGTCAGAGATAACACCTGGATTCATCAACTCCTGGAAGATACCTGTGCCGCCTAAAATCGTAAACCAGAACGCTGTGACAATCGGTGCGATAATTGCGACCGCCATTACAAGCTCACGGACAGTACGTCCTCTTGAAACGCGCGCAACCATAATTCCCATCATCGGCGCGTAACCGAGGAACCATGCGAAGAAGAATACGGTCCATGCACCGAGCCAGCCTTCATCGCCTCTGAATGTGCTGGTGGTAATAAAGTCTTTCACGTATACACCGAATGATTCGATGAAATTATCAAAGATAAACATCGCGGGACCGATAATAAGTACCAGGACGACGAGCCCGATGGATAAAATAACATTATACGTACTTAAAAGCTGAATCCCTTTATATACACCAGTCGCCGCAGAAATCGCCGCAATAATCACCACAATAGTGATTATCAGTGCCTGCACCGGAAATGTATCCGGTGTACCGAATAAAGTATTAAAACCGTAGCCTGCCTGGAGTCCGAGGAAACCAATCGGGCCGATAGTACCTGCTGCCACTGCGATGATTGAAAATGCATCAATCAGTGTACCGACAACACTTTTCTCGGAAAACTTATTACCGAGAATCGGATAGAGTAATGATCTCGGTTTAAGCGGAGCACCTCTATGATAATGGGCGTACATAAATACGATAGTGCCGAGTGTACCGAGTATCGTCCACGCAAGGAAGCCCCAGTCAACAAAACTCGTTGCGAGTGCCGGAACCACAGCCTCAAGCGTCCCTGCTTCAACTCCTTCATAGTGGGGAGGTACTTCAAGGAAATGACTGATTGGTTCAGCCGCTGCCCAGAATATTCCGCCTCCGGCAAGGAGTGTACACATAATAACAGAAATCCATCTGAATGTACTCAGTTCGGGTTTATCGGCTTTACCGAGTCGAATTTTACCATATTTTGAGAATCCTAATATTAAGGCAATGATAAAGGTGATAAGTAAAATAACCTGATACATACCGCCGAAATAGGTCGCGGAGAAGTTAAACAGCCAGTTAACAATATTATTTACAAATTCCTGGTTGATAATCCCACCGATAATGAAAACCAGAAGTGTCCCGCCGCTGATAATAAATACGGGCCAGTCAATCTTATCTTTGGTCTTTTTAAATTGATTCAAATAATCCCTTCTTTCATACAAATTTTATTGTTTATTCATTTGCTTCATCGTTAATGGCGATTTAAATAAAAATTATTCTCCATCTAAAAGCAGTATATTTAAAAACAAACCGTTCTCTACACTATAAGAATTTGAATGTGCAGTCAACCTTAAATTTTGAATTGCAGTGTAAAAAGAGAAAATTCAACGGTGGTTATTATCTGATGTTTGTTTGACTAAAAGTCGTCAGTTGAGAGTATTGATAAATCAGTGTTTGAAGTACAGCCCAATTCGGGGGAGGTGAATGGGGGTGTACCGGAATTTCGAATCTGTTCGGAAACATGGACGAGTAAATGGCGGCGTCAGTCATCGAACTGTAGACGGTATTTTTGACACTGTCTTTTGTTGTGAAGTTCAGGAATCATTTTGAACCCAGAATTGATTCGGAGGAATAACGAAAAGACACGGCGGTTGTTTGTTTCGTGTGTTAAAATAGGGACTGTGAACATTTGAGAGAAAAGAGGATTTTATGGAAAGTTATAAACAAGCCAAAGAACAACTTTTAAGCCAGAAAGACTATAGAAGTTTCATATACCGTGCGACACGGCTGCCTGAAATGATGGATAAAGAGCTCGCGTACTTCAAGGAAATTCAGGAGAATTTTAAAGAAGAAGGCTTTAACCATCTTTCTGCAGTGGAGTTATGCCGGACTTTTGTCAGAGTGGATATTTTAAAACTGTCACTGATGCAGAGCACCCACGGCATTTATACAGACGGGAGCCTGCACTACGCTGAAGAACAGGAGACCCTTGAAAAATTTACTCTTGAAAATTCAAAGCTTGATTTCTATCAGCTCCAGCTTCCGGAAGACCTTGAAAAAATCAACGGTGAGGTTCGTGAAAAGGTAATTGAATTCAACAAAGGAATTGAGCCCTTCTTACGCCTGATTGAAGAAAATGTGGGGCAGATCAATGAAACATTAAAGGTCGTTATCACAGAACTGATGAACAGTAATCCCCACATTTTAAGTAAAATTTATGATGAAACGTTTTATGATGTAGTGCTTGATTACAATATCAATAATGCGTTCGAAGCATCATGGAAAAAACAGACGCTGAAAACACCGCTTGTATCATTCTATTCAGTGTTTACACTGTCTTATTATGACGACATGTTTAAAGAACAGTTGATGTAAAGTAAATCTCAATAAAAGAATATGATTTTTAATGCCTCTCTATTTGCAGTGTCAGTCTATGATGAACACTCAGACAGAGAGGCATTTTATTTAATAAATAAGCATTTTGAAACCGCATGCAGATAAAATTTCCTATACAAAGGAAATTTCTATATTATAGCGGAGTGCTGTCTCATGAATTAAATTAGAGACATGGAAAGGGTGAATCAGGTGGCTAAGAAACACAATCAATTGGTTGAATTTCTTGCAGATCAGGGTGATTCGTATACAGCATCATCAAAGATTGCCGAAGTTTTAGGTGTGACGGATCGGACAGTTAGAAACTATATAAAAGAGATTAATGAAAAAGCAAATCAGGTTACTATTGTTTCTTCTGCTGAAGGATACAGGCTTCAGGCAGAATCTTTAAATTTATCTTCCCTTGGGAGTGATGATTTTGAAGAAACATTGCTGGACTTTGAAATCATACAATTTCTTATGGAGCAAAAAGACTATACAACATATGATGAAATTGCAGATAAATTCTTTTATTCACCACAGACCATAAGGAGCAGAATTCAAAAATTAACATCTGACATGGAACAACTTGGTGTAGATGCATCAATCGATACTAAAGTATTTAAAGGAATCAAACTGATTGGAACGGAAATACAGCAGCGTGTACTTCTTGAAAATCTGTTCACCTCTATTTCATTGAAAAAAGAAGTGTATAAAGACTTTGTGATAAAGAATTTCAGCAGCTGGGCTGATGAATCAGTTATCGAGGGAATTTTGAATTTAATAGAGGAAATTAATATCAAATTTGACTTAAACCTTGAATTTCTAATGTATAAAAAAATATCAGTTCAGCTGATTATTATGGTATTCCGTCTCAGTCAGGGGAATGGTGTTTCAATTGATTCCGATGAAGAAGAAGCCTTCCAAAAATTTAAAGAGGCGGAAGTAGCAGCTGAAATTTATCAAGGGCTGCGTCATTTTGTAAACGCTTCAAAAAATGAAAGTGTATTTCTGACGAATTATTTAATGTCTCTGCACTTGGATCTGGAAGAAAATCATTCAGAGAAAAGGGATACTGAAACCATTGATAAAATCGAGCGGATTTTAAAGAGAATAGAGGAAGTGTATAAAGTACCGACACATTCGGAAAAGAAATTTAGAACGAATATCATGAATCACATTTACCGGATTATTTATCCTGTATCTCATAAGCTGCTTATTTATAATCCGTTTGTCAAAGAGACAAAATCCGAATATTTTTTCTCATTCAGTATCGCTTCTAATATCGCTATGGAAATTGAAAGGGATTTTAAAGTTGAAATACAGGATAGCGAGATAGCATACCTTGCTTATCATATTCAAAATATCTTTGAATCACAAACTAAAAAAAGGATAAAAACAATTATTCTTTACAACAGAAATTATGAGAGGGCTAAGCTTCTATCATCAAAAATTGCCACTTATTTTAATGAATTAGAAATTGTGAAAGTTGAAAAATATTCAAAAGAATATATTTTTGATGATGCCTATTTGTACATTGCTATAGATCTGCCTGTAACTTTAGAACATAAAAGAAATATTATCATGGTCCAGAATGGTCTGCAGAAGGGTGAAATTAAGAAAATAAGATTTTTACTTGAATCTCAAAATTCAATTATGGATCATGCAACGATTCACTGGATTGATGAAGACAGTCCATTTGATGCTATAAGTACTTTACTGGCTTTAAATCACAGAGAAGAATTTTTGGAAGCTGTGATGAAACGTGAAGAAATGTCCTATACATCTATTGGTAATCTTGTAGCCCTCCCGCATCCATATTTCGGCATAAAAGAATACAAAGAAGAAGTAATGATTGGTATTAACAAGAAGATGATTGACTGGGGAAGTGAAACGGTTCAACTGATTATCATTTATCTGCCGTCGAATGATGTGGAAAGAAATGAGTATATATTTACGGAATTTTTTCAAAAGACAAAGAACATTAGAAATGTAATGGAACTTGTAAAGATGAGTACAAAAGAAGAATTTATATATTGCTGGAATAAAATTTAATTGAGGAGTGTATTTTAATGTTAATGAATATGAAAGAGTTATTGAAAGTTGCTTATGAAAACCAATTTGCTGTCGGTTCATATAATGTTGCGAACAGTGAATTTGTCAGGGTGGTAATTGAGGCCGCAGAAGAACAGAACGCACCTGCGATTATACAGATTCATCCAAATGAAATTGAGCTGCTCGGTGATGAGTTTTTAGCATATGTTAGAGAGATATGCCACCGTACCCATGTGCCTGTAGTAATTCATCTAGACCATGGCGGCTCGGTAGAAGATGTTATGCGTGCCATTCGTAATGGTTTTACGTCCGTTATGATTGATGCTTCTCATGCTTCTTTTGAAGATAATATCGCAGTTACAAAAGAAGTAGTGAGACTTGCTCATTCTGTTAATGTTTCTGTTGAAGCGGAACTTGGAACGATTGGTTCTAATGAAGGCAGTTCGGAAGGCGGCGCAGATGAAATTCTGTATACAGATCCGGAAGATGCCAGAATATTTGTTGATGCAACAAACGTAGACACACTTGCTGTTGCAATTGGAACATCCCATGGACAGTATAAACACAGCGGTAAGCCTGAACTGAAATTAGATCTGCTCGAGAAAATTCATGAACAGGTTGATATTCCTTTAGTTCTCCACGGGGGCAGCGATAATAAAGACGAAGAAATTTCCCAGACCTACCTCCACGGTGTCTCTAAGATTAATCTGTCTACAGATATGAAAAATGCTTTTTTCAAAGAGATGAGAACATTTTTATCAGAAAATACAGGAGCTTATGAACCAGATGTTATTATGCCGAGTGCCAGAAATGCTGCCAAAGAGGTAGTCAAAAAGAAGATGGATTTATTTAATTCTACAGGAAATGCAAGTCATTATATTAAATGATGATTGGAGGGTAAACTATGAAATTTACTGATATTCTCACAGAGGAAAATATCATTTTAAATTTGAGGGCGGAAAGTCAGGAAGAAGCCATTGATGAAATGGTCGAAAGACTGAAAAAAAACAGGATGACAACGGATTCAGAGTCATTTAAAAAAGCTGTTATGAAAAGAGAAAATGAGATTTCTACAGCAGTAGGATATAGTGTGGCAATTCCTCATGCTAAAGATCATTCCATTGAAAAACCTTCAATTATTTTCGGAAGAACTCTAAAGGGAATTAATTACGGTGGTCAGCACACCAATCTGGTTTTCATGATTGCTGCACCTGAAAATGCTTCGGATGAACATTTAGAATTGCTGTCACGATTATCTACTTTCCTGATGAACGAAACATTTCGGGCGAAATTGTTAGTGGCTCTTACGGAAAAAGAAATCATGGAAGCTGTTGAAGAGCAGGAGTCAAAGAATAATGTTGAAGAAATCGATTCTCACGATAAAGATAAATACTTAGTAGGTATCACAGCCTGTATGACAGGGATTGCGCACACGTATATGGCTGCAGAAGCTTTAAGAGAAGCTGCACGCAGACGGGGGATGAAAGTGAAGATTCAGACCAACGGTGCAAATGGCCCGGAAAATACACTGACCGGCAGTGATATTAAAAAAGCAGATGCTATTGTTCTTGCTCATGATGTAAACGTGGATGTATCTCAGTTTGAAGGGAAAAAATATGTAGATGTTCCCGTTAAAAGAGCTATTAATCATGCAGATGAACTGATTAACAAGGCATTGTCCTACGATATAAAAGAAAATGAAACATATGTTCAGGAAGAAAAAGTGGAAGAAGAGAAAGAAAAAACAGGATTACAGTTTTATAAGCATATTATGAGCGGTGTATCCTATATGATTCCATTTGTTGTTGTCGGTGGAATATTCATCGCAATATCATTTATGTTTGGAATTTTCGCAGCAGATCCGGCAAGTGATGAGTATAATAGATTCGCTCATTTCTTCAGTCAGGTTGGCGGAGAAGCGGCCTTTGCTCTGATGGTTCCAATTTTAGCCGGCTTTATCGGATATAGTATTGCAGGCAAACTGGGACTGGCACCTGCTATGATCGGCGGTATGATGGCTAATATCGGAGAAGCTGGATTCCTTGGAGGGATGATTGCAGGTTTTGTCGGCGGATTCGCAGCAAAGTATATCAGTCAATCAATGAGAAAAATACCAAAATCGTTCCAGGGACTTGTTTCCATACTCATTGTTCCGCTTCTAAGCACGTTCATTGTCGGTGCATTCATGTTCTTTATATTAAATGCGCCAATGTCCGCACTCAATCGGTTCCTTGAGACGTGGTTAACTGGTCTAACGGGCGTGAATGCAGCTTTATTAGGTGCTTTACTTGCCGGAATGATGGCTTCTGATATGGGCGGCCCGATTAATAAAACCGCTTCAGCTTTTGGATTGGCAATGTTTGCTGCTAATATTTTTGAACCATCCGCAGCTTTGATGGTTGGCGGAATGGTTCCACCAATTGGGATTGCACTTGCAACTACTGTTTTTAAGAATAGATTTACGATTCAAGAACGTGAAGCGGGTAAAGCGAGTTATGTACTTGGTGCAAGCTTTATTACAGAAGGGGCAATACCATTTGCCGCTGCAGACCCATTGCGGGTAATTCCAGCAAATATTATCGGGGCAGCAGTCGGTGGTGCTATATGTATGGCTCTGGATATATCATTAAGAGCACCACACGGCGGTATATTCGTTATTCCAATTGCGAGTAACAGCCCATTCCTGTATATCTTATGTATTTTAATCGGGTCTGTGATTACATGTTGTATTATTGGCTTCCTTAAAAAACCATTGTCTGAAGAGGCTTTGAAAAAAGGAAAAGAGATGAGTTCGATTTTTTAAAGCTGAAAAATGAATTAAAGAAATTTATTTGAAAAACTGTACATAATATGATGCATTCATACTATGTATAGTTTTTTATCATTTACAGATTATTTCTTCTAAAGAAAATCTGAAACTGGCTTAATATTCTACTTTTCAGGGTATATTAATAAGGGAGGAGTGATGCTTATATGGACAAACCTAAATTAGTATTAAAAGGTGAAATGCATAATAAGTCTCTGCATTTCAATGACACGAATGCCCCCTGGTGTGTTTACTACAAACAGGGAACGATGTCGGAAGACGGTTACGTTAGTACGATATTTGATGAACCTGAGACATTCGATTTAAAAGAAAGCAGTCATCTTGATGATTTAGACATTATTGACCTTGATTTTCTTCTTGATTTTTTTGTTCTCACCTCAGATGATACAAAGACCTATATCTTTCAGTATACGAGTCGCAAATTTTTTAACATTGAAGAAATCAACCCATCCACTTTTGAAATCCCTCTCGAATCCATCCATTATTTTACCAATGAAGATATACTCGACATTCTTTTTTACCATCCTGATGATATTAATTTTCCGTCAGATATGTATGATTTCCCCTACGGTATCAATGAATTCTTTAAATACCTTTTTGATTTAAAAACTTCTGTTTACAAAACTTCTATTTTTGAAAATCCTCAGTATCAACCATTCTCTGATGCATTCCTTAAATTTATGAAAGAATATAATATTGAGCTCGATTCATCTAAAGAAACAGAAATGACTGCTGCTTCAGTGTTTATTGTACGTAAATATTTCAACACGGACTGGAAAGCGATTTACAGTCATATTAGTAATAGATGAATGTTCACAGGAAGTCGGGCGATACTATTTACCTAATCCACGTCTGCAGTTATTGAAGTGTGATATGATTTTTCTAAGTCAGACTGATAGGTGAGCCAAATGAAATTCGCATTAATTACAGATATTCACGGTAACGCACCGGCATTAAAAGAGGTGTTAAAAAAGATTGATGACAGAAAAGATGTTGATCATATATATTGTACAGGCGATATTATAGCAATTGGGACGGATACAAATGAAGTTCTTGAAATGTTTTTTGACCGGAGTGATGTGTCAATGATTACGGGTAATCATGATGAAGCGGTACTTGCTTTATTAAAGGGAGAACCATACCCAAAAAGTCACGCAGCCTCTAGAAAGCATCATGAGTGGATTGCGAGTAGGATGGAGCGGTCCTTCATACAGAAAATGAGTGAGCTGCCGCGCACAATGGAGGTGACTTCCTGCGGGAAGAAGATTTTATTTACCCATTATCATATGGATGATAAAAAGAAAGATTTTCATATCAGCAAAGATCCGTTCAGCAGTATTGTTTCTGAGAAGGATGACAGCATCATGCGTTTGTTTGACGGTTGTCCTCAGGATTTAATATGTTTCGGACACCATCATCCAGTACACTGTGTTAAAAATGAAGCGACGATCTTTTTAAATCCGGGTGCGCTTGGCTGTCATGACAAACCGACGGCAAGGTATGCTGTGGTGGGGCTCAATCAAGGAGAGATAAAGATTGAACTAAACGAAGTTGAATATGACAACAGGGCATTCCTTGAATCATATGATACGCTGCAGGTGCCGGAAGGTGCATTCCTGCGTCAGGTATTTCACGGCGGACAGTAAAAACCGCTGCCGGAAGTGGCAGCGGCAGTGATTATTGTTTACTCGACGGGCTGTTTGCAGAAATGGTAAATGTCATGGTCGTGTGACTGACAACATTTTGAACTTTGATGAATGCGTTTTGAAGAGCCCTGAAAATATCATTCACTTCACCGTCGAGACGTGTCGCATAATGGCTCGGAGTGACTGTGACATTCTGCTCTTTGGACAAGTCAATCTGTTCATAAATAACGTCCATGTAGTTTCCGGTGTTCAGCGGATATAATGCAAATTTACAGCCTGCTTTTTGAGATACTGAAGATGCGTTGTCCTCATTTGCCGGCGTATCGCCTCGATCCATGTACGTATCGCCGGAACTGTCACCCGGGCAGCCGATTGAAAAAGTACCGCTCATTTCCACGTGTTCACCTGTTTTAGCAGCATGCAGATAAATCGCTTTGACCACATCAAATACATGAACGGGTTTCCCCCGCACACATGTTGAAACATCATCCGTATCTTTCCAAACATTGGCAGTATCAACTTCAGCAAGTGCTCCTAAAATAATCTCTTTAAAATCATCACTCATAACACTTAAGTTAAACTGTGCCCCGGCAATTCTTTCTGTACTGCAGACTTCTTCTGACATTCATAAAACCTCCAAATTATTTTTGGAAATAAAAAACTACATTCCAGAGGGAATGCAGTCCATGTTTATCAACGATTCAATGTTTGAACAGAACTGCACTTCCCCACGCTGGTGTTATCCAGATCGGGTAGTTGAGGGTCCGATTGATTCGTCTCAGCCGTTATAAAACAGCGCCCCTAGTGCTTCAAGTATGTAGTTTTCATTTCACTTTTAATGGTATAGAAGAAGGAGCACGATGTAAAGTGCGGCACACAGAACTCATATGATTCATGTTATAATTTGATGAAATAGTCAGAAATATCGCCGGCTAATCAGTCATATTTAAAATCTTGTAGGAATACACATGAAAATTTGTAATTTGATTAATAATAAGAGTGAACTCGGCGTATATCATAATGGAATTGTGATTAACATAAACGAGGCACTTGAAATATATCCCGATGAAACAGTACCGAAAAGTGTGGAGGAAAGTATTGAATCGAATGATGAAGCACTGATTCAATACGTAGAGAATCTTTCTTATTCAGAGAATGAGGCTTACATATATAAAGAAAGTGAATGTCGTTTTGGACCGGTGGTAACTAGTCCTGAAAAAATAATCTGTGTCGGGTTAAATTACAGAAAACATGCGGTTGAAACAGACATGTCTTATCCTGAAGTCCCGATTTTATTCAGCAAATTTAATAACGCACTGGCAGGGCACGGTGAGGAAATTAAAATTCCCAAAGTGACGGAAAAACTGGATTATGAGGCAGAACTTGCGATTGTAGTCGGCAGTGAAGGACAAGATATAGCACAAGAAGATGTACTTGATTATGTGTTCGGATACACGATGGCAAATGACCTGTCGGCAAGAGATCTTCAAATGCGTACAGTACAGTGGCTGCTCGGTAAAACTAGTGATGGCTTTGCACCTGTCGGACCGTATATCACAACGAGTGATGAAATAGAAAATCCCGGAAACTTAAAAATCCAGACTCTAGTAAACGGGGAATTGCGTCAAAACTCAAATACGTCAGATATGATATTTAACTGTGAGGAGATTATCAGCTATGTATCGAGACATATGACATTAAAGCCCGGGGATATTATTTTGACAGGTACGCCGGAAGGTGTCGTAATGGGGCGTGATGAAGCGGATCAGGTGTATTTAAGAGAAGGCGATGAAGTTGTGATAAAAATTGAAAGTCTTGGTGAATTGAGAAATCGGTTTGTCGCCGGGTGACTTATTTATCGACTAATGATTAAAGTTTAAAAATTATTAAAGAATTGAGTTGATATGATGGACGAATTATTAGGTTTCTTTAATTTCTTTGATAGTCTCCTTTACATAGCAATATTTTTATTTATTGGTAGTGTTGTACTGTATATCATTCTTAGTATTAATGAGTATCAGAAAACCAAAGAATATAATAGGATGATTCGAGATAAAGTGGAGAGGCTGACTGTTAATGCAGTCGAAATTTCTCCAGAAGAGTTTTTAGAGATTAGAAAAATGAATCAAAGAGGAAGGGGAGAATTACTGTATTCAAAGAATTATAACTTTTCCGGGATATACATATTGCACAATAAATCCAAGGATCTATATTATATCGGACAGGGTAAAAAAGTTTATGATAGAGTATATAATCACTTTGCGGGCCGGGGAAATGGAGATGTGTATGCGGATTATAAGTATGGAGATAAGTGGATGATTAGAATGGTTTCTCTTGAAAAAAGTGGTTTTAATTCATTAAATGAGCTGGAAAGAACATTTATAAAGAATTATAAATCTTATGAGAATGGTTACAATAGAACCAGGGGTAACAGAATTTAACATCTAAACATAGAAATAGATGATAAAAATATTATTAATAGGGACTCTTCTACATTGAATAGAAGAGTCCCTTAATAATTAAACAATCTTCAGCAGTTGTTCATTCATTTCAATAATTTTCTTTGTTTCAAATAAAATTTGAATATAGCTGTCTACGTCTTTATCAGTAATTCTGTATGCAGGTCCGGAGACGGTGAGAGAGCCAATAATCTTTCCACCTATAAATATTGGTACGGCAACTGCAATCACGTCTTCGGTCAGTTCTCCATGTGAAATTGCATAACCGTTCTCTCTAATTGAAATCAAGTCCTGTCTTATAAGATTTGGGTTGGTTTTCGAGTTTTTAGTAAACTGTTCAATTCGGTTCGATAAAGTTGCGTCTATCAGATAGCCGGGGAGATAGGCTAAGATTGACCGGTACGATGCACCTGCATACAGTGGTGCGGTACTGCCTGTTGTGACTGCGTATCTAATGCGCCCTTTTCCTGAAACAGCATCTAATGTCAGTGCCTGATTATCTTCGAGAATTGTAAAAAATGAAGATTCTCCAGTCTTTTCAGTTAAATAAAGTAAGTAGGGGTGTATGATCTCTTTAAATTCAAAATTTGAATTCACTTTATTTCCGAGTTCCAGTATTCCAACACCCAGCTTGTATCGTTTTGTATTAGCATCTTTTTTTAGAAAGTCTCTTTTTTCTAAGGTATCAACAATACGATATATTTTGGTCGTGTTCTCATCCATATACTCAGAAAGTTCTTTAAGTGACCATTCATTTCTTTCTTTAAAGAGTTCAAGTACTTTTAATGAAAGATCTAGCGTTTTTAACAATTCGCATCGCCTCAAATCTATTTAGTAGTATAGAGATAATCAATTGCTGCCCCAAGATAAACTTTACAGCATGTAATAATCTGCTCCGTTCGGACCCTTTCATCATATCCATGTATAGTAGAGAGGTGAGCAGGTCCGTATTGTAAAACTGGAATATTATAGTCGCGGAAATGTCTTGCATCACTGCTTGCCCACTGCATTACACCATAAGCTTCTTTTCCGCTTACAACTTCAATATTATCGGTAATACTCTTACAAACAGGATCGTCTGCAGGAGTGTAGTTCGCATTACTTTTAAAACCAAATCGTTCGATTTCGTAATCTATATTCAACGGGGCAAGTAATTCTGAAATTTTTTCAGTCACTTCATCCTGGGTGATTCCAAAAGGCAGTCTACAGTCAATTTCGACAGTACATTTTTCCGGAATGACATTTGATTTTGTCCCTCCTTCAATTTTACCAATATTTACAGTAATATGTTCAAGAACTGGATAAAATTCTTCTCTCTCCTTTTCAACTTCCTGCATATATCTTTTTGACTCTTTCAATAAAGGTCTTATTTCATTGGGAATTGTAATATCAATATCCCATAATTTTCGTATTTCCTGAACAGCTGCAATCAAATCCACAATCGCATTACCGCCGGCTAGTGGGGAAAGGCTGCCATGGCCTGGTGTACCGTAGGTAGTGAGTTTGAACCAATAAGATCCTTTTTGACCGATTGTCGGATTTTGAGGTGAGGAAGGCTCAGCAATTAAGCAGCCGTCACCGGCAATTAAATCCTTTTCAAGAATCCATGGGACACCAAACTCGCCGCCGGTCTCTTCGTCGGGAACAATGGCCAGGGTCAGGCATCCTGGTAGCTCGATGTTCTTTCTGCTTAATAACGCAGTTGCGAAAATTAATCCCCCAAGACCTGCCTTCATATCACTTGCACCGCGGCCAAGAAGCCAGCCGTCTTTAACTTCCCCAGAAAATGGATCAAAAGACCATTTACTTTTGTCACCAGCAGGTACAACATCAGAATGACCACAGAAAATCAGATTATTATATTCCATTGATTTTTCACCAGTAGTTGCTACTAAGTTGAACATCTTATCATTTGATTCGTACCGTTCAATATTAAGACCGGATTCTGTTAAGTAATCTTCGATAAAATTCGTTATATCTGTTGTGTCACCGGGAGGATTTTCACTTGGGAATTGTATCAGTCTGCTGCATAATTCAATTAAATCTTCTGAATGGTCATCAACATATTGGAATAGTTCATCTTTTAATTTATTGATATTCATTTATTGTGCCCCTTCTTTTTGAGTTGCAGCCTGTAAATGTGACATGCTGCCGTATAATTTTGTTATAAGTTTGAATTCCTGTTCATTGTAAAAAGAACATTTTTTCTGTCCGTATTCTTTAGCTACCTCAATGGCAAATCTTCCGGCAGATTCAATATCCGTCATATGACTGGCTCCAGTCCCGCATCCTGCCACTGCAGTTTCTGTTGTGAGCGCCACACCAACAACCGGGCTGTTACTTGCTACTGCAGGCTGTAGTATACTATTGATATGAAAAATGTCATTACCGTATGGAGTAATGTCCTGTGTTGTTATCGGCATTGTTTTCGGAAGTATTCCGGTAGCCCTTTCATAAATATCCAGTAAGTCATCACTAACTTTTAAAATATAGCCTTCTTTTACAGTAGGTGTAATTGCAAATCCTCTATGATTAATAATCCTGTTTCCTTTAGTTGTGTCGATAGACAGAATTGCTTCCATTTCATCAGTCACTTCATATTTATTCATTGTTTCGATGGAAACGGGAGAGCCCATAAATGGAACAGGGTCATGAGGTTGAGTAGGTGCTTTAGGACAGATATGTGTCGTAAGGATGACATCTCCTGTAAGCGTGTCCCCTTTATTCTGCATATCAAGAAGCTTCGCAGCAGCGGACATTACTGCCAGTGCTCCGTCTCCATCAGAAACAAAACCTGCCATTTCTGGTCTGGCGCCGATACCACCGAGTCTGCCGACTATACCTAATGTTGGGGCATTGCCGCCGGACAGCCTCCCTGAACTGCCGGGGACAATTACTTTCACAAAGTCTGTACTGCCTTCTTCATCCGTAATTTTGGAAACGTGAACATCTATCTTATCATTAAATTTTTGCAAATATTTTTTTACACTTTCACCATCTACATTAATATCATCCATTATGTCAAAAAGGTTCATTACGTGTTTTAAAGTCATTTATTTTCCTCCTTATTATTGACCACATGGCAGGCAGCCAAATGGTTGTTTCCTTCGTTAGACAGCAATTCAGGTATATCTTTAGTACATTGTTCTATAGCGAAAGGACACCTTTCATGGAATGAGCAGCCGGAAGGTGGATTAATTGGGCTGGGTATATTTCCTTTCAAAGGAATCCTGTCAATATCATCAAAAGGACTTTCTTTTGGAATTGAAGCTAATAATGCTTTTGTATAGGGATGTTTAGGTGTTTCATATATTTCTTCATAAGTGCCGATTTCTACAATTTTACCTAAGTACATCACAGCAATTCTGTCACAAATATATCTGACAACATTTAAATCATGTGATATAAAAATATATGTTAAATTAAATTCCTGTTGAAGACTTCGAAGTAAATTTAATACTTGGGCCTGAATAGAAACATCCAGAGCAGACACCGGTTCATCACATACAATGATGTCGGGGTTCAGTGCAAGTGCTCGTGCTATATTAATTCTTTGTCTCTGACCGCCGGAAAATTCATGAGGATACCGATCATAAAAGCGTTTATTAATACCGACAGTTTCAAGTAACTCTTCCACTTTCTCCTTACGTTCTTTTTTAGTGCCGATTTTATGAACAACGAGAGGTTCTTCTATCAGTTCTCCAATTTTCTTTCTGGGATTCAATGTAGAATATGGATCCTGAAAAACCATCTGAATAGATTTTCTTAATTGTTTTAATTCATTACGGTGCAGTTCAACGATATTTTGTTTATTGAATTTTATATCACCATCAGAAGGGGATATAATTTGACTGATCATGCGTGCAACTGTTGATTTACCGCATCCAGATTCACCGACTATACCTAAAGTTTCACCTTTATATACATCGAAGGAGATACCATCAACAGCTTTAACACTTTGATTGCTTGGAAAAAGCGGGATTTTATTTGGAATGTCAAAGTGTTTCTTCAAAGAATTGACTTCTAAAATCGTCTGGGTCATAGTACTCACTCCTTATTTTTTCTTATCAGCTGTGGTTTCGGCGCTTGAAAATGGCATGCGACTTTATGAGAACCGTCTGCTGCTTCAAGTGACGGCATCTCTTCAAAACATTTATCGGCTGCATAAGGGCAGCGTTTTGCAAATGGACATCCTTTTAATTCGAAACTTAAATCAGGCGGGCTTCCCGGAATTGTTGACAGCGGCTTGTCATTATCCTGTTCACTTGTAATTTGTGAATCAAGAAGTCCCCATGTATACGGATGAAGCGGATTATTATAGATATCTTTTACATCACCGGATTCCATTACTTTCCCTGCATACATTACAATCATCTTCTGGCATGTTTCCCATACAACGCCTAAATCGTGAGTAATCATAATAATAGACATCCCTATTTCATTTTGAAGAGACTTCATAAGGTCAAGCATTTGAGCCTGTACAGTAACATCAAGTGCAGTTGTCGGTTCATCAGCAATTAGCAATTTAGGATTTGATGAAAGGGCGATTGCAATCATTACACGTTGTTTCATCCCCCCGGAAAACTCGTGAGGGTACATTCCGAGCCTTTTTTCAGGAGCAGGTATCCCAACAAGTGAAAGCATCTCAATTGCTTTTTGTTTTGTTGCTTTTTTACCTAACTTTTGGTGTGTAACAATGGCTTCTATCAGCTGGTTGCCTACAGTGAATACGGGATTCAAGCTTGTAGAAGCATCCTGAAAAATCATGGATATTTCATTTCCGCGTATTTTTCTCATTTCTCTTTCATTTTTCTTAACAATGTTTTCACCCTGATATAAAATCTCACCCTTTGAGATGTTTCCGGGAGGACTTGGAATTAATTTCAGTATGGAAGTTGCAGTGACACTCTTACCAGATCCGGATTCACCGACAATACCTATATTTTCATTAGAACCGAGTGAGAAACTGACATCATTGACTGCCTTCGTCACTATAGATCCTGATTTGAATTGAACTTCAAGATTTTTTACTTCTAACAAATAGTTATTCATTAATTTCACCTGCCTATATTTTCATTTTTGGATCTAACGCATCTCTTAATCCATCACCAAAAATATTGATACTTAATACAGTAATTAAGATTGCAAGTCCTGAATATGTTGCGAGTTCAGGATTTAGTACTAAGAAGTTCTTTCCTTCTTGAAGCATGCTTCCCCAGGTTGCGGTCGGCGGCTGAACACCGAGACCGAGGAAACTGAGTGCTGCTTCAGACAGTATAGCTCCGGCGACACTCATCGTTGCGTAAACAATCAGTGGGGCAATACTATTCGGTACGATGTGATGAAAAATTATTCTGCCACTGCTCGCACCTATTGATTTAGATACTTCAATATATTCCATTTCTTTTACCGATAATACCTGGCCGCGGACAATTCTTGCAAAGCCGGGAATATTGGCAATTCCGATTGCAATAATGACGTTTGTAAGACCTTGACCAAAAACAGTCATTAAAATGATTGCAAGCAGTATAAAAGGAAAAGCCATCATACCGTCCATTATTCTCATAATCACTGCATCAATGGCACCTCCGAAATATCCGGATATCAATCCGAGAAAAGAACCCAGAATTGCACCAAATACAACAGCCGATATACCGACCATTATTGAAATTCTTGCCCCATATACCAGCCGGCTGAAAATATCCCGGCCGTAACTGTCAGTACCAAGCAGGTGACCGTCAGTTCCAGCTGGTAGAAACGATTTACCAATTTGTGTTGAATTCGGACTGTGTGTGGCAATCCATGGTGCAAATGCTGCGATAATAATTAGAAGGATGATAACGATTAAACCAATAGCTGCAAATCTATTTCTAATCAACTTGCGGAAAAAAGACTGTTCCTTTTTTGATTTTGCATAATGAGCATCATACATCTGTTCATCAGTTAAAATATTTGGATCTTTCATAAATCATCACCCCTTTTTAGAATCAAAATTAACTTTTGGATTCACGACTTTATATAAAATATCAACAATTAAATTAATCGTGACATAGATTAATGCGATAAAAATGACTGTGTTTTGAACAACGATAAAATCCCGGCGTTCTATCGCATCAACAATAAGAAGTCCCATCCCCGGCCAGCTGAATATGGTTTCAGTTAATACTGCACCTCCAAGTAAATTTGAAAACTGCAGTCCAATAACGGTCAGGAGCGGGGTAACTGCATTTTTCAGTGCATGTTTGTAAATTACAACCCGTTCGCTGATACCTTTGGATTTTGCTGCCTTTACATAATCCTGCTTTAAAACTTCCAGCATACTTGACCTTATAATCCTTGCAAATTCTGCCATTGGAATGGTTGATAAAGCAATGCTCGGGAGAAGTAAATGCCTGAAAAACTCTACTGGGCTATCCATGAAGTTTGCCATTCCGGTTGCCGGTAATACTCCAAGATTGACACTAAAGAGCAGCACAAGCATCACTCCAAGCCAGAAGATAGGCATCGATACACCGACCAATGAGAATGTAGTAATAATGTAATCGATGAATGAATTTTGTTTTCGTGCAGCTATAATTCCGGCCGGGACCCCAATTAATACAGCAAGTATTAATGCGCTCATAGCGAGGATAATAGTATTTGGAAATCTTTCCAATATCAAATCAATAATTGGTGCATTATATGAAAGCGAATTCCCAAAGTTGAATGTAATTAAGTCTCCGAGGTAATTGATAAATTGAACAAAAATAGGATCATTCAATCCCAGCTCTTCAGAGTATCTCTCGATATCTTCAACACTGGCCTGTGGACCAAGCATTACTGCTGCCGGATTACCCGGAAGTAAACGTGTGATGAAGAATACAATAATTGCAACTACAAACAAAGTCGGTATTAACTGAAGTATTCTTCTAAATAAAAACCGTGTCATCATAACCCCTCTTTTCATTATATGAATCTTGATTTTATTATATGAAATATATCATTAGTTTATAAATGTGTAAAGATATATTCTGAAAAATCATTTTATTCTCAAAAATGAAAATATATACTTTACAATTAATATTTTTTCTGTAATAATACATTATAATTCAATATATAAATGTTGATTTCACTATATGAAATAGGGGTGGGGTAAATGAAACAACTAAAATTTTTACTGGTATTTGCTTTAGCTTTGGTTTTAGTTGCATGTGGTTCGAATTCAGATTCCGAAACTACAAGTGAAGAAGGTGGAGAAGAAGGAGAACAGACATCAGGAGGGACACTCAATATTGGACTTTCATCAAATGCATCTACGTTAGACCCGGTTTTATATACAGGTGTATATGAATCACAAATTATGAGACAGATTGGTGATACACTTGTAGTATATGATCAGGAGTTAGAGGAGATTGTTCCTTCTTTAGCAACAGAGTGGGAAATTTCTGAGGATATGATGACATATACATTTACATTAAGAGACGATGTATATTTCCAGGAAGGTGAGTATCAGGACGGCAGACAAATGACTGCGGAAGATGTTAAATACAGTCTTGAACGATCATCCGAAGAGTCTGTACAAAACAGGCTTGTTGGTGTAGAAAGTGTGGATGTAACTGACGATTTTGAAGTTGCTGTGAATCTTGAAGAACCGAATGCAGCTTTAATTAATATGCTGACAGACTCAGGCAATATGATTGTCCCGCAGGAGGAAGTTGAAGGACATGGTGATGCATTTGGAGCTAACCTTATTGGAACAGGCGCATTTACACTCGACAGCTGGCAGACAGGCCAACAGGTTAACTTAGTAAAGAACGAGAATTACTGGGGTGAAGAGCCTTATTTGGATGGTGTGGTATTTAAATTTATCTCAGATGAATCGATGATGGGGAATGCAATTCGTTCCGGAGATATTCATATTGCAACGAATGTAACCGGGCAGAACAGGGAAATTATTGAAACAACAGAGGGGCTGGAATTATTATCAACGCCCGGACTATCAATTACTTACCTTGATATGAACTTCACAGAAGGACCGACAGCAGATCCAAAAGTCAGGGAAGCCATTGTAAAAGCGACAGATACACAGCAGATTGTTGACGGTGTTCATCAGTGGGGCGGAGGAGAAGTTTCCTATCTGCCGCTGCCAAGAGGTTCATGGGGTTACGATGAATCATTGGAATCACTGAAACCTGAATACAATCCTGAAGAAGCAAAAGAAATCTTAGCGGAAACAGAGTATGCAGATGGTTTTGAAATTGATTTATATGTACTCGATACAAGAACAAATTATGCGACAATTTTCCAAGATCAGATGAAAGAAAACCTAAATATTGATGTAAATATCAACGTCTCCGAATGGGGAACTTTAACTGATACAATCAGTCAGGGTAATGCACCGATGAATATTGGTGGATGGTCCTGGTATCCGGATCCATATTTCTTCCTGGATCAAAGATTCCATTCAGATCAAATCGGTTCTAACGCTAACGGTAAAGGCTACAGCAACCCTGAAGTGGATGCACTTCTGGACCGAGCTGTAACTGAAACAATTGATCAGGATGAAAGAGCGGTATTATATCAGGAAGCGATGGAATTAATCATGCAGGATTATCCAACAGTTGAACTTGATAACCTGGATATTTCAACTGGTATCAGTGACAGC
Organism: Corticicoccus populi; assembly: GCF_042686195.1. Taxonomy (NCBI): domain Bacteria; kingdom Bacillati; phylum Bacillota; class Bacilli; order Caryophanales; family Staphylococcaceae; genus Corticicoccus; species Corticicoccus populi. The sequence goes on along the minus strand of NZ_JBHUOQ010000001.1, from coordinate 1,110,084 downwards.
GTTAAAGGATTTAATTTATCAGCAGATGGATCCATATATGTCGTCAGTTCAAATGGCACAAATATTTCATTAGAAGAGTAATAGTAAAAGGTTCCTTATTTAAGGAACCTTTTATTAATGATTAATGACTATACAATAGTATTGGAAGTGATAATATGAAATTGAGTTTAGTGACTATCGGACAGGCACCGAGAACCGATTTTAATGAATTTCTGAAAGAAAACAGCAGTATTATAATAGAACATATTGGAATATTAGATGAATATAAAAATGATTTTCCAAAGCCTGTGACTGACAATATACTGGTATCAAGATTAAAAGACGGTGGGCAGGTTCAGCTCGATAAATCGTTCGCTGTAGAAAAGGTGAAGGATACTATTGCTGAACTGGAGAAAGGTGATACAGATATTATTCTTATTGCATGTACAGGAGAGTTTGAATTCTTTGATTCTACTAAGCCTATTATTTATCCTGATAAACTTGTTGGAAATATAATAAGTACAGTTTTTGATGAAAAAATCTGTGTTTTGGTTCCGGATAAAAAACAGGTGGATTATATTATAAAAAAATGGGACAAGGTCGGAATAGATACTGTAATTTTGGATATTTCACCTTATAACTATACAGAAGATGATATAGACCGAGTTGCTGAAGAATTGAATAATCTAGAAATGAATCATGTCATCTGTGACTGTATGGGATATAATTTAATGTTTAAAAATGAGCTGCAGAAAAGAACAAATAAGAATATCATTCTATCTAATGAAGTGATATTCAGTAATATATTTGCTTTGATTTCTTAGATAAAGAAACTCAAGCTTTCCATATCTATTTTCAGAGCAAAGAAATAAAATAAGTAAATATTAACCAAGTATGAAAATATAAACAAGCATAATATTGACTTTTTAATAGTCAATATTATGCTTGTTCGTTTTATTACATATTTGTTGATACTTTAACTGAATCGTTTAATTGATATTGTTAATTTAATCCAGTTTCACCCTCTCTTTATACTTGTCGATGAGTGTTTGATTATGATTCGAAGAACCATCTAAATTACCGCTTAAGAATATCGGCGGTTCATAGCCGGTGGATTTCATGATAAAAACGGCTTCAGAAAAAATACTGTTTAGAATCATACTGCCTGTCGCAGTAGAGCTTGAAGAGAATTTTTCCTGGATATCGGGGTGAGACATCACAGCGTCTCCCGGCGGTGCATGATTATCAATCACCAAATCGACGCAGTCCATTAATTTTTTCCCGTCCGTGTGCCTTGAAGTGTGACGGGATGAATACTCTATAGATGTGATACCAATTGTTTTAGCTCCTTTATCTTCTGCATAAAGCGCAACATCGACCGGCACTGGATTACGTCCAGATGTAGAAATTACAATAACTAAATCCTTACTTGTGATTGGATAGCCCGTGATAAATGTCCGGGCATAATCATTCGTCTTTTCAAGCTTTGAGGAGGTGACCGGTCCCTCATGAAGCATGACCGGTCCATGCAGTATGGGCTGTACCGGTACGAGACCGCCTGCACGGTAATACATATCTTCAGTCAAAATGTGCGAGTGTCCGCATCCAAACATATAGACAACACCATCATTTTGAATGACATCTGAAATCATTTGTGCCGCAGTCTTCATGTTTTTAATTTCATTTTCCTCAATCATTGTCAAAAGACGGCTCACTTCTTTAAAGTACTCATGAATCATAATCATCTTCCTTTGTGTTTAATAATATATTAACCATATTCATAATGACACGCTCTAATATATACTTTCCTTTTTCAGCAGTGGCAGCAGTGGCATCGCCAAGAACTGCACTTGATGTGAAATTCTCCCATGGTGTCGGTGTTGAATCGGCATCCATCGGGATGACGGGAATATCATTGACTGCTTTATCCATCTCAACATCCGTCGGTGACAGATACAGCATGTAAGACGTTTCTATCTCACATGCATGAAAGTAAACATCATGTGATGCGGTATTTTCCCGTATTTCACCGGCATATTTGTTCATCCCCGGATAAAAGAAGTAAAATGTTTTTAATTCAGGGACTGTATCATACAGTACTCTTGCGGCGTCCTTTAATGCATTTTGATTGCCGAGATGTCCGTTTAACATCACAAAAGTACTAAAGCCCTGTTGATATAAGCTTTTGCCGATATCAACAATCATATTGATAATCGACTGATTACTTACAGTTATGCTGCCCGGAAAGTTTCTGAGACTCCAAACCTGACCGTAGGGCAGTGTCGGCAGAACAAAGCTGTCTACTTTCTCTGCGAGTTTTATTGCCATTATTTCTGCGAGAATATTATCTGTTCCAAGCGGCAGGTGGTGACCGTGCGCCTCAACAGCACCGACCGGCAGAATCGCCACCGGTGCGGATTTAATTTTTTCTTTAATGTCATATGAGTTTTCATTTTGAAACATCATCAGTCAATCACTCCTTGAAAGAAAAACAGTGGGCGGGATTTTCGATAAAAAATTTATTAATTAATGTTTCACCGTCAAATCCCTGCTGATTAGCTTCATTAATGAAGCGGGGCACCCAGTTTCCGATAATATTGTATAACCCGAGCCCATACAAATAGTGTTTGTAATAGCTTTTTCGTGCGGTATCTCCGCTGATTAATATCTGGTTTTCATATCCTTTTGATACAAGTTCAAGAATGGCTTGAATCCGTGCGCTTTCCGGTGCATATTTAATTTTTGAAATGCCGTCGAATGACAGATAGGCACCCGTGTCTGCGACTTGTTCATGAATGTACGGATCTAAGTTTCTGTCCATATGACCGAAGCTCATATAGTTTAAGTTAACACCTTCTTCTTTTAACAGTTTAATCTGCTCGAGTGCCATCGTGCCTGCTTCAGTATGAGAATGCATAGGGGCTTTCGTATGGTGATGGGCACGTGCCACCGCCCGCAGTGTTTTCTCTTCAAGCGGAGTGATACTGTTGTATCCGGTTCCGAACTTCACTTGTCCAGCTTTAAGAGGTGTTCCTTCCATACCATTTTCCACTTCACTGATGACAAATGCAGTTAACTGATCAATCGAAGCCGATTCAATCCAGTCTTCATAAGTGGTGTAGTCCCCAATCGCTTCTTTTAAATGGTCCGGCAGTTTTGCTTTCCATAAAAAACTTTTATTAAAACCGGCAGTCAGTATGATGTTTACACCGGACTGTTCCGAAATATATTTAATGCTCTGGACATCCCTGCCGTAATCGACAGCGGTCGCATCGACAATCGTACTACCGCCCATATTTTTAAAATCCATGACATCTTTCAGTGATTTTTCTTTATCATCCAACAGTAAATCATCTTCTTTTTTCTCCACCCAGTAAGGTGGACGGCAGACAATATGTTCGTGACTGTAGGTAAAACCAAGTTCAGTCTTTTGTATGTCGCCGGAGAGTGTTCTAATCATAGGCTATGCTCCTTTAAAAAAATAATTGTGCCAGCATCTTGATTATTGGTCCGAGTATGAACATATCTGAGTCGGCAGCCCACATGGCTGTATCTGGAATCGTATCCGATAAAAGCATTCGAACCATTACATACTGACCCCAGGCGACAATCGTTGCGGTCATGAAACCGCCGATGACGGCACCTCTTGCACCACCGGTCGCGTTACCGAATACACCGGCTGTCGCACCGTGGAAGAACAAGACTATCATTGTCGGTACAAATACATATGCAACAGTGTTGCCGAGAACAAATAACCAGATTAACCCGCCGACAAATGCACCTAAAAATCCGAGTATCACTGCGTTCGGTGCATAAGGAAATACGATTGGTGAATCCAGTGCCGGTTTTGCACCGGGTACAATTTTAGTGGCAATCCCTTTAAATGCGGGTACCATTTCACCGATAAACATACGGACACCGACTAAAACGACCGCAATCCCTGCAGTGAAGGTAAAGGACTGGATAATGGCATAGATGATAAAGTTCTGTTCACCGGATGACGCGACGAGTTCAGCAGCGCCCGGTGTATCACGAAGTGAGACAATAATTGCACCTGTGACAAATAACAGCCCCATGGTAAGTGCTGTGATTACATTGGAATCTCTCAGGAATTCAAGACCTTCAGGCACTTTGATTTTTTCAGAATCATTTTCTTTGTTGCCGAACCATTTTCCGAGTAAGGCTGCGATCAATGATACGGATGCGGAAGTGTGACCGAGTGCGATTTGGTCATTGCCGGTCACTTTTCTCATAAACGGCTGGACAATTGCTGGCTGCAGTGCCCAGTAGACACCCATGATGACAGATAAGAAAATAACCAGCTGCCAGAACCCGACATCCGGTGAGGACTGAACAACAATACCGGCAAAGATTGTTGTGGTCCAGAACATCATGTGTCCGGTCAGATAAATATACTTAAACGGTGTAAATCTCGCAATCAGCACATTAATCAGGAAACCAAGTGACATGACTAACGCAACAATACTACCGTACTGGTTGGTAAACTCACCTTGACCCATATAATCTGAAAAAGATTCACCGGACAGATTGAATACTTCTGCCCATAAAGGTTCAAATACGGTTAATGCATCCGCAATAATACCGGCACCGAGTGTGATGATTAAAAACCCGATAATTGCTTTAAATGTTCCGGTAATGACCTGACTGACTGTCTTTTTTTGAACGAGTAACCCGATTAAAACAATGGTACCGATTAAAATCGCAGGCTGTCCGAAAATATTCGCCGCAATCCACATCACAATATTTGTTGTTGTTTCCATGTGTAGCACCCCTTAACTAATCGTATTTGAGACTGCTGAAGTGATTTCATCCATATCAAAAAAATTATTCACAACAATGACTTCTGCCGGATGATCTTTTAAACTGTCTGCGAGTTCTCTGCTGGTAAAAATATAATCAGCTCTCATTCCTGAAGCGGCGGATAGATCTGTGTTTTCAACATCCACTCTTGCCCCCTGATCCGTATACGCCTGTTCGACATTCATCTTTAAAATTAAACTGGTTCCCTGACCGAGTCCGCATACTGTGAGTATTTTCTTCATATTAATTCCTCTTTTCTAAAATTGATTTTATTTGTGAGACCGAGTCTGCATTCATTAATGCTTTTGTCGTTTCTTTGGAGTTTAACAATCGTGTTAATTTTTGAAGCAGTGATAAATGTTCATTGCCGGAGGTCGCACCGATACAGAACACTAGATTTACCGGATCGTTTGAAGTGTGGCCGAACGGTATCGCATGGGTCAGTTTGATGAGTGATACTGATGATTCAATTACACCATCGTCTGGTCTTGCATGCGGCATCGCAATACCTGGTGCGATTACAAAATACGGACCGTTGGACTGAAGTGATGCAATCATCGCATCAATATATTCTGTTTTTACACTCCCTTCTGATACGAGAAGAGATCCGCCTGATTTAATAGCCTCTTCTGCTGTTTTGGATAAATCATCAATCTCAATTAATGAGTCATTTAAAAATTTCATAGAATTCCTCCAGTCGAATGAGAGAATAAAATGGTGTGAAACTGCTGTGGGTTGTCAGCATTCATTAATGCATGTACTTTCTCTTTGTCTCTGAAAATCTGTGTCAGATCAGTAATTGCACCGATATGATTTTCGTTATCGACAGAAGCAAGTACGATAAACATGCGTACATGTCGGTCCATCATGAATACAGGTTCTTTTAAGAGTAAAATACTTAATCCGGTCTGGTTCACACCATCAAGGTTTGACGCATGAGGCAGGGCGATATCATCAGTCACCATCATATAAGTGCCCTGTACTTTGACGATTTCAATCATCTTTTGAATATACTGAGATGTAATGGTGTGGTCATTTAACAACGGAGCTGCCGCAGTTCTTATCGCTGATTCCCAGTTTTCAATACCATTTAATATTTGGATGTGACTGACTGTTAATAATGATTTCAGTGACGGTTTATCCACACTGTGTATTTCATTCTTTTCCTTTATAAATTTCAGAATGTCTTCTTTTAACTGGCCGATATGTTTAATATCTGCATGCTGGGCGATAATCTGCATCAGAGATTCAGCATCTTTTAAAGCATATTCTTTAGTGAACTGATGCTCTGATTTCCCCATCGAAAGCAGCTCTTTTTTATCATCTTTTGTAAACAGAGGGTTCACTTTAATAATCGGTACACCTCGATCTTTAAGGCGATTTGTTGTTACCGCAAAATCAACGATATCCGACCAGTCGTCTCTGGCATTGTAGTCACTGATGGAAGACACCGATACGATTTCATATTCTGGAAGTAAATTACTCATTTGATTTTCCATAATACGGGCAATCCCAATACCGTTGGTACAGACCAGAATAATCTTTAATTTTTTATTTTCGATGTTAATTTTATTTCTTTGCAGCCATCCGCCGAAATGAATTGCAATGAAAGCGATTTCGTCATCAGTTAAAAATTTTTTCACAAACTGCTGAAAGTAAACTGACACCCGTTCAGTCAAATTAAATATGTCTTTGTATTTTTCCTTAACTTCATTTTTTAAGGGATTTTCAATGCGGATATCATATTTTAATCGGTAATAGGCGGGTTTCAGATGATAAAAAAGATTCCTGAATAATGAATTCCGCTCTTGGAAAAAGATACCGGCATTCTTTTCAAAATCATCAATCATTGCTGTAATGACTGTTTCCAAGCTGCTGTCGATATCTGATGATGCGTAATAGTCCTGGACACTCTTCAATTTTGCACTGAGCATAAACCTGGTCATATAGATGCGTTCAGTTTTTTTGAGTGGATAATGTTTTGAAATATTCTGCTCTGCACATATGTTTTCAAATGCTGAAAATTCTTTAGTGGATTGAATGACTGAAATTTCTTCTTTATCGAGCACAATGTAACAGCTCTGAATCATCCTCATACCAAACAAAGTGAACCAGCTGTTCAGTAAATTTCTGTATTCATCCGTTATTTTTATCTTAATGGAGTGTTCATAGGATGTGATGAGTGACTGAAAAAGCTGAATACTTTCTTCAGGGATAAGCGGAAGTAATTCTGTCTGGTTGATTTTCATGTAATAATCAATGATTTGATTTCTTACTTCAACTTCATTTCCGGTTAAGTTGTAGCCGTTTTTAATATCAAAATTAATTTCAATGTTAAAAGGGGACAATCCGTGTTTTAAATCATGCAGATCATTTAATACTGTACTCCGGCTGACGCGGAACAAGCTGCACAAATCATCAACAAATAACGGTGTGTCATAAATGCATGCTATATATAAATAGATCCAGCTTTGTCTCTCATTCTTATCAAATTCATAGTAATGGGTCATATCCGGTTCAATATCATTGCGCATGGTTTCTTTAATAGAATCACTGATGCAGATGCCTTTACCGTAGACTTTCGTAATTGAAGCATTATATCTGTGATGCAGATAAGTGTTAATTAAATCGATATCATTATAAATACTTCGCCGTGAGACATTTAATGTTTCCGCGAGTAAATCTATAGTGATAAATCCTTTACTTCTAACCAGCAGGTTTAATAATTTAAAACTACGATCGTTCATCATTCGCCTCCTTCTTGTTAGATTTTCATTTCTCTATTTTAAATATACTTCAAATTTTGTTTGAAAATAAGCACAGATTACGCACGATTAAATGTGCAAAAGTAATTGGGAGTACATGAGCCATTAGTTTAATTTAAGATGGATTTCTAAATAATGTATCCGTTATTTAACTGATATTACTGACTTTTTCAATGAGGTTAACACAACATCTCACTAAAACCCGGGAAAAGTTATTTTGATATACTTTTCGGCATCTTATAAAATAAAAACATAATCATCTGCCTAGTATTTAACTGGGGCTCGAAGAAAAGATGATGTAAATGTACTATATAAATAGCTCTCCAAAAATGTAAATATAGAACGCCGGTTCGAAAAAATTATTTTTTCGAACCGGCGTTTCTTTATATCGACAATATATCCCTTATATCATCTTCTGTCATCGAAGATAAAGAGGATTCGCCGGGTTGTATGATTTGATCAATCATTTCTTTTTTCTGTTTCTGGAGGTCATTGATTTTTTCTTCAATAGTGCCCTGGGCAATTAAACGGGTGACCTGGACGATATTTTTCTGTCCGATTCTATGTGCGCGTCCGATGGCCTGCTCTTCAATCGCCGGATTCCACCATAAATCGTAAAGAACGACAGTATCCGCACCGGTTAAATTCAGTCCGGTACCGCCTGCTTTTAACGAAATTAAGAAAATCCCCTCATCACCGTGATTAAATGATTCTACTAGTTCAACGCGTTCTTTTGATGGTGTGCTGCCGTCCAGATAATAGCTGCTTCGTCCGGTCTGCTTTAGTTTATTCTGAATAATTTTAAGCATACTCGGAAACTGTGAAAACAGTAATATCCGGCGGTTGTTTTCTTCGGCGTTTTCAATTACTTCAAACAAAGCATCTAATTTCCCTGAATCTCCCGTATAATTTTCAATAAAAAGGGCAGGATGGCAGCATAATTGTCTAAGTCGTGTCAGGCCGGCTAAGATTTTGATGCGTCCTTTCGCGAGACCCTCAGTCTCAAGTGCGTTCGCTGTCTCTTTTTGAATTCTTTCCAGGTAGGCAAGGTACAGTTTCTTCTGCTCCGGGTTCATATCCGTATAATAAGTATTCTCAATTTTATCCGGCAGTTCATCAAGCACATCTTCTTTCAGCCGTCTCATAATAAACGGCCGTACAATTCGTGCGATGGTTTCGGGTTCCATATTGTGGAAGGCTTTATAATCATATAAAAAGCCCGGCATAACAGCCTGGAAGATGGACCATAATTCATCCTGGGAATTTTCAATCGGTGTCCCGGATAAAGCGAAACGCTTGGATGCTCTGATTAAACGGACGGCTTTGGCAATCTTCGTTCTGTGATTTTTTATCGCCTGGGCTTCATCAAGTATCACTGCATGAAATACTTGTTCCTTATACCAGTCCACATCCTGCCGAAGCGTATGGTATGAAGTAATATAAACATCCGGGACATTGTCGGATCTAAGAACCGCTGTTCTTTCCGGGACTGTTCCGGATACGACCTCAACATTCAACGACGGTGCAAATTTTTCAAATTCGTTCTTCCAGTTGTAGGTGAGGGACGCAGGTGCCACAATTAATGACGGCTTACCGGGTGCATCTTCTTTCTCAGACAACAGATAGGCAATGCACTGCAGCGTTTTACCAAGTCCCATATCGTCAGCGAGAATACCGCCGAGATGGTATCTTGATAATGATTTCAGCCATTTGAAGCCGGTATACTGATAATCTCTGAGCTCGGCATTTAATGTATCTGGAATCGGTGTATCTTCTTCACCCGGTGAAGTAAGTGACTGATAGAATGCTTTAAAGTCATCGTTAAATGTCCGCGGGATATCATTAAAATCAGATATCCGGTCTTCCACCTGAAGCCCGCGGTACATCGGCAGGATCAAAGTGTCACTGTCAGTATCGGAATTTTTTGCCATGTCGTGATGAATTCCGGCCATATCCGTAAGTACATCATTTTCCGGCAGGGGAATAAAGGACCCGTTCGGCAGCCGGTAGTATTTCTTTTTCTCTTTAATAGAAGAAAGAATGTCCAGGATGTCCTGTGACTGAATACCGTCTATTTTAAAACCGACCTCAAGATACCCGCCGTCAGAAGGTGCGTCCACACTGATACTGCCTGTGTCCGGCATCTCCATCATTAAAGATTTTACTGTACTGGTCATATAGATATCTGCGTGGTGCTCGAGAACGGCGAGCGTTTCATAAAGAAATTCAAATTGGCCGTCCGGATCCTCTACAAACAGGGCATGATTCTTTATTTTTAAAGGGGAATGTTCAAGAATATCCATAAATGCCTGTTCGGCAGAAAGTTCACGAATGAGAATATTCCCGGTATCATGTGTTTCTTCCCAGTCTTTCAAAGGATTGATTTCAATATCATTATATTTATACAGGGTACTGACATTTAAAATTCCGCTGTCCATTTCAACGTATAACTCGATGGTGAGGGGCGGAGAGATAATATCTTCTTTCAGCGTGTCGGATAAAGTCACAGCACCGAGTGATTTTATTTTCGGCACAGACTGGGTGACAAAGGATTTAACCTGATCTTTCGCAACAGGGAAATTGATACTGCCGTGTATATCTGTATTATTCAGAAAGGCTGAAATCATTTCGCCCTGCGCGTCTGTGATTTTATAGAGGTTTCCTTCATGGCTGTAGTATTGATAATCGGATAAGTAAATGCTGTCTTCAATTCCTGAGACAGTGAAACGGTACTCATTGTTTGAGTGGTCGAGTGAGAAGGTGAACGGCATGTCATCTGTGATTAATGTCAGATGCATATATTCGTCTTCGTTTTGAACATATTTACAGTTTGTATACTGCAGGTTGTTAATCAATGAATCCGCTGCATAAACAGGGATGGACAACATTTTTTTCGACTGCGAGGTATTCCATGCATGTGATTTTGTTTTATAAAATTTTTCAGTTTTCCAGATGTCGGTCAAAATATCAATGACTGTTTTGTCACTGCCTTGAAAGTAATGAACATCCGGTTCATAAAAGAAGTTCTTTCCAAAATCCATCTCAATGCCTTCAGTCATATTGAAGAAAAACTGGTCAATATCTTTAACAACGTACATCCGGTTGGTACCGATTTTCATCGACAGGCTGAAAGAAGCACCTTCTGTGAAATAATAATAACCGTCCTCTGCATGTAAAGTGAATTCCACTTTAAGTATTTCTTGATATGAAGGGATGTCTTTTTCAGTACGTTCAGGCTTAAAATCTTTAAACAGTTGAATGAAATGCTCGGTTTGATCGTGCCGAGCGGGATTATCGGCCGTGTCATCGGAAGTTAGAGAAGCTGAAAGGCTCTGTTCAGCAATTTTAAGCAGGGTGGCACAAGTATGCTTACACTGCCCGTAGGCAGAGAAGGCAGGGCAGGTACAGAAGTTGCTGATGCCATTATTTTTTACAGAAACCTGCGTATGGTGGATTTTTGACCCTGATACTTCAGCATGCCACGAAAAATTATCCGGCTGCCGGGTTAATTTTCTGACCCTGCCTTCTGTGTAGTATTTCTTTCCTCTTCTGAAGAGATGGTCTTTAAACAGGTTTTTGATATAGCTTTCTGTAATCTCCATTATGATTATGCCTCCATTTAACTCGGAACGTCACTTCATTGTTCAGTTTCTTTATCCTGTATATTCTATCATTTATGGAGGGACAGTTGTGAAACTAATACTTTGATTTCAAAAGGGAAGTACAACTGCAGTTCCGTAGACAAAGTCTTTACAGGAATGATTGCTCTAAAACGTGAGTGATTACTTTTACAACTTAAACTCGTTTTGAAGATAAGAATGAGAAACAAGGTTTATATTTTTTAAGGAAGGGTAAAATAAGTGATATTTCACTCGGTGTATTTCATTTGTGAAATATTTAAACTGCTTTACTCAAGGGGGAAGGACGATGTATTGGTACATCGCATTTTTTATTATTTATTTTGGTTCTATGATCGGGGTGGCATGGTATTACTTCTACAAAATTAAAACATATGAAGACTATATGATCAGCTCATGGAGTACGGGTTTCTGGAAAATTACCGGAACAATTATCAGTACCAATGCCGGTGCTGCAGTATTCATCGGCTGGGTGGGCCTCGGTTTTACAGTCGGGATGTCCGGGTTCTTTAAATTTGCACTGGTCGCATACATAGCAAGTTTAACGCTCGTCATTCTTTTTGCGAAACCGCTCAGAAGACAGCAATTATTTACACTGGCAGACTTATTTACTTCAAGATTCGGCGGCAAAACGGGAATGATCCCTTCTATATTATCAGCATTCATCTACTCTGTACCAACGCTTGGTCTTCAACTGATAGGGATGTCGACGGTATTTAATATTACGCTCGGCTGGAATCAGACGACAGGACTACTTGTCGGAACAGTTCTTATTTTGATATTCAGTATTTTGGGCGGACTGCCGGCAACAATTGTGACAGATGCGGTACAGTCTATTTTGATTATACTTGGTTTAGTGATACTCACCATTACTGTAGTGCTGCATGTCGGTGGCTTGACTGAACTGATTAACACCACTTCATGGGAGTTTTTAAGTCCTGTCAGTGTCGACGGCTTATCAGATACATTATTATATGCTTTATCTGTCGGACCGTTTTATCTCGTGTGGCAGTCAACCTGGCAGAGAATTTTTGCAGCGAAAGACGAAAAGACAGCACTTAAGGCAGGGATTACCGGTCATTTAATCGTCATGGTCATTTCAATATGTCCGTTTATTATCGGCGTATCAGCCCGTCAGTTTGTTGATTTAACAATGAATCAGGATTTAGTGTTTTCCTATGTCACGAACGAACTTCTGCCTACACCAATTGCCGCGGTAATATTTGTGGCGCTTCTTGCGGCACTCATGACAGGTGCGACATCATTTAACCTGCAGGGGGCAAGTAATTTAACACGTGACATGTACCAGGTGATGATTAATCCGAAGGCAACGAACAAACAGCTGCTGCTGGTTTCAAGACTCACCGTCGCATTAATCACTGTACTGGGTACGGGTGCGGCGTTCTTTATTACCAATATTAACGATGCTTACAGATGGGCACTCATGGTGAACGGGGTGCTGCTTGTGTTCCCGTTCCTTGCGATTATGTTCTGGTCGAGAGTGACGAAAACAGGCGTTATTACGAGTATGATTGCGTCCCTGATTTTTATACTCGCATATCCATTTACCGGCCTGCCGTTTGACCAGGCACTTGCAGGATACGTGTTCTCATTCGTGTCACTTATAACAGTCAGCTTACTCACAAAACACGATGCAACAGAAGTTCCGAAGCCCGCGATGAAATATAAATTAGAAGATTTTAGATAGGAGCATGTCAGATGAAAGTTTCAAAGATAATTAATGCAAATGTCATAGATGTCACATCAGGTGACATTCAACTCTCAACTTTATATATTGGAGACGGGGAAATAAAAGATATCAAACCACAGAACGGCAAAGTGACAGGTGACGGCCTCGACTTGGATAGTGCATATTTGTCTCCCGGCTTTATCGATACACACAGCCATTTGGTCATGTATTCAAATTTCAGGCATCAGCTGAACTGTTCGCCTGAAAGTGTCACAAGTATTAAAGAGATGATTCAAAAATTTCAAAGCCAGAAAGAACAGCTTTTAAGGGACGGCTGGCTCAGAGGATACAGCTATAATGAGTTTGAACTTCAAGAAAAGAGACACCCGAATCGTTTTGATCTCGATGAGATTTCAACTGATATTCCGATATACGTGCAGCATGCTTCAGCACATATGGGGGCAGTCAATACGAAAGCACTTGAACTGATGGGTGTTGACCTTGATGATCCAGATCCAAAAGGCGGCCGCTATGAACGGGATGAAAAGGGACAGGTGAATGGTGTCTTATTTGAGTTTCCGGCACTGGATAAAGCGAAGAAGGTACTGCCGAATATTGAACCTGAGAGTCTGGCAGAAGATATTGAGGCGGGGATTAAAGATTACCAGTCCCGAGGATTCACGAGTGCAACGGAAATGTGTATCGGAATATTATCCGGTATGGATGATTACCACGCTGTACTGAATTATCTTGAACGCCCCCAGCATTTCAGAACCCGTTATGCGTTGGACTATAAACTGCTCCTTGAAGAAGCGGAGTTTAAAGATATGACAGGGGAAGCACTGGATGAAAAATTTTCATCATTAAGTGGTGGATTTGCGAGACTCGGTGGTGCGAAATTCTTTAATGACGGCTCGATCCAGATTCATACCGCAGCAATCAGGGGAGAATATTACGATGGTGCACCATCTGATGATACCCAGTTCACAGATGACGAATTGATTGAACTCTTTATCCATTTTCAAAAACGAGGATACCCGCTCATTACACATGCGAATGGTGATTTGGCAGCGGAAAAAGTTATCAATGCCTATATCCAGACGAAAGATCTGAAACGGACAAATATCATGAACCGTGTCGAACACCTTCAGCTTGTGAACGAGAATGATATTGATATGATGATTCAAAATGACATCGGCGGTTCATTCTTCACGAATCATATTTACTACTTCGGAGATATTCACAAGAAAAAATTTCTCGGGCCTGAACGGGTGAAAACACTGGACCCGGTCAGATGGGCAGTGGACAAAGGAATGATTTCAACCATTCACTCAGACTGCCCGGTGACAGATGTTTCTCCGCTCGGTTCCATCAAAATCGCCAGTGACCGGACAACAAGAAACGGTGATGTACTTGGTGAAGAGATGAAGCTGTCAAGACTCGAAGCCTACCGAAAGATGACGATAGATGCTGCTGTCCTAAACGGCACAGGTGCTGTAGAGGGCTCAATTGATATCGGTAAATACGCAGATTTCGCAGTCTTAAAAGAAAATCCACTGGACGAAAAGACAGAGCTGAATGACAGTTTAGTGACGATGACTATAGTGGACGGCAGAGTGGTTTATGAGGATTAAAAAAACGTGGTCTTTCTTAAGTGAAAGATCACGTTTTTTAGGTGGAAGCATCAACGGCTATGATTTATCACCGTTAATTGACCAGCCGCCGTCTACTAAAATTTCAGTACCATTAATAAAAGCAGCTTCATCTGAAATCAGAAACAGGGAAGTATATGCGACATCTTCTGATTCACCGACTTTACCCAGTAAGGTGTATTTCTCAATTTCTTTAATTTGTTCTGCATCCAGCATACGGTTCATTAAAGGTGTACGGATTGCACCGGGCTGGATTACATTAATCCGTATATTGTCTTTCCCAAGATGCAGCGCCGAAGATTTTGAAAATGCAGTGATTGCACCTTTCGCGGCACCATAAGTCACACTTGAATTTTTAGTGCTGAGTAATGCACCCATGGAACCTATATTTACAATGGATCCGCTGCCGGCTTTTTTTAATGCAGGCAGTACAGCTTTAATTCCAAGAAAAACCCCTTTGGCATCAATATCCATAACTAAATCCCAATCTTCAACCTCAGAATCATCCAATACTAAATCCTTACCCTGCACACCGGCATTATTGACAAGACCGTTGATAGTACCGAATGCTTCAAGTCCTTCATCAACTACATTCTTCCAGTCCTCTGCCTTTGATACGTCGTGCCGGACTGCGATGGCAGCACTGTCATATTCATTGTTAATGCCGGCAACCACTTCATCTAATTTATCTTTATCCAAGTCAGTCGCAATGACTTTCGCACCTTCACGTGCGAACAACTCTGCAGTCACTGCACCCATGCCATTCGCAGCACCTGTAATAATTGTTACTTTTTGATCTAATCTTCCCATACGTACTCCTCCATTATAATGTGATAAGAACAATATATCTTTTAACTGGAAGAGATTCAATTTTCTGAATCATAGACGGGTTTGTTATGAAATAGGATGTCAGAAGACATATAACAATCAGTTCAAATATAAAATGAATTTTTTCTTAAAGCGGTATATCTTTCTTTCTGATTTCAACTTCCAAATCATCGAGATACTTTACAAACTCAGCAATATTATTTGTAAGTCTTTCCTGATATTCTCTTCCTTTTTCTTTGTCAGAAGTGGTTGAATCACCCATTACTCCAATATTATTTGTAGCCTCTCTGTAATGTGCAACATCACTTGCCGTTAATATTTTATCAGTTAAGACATGCGGGTCGTGCTGCAGATACTTATTATGGTCTGAAGGAATGTTTTTCACTGCCGCTTCAGGAGTACATAATTCTCCGTGTCGATCATACATCACTGATGTTTCCAATTCCTCAGCATGCCCAATCCCACCGGGGTCTACATCACTTAATTCCCGACCGGCAACAGCATTAATATAGAATGGATCAGCGATACCAACAAAAGCACCGGTGTTATTACGAACCCGTGTCAGAGCAATTCTTAAAGGTGGAAGATTCGCTTCTCGATGACCGTTGATAATTAATATTTTTTCAAATCCATGATAAATTAAAGAATTAATTACATCTTCAACCACACTGGTTAATGTCTCAGGGCGTAATGTAACTGTTCCCGGATAAGCCATATGGTGAGGTGCCCAACCATACCATAATGGGGAAGCAACTAGAACCCCCGTTTTATCCGCCACATCTAATGCTATATCCTGTGCAAGAATTGAATCTGTTCCCAAAGGTAAGTGCTTTCCATGCTGTTCAACACTGCCGACCGGTAAAAGTATGGTCGTACTCTTTTTTAAATATAATTCTATATCTTCCCATTTGTTTTCATGTAAATAACGTTTCATAATATCACCTTTCTGAATTTATAAGTTGTCGATGTCTTCTGCTGATAAGAAGTTCCAGCGCTTTTTAGCATATAAATAGTACCAAAGTGTCAATAGGATAAGCCATCCAATACCGATTGCAATCGCAATTGGATTAACATAAGTGATGATAATCATGCAACCAAGTGAAGCAACTAAAGCAAGCACCGGTACATTCTTAATATTGAACGGGTATCTGAATTTTGGATCCCAGTCAGGGCGAGTTTTTCTGACAATCACTAAAGCAATATTCATTAATATCATCATAAACCAGTTTGCAAATACAGCAGCACTAATAAGTATATTCAAAACTTCAGCGTATCCAAATATACTCATGAAAGTTGCAGCGAGTGCAAGAATACCAGTTGCAAGTACGGCATTGTATGGTATACCTGATTTTGATAATTTTGCAAATACCATAGGAAATGCGTGTTCTCTAGCGGCAGCATATAACATTCTGGATGCACCAAGAAGGCAACCAATGGTTGATGTCGCAGTGGCAGTTAATGCAGCAATAGCAATCAAAAATGGACCATACTGGGGTAATACATTTTCAATAGCAAGAGCCAAAGGTGCCGCAGAGGCTGCCAGGTCATCAATAGGCGAGCTGGATACTACACCGTAACCGACTAATACATATAATACGACAACTGTAATAAGTGCCGAAATCTGTGCGTATGGTAAATTAATCTTCGGTTTCTTAGCTTCTTCTCCCAGAGTGAGTACTGCTTCCACCTGCATTTGACCAAAAGCAATGAGGGCAACTGCAGCAAACAACCCACCGATACCATTCGTAAATAAATCTGTATAAGTAAATGGACCTGCTGGATTACTGGAAATCGTAAAGAAAGCAATCGCAAGCAGTGAAACGATTTGGATAATTGATAATACGGTGTTTATTTTTCCTGTAAAGTTAATGCCAAAGAGCAGCATAAGAGTGATTAAAATAGAAATAAGTGGGCCGGAAATGTATGGTGGCATCCAAGGAAGTAAAACAGTTAGGTAACCAGCAAACCCAAGGTTTACAGCACCTGCCGCAAATGAAAATGACAAAAAATACAATCCGGAGCACCAAAGTGCAATAAGCTTCGATAAATCTTTGGATATAGGGTAAAAAGCATATTTTGAGTATACATAAGATGCTCCTTGATAAGGCCATTTAGAAGCCATCTCAGCATAACTCATTGAAGATAATATGGCGAGTATCCCTGCGATTAAAAAAGCGATAAATAATGACGGTCCGGTTTCACTAATAGCTGGTGCAATGACTGTAAATATGCCTCCGCCGACTAATGCACCAACACCGATTGACCAAAGGTCAGTAAAGCCCAATGATCTGACAATAGAATTTTTCTGTGATTTTTCCAAAAGTGATCTCCTCTCAAAGTATGTGTCTTTAATATTATAATTCAGAATAAACGGAATTTTCAATGATTTATTGGAGGGGTTATTTCACTTCTCTTAAGAAATATTATAATTTAGATAATAAATGGAAACGAAGGTGTGACATGATGATCAACAAGTTTGAAGAATTTATAAGGCAATCTTATGATGATTTAACTCTAGAGAGCTATTAAAAGAAGTTAATTGGAGATTTTATTAATAGATTCAAAACCTTAGTTAGTGATGGTTTAAGTTCAATTATTCTAAAGAACTTATTCGAGGGAGGTATTCAAAATAAGGACAGGTCAGCTTATGTGAATGTTCATAACATGGATGCTTTATATAAGCTGAAAAATATTCGGGATATCAATTCGAATATGGTAGTTATTAGGGAGGAATAGTTCTGGGAAATCGACATATATTAATTCATTTATGCTCTTAGAACTCAACAATCAATCTAAACATTACACTCCATATCAATTAGAGGAAAGTTTGAATGTTTTACAACAGTTATAAAATATCTCATTAGTCATGATACTTTAGAGACTGAGAAGTTAATTAAAAAAGATTAACGACTAAAGTATTTAATGTTATGGAAAATATCTTTCTTTATTATAAAGATGTCGAAAATGATTAAATAAAAATACAATATGAAGATAAAAAATGCACTTATTTATTAGATGAAATTAGAAAAATCATACTCTATTTTTCTGAAAAATGATTTTCTGTCAGCAGTTTCCTGATTAATAATATAGTCATGTATACCTTATAAGTGTAAAATTATACATTTTTTTATGAAAATAACTAATAATTATACTTGATTATTATTGGTAGTATTTAATAATACAGTAATATCATTTTTTATTTATGAATAAATATTCATATTAGCAGGATTGAATACTCATTTTATTTTTAGAAATAAATAGAATTATCTTAAAGGCTTATAAAGTGAAATATTTAGGATATCGAAAGAATAAATGCATAAAACAGCCAATTTAGATATCAATTTAAATGCTGTAAGTACTGGTAATATAGTATTGATAACGTTTACCATAATTCTTGATATAAATCAATGACCACTATTATGAAAGTGTGTATTATTATTGGACAATTTGTAATTTCACTAAAAATTAAATTAACATTGATGAATATTTATACTTTACAATATGTGGATTTCATTATAACATTGAGTTAGTTAGAAAATATTTCAAAAAATAAGATATTAAGGGGACAGGAAATGAAGAATAAAAAAACAATCTTAGCTACTCTGGCTCTTGGTTTAATCGCAGCACCAACAATTTTAACAGCCAATGTGTATGCAGCAGATTCTAATGCAACAGTTGAGTTTACAGCTCCGACAGATTCTGTTGATCCAGTGGATCCTGAAGATCCAAGTCAGCCGGGAGATGTGGATGAGGATGACGGCAATATCACTGGAGAAACCGGTCCTTTTACTTTGGACTATGTATCTCATATAGATTTCGGATCTCATGAAATCAGTCCATCTTCACAAGTTTACAATTCAACGACTGAAAGACCGTATATTCAAGTTTCAGATCGTCGTGGTACAGGTGAGGGCTGGAATGTAACTGCATCAGCAAGTACATTTAATGATGGCTCAGATCCATCACTCCCAGGGTCAGTGATTTCATTTGCTGATGGTGATGCGATTTCAGCATCAACAACCGATGGTCCAACTGTAAATGGTTCAATTGACCTTGCAACTGGAGGAGATGCAGTTCAGGTTGCATCTGCAGAAGCACGTGAAAGCGGTGCTGCATTAAATACTGCTGAAGGTTTAGGTACCTGGGTCGTGCGTTGGTTAAGTGAAGATACTACTGATACGAATGAAAAAGTATCTTTAAATGTACCGGAAGCTTCAGCAACTGAAGGAAATCATACTTCTACAATCACATGGACGTTAACATCCGGTCCGGGACAGTAAGTTATAATATAAGACATATTAACTAATTATATCCTTTTACAGTGGACAGAGAACATTAAAATATTCTAACTGCTGTAAAGGGATATTTATATATTTGACAGGAAGGAAAAGAGTATGAAAAAAACTATCTTTTTAATAATGATATGTGTGAGCTTTCTCTTTATGTCAACTTCAAAGGTATCAGCAGAAGAAGATCAGGTTCCTTTTTCTGTAACACCGGTACTTCCGGAAAATCAAGTGAATGAAGAAGTGACATATTTCGATATTGAAATGACACAAAATCAAAGACAGAATTTAGAAATCATCATTCATAATTCTTCAGACGAAGAGATTGAGCTCGAGATTTCAACGCATTTTGCTGCAACCAACAGTAACGGTGTCATTACATATGATGGCAGTATAGACACATATCATGAATCAATGAACTATGCATTTGATGATATTTCAAGTGTTAATACTGAGCAGATCACTGTAGAAGCAGATAGTGAGGAAACGGTTGTTGTTAATGTGGAAGCACCGGATGAATCTTTTGATGGAATGATACTTGGCGGTATTTTTGTTACTCAGGAAGCTGACAATAATAATGAAGAATCTGCAGTAGATATTATTAATCAGTATGCGTATGCACTGGCTGTTCAAATTACTGAGGAAGGTAACGATACGGAAGTTGAACCTGACCTAGGTCTTGAAAGTGTATCTGCCGGTTTAATCAACCATCGTACAGGATTACAGACAACATTTTATAATCCGACACCGACATTGATTCAAGAACTTCATATTAAAGCAGAAGTTTTTGAGAATGGTTCTGATGAACCGCTCTTTACTGAAGAAAATGAATCTTTTAATGTAGCACCGAATAATGTCTTTAATTTCCCTGTATCATTTAATAATGAAAGGCTTGAGCCGGGGGATTATACATTCCGGGCAACTGCTGAGAATGAGTCACATCAATGGGAGTTTGAGGAAACTTTTGAAATTACAGAAGAAGAAGCAGAAGATGGTAACGAGGGTGCAGTAGAACTTGTAGAACCCGAAGCGACTCAGGACAACACACTGATGTATATCCTGCTTGCTATCGGAGCTGTTGTTACACTATTACTTATTGTAGTTATTGTTTTATTACTGAGAAGAAAAAAATCTTGATGAAAAATTCAGGGAGGCAGACATGAGGAAGTTTTTTATTATAAATATGGCAGTGATTTTACTGATTAGTTCTATATTGGAGTTTTCTCATGTCCAAGCTGCAGAGACAGATTCTGATATTGATCCTGATACAGCATGTCAACAGTATGAATTTTATTTGGATAGTCCTGTTGAGGGTGATAATAAAATTACAGGACAGGGAATCCCTTCTGAAGTTGTTGTTTTGAAAATAGACGGAAAAAAACACAGCGAAGTGATTGTCAATCAGCAACAGAAATTTACTTTTCCATTAGATGAACCAATAACGGAAAAGCAGAGTATTGAAATCGAAATTGGCAATAATAAAATTAAAGCCAATGTGGTTTTGAAAGATCAGTCAGATGAAAAAACAGTAGAATTAAGTGGGAACTTAGACTGTAGAGATTTAAAAATGACTGAGAAACTTATTGAAGAAGCGGAACGAAAAGCTGAGGAAGAGGCAGCCCAGGCGGAAGCGGAAGAAGCGGAACGTAAAGCTGAGGAAGAGGCAGCTCAGGCGGAAGCGGAAGAAGCGGAACGTAAAGCTGAGGAAGAGGCTGCTCAGGCAGAAGCCGAAGAAGCAGAACGAAAAGCTGAGGAAGAAGCTGCTCAGGCAGAAGCCGAAGAAGCAGAACGTAAAGCCGAGGAAGAAGCCGCCCAGGCAGAAGCCGAAGAAGCAGAACGTAAAACCGAGGAAGAGGCAGCCCAGGCAGAAGCCGAAGAAGCAGAACGTAAAGCCGAGGAAGAAGCCGCCCAGGCAGAAGCCGAAGAAGCAGAACGTGAAGCTGAGGAAGAAGCTGAGCAGACAGAGTCAGAAGAATCAGAGCGTGAAGCTGAGAAAGAAACTGAACAGGCAGAGTCAGAAGAATCAGAGCGTGAAGCTGAGCAGACAGAGTCAGAAGAAGCGGAACGTGAAGCCGAGGAAGAAACTGAACAGGCAGAAGCCGAAGAAGCAGAACGTGAATCTGAGGAAGAAACTGAACAGGCAGAGTCAGAAGAATCAGAACGTGAAGTTGAGGAAGAAACTGAACAGGCAGAAGCCGAAGAAGCAGAACGTGAAGCTGAGGAAGAAACTGAACAGGCAGAGTCAGAAGAATCAGAACGTGAAGCTGAGGAAGAAACTGAACAGGCAGAGTCAGAAGAAGCAGAACGTGAAGTTGAGGAAGAAACTGAGCAGACAGACTTTGAAGTTTCAAGTTATGGAATTCCTTCTGTGATGAATAGTTTAAACTGCCCGGCAAGCCGTCCGCTTATAAATAGACCTGCGGGGTGTGTTTACAACACAACAGATATGCATAGTGATTTAAGAAATTCCAGTGTAGGTACTGTCCAACATATGGGGAATTTTACGCATAATATTAATATAGGGTCGGTTACTATCGCATCAAACTCCAGAGCTAAAATTTGGGATGGGAATAATAGTAATATGACTTTCCAAACTATTGCAGCACTTGCTAATTACAATTTAAGCAACAGTACAACAGATGGGATCAGTACATTTACATTGAGGAATTTTAACTCTATAAATATGGGAGAAATACTGTCTTTAATTAATTCAGCTTTTTTAAATTCTTCAGGCAATTCAACTGTAAATGTTCAAAATGTAAATTTTTCAGCAACACCATCACTTTTGTTATCAAGCGGACGTAGTTTTTTCAATGGTCAGAGCAGTGTAATTAATTTTAGTGGAACTAATAATATTTCTTCACCGAATAACAGCAGTGTACTCACGACAGGCAGTATGTCTGTTATGTCATCTTCGATAACAAATATTACTCAATTAAATAACTCTAATACTGCTGCAGCGGTTTCTCTGGCAGGAAATACATTGTCAGTTGCAAGCAATGCCCAATTAAATATATTGAGTCAGGGCGTTAATATACACAAATCAGGGAGTTTAAACATTAATGTCGGCAGTAATGCTTACTTCAATTTAGTAAACAATACAGGCGGCGGACGCTTATTTTCATCCACTACCAATGCAACGATTAATGCGGATGGAATGGTGCTTGGATTATGGGGGAATACTACTACAGGACGCCCGGTACAGTATACAAGAACACAGTCCAGAATGCAGTTTAATGTGAACGGTAATAATGTTTCGGCAGTTAATATGGTACCGAGTGTTAATAATTTTAATACGCGTTTCAATTTAAGTGATAAAAGGCGTATGGTTATTGAATCACCTTCTCAAAAACCCGTATTAAACAGGGTGGCGCCTGGTTCGAATAGTATCACAGGTACTGCGGCGCCGAATTCAAGAGTATATCTCACAGATACACCGTCAATATCAACAACGGCAAATGCTTCAGGACAATTTACATTAAATCTTTCCTCGGCTGCTGCTGATGGCAGCACGATTAGAGTTGATGCGATTGATTCAGGAAAGAATATACCTTCAGAAGCAGCCGAAATCAGGGTGGAAAGACAAGTTCTTGAATTTGCGCAGTCACCTAAAGATATCATTTTTGAAACTACTGAGATTAAAAATGAAGATAATGTAAATATTCCAAGAACTGAGGATAATTACTCATTCCAAATTAGAGATACCCGGAATACTCAATCATGGAGACTTAATGTGAGGGCAGATTCTCCAATGACCAATCAACAGGGAGATACACTTAATAACAGCCTAGTGTATTATGACGGCAGTACTTACCGGAATATAGAAACGAATGCTGTACAGGTGGCCTCAAGTACAGATTATCAAAGGGACAGTAACGGCATATCGACAGTCACCTGGCAGCGGGACAGAGGGATTTTATTACGATTAAATCCAATAACTGCAAGTCCAAGTAGTGCATACTCGACAAAACTGACATGGACATTAACTGACGGACCGTAATCATTTCATTTTAAAAATTGAACAGCACATAAAAAAGCTTGAATCATCTGTATCTAAAGGGGGAAGATACAGTGATTCAAGCTTAAATTTTGAACCAGTCTAACAGGGCGATGACAGGGTTTCCTAATACCAACACAATGGATAGTATTAGTATGATACTAAGTAAAAAAATGATACTGTAATTTACGGAATTCAATGATAACACTCCTCTAAGAGTTGTAAATTACTTAATTGATAAATACCCGCTTCCATAAAATTGAAACATATTACATAAAATTTCAATCATTTAATTTAAACTGTCCGGCTTTTCTACAGCAGGTGCATCATTGTAATTGTTATATTCTATGGATTGAGTGTTTTCCAATTCAAAGCCGTTATCGTACACCATTGAATATCCCAGTTGAATGTCTTCAATATAAAATGTATCCTGGTTAATTTTAATATCGATTTGTGCATCTTCAACAGTGGTACCGTCCTCAATGATAAATCCCCAGTTATTAAGTAGAGCTTCTGCCTCATCTGGATCAGATGTCTGGTAAGAGAAATTATAAGTATTTTCAGAAGACTCAAATTCTGTTTCTTCAAACGGCTGAATGAATTCCAGCACTCCGGCAATCACTTCATAATCTATAAAGTAAGATGCATGCATGTCTTCTACACTTATTGGGTTTTCTACCCACTCTTCTTCATCGTATCTCTCAAAAACATCTGTTTCATCATAATATAGTTCTGAATTTACTGTCTTCTCGTTATTACGTATGATACTGGTAATATATCCAGTTTGATTTTCCAAGTCGATGTTCATGGAGTATTCATTGTCCTGGATATCTTCATCCACGCTGGAGGTCGTAATCTCCATTTCATACTGATTGACGTTTGACGCAGCGCTGGAAACTTCCTCAGTAATCTCTTCTTCTGATAATGAGCCGCATCCAGCAGCAAGTAAAACAGTCAAAAGAATACCGAATTTTTTTATCATATCTATTTTATCTCCTTTTAATAGTTATTAGGTATTACCCTGATTTAAACTGGAAAAACATTCAATTTTGTTATGTTTCTTCTATAAATCCAGTCACTAGTCATTTTAAGATGTATTCTACAGATACTAAAAAAGCCCAAGAGACAAAGCATGTCTCTTAGGCAGAATACATCATTTATTTAAAATTCAACTGTGTCAGGGTGAACACCTGAGAAACTGATGTCTTTCATCGCATCGATGATTTCCATATCTTCTGAATTGATTTCAAAATCAAATACATGAGTGTTGGCTTCAATTCTTTCAGGTGTCACTGATTTTGGCAGAGGCAGAATATCATGCTGCAGTGCATATCTGATACATAATTGTGCAACAGACTTATCGTATTTATCTGCGATGGCATTTAACGTGCCGTTATCGAGTAAGCGGCCGGAACCAATCGGACTCCATGCTTCCACTAAAATATCGTGTTTTTTACAGTATTCTACGGCTTCGTCCTGAGTATATCCAGGGTGATATTCAATTTGATTGACCATCGGCTTTACTTCAGTATTCACCAGTGACTCAAGATGGTGGGGCAGGAAGTTTGATGTACCGATCGCTTTAATTTTACCTTCTTTATATAAGTCGGTGATTGCCCGCCATGTATCTACATTTATCTCATCCCAGTTTTCGAATTGTTGTTCATTCGCGGGCCAGTGGATTAAATATAAATCGAGATAATCTGTACCGAGTTTTTCAAGAGATGTATTAAACGCTGCGATTGTTTTATCATAGCCTCTGTCACTATTCCACACTTTACTGGTAAGGAACAGATCTTCACGGCTTACTCCGGAAGCTTTAATTCCTTCCCCGACACCGCCTTCGTTATCATATGTGGCTGCTGTATCGATATGACGGTACCCTGATTCGATTGCCTTTTTAACGGAATCTCTTGCGACTTCACCGTCCGGTGTCTGCCATGTACCGAAACCGACACACGGAATTTCCACACCGTTAGATAATTTAAATGTATCTGTTAATTGATTCATCTTAATTCCCCACTTTGTTAGAAGATATTGTTCACTTGTTATTATAAAGCAAGTGCTTGATTTTATTCCAATGAAGATACTCAGGCAGTATAATCGCTTAATGATTTTTCCGGTACTGATTGGGTGTCATTTGGTAGTTCGATTTAAATGATTTGATGTAATAGCTTACACTTGAAAACCCGCATTGATGAGCAATTTCTGAAATACTGCTCTGTGTGTCTGTAAGAAAATATAGACTATATAGAAGGCGGTAGTTTAAAAGGTATTTAATCGGTGTCTTTCCAATATGTTTTTTGAAAAGACGGATTGTTTCGGATTCGCTTAAGTATACAATTTCTGATAATGACTTTAATGTGATGTTGTGATTGTAATTCTCATGTATAAACCATAATAATTTTTTTACCCGTGGATCATAGATTAAATCTTTCGTGTGCTGGTCTAAAGAGACTTCTTCCAGTAAATGTTTCAGGCAGTCAAGGTAAAGCCCAGTAACGGTAAGTTCAAAACTGCGCGACCCGCCTTCAAATATTCTGTATGCTTCCTGAACAGAATTAATAATGATTTTTTGATTTTTATTCGTGTTCTTAAGAAGCAGGAAGGGGAGTGTATCGTCCGCAATCAATGGTGTAACAAACTGTTTCTCTAAGTATGAGTCAATTGCATCAGCCCCAATGTTCCAGCATATAAAAGAAGAGGAATCATTTTCTGCATGAATTTCATGAATCACACCTGAATTAATAAACATGCCTTCTCCTTTTGCGAGTATTTTTGAGTTGCTCCCCATATAAACTTTAAGAGAACCGGTCATTACAACAATAAACTGAATTTCAGGGTGCCAGTGCAGTGGTATATACTTTAAACTGTTTTTAGAAAATACTGTGTAGAGTATTGAGTGATGCCATTCGGGGTGGTGATAAGAAATATATTCCTGATTAAAAGAATTTAACATGATTTTTTTAGCTTTAATTTTAATCACCTCAATATTGTTATATTTTCAGCCTGTAAATGTGTATTAATCGAATAATAATTAAGTTATCGTATTCATATATTAACATTTGAGGTGATAAATTTGGATAAAAAAATAAAAATGCGCTCACTTGGGATTTTTCTTGCCCTCACTGGTGCAGCCTTTTGGGGTATCGGGGGAACAGCTGCGGATTATTTATTTACAAGAGAAAATATCAGCATGAATTGGTTTGTCACAGCTCGTTTACTCATCAGCGGATTTCTGCTGCTCGGTGTCCAAATGATTTTAAAAAACAAGCGTGAGGTATTTATAATTTGGAAAGATCCGGAGAAAAGAATGCCTTTGATATATTTCAGTCTATTCGGAATGCTGTTAGTACAGTATTCATATATGGCATCAATTGAGGCAGGGAATGCTGCTGTTGCAACACTCCTTCAGTATCTGGCACCGATATATATTATTATATGGCTTGTGGTGAAAAAGATTAAGCCGATGAAGTTCGCGGATACAGCGGCAATATTGATTACTGTAATTGGAACAATGCTGCTCTTGACCAATGGTTCAGTGAGTTCATTATCTGTTCCGGTACCTTCTGTGATTTGGGGAATCATTTCAGGGATTTCACTTGCTTTTTATACTTTATATGCAACGACACTGCTCCATAAGTATTCATCAATCACAGTTGTTGGATGGGCGATGATGATTTCAGGAATTTTTATGAATTTCATACATCCGATATGGCAGATTGATACAAGCAGCTGGACGTTTTCTACAGTCAGTGTATTATTATTTGGGATTATATGCGGGACAACACTTGCTTTTTGGATGTTCATATCCAGTTTAAAATATATCACTGCCAAAGAAACTGTACTGTTTGGAACTGTAGAGCCGCTTACTGCGGTATTAAGCAGTGTGTTATTATTAAGTCTGCCGTTCGGAAGGTACCAATTCATCGGTATGATAATGATTCTTGTGTTAATCGTGTTTTTATCGCTCTACAGAGAAAAAGAATTGAGTGAAGCTGATATAAGCTGATGAGATACCACTTCAGATGTATTTTGTACAAAAATATCAAGAGGATATAGACAATCATTCTTTAGTTTTGTAATATTTTAGATAAGGATATTATTGATGGGAGCGTTACATATGAAGAAGATATTGATTCTTTCAGGATTGATGAGTATGCTGTTTATAGCATCGTGCAGCAATGCAGAAGGGACAGGAGAAAGTTTGATTGACAATGATTCAGTGATTGAAGGTACATGGATTAACTATAATGGTGAGGAAACAGAAGATTCCGAGATGAGAACGACAGAAGCAGTGGAGTATGATTCATCCAATGACTATGAGATAAACCGTTCCAGTTATGTGTCTTATTATAATGGGGATGAATTTCTTGAAACCATTCTTTACGGTGAGGAACCGCCTATGAATCTGGAAAAAGTAGAAAATGCAGATTCAATTAGAATCAGTTTTAATGCGTATAATGAGGATAGTATTACGTTATTAAAAGTAAATTAGAAGATAAAGAGGCTTTCAGTGCTGGAGAAACACGCTGAAAGCCTCTTTATTTAGTACATTAAAGGTGTGATTAATATGGAGAGAAAAAGAGACGTACTCTGCAAATGTAGAGCACGTCTCTTTTGATATATTAATGGATAAAGTTATGATTTGATACTTGAGAAGCTGAAATAGTTCTCATTGTTTTGTTTCCGGTACCACCGTTCCAGTTCATTTCTGAAACAAGTACTGAACCGTCACCGTTTACTTTTTCAACAACACCGACATGGCCGGCTCCCCATGAACCATTAGTCCATGCATCAGCTTGAATAATTGCGCCGACAGATGGTGAATTGTTTACATTTAAACCTTGTGCTCTTGCTGCATTTGCCCAGTTTGAAGCATTGCCCCAATTATTACCGACTGGTTTGCCCATTTGCTGACGACGTTCAAATGCATACCATGCACAGTCACCATTAGAGTACCAGTTATTTCCGTATGAAGCCTGTTGGTTGGATTCTGTAGGTGATGGCGCTTGTTCCGCCGCTTGACGTTCTTCTTCAGCAGCCGCTTGAGCGTCCGCTTCCTCTTGAGCTGCCTGCTCAGCTGCAGCCTGGCGATTTGCCTCTTCCTGAGCTGCTTGATCTGCTGCAGCCTGACGATTTGCTTCTTCTTGAGCTGCCTGCTCAGCTGC
The DNA here is from genome assembly GCF_042686195.1 of Corticicoccus populi. Taxonomy (NCBI): domain Bacteria; kingdom Bacillati; phylum Bacillota; class Bacilli; order Caryophanales; family Staphylococcaceae; genus Corticicoccus; species Corticicoccus populi. The sequence continues at coordinate 1,081,257 of NZ_JBHUOQ010000001.1, read as the reverse complement.
AGCCTGACGATTTGCCTCTTCCTGAGCTGCTTGATCAGCTGCAGCCTGACGATTTGCTTCTTCTTGAGCCGCTTCTTCAGCTGCAGCCTGACGATTTGCTTCTTCTTGAGCTGCTTGTTCAGCTGCCGCTTGAGCGTCTGCTTCTTCCTGAGCCGCTTGTTCAGCCGCCGCTGCTTGAGCATCTGCTTCTTCTTGAGCTGCCTGTTCAGCCGCTGCTTGAGCGTCTGCTTCTTCTTGAGCTGCCTGTTCAGCTGCCGCCGCTTGAGCGTCTGCTTCTTCCTGAGCTGCCTGTTCAGCTGCCGCCGCTTGAGCGTCTGCTTCTTCCTGAGCTGCCTGTTCAGCCGCTGCTTGAGCATCTGCTTCTTCTTGAGCTGCCTGTTCAGCCGCTGCTTGAGCGTCTGCTTCTTCCTGAGCTGCCTGTTCAGCCGCTGCTTGAGCATCTGCTTCTTCCTGAGCTGCCTGTTCAGCTGCCGCTACTTGAGCATCTGCTTCTTCTTGAGCTGCTTGTTCAGCCGCCGCTTGAGCGTCTGCCTCTTCTTGAGCCGCCTGTTCAGCTGCCGCTTGAGCATCTGCCTCTTCTTGAGCCGCCTGTTCTGCAGCTGCCGCTTGAGCATCTGCTTCTTCTTGAGCCGCCTGTTCAGCTGCCGCTTGAGCGTCTGCTTCTTCTTGAGCTGCTTGTTCAGCTGCCGCTTGAGCGTCTGCTTCTTCTTGAGCTGCTTGTTCAGCTGCTGCTTGGTCTACTTCCTCTTGATCAGCATTTGCTTCTTCAGTTACAGTTTCTTCTGCAGGAGCTTCTTCAACGACTTCCTCTGCATTAAGGTTTAATACTTGTCCTGGATAGATTAAATAATCCTGAATGCTGTTAATTTCCATAAGCGTACGGTAATTAACGCCTGTTTCAATAGCGATACTGTATAAAGTATCACCGGATTTTACTGTATATGAGCTGGAAGCTTCAACAGTTTCTGTTTTTACTTCAACCACTTCTTCAGAAGGTGTTTCTGCAGGAGCTTCTTCAGCTTCAGTTTCTTCAACGACTGGTGCAGCTTCAACAGTTTCACCTGTTAGGGTCAGTGTCTGGTTAACTAAGATTAAGTCTGAAGTCAGACCGTTTACTTCTTTAAGTGTATCAACAGTTGTATTGTTTTTAAGTGCGATGCCCCATAGTGTATCTCCAGCCTGCACTTGATATGTATTGTTTTCTTTAACTTTTAAGTTTTGATCTACAATAATAAGATCAGATGATAGTTCATTTAAGGATTGTAATTTCTCAACTGTCAGACCGTAAGCAGCACCGATTTGAGTGAGTGTGTCCCCAGCTTGTACTTTGTGCTCATCGGCAGAAGCCTGATTGGAAAGTCCGTATGCAGATAATGCCGCTGTTGCTGTAAGTGCAGTAATCACTTTTTTCATAGTTAAGTGTTCCTCCTAAATTTCCCTTTGTTTAAATTCTTAATATTGGTTAGCATCTATAATTAGTAGCTAGTGCTATTTATACTCAAGGAATATCATAACAAAAATTGTTGTGTATTTTTGCATTGTAATAGAAATGTAATATAACTTAAATATTTGTCATTTTTTATCAATGGTATATAGGTCTTTAGAGAATCAATCTCATACTTAATTAATCAATGATTTAAATAAATGTTGCTTATTTACAAAAAATAAGTATAGTTAATAAAGGTTACAATTTACATAAAATGTGATTTTTTTATTTTTATATTTGGGTATAATTATATTATTGGAAGCATAACGAAGAATTGACAACAAGTAAAGGAGGGATAATAATGCCGGAATCTAAGATACTTAAAATATTTATATCATATGAAGGAATTATTTTTACTCTAATGTTTTTTGTCATGTTCTCATTAACGAATCTCATAATGATTGATTTTTCAGGAATCAGAGAAGTGGTTACCAGTCAGAATCCATTAATTATCATTATTTTAAGTATTATTACCGCGTATCTGCTGAATCATTCAAAAATCGTTTTTTCAAAACATAAAAATATATTTCTTTGTATATGGGGCTTGTATGTTCTATCCATAATAATCAGTATGTTTGTTAATCAAAATATATTGATTGATGAGATTATCATTTTACTGATGGTTTCATTTGTCATGTTGTTTCAATTACCGCGTCAATTACTGTTTTTTATAATCATGGGTGCACTATTCAGTCTGCCGTGGCTTCTTCTGTCGGAAATTACTTTAAATGAATCCGGTGCAACTGCTGTACTGGTAATTACTGCGGGATTAATGATGATTCCTAAAACGAATCGTGCGGTATTGTTATATCTACTCCCTGCAAGTGCACTGCTTTTAACGGTTACAACGAGCCGCACATCCTTGATTATGTATGCAGTCATTATGCTGATTTACTTATGTTATATTAATCTTTTTGTGATTGACAGAAAAAAAGGAACACGGTATTTAGCGGCAGCAGCAGCCGTACTTGTTTCAATCACAGTTATTTTCATAAAACCGTTGTATCAGTTTTTTACTGTGGAAAGCATTACTGCAGATGGTATAGATTTAAATGAACTGACATCGACACGTTTTAATGTATGGCTTGAGGTAGTGAGAGAAAGTTCTCTTTTCGGTCACGGGTTGTCATATTTAGATTTTTCAATGCTGCCTCATGCACACAACATATTCATTGACACACTTGGAAGATATGGCATCATAACCACTGTCTTATTTATGATTGTAATACTTTCAGCGTCGATTATAGGATTTATTGTCCATACAACGCCGGTCATAGGCATTTATATGCTGGGATTTATAATGATCGGACTGACAGAATATAATTATTTATTCTTATTTGATTACTGTGCACCTATTATTATACTTTTCGTTTTTATCTCTTATTCTTTAACTGTGTTTTCAAAGTATAAATTTTAATATGGTACGGTTGTCATTACCAATTTATAAAATTAAAATTGTGAAAAATAAAGTTTTCAATCATTTGTTTCGGTAATTGAAATAATTTTTAAAGGTTATTAAACTCATGTATATCAAGCATTCCAGTGTAGAGTATAATTCTCTGTACTGGTTTTTTATTTATTTCAAAATATTTTTAAAATTTAATATAAATCATCTTGCTTATTATTAAAAATTGTCATAAAATATAGTCAAATAAGTATAAGTTATTGAATTTAATAACTAGAAGTTAATGTAAATGGTGGTGAATATATGGTAAATAATATGTCATTTGAAGAAATCATCAATATTTTGAAACGCTATTCAGCATTAATTTTATTGATGACTGCCGGGTTTATGCTTGCCGCTTTTTTGATCACATTTTTTTTAATCACACCGAAATATGAAGCAAATACGCAGATATTAATCAGTGAATCGGAAACGAATACACCGATTAACAACCAAAGTATTGAAACCAGTCTTCAGTTGATTAACACTTACAGGGATATTATTTTAAGCCCGCTTGTACTGGATGATGTGATAGAACAGATGAATCTTGGAATCACATCCGATGAACTGGCAGTACAGCTGACTGTATCGCAGGCGGATAATTCACAGGTACTGAATGTCACTGCAGTGGATGACAGGCCGGAAACAGCGGCGGACATTTCCAATGAAGTATCAAATGTATTCCATCAAAAAGTTCTGGAAATTATGAATGTTGATAACGTAACTATTATTTCACCTGCACGTCTCGAGACAGACCCTGCACCAATTTTTCCAAACACATTATTAAATGTTGCGGCCGGCGGAATGGCCGGTGGTGTGATTGCGGTGGTGATTGCCTTTTTAAGAGCTGTATTTGACACTAAAGTCCGTAATGAAGAAGATGTTCGCAGACATCTTGATCTGCCGGTGCTGGGTTCGATTGCCAAATTTGATAAGTAGGGTGTTGGATATATGAAAAATAAAAAGAAAAACTTTAACTATGTCCCGGACTCAAGGGGGTTGATTGTTTTAAGAGAGCCGCATTCGTCTATCAGTGAGCAGTACCGGGCGATTCGGACGAATATTTTATTTTCGCATGATGCGGGGGAATGTTTGTCTGTTCTTTTCACTTCTGATATGCCGAGTGCCGGGAAATCAACAACGGTCGCTAATGTTGCGGTGGTTTTCGCAAAAACAGGAAAAAAAACATTGATTATTGATGCGGATCTCAGGCGGCCGACGGGTCATTACACATTTGAAGTCGCGAATCAAAGTGGTCTGTCAACGGCACTCGTTAATGATGTTGATGTCAATGAGATAGTAAAAGAGACAAGTGTAAAATCATTGGACATCATCACTTCAGGGCCGATTCCGCCGAACCCTTCAGAACTTCTGTCAAAAAAGAAAATGACTGTTCTGATTGAAGAATTGAAAACCCGCTATGACATTATTCTAATTGATTCCCCGCCCATTGTACCTGTCATTGATGCACAGGTGTTGAGTAAGCTTGTTGACGGCTCAGTCATCGTTACTAATGTTGAAGAGAATGACTGGAAAACACTGCAGGAAGCAAAGCAGCTGATAGAGAAAGGAAATGAGAATATATTTGGTGTTGTTTTAAATAATAAGAAAAATATACAGAGTGACAACAGTTATTATCACTACGGCAGAGGAGGTTAGAAATGATTGATATCCACAACCATTTATTGGTGAATGTTGATGACGGGCCGGGAAGTACAGTTGAAGCAGTTGATTTATTAAAACAGGCGGCTGGGCAGGGGATTACCGACGTAATTATTACACCGCATTATGATGAACACATATTTATGACACCGGCAGAGATGGTTCTAGAAAAAATCAGTCATCTAAGGGATGTCATCAGGCGTGAGCAGTTGGACATTAAAATTTATCCCGGTCATGAGGTGAGGATGAGCCCGGAGCTGATAGAAGATTTGAAACAGCGTCACATACTGACACTGAATGAATCCAGGTATTTATTGATTGAATTATCAAATGCAGATCTTCCCAACTATTTAGAGAATGTCATGTTCGACTTACAGATGGAAGGTTATATTCCAATCATTGCACATCCTGAACGCTATCTTTCATTTATTGAGAAGAAAGAACTGCTTTATCGTTTAGTGAAAAAAGGGGTGCTGATACAAATTACAGCAGGTACTGTCTGCGGAAAAGAAGGAAAGCATTTGAAAAATGCAGTATTTAAAATGATGAAGGACAATCTGGTTCATTTTGTCGCCAGTGACGCACATCATCGTGAATCAAGACCGTTTATGCTCGCTGAAGCGTATATGGAAATAGAAAAAATACTGGGTATGGATTATGCACAAGAACTGCAGAAGAATGCAGTTTCAGTATTAAAAGATGAAGAGATACTGATTAAAGCACCGAGGATAGAGATAAGTAATGAAAAAAGCAGAAAGAATTTTCTTCGCTATTTTAAAGGAAAGTAGATGAACGATATGGGCGTAAAAGAAAGATACTTATTATTCCTGTGTGTGGATTCGCTTGTCGCCGCCTTCTCTGTTTACGTAGGTTATTTCATATTAACGCCCTATTTTTACGAACAATCGCTGTCAGTTTTAATGATTACGTCAATTATTTTACTGGTCAGCCACCATTTATTTGCATACGTGTTTAATTTATACCACCGTGCATGGCAGTATGCGAGTATCAGAGAATTTATATCTATCCTTCAGGCAGTATCATCATCGGTACTCTTGACGTATATCGTGACTTTGTTTTTATTTGATGTCAATCTGCTCAGACTGATGATTATTACATGGATGATGCATATGATATTAACCTGTCTGTCAAGGCTGTCATGGCGTATCCTCATGTTTCAGATGAATGGTAACGGCAAGAAAAACAGAGCGTTGACACGAACATTGATTGTCGGTATGGGAAAGGCGGGATCAGTACTTGTCAATCAAATTTTGGAAGCGCCTTCTATGGGTATGAATCCGGTAGTTGCCGTTGATGATGACCCACACAAAATGGGTCTTGAGATGACCGGCAGAATTAAAGTAGAAGGCAACCGACATGATATAGAGCGCCTGATTAAAAAGTACGGAATTAAAAAAATTGTCATCGCAATTCCTTCATTAAATAAAAAAGCATTGAATGAAATACATGATATGTGCATCCATGAAGGTGTAGAAGTGATGATTCTCCCGAGTATTAACGGTGTATTATCGGGACGAATTGAAGTCAACCTCCTGAAAAAAGTAGAGGTCGAAGATTTACTCGGCCGTGAACCTGTTGTTCTTGACTGTGATGAGATTGAGGAGCAGGTAATGAACAGAACGATATTAGTAAGCGGGGCGGGCGGCAGTATTGGTTCCGAAATAGTACGGCAGATCAGTAAGTTTCAGCCGTCACGGGTGATACTCCTCGGTCGCGGTGAAAACAGTATTTATAACATCCTGGAAGAAGTCAGTGTATTAAAAAATAATATCAAATACACACCGGTGATAGCGGATGTCCAGGACAGAGCCCGGGTGTTTGAAGTGTTTGATCGTTACCGGCCGGATATCATTTATCACGCAGCAGCCCATAAACATGTGCCGATGATGGAACATAATCCGAAAGAGGCTGTAAAAAATAATATTGTCGGTACAAAAAATATCGCTGAAGCGGCCTGTCACTATAAAGCAAAGAAATTTGTGATGATTTCAACAGACAAGGCAGTGAATCCGCCGAATATTATGGGCGGGACGAAGCGTGTTGCAGAGATGATTATTCAGGCATTAAACAGAAAATGCTCAGGGACAACACTGACTGCCGTGCGTTTTGGAAATGTACTCGGCAGCAGGGGATCTGTGATTCCGAAGTTCAGAAAGCAGATTGAAACAGGCGGACCTGTAACAGTGACAGACCCGAGAATGACCCGGTATTTTATGACGATTCCGGAAGCTTCAAGGCTGGTGATTCAGTCGGGTGCACTCAGTGAGGGAGGAGAAATATTCGTCCTTGATATGGGACAGCCTGTAAAAATTGTAGATCTCGCTAAAAATATGATCCGGTTAAGCGGTTTTACAGAAGATGAAATCGGGATTGATTTCATCGGATTACGACCGGGTGAAAAATTATATGAAGAACTGCTTGATGAATCGGAGATTCATCCTGAACAGGTTTTCGATAAAATTTACCGGGGCAAAGTATCAGAATCATCACTGGCTCAAATCGAAGAGAAAATTACAGAATTTTTAGCTGCCGACAATAAAGAAGTCAAACATGAAGTGCTTGAATTTATCGGACAGAACCATGCGACATAGTGTACTCAATATTGTCGGCACACTAATGATTGCACTGTGTCAGTGGCTTCAGGTGATTTTGATCACCCGTGTTCTGGGGCTTTACGAAGTCGGTGTATTCACTTATTTTCTGGCTGTAATGGGACCGCTCGTTTTACTGGCCCGTTTTTCTTTATCCATATTGGTACCGACCCAGGAAAAACTGAATTACAGCTTTCAAATATTTTTCTACTATAGAAATGTCATGAATATTGCTTTTATTGGTGCGGGGGTCATCGTAACACTGGCGCTTGGTCTCACAGTTTATGAAAAGTTATGTTTAATGATTTTTATCATCTTTAAGTATTACGAAACAAAAGAAGAATTTGTGTATACAGAAAATATTGCGCTTGGGCATATTAAGTTTCTGGCACAATCCAAAATTTATAAAAGTATTGTCACAACGGTGATGTTTGTTGCTGCAGTGATCATATTTGAATCTCTGATGGCAGCAGTGATGAGCTTATTTTTCTCACAATTTTTAGTGTATCTTTTTTATACCGGCCGTTATACAACAGTGAATCATAAGGATAGATTTTCAATCAGCATAAAACAGTTCAAGAATATTTTTATTCTCGGCATCGGCCTGACACTGGTTGAAGTTCTGTCGTCGCTTATGACAAATGTACCGCGGTTTCTGATTGAACATTATTTTTCAATGGTGGAACTCGGTATATACGGCACGTTGATGTATGCGGCAACACTGACCAGTAATATTATTATCGCAATTAATCAGGCAGTGGTATCTAAACTGGTAAATTACAGAAAAGAAAATCACAGGAAGTTTAATGTGTATCTGGTGAAACTGTTCCTGATTTTAACAGTCCTTATCATTCTCGGTGAACTTGTTTTAATCACGTACGGGACTCAAATTTTTGCATTCATTTACAGTGACGTTTTTCTTGAATTTAATACTGAAATGATACTGCTCGGGATGTTACTCTGTTTTCAGGTTTACAGTAAAGTGCTTGAGATGATTATGAGTATTTTGAATCAATATAAAATCCAGGTGATGATGCAGGGTGTGACTTTTGTCCTGATTGTAGTGCTGTCCTTCATTTTAGTAATACCGTACGGTATTACCGGTGCACTCCTGGCAGCGCTCATTACTCAGGTTCTGCACCTTTTGGCTCAATTGATTGCGGTCGTTTATTACAATAAAGAACGGTTTGAGGAGGGATGAGATGTTCATCATCTGGGTGACTTTAATTTTGATATTAAGTATCAGTTATATCTTTAATATTTTGATGGACTCGACGCTCTACATCACAGCCGGCTTTATCATGTCAGTGTCATTATTCTTTATGTTCACATTAATGAAAAACTATACCCGTTTTTTTCTGATTCTGTTTACCAGTTTTTTAGTCAGGCTGCTGTTTCTTTTTATAGACGTTTTTAATCTATATGCACTGCCGCATACCGGTGATGACACAGAAAATTTTTATAAAACGGGACAGCTGATCGGTGAAAATTTATATCTGCTTCAGTCGGAAGTTTACGGTGGAATTTATTCTAAATTTTTAGGTGTCATATTTAATATTTACGGAGATGACCGTATATTTGCCCAGTTTTTAAATATTATTTTTGCAATGACAGCAATTCTGCTTATGATTGAGATTTTCAAAAAACTTGAAATACCGGTAAGAGTACAGATGATATGTGTTGCATTGATGGCATTTTTTCCACACTCACTTATTTTCTCAAGTATTCTGCTGAGAGAGTCGCTGATTTCATTGTTTGTTGTACTGTCACTTTACTTTTTTATATCGTGGTTTAAAGGTTCAAAGGGGATTCATGCAGTAGTCAGCGTACTGTTTCTAGTTGTTGCTGCACTCTTTCATTCGGCGGTTATCGGGGCAGTGATTGGTTATGTATATGCATTCATATTCTATGACCGTACATACCACCGCTTCAATGTATCGTTAAGATCAGTGATTCCGTTTGTATTATTTACCGGTTTCTTCATATATATACTCACTTTTCCGGAAGTGATCGAAAATTGGCCGCTGTTTAATAAATTCAGCCAGTCACTCAATCAGAATGACAATTTGTATGAGGCGTTCACTTCTACAAGAGGGGAAGCGGCATATTTAACCAACATCAATATTAATAATATGTTCCAGTTGATTTTGTTTACGCCGGTTAAGGTGATTTATTTCATAGGGTCGCCAATGCCGTGGAGTTTTAGAAATTTAAATGATATTTTAAGTTTCTTCCTGGATGGTGTGTTTTATCTGTCGGTTCTAGCAGTTGGCGTCAGACATTTTCCGTTGATTCGAAAGCACCCTTTACTGTTTATAATAATGATTTCAATCGCAGCAGGATGGATTGTATTCGGGCTGGGTATTTCAAATGCCGGAACAGCCATTCGGCACCGCTTTAAATTTTTCTACATGGTAGTGGTTTTTCTAAGTGTGTTTTTAACTAAAAAAGATGAGTAGGTGTAGTTATGGTGAGAATATTAGTGACCGGGGCGGCAGGGTTTATCGGCGCACATTTAACAAAGCGCTTAGTTGAAGCGGGGCATCAAGTGGCAGGGATTGATAATTTTAATGATTATTATGATGTGAGGTTAAAAAGAGACAGAGTTCTTCATCTCTTATCAAACCAGGTAAAAATTTATGAAGTGGATATTTCAGATTCAGACAGTGTGGGACACATCTTTGATATTGAAGCGCCGGAAGTCGTTGTGAATCTGGCCGCACAGGCAGGTGTCAGACACAGTTTGAGTCACCCGCATGAATATATTAAAAGTAATGTGAACGGTTTTTTAAGCATACTCGAAGCCTGCAGGCATAATAAAGTGTCCCACTTAATCTATGCATCTTCAAGTTCAGTGTATGGTGCGAACGGCACACCTGTGTTCAGCACTAAAGATAATGTCGACCATCCGTTAAGTTTATATGCAGCAACAAAAAAGGCCGATGAGTTGATGGCACATACATACAGCCATCTATATCATATTCCGACCACAGGACTAAGATTTTTTACAGTGTACGGCCCGTGGGGAAGGCCCGACATGGCATTGTTTAAATTCACAGAAAGAATGATCGACCGTAAGCCGGTGGATGTCTATAACTTCGGCAGAATGCGGAGAGACTTTACATTTGTAGGTGACATTGTTGAAGCTGTTTCAAGGCTCGTGGAGCTGCCGCCAAAGAGCAGCAGTGAATGGAACAGTGAACGTCCGGATCCCTCTACAAGTTTTGCACCGTACAGGATATTTAACATCGGCAGTAACCGCCCGGTCGCATTAATGGATTTTATTTACGAAATTGAGAAGAATCTAGGGCTTGAAAGTGAGAAAAATTATATGGATTTACAGCCCGGCGATGTGATTTCAACTCATGCGGATGTATCGGATTTATATCAGGTCACTCAGTATAAACCGGAGACAAAGATTGAAGACGGTATCCGTGCATTCATCGAATGGTACAGAAAATATTATGGTAAATAAGGTGATCATGTGGAAAAAATTGAACTCTACTATCGTCTCCCTGTGTTTGCGCAGCATGTAGCGACGAGTGTATACGGCTATAAGTTGAAAAGAGAGAGATATACAAAAATATACCACAGATATTTTGAGTTATATCGTAATCACAAAATTTCAGAAAAGCAGGCATTAACAGATTTACTGAACCATTTACAGGAGAAGGTGGAGGCATACAAGGATATTAGGGTCGACACGGATAACGTTCTCGAGTCATTCTATGCACTGGATGAAACAGATAAGGAAACATTAAGAAATTCCCTAGATAAATATTCATGCAGAGAGGGGAAGATAATGTATGGAAGTACCAGTGGAACCACCGGTAAAAATCTCGTGGTGTATCAGTCAGAGGAAGATATGGGTCGGCGTATGGCGTATCTTGATTATATTAAATCACTTCACGGTGTTGAGCCGTTTTCAAAACGGGCATCGTTTACAGGAAATTTTATCATGTCGGAAAAGCATCACAATAAATTATGGCGGCGTAATATTTCAATGAACCAGACGTTGTATGCATCTTATTTTATGACCCACGCGAATGTGAAATATATTTACCGTCATCTGGCAGAAACCCGCCCGGTCACACTCGACGGCCTGCCGTCAGCGATTCACTTGCTGGCACAGTACATCTTAAAGAATAATATCAATATTGACTGGAACATTAAAGCAGTCTTTCCGACTGCTGAAGCAGTCCTTCCGCATATGAAAGATGACATTGAAAATGCGTTTAATACCGTTGTTGTTGATCAGTACGCAAGCGGTGAAGGGGCGCCGTTTTTGTATCTTGGACCGGATAAAAAGTATGTTGTGGGTTCTGAAACCGGATTATTTGAATTTTACAAAGTACAGGACAGTATTTATGACATAGTGGTAACGAGCTACATTAATTACGCCACACCGATTGTCCGCTACAGAATCGGGGATCAGGTAGAGATAAAAAGTGATAAAGATTATTTGAATTCCTACTGTGATGATATTCAGATAGAACGGATTATCGGCAGAGGCGGGGATTATTTAACCGGTGAGTTCGGACAGAAGGTTACAGCTGTAAATGTGACGTGGATGCTTGCAGGATATGAGGATAAGGTCGTTCAATATCAGGTGATTCAAAAATCGAATCATGAATTCCTGATCAATATGGTAGTAGACAAGAACTATGATTATTCGGTGGATGAAGCGGTCATCAGAGAACGGTTTAAACGGCGTTTCGGTGATAAAGTATTTGTTTTTAAATATATGGATGATATTCCGAAGGGGAAAAACGGAAAAGTCAGATTCATCATTAATGAAGCGGGGGGCACGGTATGAACAGAACAATTGCGGTAGTGGGGCTCGGCTACGTCGGTCTGCCGGTTGCGGTTGCCTTCGGTAAAAAGAACCGGACGATTGCCTTTGATATTAACGATGAAAGAATAGAGGAACTGAAGAGGGGGTATGACCGGACAAATGAAGTAGAGTCTGTTGATTTAGGCGTGACAGATGTTTTTTATACAACAGATAAAAGTGAGTTGAAAGAGGCGGACTTTATCATTATTGCTGTGCCGACCCCTATCAACTCCCACAATCAGCCGGATTTGACACCGCTGATTCGTGCGAGTGAGACAGTCGGCAGTGTGATGGTGCCGGGAACCATTGTTGTTTACGAATCTACAGTATATCCAGGGGCGACTGAAGATATTTGTGCACCCATTTTAGAAGAATATTCAGGACTTAAGCGGGGAAAAGATTTCTTTATCGGTTATTCTCCGGAACGGATTAATCCGGGTGACAAGGAACATACATTTACGAAAATCACCAAAGTGGTTAGTGGTGAAAACAGTGAGGTGCTCAGTATCGTCGCTGAAGTGTATGAATCAGTAGTTACTCCGGGTGTATACAGGGCAGAGACAATCAGGGTTGCAGAAGCGGCGAAAATTATTGAAAACACGCAGCGGGATGTCAATGTGGCATTAATGAATGAGCTTGCGGTTTTATTCGACAAGATGGGGATTGAGACGAAAGATGTCCTTGCGGCAGCGGGTACAAAATGGAATTTTTTAAAGTTTTCGCCGGGGCTTGTCGGCGGACACTGTATCGGAGTGGACCCTTACTATTTAACATATAAAGCACAGGAGGTCGGGCATCATCCTGAAATGATTCTTACAGGGAGAAGAATTAATGATGGTATGGCCCAGTATATCGCAATCACATATATTAAAGAGATTATTCAAAAAGGGTTAAAAGTCAGAGGGGAGACACTGAATTTTCTCGGACTGACGTTTAAAGAAAATACACCGGACTTGAGAAACACTAAAATGGTTGATTTAATCAATGAATTTAAAACACTGAGTATGAAGGTGAATGTTCATGACCCGCTCGCAGACAGGAAAGAAGCGAAACAACTGTATGATATTACACTGATGGATACAACAGACATGCCGGTATCGGATTTTCTAGTGCTTGCTGTAGCGCATGATGAGTACAAAGAAAATAAAGATAAGTATTTAAAGTGCCTCAGTGAGGAAGGAATTGTGTGTGATATTAAGGGGCTGATTGAACCGGGGGATTTATCAGAAAAGCAGTCCGTCTGGAGGCTTTAAATGAAACCAAAAATAATTGAAGTCACTGCTGTCGGCATATCACAGGTTAAATTGTTACACCAGCTGAATGGTTCATTGATTGATGAAGGCTATGAAGTGCATGCCTTATGTGCACCTGATGATTATATCAAGGACATCAGAAAAGAGATTGAGTATCATCCAGTGAATATCAGCCGCTCGATTCATCCGGAGAGTAACCTGCAGTCAGTAATTGAAATGATAAAAATTTTTAAAGCAGTAAATCCTGACATTATTCATGTGCATACACCGGTTGCCGCCATACTGGCGAGAATCGCAGCGAAGGCGGCCGGTACCGGACAAGTCGTTTACACGGCCCATGGTTTTTATTTCCATGAAGGGATGAGCCGTTTTAAGTATCAGTTGGTGTATCAAATTGAAAAATATTTCTGCAGATATTATACAGACTATCTTTTTACACAGAGCAGGGAGGATTACCAGCTTGCTGTCGATAATCAATTTATCGAAAAAGAAAAGGCCTTTCATATTTCAAACGGCATTGATCTTAATCTGAAGTTCAATATTGACACGCTGGATAAAGAAAAACTGCACGCGCTTAAAGATACGCTCAGGATTAAAGAAGGAGATGTGGTGTTTTCATTTCTCGGCAGAATGGTGAAAGAGAAAGGGATTTTAGAACTGCTTCATGCATTTTCAATTGTTCATAATGAGTACCCGGAGACATTGCTGATCTGCATGGGTGACACATTACCTTCCGACAGGGATCAAACGACGCGTGATGCGGTAAAAGCGTTTGAGGTGCACCCTGCTGTCAGGTTCACAGGGCAGGTGAAGCATCCTGAATACTATTATGCATTATCTGAAGTTTATGTTCTGCCGTCATACAGAGAAGGGATGCCGCGGTCGATTATTGAAGCAATGGCGATGAAAAATGCAGTAATCGCAACAAATATCCGCGGATCAAGGGAGGAAGTCATTCACGGCTTGAACGGTTTTCTTGCAAAGACGAAAAGTATCACTGAACTCGCAGGCTATATGAAATATCTGATCGAACATCCGGAGAGAAGGCGGGAGATGCAGGAAGCATCGTACACACGGGCACACAATGAATATGATGAAACGGATGTTGTAAATAGACAGATTGAAGTATTCAATCGATTGACAGGGGGATAGATGATGAAACGTCTGTTTGATATTGTATCAGCATTAATCCTGATTATTGTCACGCTGCCGCTCAGTCTTGCTGCTGCCGTCATTATTATTTTAAAAATCGGCAGACCTCTGGTTTTCAGGCAGACACGGGCAGGATACAGGGGGAGACCGTTTACGATTTATAAATTTAAAACGATGACGGATGAAAGGGACGTGGAGGGAAAATTACTTGATGATGAGAAGCGCCGGACACCGTCCGGTGATATCATCCGGAAGCTGAGTGTTGATGAACTGCCTCAGCTCATTAATGTATTAAAAGGGGATATGAGCATTGTCGGACCGCGGCCGCTTTTAGTGGAATATCTGCCGCTCTATAATGAACGGCAGAATATGCGGCATCATGTGAAACCTGGAATTACAGGCTGGGCACAGGTGAACGGCAGGAATGGTTTGAGCTGGCCGGAAAAATTTGAGCTCGATATATGGTACGTCGAAAATCAGTCATTTCTTCTTGATATGAAAATTTTGTATATGACTGTTTATAAAGTGATGAAAAATGACGGTATCACTGCCAAAGACGGCAGTATGATGACGTATTTTAAGGGGAACTAGGTGGTTCTATGAAAAACGTACTTTTTTTGGGGAGAAAAAAATGGGCGGCATCTGCACTCGAACATTTACTGGACAGCGGATACACAGTCATCGGTGTTTCCGGCATGAATGATTTGACAGGTGAAAAAAGAAATCCACTTGTTGAACAGGCGGGATTACTCGGTATCCCAGTCTACAGTGATGATGAAATATATCATTATATTGATTATGACGCGCAGACTTTTAAGGGGGAACACATCGATATTGTGATTTCATATTTGTACTATCACAGAGTCAGGCAGCCGCTTCTTTCAATTGCAGATACTGCAATTAATTTTCATCCGGCAATTTTACCTGATTATCAGGGGCTCGGGGGGTACAATGCAGCCATACTTGACGGTAGAAAAGAGTACGGGGTCACTGCTCATATGATGATTGAAGGCTTTGATGCCGGTGATATTATTAAAATTTCAAAGTTTAAAATGAATGATAATGAAACAGCGCTGTCTCTGGAGCAGAAAAGTATGCAGAATATGTTTTTACTGTTTAAAGAAATATTTTCAAGTCAGTATCAGTTCTTTATTGACAATGCGTACTTTAATGATATTACTGCCGGCAGATATATTTCGAGAGCTGATTTTGAAGAGATGAAGTTTGTGGATCCCGATGCATCAAAAGAAGAGATAGACAGAAAAATAAGAGCGTTCTGGTATCCACCTTTTGAAGGGGCGAAGATGAAAGTCGGCAGCGGATATTATACGCTTGTGAGTCCGGAACTGATGTCTTTAATTGAAAAAAATACGTTCAGTCAGGAGGAGAAGGATGGATAAAATTTATCTCTCATCTCCGCATATGGGCGGGGATGAACTGACATATGTTAATGAAGCATTTGATACGAATTGGATTGCTCCTCTTGGTAAAAATGTGACACTGTTTGAAAAGAAAGTGACCGATTTTGTAAATACTACTGCGGGATGCGCCGTATCAAGCGGTACTGCAGGTCTTCATCTGTCTCTCGATCTTCTCGGTGTCAAAAGAGGAGATGTAGTATTTTGTTCATCATTGACGTTTGCAGCGAGTGCATTTCCAATCACTTATTTAGGTGCAGAACCGGTATTTATTGATTCCGACACGGAGACATGGAACATGTCACCAGCTGCACTCCGGCGGGCATTTAAGGAATACCACCGTCTCGGAAAACTTCCAAAAGCCGTTGTTATTGTTAATTTATACGGACAGTCGGCTGATATGGATAAGCTTCTGCCAATATGTGAAAAATATAATGTGCCTGTTGTGGAAGATGCAGCAGAGTCACTCGGTGCAGTGTATAAAGGGAAGATGAGCGGGACATTCGGGAGACTTTCATTTTTCTCATTCAACGGTAATAAAATCATCACAACTTCGGGCGGGGGAATGATTGTATCGAGTGATGCTGGACTCATTGAACACGGCCTGAAAAAAGCAACCCAGGCAAGGGAGGATACAGGCTATTACGAGCATAAAGAAATCGGTTATAATTACCGGCTCAGTAATATCAGCGCAGGCATCGGGTGCGGTCAGATGAATATCATTAATGAAAGAATAGAGAAAAAAAGAGATATATTCAAAAGATATATCCGTCACCTTTCGCATATACCGGGAATATCATTTATGCCTGAGACGGCAGATACATTTCATACCCGGTGGCTGACTACTCTAAGACTTGATCCAAGTGTGGTAAAAGTAACGCCGGCGGAAATTATAAATATACTTCAGTCGGAAAATATTGAGGCCAGACACGTATGGAAACCGATGCACATGCAGCCGGTATACAGTGGATGCGATTATTTTGAACATGGTCCGGATTGTTCGAAAATTTTATTTGAAGAAGGGCTGTGCCTGCCGTCAGACACGCATATGACACATGGTGACATTGACCGGGTATCACTGATCATTAAAGAAGCTGTGCTTGGGACCGTATTGTCAGAGTGATAAAAAATGAACTGAACCTGGAGGGCATGTGATGAATAAGGACATTTACTTTACTAAAGAATATGCTGCTTTAAACGAAATGATTGAAGAAGGGGAAGCGGAATTTTTTGAATTAAAAACAAAAAACGGTCATATCAGTGATAGTTATATTAAGCGGAAAATCGATACAACAATTGACGGAAGAACTTATTATGATGCTGTTTCAGCCTATGGATACGGCGGCCCGATTGTTCATGAAACGACAGATTTAAAAGCATTGATTGAGGATTTCAGGATATTTGCAGAAGCTTACTGTGAGGCGAATCATATTGTGTCGAGCTTTATACGTTTTCACCCGGTATTTAATAATCAGGAGCCGCTTAAAGAAATCTATGATATTTCATACATCAGGGATACTGTCGGCACAGTGTTGAACACGTATGGGGATACTTTCCAAACTCAATTTTCAAGTACTGCCAGGAACAAAGTCAGAAAAAGATTGAAAGACAATCATTTCAGCTGCCATGTGAACAGGGGATTTCAGGATATCGAAACATTCATTGATATATACAGGTGTACGATGAACCGTCATAATGCAGATTACTTCTATTATTTTAAAGATGATTATTTTTACAGGATGAGGGATTTATTTAAGGATGATGTGATGACAGTGAGTATTAAATATGATGATGAAGTCATTGCGATGGGGTTATATTTATTGTCGGGTGATATTATCCATGATCACTTAAACGGTACCAGACGTGAGTATTTAAAATATTCACCGGCGTATCTTCTTAAGTATACGGCTCTAAACTGGGGGGAGGAGAATGGATACCGTCTGATTCATTACGGCGGCGGGGTATCCAATAGTTCTGATGATCCGGTACTGAAGTTTAAGAAGCGTTTCAGTGGTGAGACGTCGTTTAAATACTGCATAGGGAAAAAGATATGGAATCATTCAGTGTATAAAAAATTGATTCGAAAAGCCGGTGCCAATCCGAACAGCCATTTCTTTCCTGCATACCGTGATGGAAGGGTTGAAGCGGTTTCTAAATAATAAAATGGAAGAGATTTTTTGTCTGTAACAGTGAAAAGGGATATAATAAAGAGTATTAATCATAATTTGGAGTTGAAATGTTGAATGATTGATATTCATAATCATCTATTTATCAATGTGGACGATGGGCCGTCTTCAAAAAAAGAAGTGCTCAATTTATTAAATCAGGCGGTAAAGCAGGGAATTACCCATGTTATCTGTACACCGCATCATCACTCGGGCAGTTATAAAACGCCTGCCGGCGTGGTAGATAAAAAGATAGTGGAAGTACGAAAAATTGCTCAAAAGAATGGTCTTAATATTGAACTTCATCCGGGGCAGGAAATACGTATTAATGATCAGATCATTAATGAATTAAAGTCAGGTGAAAGTATCCCGCTGAATGATACGCGGTATGTATTGGTGGAATTTTCATTTACAGAGCTGAGAAGTGACGTGCACGAAATTCTTGCCGAGTTAAGATCACTTGGTTATATTCCTATTATTGCACATCCTGAAAGATGCAGACCTATCGCACGGGAAGCGGATCACCTGCAGAAAATTGTCAGTGACGGTGCGAAAGCGCAGGTGACTGCCGGTTCAGTCACAGGAGAACTCGGGACGGGAATTCAGGAAATGTCACTGGAGTGGATTGAAAAAGGATTGATTCATATTGTGGCAAGTGATGCCCACCATGCATCCTACAGACCTTTTCTTTTGAAAGACGCACTGGATATTATTGAAACGCGCCTCGGCAGCGAAGTGAGAGACAGACTTGTACAGAATGCAGAAGCTGTAGTGAACGATAAAGTATTTGAGTAGAATGAAATAATGAAAGCGCGGGCAGTGTTGACCGTGCTTTTTTTGAAGGGAATTGTAAACGTTTACTATAATTATTTGGCTTTAAAATACTGAAAATTCTTAAAAAAATATTATAATATATGTATATATATTTATGGAAATGGGTATGGATTGTAAATCATTTAATAAGGTTTCGGAAGGGGTGGCATAATGACATTCGAAATGATATTTGTGGCAGTGATGATTATTGTCATGCTGCTGTTGCTGTTATTTGAAGTCGCACGTGCTGATTTTGTCGTTTTTGCATTTTTGGCAGTATTTCTGTTGTCCGGTGTCATTACGGCCGATCAGGCACTCGCCGGCTTTTCAAATGAAGGGATGCTCACGGTGCTGCTTTTGTTTATCGTCGGCGGGGCGATACAGAAACATGGAATTATTGAGAATTTTATTTACAGAGTACTCGGGAAGAGTAAGTCTCCTAGAAATGCAATGGCCAAGCTTTTGGCACCGGTCGGAATCGCATCCGGCTTCTTTAATAATACACCGATTGTAGTGACACTCACACCAATCGTCAAAAATTGGGCGAAAAGAAATAACTTTGCACCATCAAAATTTTTAATCCCTCTGTCGTACATAACTATTCTAGGCGGAACGATGACACTTGTAGGAACTTCAACTAATTTAATTGTACACGGTTTGTTAATCGGTCAGGGACTTGAAGGTTTTTCATTTTTTACACTGTCAGTTGTAGGTGTGCCGATTGCGATTGCCGGTTTCATTTATTTGGTTACAATCGGTTATAAACTTTTGCCGTCTACTTTAGGAGCAGAAGAAGTGATTCGTGATGAGGCAAAAGAATTTCTCGCAGAAGCAACAGTGGGAAACAATTTTGCTTTTGTAGATAGAAAAATTATTGATGCTGCTTCGAATGTTCTAAAAGGCATTTATATTATTGAAATTATTAGAGGGAAAGAACATATTTTTCCAGTTGAAGCAACGACTGTGGTGAAAGAAGGTGACCACATTGTGTTTTCAGGGACTTTAAATACAATTGCTGAAATTGAAAAGTTGAAAGGTATTTCTTTAAAAACAGGAACGGATGTCAGCCTGGAATCCATTAATTCTGATAATAACCATTTGGTTGAAGCGGTTATATCACACAATTCAGGTCTAGTCGGCCGTACAATAAAATCTGCTGCATTTCGTACGCAGTATAATGCGGGTGTTATTGCGGTGCACCGAAACAACGAAAGGATTAAGAGCCGGGTTGGTGAAATTATACTGAGGGCGGGAGATACACTGCTTCTCCTTGCAGATGATCATTTTTTAAAGAATAATCAGCATTCGTATGATTTTTATGTGGTGTCATCTTTGAGACCGCCTGAGAAGCTGGAACAGAATAATGTAAAAGGATGGATTGCACTGTCACTGCTGCTCATTATGATTTTATCTGTCACACTGGGTTTAATCTCAATGTTCCAGGCAATGCTGATAGCAGTCATCTTTCTTGTAGTTTGCCGTTTTGTCAGGGGGGATGAAATCGTTGATTACATCCAGTTTGATGTGATATTACTTATTGCCAGTGCCTTTGGTGTCGGTGCAGCGATGACCTCATCGGGTCTTGCAACATTTGTTGCTGAAAATCTAATGACATTGGCACAGCCATTTGGTGTTATAGGTGTTATTTTTATTATCTATTTAGTGACTAACATATTCACCGAATTAATCACAAACAGTGCGGCAGCAGTATTGATGTTCCCGATTGCCTATGAAATCGCAACACAGATGGACATTACATACATGGGGCTGATTGTGACAATTGCTATTGCGGCATCTTCCAGTTTTATCACACCAATTGGTTATCAGACCAACTTAATTGTGTATGGACCCGGGGGATATAAATTTACAGATTACATTAAAGTCGGCCTGCCGCTGTCTATTATGACACTGTGTATTGCGGTAACTATCATTTACAATGTATGGTATTAATACGGGGCACTTTTCAGTGCTCTGTTTTTTATGTTTAAAAAGTATAAATTACAATTGTTAAGACGTATTTTCGAAATTATCGGAAATTATTAAAATATTTATAGATTATCCGGCGAATATGTGCTAATTTTAAAAAAGAAACGTAAAAGGAGGTAGATTTTTGTGAGCGGTTACAAAAATAAAAGTGTCATTCGTGAGAGCTACGATAATCTCTGGCGGGAATCACGAAGAACAAAATCACTGTTGAAATTTTTCAGCGCAAAAGAATTAAAAAATGGCGTGAAGCCGGAAGACAATAATGATGATAAGAAGCCTTATGCAAGAATGCAGCTGGTGGGGTTGATTTTAGGACCGTTATTGTTTGCTTTAGCATTATTGTTTTTAGAAACAGAGGGGCTGGATTCATCGGGCGTTTTCGTTGTCGCAGCAGCATTATGGATTGCGACATGGTGGATTACTGAAGCCATTCCAATTCCGGCAACATCACTGCTTCCGTTAATTTTGTTCCCTATGGGCGGGGTACTGTCCAATCAGGATACGGCAAGTTTTTACGGTGACGATATTGTCTTTTTATTCCTCGGTGGTTTTTTACTTGCTGTTGCGATGGAAAGATGGAACTTACATACGAGAATCGCACTGTCCATCATTAAAGCAATCGGTACTACAACAGCAACAATATTACTCGGTTTCATGATTGCTACAGCATTATTATCTATGTTCGTTTCCAATACGGCAGCGGTAATGATTATGATTCCAATCGGTATGGCAATTATTAAAGAGGCAAATACCATTGCCGGCAATGAACTTGAAAGAGATGTAAAAGTGTTTGAGAAGTCACTAGTGCTTGGTATCGGATATGCAGGTACCATTGGTGGTCTCGGTACATTAATCGGAACACCGCCTTTGATTATTTTAGCGGGTCAGATGAGAGAGATATTTGATGTTGAAATGAACTTCGGCCAGTGGATGTTAATCGGTGTGCCTTCTGTTGTTTTAATGCTCTCTATTGCATGGGTGTATATGAATTTCTTCCAATTTAAACATGGAATGAAAGAACTACCCGGCGGCCGTAAAATTATTACTAATGAACTTGATAAACTTGGAAAAGTCAGCATAGAAGAAAAATGGGTACTGGCAGTATTTATCCTTGCAGCGACAATGTGGATTACAAGAGGATTTTTCTTTGAATATGTACCATTCCTTTCAGGACTTGGTGACGGTTCAATTGCTATGATTGCAGCAGTTCTACTGTTCTTAATTCCTTCTAAAAGAAAATCCAAACGTGTACTCGACTGGTCTGTATCAAAAGATCTGCCTTGGGGTGTCCTGCTCTTATTCGGCGGCGGTCTTGCACTTGCGGGTGCGATTGTTGCAACAGGAGTGGACCAGTGGATTGGCGAGATGTTATCCGGTATCGGCGGTATGCCGCTGCTGCTTATGGTGACACTGGTTGCTTTGTTAATATTATTCCTGACAGAGTTTACTTCCAATACTGCAACGGCGACAATGATTCTGCCGGTACTTGCTGGTCTTGCAATTGCGCTTGATGTCCATCCGTTCGCATTAATGATTCCTGCAGCGATGGCAGCAAACTGTGCATTTATGCTCCCTGTGGGTACACCACCGAATGCAATTGTCTTCGGTACAGGTAAAGTATCCATACAGGAAATGATGAAAGCAGGTTTTGGTTTAAATATTATTGCACTGATTATTATCGTAGGACTTGTATACTTACTGGTTCCTATTGTATACGGTGTTGATTTACTGGTATATCCATTCTAATGATAAGATTTCCTTAAAACAGCCGCAGGTTCTGAAAAGAAGCCTGCGGCTGTTTTTAAATATTAATTAACATGTATGGTAAAAGATTTAAGTTAATATCAAATTAACTGTTTAAATATGATGAGATTAGGATATAATGATAAGAATAATTTTAATTTTTAGGAGGAAATAACATGTCTGAATCATCAAAGCCTCAATCGCAAGGGGGGACACCCGCGCGTACTGAGCTTGATTCAACGATGTCGAAACGATTTATATGGGCGGTTGCGTACGGGTCGTCTATCGGTTGGGGAGCCTTTATACTGCCCGGGGATTGGCTGACATCGTCCGGAACACTTGGCGCGTCTCTTGGAATTACAATCGGGGGACTGCTGATGCTGATTATTGCGGTAGGCTACGGTGCGCTCACTGCGAAGTTTCCGGTGTCCGGCGGAGAATTTGCGTTCAGTTACGTCGGTTTTGGGAAATATTTCAGCTTTGTCGCTTCATGGTTTTTAGTACTCGGCTACATATGTGTGGTTGCACTGAACGCCAGTGCATTTAGTTTATTATTTAAATTTATACTCCCGGACTTTTTGGAAATCGGTTATTTATATACAATTGCCGGCTGGGATGTTTATATTATGGAAGTTCTGTTATCCTCACTTGTATTGATTGTATTTGCTTTCATCAGTATTAAAGGATCAGGATTATCAGGAAATATTCAGTTTATCTTCTGTGCTTTTATGGCAGTAACAGTTACAATTTTATTGATTTCATCATTTTTTGCAGGAGATTTTTCATTTGAAAATACAAGACCTTTATTCAATGGTGAAAATGGTGTATGGACTTCAATTATTTTAATTGTTGCAATTGCACCGTGGATGTATGTCGGTTTTGATAATATTCCACAGGCGGCTGAAGAATTTAACTTTGACGCCAGTAAAACATTCCGCTTGATTGTATTTGGTATTGTTGCATCGATATTGACATATGTTGCGATGATTTTAGTGACAGCATGGATTTATCCGAATCCGCATTCTATCGGCGGTGCTGAGTGGGTAACAGGATCTGTTGTTCAGTCATCTATGGGAATCATAGGTATGACGATTCTGTCCCTTGCCATTTCATTTGGTGTGTTTACAGGTTTGAATGGATTTTATATGTCTTCATCAAGACTTTTATTTGCACTGGGACGTGCCAATTTTGTGCCCCAGGCATTCGCAAGAATCCATACACAGAATAAAACACCGTATATTGCAGTGTTATTTGTTATGATTGTATGTCTTGCAGCACCGTGGCTCGGCCGTACGGCATTATCATGGATTGTCGACATGTCTTCTGTCGGTGTTTCGGTTGCATTTTTCTCAACAAGTTTAGTTACAGTGAAATTGTTCAGCCAGAAAGAAAATAAAAACAATGGTTTTGTTTTCTTTGGAGCTTTAGGTGTAATTATTTCATTAGTATTTCTGGGACTCCTTTTGGTGCCGGGATCACCAGCATCACTGTCAACACCATCATATATTGCACTTCTCGTATGGGTGGTACTGGGTGTAGTATTCTTTGCAACACAGTATAAAAAGTTGAACAGTATGTCGAAAGAAGAGCTCGACTATATGATTTTAAATAAAAAATCAGATGATGTAACTAAATAATAGTTATTAAATCAGTGGATATGTCTCATTATCAAATGAGGCATTTCCACTTTTTTTATGATAAACACTTTTCAGGATTATTACAAATATGTTACAATGTCGTCATATTTGTAAAACCAATTGGTATAGGAGTGCTTCTCAGTGAAAAATAATTGGATATGTGCTGTGATAGTGACGACTGCACTTGCCGGCTGCACACAGGCGGACGGCGGGGATATCAATATGAAATCAGAGAGTAATTTTGAAGTGAATGAAAAAAGAATTAGTGGAATCGATACACTTGTTTTGCCGGAGTCGGCATCTGAGTCATATTCTGAAATAAATGTCGATTCAAGAAATACTGTGCTTAACGATAATGTATCGGAAATCACCATCAATAATTTATATACATCCGGGATATACAATCAGGAAGATATTCAGTTAATTGAACAGTTCATTCGTGATATTGATCAGCTGCAGGGAGAAATGTCTGCTGCCTGGATAAATCAATTTGAAGTCATGCATGAAAATTTGATATATTATCCTGAAAAAAATATAGATGAAGCAGTATTAAAAGATGTGGCGGAAAGAATTGAAGGACTACATCTCGAATATAATACTTTCGAGTCAGTAGTCAGTGATATGGAAGTCCCGGTTCATTTATCTTCAGAAACAAAGAACCATATGAATGATGTATTACAGGAACTTCAGTTGTCTATTGAAAACCGGACACTTGCTTTAATCGAATTGAAGGCGATGTATGGTGAAGGGGACCGTGAGCTTCACGATGAATTGTTGGAAATTCATGTTGAAAACAGCAATGAATATTTAGAAAATGCGGCAGCTCATATTTCGAGTCTCGCAGAAAATAATACTGACGAATAAAATGGTGCATCGCATCATTTTATTTTTTATGTTTAAAAATCAGGCAACTTGGCAATATACTAAACATAATCGATATAAGGAGAGATATAGTAATGAGTAAAAAAGTTGCAGTATTAATGACAGATCATGTAGAAGATATTGAATATACAAGTCCGAAAGAAGCGATTGAATCTGCCGGATATACAGTAGAAGTCATTACTCCGGACGGTTCAGCTGCAGAGGGTAAAAAAGGCGGTAAATTTGCAGCTGATAAATCGACAGATGATGCAAATCCTGAAGATTATGCAGGTTTACTTGTACCCGGCGGGTTTGCTCCGGATGTCCTTCGCGGTGATGCTAAAAATGCTGAGTTCGCGAAACATTTCTTAGAGAATGATAAACCGACATTCGCAATATGCCACGGACCTCAATTCCTTGTTGATACAGATTTACTCAAAGGACGTAACGTGACAAGTGTCGGCAATGTTAAAAAAGACCTTGAGAATGCGGGTGCGACTTTCCATGATAAATCAGTAGTTGTCTGCCACAATCTTGTGACAAGCCGTACACCGGATGACCTTGAAGATTTCAACAATGCAATTAAAGATCAATTGAAATAATTTTTAGATGGACCGGAGCTCCCCCTTAAGTAGACACTTAAGGGGGAGTATTTTAGTGAAATCAACGATTATCTATTCACCAAGTTTAGATGGACTTCACCAAAATTAACAAACAACAGTTACTCATCTGCTTTTAAAAAGAATGTGGTTCAAGAATATTTAAATGTACTCAATGCCTCGTTCATATACGGATATTACGTGCGGTACAGCTTATTGTATAATGAATTAAACATGGAGTAAGGATAATTACTAAAACAACTGAATTCCGGAGTGAATAATTCCGATATTGTAAGAGGTGAAGTGATGAATATTGAAACGGTTATTTCTGAATTGATCCGGGATGCGGTCATTACGGACGGGGAATCTCGTATCGTTCGTTAAAGGGAGGTACGGTGAGTGATGTGTATCTTTTAGAGTTGGCCGGCAGGAAGTATGTCGTCAAAGGAAACACCGAAGCAGTGATACGGAGCGAGGTGGATTTCCTGCATTATTATGAAGATATCCATATGGTGCCGGAACTTTTATATACGGATGCATTATATCAATATATCGTTTATGCATTTATTGAAGGTGAAGCAGAATATAGAGGCGGAAAAAAAGAAGTACTTCAAATCCTCGTGAAGCAGCTGATTAATCATTACCAGCCGGCGAAAGGCAACGGATGGGGGTGGGTGGATAAACCGTCCGATTCATGGCAGGATTTCCAAACGAAGGAAGTGGCGTATGCCTGTCCGATTATCGGCAGTCATCTGGAAGATGAAGTGCATGCGTTTATTGCAAATCTTTCAGTGCACAGTACTTTTAAAGGGTCACGGTATTTACTCCACGGAGACTGCGGTATGCATAATTTTATATTCAGTGAAGGGATACTTCATGGTGTTATCGACCCGACACCTGTCATTGGTGATCCTGTATATGATTTAATTTATGCGTTTTGTTCGTCACCTGAAGACTTAACGAAAGAGACGGTACTTGAAGGTTTCCAGCTGCTTCGTATCGGTCAGGCAGAAGAACAGGAATTATTTGAACAAATTTTAATTGCATTATATATTCGTCTCGAAACATGTTTGAGGCATCATCCCGAAGATTTCCGGGAATATATCAACGCATTTCATTACTGGCACTCTGTTGTGAAAAAGAAAGCGTAAAATACGACAAAACAGAACATGATTTGCGGAAGCAGCAAAGAAAATCCTGAAAGTCTGTAAAGAGAAGGCTGTGATTTATATGGACATCTTTTAAAAAACAAAACGTATTGCCGGTGAACGTTAAGAGATCCGGTCTTTTTTATGGATTGGAGATATGGGTTAAGTGTTATGTATAGAAATATTTTAGGTGATTCGTCATTCATAAATATAAATTACTTCTAAATACAATGATTGACGAAAGTATTTTAAACCTCTCTGGTGCGCCACATTACATAAATGCTGTACGGGCAGGATTTACTTTATTCATAAATAAAAAAACTCACAGCACTATATGCTGTGAGCTGATATTATTCAACGGTAATGGTTCTCGCTGCTGCGTGCGGGTCATCAAACAAATCAAAGACGGCATAGGCAATCGTGTATTCGCCCGGGGTGGAGGTGTCCACCTCACCGGAAATGTATAATTCGTTTGAGATGTTAGTGCCGTCTGTGTCGAGCACAGTGACACCTTCTCTTGGATCGAAGTCACTGCCGACGGCAATTGTTGTATCATCAAGTCCGCGAAAGAGAACAGTTGCACTGGTTTCACCGTCACTGCTCGTCGCAGATTCGTTTGAGTCGGATGAGCCGCTTGACTCAGCACTGCCTGAAGACGGGATTGCCGGGATCGGGTCACTCGGTGCATCGCTCACAGTAACCGGACGGGTATATTCGTAAAATCCGTTTCTGGTATTTTCTACACGGTAGGTTACATTGTAGCTTCCGGCGGACGAAGTGTTTACATTGTCATTCGTCACTTCAATACGATCTGTAATATTCCCGTCCTGACTGTCTATGGCGTAAACCCCTGCAAGGGGATCAAACGTATCTCCGACCTGAACGTTAATACCGTCAACCCCCTCAATAGCCGGGACGTTTGAGTTATGTGCCGCAATCGCGTCTTCCATGGTCGGTCCTTCAGTAGATGTGTCTTCTGCTGTTTCTTCCTCAGCAGGACTTGACGTTAAGTCAAGTTCAATAATATCGGTTGTGACAGGTGCAAACGGCATCAATCCTGCCATGATTTTAATTAATGTATTTGTATCCATTATTATCACCTCAGTAAAGCTTTCGGTATGATGTCTTCCAAAGTATATTCGTCCAGTGTACTTAAATAAGCGTTTAATGCACGGCCGAGAACGGGGGTAAGGCCGCAGACATTTGTGAGTGCACATTCGTTATCTTCTCTGAAACATTCAGCCATATGGAAATTATCTTCTGTTTTTCTCACAATATCGCCGAGTTTTAATTCATATGGTTTATAGTTTAGCATAATCCCGCCGCCGCGACCACGTGTCGTCTTTATGTATTCAAGATTAGCGAGATGGTTCACGACTTTCATCAGATGATTTTTAGAAATATTATAAAAGCCGGCAATTTCATCAATTTGAACTTTCTCATCCGGCTTAGAGCCGAGGTACATCAGTACACGCAGTGAGTAATCAGTATATTGAGTGAGTTTCATCAAATTCAACTCCTTCTCTTCATTATACAATGCATTGAAATACTTGGGAACTGATTAGTGAATATTTTGTGAAAAAATAAACATAAGCATTGATATGAACAAGGAATATGTATAAAATTAAAGATGTATATTAAATGCATATTTAATGAGAGGGGTTATATTATGAATAAAAACAAAAAGGAAATTATTAAACAGACCGTTCCGGTATTAAAAGAACACGGTGAAACGATTACGACTTATTTCTATCAAAATATGTTCAAAGCGCACCCGGAACTGTTGAATATGTTTAATCAGACCAATCAGAAAGTGGGTAATCAGCCGAAAGCACTCGCGAATACCGTTCTTAAGGCAGCAGAACACATTGATCATCTGGAGGTATTGACACCGGCAGTAATCGGTATCGGTCATAAACACCGTGCATTGAATGTGAAACCTGAACATTATCCAATTGTGGGTGAGAACCTGCTGATTGCGATTAAAGAGGTGCTTGGAGAAGCGGCAACACCTGAAATTATGGACGCATGGGAAGAATATTATGGTGAGCTTGCAAGTGTGTTTATCGATGTCGAAGAAGACATGTATGAAGAGAGTGCATGGGAAGGTTTCCAGGAATTTAAAGTGACAAAAAAAGAACAGTTGTCAGATGACATAGTCAGATTTACAGTTGAAAATAAAAATCTGCCGCTTGATTACCGGGCGGGGCAGTACATTACCGTTAAAGTAAAACCTGAACATTATCCGAATGAAGCACTCCGGCATTATTCAATTTGTTCAGCAGATACTTCAAACGGACTTCAGTTTGCGGTGAAACGTGAAGGGGCGGGGGATACCCGCGGTGTTGTTTCAAACTATATGCATGATGAAGTCGGTGAGATGGATACAATTCAAATCAGTGCACCTGCCGGTGACTTCACTGTGGATCAGGGACATGAGAAAATATTATTTGTTGCAGGCGGTGTCGGCGCAACACCGATTATGGCGATGGCTGAAGAAGCTGCAGTAAACAATGTGGATGCTGCACTGTTGTACAGTGCACTGGATGAAAGCCACCAGCCGTTTAAAGAAGAAATGGAAGCATTGAAAAATAATATGGACGTGCATGTGAAATTAACACATCCGGATGGATTTTTAGTCCATGATGATTTTAAAGATTATCTGGACCGGGAAGTATATATCTGCGGATCGATGCACTTTATGGATGCCATGATTAATATTTTAAAAGACTCCGGTTTTGAAGAATCAAATATCCACTATGAGCCGTTTGGACCAAAAATGAGTCTCGCGGGCTGAATATGGGAAAATTCTGTTTCAAATTTTTGAAACAGGATTTTCTTTATAAAGGGATAAAAAGTTTAAATTATATTATAATGGGAGGGAGTCTATAACAGAAGTTAGTACGGAAGGATGATAGATTGGTTTATGTGTGGCTTATTGTCGGATTTATATTATTAATTAAAGGAGCGGATTACTTTGTAGACAGTGCATCTACAATTGCGAGAAAGCTCCATGTATCACCATTGATTGTAGGCCTGACCATTGTGGCATTTGGTACCAGTGCGCCGGAAGCGGTAGTCAGTATTATCGCGGCGCTTGATGGAAATGGTGACCTTGTAGTAGGTAACATTGTCGGCAGTAACATTGTAAATATTACACTGCTTCTTGGTGTGACAGTACTGGTATCACCGATTATTATGGACCGTGATACTGTAAATAAGGACGTTGTCATTTCGATTTTTACAGCTGTGCTGCTGTTTATTCTTGCAGGTGGATTCTGGACATACGGAGATCACATTGTCGGCAGGGCGGACGGTGTGGTGATACTGTTATTCTTTGCGGTATTCTTAATATATGTTTTTATGAAAGCACTGCGTTCCAGAGGGGCAACGATGGACAAAGAGGCAGCTGCAGCGGATATTGAAAATGATAAGCCGTGGTGGCAGTTGATTGTTATTTTAATCCTCGGGCTTGCCGCAATTATTTTCGGCGGGGACCTGGTTGTGAACAGTGCCACAGAGATTGCGATTGCGCTCGGTATGAGCCAGGCATTAGTCGGACTGACTATTGTTGCGATAGGTACTTCACTGCCGGAACTCGTGACTTCTGTTGCTGCGGCAAGAAAAGGCCAGGCATCAATGGCGGTCGGTAATTTGATTGGTTCAAATATTTTTAATATCTTCTTTGTGACAGGTTTGTCGGCTGTCATTATGCCTTTACTTGTAGTACCGTCATTGATGATTGATGCAGTAATATTAATCGTCATTAGTGTGATTGTGTATATTCTGTCAAGAACGGGTTACAAACTTGGAAGAGTAGAAGGTACATTTCTTATTTTAATATATATCGTCTATCTGGTTTATATCATATTAAGAGGCTGATGATTTGTAGGATGGATGAAACAGCTGTTGAGAAGAGGAGGATGGACAAGTGTCTGATGGATTGATGTTTTTATTTTTGTTTATCAGTTTATTTTTAGTCTGTTTCTTTATCAATACGGTATTTTACGGTTTGATGATTGTGCTGAATAAAGAAAGATACAATATTAAAAAAAGTGTCAAAGAATCTTTAATTGTCAGTTCAGGGTTAAGCATTTTATTTTTGATTATCGGTTTCTAAATTAAGTCATTATAAACTAAAATAACAGCCGGGACACCCATGATTATTCATGAAATGTCCCGGCTGTATTTTTATTTCAGCCCGATTTTTCTTTTAGCTGCAACAACTGTATTATTCAGTACCATTGTAATTGTCATAGGACCGACACCGCCGGGTACAGGGGTAATGTAGCCTGCCACTTTCGAAGCGGATTCAAAGTCAACATCGCCGATGAGTTTTCCTTCTACCGCGGTATTGCCGACATCAATCACGACTGCACCTTCTTTAAGATGTTCACCGTGTACAAGTCCTGGACGTCCTACAGCACTGATAACAACATCATACTGTTTTAGTTTATCAACTAAATTCTCTGTTTTGGAATGCATTAAAGTGACAGTCGCGTCCGCGTCCGACAATAGTCTTGCGAGCGGCTGACCAACGATATGCGAGCGCCCGATGACAGCGATATCTTTACCTGCAATATCACCGGTGTGCTTTAATAATTCCATGATGCCGAGGGGCGTACACGGTGCAAAAGTTTGCTGGCCGGTGTACAGTCGTCCGATATTAACCGGGCTGAAGCCGTCGACATCTTTTTGAGGTGCAATGGCTTCGAGAACTTTGTTTTCATCAATCTGCTCAGGAAGCGGCACCTGCACAAGTATACCGTGAACATCATAATCTGAATTTAATTTTTTGATTTCTTTAAGCAGCTCTTCTTCTGAAGTATCTTCATCCAGATGGATGATGTTTGAGGCGAGGCCTATTTTTTCAGCTGCTTTATTTTTAGATTTTACATAACTGAGTGATGCCCCGTCATTGCCGACGATGACAACTGTTAAGTTCGGTGTAATACCTTTGGATTTTAAAACTTCAACTTCAGCCGCGAGCCCATCGCGGTATTCTTTTGCGATTTCACGGCCGTTCAATAGTTCTGCTGTCATGTTTCTTCCTCCTAGAAATAAACTTCCATCTCTATTATCCAACAATTGATATTATTTTTCCAGAATTCCTATCATTGTTCATAAAATTATAATAATTTATTATACGTACAATTGGTGGTAGTTTACTGCTGTATTGTTCGTAAATACAAACTTTATTTTAAATAATAAATTAAATGTTCGTTATTTGATTGATTAATTGATTTTCCACTGCTAAGATATAGATGAAAATACAAGTCGTTTAGGAGGATTGTAATGACAGTTGGAATTATTATGGGCAGCTCTTCTGATTGGCCGACGATGAAACATGCTGCTGATATGCTGGATATGTTTAATATTTCCTATGAAAAAAAGGTGGTCAGTGCCCACCGCACACCTGAAATGATGTTTGATTATGCGAAAGAGGCAAAGAATAACGGTATCGATGTGATTATTGCAGGTGCCGGAGGTGCTGCACACCTTCCTGGTATGACAGCATCAATGACAAATGTTCCTGTCATTGGTGTGCCGATTCAGTCTAAGGCATTGAACGGTCTTGATTCCCTTCTATCTATTGCACAGATGCCGGGTGGAATTCCTGTAGCAACGACTGCTATCGGGGATGCAGGGGCTAAAAACGCCGGAATACTTGCTGCAAGAATACTCGCTGTAAACAATGAAGAAATTTATCAGAAACTTTTAGACTATACATCATCATTAGAACAGAAAGTGGAGGATATGCAGAATGACCTCAACAGCTAAACGAATTTACCCGGGCGCGACCATTGGAATTATCGGCGGCGGCCAGCTTGGAAAAATGCTTGCACAAAGTGCACTTAGAATGGGTTACAAAACAGCAGTGCTGGATCCGGCAGAAGATGCACCGGCAGGCGCTGTATGCCACACGTTTATACAGGCTGATTTCAGTGATGAAGATGCACTGAAACAGCTCGCAGAGGTGTCCGACGTCCTCACATATGAATTTGAAAATATAGATGCACATATTTTAAGAGAACTTGTCAGTGATTATTATGTCCCCCAGGGTGCTGAAACAGTACTCACTCTTCAAAACCGGGAATCAGAAAAAAATGCAGTTAAACAAGGAGGTGCCACAGTCGTACCGTTTGAAAATGTATACCACGATGCAGACATTCAGTCATTCATTTCTGAACATGGTTACCCGGTCATCGTTAAAACTTCAACAGGCGGCTATGACGGAAAAGGCCAGTATTACATTGATTCAGATGAAACACTGGAAGATTTGAATATTCCGTTTCAGGATGCAGATTTTATTGTGGAGAAATATATCGATCTAGAACGTGAAGTTTCCCTGACCGCAGCCCGTTCTGCAGAAGGTCAGGTTATCATTTTTCCGCTTCAGGAAAACCTGCACCGTAATCAGATTTTATACCGTACCATTGCACCGTCACGTCTTGATTACACGGCATCTGCCACAGAAGAAGTGCATAAGATTATGGAGGCACTTCATTTCGCCGGTGTATTTACAGTGGAATTTTTCATTGATAAAGCAGGAAAACTTTATGTGAATGAAATTGCACCGCGGCCGCATAATTCCGCCCACCATACTATTGAATCCTGTAATATCAGTCAGTTTGATGCACATATTTTGTCAATCGCGAACCAGCCGATGCCTGAAGTCTATCAGCACCAGGATGCAGTGATGATGAATCTTCTTGGTGTGGACCTTGACCGTCTGGATGACACTTTATTCGATTATCCGGATTGGCACGTTCATTTGTATGGGAAAACTGAACGAAAACCGGAAAGAAAAATGGGACATGTGACGATACTTACAGACAATGTTGAAGAAACACTAAAAGAAATAAAAGCTGATTTTGAGAAGGAGTCCTGAAGATGACAGTTTTGTATGAAGGCAAGGCAAAGACAGTCTCTACAACAGAAGATCCGTTTATTCTGGAAATTGAGTATAAAGATGAGGTCACCGCAGGAAACGGAGCAAAACATGATTTTATGACGGGGAAAGGGCGGCTGAATAATTTAATATCCTCTGAAATTTTTATGCGTCTTGAAGAGAAGGGAATCCCTTCTCATTTTATCGGACGTGTCAGTGAGACCAGGCAGCGTGTGAAAAAAGTATCGATTATCCCGCTTGAAGTAGTAGTGAGAAATATTGCTGCCGGCAGTATTGTGAAGCGCCTCGGTTTTGAAAAAGAGACTGAGTTTGTACCGCCGCTCGTCGAATTTTATTTGAAAGAGGATGCGTTAAATGATC
This sequence comes from Corticicoccus populi, assembly GCF_042686195.1. Taxonomy (NCBI): domain Bacteria; kingdom Bacillati; phylum Bacillota; class Bacilli; order Caryophanales; family Staphylococcaceae; genus Corticicoccus; species Corticicoccus populi. The sequence continues at coordinate 1,047,171 of NZ_JBHUOQ010000001.1, read as the reverse complement.
CGATTCTGACAGAAGACCATATCAAACTTCTCGACATCGCATCACAGGATGAAATCGATACGCTGAAAAACAATGCCCGCCGTGTGAATTCGACATTGATTGATGTGATGGGGCAGATGAATTTGAAGCTCGTTGATTTTAAACTTGAGTTCGGCCGTGATGAAAGAGGGAACATTCTCCTTGCCGATGAAATTTCACCGGACACGTGCAGATTGTGGGATAAAGATACCAATGAAAATTTTGATAAAGATGTATACCGTGAGGATACAGGATCACTGATTGATACTTACGAAAGATTCTACAACAAACTGGAGGAAACGAAATAATGAAAAAAATCGAACTGATTGTCACACTGCAAAAACAGGTACTGGATACTCAAGGGGAGGCACTTGACCGTGCTGTCAGAGAGCTCGGACATGATGAAATTTCCAATATTCGTGTAGGAAAAGTACTTTATTTTGATATAGATGAAACAGATGACAAAAAAATCGATGACATTGTGGCGTCTTTGTCAGAGCGTTTGTTTACGAATACAGTGATTGAAACATATGAGTACAAAATTGTAGAGGAGAACGAATAATGAAGTTTGCAGTGATTCAGTTTCCAGGTTCAAACTGTGACAGAGATATGCTGAACGCCGCTTTAAAAGCCGGTGCAGAAGCGGAGTACGTGGATTACCGGGAAACATCGCTTGAAGGGTTTGACGGCGTATTAATCCCGGGCGGTTTTTCATTTGGTGATTATTTGAGAAGCGGTGCAATGGCAGGTGTCGCACCAATCACAAAGGCTGTAAAAAGGTTCGCAGAAGCAGGGAAGCCGGTAGTCGGTATATGTAACGGGTTTCAGATTTTAACAGAAATCGGTCTTTTGCCGGGTGCTTTAATTCATAATGACAGCCATACTTTTATCTCGAGAAATGAGTCGTTGAAAGTGGTCAATACGGAAACAAAATTTACTGCAGGGTATGAAGCGGGAGAAGATGTTGTTTATCCCATTGCCCATGGTGAAGGGCATTATTACTGTACGGAAGAACTGTATGAAACGCTTAAAGAAAACCGTCAGATTGTACTTACCTACAATGACAATCCGAACGGCTCCAAAAAAGATATCGCCGGTATTGTCAACAAAGAAGGCAATGTCCTCGGCATGATGCCGCATCCAGAGCGTGCGCTTGAGACACTTCTCGGCAGTGATGACGGATTAAAATTATTTGAAAATCTTGCGAATTGGGAGGCACATAATGACTAAGTTTGTTGAACCGTCAGTTGAAGATATCAAAATGCAGAATCTCTACCGGGACATGGGCCTGACAGATGCAGAATACGATAAAGTCATTGAAATTTTAGGCAGACAGCCGAATTATACAGAAATCGGTATTTTTTCTGTCATGTGGAGTGAACACTGTTCATACAAACATTCAAAACCATTTTTAGGACAGTTTCCGACGTCCGGTGAACATGTGCTGATGGGGCCAGGCGAAGGTGCCGGTGTAGTGGATATCGGTGACAATCAGGCGGTTGTATTCAAGGTGGAATCCCACAACCATCCATCCGCAGTGGAACCGTATCAGGGGGCAGCGACAGGGGTCGGCGGTATTATCCGTGATATTGTATCCATCGGTGCAAGACCGATTGCGCTTCTTAATTCACTCCGATTCGGCGAATTGACCAATGCCAACAACCGCCGTCTCCTCCGCGGTGTTACTGCAGGCATCGGCGGTTACGGCAACTGTATTGGTATACCGACGGTATCAGGTGAAGTGGAATTTGATCCGTCATATGACGGAAACCCGCTTGTTAACGCAATGTGTGTCGGCATTATCGATCATGATAAAGTGCAGAAGGGTACCGCAAAAGGGATTGGCAACAAGGTTGTTTATGTCGGTTTGAAAACCGGACGTGACGGTATTCACGGTGCGACATTCGCATCTGAAGAACTGAGTGAGGAATCAGAGGCAAGACGGCCGTCGGTACAGATCGGTGATCCATTTACCGGCAAGAAGTTAATGGAGGCCACACTTAAAGCAATAGACATGCCTGAACTGGTCGGTATTCAAGATATGGGCGCAGCCGGCCTGACATCATCAAGCTCTGAAATGGCGGCAAAAGGTGAGTCCGGGATGACACTCTATCTGGACCAGGTGCCTGTCAGAGAAGAAGGTATCTCCCCTTATGAAATGATGCTTTCAGAAACGCAGGAGCGTATGCTGCTTGTGGTTGAAGATGGAACGGAACAAAAATTTCTTGATTTATTTGAGGATATGGAACTCGATAGTGCAGTTATCGGTGAAGTGACTGATACGGACCGTCTCCTTTTATATTACGAAGATGAACTCTATGCTGATATTCCAGTACAGCCGCTTTCTGATGAGGCGCCGGTTTATGTACTGGAAGGTATGAAAGAGAAAGAAGACACCCCGCGTGATGATTATTCAAATGAAGACCTGAACGCTGTATTTGATGATTTAATCAAACATCCGACACATGCGGATAAGAAATTTATTTATGAGCAGTATGACAATCAGGTCGGTGCGAATACTGTGCAGAAGTCAGGATTCGGTGCAGGCGTTGTCCGTGTGGAAGGGACAGATAAAGCAATTGCTGTCGCAATTGACGGCAAAAGCCGTTATGTATCTGCCGACCCTTACAACGGCGGTAAAGAAGTTGTGGCACAGACATTCCGAAGTATTGTCGCAGCAGGTGCGGTGCCGCTTGCGATGACGGACTGCCTGAACTACGGGTCTCCTGAGAAGCCGGAAATCTATCATCAGCTGGATGCGTCCACCAAAGGCATGGCAGAAGCCTGCCGGGCACTGTCCACACCGGTGGTTTCAGGAAATGTCAGTCTCTATAATGAAAACAGGACGGCAGCGATTCTGCCGACACCGGTCATCGGTATGGTCGGTTTAATCGAGAATGTTCATTTTATGGACGGTTTGAAAATTGAAGCCGGTGATGCATTGTATTTAACAGGTGAATTGACACCATCATTTGCCGGCAGCCAGCTTGAAAAGCATCTTGAAAATACGATTCGTAAAACAACAAGGCATATCGACCTTGAACTGGAATATACACGCGGCATGAATTTAAAAGACAGCCTTGTGAACGGTGATGTGAAGAAAATTGCACCACTCGGCCGCGGCGGCTTGATCGTTAAGCTTGCACAGCTTTCGAGTGAGTTCAATTTAGGTGTAGAGGCGCATATTGATGTGCGGAAAGATCTTTTATTCTCAGAAGGGGCTTCGAACTATATCGTTGTGGCACCTGCGGGACTTGAGCTTAAGGACACAGTGGAAATCGGCAGACTGACTGAGGACTCTTTCAGAGTTTCGGCTTTGGATTTTGAAATTGAGCGGTCTGTAGAATCATTAAATAGTGAGTGGGAAGGGGCAATCCCGTCATGTATGAAATCCGTGGATTAAATGAAGAGTGCGGTGTCTTCGGTATCTGGGGGCATCCCGAGGCAAGTGAACTGACTTATATTGCACTGCACAGCCTGCAGCACAGAGGGCAGGAAGGGGCAGGTATGGTCGTTTCAAACGGCAGTTATTTGTTCGGTGCGAGAGGTATGGGGCTGTTAACTGATGCGCTGACGAAAGATCAGCTGCGGTCGTTGAAAACATTTCCTTATGCGATTGGTCATGTCCGTTACGCAACAACGGGGGGCAGTGAACTGTCTAATGTTCAGCCTTTCTTATTTAAAAGTCATCACGGAGATCTTGGACTTGCGCATAACGGCAATCTGGTAAATGCGATGAATATCCGGCGTGCACTTGAAGATGAGGGGGCGATTTTTCAGACGTCCTCGGATTCTGAGGTGTTCGCCCACCTTCTCCGCCGTTCAAAAGCAGGCGGTAAAAAAGCGCGTATTAAAAGTGCGCTCCGGCAGTTAAAAGGGGCGTTCGCATTTGTGATAATGCATGAAGACTCACTGACTGTCGCGGTGGATGACCATGGTGTCCGTCCGTTAATGCTCGGCAAGATTGACGGGGCATACTGTGTGGCAAGTGAAACATGTGCGTTTGCTGCGATTAATGCGGAGTATATCCGTGATATTGAACCGGGTGAACTAATAACAATGACAGATGACGGCATTGATTTTGACCGGTACACAGAAACCGACAAGCCGAATATGTGTTCAATGGAATATATATATTTCGCACGTGCAGATTCCGAGTTCCGAGGAACGTCCACATATACCATTCGTAAGGCACTCGGCAAGGCGCTGTATAAAGAGATGGATGTAGAAGCAGATATCGTCATCGGTGTCCCGGATTCAAGTCTTGCGGCGGCGAAAGGGTTCAGTGATGCATCCGGAATCCCGCAGGAGCAGGGGCTGCTTAAAAACCGTTATGTCGGAAGAACATTCATATCGCCCGGACAGGAAGCAAGAGAACGGGCAGTCCGGATGAAATTGTCCCCGGTGAAAGATATTGTGGATGGTAAACGTGTCATTGTGATTGATGATTCCATCGTCCGTGGGACTACGAGTAAATTTATCGTTAAGGCACTGCGTAAAGCAGGGGCAAAAGAAATTCATATGGGTGTGTCATCACCGCCGATTAAAAACCCATGTTACTACGGAATCGATGTGTCCACACATGCAGAAATAATTGCATCAAAGAAATCACCGGAAGAAATCTGTGACAGAATCGGTGCGGATTCACTGACATATTTATCGGTGGAACGGATGCATGAGGTGTATAGAACGTACGGCTCACGCGGTGAATGTGATGCATGTTTTACCGGTAAGTATCCGATTGAAATTATTGACCAGGTACTGCCGCAGGAAAAAGATTTAAAGACGAAGGGAGTCTGACACATGTCTGAAGTGTATAAACGCGCCGGGGTTGATATTAATGCCGGTTATGAAGCGGTTGAAGGAATGAAGGGTCACGTTAAAAAAACGATGCGTCCGGAAGTAATCGGGGGACTCGGCAGCTTTGGTGCGGCATTTGATTTATCAAAGCTTTCATTGGAAGAGCCGGTCCTCGTCTCAGGGACAGACGGTGTCGGTACAAAATTAAAACTTGCGATTGATTCCGGGCGCCATGATACTATCGGTATTGATGCGGTTGCGATGTGTGTCAATGACATATTAACGACCGGTGCGGAGCCTTTATTCTTCCTCGATTATATCGCGGTAAATAAAGTACATCCAAAGCAGGTGGCAGACATCGTTCAAGGTGTTGCGGCAGGCTGTGAAATGTCCGGTTGTGCACTCATCGGCGGTGAAACGGCTGAGATGGGGGATATGTACGGAAAGGGCGATTATGATATTGCCGGTTTCAGTGTCGGTGCGGTCGAAAAATCAAAACATATTGACGGCAGCGGTGTGTCAGAAGGTGATACGATTATCGGGCTCACATCAAGCGGTGTGCACTCGAATGGATACAGTCTGGTAAGAAAACTGATTGCAGATAATAATGTTGATTTAAACAGTACACTTGACGGAGAGACATTGATTGACCTGCTTTTGGAGCCGACGCGTATTTACGTGAAGCCGGTGCAGGCGCTTCTTGAGAAAGTTGATGTTCATGCGATGAGTCATATTACGGGCGGCGGTTTTATTGAAAATATTCCGCGTGCGGTTCCGGAACATCTTGGTGTGGACATCTCTGTAGGAGACATTGAAATACCGAAAATTATAGAATACTTAATCGAGTTAGGTGATATTGACCGCGATGAGGCTTATAATATTTTTAACATGGGTATTGGTTTTGTTGTGGTAGTAAATCCTGAAGATGCTGAAAAGACACTGGATATTTTAACAGAAGCGGGAGAATCTCCGGTGGTCATCGGTGAGGTCACAGAACGTAAAGGAATCAGTATTCATGAGTAAACGAGTCGCAGTACTGGCATCCGGCGGCGGATCCAACTTTGAAAATATTGTGAAAAAAGCGGATGATATCGGCATTGAAGTCGCAGGCTTAATTGTAGACAGAAAAAGCGCCCGTGCCGTAGAGCGTGCAGAACGGCTTTCAGTCCCTTATGAAAAAATTATTCGAAAAGAGTATTCGGACAGGAAAGCGTTTGAAAGAAAAATTGTTGAAATGATTGAAGAATGGCAGGCGGAGTATGTCATCCTTGCGGGGTTTATGGCGATATTGTCTCCTGACTTTATTGATCAATACGACCGCAGAATTTTAAATATTCATCCGTCACTTCTGCCGGCCTTCAAAGGTGCGAACGGTATCCGCGATGCATTTTTGTATGGTGTGAAAGTGTCGGGCGTGACGGTGCATTATGTGGATTCCGGAATTGATACCGGTGAAATTATTATGCAGCGTGCAGTGGCACTCTGTGACGGGGAGACCTTGGAATCATTTGAAGAAAAAATTCATGAGACAGAATATGTGCTTTATCCAAAAGCAATACAAAGCGTGATTAATTTGAGTGAGGAGAAATGAAATTATGAAAGCATTGATCAGTGTATCCGATAAGTCAGGCCTCGAACCATTTGTCAGAGGACTGGTGAGAAACGGTTATGAAATTTATTCAACGGGCGGAACATTAAAAAGCATCCAGTCATTCGGAGTTGAGGCGAAAAGTGTCAGCGAACTGACTCATTTTGATGAAATCATGGACGGACGGGTCAAGACCCTTCACCCTGCAGTACACGGCGGTATTCTCGCAGACCGTAGTAAGCCTGGTCATTTGGAAGATTTAAAGAACAATAATATTGATTTAATTGATATGGTGGTTGTTAATTTATATCCATTTAAAGAAACAGTGAGCCGGCCGGATGTAACTGAGAAAGATGCGGTTGAAAATATAGATATCGGCGGACCGACAATGCTACGTGCCGCGGCGAAGAACTTCAAGTTTGTGACAACTGTCGTTGATCCGAGAGATTACAGCGGCGTCATCAGAAGAATTGAAGAGGATCGTCTGGATGAAACATACCGTAAAAGTCTGATGATTAAAGTATTCCGGCATACTAATGATTATGATCAGGCAATCGTTAATCACTTTTCAAGTGCAGAAGAAGTGCTCAGATACGGAGAAAATCCGCACCAGGATGCGAAACTCGTCCGTACAACAGATGCGAGAAATACGATTTTAAATGCAGATGTTCTTCACGGGAAGGCACTCAGCTACAACAACCTGCGTGATGCCGACAGCGCATTTGCACTTGCCAAAAAATTTACAATGCCTGTAGCAGTGGCAGTTAAACATATGAACCCGTGCGGTGTCGGGACAGGCACTACAGTCGGGGAAGCATTCCAGAACGCATTTGATGCGGACAGCCAGTCAATATTCGGCGGTATTGTGGCACTGAACATAGAAGTGGATGAGGAAGCGGCACTGAAAATGAGCAAAATTTTCCTTGAAGTGATTATTGCACCGAAATTCTCAAGTGAAGCACTTGAAGTGCTGACAAAAAAGAAAAATCTCCGTCTGCTTGAAGCGGACTTCAGGGAGGACGAAGATGAAGATGAATTTGTCAGCGTTTCAGGAGGGTATCTGGTTCAGTCCCGTGATACCGGTAAACTGAATGTAGATGATATTAAAGTCGTGACCAAACAACAGCCGTCTGAAAAACATATGAAAGCTATGGCACTTGCCTGGGAAGTTTCCAAACATGTAAAGAGTAACGCGATTGTTCTTGCGAATGATAAGCAGACAGTCGGAATCGGTGCCGGTCAGATGAACCGGGTCGGTGCATTGAAAATTGCTATTGACCGGGCTCTTGAACTCGGAGATGGTGTTGTAATGGCCAGTGACGGTTTCTTCCCGATGCCGGATTCTGTAGAACTTGCCCATGAACACGGCATCAAGTCCATCATCCAGCCGGGCGGATCAAAACGAGATCAGGAATCAATTGATTTTTGTGATGAAAATGGTATTGCCATGGTGTTCACAGGTATGAGACACTTTAAGCACTAGAGGAAAGGGGTAACTCAACAAATGAATGTAGCAGTAATTGGAAACGGCGGCCGTGAACACGCCATCGTTAAAAAATTGTATCACTCAAAAAGTGTTGATAAAGTGATTGCCATACCAGGGAATGCGGGGATGAATGATACTGCCGAAGTGATTTATGGTGTATCAGAGAAGGATTTTGAAGCGATTGCGGGTGTCTGTATTGAAAAACAGGTGGACTGGGTGGTTGTCGGTCCGGAAGCACCGCTTGCAGACGGACTTGCTGATTTTCTTGAGGATGAATATGATCTTAAAGTATTTGGCCCAAGACAAAGCGAAGCACGTCTTGAGTCTTCAAAAGCATTTACAAAGGATATTATGAAAAAATATAATATTCCGACTGCAAAATATGAAACATTTACAGATTATGATAAAGCAAAACAATATATAGAACATGAAGGCGCACCAATTGTCATTAAAAAAGACGGACTTGCTGCAGGTAAGGGTGTTGTTGTTGCGATGAATCTTGAAGAGGCATTGGATGGTCTGTCATCTATGATGGATGAAGGTGATGACAGTGAACCGGTGGTGATTGAAGAATTTTTAGAAGGGGAAGAATTCAGCCTGATGGTTCTGGTGAATGAAGAATATACACATTCTTTTGAAGTCATTGCACAGGATCATAAGCGCGCATTTGACGGCGACCAAGGACCGAATACCGGCGGCATGGGTGCTTATGCGCCGGTCACACATATTTCAGAAGAAGTAAGGCTGTCGGCAGTTGAAAATATCGTTCAGCCGATGGCAGATGCCCTCGTTGAAGAAGGGCTCAGTTACTTTGGTGTCATGTACCTCGGTGCGATTGTTACAAATGACGGCGTTAAGGTCATTGAATTTAATGCAAGGTTCGGAGATCCGGAGGCGCAGGTTCTCTTGAGCCTTCTTGAAAATGATTTCGCAGAAGTGCTTGAAAGTGTATGGAATAAAGAGCCGCTTACACTGTCATGGAAAGACGGGTTTGTAGTAGGTGTCATGCTTGCAAGTGACGGCTATCCGGGCGAATATGATAAAGGTGCGAGAGTGGATATTGTTCAGGAGTGTAAAGAAAAAACGTATATCAGCGGCCTCAGTCAGACTGAAGACGGTGATTATATTACATCCGGCGGACGTGTACTTCTCGTAACAGGTGAAGGTGAGTCTGTTCAATCCGCACGTGAAGCGGCTTATGAAAATATCAAAGCTGTGACATTTGATGATGGATCATTATTTTACCGTACTGATATTGCACATCGTGCACTATAATAGATGATTCAGGACCTTCAGGCTGTGAACACTTAATACAGTCTGAAGGTCCTTGTTTCTTAATGTAGATATGTGGAATTTGAAATATCAGAGCTGTAAAAGTTTGAAACATAAAGAAATCCCGGTTCATCTGTAATACGATGAACCGGGACACTTTAAAACATCTCAAGTACTTGAGGGTACTGCTGAGAAACTTAGACTAACCAAACAGTAAATCATATTGCTAAAACCATTTTAAATCTTAACTCAACTTACAAAAATCTAAAAATCTTTTAAATCCTTACGAGCTATACTGAGTCAAAACCAACAAACACTTACCAACAACTTTTCAGCATAGTATTTGAAAACTTATACACCCGCATATTTGGTTAGTCAAATCTATTCAAACGCGTATTGAATACTTTTTTCATATCATTAATACTATATTATTATCTGTTAGTGATTTATACCCAGCTGTTTATAATGATAAACACAAAAAGTGATAAAAAATGCAAATTTTTTTCTTTTACACTATAATGAATGTTGTATTGAGGTGAATTTTAATGATTAATAAATTAAAAGATAAGAGCGAGGTTATAATCAGTCTTATACTCGGTCTGTTTTTTGTTTTAATGGGTGTCTTCATATTATTTAATACAAGTCGTATTAGAGGAGACGCCGAGTTGGTTGATGAAGGAGAAATTGAAACGATTCTGGATTTAATCAATGCATTCTTTGTAGAAGTTTCCCATATGCTTGGGATTATGATTGGCAGCTTTCCAGTCATTGCAGGTATTTTTCTGATACTGTTTGGTGTTTTCATGTTTAAAGTGGCTCAGACGATTCGTGATACGACTAAATATGATATTTATCTGTCTTTTTTCTTTTTAGGATTGTCGATCGTATTGTTTATCGTTACAACCATTTTAATGTATCAGGTGTACGGTTTATTTGCGATTTTATTCCTTGTGGCATTTATCGTTCATATGCTGTATAACTTTTTTAATGAGTATTTGGATCCGAGACACAGGAAAGAACATTACATGATTATACTGTTTTTCTACGGTATTGCGTATTTCTTTACCCAGAATGCCGTATATTCAAATATTGAATCAACTTTAACACCTACAGATGTTTTATCCATAGACATGTTCTTTGCGATCATATGGGTGCTTTCCCTGCTGTCTCTATGGGTCAGTGTCTTTTTATCGAAATCAAATAATCTTCTGAAGAAGCCGAAGACAGAAGCCGGTAAAAATCTGTCAAGAAAATCAAAACGCAGTACGAACAAACTAAATCCGAATGAATACCTGGGCTTCTCAAAAGCACTCTATGACTTCAGAAACCGGGTGATGCAGGCGGTAAAAGATTTTATCGAAATTGATTTTCCAAAATGGCTCAGAGTTAATTATATTGAATTGATTCTCGGTGTATTGGTTTTATTCTTTATACTGGTGGAATTCAATAACCGTCAAGGTGTCTTTACTGAAGGTCTGTTCCGTTTGTCGCAAATGCAGTACATTTATGAATGGGTGAATTTATTTATCGCCTTAATTCTTGCAGTATTGTATCTGGTATTTACAGTTTTCAATACATGGAAGGATAAATTTTACCACCGTCAGATGGTGATTATTACAGCGTTGTGGCTGAAGGTGACGGTCAGCTTGTATATTACAATATTCAAAGATGTTGAGCTGTCGCTCTTCATACTGCCTTTTAATATACTTCTTGTTTTATTATGTACACCGCTGCTGTTGATTAGTATTTTTAAAAGTTTTGAAAAGGAGACTGTTGATGATGAAGCTGAAACATTATGATTATACAGGACGTATCGATCAGCCCGACATAAAAGAACGGATTCATCAGGTCATAGGCAGTTTTCATGAAAAGAATAATAATAAAGAAATTAAACGCCCCGTCTTCATCGGATTCAGTTCTGATGAAGGCGTGCGTCGTAATAAGGGCCGGACAGGCGCAAAAGAAGGACCTTTCAAAGTCAGAGAGTTTCTTTCTTCAATGCCTTATACTGAAAGTGTGTATGATTATGGAACGATCATTGGAGATGAAAATCTTGAGGCGTCACAGGCATTTCTTGGAGAAGCTGTTTCCGGGGTGCTTGAATCCGGCAACTTCCCGTTGATTATCGGCGGCGGACATGAGACACTGTACGGTCACTATCTGGGGATCCGCCAGGCGTTTCCAAATGCGAAGGCGGCAGTAGTGAATTTTGATGCTCATTTTGATTTAAGAAATGAAAGACCCTCATCCGGAACAATGTTTCATCAGATTTTAGAATCTGATAATAACATTGACTATTATGTGTTCGGTATTCAAAAAAGTGGGAATACGAAGACTTTATTTGATACTGCAGACCGCTTCAACGTTAAATATGCAGTGATGGATGAAGTCAGGGAAACGAATGTATTTGAAGAACGCTTAGAAGAAATCACTAAAGAGTATGATATTGTTTTTGCAACATTATGTATGGATTCCGTGCAGGAGAGTACAGCACCCGGAGTCAGCGCACCGAGTGCCAACGGTTTTACTTCACAAGAGATACACAGTCTGACAAAAAAACTCTCAGGTATAAAGAACCTTGTGAGTTTTGATATTTCAGAAGTTAATCCGAAATTGGATATTAACGATAGAACAAGCCGGCTTGCGGCGAGTATTTTTCATAGTTTTTTAACAAGTAAGGAGTATTAGATGAATACAATTCAACTGACAAAAGGAAACGAAAAGCAATTTTACCAGGGAAAACTTGCGATTGAAAAAGGAGATTTAAGCGAAGATTTATTTCTCCGGGATGGTGAAATTCTGCGTGTAACAGACCATTTCGGTAAATATATCGGAACTGCAATGATGAGCTTTGAACAGAAAGCTGAAGGATGGATATTGACAAAGGATGAGAATGAAACAGTTGACCAGTACTTTATAGAAAAGAAAATAACGGAAGCGGTTGAACGCCGTACGCCGTTGTTTAATGAGGAAGGGACCAATGTGTTCCGTCTGTTTAATGAAATTGGTGACGGTATCGGCGGACTTTCTATTGAGTATTTCAACGGACATTTGCTGGTGACTTTTTATTCGACCGGGATTTATAAAATCAGGGAGCAGATTTTTAAGATTTTGATTAAAACCATGAATCCGGCATCTATTACAGAGCAGAAAAGATTCAGTGTAGACAGCCGGATGGTGATTGAAAATAATCATATTACGGGGAATGTTTCTTTCCCTCTTGCGGTACAGGAATCAGGTGTTTCATATAATGTTGATTTATCTTCAGGACCGATGACAGGCCTCTTTTTGGACCAGCGTGAAACAAGGAAAATGCTCCTGAAAATGAACGGCGGATCTCCACAGCGATTCTTAAATTTATTCAGCTACAGCGGTTCATTTTCAGTTGCTGCTGCTATGAATGGTATGAGCACTACAAGCGTTGACCTTGCAGGGCGTACAAAAGAACTGGTAACTGATAATTTTAATATTAACAACCTTCCTATGGACGCACATGATATTCATATCATGGATACATTTGATTATTTAAAATATGCGAAGAGACATAATCATCGTTTTGATGTGATACTCATTGACCCTCCGAGCTTTTCCCGCAATAAGAAAAAAGTGTTTAAAGTGGCAAGAGATTATCCGAAGCTAATTGAAGGTGCACTTGAGGTATTAAGCAGCCAAGGGACATTGATTTTAAGCCAGAATCTTGAAACCTATACTCTGAATCAATTTAAAAAGGATATTGATCAGACTTTAAAAAAGAATAATCAAAAATATGAACTGGTTGATGTAAAAGGACTCCCTAAAGATTTTCCGACATCAAAAGGATATAAGAACGGTAAATATTTAAACATTGTAACAATTAAACTGGTTTAAGTTTTAAAATAATGGAAACAGGGCATTATAATACCAGGATTCTTATTTAGGAGGGAATAATATGGCTCAGAACTTAGTAACACAGGATGATATTAATCAGAAAGAACAGACAGCAAGAGAACTTGTTAAGAAAAAAGCAAGGATTTCAAGTTTAGCTGCAGCACTTCCAATCCCGTTTCTGGATATTGGAACTGATATGAAGCTGATGAATGATATCACTGATGAGATTGAAGACGTTTTTGGTATTGACCACGCTGATGTTGTCAGTACAAGCGACGACTTTGCTGTAAGAGCTGCTGTAACTGCGACAAGTATGGGCAGTGAGTTTATCGCAAAACGAGTGACACCTTACATTTTCAGTAAAGTGATAAAGGGCGTAAAGTTCAAACGCTTTAATATTGTAAACATCATTAGTCTCGTTGTCGGTGCAGTTATCAGTTACGTACTGATGAAGAAATTAGGAGACAATCATGTTGATAAATGTGTGCAGTATTTAAAGGAAAAAGAATCATTATAAAACCCTTTTCATAAAATTGCACATCTAGTGGATAAAAAAGCTGTATCCATGCTACAATGTATAGTAATCATGATGTATCATGACAAAACATAATTTAAATTTGAACTATAAAAGGAGTTTACACACATGGAACAAAAATCATTTTTTATTACAGACGAAACAGGAATTCACGCTAGACCGGCAACAATCTTGGTACAAACTGCTTCTAAATTTGATTCAGATATTCAGCTTGAATATAACAGTAAAAAAGTAAACTTAAAATCAATTATGGGTGTTATGTCACTTGGAGTTGGTAAAGATTCAGAAGTTACTGTATATGCTGAAGGTGATGATGAAACAGATGCACTTGCTGCAATTACAGAAACTCTTTCTAAAGAAGGATTGACTTCATAATGTCAAACATTCTTAAGGGTATCGGTGCAAGTGACGGGATTGCAATTGAAAAAGTGTATTCCCTTGAAGAACCGGACCTCAGTTTTAAGAAAAAAACAATTGAAGAAGGAGAGCTGGGCAGCGAGCTTGAAAACTTCAAAAACAGCTTTAACCAATCCAAAGTAGAAGTAACTAAGATACGTAATCATGCTGAGGAAGTTGTCGGGCCTGAACATGCTGCTATCTTTGATGCGCATTTATTAGTCCTTGACGACCCTGAATTTTTGGGACCGATTGAAACAGCGATTAACGGTCTGAAAAGTGCACCTCAGGCGCTCGTTGAAACACGTGATCAGTTTGTAACTATTTTTGAATCAATGGATAATGAGTACATGCAGGAACGTGCTGCTGATATTAAAGATGTATCTAAGCGCGTACTTGCGCATATGCTGGGTAAAGAACTTCCAAACCCTGCAAATATCTCAGAACCTGTTGTCATAGTTGCTGAAGACTTAACGCCGTCCGATACAGCACAGCTCGACAAGAAATTTGTTAAAGGCTTTGTAACAAATATCGGCGGACGTACTTCACACTCTGCAATCATGTCACGGTCACTTGAAATACCTGCAGTAGTAGGTACGAAAAATGTGACTGAAGAAGCTGTGATTGGTGAAACAATCATTGTTGACGGTACGACAGGTGATGTAATTATACATCCGTCTGAAGATGAAATCCTGGCATACAGAGAGAAAGAAAAAGAAGTACTTGCTGAAAAAGAAGAACTTCTTAAACTTGTGGACAGTAAAACTGAAACCAATGATGGTGTTCATGTTGAACTGGCTGCGAATATCGGTACACCTGAAGATGTTGAAGGTGCTGTACGTCATGGTGCAGAAGGTGTTGGACTTTTCCGTACAGAATTCCTATATATGGGGCGTAATGAACTTCCGACTGAGGATGAGCAGTATGAATCATATAAAGCCGTTTTAGAAGGCATGGACGGGAAACCAGTTGTTGTCCGAACCATCGATATCGGTGGAGATAAAGAACTGCCGTATTTGGATCTTCCAAAAGAAATGAATCCGTTTCTCGGATACCGTGCGATTCGTATGGCTCTTGAAAATCAGGATTTATTCAGAACACAGCTTCGTGCGTTATTGCGTTCAAGTGTACACGGAAACTTGAAAATCATGTTCCCAATGATTGCGACACTTGAAGAATTTAATGAGGCAAAAGCATTGTTACTGGAAGAGAAAGAGAATTTGAAATCAGAAGGTATCGAAGTTAAAGATGATATTGAAGTCGGAATTATGGTTGAGATTCCATCAACTGCAGTTCTTGCAGATCAATTTGCTAAAGAAGTAGACTTCTTCAGTATCGGTACAAATGATTTAATCCAATATACAATGGCAGCAGACAGAATGAATGAAAAAGTCAGCTATTTGTATCAGCCTTACCACCCTGCATTACTGCGTTTAATTCAAAATGTTATTCAGGCATCTCATAATGAAGGTAAATGGACAGGCATGTGCGGAGAAATGGCCGGCGACACTCATGCGGTACCGCTTCTGCTAGGACTCGGTTTGGATGAATTCTCTATGAGCGGCACAAGCATATTGAAAGCAAGACGCCAGATTTCCGAACTGAATAAAGCGGATATGGAACAGCTTGCATCAGCAGCATTAAAAGCTAAAAATACTGAAGATGTTCTTAAACTTGTTAAAGAGTTTACAGAACGTTAATATTTTAAAATCGGGGCAGAGTATTCTGCTCCGGTTTTTATTTAATTTTAAAGTATGATAATTAATTCACAAAAATGTCATTAGATTTTTATAGTTATGGCAATCATTTTATGGTGATAGGAGGTATAATGATAAGACGTAAGAATGAGGGGTGTTACTAAATGGAAGACGTTATTCTGGGAAGAGTCATCACAGCGGCTACTCTTGGTTTTCATATTATATTCGCAACCCTGGGTGTAGGTATACCGGTTGCAATCATGGTTCTTGAATTTTTAGGTATAAAAAAGAATGATTCACACTATTTAACAATGGCACGCAGGATTGCCAAAGGATTTACAGTCACTGTCGCAGTAGGCGTAGTGACGGGTACGATTATTGGTCTGCAGTTATCATTAATCTGGCCTGAGTTCATGAGACTCGGCGGGCAGATTATCGCACTGCCGTTATTCATGGAAACTTTTGCATTCTTTTTTGAAGCAATATTTTTAGGTATTTATCTTTATACGTGGGATCGTTTCAAAAATCCATGGCATCACTGGATATTAACAATACCGGTTGTCATAGGTTCAACACTTTCTGCATTTTTCATTACGACGGTGAATTCTTTCATGAATACACCGGCAGGATTTGAATTGACAGCAGATACTTTTGTAAATATTGATCCAATCGCAGCCATGTTCAATCCGTCTACATGGGTGAGGGTATTCCATGTCGTCGCAACTGCGTATATGACTGCGATATTTATCCTTGGTTCCATTGCTGCTTTTAAATTAATTAGAAGCAAGTTTAAAGAGGACCGGGAGTATCATAAAAAAGGGCTTAAAGTAATGATGTCCATGGGTGTTGTTTTTGGACTTTTAACAATGCTTGCAGGAGATTTTTCAGCTAAATTTTTACATGAGGAACAGCCTGAGAAATTAGCTGCGATGGAATGGCATTTTGAGACTGAAAGCCACGCGGATTTAATATTGTTCGGAGTTCTTGATGAAGAAAATCAGGAAGTGAATTATGAAATCAGAATACCATGGATGTTAAGCTTCCTGTCAGGAAACTCTTTTGATACAGAGGTGACAGGACTGAATGATATACCTGAGGATGAACATCCGCCTCTGATTATTCATTATTTCTTTGATTTGATGGTGGTATTTGGAATGTATGCATTCGGTATATCGGTGCTTTACTTCATTGCTAAATTCACTAAAGGTTTAAATGAACATCATCCATCACTATTATATGCCTATGTTCTGGCTGGACCGTTATCAATGCTTGCGATTGAAGCCGGCTGGTTCTTAGCCGAAATGGGTCGTCAGCCATGGATACTGCGTGGTTATATGAAAGTGTCCGAAGCTGTGACGAATGCAGATGGTCTTGGTGTAACCCTGCTTGCGTTTGTCGGCCTGTATGCAGTACTTGGGTTTACATGCGTATATGTGCTGCTCAAAATGTATAAAGATCAGTCGGCTGAAGCATCGAGACTGGAATATTACGGTAAGAGAGGTGATGAATAATGCCGGATTTAAATTATGAATTGATTGGAATCACGGTCTTATGGACTTTCTTATACGGGTATGTCATTGTCGCATCAATTGACTTTGGTGCCGGCTTCTTTAATTACTATGCGATGAAAACAGGGAAGCATCAGCTCATCAGTGGTATTATTCAAAGGTATTTAAGCCCTGTCTGGGAAATTACCAACGTGTTCTTTGTGTTTTTCTTCGTTGGAATTGTCGGTTTTTATCCTGATACAGCTTATTATTTAGGGACGACACTTCTAATACCCGGAAGTATTGCATTGATTCTGCTTTCTATACGCGGCAGTTATTATGCGTTTAATTCGTATAATGTCACACCTAAAATGTCATGGGCATTTTTATACGGTGTGACGGGACTTCTGATTCCTGCATCACTTTCTGTTGTTCTGGTAATATCAGAAGGCGGATATATTATAGAAGATCAAAGCGGACTTCAACTTGACCTGACAGAACTGTTTTTCTCAACTTATGCATGGTCAGTTGTCTTTTTAGCAATCATATCTGTTTTATATATATCAAGCGGATTCTTGACTTATTATGCAGCGAAAGCAAATAATAAAGGTGCGATGGAAGTTACACGCAGCTGGTTTTTAATCTGGACACTTCCGATGCTTGTGATATCACAGTTTACTTTTCTCGGTTTAAGAGATCATAACTATGAGCATTTTATTAATGCACAGAACTACTGGTATCTTTTCGGCCTTAGTCTTGCAGCAATGGCGGTTGCCATTCTTCTTATATGGAAAAAAAGAAATTTTGGTCTCGCATTTATTTTAATTATGCTTCAGTTTGCCTTTGCATTTTTTGGATACGGTCTAAGTAAACTGCCGTATATATTGTATCCTTATATTGATATTGAAACGTCTGTAGTAAATGAAACAATGGCTTTCAGCCTGACTATTGTATTTATACTTGGTTTATTAATGCTTATTCCAAGTTTAATATTAGTAATGAGACTCTTTATATTTGATAAAGATTATGTGCAGGGGAAGAATGACAAATATTAATAACAGTTGGTGGGGAATATGAATAAAGAATTTGCGGTCATAGGACTCGGTCGTTTCGGCGGCAGTATTGTTCGTGAGCTGGTAGAACTTGACTGTGATGTACTGGCAATAGATATTGATGAGGAACTTGTCAATGAGTATCAGGATATTGCGACACGTTCTGTAGTGGCAAATACAACTGAGGAACAGGTTTTAAAGGATCTCGGCCTTAGAAATTTTGATAATGTAATTGTGGCAATAGGGGATAATATACAGGAAAGTATTTTGACAACACTGCTGCTTAAAGACATTGGTGTAAAACGTGTAACGGTAAAGGCAAAGAACAATTATCATGCAAGGGTTCTTGAAAAGATCGGCGCAGACCTTGTTGTTCATCCGGAGCGGGACATGGGACGCAGAGTGGCGCATAAATTAACATCATCTTCAGTCATTGATTATTTGGAGTTGAGTGATCATCACTCTATTGCCGAGTATATTGCAGGCAGTAAAATAGAAGGTCATTCACTGCTTGATTTAAACTTCCGCCAGAAATTCGGCTTAAGTGTTATTGCGATTAAAAGATCGGATGACATATTAATTAACCCGGATCCTAAAATTAAAATCAGAAAAGATGATATTTTGATTATTATAGGGGAAGATGATGATTTAAATCAGTTTGAAAAAAAAGTAATGCTATAGAAAAATCCTCTGCCGCCGGCAGAGGATTTTCTTATTTCTTTTTATCATCATTTACTCTCATAATCATTGGAAGAATCATCGGACGGCGTTTTGTCTTCTGATATAAGTGTTTGCTCAATTCTTCAATAATCAACTGCTTAACATGGAACCATTCGACATTGTCTTTATTATTAAGAAGTTCCTGAATATGTTCACGTATCTTCTTCTCGGAATGACGAATCAATCCGTATGATTCTCTCATATAGACAAAGCCGCGGGAAATGATATCCGGACCGCTTAACAGTTCACGGTTTTTAAAGTCAATGGAAACAACGACAATAGCGAGACCTTCTTCACTGAGTTCTTTACGGTCACGGAGTACAATGTTTCCAATATCACCAATTCCAATACCGTCAACGAATACCGTACCTGCCTGTACCCGGTGGCTGACTTTTGCACTGTCTTTTGTCAGAGCAAGTACCTCGCCGATTTTCATCAGGAAGACATTATCAGGTTCAATACCTGTTGATATTCCGAGTTCCTTATGCAGTTTAAGCATACGGTACTCACCATGAATCGGCATGAAATATTTAGGCTTGATTAAACGGAGCATTAATTTCTGCTCTTCCTGTGAACCATGCCCGGATGTGTGGATATTGGAAAGTTTTCCATGAATCACATCAGCACCCGCTTTATAAAGAGCATTAATCGTACGGTTTACACTCAATGTGTTCCCAGGGATTGGTGAGGAACTGAAAACGACAGTATCATCAGGAATGATGCTGATTTGTTTATGTGTTCCATTTGCGATACGTGATAATGCTGCCATCGGTTCTCCTTGAGAGCCGGTGCAGAGTATCATGACTTTATGCTTTTCAATCTTATTAATCATTTTAGGTTCAATAAATGTCTCAGGCGGTGCTTTAATATAACCGAGTTCTGTACCGATTTTAATATTATTCTCCATGCTTCTGCCGAAGATACATATTTTACGATCGAATTTCACTGCAGCTTCGATTGCCTGCTGGACACGGTAAATGTTGGAGGCGAATGTTGCGAATATAATCCGACCTGAACATTTTCTGAATATATCTTCCACATTCTGGCCGACTTCTTTTTCACTGATTGTGAAATTCGGTACAGTTGCATTGGTGGAGTCGGAAAGCAGGCAGAGTACACCTTCTTCACCGAGCTGTGCCATTTTTGCGATATTCGCAGGCTCACCTACAGGCGTAAAATCAAATTTAAAATCACCCGTATGAACAATATTTCCTTCCGGTGTTCTGATAACAACACCATATGCTTCAGGTATAGAGTGTGTAGTTAAATAAAATTCAACACTCATGTGATCAAATTTAAGAACGCTGTCTTCTTCAATTGGAATCAGTTCAGTGGAACGGAGCAGATGATGCTCTTCCAGTTTGTTGCGAATCAGTCCCAAAGCAAGCGGACCGGAATATATCGGTACATTAATTTCTTTCAGCAAAAACGGGATGCCGCCGATATGGTCTTCGTGGCCGTGTGTTACAACCAGTGCTTTAATCTTATTAACGTTTTCTTTTAAATAAGTGTAGTCTGGAATGACGTAGTCAATCCCTAAATGTTCATCGTCCGGGAATTTAATTCCGGCATCGATGATGATGATTTCATCTTTGTATTCGACACAATAGGTGTTCTTACCAATTTCCCCAAGTCCCCCGAGGGCGAATACGCCAACTTCGTTCTTTTCAAGTGACATCAGACTTTTTCCACCTTAAAATCAACATTGTTTTCTTTTTCATACTCAAGATGTTCGGGACTTAGTTCTGTTACAAATTCGATATTATAGCCGGAATCTTTCAATGCGATTCTGACTTCTGATTCTGACGCTGCTTCAAAGTAGCGTGTGTGTGTATCCTCGCGAATAATGCGGTTACCATTCGCTTCCTGGAAAAATGCTTTAAATACTGCCATGTTAAAATCTCCTTAATTTATATCAATATTATTATTCTTTATTCAAAAAAAAGTGTGCCTAAAATATTTTTAAGCACAAATTTAGGAATGAACTGTGATTCCTTTATGTTATTCACTGCCTAATAAACCTTTACTGCCGAGAATGCGTCGTAGTTTCTGCTTCACTTTCTTTCGCAAGCGTCTGAGCATATAGACCACATCCCTATATCTACTTAGTTATTATTTTACAATATAGACGGTATACATGCAAAGACTTTATAATTAAAGTAAGGAGGTTGAGTGATATGGATACAAAAGTACTTTTAAATCGTATTATTTTAGAAAAAGAAAGGTCGGACAGACAATTTGTGAAGTTGGAGTTCAATGTCCGCGAAAGTCAGGTTGTCATGCGCTATGTTTATG
Source organism: Corticicoccus populi (assembly GCF_042686195.1). Taxonomy (NCBI): domain Bacteria; kingdom Bacillati; phylum Bacillota; class Bacilli; order Caryophanales; family Staphylococcaceae; genus Corticicoccus; species Corticicoccus populi. The sequence goes on along the minus strand of NZ_JBHUOQ010000001.1, from coordinate 1,025,958 downwards.
AAGATGAATATAATGACGATATCCATATGAACCGCCACGATGCAGATCCTGAATTAATGGATGCAGATACTTTTGAAAATTTGAAGCAGCTGTTAAATGAAAAGAAAATTCCGTATCAGGCACGGCGGGATGAATTTATGTAGTCTTCCTCAGGACATTTACGACTGCATTCATGAGCACTTTGATGAATATTGAAGAATAGAGCCGGACGCACCTCAAATGCGTCCGGCTCTATTTTTATATTATAATTCGAGTGCCTTTGCTCCGATTTTCGGTTCCAAAGGCATTTCTTTATCGATATGTTCGTAGAACATGACACCGTTCAAGTGATCAAATTCGTGCTGAAGCACAATCGCAAGGTGGCCTTTTGCTTTGATTTCAATTTTTTCACCATCCGGTGTTGTCGCCTGCATTTTGATCCGGCTGTAACGGTGAACGAGTCCCTCTATATCTTCATCCACACTTAAGCATCCTTCTCCACCGGGCAAATAGGTTTCAGTAACAGAGTGGCTTTTAATTTTTGGATTAATCAGCATATAGTCATGCTCAATATTTCCATCTTCATCTTCTGTATAAACCACAAACATCCGTTTATCAATGCCGACCTGTGGTGCTGCAATTCCAACACCGGGTCTGAGACCGTATTTTTCAGAGAGTTCGGGGTCTTGTGAATTAATGAGATACTCCCTCATTAATTTAAGCTGGTTGATTGTTTCTTCATCAATTTCGTCAACTGCTGCAGCCTTTTTATGAAGAATTGGTGCAGGGTCGCGAACGATATCTTTCATAGTTAACAAAATAAAGCCCTCCTGTTTTTTCAATCAATAATTATAGTATACTATAGTCATGACTTAAAAGTTTATGTTGTGCATTATTATATAATATACGCTTGGAGGTATATTTGTCATGAAAAAAATATTCATCACTCTGTCAATGATGGTGATTGTTTTAATCGGTTGTTCCAATGATACGGAAGAACTGAAAGAGTTTTATAATGAGTTTCAGGAAACAGTAAGAACAGAGAATGGTTTAAGTGATGTTACAGATAAATTCAATACTCTGGAAGAAGAACGTTCAGATCTGCAGGATGATCTTGCCGCTGCGGATATGGGCGAAATCAACGAAATCAGTACAGCGCTGATTGAGAATGCTGATAAGCGACTTGAACTGATTGATGAAGAAGAAGAAATTATGCAGGAGTCAAAGGAAACAGCTGAAAATGCGAATGACGCATTTGAAATGATTTCAAATGAATCATACATCATTCATGCAGAATCTCTGATCTCGGCAGCAGATGATAGATATGATGCGCACGCAGAATTGATTGACCAGCTGAGGGTCACTCTCAATGCTGAAAAATCAGTATTTGAGTTTTTAAATGAGGAAGAAGTGACCCAGGACGGTATTGATGAAGAAATCAATGCATTGAATGAAGAATACGGCAGATTGGAAACGCTGCAGAATGATTTGAATACTTCAACGGAACGTGTAAATGAACTAAAAGGTGAAATTCGTACCTTAATTGATGAAAGTTGATGTTGTTTTATAACAGTTCTTTCTGTGTTAGTCATTATTTCGTTGATTTAAAGGTATTTTGAAACATCTGTTTCAACGAGCATTAATTTACGATTGTAACAGGTTATGATATTATTATTAGTGGTATATAAACTATTTGAAAGGCATGGTGAACATTCTATGGCACCTAAAAAAAGCTTTGACCCGGTAAAAGTATTGGCTGAGGTCGAGAAAAAGTTTGAAATGTTTCAAATTTTAAATGAGGAAGGCGAAATCGTTAACGAAGACGCAATGCCTGACTTATCAGATGATGAACTTGTTGAATTAATGAGACGTATGGTTTGGACACGCGTACTGGATCAGCGTTCAATTTCATTAAACAGACAGGGACGTCTGGGATTCTATGCACCGACTGCAGGACAGGAAGCTTCACAGCTTGCAAGTCAGTATGCACTTGAACAGGAAGACTACATTCTTCCAGGCTACCGTGACGTACCGCAGTTAATCTGGCAGGGTCTGCCGTTAACGCAGGCATTTTTATTTTCACGCGGTCACTTCAAAGGGAATCAGTTCCCGGAAGGTGTTAATGCACTGAGCCCGCAGATTATTATCGGTGCACAGTATGTACAAAATGCCGGTGTTGCAGTAGGTATTAAAAAGCGTGGTAAATCTGCAGTTGCTGTAACATATACAGGTGACGGTGGAACATCACAAGGTGATTTCTATGAAGGGATCAACTTTGCTTCTGCATACAAAGCACCTGCAATTTTTGTTGTGCAAAACAACAATTATGCTATCTCCACACCTCGTGAACTGCAGACAAATGCAAAAACACTTGCTCAAAAAGCAGTATCAGTAGGTATTCCGGGAGTGCTTGTAGACGGAATGGACCCGCTTGCAGTTTATAAAGTCACTAAAGATGCACGTGACCGCGCAGTTGCAGGTGACGGACCGACATTGATTGAAACTTTATGCTACCGTTACGGACCGCATACAATGGCCGGTGATGATCCGACACGTTACAGAACTTCTGATGAAGATTCTGATTGGGAGAAAAAAGATCCGTTAGTTCGTTTCCGTAAATTCCTCGAGTCTAAAGACCTTTGGAATGAAGAAAAAGAAAATGAAGTAATGGAACAGGCAAAAGAAGATGTTAAAAAAGCGATTAAGGAAGCAGATGCAACTGAGAAGCAGTCTGTGACTCAATTAATGGATAACATGTATGAAGACATGCCTCAAAATTTGAAAGAGCAGTATGAAGTCTACAAAGAGAAGGAGTCGAAATAACACATGGCACAAATGACGATGATTCAAGCCATCAACAATGCTATGGCTGCAGAATTAAAAAACGATGAAAATGTCCTGGTCTTCGGTGAAGACGTTGGTGTTAACGGCGGTGTTTTCCGTGCTACTGAAGGTCTGCAGAAAGAGTTTGGCGAGGAACGTGTATTTGATACACCACTTGCTGAAAGCGGAATTGCCTCATTAGGTTTAGGTTTAACTCTTGAAGGGTACCGTCCTGTGGTTGAAATTCAGTTCTTTGGATTTTTATTTGAAGCAATGGACGGCATTGCCGGACAGATTGCCCGTCACAGATACCGTTCAGGCGGTTCAAAATCAATGCCGCTTGTTATTCGTGCACCATTTGGCGGCGGTGTGCATACGCCGGAACTTCACGCTGATTCACTTGAAGGTTTAATGGCACAGACTCCTGGTCTGAAAGTGGTTATCCCGTCAAACCCTGTAGATGCCAAAGGTCTTTTGATTGAAGCAATCCGTTCCAATGATCCGGTTGTTTTCTTAGAGCATATGAAATTGTACCGCTCATTCCGTGAAGATGTACCGGATGAAGACTACACTGTTGAAATTGGTAAAGCTTCAGTTAAAAAAGAAGGTACTGATGTTACACTTATTGCATACGGTGCAATGGTTCAGGAATCTTTAAAAGCAGCCGAGGCGCTTGAAGAAGAAGGTATCTCTGCTGAAGTGATTGACCTAAGAACTGTTTCACCTGTAGACTACGATACACTTGTAGAATCAGTTGAAAAAACAAACCGTGCAGTATTTGTTCAGGAAGCACAGCGCCAGGCTGGTGTGGCTGGAAGTGTTATTTCTGAATTAACAGAACGTACAATTTTAAGTCTTGAAGCACCGATTCTACGTGTTGCTGCACCGGATACTGTTTACGCGTTTACACAAGCTGAAGGTGTATGGCTGCCGAATAAAGATGATATTATTGAACGTGCAAAAGAAGTCGTTAATTTTTAAATAATAGTATTACCCAGAAGGAGGAGTAATTGTGGCGTACGAATTTAAATTGCCGGATATTGGTGAAGGAATCCACGAAGGTGAGATTGCTAAATGGTTAGTGCAGGAAGGCGATACAGTTGCAGAAGATGATGTATTAGCTGAAGTACAGAACGATAAAGCAGTTGTAGAGATACCTTCTCCTGTAGACGGTACTGTAAAGACAATTCATGTTGAAGAAGGTGAGGTTACGACTGTTGGAACAACAATCGTAACAATTGATGACGGTTCTGAAGATTCAGGTTCATCCAGTGATGATAAAGAAGAATCCAAGGAAGAAAAATCTGAAGAGAAATCAGAGGAAAAATCTGATTCTAAAGATGAAGGTAAAGAAGAGCCTAAAAAAGAAGTTTCCGGTGAACGTGTCATTGCGATGCCGTCAGTACGTAAATTTGCACGTGAAAACGATGTGAATATCAGTGAAGTGACAGGCAGCGGTAAAAATGGACGCGTGTTAAAAGAAGACATTGACGCGTTTGTAAACGGTGATGCACCGGCTAAAGAAACAGCTTCTGAAGAATCTTCAGAAAAAGAAGAAACTAAATCAGCGAAATCTGCACCGGCTAAGTCCGAAGGCGACTTCCCTGAAAGTCGTGAGAAAATGAGCGGAATGAGAAAAGCGATTGCGAATGCAATGGTTAACTCTAAGCACACTTCTCCACACGTGACTTTAATTGATGAAGTTGAAGTTGATGCTTTATGGGATCACCGTAAAAAGTTCAAAGACGTTGCAGCAGAGCAGGGTGTTAAACTGACATTCCTTCCGTATGTAGTAAAAGCACTTGTTGCAGCACTTAAGAAATATCCTGAAATCAATACTTCTATTGATAACGATACGTTTGAAGTTATCCAGAAACATTACTACAATGTAGGTATTGCAGCAGATACTGAAAAAGGTCTTGTTGTTCCGGTTGTGAAGAATGCTGATAAAAAATCAATGTTCGAAATTTCCGATGAAATTAACAACCTGGCTGTAAAAGCACGTGACGGTAAACTTTCCGGCGATGAAATGAAGGGCGGATCTGTTACTATTTCCAACCTTGGTTCAGCAGGCGGAAAATGGTTCACACCGGTTATCAACCAGCCGGAAGTCGCTATTTTAGGTATCGGCCGTATCGAGCAGAAAGCTGTTGTCAGAGACGGTGAAATTGTACCGGCATTCAGCCTGTCATTATCATTCAGCTTTGACCACAGACAAATTGACGGTATGACAGCTCAAAATGCTTTAAATCATGTTAAGCGTTTATTGAATAATCCAGAATTATTATTAATGGAGGGATAAGAGTATGGTAGTTGGAGATTTTCCTATTGAAACTGATACAGTTGTCGTTGGTGCAGGTCCCGGCGGTTATGTTGCAGCAATTCGTGCAGCACAACTGGGACAGAAAGTTACAATCGTTGAGAAAGGGACTCTCGGCGGTGTCTGCTTAAATGTCGGGTGTATTCCGTCCAAAGCTTTAATCGCTTCATCCCACCGTTATCAGCATGCACTTCATTCCGATGATATGGGTGTAACTACTGAAGGTGTGAGCCTTGATTTCTCTAAAGTACAATCTTTTAAAGACAGTGTTGTTAAGAAATTAACAGGCGGTGTTGAAGGATTATTAAAAGGCAACAAAGTTGAAATCGTTAAAGGTGAAGCTTACTTTGTTGATAAAAACAGCATGAAAGTCATGGATGACAAACAGTCCCAGACTTATGAATTTAAAAATGCAATTATCGCAACAGGTTCACGTCCGATTGAAATCCCTGGTTTCAAATTCGGTAAACGCGTTCTTGATTCTACAGGTGCACTTGCATTAGAAGAAAAACCTGAAAAATTAATCGTTATCGGCGGCGGTTATATTGGTACAGAGCTTGGTACTGCTTATGCTAATTTCGGTACTGAAGTAACTATTTTAGAAGGTATGAAAGACATTCTCGGCGGTTTTGAAAAACCAATGACACAGCTTGTTAAGAAGAACCTTAAGAAAAAAGGTGCCAATATCGTCACTGAAGCAATGGCTAAATCTGCTGAAGAGACTGAAAACGGTGTTAAAGTCACTTATGAAGCAAAAGGTGAGACGCACGAAGTTGAAGCGGACTATGTTCTTGTTACTGTAGGACGTAAACCGAATACGGACGAACTTGGCCTTGAAGAGCTTGGTGTTAAATTAACAGACCGCGGTTTAGTGGAAGTTGATAAGCAGTCAAGATCTTCTATCGATAACATCTATGCTATCGGCGATATCGTTCCAGGTTTACCGCTTGCACATAAAGCAAGCTATGAAGCGAAAGTAGCAGCAGAAGCAATCTCTGGTGAAAAATCAGAAGTGGATTATCTTTCAATCCCGGCTGTATGTTTCACTGAGCCTGAGCTTGCAACAGTCGGTCTAACTGAAGCTGATGCTAAAGATGAAGGTTTTGAAATCACATCAGGTAAATTCCCGTTTGCTGCAAACGGCCGTGCGCTCGGTCTTAATGAAACAGATGGTTTCGTTAAAGTAGTTGCACGTAAAGAAGACGGTCTTGTGCTTGGAGCACAGGTTGCAGGTAACGGTGCTTCAGATATTATTTCTGAACTCGGACTTGCTGTTGAAACAGGCATGACATTGGAAGACATTGCACTGACAATTCATGCTCACCCGACATTAGGTGAGATTCCAATGGAAGCAGCTGAAGTTGCACTTGGAAAACCAATTCATTCAATGTAATTAAAGTACTAAAACGGCGTCCATTTTTGGGCGCTTTTTTAGTAAATAAAGGAGTATGTTTTATGGATAAAGAATACAGCTATCCTATTGAAGCGGACTGGTCTACTGAAGAGGTAATTGATGTTGTTCAATTTTATGAAGCAGTGGAAAAAGGATTCGATGAAGGTGTGGCACGTCAGGAACTTTCAGATAAATATCAGCAGTATAAGAAAGTGGTGCCTTCCAAATCAGAAGAAAAGACTCAGTTTAAAGAATTTGAAAAATCGAGCGGCTATGCACCCTATAAATTGATTAAACAGCTTAAAGATGATTCTCAAACTGAAAAAATAACTGGCTGAGCATATAATCAGTAGTAAAATAAAAAAAATTGTGAGAAAATCTTTATTATCTTATTTTGCTGTGGATTAAAAATTGTCACAGCGGGTAATAATATAAAAAGAAATTAAGTGGAGGTTAATATGGCTAAAAGAGAGTATACACAAACAGTTAAACCGGTAAGCAGAATAGCTGAAAAGATTTTTGGCTGGCTGGCATTAATTAGTTTACTTGCAGTAGCAGTATTTATATTATTTATATCTTTTACGGCTTCAGACAATCCGGAAGTTGTTCAAACCATTGAATCAACAGCGGAGCAGATGATTCAAAGTGAAGGTCTTGAAAATATAACACCGGAAGAATTTACAAATGCGATGCTGACTGTAATAAATCAACTCTGGATGGCAGCCTTGTATCTGGTTCTGCCGTTTATATTAGGTTTATTCGGCTTACTGACAATGAGAAGACGTATATTGGCAGGCTTTTTACTGCTGTTTGCCGGTGTTTTATCTGCACCGTTAGTATTTGGTGTCCTGACAGGTTTAATTCCTTTATTCTTCATTATTGCAGCGATTCTTCTTTTCGTTAGAAAAGATATGATTGTCAGAGGTGATGATCTGGATTCGAAAGAAGTGAAGAAGATGAGAAAAGAAAATGATAAAATTGAAAAAGAGCGTGAGCGTGAGTTTGAAAGAGCAAGACAGCTTGAGCGTGAACGTGAATTCGAACAGAACAGCACTCAGTCTAAAGCGGATGATGAGTGGGAAGATGATTTAAACGACGAGAAAGCATCTGATATCGAAAGTACACGTAAATTTACGAGAATTGATGAAGATGAGATTAATAATTATGAATCATCGAAGTCAGACACTGATTATGAATATAATCGTAAAGATAATAACAGCGATGCAACAAGCGAAAGACGGAGTAATGTAGACCGTCGTAACAGTGATTATTAATATAAAAAGTTTAGTAAAAGTCTTTCGGGTTGAGACCTGAAGGACTTTTTTTATGCTCTGAATTTATTTAGTGTACAATTTCAAATAAAATTTTGTGCTTATGAAAACGCGAACAACCTTGTAATATCAGAGTATCCGTCAATCCATATTGTAAAAGATTCAAAAAATTTAAACTATAAGTATAGACATTATGAGAATCTTTGATAATATACCTATATTATCTTTTTTTAATTACATAATATTGGAGTGGGTTAAATGTGAATGCACTAATCAGATTCAGTCAGTTTGTAGGTAATACATTTGCGGTATGGTGTATTGTCTTTGCAGTATTAGCTTTTATGATACCGGATGGATTTACATGGATTACACCATACATTAATACGCTTCTAGGTATTATTATGTTTGGTATGGGTTTAACATTAAAAGCCAGAGATTTTAAGAATGTAGCAAAAGCACCTGTAAAGGTTCTTGCTGTCGTTCTTGCACAGTATATAATCATGCCTCTTCTTGCTGTAGGCTTAGTTTTCGTATTCAGCCTTCCGCCGGAAATTGCTATAGGAGTTATTTTAGTCGGCTGCTGCCCTGGGGGAACATCCTCAAATGTAATGACTTTTCTTGCAAAAGGGAATGTGGCGTTATCAATTTCAGCAACAGCAATTTCAACACTGCTGGCACCAATTGTTACGCCGCTGTTGACACTGTTCCTTGCGAGCGCACTTCTTCCAGTGTCATTTCAGGATATGTTTATGTCTATCCTGAGTATCGTTTTACTGCCGATTGTACTTGGTTTTATCGTCAGTTCTTTTCTTGGGACACATGTTGAAAAAGTGGAAGGTGTTTTACCTTTAGTATCAGTTATTGGTATTATAGGGGTACTGTCAGCTGTTGTATCAAATAATGTTGAAAATATTCTGCAGTCAGGACTGCTTATTTTCGGTGTTGTAATTCTGCATAATATACTTGGATATGTGCTTGGTTTTATACTGGCAAAAGTACTGCGTTTTGACTTATCCGACCAAAAGGCAATGTCTATTGAGGTCGGCATGCAGAACTCTGGACTTGCTGCAGCACTTGCAACTGCACATTTTGCACCGATTGCCGCAGTTCCGGCAGCGTTGTTTTCGGTATGGCACAATATTTCAGGGTCTCTCGCAGCGAATTGGATGAAACGTATGAAGGACACTAAAGAATCAGATCAGTAGTTATATTAATTATGGGGGTTATCAAATGTCAGAGAAAAAAGATTTGAGAATTAAAAGTAAAGTATATTCTGAAAGTAATGTTAAAGCACCGAACAGAGCGATGCTCCGTGCAGTCGGTTTTACCGATGAAAAGTTTGAGCTGCCGCAGGTCGGCGTTGCAAGTAACTGGGCAGAAACAACACCGTGTAATATTCATTTGAATGATCTTGCACAGTTTGCAAAGTCCGGTGTCAGTGAAGCGGACGGACTGCCGATTCAGTTCAACACAATTACTGTTGCGGACGGAATCGCAATGGGAACACCAGGAATGCGTTTCTCATTACCTTCCCGGGATATCATAGCGGATTCAATTGAAACAATGGTAAAAGGTCAGAACTTGGATGCACTTGTTGCTATCGGCGGCTGTGATAAAAACATGCCGGGTTGTGCAATTGCTATGGCTAATTTAGATGTTCCATGTATTTTTGTTTACGGCGGCACAATTGCGCCGGGTAATATTGACGGCAAAGATATTGACCTTGTAAGTGTGTTTGAAGGGGTCGGCAAGTGGAATAATGGAGATATTGATGATAAGCAGTTAAACAAAATTGAGTGCAGTGCCTGCCCGGGACCCGGCGCATGCGGAGGTATGTATACTGCGAACACAATGGCAGCAGCGCTTGAAGCAATGGGTATGAGTCTGCCGGGCTCAGCGTCTAACCCTGCAGAGACTAAAGAGAAGGAACAGGATGTTTACGAGGCGGGTAAGGCTATTTTGAACCTTCTTGAAAAAGATATTTATCCGAAAGATATTTTAACACGTGAGGCATTTGAAAATGCAATCACTGTAATTTATGCGCTCGGCGGTTCAACAAACGCTATTCTTCATCTGCTTGCGATTGCACATGCTGCAGATGTGGACTTAACTATTGATGATTTCAATACTTTCCAGGAAAAAGTACCGCATCTTGCTGATTTAAAACCAAGCGGACGTTACGTATTCCAGGATCTTTACAATGTCGGTGGTGTACAGGGCGTGATGAAATACTTATATGAAAAAGGTATGATTCATGGAGACTGCCTGACAGTTACCGGTAAAACAGTTGCTGAAAACCTGGAGGAAGTAGACCACTTAAAAGAAGGCCAGGATGTTATCATGCCGCTTGAAAATCCTAAGCGTGCCGACGGCCCTCTGATTGTTCTGAAAGGAAACCTTGCACCACTTGGTGCAGTGGCAAAAGTATCGGGCGTTAAAGTAAGACGTCATGAAGGCCCTGCCAAAGTATTTGATACTGAGGAAGAAGCAATTGAATCAGTAATGAATAATGATATTGTAGAAGGCGATGTTGTGATTGTCCGTTATGTTGGTCCTAAGGGCGGTCCTGGAATGCCTGAAATGCTGTCATTATCCAGCCTGATTGTCGGTAAAGGACTCGGGGAAAAAGTAGCATTATTGACTGATGGACGTTTTTCAGGCGGTACACACGGCCTTGTAGTCGGTCACATTGCGCCGGAAGCACAAGAAGGTGGTGCAGTGGCACTTGTTAAAACAGGGGATACTGTAATAATTGATCAGGACACTAAGGAGCTCACAATGAAAGTCGATGATGAGGAACTGAAAAAGCGTGCAGATGCGCTTGAGCTGCCTCCGTTGTATTCAAGAGGTGCTTTAGGTAAATATGCACATATCGTTAGAAGCTCATCACTTGGTGCAGTAACTGATTTTTATAAAAGAGATAAATAAACTGAATTAATTTATGGAAAGGACGGCGCCGTGATTCGGTGCCGTCTTTTTATATCTTAAACATGAAAGTCATAAAATTACATTATTATTTAAAAATCCTTTAACCATTACTGCAGTGGTATTGTAAACGATTTCAAATACTAAAAATTTAGATAATTACAAAAAAATTAAGCAAAACCTGTTGACCTATCACGAAAAAGGATGTATTATAACTTTCAACATCACAAATCAGAAATATCTGATTAATCTTAACTATCCAAATTTGAATATATTAAAACTTTGAAGGGAACATAAAGTTAAAGTGATTATTTTTCAGAGACTAGGGACTGGTGGAAACCTAGATAATCATTAACTTTATTCTCATCCCTGAGTGTATTGCTGAAAGGACACCCCGATTAAGTAATACCGGGTGCAGTGCACTCGTTATATAAATTTTAGAACTCAACTAAGCGGTTAATGACTGTGTTGGAAGAGTTCCAGAGGCTGCTACTGAGAAGTAACAGCGAATTTGGGTGGTACCGTGAAGCGACTCTTTTCTCCCCAAGGCCTATAACGATAGGTGGGGAGAGAAGAGTCTTTTTATGTTAAAAATGAGGATTAAATGTGATTGGAATACTAAGGAGGTTCATTATCAATGAAGGCAGAAACAAAACTTAATGAAGCTAAGTTAAATGAAAGAGCAGAAGAGAAGGTAATTACTGGAGCAGATGTGTTTATTCAATCGTTAGTCAATGAAGGTGTTGACACAGTATTTGGTTATCCGGGTGGTGCCGTCTTACCAATCTATGATGCCCTTCATCGAGCGGGTACTCCTTTCAATCACATCTTATGTAAGCATGAGCAGGGATTAATCCATGCAGCAGAAGGATATGCGCGGGTGACAGGGAAGCCGGGTGTTGTTATTGCAACGAGCGGACCGGGAGCGACAAACTTGATTACAGGAATCACGGATGCAATGATGGATTCACTTCCTGTCGTTTGTTTTACCGGTCAGGTATCAACAGCAGTGATTGGAACAGACGCCTTCCAGGAGGCGGATGTTATCGGCTTAACAACACCGGTCACTAAGCATAATTATCAGATCACAGATTTAAAGGATCTGCCGCGTATTGTTAAAGAAGCATTTCATATTGCTTCAACAGGACGCCCGGGGCCGGTGGTTGTCGATATCCCTAAAAATATTGCTGAGGAAATCGCAAAGGCGGAATTCGATACAGATTTTTATCTGCCGGGTTATCAGCCGACAACAAAACCGAATCCGCTTCAGATTAAACGTGTAGCGGAAGCATTGAAGCAGGCTAAAAAACCAGTTCTTTTATCCGGTGCCGGTGTACAGTTTGCAAATGCTTCAGAAGAACTCAGAGCATTCGCTGAGAAGTTTAAACTTCCGGTTGCGACAACACTGCTCGGTCTGGGAACATTCCCGGGTACGCATGAACAGTCACTCGGTATGGCAGGTATGCACGGTTCATATGCTGCGAATATGGCGATTCATGATGCAGATTTACTGATCAACATCGGTGCACGCTTTGATGACAGATTAACCGGGGCAATCAGGCACTTCGCACCAAATGCGAAAGTGGCACATATTGATATCGACCCTGCCGAAATCGGCAAGAACATCAAAACGCAGATACCGGTCGTAAGTGATGCGAAAGAAGCGCTGTTACAGCTTCTGCAGTATGACAATGAAAACCAGAGTACCACTGCATGGTATGAAGGTGTCATGAAAGATAAGAAGGATGCACCGTTCTGGTACGAACAGGGCAAGGAGTTAATTTCACCGCAGTGGCTGATTGAAGAGGTTTATAAACAGACTGACGGAAAAGCCATTGTAACGACTGATGTCGGGCAGCATCAAATGTGGGCTGCACAGTTCTACCAGTTTGATAAAGCCAATAATTTTGTAACGAGCGGCGGACTTGGAACGATGGGCTTCGGTGTCCCTGCAGCACTCGGTGCACAGCTCGGTCGTCCGGATGAAACAGTAGTGACGATTGTCGGTGATGGTGGTTTCCAGATGACAATGCAGGAGCTTGCAGTACTGAAACAGTATCACCTTCCTGTAAAAATAGTTATCGTTAATAACGAGGCTCTCGGAATGGTTAGACAGTGGCAGGAGAAGTTCTATGAAGAACGTTATTCGGAATCTCTTCTGAGCGAAAACCCGGACTTTGTTAAACTGGCAGACGGTTTTGGTATTAAAGGAATCCGTGTATCTGATGAAAAAGATGTACCTTCAGTGTTGAAAGACGCATTTGATCATGACGGTCCGGTGCTGATTGATGCCAGAGTTGAGAAACTGGATCTGGTACTGCCGATGGTGCCGTCAGGTAAAGGAAATCATGAAATGATTGGAGTGACACCATGCGAAGAATAATTACAGCAACAGTACAAAATTCGAGCGGTGTATTAAACCGTATCACAGGAATGTTATCCAGAAGAGGATTCAACATCGAGAGTATTACTGTCGGTCATTCTGAAATTGAGAATGTATCGAAGATGACATTTGTTGTGGATGTGGAAGATGAGTCTAAAACCGAACAGCTGACTAAACAGCTGCATAAGCAGATTGATGTGCTTAAGGTTAATGATATTACCGATAAAAAAATTGTAGCGAGAGAACTTGCTTTGATTAAAGTCGGTGCAACCGGTCAGCTGCGCTCTGAAATATACGGTATTGTAGATCCGTTCAGAGCACGAGTGCTGGATGTATCTAAAAACTCGTTAATCATTGAAGTGACAGGCAACTCAGATAAAGTTGACGCATTAATTGACCTGCTGACACCTTACGGCATAAAAGATCTTACCCGTACAGGCGTGACGGCATTTGCCAGAGGGAAACAAAAGAAACAAGTTCAGGAATTTCAATCTTTAATGATTTGAAAATATAAAAACAATACAAATTTTAAAAGCTAAAAGGAGATAATTAATTATGGTTAAAGTTTATTACGATCAGGACATCAACAGCGAGGTTTTACAAGGCAAGAAAGTGACAATCGTGGGATACGGTTCACAAGGGCATGCACACGCTCAAAACTTGAGAGATTCAGGATATGAAGTCGTTATTGGTTTACGTGAAGGTAAATCTGCAGAGCGTGCCAAAGAAGACGGTTTTGAAGTGAAGGCAGTTGCTGAGGCAGTTAAAGATGCAGACGTGACAATGGTACTGCTTCCGGATGAAAATCAGCCTCAAGTATATGTTGAAAGTATTAAAGAAAATATGAAACCTAACAGTGCACTTGCATTCGCACATGGTTTTAATATTCACTTCAGCCAGGTCGTACCGCGTGAAGATGTGGATGTATTCTTAGTTGCACCTAAAGGTCCGGGTCACTTAGTACGCCGTACTTATGAAGAAGAAGCGGGAGTACCGGCATTATTCGGTGTATACCAGGATGTAACTGGTAAAGCGGCGGATATCGCGAAAGCATATGCGGCTGGTGTCGGTGCTGCACGTGCAGGTGTACTTGAAACATCATTCCAGGAAGAAACTGAAACAGATCTTTTCGGTGAGCAGGCAGTATTATGCGGCGGAGTGACTTCACTTGTAAAATCAGGATTTGAAACTTTAACTGAAGCTGGATATCAGCCGGAAGTGGCATATTTTGAGTGTCTTCACGAGTTAAAGCTGATTGTTGACTTAATGTATGAAGGCGGCCTTGAAAATATGCGTTATTCTATCTCGGATACAGCACAGTGGGGCGACTTTGTAAGCGGACCGCGTGTTGTTAACGATGAAACAAAAGCTCGTATGAAAGAAGTGCTGACAGATATTCAGGATGGTACGTTTGCTAAAGGATGGATTTTGGAAAACCAGGCAAACCGTCCACAGTTCAATGCAATTAATGCGGCAGAATATAAACATCCAATTACGCAGGTAGGTAAAGATTTACGTGCATTAATGCCATTCGTTGGAGAATCAGTAAACAAATAATTTGTTTTCGGGATGAGCCTTGGTTGAGATGATGTTTCAATCACGGCTCAGCTCGTTTAAACAGATAATGTATAAAGAGTGAAAAGGCTGAAAGTTTCAGTGTAATGATGGAGGAATCAACATGAAGAAGACAATTGCAGCACTTCCGGGTGACGGTGTCGGTCCTGAAGTGATGAAGGGTGCAGTCAGCGTATTAAAGAAAGTGGCCGAGGTATACGGGCATGAATTTTCTTTTGAAGAACATTTAATCGGCGGTGCTGCTTATGATGAATTTGGTACACCGCTTCCGGATGCAACTTTAAAAAGTGCAGGAAATGCAGATGCCATTTTACTCGGCGCTGTCGGCGGTCCAAAATGGGATTCAGTAGATAAAACGTTAAGACCTGAGCAGGGATTATTAAAAATCCGTAAAGAATTAAATTTATATGCAAATTTGAGACCAATTAAAGTATTTGATGCTTTAGTACATTCATCGCCGCTTAAAGAATCACGTGTCAGCGGAACGGATATAATGATCATTCGTGAACTAACGGGAGGTTTATACTTCGGTATGCCGAGAGAACGTCGCGACGGCGGCAACACAGTAGTGGACACGCTTCTTTATACAAGAGAAGAAATCGAACGTATTGTAGAAGTTGGTTTTCAAACTGCACAGGTCAGAGGTAAAAAGCTGACTTCAGTGGATAAGGCAAATGTTTTAGAGTCAAGCCGTATGTGGCGTGAAATTGTTGATCAAAAAAGTAAAGACTATCCTGAAGTTACAGTGGAGCATGCTTTAGTCGATTCTACAGCAATGAAATTGATTACAGCACCGAATGACTTTGATGTTGTAGTGACTGAAAACTTATTTGGGGATATCCTGAGTGATGAGGCTTCAGTTGTTACCGGTTCACTCGGCCTGCTGCCGTCTGCAAGTCTGAGAGATGATTCATTCGGTTTATATGAGCCGGTACATGGTTCTGCCCCTGATATTGCGGGTCAGAATGTAGTCAATCCGCTGGCAATGATTTTATCAGCAGGCATGATGCTGAAATATTCATTTGGAATGGATAAAGAGTCAAGAGCAGTAGAGCAGGCGGTAGAAGCACTTCTGGCAGATGGTTTTCATTCGAAAGATCTGGACATTGAAGGAGAGCTGCTTTCAACATCTGAAATGATTGAGAAGGTAATGTTATATATCAAATAATTTGGAGGGGTGATTAAATGGTGAAGAAAACGATTATTGAAAAAATTTGGGAAAAACATGTTGTTCACAGTGAGGAAAATCAACCGGATTTAATATACATTGATCAACATTTAATCCATGAAGTAACGTCACCTCAGGCATTTGAAGGTTTGAGATTAAACGGACGGAAGTTAAGACGTCCGGATTTGACGTTTGCAACAATGGATCACAATGTTCCAACAAAAGACAGAGAGACGGTAAAAGATGAAATTTCTTTGAAGCAGATGGAAGCACTGAAGAAAAACTGTGAAGAATTTGGTGTGACACTTGCGGATATGTTCCATCCGGATCAGGGAATCGTTCACGTAATCGGTCCGCAGCTTGGATTGACACAGCCGGGTAAAACGATTGTCTGCGGTGATTCCCATACGTCAACACATGGTGCATTCGGCGCATTGGCATTTGGTATTGGTACAAGTGAAGTAGAACATGTTTTTGCAACACAGTCTTTGTATCAGTCAAAGCCTAAGACAATGAATGTTAAAGTAAATGGACCGCTTGGTCCCGGTGTGACGGCAAAAGATTTAATTCTTGCTATTATTGCAAAATTCGGTGTTAAATTCGGTACGGGTCATGTTGTCGAGTACACTGGTGAAGCGGTAAGGGACTTAACGATGGAAGGACGTATGACGGTCTGCAATATGTCTATTGAAGGCGGTGCACGTGCCGGTTTAATCAGTCCCGACCAGACGACAGTGGACTTTCTGAGAGGACGGAGATTTGTCCCTAAAGATGAAGCGGAATTTGAAGCACTTTCAGAGTCATGGCTCAGCCTTGCAACGGATGAAGGTGCTGAATATGATCAGACTCTTGAAATTGATGCAACTAAGATTGAACCTCAGGTCTCCTGGGGTACAAACCCGGGCATGGTCGTACCAATCAGCGGTACAACTCCAATAATTGATGAAGTGACGAATAAGGATGAAATCCGCCGTGCGCTTGAGTACATGGGGCTTGAAGAAGGACAGCCGATTGAATCCATTGCAATTGATCATGTGTTCATCGGCTCCTGTACAAACTCCCGTGTACGTGATTTGAAGCGGGCGTCAGAAATTATTAAAGGCCGGAAAGTAAAACCGGGTGTGAATGCAATTGTTGTTCCGGGTTCATTTCTTGTTAAACAGGAGGCTGAGGAACTGGGACTTGATCAAATATTCATCGAAGCCGGTTTTGAATGGCGTGATTCAGGATGCAGTGCATGCTTAGGTATGAATGATGATATCATTCCTTCCAAAGGCAGATGTGCATCCACATCCAACAGAAACTTTGAAGGCAGACAGGGTTCAGGTGCAAGAACGCACCTTGTAAGTCCGGAAATGGCAGCAGCAGCAGCGATTGAAGGTCATTTTGTGGATGTCAGACATTATGAAATGGGCATACCCAGCTAATTATTAAGGAGGGCGAAAATGGAAGCAATTCAGCAGCATACAGGAAAAGTGTATCCATTGAATCGTGAAAATGTTGATACAGACCAGATTATACCGAAGCAATTTTTAAAGAGAATTGAACGGACCGGGTTTGGTGAATTCGTCTTTTATAATTGGCGTTTTCATGATGATGGTACCCGTCGCAGTGACTTTGATATGGATGATGCGAAATTTGATGGTGCATCTGTTCTTATCGCAGGAGAAAACTTTGGCTGCGGTTCATCCCGCGAACATGCACCGTGGGCATTACTCGATTACGGCTTCAGGGTGATTATTGCACCGAGTTTTGCAGATATTTTTTATTCCAATGCATTTAAGAATGGAATTATATTAATTGCAGCGGATGAAGAAGATGTTAAAGCATGGCAGGAAAAAGCAGAGAATGGTGATTTTAATCTGCACGTGAATTTAGAGAATCAAACGATTAAAGACGACTCCGGTCAGGAAATATCATTTGATATTCCATCCTATCACAAAGAAAAACTGATTAACGGATGGGATGACATCTCACTTACACTGCAGCTTGAAGATAAAATTAAAGCATTTGAGGAGCGTGGTTCCATGGGGATTTCTTAACTGGTGAGGATATCATGGATGCCTGGGAGCATCTGAAAGATCAAACTCACAAAACGCCGTTAATCACATCGCAGACAACGAATCAACGAACAGGCAAGAATGTTTATTTTAAAATGGAGAATCAGCAGAAAACAGGTGCATTTAAATTCAGAGGTGCGAGCTACAAACTGATGAAGCTGACGCCTGCCGAGCTTGAGCGTGGCGTGATTACCGCCTCAGCAGGCAATCATGCGCAGGGTGTTGCACTTGCTGCAAGCAGAATGGGTGTTAAAGCGACAATATTTATGGCGGAACCCACCCCTCAGAATAAAGTGAATGCAACACGAGGTTACGGGGCGGAAGTCGTCCTTGTCGGGGAAAGTTTCCAGGAAGCCTATGAAGCATCACTGATTCACCAGCGTAAAACAGGTGCGACTTATGTCCATCCGTTTGATGATTATGATATTATGGCCGGACAGGGGACTGTCGGGATTGAAATGATGGAGCAGTGTCCCGACCTTGACACAATCCTCGTGCCGATCGGCGGCGGGGGACTGGCAAGCGGTGTGGCAGTTGCTGCTAAATCAATTAAGCCTGATATTAAAATCATTGGAGTACAGTCAGAACGTGCGCCGTCCATGTTTAATGCATTTCATACGGGTACTGTAAAACGTCTTGAGAATGTTTCAACGATTGCAGAAGGAATTGCAGTTAAGGAACCGGGACTTCTTACATTACCCGTGATTGAGGATTATATAGATGATGTAATATGTGTTTCAGAGGAAGAAATTGCAGATGCGATGATTTATTTCCTGGAACGCAGTAAAACATTGGTTGAAGGTGCCGGTGCTGCTGCACTCGCATGTCTACTGGCAAATAATGAAAAGATTGATTCGAAACATACAGGTGTGATAGTAAGTGGCGGTAATATTGACATCTCCAGGATGCCGGATATTTCAAAACTTGCATCAGATTTGAGATCGGAAATTGAGCAGGAAAGTCAATTGAAGAAATCACATGTACCTGCAAAATAAACAGAGCCCTGCTTTCTGATATCAGAGAGCAGGGCTGTTTGTTTTAATAAAATTTTACGAGTTTATCCATCACATTTTCTAAATCCTTAATGAATGTTTCGTCATTTTTGAGTGCTTTATCATCGGGAGGATATACTTTTCCGACAAGAAACTCTCCTTTTTTAACGTCTCTTAATCTTACGAGACCTGCTTTTATATCCTCATCAGTCATATCATCAAGCTTCGTTTTTTTAGGTTTCATATGATCTAAAGATACATGATATTCTTCCGGAAGTGCCCGGAATTTATCGATATCACCGAGCCATTTAGAAGCAGTTTCTTTTTTGCCGGGCGCTTCGTAAATTACGCCGTACATACAAAAAGCGTGACTGTTGTACAGACCGATTTGGAAGTGCGGCATCATTTTATATCCTCTTGGATTTGTTGAAAAGCTGACCCATGTATCATCAGGCGGATTTACTTTTCTTCTGGCATGCTTTGCAACATGCGCAAATTGTTCGTCTCCTGTTAATTCTGTTAAATATTCACTGAAATGTTCACCGAGGTTTTCAAGTTTTGGACGGGTGGTCTCAATGAGGGCGGACATGCGCGGCTCAAGTCCGTCTATTTCAAAAACATCAAAGTCTTTTTCTGTAAAGCTGTATTTCAGCATGAACTTCATCCTTTCATTAATCTATAGTATTTATGATAAGATATTAATGAACGTCAATCAATATATTGGGATGTGACAACATGGAAATTTATTTGTTTGCAAAAAATTTAATACAGGACGCGGGTGCGTTCATCAGAGAAAGAATGACTGAAAATTATAATATAGACAGTAAATCCAACAGGAATGACCTGGTCACTGATGTGGACCGCGAAACGGAAACTTTTATATATAATAGAATTGGTGAGAAGTTTAAGGACCATCAGATTATCGGCGAGGAAGGCCACGGTTTTGATATTGACGACATGAAAGGTGTGACCTGGGTTGTAGATCCGATTGACGGTACACTGAACTTCGTGCATCAGCATGAGAATTTTGCCATCTCAATTGGTATTTTTATTGACGGTGAACCTTATGCCGGGCTGATACTGGATGTAATGAAAGGTGACCTGTACCACGCACGTCACGGCGAAGGTGCATATATTAATGACACGCAGCTGACTGATATTAAGGATACAGAGTTAAAATCGTCTTTAGTTTCAACGAATTCGAACTGGCTTGTTAAAGACGGTATTAAGAAACCTTTCATTCAAATTGTAAAAGATGCGCGAAGTGTACGCTCGTACGGCTCTGCCGCACTTGAAATCGCCAATGTTGCAAAAGGCACATCCAGTGCAGCGTTGTTTTACAGACTCCATTCCTGGGATTTTGCCGGAGGAATGATTATTGTGAGTGAACTCGGCGGACTGACAACAACACTGCTTGGAGAAGAAATGAGAATACTTGAAACGAACAGTATTCTTACGGGAAATAAGAAAATTCACTCGGAACTGGTACAGTATTTTAAAGATGATGATGAATTTATTGAAAATCATGCGCGCTTTCACGGCCTGGATTAAACAAATATGTTTTGCTTTCTTCATTCTTTTTAACAAATTGACTGCTGATCAGCTGTTCATACGTATATCTGGATAAATCATATTGAAGATGAAACAGAATTTTCTTCTTTGTAAATTCCTCATAAGGAAATAATTTTAAGTAATGATAAAAATATTCACGGCTCAGTTCAAACAAATCAAATGAATGCATGCAGGTGCTGCACTGAATCCTGCTGTGCCTGATTTTTTCGAGAGAAAACGTTCTGCACTTAGAACATTTCAGACCTTCTTTAAAATGATTGATATGAGTGAATTTAAAATGATATACAGGTTTCATGTGGGCAGGACATTGGGACGGTACTTTTTTCTGATTACAGCTGAATGTTCGATCGCCCGTAAATAGTAAGGCAGGTTTTCCTTCGATAAAAACAGTTCCGACTTTCTGGTTTTTGTTTTGAATTCAGCGTTCATCATGACATATTTAATAATAATCGGACGCTGGAATTTTCCCTCATCAATGAGTTCGTGCTTAAATGTTTCGTACAGGTTTCTGCTGCGGTTTAAATCAAGTACAGCCTCATGCTGTTCGTTACATAGAATGTTGAAAGGGTTAATGTAGTGTACACCCTTCAAGTCATGAAGTACGAATAAATAATAGCAGTAATCTGTAACCATCAGTACATTAACAAATTCATGTGCTTCATCAAGAATCACTTCACAATGCCAGTGCACACTGATATTGGTCATATCAATACCGGACAGGTATTTCTCAAATTCAGCCTCAAGTGCCTCTGCACGCTGCATAGCATTATATTCTTCCTGTTCGGTATTTGAAAAGGGCAGTCTGTTATAAAGAAATTCATATACTTTTAGCTTTTCATTTTTTTGACGCATAATAATCACTCCGTATCATTAGTTGATAAATGAATTATTATCCCGGCGTAAATATTCGTCAAAAAACAGAAATTTGAAAAGTTCTTGAAATCATAAAAAATCCGGCTCCCGCAATAAGCAGAAACCGGATTTTCCATTTTTGAAAAGGACTGTTTTAAAAAGTCTGTAAAAATTAAAGCCAGCCGTTCTCGCGATATTTTCTTTTTAACGTAAAGCCTACACCAAATACAGCAACAAATAAAACAACTGCAAGTGCAGATAACAGAACCATCCCCTCGGCGATAGAAACTGAGAATAAAATCATCATTGCTACAGCAACTACAGCGAGGATAAAGAATATGGCTTTTGACTTTGGTTTTTCCATGCCGTCAAGCCTCCAAGGATTATTTTTAAGTAGTATATCACAGCATTAATTTTTTTAACAGGGTGTAACATTATATCTTCATTTATGATATAATGGTTCAGTTGAAAACTCGTAATTCTAAATATGAAGGGAAAGTCTTGATGAACTTAAGAGAAGATATTCGTAATATCGCAATTATAGCTCACGTCGACCACGGTAAAACAACACTGGTTGATGAATTATTAAAACAGTCTGGTATTTTTAGAGAAAATGAACATGTTGAAGAGCGTGCGATGGACAGTAATGATATTGAACGTGAACGTGGAATTACAATACTGGCTAAAAACACAGCGATTGATTATAAAGGCACAAGAATTAATATACTCGACACTCCGGGTCACGCTGACTTCGGCGGTGAAGTAGAACGTATTATGAAAATGGTTGATGGTGTTATCCTTGTGGTGGATGCATACGAGGGGACAATGCCTCAGACGCGTTTTGTTCTTAAAAAAGCTTTGGAACAGGACTTGAAGCCTTTAGTCGTTGTAAACAAAATCGATAAAGATGCTGCCCGTCCGGAAGAAGTAATTGATGAAGTATTGGAATTATTTATAGAGCTCGATGCAAATGATGAGCAGCTTGAATTCCCTGTTGCTTATGCTTCAGCAATTAACGGAACAGCAAGTCTTGATCCTGAAGTACAGGATGAGAACATGCAGTCCATTTATGATGCAATTATTGAAAGTGTACCTGCACCGGTTGATAACTCAGATGAACCCCTTCAATTCCAGGTTGCACTGCTTGACTACAATGATTATGTCGGCCGTATTGGTATCGGTCGTGTATTCCGCGGAGAAATTAATGTCGGGGATCAGGTATCATTAATGAAAATCGATGGAACGGTTAAAAACTTCCGTGTAACAAAACTATTTGGTTTCTTCGGATTGAAAAGAGTTGAAATTGAAAGTGCCAAAGCCGGCGATTTGATCGCAGTCAGCGGTATGGAAGATATTAACGTTGGTGAGACAGTAACACCGATAGACCATCAGGAAGCTCTTCCGGTGCTGAGAATTGATGAGCCGACACTCCAGATGACATTTTCAGTGAACAATTCACCATTCGCAGGCCAAGAAGGTAAGCATGTTACTGCACGTAAAATCGAAGAGCGTTTAGACCAGCAGCTTGAGACAGATGTATCTTTAAGAGTAGATCCAACGGATCAGCCGGATGCATGGAGAGTTTCAGGGCGCGGTGAACTTCATTTGTCCATCCTGATTGAAAATTTACGCCGTGAAGGATTTGAGCTGCAGGTTTCAAAGCCTGAGGTCATTGTTAAAGAAGTTGACGGTGTGAAATCAGAGCCTTATGAGCGCGTTCAAATTGATGTTCCTGAGGAAAACACAGGAAGCATCATTGAATCACTCGGTAGCCGTAAAGGTGAAATGGTGGATATGATTTCAACAGGTAACGGACAGACAAGAATTATATTTAATGTCCCTGCACGTGGCTTGATCGGTTACAGAACAGAGTTCATGTCTATGACTCGCGGTTATGGTATACTGAATCACACATTTGAAGAGTACCGCCCATTAATTAAAGGACGTATCGGCGGCAGACATAATGGTGTGCTTGTATCACTTGATAAGGGTGCAGCATCCACATATGCGATTCTGCAGCTTGAAGGGCGCGGTGTTAACTTCATGGAGCCTGGTACTCATGTTTATGAAGGAATGATTGTCGGTGAGAATTCACGTGATAATGACTTAACAGTCAACATTACAAAAGTGAAAGCAGCAAACAACATTCGTTCTGCAACTAAAGAGCAGACATCCACTATGAAAAAACCGCGTACGTTAACGCTCGAAGAAGCGCTTGAGTTTATTAATGATGATGAACTTGTTGAAGTGACGCCTGAATCTGTACGTCTTAGAAAGAAAATTCTTGATAAAAGTGAAAGAGAACGTGCTCAGAAGCGAGAAAAGATCAGACTTGAATCGGAGTGATAACCATTGTTTCTGCCTAATGTTTTAATGACAGCATTAGTTGGAGAACGACTCACATTCTTCGGCCGGCTGTACAATCTGGAAACCAATCCCGAAACTGGTATGTGGTATTTATTTATCACGATTTATATTTTGAGTATTATTGTTTATAATTTCGGTTTTGCCCGTAAAGTAAAAGTGTGGCAGAATTTAATTATTTACATTGTGATGTTTATCGGCTGTATCGTTCTTACTTTTTTCGGTGCTTTTTTACCGGTAGCGGAAAGTTTAATTGTAGCAGCTATTGTTCTTGGTCTGTATCGTGTGAGACTGCATCAGGAACGTAAAGCAGGCAATATAGGTAATAATGAAGAGTAGTTGATGAAATATCGATATTAAAAAGCAGTCCGCTGATGCGGGCTGCTTTTTGTATAGGAACAGACTGACAGGCACTTCAGACACAACTTTATGGTATCCACGATACAGTGATTTAACATAAAAATGCCTGAGACAGATGAGAGTCTGCTTCAGGCATTCCTAAGTATCAGCTGAATCTAATTTCTGTAACATGTTCAAGTGTTTCTTTAAGATTTCCATTCTTAATGATGTGAAGGTCAATCATATTATCATCATATAACCGTTTACCATCTTTCGAAAACTGGGCGAAATAGTATTTTCTTTCACTGAAGGGCAGTATAGTAGTGCCGTTATCATGTGTGAATGTAATCATGGCATCTTCACCGCGTTCCGGTTCTGTATATTCGAGGAACGGACTCAAGTTCATGATAAATGTCTTTTCAAGAAGTTCTTTTTTCTTGAATTTTTTTTCTGATTTAAGAGTGGGCGGTTTCGTCGTCCCTTCTATAATTTGGCGATTCCATTCTTTGTCATCCGAGAACAGAATTTCTTCGTTATTATTTGTGTTATTCAGTGCTTCTTCCAGAGTCACTTTCCGATCATCAAATATCCATGTAGAGGGATCTAAAGTGATTTGGTACTGAACACTGCCTTGAATTTGTATAATCATATGTATTCTCTCCTTATGCCACTTATTATATCAGACAATAGTACGAGTTTTAAATATTTGGAACTAAAGAAACCAGTTATTTGCTTGCTTTTTTAGGGCTTGTGATATAATATTTTAATGAGAGTAAGTCGAGGGGGTAGTGCTGTGTCCACTAACGAAGAATTACGCAGCCAAGCATACTTACAGCTTGAGAAAGATGCAGATCGAATTGTGCAACTCATAAAGGTGCAAATGGACAACTTAACGATGCCCCAGTGCCCGGTTTATGAAGAAGTGTTGGACACGCAGATGTTTGGTCTTTCTAAAGAAGTAAACTTTGCTGTAAGGCTTGGTCTTATCGATCCGAATGATGGACGTGACCTTCTTGAAAAACTTGAAATTGAAGTTTCAAGAGTTCACGAAGCATATATGCAAGAAGAAAAAGTTGAGTCTAAAGAAAATTAATCTTTAGACTTTTTTTATATAGAGGGGCTTAATTATGCAGTATGTTAAAGATTTTCTAAAATATGTTAAAGACTATTCAAAGTATGTAGATTTCACGATTATTATTACATATGTACTGCTGAGCTTAATTGGTTTGATAATGATTTATTCGGCAAGTATGGTGAATCTATATCAAAATCCAAACTCAGGTAATCCTATGGCTTTATTTAACGGCCAGTTTAGATTTGTTATTCTCGGTTTTCTGCTCGTATTTTTTATGACTTATTTTATGTCGGGAGAATTTTTTAAAAATAAAAGGCTGCATGTTATTTTAATAGCAGTCATTTTTATTGTTTTATTAATCACACATTTCTTCGGTATAGAAAGAAATGGTGAGAGAAACTGGCTGCAGATTCCAATCATTAACCAGGAGCTCCAGCCGTCGGAGTTTTTTAAGATTATTGTCATACTGTATCTTGCATATATTTATGATAAAAAACGTGAAGTGGTCGGTACACTCAGAAAAGAAAATTTCTTTCCTCTGTTATTAATTGGTGTTATTTCTTTACTCGTATTGTTTAATGACTTTGGAACATGGCTTGTTATATTCGCGATTATTGTCGGCATGTTTGTATATTCCGGTCTGCCTATGAAAATTGTTCTTGTTGTCGGCGGTTTTGTCGGACTGGTCATCTCAGTAATCCTTGCAGGGAGATTTTTAATTTCAGGAGAAGTGGTTTCCGGCTATCAGCGTGCAAGAATTGAAACCTTTATGAATCCGTTCCTTGATCCTACGGGGTCAGGATATCAATTAACAAATTCACTGATTTCGATTTCCCACGGCGGATTGACAGGGACAGGTCTTGGGAATGGTGTAATGAAGCTTGGTTATCTGCCGGAACCGCACACAGATTTTATATTTGCGGTAATCGCTGAAGAACTTGGATTAATCGGGGTATTATTTATACTGGCACTGTATATTATACTGGTGTTTAAAGCACTGCATTATGCGAGTATTTCTTCAGATAAATTTTACAGTCTGGTCTGTATCGGGATTGCGATGTACATCAGCATACAGGTATTTGTAAATATCGGCGGTATATCAAAATTGATTCCTTTAACAGGTGTTCCACTGCCGCTTCTCAGCCAGGGCGGCTCGGCATTTTTAAGTATTTCAATAGCAGTAGGTCTTTTGTCGATTGCAGCAAAACATGTTAAAGAAGGACATAAAAAAGTAAAATAGCTTAAAATCAGCAGTTATCAATAAGATAACTGCTGATTTTTTTGTAAAAACAAAAAGTTGAAAACCCTTATGTATCAAGGGTTTTCATGATGAAAAGCAGAGTAAGCGTTTTCATTGTTAGAATATTTAAAAAATAATGAGATGAATATATTGTACATGCAATGAATATTTATTATAATACACTCATTACAGTTTTAAAGACTAGGGGGATGATTATGAAACAAATCAATAAATTAATGGTAGCCAACCGTGGTGAGATTGCGATTCGAATTTTCCGTGCGTGTACGGAACTCGATATCACTACAGTGGCGATTTACAGTAATGAAGATAAAGGTGCACTACATAGATATAAAGCCGATGAAGCGTACCTTGTGGGTGAAGATCTTTCGCCGACTGACAGCTATTTGAATATTGAAGCAATCATAAAAGTGGCAAAAGATGCGGATGTTGATGCCATTCATCCGGGCTACGGCTTTTTAAGTGAAAATAAAGAATTCGCAACACGGTGTCAGGAAGAGGGCATTATTTTTGTCGGCCCTGAAATTCGTCACCTGGAAATGTTCGGTGATAAAGTCCGTGCGCGTGACACTGCGATTAAAACAAATCTGCCGATTATTCCGGGCAGTGACGGTGCGGTCGAATCGTTTGATGAGGTGCAGGAGTTTATTGATAAGCACGGTTATCCGATCATTATTAAAGCTATCTCAGGCGGCGGCGGTAAAGGAATGCGTATCGTCGACGAAGGCGATGACTTAAGAGATGCTTATGACCGCGCGAAAAGTGAGGCAAAGCGTTCATTCGGAAATGATAATGTATACCTCGAAAAATATATTAATGAGCCGAAGCACATTGAAGTACAGATTATCGGTGACAAATACGGTAATATTGTTCACTTGTATGAACGTGACTGTTCTGTACAAAGACGCCACCAGAAGCTCGTGGAAGTGGCGCCTTCTGTCGGTCTGAAAGATGAGCTGCGCCTGGAAATTTGTGAAGCGGCGAAAAGTATGGGTGAGCAGGTCGGTTACTTAAACGCAGGGACAGTTGAATTTTTAGTGGCGGACGGTGAATTTTATTTCATCGAAGTCAATCCGCGTGTACAGGTCGAACATACGATTACCGAAATGGTGACGGGTGTAGACATTGTCAAAACACAGATATTAATCGCAGACGGTGAAGCATTATTTGATGAAAAAATTCATATGCCGAAGCAGGAAGATGTCCAGTTGATGGGGTATGCGGTACAGTGCCGTATTACTACAGAAGATCCATTGAATGACTTTATGCCGGATACAGGTGAAATTATGGCATACCGTTCAAGCGGCGGGTTTGGTGTCAGAACAGATGCCGGAGATGGTTTCCAGGGTGCAGTGATTTCACCTTACTATGATTCACTTCTCGTTAAACTGTCTACACACGGTCTGTCTTATACAGATGCGAATGATAAAATGTCCCGGAGTTTAAAAGAAATGCGTATCCGGGGAATTAAAACCAACCTGCAGTTTTTACTCAATGTGATTGAGAATGAAGACTTCAGAAAAGGTGATTATTCCACTAAATTTATTGATTCAACACCGTCTTTATTTGACTTTGAAAAACCGAAAGACCGGGGAACAAAAACGCTTGAGTACATTTCAACGATTACTGTTAACGGTTTTCCGGGTGTCGATAAACGCGATAAACCGCAGTTTGATAAAGCAAGAGTGCCAAAGTATAAGCCTGAAATTGTCAGCGGAACCAAACAGATTCTGGATGAAAAAGGGGCTCAAGGTTTAAGTCAGTGGCTGAAAGATCAGAAAGAGACGCTGATCACTGATACAACAATGCGTGATGCCCATCAATCACTTTTGACAACACGTGTGCGGACATATGATATGAAAAAGATTGCGCCGTATACAGCACACGATTTAAAAGATGCGTTCTCACTTGAGATGTGGGGCGGTGCGACATTTGATGTGGCTTATAATTTCCTGAAAGAAGATCCATGGAAACGACTTGAAACACTGCGTAAAGAAATTCCGAATGTACTATTCCAGATGCTGCTCCGCGCATCGAATGCAGTCGGGTATAAAAACTATGCAGATAATGTTGTAGAGAAGTTTGTGCAGGAAAGTGCGGAGGCAGGCATTGATGTCTTTAGAATTTTCGATTCTCTGAACTGGCTTGAAGCGATGAAGAAGCCGATTGAGGCAGTACTTAAAACAGGGAAAGTGGCGGAAGCGGCTATCTGTTACACTGGGGACTTCTTAAATCCGGACCGTTCAGACGTCTACACGCTTGAGTATTATAAGAAGATGGCACAGGCACTTGAAGCAGAAGGGGCACATATTCTTGCGATTAAAGATATGGCCGGTCTGTTAAAGCCGCAGGCAGCATATGAACTGATTGGAGAATTAAAATCAACTGTCGACATTCCAATTCACCTGCATACGCATGATACAAGCGGTAATGGTATCATGACTTATGCTAAAGCGATTGAAGCGGGCGTAGATGTTGTGGATACAGCGCTCGGGGCACTGAGCGGCCTGACTTCCCAGCCGAGCGCAAACAGCTTGTATTACGCGCTTGACGGTGTTGACGGCAATATCCGTGCAGATATTAAAGGACTTGAACGACTCAGTCAGTACTGGGAAGATGTCCGTAAATATTATGTTGATTTTGAAAGTGATATTAAGAGCCCGCACACTGAAATTTATGAGCATGAAATGCCGGGCGGTCAGTATTCGAACCTTCTCAGCCAGGCGAAATCTCTCGGCTTAGGCGAACGGTACGGTGAAGTAAAACGGATGTACCAGAAGGTCAACATGCTGTTTGGTGATATTGTGAAAGTAACTCCGTCTTCTAAAGTTGTCGGCGACATGGCATTATTCATGGTTCAGAATGATTTAAATGAGAAGACATTATTTGAAAGAGGAGAACAGCTCGACTTCCCGGATTCAGTCGTCAGCTTCTTTAAAGGCGAGATTGGCAGACCGGTAACAGGGTTCAATGAAGAACTCCAGAATATTGTACTTAAAGGTACTGCACCACTTGAAGTTCGCGCAGGAGAAGTTCTGGAGCCTGTTGATTTCGATGCGCTTAAAGAAGAAGTTGAAACTTTCCAGGAAGGCAAAGTCACGGATAAAGATGTGCTCAGCTATGCATTATATCCAAAAGTATATAAAGACTTTGTGGCAACAAAAGAACGCTTCGGCAATGTTGAAGTATTAGATACACCGACATTCTTGTTTGGAATGCGAAAAAATGAAATCCTTGAGATTGAGATTGATAAAGGAAAAACATTGATTGTAAATCTCCTGTCAGTGGGTCATGTGAATGATGACGGTATGAGATGGATGTACTTCGAACTCAATGGATTCCCTCGTAAAGTGAAGATTCAGGATGAAAATGTTGAATCCAAAGTCGCGAGACTAAAAAAAGCAGATCCAACCAATACAAATCATATTGGTGCACAAATGCCGGGAACTGTCAGTGCTGTTAAGTTCGGTAAAGGCGATTCATTTAAAAAAGGTGAAGTAATTATTATTACTGAAGCGATGAAGATGGAGAGCTCTGTTAAAGCACCATTTGACGGTACTGTATCAGATGTTTATGTTGAAGCAGGAGACAGTGTTGCCTCAAACGATTTGATGATTGAAATCGAAAAGTCAGAATAAAAAGAAACGCGCCGAACGGCGTGTTTCTTTTTGCATTAAATCGTATAGAAAGAACGTTACTTGATCAGTATTTTAAGTGCCGTATCTTAATGACACATAATACACGTCAACTTTTTTA
Organism: Corticicoccus populi; assembly: GCF_042686195.1. Lineage (NCBI taxonomy): Bacteria > Bacillati > Bacillota > Bacilli > Caryophanales > Staphylococcaceae > Corticicoccus > Corticicoccus populi. The sequence goes on along the minus strand of NZ_JBHUOQ010000001.1, from coordinate 995,853 downwards.
AAAAGATGATGTTAAATAATAAATATCCAAAAAACTGAGAATCCGTATATCAGGGAAAACAATATTAATGAACCCAGATAGATTAACGGTATTTTTAAGGGCTTCTCGTTTTTATTAAAATAAAAGCGCAGCATTACAAACGTGCCGGCAAAGTATCCGGCAGCCATTATGAAAATAACAAAATTTAAAAGAGAAAACAGGAATTCATTCTGCGTAACATTACCAGCAATGAGCAGGATACATGCAATGTAGTATAAAACAAAAACATGAGTAAAAATATTGGTATGATCACTGAATAGTTTCTGGAAACTTGGCGGAGAGTCTGAATATCTGTTTATGATAAATATACCGAATAAATTAATGATGAAAAAGGGGAGAAACCAGAAAGTAACAAAGAAAAGCATCAAATAAATCAACAGTTCTATTCCAGTCGCTTCATTACTGCCCGAACCGGGCTGGTTGATTAAGAATATTATTCTAAGAGTAAAACCGGCAGCCAGGAGAACCGGCAGTATACATAATAAGAGTATATTATATGCCCAGGATATGAAATAGTTTGATTGTATATTCGTATAAGGTTTTATAAATATATTGAGTAAAAACCGGAGGAAAGGGATTCTGGTTTCAGGTGACTTCATAAATCATCAGTCCTTCACTGGATTAGTATCTTTATCAATCTAATATTTATATTATAACGTAAATCATAAACAATATGAGTAATGATTAAAAAGGCAGACCTGATTAATACTAAAAAAGAAATGATATACAATAAGAAGACCCATACAATGATATTTCCACATCACTGTATGGGTCTTCCTGATTGTTGCAATGATTTAAGTTTCTGACACTGTTTATTTAGTATTATTCTTACTTCTTGAGAGGAGCATAATGAAATAACATAATAAACCGAACAGAAGTGTGATAAACAGTGCATGCAGCAGCGCAATAAATATATTCACCATAGTAAATATACTCAGCATGCCTGTAACTGCCTGCATTGCTATAAGAGTGAATGCAATAATCCAGCCGTACTTAATGACTCTGTAGTGGCTGTACTTTCTGATGGCATGAATCATAATGAGAAATACCCAGACAATAGCAATAAATGCAGCCAGACGGTGGCTCATCTGTACCCATTGATAGAAATTAACAGCCCATATACTTTCCGGTCCGCAGTGCGGCCAGCTCATACAGGCAAGTGATGAATCTGTATGTCTTACGAGTGCTCCGGAATATACAACAAAGTAAATATATATAGTTAGAAAGATCGTATTATATCTTAAAAATGGGCCGATCATTAAAATGGTTGCATCATATTTTTTATCAACTTCAAAAATCAGCAGTGTCAAAAGAAATACAGCGGCAAAACAAATGAGCGAGATGCCGAAGTGGGCGGCGAGTACAAAGTCACCTTCCCATATGCCGATGACTGCTGCAGCTCCGATAAGACTTTGAATGATGATAAAACCAAAAGATACTGCAACTAAAAATTTTGTTTCTCTAATATGGGGAATCTGCTTTAGTGCCATGATGCAGAGTAAAGCAAGCAGAATGATAGCAATACCTGAAACGCCTCTGTGGGCGAGTTCAATGATTGTTTCGATAGGCCAGTCGGCAGGGATTAACTGCCCATGGCATAACGGCCAGGAATCACCGCATCCGTCAGCAGAGCCTGTTTTTGTGACCAATGCCCCCCCAATTTGGACAAAGACCATAGCGATTGTGGTCAAGAGGGCCACAATTTTTAAATTTTTATACAACCGTAACACCCCAAAAAAAGTCTTTTCATTCATGAATCTTTATTTTCATAATATATCCGAAACGAATACTGAATGCAATGTTGATTCTTCTGAAATACCCTTAACAATTCTGAAAAATATGGTAAAATCAAGATGTGAAACAACTATATCCAAAGTATAGAGCAGTTTGTCGGTGTCTGCTGATGTCTAAGTGACATATTCTTGAACAATTCTTGAACAATATAAAATGTAACAATTTTGTTGCAGAAAATTATAGTAAATGTGTCTTTTTTAATTTATTATAAGAAGTAATTGTTTTTGTGTATGAAAGGGGGCGTATGGATGCAAAGAGACTTATATACTGAACAGGTACATATTGAAAAAAGAGCTGTTACTTTCAAGGCTGTAAAGACGCTTGTTAAAGATGGAATTATAAAATCAAATCTTATTCCGGCATTTGCAGCAGGATTTTTGGCGGTAATGTATTACCAGTTGTCATTTTTTCAAAATGTACCGGTTCTGTTACTGATGACTGCAGGCACTGCCTTGGTTATCGGCGGTGTAGGTGCGCTTAATAACTTTTACGACAGAGACATTGACAAACTGATGGAATCCAAACAAAACAGACCGAGTATCGATGGCACTTTTAAAGGCAGAGACATATTGTTCATCGGATTCAGCATGCTGATTATTGGTGAGATACTATTATTCTTAATTAATTCGACAGCTGGAACGCTTGGTTTGATTGCAGCATTTGGATATGCAGTAGTATATTCAATTTTTGCCAAAAGACATTTAGTTTCGAACACAGTGATTGGTGCAATCCCGGGTGCAATGCCGCCGTTAATCGGCTGGGCAGTAATAGACCCGAACTTACATTCAATTGCATGGGCGATGTTTATCGTAATGTTCATTTGGCAGATGCCTCATTTTTATGGTCTTGCGATTAAAAGAAGCGAAGAGTATAAAACAGCAGGTATACCAATGCTGCCGTCAGTCAAAGGAAATTTGAGAACTAAAAAATCAATTGTTCTCTGGTTGACACTTCTTTTGTTCACACCAGTATTAATGGTTGAACTTGGAACTTGGTTTGTTGCTTTAGCAGTGATACTGAATGCAGCATGGCTGTTTATCGGATTGAACCAGTTCAAACCAGTTAAAGACTATAACCGCTATGCCGGTCGGGTATTTGTCTTTTCACTTAATTACATTATTATTTTCTTTGTAATGATTATCATTGCCGGCTTATTAGTGAATATATAAAGTAAAGAATGAAAGAGGGGTCTGAAAAGTATGAAAAATCGTTGGATGAGTGCTAAATGGGTCGGTTTAATTTCCTTCCTCATGGTTTTTCTTTCCGGGTGCGGCAAGAATCACCTGAGCACATTGAAACCAGCTGGTGAAGTCGGTCAAGAGCAGTTTAACTTAATGCTTTTGTCTATCGTAATTATGCTGGTCGTAGTAGTAGTAGTAACTTTTATATTTGTTATCGCGGTTGCTAAAAGCCGCAGAAGTGTGAAGGGTGAACATTTTCAGCCTAAAGACGTTGCTTCGAATCACACATTAGAGATTATATGGACATCCATTCCAATTATCTTATTACTTATTTTGGCAGTACCTACTGTATACTTAACATTTAAGCAGGCGGATACAAGTGCTATGGAAAATGATGAAGGCGCGGTAAACCCGAATGTAACAACAGTAAATGTAAGAGCATACCAGTACTGGTGGGAATTTGAGTATCCTAATGAAGAAGTAGTTACTTCCCAGGAGCTCGTTGTACCAACAGACAGAAGAGTTTACTTTAACTTACAGGGTGCAGATGTAAAACACTCATTCTGGGTTCCAGCGGCCGGTGGTAAGCTGGATACGAATATTGACGGTATCAACAGCTTCTACTTAATCTTTGATGATGATAAGGCGGAAGATTCAAATCGTCTGTTCTATGGTAAGTGTGCTGAACTTTGCGGACCGTCCCATGCATTGATGGACTTTAAAGTTAAAGCTCTGCCGGAAGATGAATATGATCAGTGGCTTGCAGACATGAAAAATGTCTCAGACGAAAGTGCTGATGAAGAAGCGGGCGAGGAAGCAGAAGAATCTTCAACTGCTGATGCGGACCAGGGTCAGGAAATCTTCAATAATTCATGTATCGGTTGTCATGCGGTAACACCTACAGGTGCCGGAGCAGTCGGACCAAACTTAACAAACTTTGGAGACCGTGATTTAATTGCCGGCTTTATGGAGCATAATCAAGAAAACTTAGAAGATTGGATTAGAGATCCAGAGAGTCATAAGCCTGGGAACCATATGACAGGACAGTATGATTTAACGGATGAAGAAATTGAAGCCGTGGCATCTTATGTAATGGACCTTACTGTTGAAGAGGGTTCAGGAGATGCTGAAGCGCTTAGAGAATCAAGAAATTCTGACGGTTCTGATGAAGAGGCAGATGAGTCTGCTGATGAAGAAGCATCAGATGAAAGTTCAGAAGATGATGGGGAGGAGAACTAGTATATGGCACAGACTGCGAAAAAACGTAGTGTCGGATCAGTAATATGGGATTACTTAACTACAGTAGACCATAAGAAAATTGCGATACTTTACCTGATTGCTGGTGGTTTCTTCTTTGTTGTCGGTGGTATAGAAGCAATGCTGATCAGAATTCAGCTTGCAGTACCAAACAATGACTTCCTGTCAGCAGGACTGTTTAATGAAGTAATTACTATGCATGGTACAACGATGATTTTCCTTGCTGCTATGCCCCTTTTGTTCGCGTTTATGAACGCAACAGTACCGCTCCAGATTGGTGCACGGGATGTTGCTTTTCCATTCTTAAATGCACTGGGTGTTTGGCTGTTTATCTTCGGTGGTATCTTTCTAAACCTTTCATGGTTTTTAGGCGGTGCCCCGGATGCAGGCTGGACAAGTTATGCATCACTTTCAATTAACTCACCTGGACATGGTATTGACTTCTATGTACTAGGGTTACAGGTTTCTGGTGCCGGTACATTAATTTCCGGTATCAACTTCGTAACAACAATTATTAACATGAGAGCACCTGGTATGACGTACATGAGAATGCCGTTAATGACTTGGACAACTTTAGTTGCTTCAATCTTAATCGTATTTGCATTCCCGCCGCTTACTATTGGTTTATTCTTAATGTTATTTGACCGTATGTTCGGTTCCGGTTTCTTTATCGTCGAAGCTGGAGGGAACACGATTATCTGGGAGCACTTGTTCTGGATCTTCGGTCACCCGGAAGTATACATTCTGATACTTCCAGCGTTCGGTATTTTCTCTGAGATATTCACAACCTTCTCAAGAAAACGTCTGTTTGGATACTCAGCAATGGTATTTGCAACAGTACTCATTGGTTTCTTCGGATTCATGGTTTGGGCTCACCACATGTTTACAGTTGGTCTTGGACCGACAGCAAATGCGATATTTGCTGTAGCAACAATGGCGATTGCAGTACCGACAGGTATTAAAATATTTAACTGGATTGCAACTATATGGGGCGGAAGTATAGAGTTTACGACACCTATGCTATATGCGGTTGCATTTATTCCGTCATTTGTTATGGGTGGTGTCACAGGTGTTATGCAGGCTGCAGCACCGGCTGACTATCAGTACCATGACTCATACTTTATCGTTGCCCATTTCCACTATGTAATTGTCGGCGGTGTAGTATTTGCACTACTTGCAGGACTTCACTATTACTGGCCGTTAATGTTTGCAACTAAGCTGAGTGAGAAACTAGGTAAAGTTACATTCGTATTATTCTTTATCGGATTCCACCTCACATTCTTAATACAGCATTTCTTAGGATTATGGGGTATGCCGAGACGTGTATTCACATATCTCGATGGACAAGGTTACGAAACAGCCAACTTAATCTCTACAATCGGAGCAATGTTTATGGCTGTAGCAGTAATATTCCTTGTTATTAACATTGTGATTACAGTTGCGAAAAATGAAAAAGTCGGAATGGATCCTTGGGGTGACGGACGTACACTTGAGTGGTCACTGCCGCTGCCTGTTCCATATTACAACTTTGCACAAACACCGCTTGTCCGCGGTTTAGATGCATACTGGGTTGAGAAGAAAGATGGCAACGGAAAAATGATTCCGGCAGAACCGCTTGATGATTTCCATATGCCTAATAATTCATTTATCCCATTTGTAATGTCATTCGGCTTGTTTGTTGCAGCATTCGGCGCACTGTACTTTGCTGCAGGTAAAGACTGGGCAATTGATGCTGTATCAAATCTACCTGAAAAGCCATGGGCAGTTTATGTATTGATTATAGGTCTTGTGATTACTGCAGGTTCAATGATTGTCCGTTCATGGAAAGATGATTTAGGGTATTATGTTAAAAAAGAAGAAGTACAAAAAGATTTAGAAGAATTAGAAAGGGGTGCGAAATAATGGCTAACATGGAATACAATGTACCAAGTGAAAGATGGCCGGCTCACCCTGAGAGAGCAACATTGGAAGGTAAAAATAAATTTATCGGCTTCTGGACGTTCTTAGCTGGTGAAACAGTACTTTTCGCATCTCTCTTTGCAACTTATCTTGCATTAAAAGATTCAACACCAAGCGGGCATCTGCATGCTGCAGATTTGTACCACCTGGAACTTGCATTTGTCATGACGATGTTACTTTTAACATCATCATTGACAAGTGTGTACGCGATTTACCACATGAGAAATAATAACTTTAATAAAATGCAGTTATGGCTTGGAATCACAGTGCTTCTCGGCTTAGGATTCCTTGCTCTTGAAATTTATGAGTTCATTGAGTATGTTCATTTAGGTCATACATTTAGATCAAGTGCATTCGGAAGTTCTTTCTACTTCCTGATTGGAACACATGGTTTTCACGTTGTTCTCGGTTTAGTCTGGATTACACTGCTGATAATCCGTAATGCAAAACGGGGATTATCGGTGTATACAGCGGCTAAAGTGAATACAGCAGCACTGTACTGGCACTTTATCGATGTTGTATGGGTATTTATCTTTACAATCGTTTACTTGTTAGGGGTGTTATAATATGGCAGATGTAAAAGTTGAAGCACTCTCAAAAGAGAAACTGGACTACGTTCGTCGTGAACGCACCAGAGAAATGCGTCAGCAGCTGGTTTCATTCGGCTTAATGATTTTCATGACATTTATTGCATTTGGTCTGGCAGCTTACGGTTTCTCAAGTTCATTCATTATACCAATCGTTATTATTCTTGCATTTATGCAGGTAATACTGCAGTTCTATTATTTCATGCACGTGAAAGACAAAGGACATGACTATATGAAATTGATGATGCTCTCTGGATTTTTCTTTGCGTTAACATTCATTGTAGTGTTCATCTATATCGTCTGGATTGGTAAACCAATTTAATGATCAAACATAAAGGGCCGGCACAATAAGTGCCGGTCCTTTGTCTTTTGTCAATATATTGTCACCACACTGGCTTGAGCTGTACTGTGATAAAATTTATACTAGGGATAAGCGAAATTTTAAAGGATGATTATTATGGAAAATCTTTCATCGATATCAATATTCGGCTTTATGGCAAATTGGAGCCCGTTCTTTTTCACATTCATCGCAATTTGTACAGTTGTCTTCTTTTTGATTACTACGAGATGGTATGATGAATTTGAAGGCGGACGTCCGTTAACAAGAAAAGAAGGCAGTATTTTTGTAGTCAATATGATTCTGCTTTATATTACTTATGGATCACCTGTAGATTTATTGAGTCATATACTGTTCAGTTTTCATATGCTTCAAATGGCTGTAGGACTTTTACTTGTAGCACCTTTGTTTTATGCATGTGTCCCGGAATATTTATGGAGATATTTAGTAAATCTGCCTGTCATTAAGCAGTTGTTTTATATTGCAAAGAAACCTTTGGTTGCTTTGATTTTGTTTAATGGTGCGTTTTCTATTTATCATCTGCCTGTGATTATGGATACTTTAAAAATGAATGCAACATTACATACACTGGCATTAGTGACTCTGTTTCTCCTGTCCGTTATTATGTTCTACCCAATTTTTAATAAAGTGGAGCCGAGAGAAAACCATATGGGTGGATTATTCAAACTGCTCTATATATTCGGTATAGGCATGCTGCTTACACCGGCGTGTGCATTAATTATATTCTCTTCAAGTCCGCTGTATGCAACATTTACAGAAGGTGATGCATGGCTTTCTGCAATGGAACTCTGTGTGCCGTCAGGTGTACTTGAAGGGTTGAAGGGCCAGGGGATTATATCCGGTCCGGAGTATTTTACAAATACCTCACCGATTCATGATCAGCAGACCGGCGGTATCATAATGAAAGTACTTCAGGAAGTATTTTTCGGATTCATGCTTGGCTTTATCTTTTACAGATGGTATAGAGATGAGCGTGAGGATGAAGAAGAGACAACAAGACGTTCTTTGGAAAAAGCACGTATGCAGCAGGAACTGCATAAGCAGTTTAGATAAAAGTAGATAGGGGTTATTTAAGTGGATTTACATTTTATTTTACCAACAATAAGTACTTCATTCATTGTACTCAGTGCAATATTTATGGTAGTCGGTATTGTGAAAATAAGACAGCGAAAAGAAGTTGAACATGAAAAATGGATGAAATACGCAGCGGTTGCGGCACTTATCTTTTTCATTATTTATTTGTCGAAAACGATATTCCTCGGGAATACTCAGTTCGGCGGACCTGAGTCTCTTGAAATTTACTATGTTGTTTTCCTGATTGGTCATATTATGCTGTCTACGACAGGCGGCATACTTGGGGGAGTACAGCTTTATACGGGGACTAAAGGTAAAAGATCCCGCCACCGTAAAATCGGCAGAATTGCAGTGCCTGTCTGGTTCCTGACGGCGATTACAGGTGTGATGGTATATGTTTTGTTATACGTCCTTTATCCGGGCGGAGAAACGACTGGATTATTTGATGCAATCTTTCATTGATAAATACAGCCGGAGCACAGAGTGCTCCGGTTTTTTTGTATAATAAAACCCGTTTATCAAGGATAAACGGGCGGGTGATTTATACGAGGGCAGTCAAGTCCTGTGTCACTTTGCGGATTTTATTTACAGCATGATCAACAATACGGTCAGGGAAGTGTTCGTCACTGCCGTACTCGATACCTGTTGGATAATAATGTTTACCCATGTAAGGATCCATTAATTGAAGCGTTGCATTATTTGCACCGACATCACCATCAACCGCATATCCCGGCAGACGCAGATAATAAATTCCTTCCGGTACTTCATATTTAAAATCAAAAGTCATTCGTTCATAGTCCCATGAGCCGCCGAGGACCCAGCCATTTTTATTCATTACATTCTGTAAGATATCTTGAGGTACGACCATCGTTTCAAGACCAGAGTTTTCAAAAACCATGAAATTTCCTCCCTAAGCTTTTATTAGCATTACTATAATTTTAATCTATTCCTACAAGAGTTGCAAATGGAAATTGTCGTCTAGAAGGGAAGAATGAATTGTGATAGACTAGATTCAGAGGTGTTTTTATGACAATTGATAAAGAAATTGAAATACTGGATCAGCTGGATGCCTTAAACGAAAAAATAACTCAGACTGAAGAATATAAGCAATACTGCCATTATAGATTACTTCTTGATAGTGATACGGAAGTGAAAAATCTGATTGATAAATTTTCGAAGCTGAAAATAGACTTTGAAGAGGTGCAGCGTTTTGGTAAGTATCATCCCGATTTTAGTACAAAGCGCCGTGAAATTAATCAATTTAAAAAAGAAATGGATATGAATCCTGTAATCATGGAGTTTAGACGTGCAGAATATAAACTTCAGGAGATGCTGGATGAAGTACTGTACCACATATCCCAAGTCGTCAGTGAGCATGTGAATGTGGTCAGCAATAACCCGTTCTTTGCAAGCGGTGATTCTTTAGGATGTTCAACAGGCGGAAGCTGCGGCTGCAAGGTCGGCTAGAAATATAGATTTAAAATAGAAAAAACGGTTTATAAGTTCTTGGATTGTGAATACAATCCAAGTTTTTTTGTATGAGTTCATAAAAATTTTATTTTTTGTTCATTTTAGTTTTATTTATTGTTTATACCGGTTTTATAATCATCCTTTATTATAAATTTATAACATATAGAGGAGATGTAGAACATATGAACACGAAAAGAAATTTAATCACATTGGCTTTAACCGGCACATTTATGATGGCCGCCTGCGGTACGCTTGAGAATGAGGTTGAAGAAAATCAGGAATCCGTTCAAAATGAAGATACTGAGCAAAATGAAGTGTCAAAAGGTGAGGAGTATACTGATACTTTGACGTCTGTAAACTGGCAGGGTACTAAAGTTTACGATGAGGATGGCAATGATTTAACAGAAGAGAACAGCAACTTTATTGGACTTGCCAAGTACGATGAACAGACAAACAGATATGAGTTTTTTGATAAGGAAACAGGTGAGACCCGTGGAGATGAAGGTGTGTTTTTTGTCAGTAATGACGGCACTAAACGAATTTTAATTTCTGAAACTATGGATTATCAGGCAGTTGTGGATCTAACCGAGCTGAATGATGAGATATTCACTTATAAGCGGATGGGTAAAGATGCTGATGGAAACGAAGTAGAGATTTATGTGGAGCATATACCGTATAATGAGTCTGAACTTGAATTTACAAATGAGAGTCCGGAAATGGTCAGTGAAACAGGTGAAATCATGCAGAATGTTTCCGGAGTGGAGATTTTGGACGGTACTTTGTGGAATGGAACATCAGTGAAAGACAGTGACGGTAATGATGTTACTGAATACAACAGCAATTTTATCAGTATTGCCAAGTTTGATAAGGAAACCAATAAGTATGAATTCTTTGATATAGAGAGCGGTGACAGCCGAAGAGATTTCGGATACTTTGATGTGATTAACGATAATAAAATCCGAGCACATGTTTCTGTCGGAGAAAACAGTTATGGTGCGGTTCTTGAAGTGACTGAATTAAATAATGAACGTTTTACTTATAAACGGATGGGTGAAGATGCTGAAGGTAATGAGATAGAAATTTTTGTCGAACATGAGCCGTATACCGGTGAGTACAATCCGTCATTTGGATTTTAAAACTTGAATTTATAGTACGGGGAGAAGATGGTAATGAGTATAAGAACACGATTTTTAATCACATTTATTGGGAGTTTATTGGTTATCATTTGTTCTATACTTGTCATCATATGGTTCCTTTTATTTTCAATAAACGGACAGATTTCATCACCGGTTCAACTCTATAAATCGGTAACTCAGCAAAAACAAGTGACTTATGCCGAACAGGAGGCATTAGTCACTTTTCGTAATATTGCAAAAGAGAATCCGGATGATTTGATGAATCCTGATTTAAAGGACCAGGTTAATGACTTTGAGGAAAGAGAGGTTGATATAGTTATTAGAAAAGAGAATGATATTTTATATCATTCTCCAAACCTCGTTGTGGAATCATTAATTGCGCATGCCCCGGAATTTGATACTGAAAATATTTATACACAGGGGACAATTGATAATAAGGGGAGTTTATATCGTTATTTGAAGTTTGATTTTAATTTCTCTGATAATGATAATGGCAGTGTAATGATTCTAAAAAAAGAAAACAGCTTTTCAGACTTTGTGCAGAGATGGGCATTGATTATTACGGCATTGATTTTAACAGTGGCAGTTCTGATTATTATTCTGTTTAACCGTTCGTTAAATCAATCGATTATTCTTCCGTTACGTGAGTTGAATAAAAAAGTTCAGCAGTTAAAAGATGGGGAACTGGAAGGAAAGATAGAAATTGTCTCGGGTAAAAAAGGGGAAGTTAACGAACTTGCACGGGAATTTGAAAAGTTACGCGGTGCATTGAATAGAGTCAGTAAAGAAAATAAAGCTTATGAAGAAAATAGAAAAGAACTGTTGTCTAATATTTCGCATGATTTAAAAACACCGGTCACTTCAATCATCGGCTATGTGGAAGGATTAAAAGACGGTGTCGCAGACACACCGGTTAAACAGCAGCAATATTTGAATATTGTCTATAATAAAGCAAGGAATTTAAATTTTTTAATAGATGATTTATTTGTATTCTCCAAATTGGATTTACATAAAATCCCTTTTGAATTTAAAAAAATTGATTTAGTAAAGTTTCTCAGCCACTTTGTGGAAGAATACCAGCTGGACCTTGAGCAGCAGAATGTTAGTCTGGATTTTAAAAATATACGTGTAAAAGAGGCGGATGTATATATAGATATTCAGCAGATACGCCGGGTATTGGATAACATTATACAAAACAGTGTAAAGCACATGAATAAATCAGAAAAGCGTATTATTATTGAGACAGAGAAGAAAATTAATGAAATCAGTGTGACTGTTCATGATAACGGTGCAGGAATGGATTTAGAAAATATAGACGTAATCTTTGACCGGTTTTACCGTGTGGAAAGCTCCAGAAACAGTGATTATGGCGGCAGCGGTCTAGGTCTGGCAATTGCCAGACAGATTATTCTGGAGCACGACGGCAGCATAAGAGCAGAGAGTGTCCGCGGGGAAGGAACGAGTATTACATTTACATTACCTTTAAAGGAGAACAGACAATCATGAAAGAAATTTTATTAGTAGAAGATGATCAGCATATTGCCGAATTACAAAGAGACTATCTGAAATTAAATGATATGACGGTCACCATTGTTTCTGATGGTGTTGAAGGTCTAAATGAAGGTCTTACTGGAAAGTATGACTTAATTATACTGGATATTATGATTCCTTCTATGTCGGGGCTCGAAATCTGTCAGCTTCTGCGTGATAAAATAAACACTCCAATATTGATTGTGTCTGCTAAAAAAGAAGATATTGATAAAATACGTGCACTTGGTTTTGGTGCAGATGATTATATCACGAAACCCTTCAGTCCGAATGAATTGGTTGCCCGCGTGAAATCACATTTAAACCGCTTTGAACGCTTAACAAAAGGAACAGCTCCTGAATTAGATGAAATTCTGGAAGTGAATGACATTCAGCTGTATATCAAATCACATAAAGTTTTTTCTGCCGGCAGAGAAGTTATTTTTACTACAAAAGAATTTGAACTGTTGAAGTTTTTTATGATTAATCCGAATCAGGTGTTTAGTAAAAATGATTTATTTGAACGTGTCTGGGGATTTGATTCGTTGGGGGATACATCTACAGTTGTTGTCCATATCAAGCGGCTGCGTGAAAAAATCGAATTCAATCCTAAACAGCCTTTAATGTTAGAGACAATATGGGGATCCGGATATCGCTTTAATAACTAAAAGCCGGGAAAGGATTTTACAGAAATGAACATTGAAACGACCGGTAAATTTTGTACCCTGTTAAATTTGGTCCTGTTTTTAATATCATGTCAAAACCAGGACAATGACGGCGCCGGCAGAATTGGAGAAAACATTGAAGAAATCAAAATCCATTATGAGAAGCAGATGATTGCAGATAGAGAAGAAAAAAGCCAGAGAGAGGGGGATGACGGCGGGGTGAATTCTATACAGACTTTTGAAGCAGGCAGTTTATTAAAGGCTGTGGAAGCGAATGATGATGCACTTGTACGTTTGATTATGGAGGACACTGATTACGATATAAATGAAGTGAATGAAGACGGTGAAACCCCGTTACTTGTCGCAGTTCATAATAATTTCATTGAAATCAGTGAAATATTGATTGATTTTAATGCGGATATCAATCAGCAGGATAATATATCAGACAGCCCGTATTTATATGCAGGTGCCGAAGGAAAATCAGAAATATTGAAGTATATGCTGGAACATTCACAGCCGGATGAAAAAGTCTTTAATCGATTTGGCGGCAATGCATTGATTCCGGCAGCTGAGAAAGGTCATTTAAAGAACGTAATATATCTCATTGAACACAGCGACAGCGATATTAATCATCAAAATAATTTTGGGTATACCGCATTAATTGAAGCGGTTGCGCTTACTGACGGATCAGAAGTCTATCAGGATATTGCCGGGATACTCCTTCAGAATGGAGCAGACCCTGGTTTAACAGATAATTACGGAAATACTGCCATGGATTATGCGAAACAATTGAACTATGTAGAAATGCAAAGTCTTCTGGAGAAGTATGAGTAAACTGAACTGCTGTTATTTAATATAATCGAAAAAAGAGCCTTCCTGTTTAAAGGAAAGCTCTTTTTGATTAGTATCTTTCATTCATCAGGTAGTAACTGATATCAGGATAATCAGTCACAATAGTATGTGCACCTTTTTGAATGAGTTCATCCATCTGATCCATTTCGTTCACTACCCAGTATCCTGCTGCAATGTTTAAACTCTGCAGGAAGTTGATAAATCCTTGTGAGTAGAGTGTCGGTGTACCCGGCTTAAGCGGCAGCTGGAAAGTATCCGCATTCGGTTTATACATATGCTTAAAGCCTGTGGAATAGGAAAGCACTGCATTTTTAACTTGATTTTCACCTGCACCGAGTGCGATAGTGTCTCCTGAATACAGCTTGAAGCGGCTGATTTGATCATCGAAGAAGCTCGTAACAAGTACGCGGTCTTCTGCACCGAGTTCGGTAATTAATCTGTAAAGTGCGCTTGGTATTAAGCTTCCTTCATACGTTTCAGGCTTATCCTTGATATCGATATTAATCAGCTTATCCGGATACGATTCGATGAGTTCACGAAGAGTGACGATTTTTGCATCCTTATCTCCGCGGTACGGATGATTTCCTTCAACATCTCTAAAGTGATAACCGAAATCCAGTTTTTTCAACTCATCAAGTGTCATATTGCTGACGCGTCCTGCGCCGTTTGATGTGCGGTCCACATAAGCATCGTGGAATACAACAATTTCTTCATCTTTTGTCATGCGGATATCAATTTCAAATCCGTCGACATTGAAGTCGGACGCCTTATCAAATGAAAGTTTAGTGTGCTCGGGACGAATTCCCATTCCGCCGCGGTGCGCTAAAATGTATGGAGAGCGGCGTCTGAAGAATGGTTTGATGCTGCGTACCTGTGTTTCAGAAGTGAGTTTTGTCCCAATCCATAATCCTCCAAACACTGCACCTGCCACACCTGCTGCTGTAAGTACTTTTTTAATACAATTTTTCATGTCAAAATGCCTCCAATTTCAATTCGTTTTTGAAACTTAAACTTTACGTGTTATTATATCTTTATACAAAGAAGATGGGTGGTTCTATTATGCTCAAAAGACGAATAGGTGTATATATTTATTTTAAACAAAATAAATTCATTCGACAATTGAAACGTTACGGGCATCTAATATATGTGAATAAAGATAAGAAGTACTTATTATTATATATATACGATTCCGACGTTTCTCAAACAATAAAAGAGCTGAATAATTTAAAATATGTCACGGATGTAGTGGTTTCGGAATATCAAAACATACGTCGTGAATATGGTACAGAGAATTTTGAAGCAAGAGATTACCGGGTGATTTAGTTTAAGTCAGGGGCGGAAGCAGGTGGTTCAGCCGCAGTACACCGGTGATGTATTGATAAAACTGTTCACGCTCATGAAAATCATCCGGATTTCTGGTAGTAAATTCAATCACTTTAATTTCTTTTTCTGTGCACCAGTTATTTAATAATTGATATTTCTGTCCTTTCCCGGTCTCATCTACATGAATTCCTTTAAATATAGTGTAGACAGCCTGGAAATTGCCTCTGACAGGTTTCATGATGAGAAGAAAGGTTGACGGTGCGTTTTCTGTATGGAGGAACAGTGCACGGTCAATACGTGCATGGTTATATTCTATGAGTGCCTCGATTTCGAATATATCTCCATAGCCCTCTCCCAAGGTGATAAATTTCTGCATATAATCAACTCCTATATTAATTTTAGCTTAATCATGAAAGGAATGGAAGTCAGTGAGAGTAATCAGCGGTAAGTATAAGTCACAAAAAATAAATACACTGAAGTCACAGGATACCCGGCCGACTACAGATCAGGTACGGGAAAATATATTTAATATCCTTAACGAAATTGAGGGTGATGTGCTGGATTTATTTGCGGGAAGCGGTGCGCTTGGCATAGAGGCGGTGAGCCGCGGGGCAGAATACGCGATGTTTATTGACGGTGCGAAGGATTCGGCAGAACAGGTTAAAAAAAATGTGAGTAATATTGAAGAGCCGGTTGAAGTGTTCCGTAATGATTACAGACGGGCGTTAAAGGCAATGTCAAAACGAAATAAGTCATTTGACTTAATATTTATTGACCCGCCGTATCATAAAAAAATAGTGCCTGAAGCACTGAAATTAATAGAGTCATTACATATTTTAAAAGAAAACGGACGCATAGTAGTTGAAACCCATAAAGATGAACATTATAATACACATGGGTTTACCAGTATTAAGGAAACGGTATATGGTACGATAAAGATTAATATTTTGAAATTCGGGGAGTAAAAATATATGGGGAAAACAGCTGTTTGTCCAGGTAGCTTTGATCCAATCACATACGGTCATCTGGATATTATTGAGCGCGCAAGCAAACTGTTTGATACAGTTTATGTTTCTGTGTTAAAAAACTCATCAAAGAAAGGTCTGTTCACACCGGAGGAGCGTGTTGAACTGATTAAAAAAGTAACAGAAGAGTTTGGGAATGTAGAGGTCAGAGATTTTAACGGCTTATTAATAGAGTTTTGCCAGGAAGTACAGGCGGATGCGATTGTAAGAGGTCTGCGTGCGGTAAGCGATTTTGAGTATGAAATGCAGCTCACGAGTATGAACCGGAAACTCGACAGTAATATTGAGACTATCTACATGATGACCAATAACCATTATTCTTTCATATCTTCATCGATAGTAAAGGAAGTGGCGAAATACGGCGGAAAAATTGAGGATGTTGTTCCGCCGCTTGTAGAAGATGCACTTAAAGAAAAGTTTAAGGATCAATAATGACCGGTGTATTAAAATCATTTCTTTCTGAGTGTGATGCGATATTATAAAGATCTGCGGCCGTGATTTCGTCATAGACGAATTCGCGGTTTTCTTTATTTACATTTGTGATGACGCTGGTTGTTTCAGGAAGTGTTTTTAAATATTTGCGGCCCCTGCCGTTCATAGCAAGTACTCTGACATGTTGATTTTCTTCTGTCTTGTACAAATGCATTTTTTCTTTTGTGATATTTATGAGAATATATATCATCAGGCGGTTCAGCCTGGTCCATGTATAACGCTTTGTTTTTATATTCTGAAGAAATTCTCTATATGTCTTTGACTGTCTGATATATGTC
The DNA here is from genome assembly GCF_042686195.1 of Corticicoccus populi. NCBI lineage: Bacteria > Bacillati > Bacillota > Bacilli > Caryophanales > Staphylococcaceae > Corticicoccus > Corticicoccus populi. The sequence goes on along the minus strand of NZ_JBHUOQ010000001.1, from coordinate 978,836 downwards.
TTTAAACGGTTCTCGATGCCCTCAGTCATCATGTAAATCTGTCTCAGCTCTGTTTCGCTTTTATGGGTAATCAGCAGTTTTAGGGAATCGAAGAAATTTTCGTTGGTAATGAGAACTGAACGGCTCAGGATGTCGACAAATGCTCCGGGCATATATTTTCTGGGTGATGTAAAATCGTGTTTTAACAGACTTTCGCGGAGACTTGTCGCACTTGAAAACAATGTGCCGGATAATGTGGTGTCATTGTAGTCGTTGCCGATTCTTTTAATGGTGGACGGTTTAATATTCAACTTCAGCCGGTCAATTGCTTTGATATATGAAAGGCCGAGAATGTTATTAGACCCCGAAATAATATCAGACTGTGTCAATTCTGCGAGTGCTCTCGGGTGACTGTAGCCTTTTCTGATTAATTGCTGGAATTCCGGTGCAGACTGTAAGGATTGGTTTTGCCTGTATAATGCCTGGAGTGATGAAATATCTCCTGACTCACTGCCGAAGACAATTTCATCGACATTCAAAAGCCCGGCAGTATGTACACCGCCGAGTGCAAAATCATCTGCGTAGCTGACTGCATTTAAAAGCGGCAGTTCAACCACTAAATCCACATATTTTACAGCTTCTTTTGCACGTACGAATTTATCAATCAGACTGGCTTCACCGCGCTGGGTAAAGTTTCCGCTCATTATTGCGATTGTAAGGTCTGCCTGTGTCATTTTCTGCGCTTCTCTGATATGATAAATATGGCCGTTATGGAATGGATTGTATTCTGTAATTAAGCCGATAACTTTCATCATGTCACACCTTTCTTTAAAGATATTGTAACAGATAATCTGTTAAGAAATTAACTTGACATGAGAACCGTAAAAATGTAGAATATTCTTTGTGCTCATAAGAGGTGAAGCTATATGAGATGGTCGATATCACAACTTAAGAAATTTAAAAATCAATCTCTCAATATTGATGAGACGGTAATACTTCCAGATCTTACAGACAGAAAAGATATCTTGTCTATTGATGAAGTGAGAGTTACAGGTCAAATATCTGTTCATCCATTCCGTATGGATGTGAACTTGAATATTTCAACAGCCGTCAATATGCTTGATAGCAGAACTTCGGAAAATATTCAGTTCCCGCTTCAAATTGACTCATATGAAATCTTTGATGAAACAGTTGAGGAAGATGATGATGTGGATGAAAATGTACATCCGCTGGATCATACATTGGACATAGAGCCGGTGGTCAGGGAATTAATCATTGTCAACATACCTCAAGTGTATTCTGAAAGTGATGAGCCGCCGAAGAATGGTAAGAACTGGGAAGTCATCGATGCTTCAGAGTTTAACAGTGAAGAAGATGACAAAGTAGATCCGAGACTCGAGAAATTAAAAGCATTACTAAACAGTGATGAAGAGAAGGAGGAGTAAACAATGGCAGTACCTAAGAGAAGAACATCCAAAACTCGTAAAAATAAGCGCCGTACGCATATCAAACTTGCAGTACCTGGTATGGTAGAATGCTCTAACTGCGGAGAAATGAAATTATCTCACCGCGTATGTAAAGAGTGTGGAAGCTACAAAGGCGAAGAAGTTGTAGCAAAATAATTTTTAACGATAGATAATAAAAAGGATGAGTCCCGGACTCATCCTTTTTATTAGTTTAAACTATATCCTTCCGGATACCAGATTAAAGCATTATCTGCAAGATCGCGTTCAACATCATATTTCAAACCTTCAAAGCCCTGCTTGATGAAGAAATCTCTTGAGTTCTGACGTGTCACTGCTTTAATAGGCATATCCATTTCTTTAGCATAGTTAATTAAAGCCTGACCGTAGCCTTTGCCCTGATATTTTTCAAGAACTTCCAGCTTCCAGATAACCATATAGTCATGGGGCGGGTCGAAGATAGGCTTCTGTTCATCTTCTTTTTTGTACAGGCACATACGTGCAGCAAGTGTTTCGCCGACATAAATGCCGTAAAAAGGTGAATCAATATCTGAATCAATCATGTTACCTTCAAGCTCTTCAATCATTTGAAGCTCTTGATTTCCGTATTCGCGGAATTTTTTAAAATCTTCAGCAGTCTTATAGTTGATTGCTAATTTTTTAATTTCTGGCATAATCAATCTCTCCTTTAAAATCATTATAGATTTTATTTTGAAACGATTCAATTGTTTTATATATGAATAGTATTTATAATTTTAGTTAAATAAATAAAGAGAAGGAGTTTCTATATGGAAATCGAATGTATGGATTTTTCTAAGGATGAATTTTCCAGGAAATTTCAAAATAAAGATAAAGAACTCATGCGTTTTTATCAAGGACTCGACTTTGATAAAGAAAGTATAGATAAAGTGATAAAAAGAAAGCCGCACAGTCATACTGAGGCGCTCGCCGACATTATTTCAGAAGATATGTCCAGATACGGCCTTTCGGATGCACAGACGGAAAACCTCTCGAAATTAAAATCCGGAAACAGAGTAGTTATTGCCGGTCAGCAGGCCGGACTTTTTATGAGTCCGAGCTATATCATGCATAAAATTATTTCTATTCTGTCGGTGACTAAGAATATTAAAGAAAAATTTAATTATGACGCGGTGCCGGTGTTCTGGTCTGCCGGAGAAGACCACGATTTCGAGGAAATTAACCACACATTCATATACAGTAAAAATCACCGGCGCAGAAGAAAAATTTCCTATAAGCCGAACCTCAATGTACCCATGAGTATCGGTTTTTACGAGTATGATAAAAAAGCAATGCATGGAACGCTTGAAAAAGTGGTGACGGAACTCGGCGACAGTGTGTATTTAAAAGAACTCAAACAACGTGTCGCAGAATTAATTGATGCGCATACATATTGGACAGAACTGTTTCATGCATTGGTTCATGATGAATTCAAAGATGACGGCCTGTTAATATTTAATGCACATCTGCCGGCAGTGAGAAAACTTGAACAGCCGTTGTTTAAAAAGCTGCTCATTAATCACGGACAGGTGGATCAGGCGTTCAGGGAGGGGCAGAGAGTATTTTGTGACAAACTTAATATTCCTCCGACAATTCAGACTGAAACGAATGTTCATCTATTTTCCGATTCATCGGCGGAACGTCATTTGATGACTGAAAAAGACGGCGTGTATCAACTTCTTAATGAAGAAGCGACAGAGTCTGAACTTCTAAATAAAATTGATGAAAATCCTTCTGAATTCAGTAATAATGTGGTGACAAGACCTCTGATGCAGGAAATGATGTTTAATACACTGGTGTTTCTCGGCGGCGGCGCTGAGGTCAAGTACTGGGGTGAAATCCATCGTGTATTTGAAGTGATGGATGTTCCAATGCCGATTGTCATGAAGCGGATGGAATTTGTTCATATTTCCGAGCGTATTCAAAAATTGATGGACAGTCACGGTTTATCATTTTCAAACAGGTTGATAGAAGACGCTGCTTTACTTAAAGAAAAGATGGTGGATGATGAAATTTCTGAATCATTTATCCAGACAGTTGAAAATATGAAAAAAGAAACAGAAAAAATGTATCATCAGCTCCGTGAGGTGAATGATAAACCATATATGGAGGCACTGATAAACGCAAATCTTGAAGTTCAGCGCAAACAGATGGACTATTTGGAAAGACGTTATCAGGTGGAAGCGAGAAGAAAGCACCGTACACATTTAAATGACATTGACGAAATCACAGAATGCCTGTTTCCGGACGGTGCACTGCAGGAAAGAAAGTATCATCCATGGCAGTATACGGATTATTTTAACGGCCTGACTTCTTTATCTTATACACCGGATTTAATTTTGTTAAAAAAATAAAAATAAAGTATTTTTGACATCTTCCAAACAATTGGAGGATGTTTTTTTTGTGTGCAGAAAATAAAATCAATGAATTACATATAATATGTGGTGAAAAGTGGGGGAATGTGGTAAATTACAAATAAGGCGGGTGACATTTATGTTCATGGGTGAATATAACAATAAACTGGATACAAAAGGCAGAATGATTGTGCCGAGTAAACTCCGTGAATCTTTGACGGATCAGTTTGTTATTACACGCGGTCTTGATAAATGTCTGTTCGGCTATACTCTTGATGAGTGGAGTCGTATTGAAGAAAAAATGAAGAGCCTGCCCTTAACAAAAAGAGATGCACGTAAATTTATGAGAATGTTTTTCTCAGGTGCAGTAACGGTGGATGTAGATAAACAGGGGAGAATCAATATTCCTCAAAATCTGTGTCAATATGCCGGGCTTGATAAAGAGTGTACAGTAATCGGTGTCTCAAGCCGTATTGAAATATGGAATACTGAGGAATGGAATACATTTTATCAGGATTCAGAAGAAAATTTTGAAGATATTGCTGAAGATTTAATTGACTTTGATTTATAGGATGTGAAGACATGTTTAAGCACGACACAGTACTGCTGAATGAGACTGTAGACGGTCTCAATGTAAAGCCGGATGGCGTGTATGTTGATGCAACGCTTGGAGGCGGCGGGCATACGGAATATTTACTTTCCAAGCTCGATACAGGTCGTGTGATTGTATTTGATCAGGATCAATATGCATTGGAACATGCAAAAGAAAAATTTAAAGAGTATGACAATATTACATTTATCCATTCGAATTTTGAACATTTAAAAAATGAATTAAATAACGTCGGCGTTACAGAAATAGACGGTATTTTATATGATCTCGGTGTCTCAAGCCCGCAGCTGGATATCACTGAAAGAGGATTCAGTCATTCCAAGGAAGCACGACTTGATATGCGTATGGATCAGACCCAGGAGCTTGATGCTTACAAAATTGTAAATGAATACCCTTATGCGGAACTTGTCAGTATATTTTACCGCTACGGGGAAGAGAAATTTTCAAAAAAGATTGCCCGTGAGATTGAACGTAAAAGAAATGACCAGCCGATAACTACAACGACTGAGTTGACAGAACTCATTAAAAGTCAAATTCCGCATAAATTCCGCCGTACCGGCGGTCATCCCGCTAAAAGGGTTTTTCAGGCGTTAAGAATTGCAGTGAATGATGAACTTGGTGTATTTGAGCGTTCTTTGGAACAGGCAATCGGCCTGTTGAAAAAAGGCGGCAGAGTTTCTGTTATTACGTTCCATTCTCTGGAGGATCGAATCTGCAAGCAGATGTTTGTAGAATATGAAAAAGGACCGGAACTTCCAAGAAATATGCCGGTGATTCCTGAAGAATACCAGCCGTTGTTAAAAAGAGTGAATAGAAAACCGATTATCGCAAGTGAAGCATCTATTGAAGAAAATAGAAGAGCGAGAAGTGCAAAACTGAGAATAGCAGAGAAACAAAAATAGGGTGTGTTATTATGGCGGTAGAGAAGTACAGAGTTCTTCCAAATACAAAAACAGCAGACAGGAATCATCCGGATACATATACCGAAGAGACCAGGAAGACACGAAAAGTTGTCGGTATAAAACGTTTTGAAATGGGTGTATATTTAATTCTGTTATTTATGATAGCATTATGTGCATTTTATGTGTTGTCATTAAAGATGGAGGCCTATCAGTTACAATCAGAAATTGTAAGTCTTGAAAGTGACATAGCGACAACAGAGAGTGAAATTCACGAACTGAATACAGAGGTGACTGATCTTCGGAGCTATGACAGAATTTATGAAAAAGCCAATGACCTGGGACTCGATTTAGATAATAGCAATGTAAAGGTTGTTGAGAATTATGACCAGAATTAAACTGAGAATTGGTAAGTATAAAAGAACAGTATCTGTTCATGCGCTCCTTATTAACGTAGGTATAGGAGTGCTTTTTCTTTTGTTAATATGGCAGTTTGCGTATTTGATGATTGGGAAAACAGTGGACGATGAAGATTTGACAGCGCACGGAAATGCTAAATTTGCAAGAAGTCAGATTAATGATGCAGATAGAGGGAATATATTAGACAGAGAAGGAAATGTTCTGGCAAGTGATATGGAGTCTTATCGTATTGCACTGATACTGGATGAAGATTACCCGGACCATGTGAACAATCCTGAAGAAACTGCAGAAATTTTAAGTGACATTATCGGCATGGATGCAGATGATATCATGGAGCGGATTGAAGACGGTCAGGAACAGGACCGTATGCAGGTTGAACTCGGCCGTGAAGGTCAGGACATTACTTACAATCAAAAACTTGAGATGGAAGAATTAAAACAGGATCAGAAGCTCGGCGGTGTGACTTTCACGACTGAAACGAAGCGCTTTTATCCGAATGGTAATTTCGCATCCCACCTTCTCGGTTTTGCAGAGAGAAATGAAGAGAGCGGTGTTATCTCGGGTCAAATGGGTATTGAACGTACTTACAACGAGCTTTTGACCGGAACAGATGGTTCTACAGACTTCATAAAAGATTTGTGGGGGAATATTGTTCCAAGTACAGATACGGAAGTATCTGCACCGGAGGATGGTGCGGATGTACAGCTTACAATTGACTCAAATATCCAGCTCTATGTTGAGGAATCCCTCGATATTATGGATGAGCATTTTGAACCTGAAGAGTTATTTGCGGTTGTGGCAGATGCAGAAACCGGAGAAATTTTAGGCACAGGACAGCGTCCTTCATTTAACCCGAGAACAAGAGAAGGCTTTGGGAACAGCTGGTTGAATATGCTGTACCAGTATTCCTTTGAACCGGGCTCAACGTTTAAAGTGTTTGGTCTTGCTGCAGCCATCGATGCAGGGGAATATGATCCGAATGCAGTTTATGAATCAGGTTCTTTTGATGTGGACGGACATACTATCTATGACTGGGAGCGTGAAGGATGGGGTAACATTACCTATAATGAAGGCATGCAGTACTCATCTAATGCTCTGATGATGCTCCTTCAGGACAGAGTCGGTGAGGACAGAATGCTTGAGTATTATCAAGATTTCGGTTTCGGTCAGTCTACTGAATCTGAATTTATTGGAGAAGTGCCGGGAGTGATCGGCTGGGATAATGAGCTTCAGAGAAAAACAACATCTTTCGGTCAGACTTCAACAGTCACCCCGATTCAGATGATTCAGGGGATGACTGCGATATTAAACGGCGGTCAGATGAAGAAGCCGTATGTGGTAGAATCTATTACTGATCCAAACACAGGAGAGGTGCTTCAGGAAGGCAAAGAAGAGACTGTCAGACAAGTGATTTCAGAAGAGGCAGCTGATGAAACGCAGGCAGAAATCAATTCCCTGATAGATGGTACGATGGAGCGTAACCCGCAGTATGTTCTTGATGACTATGATATGGCCGGTAAAACGGGGACTGCCCAGGTGATTGATCCTGACGGCGGCGGTTATATTGATGAACCGTATCAATTTTTAACCTCATTTATAGGCTATGCACCGGCGGATGACCCTGAAATTATAGTATACTATGGTGTGAAACTTGCCGGCAAAAATGCTTCGGATACGTGGGATTACGGTGTAATGCACGGTTTGAATCCATTGGTTGAAAGATCACTTAAATACCTTGAGGTAGGAGAGAGTTCCGAGGAAACAGGTCAAATGACTGATATTGGAAATCATACAGGAGAGTCATTGACTGAGAGCGGCATTACCGACCAATTTAATGTACGGGTGATTGGAGACGGTGATGAAATTGTCGACCACTATCCGAAAGACAGCTCAATGCTTCCTGACGAAACATTGGTTGTTAAAACTGACGGTGAAATAACTATGCCTGATATGACAGGATTATCTAAGCGTGAGGCGATTATTGCATCAGAGCTTGCAGGTATTCATATCACTTTAGAGGGCGAAGGATATGTAACAACACAATCAACAGAAGAAGGGGCGCCTGTAGGAGAAGATGAGGAAGTTGAACTCACACTTTCTTCAAACGACCCTGATGACTAGGAGGATAACATGAATATTTTATTTTTAATTTTAGCTTTTGCTGCCACTTTCTTTTTAGTGCCTGCAACAATTCCACTGCTGAAGCGCTTGAAGTTCGGTCAGTCTATACGTGAGGAAGGACCAAAGAGCCATCAGGTGAAAACAGGAACGCCGACAATGGGCGGGCTGACATTTTTAATTCCGATTATTATCTTAACAATTGCTGCACTGTTTTTTGTAGATGATGTATCCAAGATGGTGGTTCTTTTAATTGTGACTATCGGTTTCGGTTTAATCGGTTTTCTTGACGATTACATCATTGTTGTCAAAAAGCATAATACAGGACTGACATCCAGACAGAAATTTCTCGCACAGGTCATTGTATCGGTTATTATTTATATTATTATGCTGAACTTTATACCTGGAATTTCAAACAGTGTGCACATTCCCGGAACAGAATTTGATATTCCGCTCGGCTTTCTGTTTGTAGTGTGGATCGTATTCTGGCAGGTCGGTTTCTCTAATGCAGTGAATCTGACGGACGGTCTTGACGGCCTTGCGACAGGGCTTTCAGTGATTGCATTTTCTTCATTTCTGGCCGTGACAACCGCATTGTCGGAAAGCACTGTGTCTACATTTTTGTGCATTATTATCGGAAGTCTTATCGGCTTTCTTATACACAATAAATATCCTGCGAAATTATTTATGGGAGATACCGGAAGTCTTGCGTTGGGCGGCATCATCGCAACAGTTTCCATAATGATTAATAACAGCCTTCTGCTGTTGATTATCGGGATCGTATTTGTAGTTGAAACATTGTCTGTCATGATTCAAGTTGTATCATTTAAGCTGACAGGAAAACGAATCTTTAAAATGACACCGATTCACCATCATTTTGAACTGCTTGGATGGAGTGAGTGGAAAATTGTCACAGTGTTCTGGTTAACGGGTGCTGTTGCAGGAATTATTGGTGTTATTCTGGGAGTGATGTAAGTGGAAAAGAGAGTTTTGGAGAATAAAACAGTCATTGTACTTGGATACGGCAGAAGCGGTAAAAGCGCTGTAAATCTTCTTGCTGATCTTGGTGCCGATATTATTTTGACGACAAATGAAATTATTGCAGATGAATCAGTCAGACGTCTTTTGACCGGCTGGGGTGTCGAGATTGTTGACGGACACCACCCGACGAGTTTATTGAATGATGCAGATTTAATTGTCAAAAACCCGGGAATTCCTTACCGGATTGATTTCCTTCAGGAGGCTCTGGAAAGAGAGATTCCGATTATTACTGAGGTGGAACTTGCTTACCATATGTCCAAAGTACCGATTATCGGTATCACGGGTACCAACGGCAAAACAACGGTTACTCACTTAATCGGTGAAATGCTTGAGCGTTCAGGTAAAAAACCGATTTTATGCGGCAACATTGGTTTCCCGGCATCAGAGGCAGTACTGGAAGCAGCTGATGACAGTATTCTGGTGATGGAACTGTCATCTTTTCAGCTGATGGGTGTCCGTGAATTCAGACCTGACGTTGCGGTATTTACAAATATATATGAGGCGCACCTGGATTATCATTCATCAAAAGAAGAGTATGTAGAAGCGAAATTGAACCTGTTAAAACATATGACGGAAAAAGACAGTATCGTTTTTAACGGCATTCAAAAAGCACTTCTTGAAAAAGTAAATGTGCCGAGTCCTGTGAAGTATTTCTCCTCAACGGATACAGCTGATGCATATATTAAAAACCATGAGTTGATGATTAACGGAAAAGCATTAATTCATACGGATGATATTCTTTTGAAGGGTGCTCATAATCATGAGAATATTATGGCGGCAATTCTCGCAGTCAGTCACTTCAATGTGTCTGAAGAAAGTATTTTAAGCACACTGAAAAACTTCGGCGGTATTCCTCACAGAATGGAATACCTGGGTGAGTTTAACGGTACGGATTATTATAACGACTCTAAAGCCACGAACAGTCTGGCTACTTCATTTGCGTTAAGAAGTTTTACAAAACCTGTGATTTGGATTGCAGGGGGACTGGACCGTGGTCAGTCGCTGGATGATTTAACGCCGTATCTTGAGTTTGTGAAAATTATTATCACATTTGGTGAGACAAAGGATAAATTTAAACAGCTTGGTGAACAGGCCGGAATTAAAGTGATTGAAACAGATGATCCAAACACTGCTGCCGGGTTGGCAGGTCAGCACTCTGAAGCCGGTGATGTTGTATTATTTTCACCTGCATGTGCCAGTTGGGATCAATATAAAGACTTTGAAGCCAGAGGAAATCACTTTAAAGAAGGTTTTTTCACACTGGGTCATTAAGGAAAGGAGCCTAAAAGATGCCGAAAGAACCGGATATCAATGATATGAGAGAAAAACTGCGGCGCCAGAAAAAAGAAAAAAATCAGTCGCTTGAATCACGTCTTTTAGGCTCTGAAAAAAGTGAGGCAGACGAAAAAGATAATCAGACAGAACTGCCTGAAGAGAACAGCGGGGAAGGTTCCGGGAAAACATCGGAACAGGAATCACCGGAGGCACTTTCAGATGATTCAGTAATCATTGAAAACCATTATGACTATGATAAAAACACTGAAGCAGAGTCAAACAAAACGCCGGTGAAAGAAAAACAACCGTTCAAAATGCCTAAAATAAAAATTACGCCTGCAAAAATTATTACGGCATCAGCAGTAGTGTTTATTATTATACTCGGTGTGTTAATCTGGTACACGGCTTCAAGTGCGAGTAATGTGAAACAGATTACTTTCTCCGGCAACCATGTGATTACTGATGAAGAACTTTCAGGACGGCTTCAGTTTGAAGAAGGTGACAAAATGTTCAGCATTAATACAACAAGGGCGGAAGAGAATATTGCGCTGCTCCCTGTTATTGTTGATGTCACTGTGGAGCGGGAATGGTGGAATTCGGTCCATGTATCTGTAAATGAGTATAATATTATTGCTTATATTGAAAACGAAGGTACGTTTAATCCGGTGATGAATAATGCACGTGTGCTGAGAGGGTATCCTGTATCCCCTTCAAATGGTCCGATTCTGTATCAATTTGAGGGAGAGGAATTTGAAAATGTCATTGACGAGATGGAGAATATCAATACGGACATTTTAGCAAGAATATCTGAAATTCACTACAGTCCTTCAGAGAACTCAAATACCCGGATTCATATATTTATGAATGACGGTCAGGAAGTTGTCGCTGACTACCGCGATTTTGGTGAGAAAATGAATCATTACATCGGTATGAAGGAAGAAATAGGTGAGGACAATACCGGTATTATCGATATTGAAATCGGAAGCAGCTTCCTGCCCTATGGTTCCAGTGAGGCAGAAGATGTGAAACGGGGAATTTATGAAGAACCTGTTCAGGCAGAGTATATTGACAGTATTAATTCATCACTTGTGGGTGTGAAAGATACATTGAATCAAATGGGACAGGATAGTGAAAGTTCATCGGAGAATGAAAATGAGGGTGAAAATTCAAATTCATCAGAATAAATTTACAGGATTGCTTGTAAACAGTTCACAATTGTAAAGCTATAATGTAAACTATAAATTAGTAAAATCGCAAATTGCTTGCTAGGAGGCAGTCGAGTTGAAGGAACATTATTATGTAGCCCTTGATATCGGTTCATCTAGTGTAAAAGCTATTGTTGGTGAGAAGTTCCATGAAGGTGTCAACATTATTGGAACGGGACAAACTTTTACAGATGGTATATCAAAAGGGATGATCAGAGATTATGATCTGGCAAGAAGTGCAATTAATGATACGATAAAAAAAGCGAGTATTTCATCAGGTGTTGAAATTGATGAAGTATTCTTAAAAATGCCGGTAACAGATACAGCCCTCCGCTTCAGTGAGGAGTCACTTCGTTTCGGCGGTGAATCAACAGAAATTAACGGAGAACACATCGAAGAATTACTTGAAAATATAAGAAATCGTGAAATGGCTGATGAGAGAGAAGTTGTAACTGTTTATCCGAGACATTTTGTCGTGGATGAGCTTCATGAAGTTGTGGACCCGAAAGAAATGATTGCGACTCAGTCATTATCAGTTGAAGCGGGAACACTTCTCACAAACCGTACAGTTTTAATTAATACTGTAAAATGTGTGGAAGATACCGGCCTTACAGTTCTCGATGTTTATTCTGATGCAGTGAATTATTCACATGTACTGAGTGAATCAGAGATAGAACTTGGCAGTGTTGTGATTGACATAGGGGCTGAACTGACGCAGTTCGCATACTATGAAAGAGGTTCTCTGAAATATGCTTCAAGTATTCCTGTCGGCGGGAAGAATGTTACAAATGACCTGGCACAGGCATTTAATACGTCGCATGAAGCGGCTGAAAAAGCTAAAACACAGTACGGGCATGCTTTTTATGAACATGCCAATGACACTGATATTATCCGTCTGCCGCAAAATGACAGTGGCGAGGATATTGAAGTGACGCCTAAAGACCTTGCAGATATCATTGAACTGCGTATTGAAGAAATTTTTAACAGTGTGTTTGAACGCCTGTATCAAAGTGGTATTGCCAAAGTAAGCGGTGGTTTTGTCATCACCGGCGGTACTGCAAATATCCTCGGAATTAAAGAACTGCTGCAAGATATTGTGACTGAAAAAGTCCGTGTTCACATCCCTAATCAAATGGGTGCGAGAAAACCGGAATTCTCAAGTGCAATTTCTACTGTTGCAAGTGGAATTATGTTTGATGAACTCCTCGAGTATGTTACAATTGATAATTATGGAGCAGCACCTGAACAATATGCTTCAGAATCTTCAGATAATAAAGATTCCAATTTCTTCTCCGGATTATTTACTCAAAGAAAAGAAAAAAATGAGAGTGAACTGCAGAGGGAGGAAACTTTTGTTGAAGAAGAGCCTGTAAAAGAGGAGCCTTCTGAAACAGAGGAAGTCGTGCAGGATGTGGATTATCAGGAATATACTTATGATGATGACGCAAAAGTAACGGATGAAAACCGTGAATCTGCAAGACAGAAAGAACCGCAGGATTTTGGTACTAAGATGAAAAAAATATTTAAAAATTTATTTGAATGATCAGCGTAAGATGATAATTTGGGAGGATATACAAAATGTTGGAATTTGAACAAGGTTTTAACCATATGGCAACACTTAAAGTCGTGGGTGTCGGCGGCGGCGGTAACAATGCTGTGAACCGCATGATTGATGACGGAATGCAGAATGTTGAATTTATCGCAATCAATACAGACGGACAAGCGCTTAACTTGTCTAAGGCGGAGTCTAAAATCCAGATTGGTGAAAAATTAACACGCGGACTTGGTGCAGGTGCCAATCCTGAGATTGGTAAAAAAGCAGCAGAGGAATCACGTGAACAGATTGAAGATGCGATTCAGGGTGCAGACATGGTATTCGTTACAGCCGGTATGGGCGGCGGAACTGGTACCGGCGCAGCACCGGTAGTTGCTAAAATCGCTAAAGAGATGGGTGCATTGACTGTTGGTGTTGTTACTCGTCCTTTCTCATTTGAAGGAAGAAAACGTCAGACACAGGCAGCAGCAGGTGTAGATGCAATGAAAGCAGCTGTTGATACACTGATTGTCATTCCAAATGACCGCCTTCTTGATATCGTTGATAAATCAACTCCAATGATGGAAGCATTCAAAGAAGCAGATAACGTACTCCGTCAGGGTGTTCAGGGTATATCAGACTTAATCGCAGTGAGCGGTGAAGTGAACCTTGACTTTGCAGACGTTAAGACAATTATGCAGAATCAGGGATCTGCTTTAATGGGTATCGGCGTATCCTCAGGAGAAAACCGTGCAGTTGAAGCGGCTAAAAAAGCAATCTCAAGTCCATTACTTGAAACATCAATCGTTGGTGCACAGGGTGTCCTGATGAATATTACCGGCGGTGAGTCACTGTCTTTATTCGAAGCACAGGAAGCCGCTGATGTTGTACAGGATGCAGCTGATGAAGATGTAAACATGATTTTCGGTACAGTGATTAATCCTGAACTTGAGGATGAAATCGTTGTTACTGTAATCGCAACAGGCTTTAATGAAAAAGGTGTGAACCGCACACCGGAACGTGAAGAGAAAACAGAGCCTGCAACATTTACAAATAATGCGCCTGATGAAGATCGTCGTTCAACTCGATCATTTGAAAGAGAAGATGCAAATTCCGGTTCTCAAGATGAAGATCATGAAGTACCAACATTTTTGAGAAACAGAAACAGACGCAGACGATAATTATATCTTGAAAAAATAGTCAGGAAGGCATGCCTTTCTGGCTTATTTTATGGGGTGAACTGATGGAATTTAAAACACATAAATATTTTGTGGGGGACATACTCACGGATCTCGTTTTCGGTTATACGAAACGTACGAATGGTGTGAGCAGTTACCCTGAAAACAGTTTTAATATGGCACTTTATATTGATGATGACAGTAAGAATGTTCACAGACATCAGGAACTTCTTTCAGAAGAAATCAATATTCCGTCTTCGAATTGGGTGCTTCCGATTCAAAAGCACGGCAGTAAAGTATGTCAGGTCACTTCAAAAGAGTGCGGCACCAATGTAAAAGAGTTAACAGATCAGTGGTATGGTGTTGATGGGCTGTATACATATGATGATGTACTGTTGACGATGAATTTTGCTGATTGTGTTCCGGTATATATTTTCAGCCGTGAGAACACATTCACAGGGCTTGCACATGCGGGATGGAGAGGTACCAGTGAAAATATTACCAGGAACCTGATCCAGGCGTATGATGAGAACCCGGAGGATTTAACTGTAATCATCGGCGTAAGTATTAACGGTTCCTCTTTTAATGTAGATGATAAAGTCATTCATTCAATCGATGAAAAATATTTGAATCATGCAGTGGAAGCGGACGGTGAAGAATACCAGCTGGATTTAAAGACTGTGAATAAAAACCAGGCACTTGAATGTGGTATTCGAGAGGATAATATATACGTAACTGAACTTGGTACAGAAGATACAAGTACTTTTTTCTCATACCGGACAGAGTCTGGAAAAACCGGCAGAGCACTCGCATTTATCGGGAGGACAGTTCATGATTAAAGAAAACTACGAGCAGATAAAAAAAGAGGTCGGCAGTGATGTCACTGTAATTGCTGTGACAAAGTACCATACTGTGGAAGAAACACTGCAGGCTTACGATGCCGGAATCAGACATTTCGGGGAAAACAGGGTGGAAGGTTTTCTTGAAAAATTGTCCGCACTGCCGGAAGATGCAGAAATTCATTATATCGGTACACTTCAGTCCAGAAAAGTGAAAGATGTTGCACCTTATTTAACTTACCTGCATTCACTGGAAAGAGAGAGTGTGGCTAAAAAAATTGATAAGTACGCAGAACATGATGTAAAATGTTTTGTGCAGGTGAATATTTCTCATGAAGAGACGAAGCATGGTGTTGAACCGGAAGCGTTAGAGGCATTTGTGGAAAAAATCTCTGAATATGATAAAATTAATATCATTGGTTTAATGACTATGGCACCTTACACTGAGGATGAAGAAGTACTTGATCAAACATTCAGGAAGCTTAAAGAATTGCGGGATCAGTTAAATATTAATTATCCATCCATTACGGAGCTCAGTATGGGAATGAGTAATGACTATCTTCATGCTGTAAAAGAAGGTGCAACTTATGTTCGTATTGGAAGTAAAATCATGGGAAGCAGGTGAGTGATATGGCGATTAAGAAATTTATCAAAGATATGTTTTCTGTTGAAGTAGAAGAAGAAGTGTCTCCGGACAAAAATAATGCTGCGGCAAAAAACAGTAATGTGACTCAACTGGAAGAAACCAGAAGACACAGAGAGGATAAAGTCATCCGTCCGACACAGTCTAAAGCGAAAAATGAGAATGTTACGGATAAAAAAGATGAAGCACCCAAAGAACCTTTCTTTAAAAAAGATAAAGAGAAGCCCTCTCAAAATAAAAAGGCACAGCCGAAAAAGGAGACAACTTTGATGGATAGCCATGAAACAAATGCAAAAGTACATTTATTTGAACCGAGAGTATTTTCAGAAACACAGGATATCGCAGATGAGCTTAAAAATGAACGTGCGACTTTAGTGAATTTATCTAAAATTGACAGTGGTCCTAAAAAACGCATCGTTGACTTTTTAAGCGGTACTGTATATGCCCTTGACGGTGATATTCAGAAGGTCGGCAGTGATATATTTTTATGCACACCGAACAGTGTCAGAGTCGAAGGCGAAATTACAGGAGATAAAGAGTTAAATGATGATATGTAAGGAGAATTATTTTGGATAAAGGTCTGCTGCTGCAAATTATTGTTACTGTTTCGGATATTGTAAGTATTTTATTAACTTTATTCAGCTGGGGTTTAATCATCTACATTTTGAGTTCGTGGATTCCGGGTTTACGTGAGTCATCTTTTGGACAGACTCTCGGAAAAGTATATGAACCGGTGCTGGAACCAATCAGAAACTTAATTCCGCCTCTTGGAGGAATGCTTGATTTATCACCGATTATTTTATTTTTAGTTCTGCGTTTGTTTGTTGCAGGGCTGGATTCAATATTCAATGCATTAATACGTATGATTGTATAAGTTAAAAGTAATCCCGTCCTTACTTGAAGGACGGGATTACTTTGTTGCATGAAAATATCAAACCGATGGAGGATTTCATGGTTAAAGAAATTTATCAACATTTCAGAGAAGAAGAGAAGGACAGTATTGTAAAGATTAACAGTAAATTTGAAATTGCATCCCGTGACTATTATCCTGTTCTGCTGGATTTTCTTGACCCGAGAGAGCAGAAAATAGTAGACAGTGTGTCAGGGTATTACCCGGATATTACAGTTTGTTTTTACGGCGGAAAGGGCGACAGAGAACGTCTCCGGGCAATACTTGTACCTGAGATGCTTGAAGTCAGTGAAAGTGATTTTGAAATTACTGTGCTTGAGATTATATACCCTGAAAAATTCATCACATTATCACACCGGAATGTATTGGGGGCAATAATGAATGTCGGTCTCGACCGTTATGTCATCGGGGATATCGTTATTGGAGATAAAATACAGCTCGCAGTTGCATCACCCTATGTCCAGATGTTCACAGAACAGCTGACACATATTAAGAATGCACCGGTAAAACTTAAAGAAATTGAACATGACGCATTTATTTCCCCGGTGGATGACGGTGAAACGATTACCGTGTTGTCATCAAGTTTCAGACTGGACACGGTGATCAGTGATGTTTTAAATGAGGGGCGTGCAAAGTCAAAAGAACGGGTATCAAAAGGGAAGGTAAAGGTGAACCACACGATTACCAATTCCCCGGCGTTCATTATCGAAGTGGACGATGTGGTTTCTGTCCGTCATTTCGGTCGCTTTAAAATTAATTCTATCATTGCAGAAACCAGAAAAGGAAAGTACAGGCTGCAGGTGAAAGTATACCGGAGTAAATAAAATACGGTATACTTGATGAAATGATGTATGAATGATTATTGATGTGACAGGGTATGGTATTAAACTTAGACTAAAGCATGTATGTCTGATCAACGGAGGAAGGCCTATGAGAGATGTAGCAATCGTGATACCATCATTAAATCCCACATATCATTTACTTGAACTATTGAGGGCAGTCAGGACCGAGGTGCCTGAGGCAGGTATTATCATTGTCAATGATGGCAGTACTCCTTCCTGTGATGAAACCTTTCATCAGGCTGAAAGTGATTATAACAGTCAGGTTTTAATTCATGAGAAGAACAGAGGGAAAGGGGCAGCTTTAAAAACAGCTTTTGAATATATAGTAAAAAGCATGCCTGAAGCGGAGTATATTGTGACGATTGACTCTGACGGCCAGCACCAATGTGCTGATATGATTAAGTGTATTGAAGCATCGAGACAGCATTCGGATACATTAATTCTCGGGGCGAGACATTTCGATGAGAATGTCCCGAAGAGAAGCCAGTTCGGTAATGTTCTGACACGTAATATATTCAGACTGACCACTGGTGAAAAGCTGAGTGATACACAGACAGGACTCAGAGCCATGCCGAGAAGTTTTCTTGAACCGTTTTTACAGGTGGACGGGAACCGCTTCGATTATGAGATGAATATGCTGATGGAAACAAAGAACCGGCGCTGGAATATTCATTCAGTACCGATTCAAACAGTTTACATTGAAGACAACGCCTCGTCGAACTTCCGGGTAATCAGGGATTCTATTACAATATACTGGGTATTCGTGAAGTATGTTCTGTCATCGGTTTCTTCTTTCCTTTTAGATGTGACAGCATATGCTGTATTTATCCGCCTTTTGGCGAATACCAGTCTGTCATCTATAATGGTATCGTCGGTGCTTGCGCGTGTGATTTCTTCATTGTTTAATTATTTTGTGAACAGAGAGCTTGTGTTTAAAGGCAGGTCAAAGCACAGCTTCTTTAAATATTTCGGTCTGGTCATTGCCCAGATTACAGCTTCCGGGACACTCGTTTACTTGTTTCATCTGGTGCTGCCTTTTATCAGTACCGTGATTATTAAAATTTGTGTAGACGGTATTCTATTTTTGGTCAGTTATTTTATTCAAAAGAACTTTATCTTTAAAAGATAAAGAGATAAGGCGTTCGGCACATCTGAAATTATCATCTTAAAAACAACCGCAGATGTTGACGAACGGCAATAATTTTAGCATAATAGATATATTGTTAGACTGACAGTGCGTTTTGGATAAAGCGAACGGGGGATGGTGAGAGCCCCGGCAGATATAAACACGCTTGATATCACTAATAATTTAAAACAAATAATTATAAAGTGGACTCCCGGCCGGAGTCAATAAGGGTGGTACCGCGGTTCATTCGCCCCTGTTGATTTCAGCCTGGAGTTTTTTATTTATATTGAAAGGGAGACAGGATATGGATTACAAAGATACTTTACTCATGCCGAAAACAAAATTCAAAATGCGCGGCGGCCTTGCGAATAAAGAGCCTAAGATGCAGGGAGAATGGCGGGAGAATAAAATTTACGAAAAGAAATTAAAGCAGAATGAGGGGAATACACCATTCATTCTTCATGATGGACCGCCGTATGCGAACGGCGCGCTTCATATGGGACATGCTTTAAATAAAATCATCAAGGACTTCATCATCAGAAACAAACAGATGAGAGGTTTTTATGCTCCGTATGTACCCGGCTGGGATACTCACGGTCTGCCGATTGAACAGGCCCTGACAAATAAGGGTGTTGACCGTAAAAGTATGACAACAGAAGAATTCCGCAATAAGTGTATTGAATTTGCGAATTCACAAATTGACTTACAGCGTGAAGGATTCAAGCGTATGGGTGTTGACGGACACTGGGATGACCCGTATCTGACTTACAAACCTGAATTTGAAGCATCCCAGGTGCGTGTACTGAAAGATATGGTTGCGAAAGGTCTAATCTACCGCGGTAAAAAGCCTATTTACTGGTCTCCGAAAAGTGAATCTTCTCTCGCGGAAGCAGAGCTTGAGTATCAGGATAAACGTTCACCGTCTATCTATGTAGCGTTTAAAGTAAAAGACGGTAAAGATGTTCTCGATACAGACACATCACTCGTTATCTGGACAACAACTCCATGGACCATTCCTTCCAACATGGCGGTTGCGGTACATCCGGAACTGAACTATGTACAGTTTAATTATGAAGAGAAAGAGTATGTGATTGCTGAAGATCTTCTTGATACATTCTGTGATGCAGCAGGTTTTGACAAAGAAAAAGTGACACGTACAAAAGAAGTGAAAGGTTCTGACCTTGAATATGTGACAGCACAGCATCCATTGTTCGACCGTGAGAGCCTGGTTATTCTTGGTGACCATGTAACGACAGAAGCAGGTACAGGACTTGTGCATACTGCACCCGGCCACGGGGATGATGACTTTATTGTCGGACAGAAGTACGGCCTTGAAGTGGTCAGTCCTGTTGACGGTAAAGGTGTGTTTACTGACGAAGCGGGCAAGTATGCAGGCTTATACTATGATGATGCGAATAAAGTAATTACTGAGGACCTTGATGCGGCAGGCGCACTTGTTAAACTGGATTTCTACACGCACTCATATCCACATGACTGGAGAACAAAAACACCTGTGATTTTCCGTGCGACACCGCAATGGTTTGCATCGATCAATAATGTACGTGAAGATATTTTAAATGCTATTGATGATACAACATTCCAGGTGGAGTGGAGTAAGAAGCGTATGTACAATATGATTAAAAACCGTGGTGACTGGGTGATTTCCCGTCAGCGTGTATGGGGTGTGCCGCTGCCGTTTTTCTACGCTGAGGACGGACAGGAAATTGTCGATGTTGCCGTGATTGAGCATGTCGCATCATTGTTTGAAACACACGGTTCAAACATCTGGTTTGAGTGGGATGCAGAAAAGCTGCTTCCGGAAGGCTATACACATGAAGGCTCTCCAAACGGTGTCTTTACTAAAGAAATGGATATTATGGATGTGTGGTTTGATTCAGGGTCGACGCACAGAGGTGTACTTGACCGCCGTGATTATTTAACGTATCCTGCAGATTTATATTTCGAAGGTTCCGACCAGTACCGTGGATGGTTTAACTCTTCTATCATCACGAGTGTCGCAACGCGCGGGCATGCACCGTACAAAGAATTACTGTCCCACGGTTTTGCGATGGACGGGAAAGGCAAGAAAATGTCGAAATCACTTGGCAATGTGATTCTGCCTGAAAAAGTGATGAAGCAGATGGGTGCGGATATTGTACGTCTGTGGGTGATGTCATCCGATTTTGAAGAAGATGTACGTGTGTCCGATGATATTTTAAAACAGGTATCAGAAGTATACCGTAAAATCAGAAATACGTTCCGTTTCCTTCTTGGAAATGTAGACGACTTTGATCCGAAAACAGATACTGTCAGCTATGATGACTTATATGAGGTTGACCAGTTCATGTACCAGCGTTTTAACGAAATGACGAATTTAATGCTCGACTGCTATGACAGATATGATTATGTATCTATGTACCAGTCTCTGCAGAATTTCATCAATGTTGAGTTATCGAACTTCTACCTTGATTACGGTAAGGATATTCTTTATATCGAGCAGCAGGATGCGCCGATCAGACGCAGTATGCAGACTGTACTCTATAAAATACTGACGCAGTTAAATCGTCTGCTTGCACCGGTTTTAGTGCACACAGCTGAAGAAATCTATCAGTTTACACCGCACGAATCAAAAGAAAGTATCCACTTGGAATCAATGCCTGAAAAAGCAGAAGTCGATACTGAACTTGTCGGTAAATGGAAGCAGTTTATGAAAGTCCGTGATGATGTCTATAAGGCACTTGAAACGGCCCGTAATGAAAAAGTAATTGGTAAGTCTCTTGAGGCGAAAGTATTTATTACAGAGCCTGAAAATATGAGCTTCAATGATATTAAAGGAAATCTTGAGCAGTTCTTTATCGTTTCGCAGGTGGAAGTGGTGGATACACTTTCAGACGGCACGGAATATGATCATGTTTCAGTGAAGGTTGAGCATGCGGAAGGTGTGCGCTGTGAGCGCTGCTGGAATTATTCAACTGCCGATGCGATTGTAAACGGTGAAGACGATATCTGTCCGAGATGCCGCGCAGTCGTTGACGCATTGGAAGGATAACGGGCGATGCTGAAAGAATATAGAATAGTGCAGATGCTGATAACAGCAGCCGGTATTCTCGCGCTTGACCAGATTACAAAATTTCTCGTTGTCAGATACATGGAAATTGGACAGTCCATTCCCGTATTCGGCAAATATCTTGAAATTACCTCACACCGCAACCAGGGTGCGGCGTGGGGGATGTTTCAGGGGCAGATGATATTTTTCTATCTGGTAACTGTGGTTGTTCTGGCACTTTTGGTTTTTATTTATAAAAAAGAAGCCAGAAATAATTTCACGGCACAGCTTGCGATTACATTCTTGTTTGCAGGGGCGCTCGGGAATTTTATAGACAGAGTATTATTCCAGGAGGTTGTTGACTTTATCGATGTGTTAATCATAAATTATGACTTTCCAATCTTTAACGTTGCCGACAGTGCATTGACCATTGGAGTAATATTAATGATTATCGAAGTTTTCATCACAGGGAAAGGTGATAAAGATGCAAAACATAAAAGTCACAGCTGAACAGGGCGGCAGCCGGATTGATAAACTGCTTTCTGAAGAGGTCCCGGATACATCAAGAAGTGATATCCAGGGCCGCATTAAGGAAGGCTTGATCAAAGTGAACGGTCATGCTGTTAAAGCGAACTATAAAGTAAAAGAAAATGATGACATTATTGTAGAAGAGAGAGAGCTTGTGGAGGCGGATATAGAGCCTGAAGATTTATCTCTTGAAATCGTATATGAAGATGCGGATGTTGCGGTTGTTTATAAGCCGAAAGGCATGGTGGTTCATCCGGCTGCAGGGCACCGGTCCGGGACACTTGTCAATGGACTGATGTATGCACTCGATAATTTATCGGGAATTAACGGTGAGCTCCGTCCGGGAATTGTACACCGTATTGATAAAGACACCAGCGGTTTGTTGATGGTGGCGAAAAATGATGTGGCGCACAGAGGACTTGTAGAACAGCTGGTCGATAAAAGTGTGACCCGAAAATATACGGCACTGGTCCATGGTGTGATTCCGCATAATAAAGGAACCATTGAAGCACCGATCGGCAGAAACCCGAAAGAGCGTCAGGAGATGGCAGTCATTGATGACGGGAAGGAAGCTGTCACACATTTTAATGTGATCGAACGTTTCGATTCGTATACGCTCGTTGAATGTATTTTAGAAACCGGACGTACACACCAGATACGTGTGCACATGAAGTATATCGGTCATCCAATCGCAGGTGATCCGAAATACGGTCCGCGTCGTACAATGGACGTCGGCGGACAGCTGCTCCATGCAGGATTAATCGGTTTTGTTCATCCGATTTCAGGGGAGTACCTGGAATTTGATGCACCGCTTCCGGAAGATTTTGAGGAAGTTCTTGATACTCTGGAAAGACAGTCTGATAAATAAAATGACTCCCTGAACTGGACATTTGCCCGCTTCAGGGAGTTTTCATATTACATATTTTTAACGGAGTTCTGTCTTGACTTTAATTTTCAATAGCGATATTCTTAGTAAGAACATTTGAATAAAGAAGATGAATGTCTTTAAAATCGGTCCCGTGAGGCTGAAAAGACATGATATAAACGGTAACGGCGGAGTCTCGATTATTATCTATGACACCACCGGTGTATCCATACGGATACGTCTATACTCATGTCTAAGAGGCATGAGTATTTTTTGTATAATTTTAGCTTTACGAGGAGGTTAATGATGAAGCACAGACTGATTTTGGATGATGCGCAGATCGGCCGTTCGTTAACGCGTATGTCTCATGAGATTCTTGAGAGAAATAAAGGAACGGATGATATTGTACTGCTCGGGATTAAAACCCGTGGAGAATTCCTCGCAGAAAGAATTCAGAAGAAAATTAATCAAATTGAAGGTGTCACTGTTCCGTCCGGGACGATTGATATTTCAAATTACCGGGATGATAAAAAAGAAGCCGGTGATACAAAAGGTGCCGTTGAGACAGACTGTGATTTAAATAACCGGCACGTAGTACTTGTCGACGATGTCCTTTACACGGGACGTACAATCCGTGCGGCAATGGATGCGATTTTGAACACAGTCCGGCCGGCAAAAATATCGCTTGCCGTTCTGATTGACCGGGGACACAGGGAACTGCCGATCCGTGCGGATTATGTCGGAAAAAATATACCAACATCAAAAGAAGAGAGCATTGAGGTCAAGCTTTACGAGGTTGACGGTGAGAGCATCGTTACAATCAGTGAAGATTAAAGTGAATTAAAAATTTTTGAGGAGGCTCTATTTTAATGAATCATCTGCTGTCTATGACACATTTAAGTGAATCTGAAATTTTATCATTAATTCACCGGGCAATTGAAATGAAGAAGGGTGACTACAGTAAACTCCACGGAGAACTGTCGATTGCAAATTTATTTTTTGAGAATTCAACACGTACAAAAACAAGTTTTGAAATGGCTGAATTTAAACTCGGAATCCATTCTATCCCATTTGACGCATCTAAAAGTTCAGTAATAAAGGGAGAAACGCTTTATGACACTTGTAAGACGATGGAAGCGCTCGGGTGTGATGCGCTCGTTATCCGTCATGAAGACAATGAATATTACAATGAACTGGAAGACATTAATATCCCTGTCATAAACGGCGGTGACGGCAGCGGATCCCACCCGACACAGTCGCTTCTTGACCTGATGACGATATACGAACAGTTTGAAACGTTTAAAGGGCTGAAAGTTGCGATTGCAGGTGATATTTCCCACTCACGTGTGGCACATTCAAATGGAGAGGCTCTGACGGCACTCGGTGCAGAAGTGTTCTACTCCGGTCCGAGAGAATGGCAGGATGAGAGTTCCGACAGCCGGTATCTGGACTTTGATACGGCAGTTGAAACGTGTGATGTCATCATGCTTCTTCGTGTGCAGCATGAGCGGCATATGGTTTCAAAAGAATTCAGTAAAGAAGGTTATAACAAAGAGTACGGCATGAATGACAGCCGGGTGAAGAAAATGAAACAGGGTGCTGTTATTATGCATCCGGCGCCAGTAAACAGAGGGGTTGAAATTGAAGACCACCTTGTTGAATCAGAAAAAAGTGTGATATTCAAGCAGATGGAAAATGGTGTGTTTATGCGTATGAGCATTCTTGAAAAAATATTAAAAAAGGACGTGTAAAGTATGTTATTAAAGAACGGTGTAATGTTAAAGGATAATGAAGAAATCAAGGTTGATGTATTGGTGGAAGACGGCCGCATCAAAGAAATTTCAGAGAATATTGATGCAGATACTGAAACAATCGACCTTGAAGGAAAACTAATCTCTGCAGGACTTGTTGATGTACACGTCCATCTGAGAGAGCCGGGCTTTGAACATAAGGAAACGATTGAATCCGGTACACGTGCTGCAGCAAGAGGCGGTTTTACAGCAGTATCACCGATGCCGAACACAAAACCAATTATGGATAATGTGGAGCTCCTTGAAAAAGTAAACCAAATTATTAAGGATACAGCTCATGTGAAAGTCCTGCCGTACGCATCCATCACATCGGGACTGAAGGGAGACCAGCTGGTCGATTTTAAAGGATTGAAAAAAGCAGGTGCATTTGCGTTCACAGATGACGGTGTCGGTGTACAGAGTGCGGATATGATGCTTCGTGCGATGGAAGAAGCGGCAGCGATTGATATGCCGATTGTTGCACATACAGAAGAAAACACACTGATCCGCGGCGGAGCGCTTCATGACGGTGAAACCAGCAGAAAGCTCGGTGTCCCCGGCATCCCGTCTGTAACAGAAGCTGTACAGATTGCGCGTGATGTACTTCTGGCAGAAGCAGCAGACTGTCATTATCATGTCTGCCATGTGTCAACAAAAGAGAGTGTCAGAGTAATCCGCGATGCTAAACGTGCAGGAATCAGAGTGACCGGTGAAGTGACGCCGCATCACTTAGTACTTGATGAAACGGACATTAAAGAAGTGGATACAAACTTTAAGATGAACCCGCCGCTTCGTGGTTCTGATGACAGAGAAGCATTAATAGAAGGTCTTTTGGACGGGACGCTTGATTTTATTGCGACAGACCATGCACCGCATGCAGAAGATGAAAAAGCAGCGGAAATCACAAAAGCACCGTTCGGTATTGTCGGCATTGAAAATGCATTCCAGCTTGTTTATACAAAGCTTGTTAAGACAGGTGTATTCACACTGCAGCAGCTTCTCGACTGGATGACAGTGAAGCCGAGCCGGGTATTCGGTCTTGAAATGGGTGAGTTAAAAGAAGGTGCCGCTGCAGATATTACAGTGATTGATTTGAATAAAGAATATACTCTTGATAAAGAGGCGTTTTTCTCCAAAGCAAAAAATACACCGTTTAACGGTGAGAAACTGGTATCTGATATTTACATGACGATTGTTGACGGTGAAGTAAAGTATAGAGAAGGAGACCAAAAATAATGCTGACTAAAGACAGATTTCTAGTATTGGAAGACGGTTCTGTATACGAGGGATACAGACTGGGTGCGGATAAAGAAACAAGCGGTGAGGTCGTATTCAACACTTCAATGACAGGTGTCCAGGAAATTATTACGGACAACTCCTATACAGATCAGATTATTACATTCAGCTATCCGCTGGTTGGAAATGCCGGGTTTAATATTGAAGACAATGAATCACTGAAACCGACTACAAAAGGTGTGATTGTACGGGAGGCATGTGAATATCCGTCAAATTTCAGAAACAGGGAAAATCTAGACAGCTTTCTAAAGCGCCATAATATTGTCGGCATCAGCGGTGTAGATACAAGAAGTATTACACGTAAAATTCGTGACTTCGGTGTGATGCGCGGTGTAATCACTTCTAGTGACAACCATGAAAAAACAGTCAAAGAACTTAAATCATATGAGAGAAGAACCGACCAGATTGAACGTGTTTCAACGAAATCTCCTTATGTGTCGACAGGTACCGGCTATAGGGTGGTGCTTCTCGATTTTGGTAAAAAAGAAAATATCGTCCGTTCATTGAATCAGAGAAATGTCGATGTAACAGTGGTGCCGTATGATACAACTGCTGAAGAAATTTTGAGTTTGAACCCTGACGGTGTGATGCTTTCAAACGGCCCCGGGGACCCGGATGATGTAGAAGTTGCGGTAAAAACCATTCAGGATTTAATCGGCAGAGTGCCGGTGTTCGGTATCTGCCTCGGTCATCAGCTGATTGCACTTGCCGGCGGTGCCAAAAGTTACAAAATGAAATTCGGACACCGCGGAAGTAATCAGCCGGTTAAGAACCTTGCTACAGGAAAAATAGAAATCACTTCACAGAACCATGGTTATGCCATCGATGCAGAATCACTGAAAGACACGGATTTAGAAGTGACACATGTGGCACTGAATGATAATACCGTTGAAGGTATCAGACATAAAGAGCACCCGGTATTTTCAGTCCAGTACCATCCGGAAGCAGCAGCAGGACCGCATGACTCATCATACTTATTCAATGAATTTATAGATGCAATGACAGAATTTGGAGGTAAACAGAATGCCTAAACGTACGGATATTAAGACGATATTAGTAATAGGAAGCGGGCCGATTATTATCGGTCAGGCAGCGGAATTTGACTATGCAGGGACTCAAGCCTGTCTGGCACTTAAAGAAGAAGGATACAGAGTCATTCTCGTAAATTCAAATCCTGCAACAATTATGACGGATAAAGAAATTGCCGATGTCGTATACATCGAACCGATTACAACCGATTTTGTCAGCAGAATTATCCGTAAAGAGCAGCCGGATGCACTGCTTCCGACACTCGGCGGACAAGTCGGTTTAAACATGGCTGTTGAACTTGACCGTCTCGGTGTATTGGAAGAAAATGATGTAGAGCTTCTCGGTACTAAATTATCTTCCATTAAACAGGCTGAAGACAGAGATTTATTCCGCCGGTTAATGAACGAGATGGGGGAACCTGTTCCTGAGTCTGATATCATCAATACGATTGAAGGTGCATATGACTTTAAAGATAAAGTCGGCTATCCGTTTATTGTCCGTCCGGCTTTTACAATGGGCGGTACCGGCGGCGGTATCTGCTACAATGAAGCTGATTTGAAAGAGATTGTTGCGAATGGTTTGAAATATTCTCCTGTCAGTCAGTGTCTGGTTGAAAAATCAATCGCAGGCTTCAAGGAAATTGAATATGAAGTCATGCGTGACTCCAATGATAATGCGATTGTTGTATGTAATATGGAAAACATTGACCCTGTCGGCATTCACACCGGTGACTCCATCGTTGTTGCACCGACACAGACTTTAACAGATAAAGAAAATCAAATGCTCCGTGATGTGTCACTGTCAATTATCCGTGAACTCGGCATAGAGGGCGGATGTAACGTTCAGCTGGCACTTGATCCTCATTCATTTGATTACTATATTATCGAAGTGAACCCGCGTGTATCACGTTCGAGTGCACTTGCATCAAAAGCGACAGGTTATCCAATCGCAAAACTTGCAGCGAAAATTGCGGTGGGAATGACACTGGATGAAATGATTAACCCGGTTACGAATACAAGCTATGCGGCATTTGAACCGGCACTGGATTATGTGGTATCGAAAATACCGCGCTTCCCGTTTGATAAATTTGAACGCGGGGAACGTAAACTGGGTACACAGATGAAAGCAACCGGTGAAGTGATGGCAATCGGCCGTACCTATGAAGAATCTTTATTAAAGGCAATCCGCTCACTGGAGTACGGTGTGCATCATCTCGGCCTGCCGAACGGTGAAGATTTTGAGCTCAGCTATATTGTTGAAATGATTAAGCGCCAGAGTGATGAACGTTTATTCTTTATCGGTGAAGCACTCCGCCGCGGCATTAAGATGCAGGATATTCACGAGTGGACAGAAATTGACATGTTCTTCCTGAATAAGTTCAATCATATTATCAATATCGAACATGAGCTGAAAATGAACATCAATTCTCTGAAACATTTAAAATGGGCGAAAACATTCGGCTTCAGTGACAGAGTCATCGCCCACAGATGGGAAACGACCGAGGAAAAAATCTTTGAAATCCGTAAAGCCGAGGGGATTATGCCGGTTTATAAGATGGTGGATACATGTGCGGCAGAATTTGAATCCAATACACCATATTTCTACGGCACATATGAAGAAGATAACGAGTCAGTCAGAAGTGACCGCGAAAAAATTCTGGTACTCGGCAGCGGACCAATCAGAATCGGCCAGGGTGTTGAGTTTGATTATGCGACTGTTCATGCAGTATGGGCGATTCAGGAAGCAGGATATGAGGCAATTATCGTCAATAACAATCCTGAGACAGTATCGACTGATTTTTCAATTTCAGACAAATTATACTTTGAACCTCTGACACATGAAGATGTGATGAACATTATCGAACAGGAGCAGCCGAAAGGTGTTGTCGTTCAGTTCGGCGGTCAGACTGCGATAAATCTTGCGGACGGTCTCGAACGTGAAGGTGTTAATATTATCGGAACATCACTTGAGGATATTGACCGTGCTGAGGACAGAAAGAAATTCGAGGCACTGCTTCAGGATATTAACATTCCACAGCCGCTTGGTAAAACAGCAACAAACGAAGAAGAAGCACTTGAGAATGCAAGATATATCGGCTTCCCTGTACTTGTCAGACCGAGTTATGTTCTCGGCGGCCGTGCGATGGAAATCGTGTATAATGAAAGTGAACTTAAGAACTACATGAGAGATGCTGTTAAAGCGTCACCCGAACATCCTGTACTTGTCGATCGTTATTTAACAGGAAAAGAAATTGAAGTGGATGCCATCTGTGATGGTGAGAATGTGATTATCCCAGGTATTATGGAACACATTGAACGCGCCGGAGTGCATTCCGGGGACTCCATGGCTGTGTACCCGCCTGCGACACTTTCTGAAAGTGAAATTGAAACACTGGTCGACTATACAGAACGTCTGGCAAAAGGTTTAAACATCATCGGCTTAATCAACATCCAGTTCGTACTTTCAAAAGGTGATATCTTTGTACTTGAAGTGAACCCGCGCTCAAGCCGTACAGTACCGTTCCTGAGTAAAATTACTGAAATACCGATGGCTCGTCTTGCGATGCATTCTATTCTTGGACAGCCTCTCACTGAATCCGGGTATGACCTCGGACTGCAGCCGGTACAGGACGGACATTATGTGAAAGCACCTGTTTTCAGCTTCTCAAAACTGAAAAATGTTGATGTGACGCTTGGCCCTGAAATGAAATCCACAGGCGAGGTCATGGGTAAAGATTTATCATTGAACAAGGCTTTGTATAAAGGGCTTGTTGCCAGCGGTCTTGAAGTGAAAGATCACGGTACTGCATTGTTTACTGTTGCAGATAAAGATAAGGAAGAAGCAACGGCACTTGCGAAGCGCTTGTCGCACTGCGGATACCGTCTCCTTGCAACATCAGGTACAGCAAGTGTGCTTGCAGAAGCGGGCATACCGGTCGTCAATATCGATAAAATCGGTGAGGGCGGCAGCGACATCATTACTGAAATTCAACAGGGGAAAGTTCAAATTGTTATTAATACAATGACTAAAGGTAAGGAAGTTGCACGTGACGGCTTTAAAATCAGACGTGAATCTGTTGAGAATGGTGTACCGTGTCTGACATCTTTAGACACTGCAAGAACATTAATTGAAGTGATTGAAAGCATGACCTTTAATATGGAACAAATGTAGGTGTGAATATGAAAAATTTGATGAAAGTAGTTTCACAGGAACTGATTGCAGACAAGATTTATGAAATGGTGCTCACAGGGGATGTCGTTAAAGAGATTGATACAGCAGGACAGTTTGTCCATGTCCGCGTGACAGATTCTGTATCCAATGTACTCAGACGGCCGATATCCATTTCAAGTATTAATCATAATGATTCGGAAATGACAATTATTTACCGTGCAGACGGTGAAGGAACGAAGAAACTGTCCAAATATCAAAGCGGTGACCTTGTCGATGTGCTGACGCCCCTTGGCAACGGCTACCCGATTGAGAAAAATGACAGCGTTCTGATTGTCGGCGGAGGCATCGGGGTACCGCCGCTTTATGAACTTTCCAAGCGTTTAAATCAAATCGGTGTGAAAACGACACATGTACTGGGATTTAATTCTAAAAAAGATGTGTTCTATGAAGAAAAATTCAAAGCACTCGGCGATACACATATTGCGACTGCCGACGGTACTTACGGAACTGAAGGATTTGTGACAGATGTCATCCGGGAAATCGGAACAGAATTTGATAAATTTTATTCCTGCGGTCCGAAAGTGATGCTGAAAGTATTATCAGAAACCCTTCCGATTGACGGATACATTTCGCTCGAGGAGAGAATGGGCTGCGGCTTTGGTGTGTGTTATGCATGTGTCTGTGAGAAATCAGACGGCAGTCAGATTAAATTATGTACTGAAGGCCCGGTCTTTAAGAAAGGTGAGATTATTTTATGACGAACAATAAAAAGTTAAACATCTCACTGCCCGGACTGGAATTAAAAAATCCTGTAATGCCGGCATCAGGCTGTTTCAGTTTCGGTGAAGAGTATTCAAAACTTTATGATCTGTCGGAATTAGGTGCTGTCATGATTAAAGCAGCAACGCTTGAAGCACGTGCAGGGAATAAAACACCGCGGGTGGCTGAAACGTCGAGCGGGATGTTAAATGCAATCGGTCTGCAGAACCCGGGTGTCGATCATATTATTGAACATGAACTGAAGTATCTCGAACAATTTGATGTGCCGGTAATTGCGAATGTCGCAGGTACACAGATTGAAGATTATACTGAAGTAGCAAAGAGAATTTCAAAAGCGCCGAATGTTAAAGCGCTTGAGTTAAATATTTCATGTCCGAATGTTAAGGAGGGCGGCATTCAGTTTGGTACTGATCCGGATACTGCAAGACGCCTGACAGAGTCCGTTAAAAATGCATCCAGTGTGCCGGTCTATGTTAAATTATCCCCGAATGTGACCAATATTGTTGAAATGGCTCAGGCAGTCGGGGCTGAAGCAGACGGTATCACAATGATTAATACACTTGTCGGAATGCGTCTTGATAAGAACGGCCGTCCGATTATCGCAAACATTACAGGCGGTTTAAGCGGCCCCGCTGTAAAACCGGTTGCTTTGAACATGATTTACCAAGTACGCCAGCATATGCCGGATATTCCGATTATCGGCATGGGCGGTATTGCGACTGTCGACGATGTACTGGACTTTATATCAGTCGGTGCAGACGCGGTTGCGGTCGGAACAATGAACTTCACTGATCCTTATATATGTCCATCGCTTGCTGCAGGATTGAGTGAACGTGTTGAGGAAATGGGAATTTCTCATTTACATGATTTAAAAGGACGCGCATACTTATAAAAAAGAACAGGAGATGAAACGATGCATAAACCAATAATTGCTTTAGACTTTAGTCACTTGGATGAAGTACGCTCATTCTTAAAACAATTTGATGAACAGTTATACGTGAAAGTAGGTATGGAATTATACTTATTGAATGGTCCGAGAGTAATCGAGGAAATCAGAGCGCTCGGCCACGATATATTTTTAGATTTAAAACTGTATGATATTCCAAATACTGTAGGTAAGGCGATGGAAGGTTTAGGAAGACTTGATGTGCAGATGACAAACGTTCACGCACAAGGCGGCAGTGCAATGATGAAACGGGCGGTTGAATCGTTTAAAGACGGCAACCCTGACGGCAGACTGATTGCTGTGACACAGCTGACTTCAATGAGTGAAGAGATGATTGAACTTGAACAGAGATCAGCACTCAGCCTTAATGAGAGCGTTCTTCATTATGCGGAACTTGCGAAAAAATCAGGTCTTGACGGAATCGTGTCATCTCCGCTTGAATCTGAAATGATTCATGATGCGCTTGGAAAAGATTTTCTGACAATCACACCGGGAATTCGTCTGCCGGAAGATTCAAAAGATGATCAGATTCGTGTGGTTTCACCGCTCGATGCATATAAAATGGGTACGGACTATATAGTGGTCGGCCGTTCCATTACACAGGCGGAAAATCCAGCTGAGAAATACAAAACGGTTAAAGCTTTATGGGAGGGCAAGGAATAATGAGAGAACAGAAAGTAGCAGAAATTTTACTGGATATCGGCGCAGTAAAAGTACAGCCTGAAAATCCATTTACATGGGCGAGCGGCATTGTATCACCGATTTACTGTGACAACCGCAAAATTATCGGTGAAGTCGATGCAAGAAGAACAATTGCAGCTTACTTTAAAGAAGCGGTCAATAATCTGGATACGGATGTAGATATTGTTGCAGGAACTTCCACTGCGGGAATTCCGCATGCTGCATTCGTCAGTGAAGCGCTGGGTCTGCCGATGAGCTATGTGAGAGGCAGCAAGAAAAAACACGGTACCGGAGAGCAGATCGAAGGTGCAGATGTTAAAGGTAAAAAAGTGGTATTGATTGAGGATTTAATATCAACAGGCGGTTCCAGTATTGAAGCGGCTGAAGCACTTCTTGAATATGGTGCAGAAGTGGTATGTGTACTTGCGATATTTACTTATAATATCCCGAAAGCAAGAGACAATTTTAATGCTAAATCACTCGATTTTAAAACATTATCAAACATCGATGCTTTACTTGAAGTCAGTGTCGAGCGCGGTGATTTGACAAAAGAATCCCTGCAGAAAGTCGTTGACTTCAGAAATGGCTTGTAAGTGTTAGTTAAAACCTGCGGGCTCAATAAAAAGACAGGAAATCATGTTCACCTGCATGGTTTCCTGTCTTTTATTATATTGATATAAAGAATCAGTTGGAAGTTTTCATGTTTTCAACTTTCTTTTTATCCGGAGTGACATAGACTGTCTTCTGGGAAAAATAGTTGACAAAGCCCGGCTTTGCACCGCTCACTTTATGGACATGTTTAATTTCTGTGTAGTCAACAGGAACGGATTCCGACAGTCCTGCTTTGGAATAAAATGCAGCGAGTCCCGCCGCTTCTATAATATCCTCATCCTCAATTTCACCCATACTGTGTGTAATAACGACGTGGGAGCCGGGAATATCTTTTGTGTGGAACCAGAGATGGTTGTTTTGTGCCTTTTTAGTAGTTAAATAATCATTTTGTTTATTATTTTTACCGACCAGAATATTTAAGCCGCGTGTCGTTTGAAACTTATGAAGTTCAATATTGGATTTTTTCTTTTTAGACTTTCCTTTTCTGAACTTGATAATGCCTTCTTCTACTAATTCTTCACGAATCTGTTCAACCTCATCTTCTGTTGTGATAGTATCCATCTGGTGAAGAAGATTGTTGTAGTATTCTAAATCCTGCTGTGCTTTTTCAAGCTGGACAGCAGCACTTTGTTCACGGTTTTTAAGTTTATTGTATAAACGGTAATATTTTTGAGCATTGTCGCTTGGTGTCAGCTGTACATCGAGAGGGATGACAATATTTTCATTTGTATAATAATCAAATACTTCCGCCTCTTTGTCATACTGCTTAATCTGATGCATGTACGCTGTAATCAGTTCTCCGTATTTCTGGTAGACTTCTTTTTTATCGGATTCTGAAATTTCCAGTTCAAGTTTTTTAATTTTTCTTCTGGTCTTATCATGTTCGCGTTCAATCACTTGAAGGTAGTCATTTGCTTTCTGCCGGATCAGACTGAGCTGGTAGCGGTTGTGATAATAATCATCAAGCAGTTCACTTAAAGTATCGAAAGTGACGGGTGTCTGTTCAAGATGTGCGAGTTCTGTAAAATAAAAAATGTCTTTTTTCGCCGGGTATAATACCGGTTTAATGTTCTCTGCTTTTTTTAAGGTGTCCTGAACAGCAGGTACTAAAGTTTCATTTGTAAAATGACGGGTATTGAATTCAATTTCCTTTATAAAGAGCGGACTGAACCCCTCGACTGCTGAAAGAATCTGGCGGTTGATTTTACCGTTGTTAAAATCAATGAATTTCGGCAGTTCTTTCAGCTCATCTGTTCTTGGATTTAGTTTTTTATCTGTCGGCGGTGCTTCATACTGGAAGCCGGGCATAATGGTTCTTGCATTATTATTCGGCGTGAGGTGTTTAATACCGTCAATAATTTTATAATTCTCATCGGTGATAATAATATTTGAGTGTTTACCCATAATTTCCAAAATGAGAATACGTTTGGTCTCATCGCCGATTTCGTTTCTTGACGTAATATGGAAATGAACCTGTCTGTCATTGCCGATTTGTTTAATATCCTGAATAATTCCGCCTTCGATATGCTTTCTCGCGACACGCAGAAACATCGGCGGATCAAAAGGAAATTCATATTTTTGATTGGTTAAATGGAATCTTGAGTACACAGGGTGTGCACTGATTAACAGCTGATGGTTCTTTCCGTTTGACCGGATTTTGAAAATCATGGACGCCTGATCCATCTGCTGGATCTTATTTATTTTTCCGCGGGAGAGCGGTTTTAATTCATCAATGAGTGCATGTATAAAATTTCCGTCAAATGCCATTGTTCTCACTCCTATTCTAGGCTGTTCTTTATTTTAACATGAATCAGATTCAAATAGTCCGTACTTGATTTTATGATGAAATTTTATCTGGTTTGTGGTACATTAGAAATTAATCATTTAAGAACTAAACGAAAACGAAATAGAACGAAAAGAAAGGTATATAACATATGACATCAGATAAGGGACTATTAATTGTACTTTCAGGACCTTCCGGAGTGGGAAAAGGAACGGTCAGAAAAGAGATTTTCGATGATCCGGCCACTACTTTTGAGTATTCAATTTCTATGACAACCAGAGACAGACGTGAAGGTGAAGTTGATGGTGTCGACTACTTTTTCAAATCAAAAGAAGAATTTGAACGCTTGATTGAAGAGGATAAATTCATCGAACATGCCAACTACGTGGGAAATTATTACGGCACACCGGTAGATTACGTTGTTGAAACGATGGAAAAAGGCTATGATGTATTTCTTGAAATTGAAGTTGAAGGTGCAAAACAGGTGAGAGAAAAGTTCCCGGAAGCACTGTTTATCTTTTTGGCGCCGCCGAACTTAACACAGCTTGAAGAAAGGCTGGTCGGCCGCGGGACAGATTCACCAGAGGTAATAAAGAAGCGTATTTCTGAAGCAAAAAGAGAATTGAAATTGATGAATTTATATGACTATGTTGTCATTAATGATGATGTCAGAGCAGCAAAAAATCGTGTACAATGTATTGTTGAAGCTTCACATATGAAGCGTGCGCGTGTAGAATCAAAATTAAGAAAAACTTTACTGGAGGTCAATAATTAATGTTATATCCACCAATCCATGAATTAAAGAAAAATGTTGACTCAAAATATTTAGTGGTTACACTTGCGGCAAAGCGCGCAAGAGAATTACAAAATCACCCTGATGATACTGTACTGGATAGTTACCATTCATATAAAACAGTGGGAATGGCACTGGAAGAAATTGCTGAGAAAAAAGTTAAAGTAGAAATGTAGCTGACAAGAGATTGTCAGCTTTTTTTAAGATAAGAGGTGAAAAGTATGACGAATATTGTTATCGGTGTTACTGGCGGTATTGCTGCTTATAAGGCGGTTGATTTAACCAGCAAGCTCATTCAAAGAGGGTACCAGGTTAAAGTCGTGCTTACAGATAATGCGCTTCAGTTTATTACACCGCTTGCGTTCCAGGCAATTGGAAGAAACCATGTTTACACAAATACATTCAAAGAAGAAGATCCGAATGTAATTTCCCATATTAATATAGGGGAGTGGGCGGATTTAATTGTGGTGGCACCTGTAACAGCCAATACTATAGGAAAACTTGCGAACGGTATATATGACAATATGCTTTTGAATACACTCGCTGCAAATACAAAGCCGGTGATTATGGCACCCGCCATGAATGTGCATATGTATGAACAGCCTGCCGTTCAGCGGAACATTAAGCAGCTGATTAGTGAAGGTTATCACTTTCTTGATGCAGAAAGTGGATTTTTAGCATGCGGATATAATGCAAAAGGGCGTATGGCAAATGTTCCTGATATTGTAGATTATATTGAAACCTTTCTGAATAAAAGAAATGATCTCACAGGAAAACGTGTATTGATTACAGCGGGGCCGACAAGAGAAGCTCTTGATCCAGTGCGCTATATCACCAATCATTCAAGCGGTAAAATGGGTTACAGTATTGCACGTGCCTTTAAGCAGAGAGGGGCGGAAGTCACACTTGTGAGCGGCCCTGTTGACTTGAACACACCGCACGGTGTACATCGTATTGATGTTGAGTCGGCGGATGAAATGTTTGAAACAGTCAGTGAATTCATGGATTATGATATCGGTATTTTTACTGCAGCGGTCAGTGATTATAAACCTGAGACATACAGTGATCATAAGATGAAAAAGACAGATGATGTTGATGATTTAAATATTAAATTGTCCAAAACGACGGATATATTAAAATATGCCGGCCATAACCATAAAGGAATGTATGTGGTTGGTTTTGCTGCAGAAACGAGAGATGTACATCAGTATGCATCAGAAAAACTTAAAAAGAAAAATGCCGACTGTATCATTATGAATGATGTGTCGGATTCGTCGATTGGTATGAACAGTGACGAAAATGAAGTGACGATGATTTTCAAATCGGGTGAAGATGTTCATTTTGAAAAGAATGATAAAGAAAAACTTGCTGCTGATATTGCAGAAGTGATCATAAGCAGGTGGCAGAAGTGAAGTTTGCATCTGTAATTGTCAGTGTATCTTCAAAAGAAGTGAACCGTATTTTTGAGTATAAAATTCCGGATCCCCTTATTGGAATTATCAAAATCGGACACAGAGTGCTGGTCCCTTTCGGTCCGCGTAATATTCAGGGGTATGTGGTCAATATTAAAGATTCCGTTGATTTTGATGCATCAAAAATCAGACCGATTAATAGGGCCCTTGATATAGAGCCGGTACTCACCAGGGAATTGATTATGCTTGCGAAACATCTCGCAGATTATTATATTGACCCGTATATTTCAGTCATTGAAACGATTCTCCCTGCAGCATTGAAGTCACAGAGTGAGAAGGTTTTAACACTTCACAGCGATGCATCGAAAGAAGCGGCGGACTTTTTTAAAGCCAGTCATTCCGGCGGGAAAGTGCTGACAAAAAAACTGGATGCAGAAGCATTAAAAGGTATTAAGCCGTTTATTGACAGCGGGGATATTATAGAAGAAACAGAGCTGAAGCAGCATACAAATAAAAAATATGCGAGAGCGCTGAAGCCGACGTTTCAGCCGGGAAGAGATTTCGGCCGCGCAGTCAAACAGCTTGAACTTCTTGATTACCTCGAGAACCATGAATATATTGAACTCAGCCGCCTGCATGAAGACGGCTACAGCAGCCACAC
Source organism: Corticicoccus populi (assembly GCF_042686195.1). NCBI lineage: Bacteria > Bacillati > Bacillota > Bacilli > Caryophanales > Staphylococcaceae > Corticicoccus > Corticicoccus populi. The sequence goes on along the minus strand of NZ_JBHUOQ010000001.1, from coordinate 940,989 downwards.
AATTAATGAACTTGTGAAAAAGGGCTATGCTGAAAAAATTGATGTGGTCATTGAACGTGATCCTTATGAGAACAGAGTTTTCTTTGAAGACAAACCGAAAATTTTAAACCAGGATCAGGATTATGCGTTCGGGCGTATTCAGGATGCAATGGACCGCAGTGACCCGAAGACATTTCTCCTTCACGGGATTACCGGGAGCGGTAAAACAGAAGTGTATTTACAGGCGATTAAAGCAGTGCTCGATAAAGGGCAGGAAGCCATTATGCTGGTTCCTGAAATCGCATTGACACCCCAGATGGTCAATCGTTTTAAATCACGTTTTGGTGATGAGGTTGCAGTACTTCACTCCGGTCTTTCCCACGGTGAAAAGTACGATGAATGGAGAAAGATAAAAGAAGGTCGTGCCAGAGTGTCTGTCGGTGCAAGGAGCAGTATTTTTGCACCCTTTGAAAATGTCGGTATCATTATTGTGGATGAGGAGCATGAAACCACTTATAAACAGACAGACAGACCGATGTATCACGCAGTTGAAGTAGCAAAATACCGCAGCAGTTTTCACAAATGTCCGCTTATTCTCGGAACAGCAACCCCCTCTCTTGAAACCTATGCAAGAAGTGACAAGTCGGTATACGAGCGGCTGGAACTTAATATGAGAGCAGCCTCAAATACGCTCCCCGACACACGTATTGTTGATATGGCGAAAGAACACCGTACAGGGAATACGTCCGTAATATCCTCAGCATTAAAGGAAGCAATTCAGGACCGTATTGACAGAGGGGAACAGACAGTGCTTCTTTTGAACAGGCGGGGATATGCCAATTTTCAAATATGCCAGTCATGCGGCGATGTACCGAACTGCCCAAATTGTGATATTTCGTTAACTTACCATAAAAGCAATCATACGCTGCTCTGTCATTACTGCGGATATGAAGAAGAAGTGAAGCGTGAATGTGCGGCGTGCGGCAGTGATGATGTTACATTCCGAGGGACAGGGACAGAGAAAATCGAGGAAATCCTGCGTGATATGTTTCAGGTGGATGTGGTCAGAATGGATAATGATACGACCCGGAGAAAAGGCATGCACGAAAAGCTTCTCAACAGATTTGAGAAGGAGGAAGTGCCGATTCTTCTCGGAACACAAATGATAGCCAAGGGGCTTGATTACCCTAAAGTAACTTTAGTTGGTGTGCTGAATGCAGATACAATGCTCAATCTTCCGGATTTCCGGGCGAATGAAAAGACATTTCAACTGTTGACGCAGGTGGCAGGGCGTGCCGGCCGCCATGAATTGTCGGGTGAAGTCATCTTTCAGACATATAACAGTGAACATTATGCGATTACGTTAAGTGAGTCCAATGACTATCAGGCATTTTATGAAAAAGAAATGGAATTCAGACGTTTTGCAAGGTATTCACCATTTTATTTTCATGTGCTGTTTACAGTATCTTCAGAAGATGTGAGGAAGTGTCTTGAGGCGGCTGCACATGTTCATGAGAAGCTGACAGCAGCCGTCAGTGATACAGCTATTATTGTCGGACCTTCACCGAGTCCTATAGAGAGAATTAACAATCAGCACCGTTTCCAGATATTGTTGAAATATAAACGGGAACCGGACTTAAGTGCTGTGCTTCATGAACTTGATGAATTTTATTATGAAAGATATAAAAAAGAGGGGCTCAGTTTAAGAATTGATGTTGACCCTCAATATATAATGTAGGAGGCTGTCATGCCGAAAATAGTATTTATGGGGACACCTGATTTTTCAGTGTCCATATTAGAAAAAGTACATTCAGAATATGGTGTGTCACTTGTTGTTACACAGCCTGATAAACCGGTCGGCAGGAAGCGTGTATATACGGCACCGCCGGTCGCTGAAAAAGCAAAAGAACTCGGAATTGATTTATATCAGCCGGAGCGTATTAAAGCGGAAGAAGCGTTTAAAAAAATACAGTCCTATCAACCGGACCTGATTATTACGGCAGCATACGGACAGATTTTACCGAAGCAGGTACTGGATCTGCCGAAGTTCGGTGCAGTGAACGTCCATGCATCGCTGCTTCCAAAACACCGCGGGGGTGCACCGATTCACCGTGCTGTTTTAAACGGTGACAGTGAGAGCGGCGTGACGATTATGTATATGGCTGAAGGGCTCGATTCCGGAGATATCATTTCACAGGTGACTACAAAGATCACTGATGAAGATAATACTGGAACGCTTCATGACAGACTGAGTATTCTCGGCGGTGATTTATTAATGAAGACACTGCCTGATATTTTTAACGGCACAAACGAAAGAATACCTCAAAATCATGAAGAAAAAACAATCAGCCCGAACATTTCAAAAGAAGATGAACGGCTTGATTTCACGCGTTCTCAAAGAGATGTTTTTAATCACATCCGTGGTCTTTCACCGTTTCCGGGGGCATATACAGTCCTAGACGGCAGACGGTTGAAAATTTATGCGGCCGACCTCACAGATGAACAGTCAACAGAGCAGCCGGGAACAATCATAAAAAAAGACGGTGACGGTTTTTATGTCGCCTGCGGTACCGGTGTCCTGCGGATTACAGAAGTTCAGCCTTCAGGAAAAAAACGGATGCCTGCCCATCAGTTTGCAGGCAGCAGGCAGGATATCGACGGCACGCAGCTGGGGGCTGAATAGTATGAATGTCAGAGCTCTCGCTTTAGATGCATACGTAAGAATTGTCGACGATAAAGGCTATTCAAACATTGTCATAAACGACCTTTTGAAAGAGAACCATTTATCTCAGGCGGACAAAGGACTGTTTACAGAAATCGTCTATGGAACCATCAGTCATCAGCTGACGATTGATTATTATTTGAATCCTTTTATTAAAACGAGACTAAAACGCTGGCAGCGCCGTCTGTTGTTTATTTCTATCTATCAAATTATTTATCTGGAACGTGTTCCGGATTATGCCGTGATTAATGATGCGGTGAATATTGCCAAAGAAAAAGGCGGCAGACAGACTGCAAATACAGTCAATGCAATTCTTCGCAGTTTTGTTAAAGAAGATGTCCGTCCGCTTAATGAAATTAAAGATGATTTAAAGCGGCTGTCAGTTGAAACCAGTATTCCGTTATGGATTTTAAAGCAGTGGAAGACGCATCACGGTATGGACGGGGCAGAAAGAATTGCCCGGAGTCTCACAAGCCGTCCAAATATGTATCTCCGTGTGAATACGCGCCGTATCACAAGAGAAGAGCTTACTGCCGTGTTGAATGAGGAAGGTCACAAGGTGGAGATATCTACTGTCCATCCGGATGCTTTAATTGTAACGACGGGTGCTGATATTCTAAATACAAATGCATATCAAAACGGACTTTTCAGTATACAGGACGTCAGCTCGATGTTTGTAGTCGATGCGCTTGTTCCTGGTAAAGAAGATAAAATACTCGATGCCTGCAGTGCGCCCGGAGGAAAAGGACTTCATGCTCTTGAAAAAACACCGGGGGGGTCTGTAGATTTAGCTGATGTGCATAATCATAAGATTGGAATATTGAAGCAGCAGGCAAAAAGGCTGCAGCTTGAGAATTTCAAAGCGTATCAGGCAGATGCAACAGAGTATCATTATTCGGAAATGTACGATAAAATCATTGTAGATGCGCCGTGTTCAGGACTTGGCGTAATGAGAAGAAAACCGGAAATACGTTATGAACGCCATGAAAAAGACATAAACACTCTAGTCGATCTGCAGTTAAGTATATTGAATCACGTAAAAAAATATTTAAAACCTGGCGGCGTACTGATTTATTCTACATGTACGATTCATCAGATGGAAAATGAGAATGTTGCCTATACATTCAAAAAAAACAATGCGGATTTTGAATTTGATGATTTCCATATTCCTGCGTTGGATTTTACAGGACCGTATCGGCAGATTTTACCGTTTGAGATGGACACAGACGGATTTTTCATTGCCAGATTTAAGAAAAAGGAAGTTTAGAAATGATTAAAAGACCAGAAAAAAAACCAGTAAAAGATTTGTTCCAGCCGGAATTTGACACACCGTCAATTTATACGCTGTCACAGGAAGAACTGACATCGTTAATGACAGAGTGGGGTGAAGATGAGTACCGGGGCAGACAGATTTTTGAATGGCTGTATATCCACAGAGTTGACTCCTTTGATGAGATGATGAATTTATCCAAAAATTTAAGGGAAAAACTTGCCCGGAACTACAGCATTGAACCGCTTGAAACAGTGGTTAAGCAGGAAAGTGTTGACGGGACGATGAAGTTTTTATTCCGTTTACGGGACGGGTACACAATAGAAACTGTATTAATGCGCCATGATTACGGCAACTCTGTATGTGTGACGACCCAGGTCGGCTGCAGAATCGGCTGCAGCTTCTGTGCTTCAACACTCGGCGGCTTGAAACGTAACCTTGAAGCAGGTGAAATTGTTTCACAAATCGTGCAGATTCAAAAAGCACTGGATGAGACAGATGAGCGTGTGTCAAGTATTGTCATCATGGGAATCGGTGAACCGTTTGAGAACTACAACCATATGATGAAATTCATCCGTATTGTTAATCATGATGACGGTTTGAATATCGGTGCAAGACATATTACAGTTTCAACAAGCGGCATTGTACCGCGAATTTATGATTTCGCAGAGGAAGACATTCAAATTAATTTTGCTGTCAGCCTGCACGCACCGTTCAATGAAATCAGAAGCCAGTTAATGCCTGTAAACAGAGCATATGACATTGATAAACTGATGGATTCTTTAAAGTATTATCAGCAGGTTACGAACCGCCGTATCAGTTTTGAATATGGACTATTCGGCGGGGTTAATGACCAGACTGAACATGCAACGGCACTTGCTGAACTGATAAAAGACCTTAAATGTCACGTCAATCTGATACCCGTCAACCATGTACCGGAACGGAATTATGTGAGAACAAAGAAAGATGATATTTTCGAGTTTTTGGAAACGTTGAATGAGAATGGAATCAATGCAACAATCAGACGCGAGCAGGGAACAGATATAGATGCTGCCTGCGGACAATTAAGAGCGAAAGAATCCAAAGAAGAAACGAGGGGTTAAATTTGGAGATTATTGATAAGAGTATCTGTGGTGAATTCAGAGACACCAATGAAGATAAAACCGGCGTATTTTATAATCAGACAGATCAGCTGCTTCTTGTTATGGCTGATGGTATGGGTGGTCATAATTACGGGGATGTGGCATCCAACATGGCTGTTGAAATGGTTCAGGAAGCCTGGGAGAAAGAAAATTTTCTCGCTTCAGGTGAGGCTGAAGGATTTTTACGCCAGCTGGTGATTAAGACAAACCGCAGATTATACGATTATCAAGAAGCGCACACGAAATATCAAGGCATGGGGACCACTTTAGTTCTGGCTGCAGTTCTTGATGATACCATCATCATGCTGAATGTCGGTGACTCAAGAGGTTATGCTGTCAACAGACGTTCCATCGAACAGGTAACTAAAGATCACTCATTTGTAAATCTGCTGGTGGAAGCAGGAGAAATTACGGAAGAAGAAGCTGTCCGACATCCGAGAAGAAATGTAATTACAAAAGCGATGGGGACTGAGAAACTGATTCAGCCGGATATATTCAGACTGCGTAATAAGCAGTATGATTATATTCTGCTTGCATCGGATGGTTTAACAGATGAAGTAAGAAATAATGAGATTCATAGTATTATGCTGAATACAAGTAATTCACTCGAGGTCAGGGCCGGACAATTAATCGAACGTGCACAAAAGAACGGGTCAACAGATAATATCAGTGTGTGTATTGCGGCCCTGAAAGCGAGTGAAGCGATGTGATAGGAAAAATAGTTTCAGAACGATACAAAATACTGAAATACCTTGGCGGGGGAATGAGTTCTGTCTATCTGGCAGAGGATATCATCCTGAGCCGTAATGTCGTTGTTAAAATGATTAAGGTGGACCAGCACGATCTGGACAGATCCAAGCTCCGTTTTCAGCGGGAAGTACAGAGTACAATACAATTATCGCATCCAAATATTGTTAATGTTCTTGATGTTGATGAGACATATGAGTATCATCTCCTCGTGACCGAAGTGGTGAATGGACCGACGTTAAAAGAGTATATCCGGGACAATCATCCCATTGATATTGATGAGATTATACGCTTGTCAGTGCAGGTGCTGAGCGGTATGAAACACGCACACAGTGCAGGTATTATTCATCGTGATATTAAACCTCAGAATATTTTGCTTGATGAGAAAAATCAGGTGAAGATTACGGATTTCGGTATTGCTAAAGCATTGAGTGAAACACGTATGACAGAAACAAACCAGGTGATGGGATCGGTCCAGTATATTTCCCCGGAACAGGCGAAAGGGCAGTCAACAGATGAAAGAACGGATATTTATTCTTTTGGAATTTTATTATTTGAACTGTTGACCGGAAAGCTTCCTTTTGAAGGTGAGACACCGGTTTCTGTAGCTTTGAAGCATATTTCAGAAAGTATGCCGGATATTAATCAATACAGAGATGTACCGCAGGGGCTTAAAAACATCGTGATGAAATGTACTGAGAAAAACCCTCTGGACCGTTTCAGGCATGTGGACGACGTGGTGCTTGCTATTGATGAATATAAAGAAAACAATACGCCTTATGTTTCAAAGAATAATGTGGCCGGTGAATCAGCAACAGTCGTGACACCTGTGCCCGTTAAGGCTTCCGAAGAAAATAAAATAAAAGAAAATCCCAATGCTCAGGAATCACCTAAAAAAGAAGAAAAGAAGAAAAAACGCGGTATGCTTTTCCTGCTGCCGCTGATTCTGCTGCTTGCCGGTGCCGGAATTATTATTTATCTGCTCTACTTTACAGAAGAAGAAATCACAACATCTGTACTGCCTGATTTAGAGGAAATGACGCTCGATGAGGCAGAGGCTGCACTGACTGAGCATCAGCTTGTACTCGGTGAAGTTACAGAAGAGTATAATGATACCTTCCCGGAGGGACAGATTATTGAAACAACTCCAGCTTCCGGTACTGAACTGGAATTTCAGTCTACTGTTGATGTTCTTGTCAGTCAGGGGATTGAACCTGAAGAAATGCAGGATTATGTTGGTGAAATGTATGATGCTGTGCAAAATCAAGTGAATAGTTTCGGCTTTAATGCGGTAAATGTTGAAGAGCGGTATGATGAGAGTGAGCCTGGAACAATTTTATCCCAGTCGATTGATGCGGGCACAGAGATTCATCCGGAAGATGAAAACCTGACACTTGAAATTTCACAGGGTGTTGAACCGGTGGAAATCAGAAACTTTACCGGAGAATCAGTAGATACTGCAGTCAGTGAGCTCGAGGCAGACGGTTTTAATGTTTCTGTGATACAGGAAGTTTATCACGACTCAATCGGAGAAGGTAACGTAGTCAGTCAGGACCCAAGCTATGGAGATTTTCTCCCGGGATCTACAATCAATCTGATTTCTTCCCTCGGTGAGGAACCGGCAAGGGAAATGCAGTATGTCCAGACCGTACCAATCTCCTACCCCGAAGATGAAGACAGCCAGGACAGCTCAGATTCAGGCTCTGGGTCTAATTCCGACTCGGATTCAGAAGCAGCTGAAGAAGATGAGAACGAACCGGTTGAAGTGGAAATATTCCTTGAAGACCGTGATAACAACATTGGAGATGTATTTGATACGATTGAAATTACGGAAGACAGTACTTATACAATCCGTATGATTATAGAAGAAGATGAAGAAGGCGAGTTTAAGATTGAGGTAGACGGGGAAACAATTATGGAAGAGACTGTTCCATACAGCAATGAGTAAATCTTCATTCTTAAAATATTGGCAATAGAAAACATGTTTCTATATAATGAAGAAGGAATACGTAAAATGGAGGAATATAGATGAGTACTATTAAAAAGGATAAAGGTCTTGATAATACTTTAAAAGTATTAAAACAGGGATACCTTTACACATCCAATCAAAGAAAACGTCTCAATACTGATGTGTTTGAAACACGGGCGATCGGGGGCAATCGTTTCGTTGTATTGAATGGTAAAGAAGGCGCAGAATTATTTTACGATAATGATAGAATCCAACGTGAAGGAATGCTGCCAAAACGTTTGGTCAACACGCTTTTCGGTAAAGGCGCAATCCACACAATTGACGGTAAAAAACATATCGACAGAAAAGCTTTGTTCATGTCACTAATGACTGAAGGCAATCTTCAGTACGTACGTGAACTGACAAGAAATTACTGGCTTGCCAACACACAGCGCATGGAAAACATGGATCAGGTGAATATTTACCGTGAATCTGTAGTACTCTTAACAAGAGTCGGTACACGTTGGGCGGGAGTACAGGCACCGGAAGAAGAGATTGAAAGAATTGCAACTGATATGGATATTATGATTGACTCTTTCAAGGCAATTGGTACAGCATTTAAGGGGTATAAATCCTCTAAAGATGCACGCCGCCGTGTGGAAGACTGGCTGGAAGATCAAATCATCCAGACACGTAAAGGTAAAATCCATCCGCCGGAAGGTACTGCTTTGTATGAATTATCCCATTGGGAAGATTACAAAGGAAATCCAATGGATTCACGTACATGTGCCATTGATTTGATGAATACATTCCGTCCGTTAATCGCAATTAACCGTTTTGTTGCATTCGGTATGCTTGCAATGTATGAGAACCCTACAACTGTTGAGAAGATTAAAACAGAACCGGATTATGCATATAAATTTGCACAGGAAGTCAGACGTTTCTATCCGTTCGTTCCATTCCTGCCGGGTATGGCTAAAGAGGATATTCAATTTAAAGGCCATGATATTGAAAAAGGCACACGTCTGGTACTGGATGTATACGGTACTCTACATGATGAAAATGCATGGGAAAATCCAAACGAATTCCGTCCGGAACGTTTTGAGAACTGGGATGGTTCTCCATTTGATTTAATTCCTCAGGGCGGCGGTGACTACTGGACAAACCACCGTTGTGCAGGAGAATGGATTACAATCATCATCATGGAAGAAACGATGAAATATTTCGCTTCACGTATCTCATTTGATGTACCTGAACAGGATTTAACTGTTAATTTAAACAGTATTCCGGGCTACATTAACAGCGGATTTATTATTGAGAATGTTCGTGAAAAAGTAAATAGAAAATAATTATAAAACCCACCTTCCGGTGGGTTTTATAATGCTTAATTAAATATTACTATTGAAGGCGGTTAACATCGCCTTCATATTCAATAATGCCGCCGGCGACATTGACTGCATCAAAGTCATGTTCCAGCAGGAAGGTCTGGACATTAAGACTGCGTTTGCCGCTGCGGCACATTACATAGATTGTTTTGTCTTTATTATCGGTGAGTGCATTATCTTCAACAGTCAGTGTAGACATCGGGACATGGACCGCACCTGGAACAAAGCCTGTTTCAAGCAGTTCATCAGTTTCCCGTACATCAATTAATATGCTGTCATCACCCAACAGAGGCTGAATATCGTTTATGTGAACTTCTTTTGTCATTTGTAAAAACTCCAATCTAATATTTTCTATACTATATTTTAACACAACTTCTTTCTTGTTATAATGAAAGAAAACAACAGGGGTGGGTTATGCCGAAAGGAATAATTATTAAGGCGTTAAGCGGCTTTTATTATGTGAAATACGATAATGAAATTTATGAAACACGTGCAAGAGGCAGATTTAGAAAAACAGCGGAATCACCACTTGTCGGAGACATTGTGACATTTCAAATTGAGAATGAGGATCAAGGCTATATTACAGCAATTGATGACCGTGATAACTCTCTTGTGAGACCGCCGGTCGCAAATATCGATCAGGTACTGTTAACCATGAGCATGAAGTCTCCGGACTTCAGTTTTTATTTGCTGGACCGGTTTATTGCCTATGCAGAGGCACATGACATTGAGCCTGTTATTGTGGTTACCAAAATTGATCTTACGGATGATAAAGCTTTAGAGGACCGGATTAGAGAAGTTTACGGTGGAATGTATGAGGTGTTCTTTACTGAAAAAGACCAAGTGAATGATGCTGTAGAACATATATTTAAAGATAAACTGAGTGTACTTGCAGGACAGTCCGGTGTCGGTAAATCAACATTGATTAATACACTCGTACCGGGGACTGAACTGATAACAAACAAGATTTCAAATGCCTTAAACAGAGGGAAGCATACCACCCGTCATGTGGAATTGATAGAAATCGGCGGCGGGTATATTGCAGATACTCCAGGTTTCAGTACGATTGATTTTGAAATGATAGATAAATATAATCTAATGTACTGCTTCAGGGATTTTAATGATTATATTGCGGGCTGTAAATTCAGGGAATGTCTGCATATCAATGAACCGAAATGCGGTGTCAAAAAAGCAGTTGAAGATGGAACACTGTCTGAAACACGATATCAGAGCTACGTTCAGATTTATGAAGAAATTGAAAATCGAAAAGAGAGGTATTAATTTATGAATAAAGTACTCCCGTCACTACTTGCAAGTGATTTTTCAAAGCTTGGAGAAGAGATAAAGATAATGGAGGAAGCGGGTGCGGATATTTTCCATTTAGATATTATGGACGGACAGTTTGTTCCGAATATCTCATACGGCATACCTGTGACAGAGGCAATCAGCCAGGCATCAACGATTCCGCTTGATGTTCATCTTATGACATACAACCCTGATCAGTTTATTGAAACATTCAGTAAAATGGGAGTAGAGATGGTATCGTTTCATATCGAAGCCACTGCACATGCCCATCGTACTATTCAGTTGATTCAAAGTTACGGGATGAAAGCAGGAATTGCCCTGAATCCCCAGACTCCTGTCGAGCAGGTCAAACATTTACTGTCTTCACTCGATTTTGTGTTGATTATGACAGTAAATCCAGGTTTCGGCGGACAAGGATTCATCAATGAATGTCTGGATAAAATCAGTGATTTAAAATCATTAAAAGATTCAAAAGGATATACATTTGATATTGAAGTGGACGGCGGCATCAATGATGAAACTGCTGCTCTTTGTACTGCAGAAGGTGCGAATCTATTGGTCAGCGGGTCTTATTTATTTAAAGCAGATGATAAAAAAGGAACAATCACAAAATTGAGAGGTTAGTTTATGCATGTAAATGTGTTGGTTAGAGAAACAAATACAGTGCTCCCAACAGACGGGGGAGACTGGGCGGGTGTCGACCGGGGTGTCTATCTGCTTTTAAAGCAGTCCGTACATCCTGTACTGACTTATGGTGATTTTGATTCCGTAAGTGATGAAGAGCGTGATTTTATTCAGTCCAAACTGGAAATCACACCCGTGAAACCTGAAAAAGATGAGACAGATTTAGAACTGGCACTGTTGGATATTAAGGACAAACGCTATCAATCAATAGATGTGTATGGTGCGACGGGCGGACGTATTGATCATTTATTCGGGAATGTCCAGCTGCTGGTTCGTGATGAATTAAAACATTTGAATATCCGGTTGATTGACGGGGCAAATATCGTTGAAGTCATTCCAGAGGGCCGTCATACCGTATATAAACATCCAGGTATGAAGTATGTATCATTTATTCCGGTGTATGAAGGGACTGAACTGACTTTGGAAGGAATGAAATATCCTTTGAGCAGTCAGCTGCTTAATATCGGTTCCACTTTGACGATCAGTAATGAATTTGATGATTCAAAAGGAGAAGTTTCTGTAAATCAGCCGATTATTATGATTCAATCGAAAGACAGCGGGAGGATGATGGAATGATTCTGGCAGGTGCTTTAGCAAACGGACTTGCCATCATTGTCGGCGGTGCACTGGGACTTATCTTCACGTTTATCCCGGAGCATATTAAAGATTCAATTATGAAGATACAGGCTTTGATTATTATGGCGCTCGGCATTCAGATGGTTGTTACGGCAGAAGATATTATTGTGACACTTCTGAGCTTAATCATTGGTGTTGTCATCGGGGAACTGATTAAACTGGAAGCGCAGTTGAATCGTTTCGGCCACTGGATGGAATATAAACTCGGGGACAAGCACGCAGGTAATTTATCTCAGGGCTTCGTTTCCGGTACACTTGTTTTCATTGTCGGGGCAATGGCAATTGTCGGCGGGCTTGATGCAGGTCTCAGAGGATCCAATGCTGTATTATATACGAAGGCGATTATGGACTTTTTTATTGCTGTTGTTATGACAACGGCATATGGTTTAGGCGTTATCATTTCAGGTATTCCTACTTTTATATATATTGCCTTAATCATATTCTCAGCTCAGGGAATTGCGATGGTGATTCCGGATCCTATTTTAAACGATATGATTTCCCAGGTAAGTGCAACGGGCGGTGTTATACTGCTTGCGATTGCGATGAATATGCTGAACATTACTAAAATGAGAGTCGGAAATATGATACCGGCTATTTTTGCGGCGATGATTATGGTATATGTTATGAACTTATTTTAAAACAGCGCCGGGTCACTCCGGCCTGAAATGCGTTAAAAAAAGACAGTCACTGATTAAGTGACTGTCTTTTTAGTTTCAGCGATTATACGCGTTCAACTTTTCCGGATTTTAAAGCACGGGTAGAAACCCAGACTTTTTTAGGTTTACCGTCAACCATGATTCTTACTTTTTGTAGGTTCGCACCAAAGCGTCTTTTACTTGCGTTCATTGCGTGGGAACGGTTGTTACCAGACACTGAGCGACGTCCTGTGAAATAGCATTCTTTAGCCATGTCATTCTCTCCCTTTATAAATTTCAAGCATCAAATGATTATTTGACTGCATCGATTATTAACATACTTCTGTATAATACACGATTTTTAATGACGTGTCCACCTTGGAAAGGTGTAAAGGTATGACCTTTACTATAATATATCATCAGTGAAATTATAGCAATAAAAAATTTGTTTTTTACAGCATTTTCAAGTGTTCATTTATATATATTTTGCAATTTCATTTATATGAAAATACTTATAACAGGCAGAACTGCCGGAAGATTATACAGTGAAGCGATTCATGTTATAATTAAAATCAGTGCTTCATATACAGGAGGGATATGGAAGAATCCATTTATACCTTGTATTTAATGTTATATTTTGATTATAATAAACTGATGTATTTTAGGAGGCAGATTATAATGGCACTCGAAATAAAAAATGAATTAGGTTCTGTTGAAATTGCGACTGATGTAATCGCAAACATTGCCGGTGGTGCGGTCGTTGAAAGCTACGGTGTAGTTGGAATGGCATCACGCCATCAGGTGCGTGACGGTTTTGCAGAACTGCTTGGTAAAGAAAACTATGCCAAAGGCGTAGTCATTGATCATAATGAAGATAATCTGGAAGTGGATTTATACATTGTTGTGGGTTATGGTGTGAAGATTTCGGAAGTTGCGACTAACGTCCAATCCACTGTAAAATACAGACTTGAAAAAACACTGGGATTGAATGTGAATACCGTAAACATACATGTACAAGGTGTTAGAATCATCAATTCTGAAAAATAATCAGGGAGGACGTATTAAAGGAAATGAAAAACTTAGATGGTAAGATGTTTAAAAATATGATAATCAGCGGGTCGGAGAATTTAAAGCAGCATGCCGATTATGTAGACTCGCTGAATGTCTTCCCTGTGCCGGATGGTGATACAGGGACAAATATGAACTTGTCTATGACATCCGGTGCAAATGAAGTAAAAGATAAGGACACAGAACATATCGGTGAAATGGGTAAATATTTTTCACGAGGTCTTCTGATGGGTGCAAGAGGCAACTCAGGTGTGATTTTATCTCAATTATTCAGAGGTTTCTCAAAAGCATGTGAAGAAATTGATGTGCTTGACAGTAAAGATTTTGTAGAAGCATTCAACGCAGGTGTTAAAACAGCGTATAAAGCAGTGATGAAACCTGTTGAAGGGACTATTCTGACAGTAGCAAAGGATGCTGCTGCAAAAGCTCAGGAATCCGGAGAGGCAAATGATTCAATTATTAGAATCATGGAAGATGTTCTTAAAGAGTCAAAAGAATCTTTAAAACGTACACCGGATTTACTTCCTGTACTGAAAGAAGTCGGTGTTGTAGATTCCGGCGGACAGGGGCTTGTGTATGTGTATGAAGGTTTCCTTGCAGCATTAAAGGGTGAAACAATTGAAGTAAAAGCGGATGCAGTTGATACTGAGAATTTTGTTGAAGATGAACATGAATTTGATGATTTCATGACAGTGGATGATATCGAATTCGGTTTCTGTACAGAGTTTATGGTCCGTTTTGAAGAAGGAAAACGCGACTTTGATGAAGAGACATTCAGACAGGAAATGAGTGGTTTTGGTGACTCCCTGCTCGTCATTTCAGATGATGAAATAGTTAAGGTGCATGTTCATACAGAAACACCGGGTGAAGCAATGACATACGGTGCGTCGTACGGTGAGCTGATTAAGATGAAAATCGAAAACATGCGTGAACAGTTCCGTACTATTCAGGAGAAAAAAGAACAGAAATCAGAAAAAAAGTCATATGAGACAGCAATTATTACTGTTTCATCCGGAAAGGGTATCAACAAACTCTTTAAATCTATCGGTGTGACTCATGTCATCAACGGCGGTCAGACGATGAACCCGTCTACAGAAGACATTATGAATACGATTAAAGATGAAGATGTGAAGAATGTGATCATTCTGCCAAATAATAAAAATATTATTATGGCAGCAGAACAGGCGGAGGAACTGCTTGATATTCCGGCAGTTGTCGTACCGACACGTTCGATTCCGGAAGGTCTTGCAAGTATGCTTTCATTCTCTCCGGATGCGTCACTCGAGGAAAACAAAAAGGCAATGGAGTCATCACTGGAATTTGTGAAAACAGGCCAGGTGACTTATGCTGTCAGAGATACTAAGATTGATGGTGTAGAAATCAAAAAAGGCCAACATATGGGTATCAGCGACGGAAACATCACAAGTTCGAATGATTCCAGGGAAGATGCTTTAAAAGGACTTATTTTATCCATGCTTGATGATGAAGCGGAAATAGTCACTATATTAATTGGTGATTCCGGTGATGAAGAGGAAACTTCAAGAGTGGTTGAAGCAGTGGAAAGTGAATATGAAGACGTAGAGTTTGAAGTGCATATCGGTGAACAGCCGGTATACAGTTATTTAATCTCTGTAGAATAAAACCAAGCCACATCGACAGTGTCGGTGTGGCTTTTTAAGGAGGGGGATTATGAAGTATAAAAGTGTATTTGATATTATCGGACCTGTAATGGTCGGTCCATCTTCATCCCATACAGCAGGCGCGGCGCGGATTGGACTTCTCGCGAGAAGTTTATTCGGCGGTCAGCCGGACCATGTTGATATTTATTTGTACGGTTCATTTAAAGACACATACCTGGGGCATGGAACAGATGTGGCTTTAATCGGCGGTCTGCTTGGGTTTGATACGGATGACAGCAGGATAATAGAAGCAAAAAAATATGCTGATGAGAACGGGATGCAGGTGAATTTTATAGAAATGTCCGAGGAGCGTTCTCACCCGAACACAGCTGTTCTTCACCTTTCAAAAGGTAGTGAAAGGCTCACAATTGAAGGAATCTCAATCGGCGGCGGGAAAATCGAACTCGTCAGTATTAATGATTATAAAATTACATTGTCAGGAAATTATCACTCACTGCTTGTTTTTCACAGAGACAGTTTTGGAACGATTGCCCGTGTCACCACGATACTTGGCAATTATCAAATTAATGTGAGCCAGATGAATGTGTCGCGAAAAGAAAAAGGGGAAGTGGCACTGATGACAATTGAACTCGATGACACTATTACCGAGGCAATCATTGATGAAATTTATTCTGCAGACGGTGTCGAACGTGTAATTGAAATGAAAGAAAGTTAAAGAGGTGATGATGTGTTCAATAGTATCTCAGAGTTAATCAGTATTGCTGAAAATGAAAATAAAGCGATTTCAGAAGTGATGATTGAACAGGAAACTGCTGTCTCAAAACGGTCATTTCTTGAGGTATACAGTGATATGGAGCGAAATCTTTATGTGATGGAAAATGCTGTTGCAGAAGGATTTGACGGTGTGACAAGTCCGACCGGACTGACGGGCATGGATGCTGTAAAGATGAAAAAATATATTGACAGCGGCAAGGGTTTAAGCGGGGAATTAAATCTATATGCGATTGCCCATGCAGTTTCTACCAATGAAGTGAATGCCGCAATGGGTAAAATATGTGCGACACCGACTGCAGGTTCTGCAGGTGTTGTTCCAGGTGTTTTATTTGCGATGCAGGAAAAAAGAGATATCTCAAGAGAAGATATGGTCAGATTTTTATTTACATCCGGTGCATTTGGTTTTGTAGTCGCGAATAACGCAAGTATTTCAGGTGCTTCCGGGGGCTGCCAGGCCGAAGTGGGCAGTGCCAGTGCAATGGCTGCTGCAGCACTTGTAGAGCTTGCCGGCGGTACACCTGCAATGAGCGGGCATGCATTTGCAATCGCTCTGAAAAACATGCTTGGTCTTGTATGTGATCCAGTGGCCGGCCTTGTTGAAGTGCCGTGTGTTAAAAGAAATGCCGCCGGTGCATCCAATGCACTGACAGCTGCGGATATGGCACTTGCAGGAATTGAATCCAGAATTCCGCCTGATGAAGTCGTTGAAGCAATGTACAAAATTGGTCTGACTATGCCGTCATCACTTCGTGAAACAGGACGCGGGGGGCTTGCCGCGACTGCAACAGGCAGCAGATTGAAACAGGAAATCTTCGGGGATTAATAGAGATGTCAGGAATGTATGAGGTCATTACACCGAATATTGATGTCAGCCGTATTAAAGGTGTCGGTCCTAAGATGGCGGAAAAGCTTCAGTCCATTGGAATTTATAAGGCGGATGATGTTATTTTTCACCTGCCGTCAAGCTATGTCAATCAATCGGTTGTCAATTTAAATGATGCAGAACATAACGATAATGTTACAGTCGAAGGTACAGTGAAAACTGAACCTTCAATTGCTTTTTTCCGCGGCGGAAAGAGCCGATTGACATGTTTTATGGACGTTGACGGAATCTATGTAAAAGTGACGTTTTTTAATCAACCGTATTTAAAAGAGAAGCTCATCAACGGTGAATTCGCCAGAGTCTTTGGGAAATTTAATAAAAACAAACTTGAAATTAATGGACAGCGTCTGATTTTTGATACAGACGGCGGTTACCAGGTCCGGTACAGCCTGAATCAGCAGATGCATGCAAAGACATTTCGTAAATTTGTTGAGGCTGTATTTGAAAACTGCCGTTTCAATAAAGATCTGCCCGAACATTTGAAACAGAAATACCGCCTGATGAATATTCGTGAAGCATTATGGCATATTCATTTCCCTCTGAATGACAAAGTACTGCATGAAGCCCGCAGAACGATAAAATTTTATGAGCTTTATGAGTTTCAGTTGTCACTGATGGAAAAAAGAAAACAGGAACGCGTATATAACGACCACTATATTATTGATTATGATGTCGAAAGATTGAAATCTTTTATTTCAACACTGCCGTTTGAATTAACGGGTGATCAAAAACGCAGTGTGAATGAAATATGCCGGGATTTTAAACAGAAGATATCAATGCACCGCCTGCTCCAGGGGGATGTCGGAAGCGGTAAAACCATTGTTGCTGGAATCTGTACGTATGCAGTGAAGACAATTGGTGAACAGACAGCGGTCATGGTTCCGACAGAGGTGCTCGCAAACCAGCATTATGAGTCGTTTACAGATACATTTAAAGATGAGCTGTCAGTAGAAAAATTGACCGGAACCACAAGCCGCAGAGAAAAAGCGGCAATACTTGAACGGTTGAGAAACGGCGACATTGATTTACTGATTGGAACTCATGCATTGATAGAAGATGATGTCGTATTTAATAAATTGTCTTTAATTATTACAGACGAGCAGCATCGATTCGGTGTGAATCAGCGTTCGAAACTGAGCAGGAAAGCATACCGGAAAAATGTACTCTATATGACGGCAACACCAATACCGAGAACACTGTCCATCACCACTTTTGGTGATATGGATGTGTCAATCATCCGCGAGATGCCTAAAGGACGTAAACCTGTCGAGACATACTGGAGACGGTTTGATGAGACAGACAAGGTGCTTGAAATGGTGAAAAAAGAGGTGGACAGCGGTAGGAGTGCCTACATTGTTGCACCATTGATTGAGGAATCGGAAACGCTGGATTTAAAAAATGTACAGGAAATTTATCATATTTTTGCCGAATATTTTGGAGAAGAGACAGTAGAACTCATTCATGGTAAAATGAAACCAAATGAGAAAGTTTTTGGTATGTCACGGTTTGAATCACTTGAGAAAAAAGTACTGGTGTCAACGACAGTCATTGAAGTCGGCGTCAATGTTCCGAATGCAACGTTCATGGTTATTTTTAATGCAGAACGATTCGGCCTCTCAACACTTCATCAGTTAAGAGGACGTGTCGGGCGGAGTGACCTTCAGAGCTACTGTGTACTTGTGAGTGATGCGCACACTGAAAATGCCAAACTTCGAATGGAAATCATGACAAGTACAACAGATGGATTTGAGCTGAGTGAGCGTGACCTTGAAATGCGCGGGCCGGGTGATTATTTTGGTGTCAGACAAAGCGGACTGCCGCAGTTCAAAGTGGCGGATATCACCGAAGATTACCGTATGCTTGAAGCAGCAAGGGAAGAAGCTGTCAATGTGCTTGAAAGTTCGGGAGGTAAAGAATGAGGATTTTATTCAGAATAACCGGTGTTCTTTTAATTATGGCGGCAGTCGTATTGTTTTTTTGGCAGGATATTAAAGAGTATTTTACAGATCAGGTGAATGAGCGTCTGATTGAGGCATATCAGGATGGTGATGACCATGTTGAAATCAACAGACTGGAATCATTTATTACAGGTATTGATGCCACTGGAGATTCTGACAGCAGTTCTGACGGAAATTCCGGCGGGAATTCTGCAGAGGCTGCAGGTATTAATATCGGCAGTGATATGGCAGGAATCATTAATATTGAGGCAGCAGGCATCAGTGAGCCGGTGTATTACGGGCCGGTGACTGAAGAGAAGATGAGGAACGGTGTCTCTTTTGTAAATGCAGATGATCATTTAAATATGCAGAATATCCCGATTGCAGGACATCGTGTTGAAGGCGCGGGTATCCGATTTAACTACCTTGACCGTGCAGGCGTTGGAGACATCATTACCATCGTTACCCGTGAGGAGACAAAAGAGTACAGAATTACTGAAATTTTTGATGTTTCGCCGTCAGAAGTTGAAGTGATGAACCAGACTGAAGGAAACCCTCAGGAGCTTACCCTGATTACTTGTGATGATTATAATCCGGATACATTATTGTTTGAGAAAAGAATGATTGTTAAAGCACAGATTGTTGAATGAAGAAAGGCGGCATACCGTTAATGGTATGCCGCCTTTTTATGAAGTAGACATGCATTTTATAAGAAAAAATCCACTTATGTCAGCAGAATTGTGGTGAAGCTGTATTTGTGAATCAATTTTCATTTGAAAATAATGAACGCTTTCTATATACTAAATACTGATACTAGTACCAACTACTAAAAGAGGTATAAATATGGCTAAATATAAAAAGGCGGAAAGACAGTCTCTCCTGCGTGATGAAGTGGCGCGTGATCCTTTTTTGACAGATGAGAAGCTGGCTGAGAAATTTCATGTCAGTATACAGACGATTCGTCTGGACCGGCTTGAGTTGAATATTCCTGAGCTCAGAGAACGCATTAAACATGTTGCACGTGAGGAAGCGGATAAAATCCGC
The DNA here is from genome assembly GCF_042686195.1 of Corticicoccus populi. NCBI lineage: Bacteria > Bacillati > Bacillota > Bacilli > Caryophanales > Staphylococcaceae > Corticicoccus > Corticicoccus populi. Next base: position 921,190 of record NZ_JBHUOQ010000001.1, on the reverse strand, counting down.
AGCCTTTCGCTTCAGGAAGTGATTGGTGAAATCATCGATATTGAGCTGAACAAGCAGGCGTTGAGTTTATTTATTATAGAAGAAGGGCATGTATTTAAGAGAAATCAGATTGCCCGCGGACATTATCTGTTCGCCCAGGCAAACTCATTATGTGTTGCCGTGATTGATGAGCCTCTGGCGCTTACTAAACGGGCTGATGTGGAATTTTTAAGGCAGGCGAAACTGCATGATAAAATCATATCAAAAGCACTGGTCAACAAAATGGATAATAACAATGCATCTATTTCAGTTGAATCCAGAGTGGAAGGTCGTTTAATATTTAAGGGGCAGTTTGAAATGTATTATTCGGATGAAGGTGAGATAAATGGTTAAAGTTTCAGTAGATTTAATGGGCGGGGATAATGCGCCGGTAAAAATCGAAGAAGGTATTTTGAAAGCTGTTGAAGAGGATTCAACTTTAGAGATTAAAGCATACGGTCTTCCGGGATCATTTACAAAAAGCCATCCTCAGGTGGAGTTTATTGAAGTCAGTGAAAAAATTGATTCTGAAGATGATCCGGTAAAGAGTGTGAGACGTAAAAAAGACAGCTCCCTTGTCCGTGCGGCAAAGGCTGTAAAAGACAGAGAAGCTGATGCATGTGTATCCGCCGGCAATACCGGTGCGATTATGGCAGCCGGCTTGTTTGCTGTAGGGCGGATTAAAGGGGTTGAACGCCCCGCAATCGCATCGATTCTGCCGAGTATGGACCGGAGAGGCATGATGTTTCTTGATATGGGTGCCAATTCTGATAATAAACCGAATCACCTGTATCAGTTTGCAGTCATGGGCAGCATCTACATGGAAGTCATGGAGAATAGAAAATCTCCGCGGGTCGGCCTCGTTAACATCGGCAGTGAAGATATTAAAGGGAATGAGCTGACTAAGGAAGCATATAAGCTTTTAAAAGACAGTGATTTAAACTTTACCGGTAACTTTGAAACCAGAGATATTTTAAACGGTGTCGTTGATATTGCGGTGACAGACGGTTTTACCGGCAATGTGGTGTTAAAAACAATAGAGGGTACAGCGACTTCTATGCTTAAAGAAATTAAAGGCGCATTTTTAAAGAATGCATTGAATAAAATTGCCGCATTGATTTTAAAGAAAGATTTCGGGGAAATAAGAGATCTTCTTGATTACCGTCAGTACGGCGGTGCACCGCTTTTAGGTCTTGACGGTAATGTGCTGAAGGCACATGGATCAAGTGACGGAGTGGCAATTTACAATGCGATTAAACAGGCAAAACGTATGGCAGAAGCGGATGCAGTTTCTATAATCAAAGAAAAGGTGGGTATTGAATAATGGCAGAATTAGTTCTTTTCCCGGGTCAGGGTGCCCAGTACAGCGGAATGGCAAAAGATTTATACGAAAATAATACAGATGCCAAAATGGTGCTGGATGAAATTTTCTCAATTGTAGACTTTGATTTAAAAACAATCATGTTTGAAGAGGATGAGCGTTTAAACCAGACCCAGTACACGCAGCCGGCCCTGTTTGCACACAGCCTTGCGGTACTTAAAGCAACAGGTATTAAAGGTGATTACTGTCTCGGACACAGCCTCGGTGAACTGCCGGCGCTTGTACATGCCGGTGTTTTAAGTCTGAAAGACGGGGTTAAGATTGTCGAGAAGCGCGGACAGCTCATGAGTGAGTCGGAAGGCGGCGGCATGGCAGCAGTAATCGGAATGACATATGATGATTTGAAGGCGTTGTGTGATGAGCTGTCAACAGACGATATGAGTATTGCGCCTGCAAATATTAACGCACCGGATCAAATCGTAATTTCAGGCGATAAAGCACTCGTGGAATCATTTCAGGAGACTGCCAAAGAGCGCGGTGCACGCCGTGTAATGCCATTAAATGTTTCCGGGGCATTTCATTCACACTTAATGGCACCTGCCAAAGAAGAATTTAAACGTTTTCTGGAAACAGTAGAATTTAAGGATGCTGAAATTCCTGTGATTCAAAATGTGAGTGCAGAGCCGGAAACAGACGGCGGTGTGATTAAAGCACAGCTGATTGAGCAGATTACAAGTCCGGTACGGTTCGTGGAATGTGTGGAAACTGCAAGGTCGCTGCAGGTGACTGATGCTGTTGAAGTCGGTCCGAAGAAAGTATTATGCGGACTGGTCAGAAAAATCGATAAAGAAATTTCAACAAGTAATATCGGAAAAATCAATGAAGTGGAGGAGTATAAAAATGTCTAAAACTGCTTTAGTAACGGGTGCTTCAAGAGGTATCGGCAGAAGTATTGCATTAAAGCTCGCAGAAAGCGGATATACAGTGGTTGTGAACTATTCCGGCTCAAAAGATAAGGCGGATGCGGTTGTTTCAGAAATCAAGGCATCCGGCGGTCAGGCGGAGAGCTATCAGTGTCATGTACAGAACTTTGATGATGTGAAAGAAATGATTAAATATATTACAGACAGTTACGGCTCAATCGACCTTGTTGTCAATAATGCGGGCGTCACTAAAGACAACCTTCTCATGAGAATGAAAGAAGCGGAATGGGATCAGGTGATTGATGTGAATTTGAAGGGTGCATTTAATGTCATCCAGAATGTTGCGCGTCCGATGATTCGTCAAAAAGGCGGTAAAATCATCAGTGTCTCAAGTATTGTCGGATCTCTCGGTAATCCCGGACAGACGAACTATGTGGCATCAAAGGCCGGAATTGACGGCTTAACAAAATCAGTAGCACGTGAGCTCGCTGCAAAAGGCATTACTGTGAACGCAATCGCTCCCGGCTTCATTGAGAGTGATATGACAGATGTCCTTCCTGAAAAAGTAAAGACAGACATGCTCGGACAGATTCCATTGAATCACTTCGGCAGTGTGGATGATATCAGTGAAACAGTTTTATTCCTCGCGAGTGATAAAGCGAATTATATTACCGGCCAGACGATTCATGTGAACGGCGGTATGTACATGGGATAAGCCGTGTGCTATCATTAAAAGGAGGTGAGATGAATGGCAAACTTTGATAAAGTAAAAGACATTATTGTTGACAAACTGGGAATCGATGAAGAAAAAGTAACGACTGATGCATCTTTTAAAGATGATTTAGGTGCGGACTCTTTAGATATCGCTGAACTTGTAATGGAACTTGAAGACGAATTCGAAATGGAAATTCCGGATGAAGAAGCTGAAAAAATTCTTACAGTAGGCGATGCATTAAATTACATCGATAAGTTAGATAACAATTAATTAATGAAAATCCACTTTCCGAAGTGGATTTTATTTTGTCTTCATTCTTTTAATACAGTTCATTTTCAGATAAAATAAGTAAGAATGGAGTGATGAAATGGACTTTAATACAGTCGATGAAAAAATCCGTAAGGATAAGCATGCAAAAGCTGCGGTAAACACTTTTTTAACAGTGTTTGAAAAATTTCAAAAGAAAATTGGTTTAACGCTTGAAAATAAACATATTTATATGCAGGCATTTATGCACAGTTCATTTATCAATGATCTGCAGATGAATAAAATATATAATAATGAACGGTTGGAGTTTTTAGGTGATGCAGTACTAGAATTGATGGTATCAGATTATATTTTTAATAAATTTGATCATTTGCCGGAAGGGGATTTAACAAAGCTCCGGGCGAATATTGTGTGTGAACCCTCACTTGTAGTATTTGCAGATAAGCTTGATATGTCTGAATTGATTTTACTCGGGCGTGGTGAAGAAAAGACAAACGGCCGTGAACGCCCGTCTATTGTCTCGGATACTTTCGAAGCATTTTTAGGCGCACTGTACCTTGATCAAGGGACAGATGCCGCGCGCGGATTTCTTGAAACATATGTATTTGTTGAAATTCAGGATGCGGAATATAATGCTGTTGTGGATTATAAGACTTTGTTGCAGGAAGAGGCACATAAGCGTGTTAAAAAAAGTGTGACATATCAACTTATCGACTCCACAGGACCGAGTCATAATAAGGAATTTATTACAGGCGTGCTGCTTGATGGTGAAATCATCGGCAGAGGACGTGGAAAATCGAAAAAGGAATCAGAGCAGCGTGCTGCAGAAAATGCGTTATCTGAGATTCACAGCTGGGAGAAACTTTAATGGTGTATTTAAAAGCGATAGAGGCGAATGGTTTTAAATCGTTTGCCGATAAAGTAGATATTAAATTCGACAGCGGCGTCACAGCAGTTGTCGGTCCAAACGGAAGCGGAAAAAGTAATATAACCGATGCCATCCGCTGGGTGCTCGGGGAGCAGTCGGCACGGACGATCCGCGGTGTGAAGATGGAGGATGTTATCTTCAGCGGTACAGACACGAGAAGTGAGATGAATGCTGCAACTGTAAAGCTGAAACTTGATAATCAGTCCGGAATGTTTGCAGTGAATAATGATGAAGTGATAATCACGAGAAAACTCTTCAGAAGCGGAGACAGTGAATATTATATTAATAATGAACGGTCAAAACTAAAAGAAATTCATGAATTATTTTTAGATTCCGGCCTTGGAAGAAATGCATATAATATTATTTCACAGGGTGAAGTCGATACTTTATTAAAAGCGCGTCCGGAAGAACGACGTACTTTGATTGAAGAAGCGGCGGGCGTGATGAAGTATAAGCTGCGCAGAAAAGAGTCGGAGAAGCGTCTGACTGAGACAAAAGACAATTTGAACAGGGTTAACGATATTATTAAAGAGCTCGAAGAACGGGTGAACACACTGGAGATTGAGAGTGCCAATGCAGAAGAATATCTGGCTTTGAAAAATGAAATGAGCCGGGCGGATATCGAAGTTTCTGTGCATGATATTAAAAACCTGTCAGAACTGCTGAAAGAAGAAACAGATAAGATTAACCGGACAGAAGCGGAGATTAAAAATCAGCAGGAAGAATCTTCACGTATTGATACTGTACTGAATAATCTTTCAAAAAAACGTGATGAAGCGGATTTAAATGCCCGTGAAGTTAATAAAAAAATTGTTGATGCGTCTAAAAAACTTGAGCAGGTCACAGGGAAGATTGAGTTATTTACCGAGCGAAAAAATAATAAGGGACAGATGAAAAAAGAACTTGAAGAAAGACTGTCCGAACAGCTTGAACGAAGAAAAAAACTTGAAACTGAACTGGCTGAACTTAATGAAGAAATAAAGACATATCAAGAAAAAACGGCTGCACTGAATCGAACACTGAAAGATATTAAACGCCGTGAAGAATACCTGACCACAGACCAGAGTGAGGAGATCGAGCAGCTGAAAGATGATTATTATCAGCTGATGGTTGAGAAAACGACTCTTGAAAATGATCAGAAGCGAATCGCCTCCATGCAGTCGGAACGGAGCGGGCAGTACGCTCAGCAGATGGAGCGGATGAAACGTCTGACTGCTTCGATTGAGGAAGATAAAATGTCCCTCGAAAAACTGTCTGCTGATTTTGAGCGGGCGGAAACTGAACTTTCAAAATCGAGAGCGCAGTACAAAGAAATGAGCGGCCGGTTGAATACACTCAGGCTGCAGTATGATAACGAAAGAGAAAAGCTTGCTACTGCTAAACGCTATCTCGAACAGCAGGAAGCAAAGCTCGAGATGCTGAAATCGGTACAGAATGAATACCGCGGGTACTTCCCGGGAGTCAGAACTGTGTTAAAGAACAGAACGCAGCTGAAAGGTGTTGTCGGTTCTGTCGGTGAGATGATTTCTACTGAGGATAAATATGTAACCGCGCTCGATACAGCACTCGGCGGTCAGAGTCAGAGTATTATTATGGAGACGGATCAGGATGCACAGAGTGCGATTCAATTTTTGAAAAAAGGCGGCCGCGGATTCGCCACATTTTTACCGCAGAATACAGTGAAATCCCGCTCTCTTTCAACTGATTTACTTAATTTAGTGGAAAGCTACGGCAAGGTGCTTGCAGATATTGTAGAAGCACCTGTAGATATCCGGAATATTGTCAGCCACCTGCTGTCAACAACTGTTGTTGTAGATACGATGGATCACGCCAGACAGCTTGCCCGTGAATCCCGCCAGAGACTGAGAATCGTTACTCTCGACGGTGAAACCATTATGCCGGGCGGTGCCATGAGCGGCGGATCAAGAGCGAACAAAAGTTCAATCATTGAGTCGAAAAAAGAAATTTCCGATACTGAGAAAAAACTCGCAGATTTTAAGAAGCAGACTGCATCACTTGAAAAAAGTGCCGCCCGGACAGGAGAAGATTTTACATCTGTCAGTATGGCGCTTGAAGAACTTGAGAATTCCGGGACCAGTCTTAAAGAAGAATATGAAGAATTAAAAAGTAAAACTTCCAATCTCAACTATCGTATTGAATCAAAGACTGAATCATTGAGCATGATTGAAAATGAAGTGGGCGAATCAGTTGATACGATGGATATGGATGAACTGAGTGAACGAATTTCATTAAAGGACAAAGAACTTTCGGACCTAGATGACAAAATCCGCCTGTTAAACAGTTCAGATAAGGAAAAGAAAGATGAACTTAAAACACTGACGGATGAAAGAAATGCCTCTGAACGGGAGCTTCTGTCTATTAAAGAGCGTATGAAGTATCGTGAAACAGAACAGGAAAGAGTATCTGAAAATCTTAATGATGTTAATGCCCGGATAGAGCGGACTGAAAATGAGCAGGAAATTGTCGATCTGGATTTAAGTACATTTGATATTAATGCATTAAATATTGAGCAGGAAAAACTGACAGAGACAGTCGATGCGTTATATGAAGAAGCAGACCGCTATTCTGAAACACAGCATGATATTAAGGAAAGCTACCAGAAAAAAAGCAGTCAGCGTGAAGATATTTATCACAAGATTGACCGCTATCAGCACGATCTCAGAATCGCAACAGGGCGTAAGGAAAAGCTTGATACGACACTTGAACAGAGAATCAGTTATTTGTCAGAGGAATATAAGCTGACATTTGAACGTGCTGAAAAAGAATATACAGATTTATCGAATATTGAACAAAAAAGGGTTCAGATTTCCCTTAATAAGAAAAGTATTGAAGAGCTTGGACCGGTAAATCTCGGTTCTATTGAAGAGTTTGAAAGAGTAAATACGAGGTACCGTTATTTAAAAGAGCAGGAAGATGACCTTCTTGAAGCGAGAGAAACACTGCTTGAAGTCATTAACGAAATGGATGAAGAAGTGTCACACCGTTTTAAAGAAACGTTTGAGAAAGTAAACAGCCATTTCGGCGGTGTATTCAAGGAAATGTTCGGCGGCGGCCAGGCAGAGCTCAGACTAACTGAAGATGGAGATTATTTGGAATCCGGTGTTGAAATATATGCACAGCCGCCGGGTAAAAAATTATCAACATTATCACTCTTGTCCGGCGGAGAGCGGGCGCTGACTGCGATTAGTCTTTTATTCAGTATATTGAAAGTCCGTACCAGCCCGTTCATCATTTTGGATGAGGTTGAAGCGGCACTGGATGAGGCAAATGTCGTGCGCTTTGCGAAATATTTACGAAATTTATCAAACCGTACACAGTTCATTGTGATTACACATAGAAAAGGTACAATGGAGGAAGCGGACCGGCTGTTCGGTGTGACGATGCAGGAACGCGGTGTCAGTCAGCTGATCAGTGTTGATTTAAAGGATTACGAAGAAAGTGCTGAATAGAGAGGAGTGCCTTTAATGGGCTTGTTTGATCGTTTTAAAAAGAAGGTTCAACCGAAAAAACAGGAAGATAAATCAAAGCAGAAAGTCGATGCAGAACTGGATGACGGCTTGATCAGTATTGAGGAGTTTGAAGAATGGGAACAGGAGCAGATCGGCTATAAATTTAAGCAGGGTCTTGAGAAGAGCCGTGAAAAATTCCAAAATGAAATCAATGCTCTGATGGCTAAATACCGTACAGTTGATGAAGATTTCTTTGAGGCACTGGAAGAAGTACTGATTTCTGCGGATGTCGGTTTTAATACTGTAATGGAATTAACGGATGAGCTGAGAAAAGAAGCGCAGCTTAAAAATATTACAGATACTAAAGATTTAAAAGAAACTATTGTTGAAAAAATGATTGAGATTTATGAACGTAATGACTCATTATCAGAAGAAGTCAACATTCAATCAGACAGCCTGACTGTTGTGCTGGTGGTCGGTGTGAACGGTGTCGGGAAAACAACGAGCATCGGTAAACTGGCACATAAGTACAAGCAGGAAGGAAAACAGGTAATGCTTGCAGCGGGGGATACATTCCGTGCAGGTGCGATTAATCAACTGCAGGTATGGGGTGACCGTGTCGGTGTTGATGTAATCAGACAGTCTGAGGGAAGTGACCCCGCAGCAGTCATGTATGATGCTGTAAATGCAGCCAAAAAACGCGGAACAGATGTGTTGATTTGTGATACTGCAGGACGTCTTCAGAATAAAGGTAATTTGATGAATGAGCTGTCCAAAATCAAAAAAGTGATTCAGAAAGTGGTCCCTGAAGCACCTCATGAGGCACTTCTTGTGCTTGATGCAACGACAGGACAGAATGCCCTGACGCAGGCAAAAGCATTTAAAGAAGTAACAGATGTGACCGGAATTGTATTAACGAAGCTTGACGGTACAGCAAAAGGCGGTATCGTGCTGGCGATTAAAAATGAGCTCGGTATCCCTGTTAAATTTGTCGGTCTCGGCGAGCAGATGGATGATCTGCAGGAGTTCAGTGCAGAAAACTATGTATACGGCTTATTCGCCGATATGATTGATGATTCTGTTGATGAAGCACTGGAAGATGAAGACAATGCATGATGAACTCGCGCGTACAATGCGCATGAATTATCTGTATGATTTTTACCACTCACTTCTTACAGATAAACAGCGGGGTTATGTGGAACTTTATTACCTGGAAGACTATTCGTTCAGTGAGATTGCAGAGACACTTAATGTGACAAGACAGGCAGTTTATGATAATCTAAAGCGCACAAAAGATTTACTTGAGGATTATGAAACAAACTTAGGTATGTATGCTAATTTTGTCAAAAGACAGGAATTATATGCAGAATTAAAGCAATTGCTTAATGATAAAAACAACGACAGAACAACGGAAATATTAGACCAATTGGAATCATTGGATTAGGGGGAAAACACATGGCATTCGAAGGTTTAGGCGAACGTCTTCAAGCCACGATGGACCGGATTAAAAGTAAGGGTAAGGTAACGGAGTCTGATGTTAAAGTAATGATGCGTGAAGTCAGACTTGCCCTTTTGGAAGCGGATGTTAACTTTAAGGTGGTAAAACAGTTTATCAACCAGGTTAAAGAACGCGCACTCGGCAGTGACGTAATGCAGTCCCTGACACCGGGACAGCAGGTAATAAAAATTGTAAAAGAAGAATTAACCGATTTAATGGGTGGAGATAATCAAAAGATTAATCTCGCAAACAAACCGCCGACAGTCATTATGATGGTCGGACTGCAGGGTGCGGGTAAAACGACAACTGCAGGTAAACTTGCACTTCATCTGAGAAAGAAATTTAATAAAAAACCATTACTTGTTGCCGGTGATATATACAGACCGGCAGCGATTGATCAACTTGAGACTGTCGGAAAACAAATTGATATCCCGGTATTTAATATGGGAGATCAGGTGAAGCCTCAGGAAATCGTGACAAAAGCAATGAGTCATGCGAAAGAACAGCATTTAGATACAGTGATTATTGATACTGCGGGCCGTTTGCATATTGATGAGCATTTGATGAATGAATTAAAAGAAATCAAGGACATTGCTGAGCCGGACGAAATCATGCTTGTTGTCGATTCAATGACTGGTCAGGATGCAGTGAATGTTGCAGAAACATTTAATGAGCTCCTTGATATTACAGGTGTCACATTGACGAAGCTTGATGGTGATACACGCGGCGGGGCAGCACTGTCTATCCGTTCAGTGACTGAAAAACCGATTAAATTTATCGGTATGAGTGAAAAAATGGACGGGCTTGAAGCATTCCACCCGGACCGTATGGCACAGAGAATCCTCGGAATGGGTGACGTTCTGTCGATTATTGAAAAAGCACAGACAAATGTAGATGAAGAAGAACAGAAAAAGCTGGAACAAAAATTAAAAGATCAAAGCTTTACTCTCGATGATTTCTTGGAACAGATGGATCAGGTAAAAACATTGGGGCCGCTCGATGAGCTTCTGAAAATGATGCCGGGGGCAAACAAAATCAAAGGGCTCGATAAAATGAGCTTCTCAGGTAAAGAAATTGATCATGTTCAGGCAATCATCCGTTCGATGACACTTTATGAACGTGAACACCCGGAAAAATTGAATGCCAGCCGGAAAAAAAGGATTTCAAAAGGATCCGGACGGTCGCTGCAGGAGATTAACCGATTGTTAAAACAGTTTAATGATATGAAGAAAATGATGAAACAGATGACCAGCGGCAAAGGAAAGAAAAAGAACCCATTTGGCAACATGGGACTGCCGTTTTAAAATAAAAGTCTTGTAAAGGAAAAAGTCTTTACAAGGCTTTTTTTATCTGATATAGTTATAAAGGTGAAATTGAAGAGAGAAAGGAGTTCATTACTAATGGCTGTAAAATTAAGATTAACTCGTATGGGTTCTAAAAGAAATCCTTACTACCGTATAGTTGCTGCTGATTCACGTAGCCCAAGAGATGGCCGTATCATCGAGCAAATCGGTTCATATAACCCAGTATCTAAAAGTGAAGAAAATATCACTGTAGATGAAGAAAAAGCACTTAAATGGTTAGGTAATGGTGCACAACCAAGTGACACTGTACGTAACATTTTAAGTCGTAAAGGTATTATGGAAAAATTCCATAATGCGAAACTTGGGAAATAATGCCCATGAAAAAATTACTGCAAACAATTCTTGAACCAATGCTTGAGCATCCCGAAGATTTACAGATTGATGAATCAGAAACACAGTACAATGTTTCTTACAAAATTTCTGTTCATGAGGATGATGTTGGACGTGTCATCGGAAAAGGCGGGCGTGTCATTAAGTCTATCCGTATTATCGTTTCCAATGCGAATCATGGCAGTTCAAAGAAAGTGTTTGTTGATGTTGACTAGAACATCAGATATCAGCCCTTCAACTATTGTTGAGGGGTTTTTATTTTGGAATAATTTGTTGAAATAAAAAGACGGAGATAATAATCTCCGTCAGCCATAGAATGATTTTAATAATGAAATTATGCTCTTTTTCTTCTCTCGAGGATATAAGTGAGCAGGAAAGATACTCCGATTGCAATAATAATACCGATAATTGCATAAGTGAAGTATGGTCCGACATAAGCAACAAGACTTACAATACTTGATAAGATATATCCGTAAATTCTAACTCCGAAAACAGCGAAGAAAGTAGCAGCAATTGAACTGCCGATTGTACATGCGATAAATGCTTTCTTATACTTAATCAGGACACCGAATAGTGCGGGTTCTGTAATTCCGAGAAAAGCAGATACAGCAGCTGACAGGGCTATGGATTTATCCTTTTTATTTTTTAATTTGAAGAACATAGCCAGTGTTGCACCTGCAATAGCCATATTAGTCATGAAAAACATCGGCATAAGCATATCAAATCCTGATGTGGCGAAATTCTGCAAAGCAACCGGTGTCAAAGCGTGATGCATTCCGAATACAATAGCAATCGGGCGGATACCACCTACAACAATCCCTGCAAGCACTGGAGAAATATCAAATAATAAGTCAACAAAATGAGCAAGTCCGATACCAACGTAATTTCCAAGAGGACCGCCGATGATTAATGCGACAGGAATGGCAATAAACAGTGTAACTGTTGGAGTAAATACTGTCTTTAAAACATTCGGCATGAATTTGTCTACCCATTTATGGATATGACTCAGTGCCCATATTGACAAAATTATTGGAATGATACTTGCACTGTAATCAATTACAGGGATGGGCATACCTATAAAACTGAATGAAGAAATATTTCCTTCCTGTGCGGCATTCATCAAAGTTGGATACATAAATCCACCTGCAACTGCCAGGGCGAGATATTCATTTGTTTTAAAAATTCTTGCTGCAGAGACCGCAAGGAAAAACGGCAGGAAATGAAAAACACTGCTTGCGATTAAATCTAATATTGCAACAGTTTGGGTGTCTTCAGAAAGTATGTCAAGGGCGATTAACCCGGCGAGCAGCCCTTTAATCATCCCTGCGCCGGCAATAGCAGGAACCACGGGGCCGAATACACCGGAAACAATATCCAGAAGACGGGAGATAAATCCTTTCTTTTTATCAGGGGAATCACTCGTTTCCGGGGTATCATCTGATTTACCCAGCTCTTCTGATACCGCTTCATAATAAGCGCTTACATTTGTACCGAGAATAATTTGATACTGATCATTATTTAACTGTTCACCCATTACATCTTTTAATGCTTTAATCTCTTCGTGATTAATTAATGAGTCGTCCTTCAAGTCGAAACGCAGCCTGGTCATACAATGCCAGACTTTTTTAATATTGTTTTCACCTCCAACATTTTCTATGATTTTTTGTATAGTCTTTTTATCCATCATTTCACCTTTTTCTGTTTTTAAAGTTTTACAGCAACTTTAATTTGACAGACTTATAATAGCATAGTAATCAGTGGCTGAAAAATTGTGATAAAAACCAAAACACTCTTGTTATCCTTGATATAAAAGTATTTTAATCTATTGACAGTTTGAATTGGTATGGTAAATAGATATAAATGATATGGTTTTTCAACCAAATTGACGAAGGAATTTTAGTGTGATTTAATCATAAGCATAAATCAATTTTGGAAAGCTGTTTAATTGAAAACGAAGGAGCTATTATATTGGAACCTACACTTATAACAAATATTGAGGCATTTGGAACAAATCCGCACCGTCATAATCTTGTTGTTGTAAAGGTTGAGACTGACAAAGGCATTACGGGTTACGGGTGTGCAACTTTTCAGCAGCGTCCGCTTGCGGTTTTAAATGTTGTTGAAGAATATTTAAAGCCTTTACTGACAGACCGGGATGCTAATCATATTGAAGACTTATGGAATGTGATGATGGTGAATGCCTACTGGAGAAATGGTCCGATTCTCAATAATGCGATTGCAGGAGTAGATATGGCTTTATGGGATATTAAGGCTCAGCTTGCAGATATGCCTTTGTATCAGCTTCTTGGCGGCAAGTCAAAAGAAGCTGTGGCAGCATACACACATGCAGACGGTCTTACATTAGAGGAACTTTTCGAAAACGTAGATGCACTGATTGATAAAGGGTATCGTCATATCCGGTGCCAGCTGGGTAAATACGGCGGTAAAAATCAAAAAATGCATAAAGTAAGTACACAGGGCACCGGTGAATATTATGATCCTGATATTTACATGAAAGATGTTGTACGGATGTTTAAAGCATTAAGAGAGAAATATGGTTATGATATTCATTTCCTGCATGATGTACATGAGAGACTGTCACCGAATCAGGCACTTCAACTCGCTAAAGATTTAGAACAGTACAAACCTTATTTTCTGGAAGATATACTGCCTCCTGATCAAAATGAATGGCTCGCCCAGCTCAGGTCACAATGTACAACTCCAATAGCGACAGGAGAACTTTTTAACAATCCAATGGAGTGGAAATCAATCATTGTAAACAGGCATATTGATTATATCCGGTGTCATGTTTCACAGATAGGGGGAATTACACCGGCATTGAAGCTGGCTGCATTATGTGAAAGTTTTGGTGTTAGAATTGCCTGGCACGGCCCGTCTGATATGACGCCTATTGCTACAGCAGTCAACACTCATTTGAACATCCATTTATCTTCTGCAGCCATTCAGGAACTGCAGATTACTGATGAAACTACAAAAGAAATGTTTCCTTCTGATTTTGAAGTAACAGACGGCTATATTTATCCAATGGAACGTTCAGGTATCGGTGTTTCATTTAATGAAGAAATGGTCGAAAAATATCCTGTATATTACCGGAAACATGAATGGACAGAAGCGAGACTTCCGAATGGCTCTGTGCACACGCCTTAAAGAGACCCGCAGTGTTTAACTGCGGGTTGTTTTCTGTTTGTTTATGACAGCGTTTTCTGTAATGAGATTCATGACATGGAAAAATAAATAGTTCATAATTGATAGTAAATATGGGGAGGGAGGAATGAATTTGAAGAAAAGAGACTTTGTTTCAGACGATATTCTCAGTAAAATATATCAGAATAAATATAAAGCAGGTCAAAAGCTTCCTACTGAAAGAACATTGGCTGATATTTACGGAGTATCCCGTTATACTATCAGAGAAGCTGTAAAAAAACTTGTAGAAATAGGAAGTATCAAAGTAATTCATGGATCGGGTTCGATTGTAATGGACACAAAGTATAAAGGTCCTTTAATATATAATTCTTTAACGCAAAAAAAATTTACGGAAATTCAATCAAAAATTGTGTATCTTAAAAAGATACAATCCAGTGATGAATTATTAAAAATCTTTGATCTGAATTCTAAGGGGAAGAAATTATGGGAGTATAAGCGTGTAAGAATTATTGACTATCAAAAAAGACAAATTGAAACGTCATGGCTTCCTTATCAGCTGTTTCCTGAGATAACTGAAAAAGTGATTACACAATCAGTTCACGAGTTTGTTCAAAACGCAGGATATAAAATATCTCATTTCATAACTACTTATACACCTGTTTCTATATCCAAAGAAGATGCAGAACTTTTAAATTGTAAAAAAGGTGAACCCGCAATGAAGATTATTAACAGAGGTATTTTAGAAGACGGTAGAATTTTTGAGTACAGCGAAATGATCAGCCTTGATTACTCAGTAACGTACTTTACACCATTTGAACCCGCAAATCATCAGTACAGAGCAAGGTAATCACAAATTTCAGCATGTAGAATAACAGTAGGAGTTTTTAATATTTTGTCTGGAGGAATGAACATGAAAACAATCGGTTTAATCGGGGGTATGAGCTTTGAATCTACAGCAGAATACTACCGGATGATAAACGAAGAAATCAACAACAGGCTAGGTGGCCTTCATTCTGCTGAATGTATACTGTACAGTGTTGATTTTGAAATTATAGAACGCTGCCAGTCAGAGGGCAGGTGGGGTGATGCAGCGGATATTTTAAAGCGGGCAGCTCTTTTACTTGAACAGGCGGGTGCTGATTTTATATTGATTTGTACCAATACGATGCATAAGGTGTCGGAATATATTCAGAAGGAAATAAATATACCGGTTCTGCATATCGCAGATGCAACAGCTCAGGTGATTAAAGAGGAAGGCATAAAAACAGCAGGGCTTCTCGGTACAAAATATACAATGGAGCAGGATTTCTATAAAGGGAGAATTAAGGATTCAGGAATCAATATTATAGTGCCGGATGAAGCAGACCGGGAGCTGATTAATACTATCATTTTTGAAGAATTATGCCGAGGAGAGATTAAAACGGAATCCAAAGAACAGTACTGTTCGGTCATCCGGAGACTTGCTGACAGGGGAGCAGAAGGGATTATTCTCGGATGTACTGAAATCGGTCTTTTGATTGATCAGTCAGATTCCGCTCTGCCGTTATTTGATACGACTGAAATTCATGCGCATGAGGCTGTAAACTATGCACTGGCAAATGAAGAAATTTGATTTACGGTGACAGTTAAAACCCGTATAATATATATTACTGTTAAGAGAAATGGATAAGGTGGATGAATAAATGGATATTACAATAGGCAGAGTCGTAAATTTTCACGGCATCAAAGGTGAAGTTAAAATTGTAAGTGCCTCGGATTTTACTGCTGAACGATTTGCGCCGGGCAATATTGTTAAGATAAATAATGAGAACTATGAAATCACTCAATACCGCACACATAAAAACTTTCATTTAGTTAAATTTGAAGGAGTAACAAACATTAACGAAGTCGAACATTTAAAAGGCAAAGATGTGCTTCAGGATGATGAAAGTGTTGAGTTGACCCTTGAAGAGGGGGAATTTCATTTTGATGAAATCATTGGTCTGAATGTTGAGACTGATGACGGCCGTACCCTCGGAAAAGTCATCAATATTATTCAAACAGGTGCCAATGATGTATGGGTGGTCAAGGGTGACAAAGAATACATGATTCCTTATATTGAAGATATTATCACTGATATTGATCTTGAAAACGAACTAGTCACGATAACTCCTATGGAGGGTCTTCTTGAATGAATATACACTATTTGACACTCTTTCCAGAGATGTATGAGGGTGTACTGAATTCCTCTATTTTAGCCCGTGCAAAGGAAAAAGGGATTGTCGATTACCACTTGATTAACTTCCGTGATTATTCGGAGGACAAACATAATAAAGTGGATGACTATCCATACGGCGGCGGTGCCGGTATGGTGTTGAAACCCGAACCGATTTTTAACGCCATGGATAAAATCAATGTTGAAAAACCGAGAGTGATTTTACTGTGTCCGCAGGGCAGTCCGTTTAATCAGAAAATGGCTGAAGATTTATCAACAGAAGAGAATATTGTGTTCATCAGCGGTCATTATGAAGGATATGATGAAAGAATCAGAACATTGGTGACTGATGAAGTGTCCATCGGAGACTATGTACTTACAGGCGGTGAACTTGCAAGTATGACGATGACAGATGCGATTGTCCGGCTGATTCCGGGTGTACTGTCAAATGAGGCAAGTCATCAGGAGGACTCTTTTTCAACGGGAATGCTTGAACATCCACATTATACACGGCCGCGTGAATACCGAGGTATGAAAGTGCCGGATGTACTGATCAGCGGGAATCATAAGCTGATTGAAGAGTGGAGAACTGAAGAAAGCCTGAAACGGACGCGTGAACGCCGTCCGGATTTACTGGATAATTAATATAGAAGAAATTAACGAAGTTAGAGTTGAAACACACTTTACAATATGGTAATATTATACGAGTGCAAAACGCACATATCACAATCATCCGCTGCTATAACCGGCAAGATAATTGGAAGAAGGAGAAGAATATAATGTCACAACAACTTATTAACGAGTTGACACAAAGTCAGCTTAAATCAGATCTTCCTGAATTCAAATCAGGAGACACTGTACGTGTTCACGTACGTATCATAGAGGGAAGCCGTGAAAGAATCCAGGTGTTTGAAGGTGTCGTAATCAAACGTCGCGGCGGCGGTATTTCTGAAACTTTCACTGTACGTAAAATTTCTTACGGTGTTGGTGTTGAACGTACTTTCCCTGTACACACACCAAAAATCGAAAAAATCGAAGTGACACGTCGTGGTCGTGTACGTCGTGCTAAATTGTACTACCTGCGTAACCTTCGCGGTAAAGCAGCGCGTATTAAAGAAATTCGATAATCATCGATTAGATGAAAACCCTTGGATATCCAAGGGTTTTTTTACTGCTTATTTTTTACTTCATCTACATAATCCTTCGCGTCCTTAAGACCGAGGCCGGTTTCTGTCCTCACATGTTTAATGATTTTTATTTCACTTTCTCCTTCAAGAAGCATCGCGTCAACAGAATCAGCTAATTCTTTGTCATCCATCCGCGTGCCATCACCTTTTTCCCGGTCAACTAAAGCCTTTGCATCGATAAGGCCGAGTCCTGTTTCCTCCCGGACATACTTAATTATTTTTACAGAATCTTCATCACTATTCAGTCTCTCCCTCACTTCCGGCAGAACAGAATCAACACTTCGGAAATCTTGTTTCGGCCTCTTTTTTATTTTCGCAAGTATAAATGAAATAATCATTATAATGACTAGTAGAATTAAAATAAATTCGAGCGTCATGAAGGTCACCTCCTTTAATAGTTAATAGCACATCCGGCCGGAATTTAAACATTATATTATATAATGTTTGGGTATATAAATGGTATAAAGTAAAGAATTCAGTGTGAATCTCGTTAACAATGACGTCCTATTTTTTTAATCACGTGTCTTTAGAAAATTCTTCAACATAAAATTTCAAAAAGACTAGACAATTTAATGCAAGATAACTATGATAGAGTAGCGTTGAATATAGAAGTATAAATGAATAATTAAAACTGAGTAATATCTCAGACTGAAGAAAGGACTGTAATTAAAATGAGTATTAACTGGTTTCCCGGACATATGGCTAAAGCCCGCCGGCAGATTGAAGAAAATTTAAAAAAAGTAGATGTTGTAATTGAGATTTTAGATGCACGTATTCCATATTCCAGCCATAATCCGATGCTTGATGAAATCACGGATCATAAGCCGCGTGTCATTATTTTAAACAAGATGGATTTAGCGGATGAGCGTGAAACTGATAAGTGGATGAGTCATTTTAAGAGAAAAGGCCAGCATCCCATTACGCTGTACGGCAAAATGAATAACATTATGAATAAAATTGAACCTGCTGCTGAAAGAGCAACAGCTGAAATTTTTGAGAGAATGGAAAACAAAGGGATAAATAAGCGTGCAATCCGTGCGATGATCATCGGAATTCCAAATGCCGGAAAGTCTACAGTCATCAATAATATCGCGAAGAAAAATATCGCAAAGACCGGCAACACACCTGGTGTAACTAAAAAGCAGCAGTGGATTAAAGCCGGTAAACGAATGGAACTCCTGGATACGCCGGGAATTTTATGGCCGAAGTTTGAGGATGAGACAGTAGGTAAAAAACTCTCTTTAACAGGGGCGATTAAAGATTCTGTGGTGCCGCTTGATGAGGTGGCGATTTTCGGTATCCAGTATATGCAGCAGAATGCACTTGAAGATTTTAATAAATTCTATAATATCGATATCACTGAAGATACAGAGATTGTAAAAGTCTATGATAAAGTCGGAATTTCAAGAGGACTTAAAATGAGCGGCAATGAAATTAATTATGAGGCCGTTACACTGCGGATTATTTATGATATCAGACAGGGTAAAATCGGTGCGTACACATTTGATAAGGTTGAGGATTATAATGAAGACCATTAAATCGTCTGTCTCTGATATTAAATGCATTAATACACTTGAAGCACTGCAGTCCTCCGAGTATCAGGAGGATCCGCGTAAAGGTGTTCAAAATGCATTAAAATCACGTCGGAACCAGCTGGTAAAAGAAATACAGCTTCGTGATGAATATCATGAAATGATGGCGTTTGAATTACAGCATACCGACAGCTTTGTTGCCGGTATTGATGAAGCAGGGAGAGGACCGCTCGCGGGAGAAGTTGTAGCCGCTGCGGTGATTCTGCCTGCTGATTTTTATCTGCCGGGACTCAATGATTCAAAGAAGCTGTCATTAAAAAAACGGCTTTCCTTTCGTGAAATTATTATGCAGGAAGCAGATTACGGAATAGGAATTGCAACGGTTGAAGAAATTGATGAAATGAATATATATGAAGCGGCTAAATGTGCCATGAAAAGAGCTGTTTCCAATTTAAAAAAACAGCCGGATCATCTTTTAGTGGATGCGATGACCTTAAACTGTGGTATTGAAGAAACATCCCTGATTAAGGGTGACCAGAGAAGTGTTTCAATCGCAGCTGCAAGTATTATAGCGAAGACAACAAGAGACAGCATGATGGAAGCATATGATTTAAAGTATCCAGGATATGATTTCAGCAAAAACAAAGGTTACGGGACTTCCACACATCTGGATGGTTTAGAAAAAAATGGGATTACTCCGATTCATAGAAAGACATTTGAACCAATAAAGTCGAAATTTACTGTAAAATAGTAAACATCGTTGTTTACAATGAAGTATGCGTTTTCTATAATTGAAATGTACAGTGTTATAAAAAGTCTTAGGAGGATGAACATGAATATCCATGAGTATCAAGGGAAAGAAATCTTTCGCTCCATGGGCGTAAACGTACCGAACGGCGGTGTCGCTTACACTCCGGAAGAAGCTGTTAGTGTAGCTAAAGAACTGGACTCTAAAGTCTATGTTGTTAAAGCTCAAATCCACGCAGGTGGAAGAGGTAAAGCAGGCGGTGTCAAAATTGCTAAATCTTTGGATGAAGTGAAAGATTATGCTAAAGAACTGCTTGGTAAAGTATTGGTTACACATCAAACAGGACCTGAAGGTAAAGAAGTACAGCGTCTTCTCGTCGAAGAAGGCTGCGATATTCAAAAAGAATATTATATCGGCTTTGTAGTGGACCGTGCGACAGACCGTGTTGTATTAATGGGGTCCGAAGAAGGCGGAACTGAGATTGAAGAGGTTGCAGCAGAAACACCTGAAAAAATCTTTAAAGAAGTCGTTGACCCTGTTGTCGGCTTGATGCCTTATCAGGCAAGACGTCTCGCTTTCAATATAAATATTCCTAAGGAATCTGTAGGAAAGGCAGCTAAATTAATTCTGTCTTTATACAAAGTATTTATCGATACAGATTGCTCAATTGTTGAAATCAATCCACTTGTAACAACTGGTGAAGGTGACGTCCTTGCACTTGATGCAAAGATTAACTTTGATGCCAATGCACTTTTCAGACAAAAGAAAATCGTTGAACTCCGTGACTTGGAAGAAGAAGATCCAAAAGAAATCCAGGCTTCAAAATATGACTTGTCCTATGTTGCATTAGACGGCAATATCGGCTGTATGGTTAACGGTGCAGGACTTGCGATGGCAACGATGGATACAATCAATCATTTCGGCGGAACGCCCGCAAACTTCCTTGATGTAGGGGGCGGTGCAACGACTGAGAAAGTTACCGAAGCATTCAAAATCATTCTTGGTGACGAAGGTGTGAAAGGTATTTTTGTAAACATTTTCGGCGGAATCATGAAATGTGATGTCATTGCTGAAGGTGTTGTCGGTGCAGTTGAAAATGTCGGTCTTGAAATTCCTTTAGTGGTACGCCTTGAAGGTACAAATGTTGATAAAGGTAAAAAAATCCTGGAAGAATCAGGATATGACATTATCCCGGCAGGTACAATGGCTGAAGGTGCACAGAAAATTATTGAAGCAGTTGGAAAATAATAATCGATAACGGAGGAATTTACTGTGAGTGTTTTTATTGATAAAGATACAAAAGTAATGGTACAAGGAATTACTGGTGCAACAGCACATTTCCATACAACGCAGATGCTTGAGTATGGCACTAAAATTGTTGCCGGTGTAACTCCAGGTAAAGGCGGCCAGGAAGTGGAAGGTGTGCCTGTATTCAATACTGTTGAAGAAGCAAAAGAAGCAACCGGTGCGACAGTTTCTGTCATTTACGTGCCTGCACCATTTGCTGCAGACTCTATCATCGAGTGCGCAAATGCTGAACTGGATATGGCAATTTGTATTACTGAGCATATTCCGGTTCTTGATATGGTAAAAGTGAAACGTTATTTAGAAGGCAAGAAAACACGTCTTGTCGGACCTAACTGTCCTGGTGTAATCACTGCAGATGAATGTAAAATCGGAATCATGCCGGGTTATATTCATAAAAAAGGACATGTCGGCGTAGTCAGCCGTTCAGGTACACTGACTTATGAGGCGGTTCATCAGTTAACCCAGGCTGGAATCGGCCAGACAACAGCCGTTGGAATCGGCGGGGACCCGGTTAACGGTACAAACTTTATTGATGCTCTGGAAGCATTTAATGAAGACCCTGAAACGTATGCAGTTGTAATGATTGGTGAAATCGGCGGAACTGCTGAAGAAGAAGCGGCAGAATGGGTGAAAGAAAACATGACTAAACCTGTTGTCGGCTTCATCGGTGGTGTGACAGCCCCTCCAGGAAAGCGTATGGGCCATGCCGGTGCGATTATTTCCGGCGGTAAAGGGACTGCAGACGAAAAAATCAAAACAATGAATGCGTGCGGCATTGAAACAGCGGACACACCTTCTGAAATTGGTGAGACGCTTATTGAACGTATTAAAAAAGAAGATGGTTTATATGAAAAATGTTTAACTGTAAAGTAAATGTCATATAAACATCATGTTTATATTAAAAGAGCAGTCTGATGAACATCAGGCTGTTCTTTTTTGTCTGTTTTCGGCAGTATTTTGTTAATGGAATGTAATGCGTAATTATGATTAGTTTCTACTATAATATAGATACTAAAATACGGAGGTCGAAATGGAACTGATTACATTATCCTATGCAGGTGTTACAGCGCTTGAATACAAACAGATGACGGAAAAACAATCCAGCGTAATGACGGGTGGTTTGAAGAAAAAAATAAACTACGCATCATCTTTAAACCCAGTATTTTTAAAAGAAAAACTGAAAGAAAAAGAGATATCCACAGTAACGATTTTGGAGGATGAATATCCTCATCTGTTAAAAGAAATTTATGATCCCCCGTATATACTGTATTTGAAAGGGGACTCGTCTCTTCTGAACCGTGATATGCTCGGCGTTGTAGGCAGCCGTAAGGCAGGGGCATACACGAGGAAGTCACTGGAAACATTGATCCCGGAGCTTAAAGAATATGTGATTGTCTCAGGACTTGCGTACGGCGCGGATGAAACAGCCCATACGGTGAGCCTTATTAATGATGTGAAAACAATTGGAATACTGGCATTCGGTCATGATATTCATTATCCGAAAACAACAGAAAAAACGAGACAGATAATTGAAGATAAAGGGCTGACAATCAGTGAATATCCCCCGCATTCAACTATAGAAAAATGGAAATTTATCGGACGGAACCGTATTATTTCAGGTCTTTCAAAAGGGATTCTCGTAACAGAGGCGGAAGAAAACAGCGGCAGTTTGATTACACTCGATATGGCTTTAAATGAAAACCGGTCGGGCATGTGTCTGCCGGGAAATATCACGTCGGCATTAAGCACAGGGACCAATAAAAGAATCCAGGAAGGCGCAAAATCAGTGCTTTCATCGAGTGATATTATTCAGGAATTAAACCCGGATTATTTAGTTTAAAAAGACACAAAAAGTATTTTACAGTTGACAAAGCAAATTTTTGCACTTAATATTTGGACTTGAAAATAGAATTACTAAAGGAGGTAATCGAACGGTGGCAGATAATCTGGTAATTGTTGAGTCCCCTGCAAAAGCGAAGACGATTGAAAAGTATTTAGGCAAACGTTATAAAGTCGTTGCGTCAATGGGACACGTTCGGGATTTACCTCGCAGTCAGACAGGAATCGACACGGAAAATAATTACGAACCGAAGTACATTACTATTCGTGGAAAAGGCCCTTTATTAAAAGATTTAAAAAAAGAAGCCAAAAAAGCAAAGAAAATTTTTCTTGCAAGTGACCCTGACCGTGAAGGTGAAGCTATTGCATGGCATTTAGCACATGCATTGGGAGAAGATAATGAATATCAACGCGTGGTTTTTAATGAAATTACAAAAGACGCAGTTAAAGACAGTTTTAAACATCCAAGTGAAATTAATCAAAAGCTTGTTGATGCCCAGCAGGCAAGACGTATCCTTGACAGATTGGTAGGGTACAATATTTCTCCTGTATTGTGGAAGAAAGTGAAAAAAGGATTATCAGCAGGGCGTGTACAGTCTGTTGCGCTCAGATTGATTATTGACAGAGAAAATGAAATAAGGAATTTTAAGCCTGAAGAGTACTGGTCCATTACAGGAACATTCAAGCATAAAAGAAAGAACTTCGAAGGGAAGTTTAATCGCCTTTCTGATAAAAAGATTAAACTTTCAACTGAAAAAGATGTGAATGAAGTACTGGCAAAAATTAAGGGTGATGACTTTAAGGTAGATACTGTAGAGAAAAAGGAAAAGAAACGCTACCCTGCACAAAGTTTTACAACTTCATCTCTGCAGCAGGAAGCAGCCCGCAAGCTGAATTTCAAAGCACGTAAAACGATGATGGTTGCCCAGCAGCTTTATGAAGGTATTGATATTAAGGGACAGGGGACAGTCGGACTCATTACTTATATGAGAACAGACTCAACACGTATATCACCTGTAGCTGAAGCAGAAGCGGCTGAATTCATTAAGGAAAAATACGGCAGTGATCATGTCGGACCAAAGAAAAAACGCAAGCAGAGTGAATCTGCACAGGATGCTCACGAAGCAGTACGTCCGACGTCTGTAAGCCGTCCTCCTGAGAAAATTAAACCGTATTTGACGCGTGATCAATACCGTCTCTATAAATTAATATGGGACCGTTTCATAGCAAGTTTAATGTCACCTGCTGTTTTAGATACTGTTAAAATGGAATTATCCAATAACGGAGTGATTTTCAGAAGTAACGGGCAGACTATTAAATTTAAAGGTTTCATGCAGATTTATGTGGAAGGTAAAGATGATGAAGATGAAAATCTGAATAATCGTCTGCCTGATATAAAAGAGGACGAGGTTGTTAAGGCGGAAGAAATTAAACCTGCACAGCACTTCACTCAGCCGCCGCCGAGATTTACAGAGGCACGACTTGTAAAAACTCTGGAGGAGCTTGGAATCGGCCGTCCGTCAACTTTCGCGCCGACTCTTGATACTATTCAAAAAAGAAATTACGTCCGGCTGGATCAAAAACGTTTTGTTCCGACTGAAATCGGTGAAATCGTCAACCAGTCTATGAATGAATACTTCCCTGATATTATTGACGTAGATTTCACCCGCTCCATGGAAAGCAGACTGGATGATATTGCTGATGGTGATTTAACATGGGTAACAGTCATTGATGACTTTTATAAAGGTTTTGAACCGCAGGTCAAACGTGCTGAAGAAGAAATGGAGAAAATTGAAATCAAAGATGAGCCGGCAGGAGAGAAATGTGAAAAATGCGGTTCGGAAATGGTTTATAAACTCGGACGCTACGGAAAATTTATGGCATGTTCAAACTTCCCGGACTGCAGAAATACAAAAGCGATTGTTAAGACAATCGGTGTGAAATGTCCGAAATGTGAAAAAGGGGAAGTTGTAGAACGAAAATCCAAAAAGAACAGATTATTCTACGGCTGTGACCAGTATCCGGAATGTGACTTTATCTCATGGGATAAACCAATCGCAAGAAATTGTCCGAAATGTGACCATTATCTGGTTGAAGCTAAAAAAGGAAAGAAATCACAAGTTAAATGTTCAAATTGTGATTATACTGAAAAAGAAAATAATTAATAAATTTTTCGGAAAGCCTTGAAACAATGGGTTTTCCGTTTATTTTTCTTATTTTAGAACTTTTAAAATGGAACATATGAAAATAATTGTTAAGATATTATTAATATTCATATTATTATGTGCAATTTGCTTTGAAATATATTAGAATAGTTGTTGGTAATTTCAAAGGTATATTCAGCCGTATATTAAATGATTGCTTATGAATTTAAAATTGTGATAAAATTCAGATTAATGGGGGGTGAAGTCATTGAAGCACTAAATGCGTTTTTAGAGCAGCTGACTTTTCAACGTAATTTATCTGAGCACACAGTATCGAGTTATCGTTTGGATATAATGGAATTTATTCGTTATATTGAAACAGAGTCTCTCGATATTTTCAGTTTTAAATATATTGATGCAAGAGGTTATTTGACATATCTATATGATAAAAATCATAAAAAAACAACCGTTTCGAGAAAAATTTCAGCCTTAAGAAGCTTTTATAATTACTTGATAGATTCAGGCGAGGTTGAAGCGAATCCTTTTGTCAATCTGCCTTTCCCGAAAAAAGATAAACCGCTCCCTTCATTTTTATATGAAAATGAAATTCAAATGCTGTTTGATTCGCTGGATAAACAGTCAAAGATGTATTCACGTGATTTGGCAGTGCTGGAGCTGTTTTATGCGACGGGTATTCGTTCAAGTGAGCTGTTATCTCTCAGGCTGTCACGTATTGATTTGGATTATCAGCTGCTGAAAGTGACGGGTAAAGGAAACAAGGAAAGAATTGTTCCTTTCAATGACAGTGCAAAAGAGGCACTGCAGCAGTATATTGATGAGTTTTCATATGACATTAATGCATGCGGGTCGTTATGGGTGAACCATAGAGGTGCGGCACTGACTTCAAGAGGTTTAAGATACATCGTGGATATGATGGTAAAAAAAAGCAGTGCTGCGTTTCATCTGCATCCTCATAAAATCAGACACAGCTTTGCAACACATATGCTGAATAACGGTGCAGATCTCAGGGCGGTTCAGGACCTGCTCGGCCATGATTCACTGTCAACGACACAGAGATATACGCATGTATCAAAAGAGCAGTTGAGAAAAACGTATATGAATGCACATCCAGGAAATAAAAAGAGGTGACAATGAATAATGACAACGATTTTTGCGATTAATCATCAGGGCTCAAAAGCGATGGCGGGTGATGGACAGGTGACACTCGGCAACCAGGTGGTAATGAAACATACTGCTAAAAAGGTAAGACGCCTTTTTGATGGTAAAGTGGTTGCGGGTTTTGCGGGAAGTGTGGCAGATGCATTTACTTTATTTGAAAAGTTTGAAGCGAATCTGCACTCATACAACGGCAACCTCCAAAGAGCAGCTGTGGAACTTGCAAAAGAGTGGCGCGGGGATAAAATTCTGCGTCAACTGGAAGCGATGCTTATTGTGATGGATAAGGATACACTTCTTTTAGTATCGGGTACTGGTGAAGTGATTGAACCGGATGACGGTATTCTTGCAATCGGCAGCGGCGGGAACTATGCACTCGCTGCGGGACGCGCAATGACAAAACACGGTGAACATTTAAGTGCGGAGACTATTGCGAAAGACAGTCTCGGTATCGCAAGTGAAATATGTGTATTTACAAATGATAATATCATTGTGGAAACAATAGATTAAAGGAGCGTTGACATTGAGACAAAACCTTACTCCGAGGGAAATTACAGCACGTCTTGATGAAGATATCATCGGGCAGAATGATGCAAAACGTAAAGTAGCAATAGCTATGAGAAACCGTTTCCGAAGAATGCTTTTGGATGATGATTTAAGAGATGAAGTGATTCCGAAGAATATTTTAATGATTGGTCCGACAGGTGTCGGAAAAACAGAGATTGCACGGAGAATGGCCAAGCTGACCGGAGCACCTTTCACTAAAGTGGAAGCGACTAAGTTTACTGAAGTCGGCTATGTGGGTAGAGATGTTGAGAGCATGATTAGAGACCTGGTGGAAGTCAGTGTGAATATAGTCAAAGATGAAAAGATGGCAGCAGTTGAAGAAGATGCACTCCGTCTCGCCAATGTCCGCCTTGCCGGACTGATTGCCCCGGGAAAGAAACGCACCAAGCAGGCATCCAACCCGTTTGAGATGCTGATGAATCAACAAGGTGAAGAGTATGAAGAGGTAACGGATGATGTGAAGACCAAACGGTCTGAAATTAAACGGGATCTTGAGGACGGGAAGCTTGAGAATGTTGAAGTGACAATTGATGTCGAACAGGAACAGAATCCTTCCGGTATGATGATGCCTGGAATGGATGACAGCGGTATGCAGGATATGCTGAAGCAGTTTATGCCGAAGAAAAAGCACAAACGAACGCTTCCTGTAAAATCTGCGCGTGAATATTTAAAACGTGAAGAAGCAGAAAAGCTGATTGATACGGACGGTGTTAATGATGAGGCAATCCAGCTTGCTGAAACGATGGGCATTATTTTCATTGATGAAATGGATAAAATTGCAAAAAGCAATCAAAATTCAGGTGATGTTTCAAGAGAGGGTGTCCAGCGTGACATTCTGCCGATTGTTGAAGGCGGACGAATTCAAACAAAGTATGGTCCGATTAATACGGAACACATTCTGTTTATCGGTGCCGGAGCATTCCATGTTTCAAAACCGAGTGACTTAATTCCTGAACTGCAGGGACGTTTCCCGATTCGTGTGGAACTTGACAAGTTGAAAGCAGAGGACTTTGAGAAGATTCTAAAGGAACCGAGGAGTTCTCTCTTGAAGCAGTATGAAGCACTCCTTCAAACGGAAGATGTAACGATTTCATTTACGGATGAAGCCATTACAGAACTTGCCGATATTGCGTTTCAGGTTAACACAGACACTGATGATATCGGTGCCAGACGTCTGCATACTATTCTTGAAACACTGCTGGAAGAATTATTGTTTGAAGCAAGCGGCATGCAAGGTGCTCATGTAGAAGTAACAAAACAGTATGTACAGGGCAAATTAAATAAAATTAAAGCAGATAGAAATTTAAGTGAATTTATATTATAGGAAAAGAAAGGAAGTATATAAATGGTCAGTTTATTACAAAAAACAAGAGAGATTAACACATTGATTCAAAGTCATTCGGGGGTAAAGGTAGACTTCAACGAAGTTGCAGACAAAGTCAGCCGCGTATTGGAATGTAACGTCTTTATCGTATCAAGAAGAGGGCGTCTGCTTGGATACGGTGTCAGCCAGGAGATTACAAATGAACGGATTAATGCAATGCTTGAAGATCGTCAGTTCCCTGATGTTTATGTCAATAAGATTATGAGAATCAGTGAAACTTTAGAAAATATTGCATTTGAAGATGAACTAACAGTATTCCCTACAGAGGATTCTTTCCAGGAGTCTGATACATGCATTCTGCCGATTTACGGCGGCGGTGAACGTTTAGGTACGTTGGTGCTTGGGCGTGAATCTGATTCATTTAAAGAAGAAGATTTAGTTCTTGCTGAATATGCGGGTACAGTAGTAGGTATGGAGATTCTTCGTGAGAAACATGAAGAAATCGAACAAAAAGCGCGTGATAAAGCAAGTATTGCTATGGCAATCCGTTCATTATCATACTCAGAGCGTGAAGCAATTGAACACATTTTTGATGAATTAAATGCGGATGAGGGGCTCCTTGTAGCGTCTAAAGTTGCCGACAGAGTCGGTATTACCCGTTCTGTAATTGTTAATGCGCTGCGTAAACTTGAAAGTGCAGGCGTAATTGAATCACGTTCACTTGGTATGAAGGGTACTTTCATTAAAGTGAAAAAAGAGGACTTCCTTCCTGAACTTAGAAAAGACAGCTAATTAATCTGTTGCTTTGTTTAAAGGTATATGATATATTATTAAACGGCATAAATATGCCAATACACACAATACTGTAGTGTGTTAACCGGTGCTCTTTATCAATTAGAGTGGTTAATGTTAACAGTATTGGAGGTAAAACAAATAGGAGGAAATTTATCATGGCAGTTATTACTATGAAACAATTGCTTGAAGCTGGTGTACATTTCGGACATCAGACACGTCGTTGGAACCCAAAAATGAAGAGATATATCTTCACTGAGAGAAACGGCATCTACATCATTGATCTACAAAAAACAGTTAAAAAGGTTGCAGAAGCTTACGACTTCGTTAAAAGTGTTTCTGAAGACGGCGGAAAAGTACTTTTCGTTGGTACTAAGAAGCAGGCTCAGGATGCAATCAAAGAAGAAGCTGAAAGAGCTGGACAGCTTTATGTGAACCAAAGATGGCTCGGTGGTATTCTGACTAACTATAAAACAATTTCAAAACGTATCAGACGTATTGATGAAATTGAAAAAATGGAAGCAGACGGTATCTTCGATGTACTTCCTAAAAAAGAAGTTGGAGAACTTCGTAAAGAATATGATCGTTTGATTAAATTCCTTGGCGGTATCCGTGATATGAAAGAAATGCCTAAAGCATTATTCATCGTGGACCCAAGAAAAGAACGCAATGCGATTGCAGAAGCGAAAAAATTAAACATTCCTATCGTTGCGATGGTTGATACTAACTGTGACCCGGATGAAATAGACTACGTTATCCCTGCAAACGATGATGCAATTCGTGCAGTACGCCTGATGACTGGTAAAATGGCAGATGCTGTTTTAGAAGGACAGCAAGGTGTTTCCAATGAAGATGTTGCTGAAGAGCAGAACATTGATTTGAACGAAGAAGCTGCAGAAGCAACTGAAGAAAAAAGCGATAACGAATAATAGTGCAATAACGGTGATAAGTAATGACTCTTATCACCTTTTTTAAAATAAATACCTGGGAGGACTATGAATGGCTATTACAGCAAAATTAGTAAAAGAACTTCGTGAAAAAACTGGTGCTGGTATGATGGACTGCAAAAAAGCACTTCAAGAAACTGATGGAGATATCGATAAAGCGATTGACTTCCTTCGTGAAAAAGGAATCGCGAAAGCTGCTAAAAAAGCAGACCGTGTTGCTGCAGAAGGAACTGTATATGTTCAATCTAAAGGTAACGATGCAGTAATCGTTGAAATCAATTCCGAAACAGACTTCGTTGCACGTAACGAAGGATTCCAAAAACTTGTTAAGGATATTGCGGACCACATTCTTGAAACTAAACCTGCAGATCTTGAAACTTTAAATAAATCTGAAATCAACGGTCAGGCTGTTGAAGACAGAATGACAGAAGAAGTTTCTAAAATCGGTGAAAAACTGACTCTTAGAAGATTTGAAATCAAAACTAAAACAGACAATGATTCATTCGGTGAATATCTGCATTTAGGCGGACGTATCGGTGTATTAGCGACTGTTGAAGGTACAACTGATGCTTCTATCGCTAAAGATGTAGCAATGCATGCAGCTGCTTTAAACCCTAAGTTTGTATCTAAAGAGCAGGTATCTGAAGATGAGCTGAATCATGAAAGAGAAATCTTAAGAACTCAGGCACTTAACGAAGGTAAACCTGAAAAAATCGTTGATAAAATGGTTGAAGGAAGAATGCGTAAGTACCTTGAAGAAATCTGCATGGTTGACCAGCCGTTTGTTAAAGATTCAGACGTAACAGTTGAAAAATTCTTGAGCCAGCATAATGCGACTCTTAAAGACTTTGTACGTTTCGAAGTCGGCGAAGGTATTGAAAAAAGAGAAGATAACTTTGCTGAAGAAGTAATGGGTCAAGTGAATAAATAATAAATTAAGACACTTCGGTGTCTTTTTTTCTAAAAAATAATAACTGATTATGAATAGTGAGGAGAAGTGTTATGGCTGAAACTTCCGAATACAAACGCATTGTTTTAAAATTGAGCGGTGAGGCACTTGCGGGTGATGACGGCTTTGGTATTAACCCGGTTGTAATTAAAAATATCGCAAGCCAGGTGGCAGATGCAAAAAAACTTGGTGTTGAGATTGCAGTAATCGTCGGCGGCGGCAACATATGGAGAGGTAAAGTCGGCAGTGACTTAGGCATGGACCGTGGCACAGCGGATTATATGGGAATGCTTGCTACAGTGATGAACTCACTTGCACTGCAGGACAGTCTTGAACAGCTGGACTGCGAAACACGTGTATTAACATCGATTGAGATGAAACAGGTTGCTGAACCTTATATTAGAAGAAGAGCAATCCGCCACCTTGAAAAAGGCCGCATCGTTATATTTGCTGCAGGAATCGGTAACCCGTATTTCTCTACGGATACTACAGCGGCATTAAGAGCTGCAGAAGTGGAAGCTGATGTTATTTTAATGGGTAAAAATAATGTTGACGGTGTTTATTCAGCAGATCCTAAACTTGATGATTCTGCGTTTAAGTATGATAACTTAACATACATGGAAATGCTGCAGGAGAATTTACAAGTCATGGATTCAACAGCATCATCATTCTGTATGGACAACGATATCCCACTTGTGGTATTTTCAATTACAGAAGAAGGTAATATCAAACGAGCTGTATCGGGAGAGACAATCGGTACAACGATTAAAAAGTAACGGGAGAGAAAACTATGAGTGAAGCAGTTTTGAAAGATGCACGAGGAAAAATGCAGAAATCGCTTGAAAGTTTGAATAAGGAACTTGCCTCAATTCGTACAGGACAGGCAAATGCAAGTCTTTTGGACCGTGTCACTGTTGATTATTACGGTGCTCAGACACCTGTCAATCAGCTTGCGACAATCAGTGTACCGGAAGCAAGAATGCTGACAGTAACACCATATGACAAGAGTTCAGTGGACGATGTGTTGAAAGCAATTCAAAAAGCAGATTTAGGTGTCAATCCGACAAGTGACGGTACTTTAATTCGCATTACTGTACCTCAATTGACAGAAGAACGCCGTAAAGAATTTGTTAAAGATGCACGGAAAATCGGAGAAGAGTCCAAAGTGGCAATTCGTAATATCCGTCGTGATGCCAATGATAAGCTGAAAAGCCTGCAAAAAGACGGTGAACTTTCCGAGGACGATTTGAGAGGCTATAATGACGATGTACAGTCACTGACCAACGACTTTATTAAACAAGTTGATGCATTATGTGATGATAAAGAGAAAGATATTTTGGCAGTTTAATCTTCACTATTTTAAAGGCGGGAATTTTCCTGCCTTTTTTATATGCGCTTTTAATCAGGAACGATGATTTATAAAGAATCTTTTTTACCGACTTAGTCCCACTGCAATGCACATCATCCGAATATTGTTGAGGGGTTTCTTACAGGCTGTGTTCATTCCCGTAAAATAATCGATAGTGTGTTACAATAAATTGATTGAGGACACATATGTATCATTGTATACTTATTATTATAATCATTTTGGAGGTTTACCTAATATGTTTGGGAAGAAAAAGAAAGAAGATAAAGTAGACAAAAATCTACCTGAACATATCGCTATCATCATGGATGGTAATGGACGATATGCCAAAAAACGAAACAGGCCGCGGATACATGGTCATTATGAGGGAATGCAGAATGTGAAGCGGATTACCAGGCATGCCTCTGATATCGGAATTAAGTTTTTAACACTGTATGCATTTTCAACAGAGAACTGGGCACGTCCAAAAAGTGAAGTCAGCTACCTGATGAAACTGCCCGGCGATTTTCTCGGGACTTTCCTTCCGGAATTGATTGAGAAAAATGTTAAAGTAACGACAATCGGCCACCTTGAAGCACTGCCTTCACACACTGTAAAGGCGGTAAGTGAAGCTGTTGAAAAAACAAAAATGAATACCGGATTGAATCTTGTATTCGCTTTGAACTACGGCGGCCGTGATGAAATGGCAGATGCGTTTCAACATATGTATAAAGAAATTGAAGCTGGTGTATTGTCACCTGAAGATATTTCTGCAGATACGATTGACCAGTATTTAATGACAAAAAATATACCGGATCCGGAAATGATTATTAGAACAAGCGGAGAGTACCGGCTGTCGAACTTTTTATTATGGCAGTCATCATACAGCGAGCTGTTCTTTTCAGAAACAAACTGGCCGGAATTTTCAAGTGATGAACTGGATGACTTAATTACACAGTATCGAACGCGTGAGCGTCGCTTTGGGGGCTTAAGCGAGGAAGGGTGAGATGATGAAAACTAGAACAATAACGGCTATTATTGCTTTACTTCTCTTTGTACCGATAGTAGTCGTAGGTTCTTTGCCAATGCTGATATTGGTTTATTTATTATCGTTTACAGCTTTATATGAGATTTTAAAGATGAACCGTATACATATTTTCTCGATTCCCGGCATACTATCACTTATTGCTTTATTTATTATTATGATGCCGGAAGTTTCATATTCTTATGAGAGCTATATTACTGATGTACAGGTTGATCTGATTATAGTAATGGCACTGTTAATGCTGAGTTTTACAGTAGTGAGTAAAAACCGCTTCTCCTTCGTTGATATGGGTTTTTGTGTTCTTGCGGTGGCTTATATCGGTATTGGTTTTATGTATTTTTATGAAACACGTGAAGCGGGACTGATTTATATTTTATACGCACTGCTGATTGTCTGGGTTACAGATACCGGAGCGTACTTGTTCGGCCGCGCCATCGGCCGGCGTAAGCTCTGGCCGCAGATCAGCCCTAATAAAACCATAGAAGGATTTGCCGGCGGAATATTTTCAAGTGTGATTCTTGCCCTGGTATTTTATTTCTTCGGCTGGATTGATAACCTGCCTGTTGTTCTTTTAATCGTGTTCACAATGGTATTAAGTGTGGCGGGTCAGCTCGGGGATTTGGTTGAATCTGCATTGAAGCGTCACTTTGATGTGAAAGATTCAGGGAGAATTCTTCCCGGACACGGCGGAGTATTAGACCGTTTTGACAGTTTTATATTCGTTCTTCCTTTAATGAATATTCTGCCGTTAATCGTTTAAAATAAGGAGTACAAGTATGAAGAAAATATCAATTCTCGGTGCCAGCGGGTCAATTGGAACCCAGGCGCTTGAGGTTATTCGCAATAATCCGAACGAATTTAAATTAATAAGTGTATCCGTCGGAAAAAATATTCAAAGACTAAAGAATATTATTGATGAATTTTCTCCGGAACTCGTTTCAGTGTCAGAAGCGTCTGATGCAAAAATCATTGCAGAGGCATTCCCTGATATCAGTGTAGAGTACGGCGGGGCAGGCCTTCATGCGGTAGCGTGTGATGATTCGGATATGCTGCTCACTGCAGTCATGGGCAGTGTCGGCTTATCTCCGACACTTGCTGCTGTTGAAAAAGGGAAGGATATTGCGCTCGCCAACAAAGAAACGCTCGTTGCTGCTGGTGACATTGTCATGTCCCGTGCACGGGAGAAGAATGTTAATATTATTCCCGTTGACTCAGAGCATTCCGCAATTTTTCAATGCTTGAGAGGTGAGTCGCTGAAAGAAGTCAGCAAAATCATTTTAACTGCAAGCGGCGGATCATTCCGGGATTTATCACGTCATGAATTAAAAGATGTGACCCGTGAACAGGCTCTCGCGCATCCGAACTGGGCAATGGGTGAGAAAATTACAATTGATTCAGCGACAATGATGAATAAAGGACTTGAAGTCATTGAAGCTAAATGGCTCTTTGATCTTGATGTTGATCAGATTACGACCATCCTGCACCGTGAAAGTACCATTCATTCTATGGTGGAATTTGTTGATAACAGCATTATGGCACAGATGGGGAACTCAGATATGAAGACAGCAATTCAATTTGCATTCAGTCATCCTGAACGGCTGCCGATGCATAATCCGATGGATTTCAGTCAGTTATCAACGCTGAATTTCAAACAGATGGATTATGAACGCTTCCGGCTGCTGGATTTGAGCTATCAGGCACTGAGAACAGGCGGGACAATGCCTGCGGTGATGAATGCAGCCAATGAATTTGCTGTGTCGGAATTCTTAAAAGGAAGTATTTCTTTTCTTGATATTGAGAAGATAGTAGAATCACGGATGGATGCCCATCAAGTGGTGGCGAATCCTGATTTAGAAACAATTTTACATTATGACAAACTGTACAAGTCTGATATGAGGTGATTAAATGACCGGCATTTTAGCTTTTATCGTCGTTTTTGGTGTGCTGGTTACAGTTCATGAGCTGGGCCATTTGATCTTTGCCAAACGAGCGGGAATTATGTGCCCCGAATTTGCGATCGGCATGGGGCCGAAAATATTTTCCTATAAGTATAACGATACATTATATACCATACGTCTTCTGCCCGTCGGCGGTTATGTACGTATGGCTTCAAATGACATGGAGACCAACCCCTTAAATGCAGGGATGCGGATCCAGTTAAAAGTAAACAACGAGAATGAAATTACACATATACTTCTTGATGACAAGCACAATTTTACAAACATTGAAGAAGTAGAGGTCGTTTCTTCGGATTTAAGTAAGGAAATGGTTGTCACTGCGACACGCCTTCATGACCAGGAGGAAATTACGTATCATATCGCTGATGAAGCGTATTATGTTGAAAATTCCGACCTTGAAAGAATCGCACCGCAGTCTGCAAGATTTGAATCAAAATCAGTATGGAAGAGGTTTATGACACTTTTTGCAGGACCGTTATTTAATTTCCTGCTGGCGTTTGTATTATTTGTACTTCTTTTTTACATTCAAGGCAGACCGTCCGATGAACCTGTTGCGGGTCTGATTGGTGAAGATTCTCCTGCAGAAGAAGCGGGCCTTGAAGTCGGTGATAGAATTGATTCAATCAACGGCACAGAAATCAGAGACTGGGATCATATGACGGAAGTGATTCAAAGTGAGGGAGATACGGAACTGACTCTTGAAACAACACGTGACAGTGAAAACCGTACACTTGAATTAACACCTGAAGTTATGAGTAATGAACTGCCTGACGGGGAAGTCGTCGAAAGGCTGATTATTGGAATCGGACAGGACAGGGAAACAGGTACAGTTGCACCGATATGGTGGGGTCTCGAGCAGACTTATGCAATGAGTACATTAATCTTTGAACTGGTCGGCCAGCTGTTCTTCAGTATTTTTGACGGGACGTTTTCATTTGATATGCTGAACGGGCCGGTCGGAATTTATAAAGTGACCGAAGAAGTGGCGGCACAGGGCTTGATTACATTAATCAACTTTACAGCAGTGTTGAGTGTTAACCTTGGTATTATGAATTTACTGCCGATTCCGGCACTTGACGGCGGACGTATTTTATTTGTCCTGTATGAAGGAATCTTCAGAAAGCCGCTGAACAGAAAAGTTGAAATCAATATACAATTACTAGGTGTTTTATTCCTGCTGGTGATTATGGTACTGGTAACTTGGAATGACATCAAAACATTTTTCCTATAGGAGTGAACTGTAATGAGACAATCGCAAATGTTTATACCAACATTAAGAGAAACACCACAGGATGCGGAGAGTCTAAGTCACCGTTTAATGTTAAAATCAGGAATGATTAAGCAGATGGCAAGTGGTATTTATTCTTACCTGCCGATTACAAAACTTGTTTTGAATAATATTGAACAGATTGTACGTGAAGAAATGAATGGCATCGGCGGTGTTGAAATCCACATGCCGGTACTGCATCCAAAGGAACTATGGGAAGAATCCGGGCGCTGGCAGGCGTATGGTAAAGAACTGATGAGAATAAATGACCGGCACGACCGTGAGTTTGCGCTCGGCCCGACGCACGAAGAAATGATTACTGCACTTTTACGTGATGAGCTGAAAAGTTATAAGAAGCTGCCGCTCACTTTATTTCAAATTCAGACAAAATTTCGTGATGAATTAAGACCGAGATACGGACTTTTAAGAGGACGCGAATTTATCATGAAGGATGCATACTCATTTCATGTAGATAAAGAATCACTTGATGTGACTTATAATGATATGTATCAGGCATATTCAAAAATATTTTCAAGAGTGAATTTAAATTACCGTGCAGTCGAAGCGGATTCCGGTGCTATCGGCGGGAGCCACACGCATGAGTTTATGGCGCTTGCGGATATTGGTGAAGATACCATTGTATTTACTGAAGATGATGATTATGCAGCGAATATTGAAAAAGCACCATGCGTAGAAACAGAAAAGCCTTCCGGTGAGTTTAAGACACTTGAAAAAGTGAGCACACCTGGTGTTAAGAGCTGTCAGGATCTCGCGGACTTTTTAAATATACCGCTTAAAAATACAACAAAAACAATGGTCCTTAAATCAGAAGATGAACTGATTATGCTGTTATTGCGGGGGGATCATGAATTAAACGATATTAAAGTGAAATCCTATTTTGGAATCGAAGAGATGACATTGGCGGATGAAGCGGACATTATTGAGCAGTTTAATGCTTCACCAGGCAGTCTCGGTCCTGTGAATACAAAGGTTAAGGTGTATGTGGATTATCAGGTGAAAAGCATGTCAGATTATCCGACAGGTGCGAATGAAACGGATGTGCATTTCATTAATGTCAATCATGAACGTGATTTTGATGTTGAAGGGTACGGGGACTTCCGTTTTATTACAGAAGGAGAATATCTTCCTGACGGCAGTGGACCGGTTAAATTCATGCGCGGGATTGAAGTCGGCCAGGTGTTTCAGCTGGGTACGAAATATTCAGAAGCAATGGGCTTGAATGTACTTAATGAGAACGGCAGAAGTGTACCTGTATTAATGGGCTGTTACGGTATCGGGATTTCACGGACTCTGTCTGCGATTATTGAAAGTCATCATGATGACAAAGGAATTATCTGGCCGAAAAATGTGGCGCCGTTTGATATTCATGTTGTGACTGCGAACCCTAAAGATAAAGCTGCCGCTGAAGCTGCTGAAGCCATTTATGAAACACTGAAGAAGGAATACAAGGTACTGTATGATGACCGTAAAGAGCGCGCAGGTGTTAAATTTGCAGACTCCGACTTAATCGGGCTGCCGTACCGTGTTGTTGTCGGCCGCGGTATTAAAGATGGTATTGTTGAAGTGAAGGCACGGAGCGGAGAAGAGTCACAAGAGGTTCCGGTCGATGAACTGGTATCTTTCTTAAATGCAAATTATTAAGTTGTTTTACAATTAAACAACACCTTTATAGGAGTGTTGACCATGCACGGCAAGGAACAGTTTGAAATATTATTAAAACAAGCGGATATTAACTTAAATGAGCACCTCAACAGCGGGGTGCTCAAAAAAATTGTGTCATTTGATGAGGAACGGCGTTTTGAGTTCCATCTCCATTTTGACCGGATGATCCCGTCAAGTATGCGTCAGTTGATGGAGGCAAATATTAAAGAAGCGTTTAAAGGTATTGCGGATACAAAGCTTGTTGTAACAAGTGATTCATTCGATGAGCAGCGGATTATTGACTACCTCGAAATGATGCTTGATACCATCAATGTCAACCAAAATGTGAAGTTCCAGCTTTTGAATTGTGATAAGGCTTATAAGGATGGAAGACTGATATTTTCAGTGCAGAATGAGATAGCACAAAGTCATTTCAATAAGCATATTAACGGAAATTTAAAAGATATCTATACTGAGTACGGCATGCCGTTTGATGAAATCGCATTTGAAGTCGATTCAACACTTGATGAAAATTTAAGAAATGAACTTGAAGAACGTTTGAAAAAAGAAAAAACCGAACTCGTTCAGAACTTTATTTCTCATCAGGAAGAGTTGAAGGATAGAGAAGTGAATGAAGATATTAAAGTTGAAAAGCAGATCGGCAAGCCGCTTACTTTTGATGGTGTCAGACCGCTTCAAAATGTAATAGATGAAGAATTCAATGTTAAGATAGAAGGTTTAATTTTCGACAAAGAAGTCAAAGAGACCCGGACGGGCAGAAAAATACTGACGGTGAAGCTGACGGATTATACAGATTCCATCGCATGTAAAATGTTTTCGCGGCATAACAAGGATGATGACTTGGTCTTTGATGCATTGAGCGAGAATGACTGGGTGATTATTGAAGGTAACGTTGAATACGATGAATTCATGAAGGACATGGTTTTATTAATCAAGAACCTGACTGCAGTGAAGAAGAAGAAAAAAACAGATCCGTTTGATGACAAGCGTGTTGAACTGCACCTTCATTCATCCATGAGTCAGATGGATGCACTTAAAAATATTGAAGAATATGTTGCACGTGCAAAGGAATACGGGCACGGTGCCATTGCCGTTACAGATCATAATAATGTGCAGGCTTATCCGGATGCATATTATGCGGGTCAGAAACACGGGGTTAAAATTCTCTACGGTATGGAGGGACTCCTCGTTGATGACGGTGTCCAGATTGCCTACCTGCCGCAGGATATTGTTCTTGATGAACATGAATTTGTAGTATTTGATGTTGAGACGACCGGCTTGTCTTCAAAATATGACCAGATCATTGAACTTGCGGGCGTTAAAGTGAAGAACGGGGAAATCATCGATAAATTTGAACGCTTCAGTAATCCGAATGAACCGCTGACAGAAACTATTAAAGAAATTACCGGCATTACTGATGATATGCTTGTTGACGCACCGCCGATCAGCGAAGTGATTACCGACTTCAAAGAGTGGGTCGGTGATGCGGTATTTGTTGCACACAATGCATCATTCGATATGGGCTTTATTGAAGCGGCCTATCAGAGGGAAGGCTTTGGGAGCTACACAAACGGTGTCATTGATACGCTCGAATTGTCGCGTACAGTAAATACGGACTTTAAAAAGCACGGACTCAATATTCTCGCAAAAAAATACAATGTCGAACTGACACAGCATCACCGTGCCATTTATGATGCGGAAGCGACTGCGTATATATTTATAAAAATGCTGCAGCAGATTAAATCTCTCGGTATTACGAATCATAAGGAAATAAATACGAAGCTTGCCAAAGAAGACGCATATAAAAGGGCAATGCCTTCCCACATTACGCTTCTTGTACAGACACAGGAAGGGTTAAAAAACCTGTTTAAGATTGTATCTCATTCTCTGACGGATCATTTTTACCGGACACCGAGAATAAAAAAACAGGTCCTTGAAACATACAGAGAAGGTATTCTAATCGGCAGTGCATGTGATCAGGGTGAAGTATTTACTGCAATGATGCAGAAACCTTACGAGGAAGCAAAAGAAGCGGCGAAGTTTTATGATTATCTCGAGGTGTTTCCAAAAGCGCTGTATTCACGTCTTCTGGAACGGGAGATAGTCAGAAGCGAAGAGACGCTTGAAGAGATTATTATGAATATTATAAAACTCGGCCGGGAGCTTGATAAACCGGTTGTTGCGACAGGAAATGTACATTATCTGGATCCGTCTGATAAACTGTGCCGTGAAATACTCGTGAAAAGTAATCCGGGTAATCCGCTCAGCAGAGGGAACCTGCCGGATGCGCATTTCAGAACAACAGCGGAAATGTATGATGAATTTGCTTTTCTTGATGAAAAGTTAAAAAGAGAAATTATTATTGATGCACCGCAAAGAGTGGCAGCAATGATTGATGATATAAAACCGATTAAAGATGACCTGTATACGCCGAATATTGACGGTGCCAACGAAGAAATCAGAGAGCTCAGCTACAATAATGCGAAGTCTATCTACGGAGAGGACCTTCCTAATCTTGTTGTTGAGCGTCTGGAAAAAGAACTCGACAGTATTATCGGTAACGGCTTCAGTGTTATTTACTTAATCAGTCAAAAACTCGTTAAGAAATCTTTGGACGATGGGTACCTGGTAGGTTCCAGGGGATCGGTCGGTTCAAGTTTTGTCGCAACGATGACAGAAATTACAGAAGTAAATCCGCTGCCTCCGCATTATATATGTGGAAACTGTAAAACAACAGAGTTTTTCACAGACGGCAGTGTGTCATCGGGTTATGACCTTCCGGATAAAGAATGTGAAACATGCGGGCAGGCTCTCATAAAAGACGGTCAGGATATCCCGTTTGAAACATTCCTTGGTTTTAAAGGGGATAAAGTACCGGATATTGATTTGAACTTCAGTGGTGACTACCAGCCGAGAGCACATAATTACACGAAAGAATTATTCGGGGAGGATTATGTGTTTCGTGCCGGCACTATCGGTACGGTGGCTGAAAAGACGGCGTACGGTTATGTGAAGGGATATATGAATGATCATGGAATCTCACGGCGCGGTGCTGAAGTCGACCGTCTTGTGAAAGGATGCAGCGGTGTTAAGCGTACGACAGGCCAGCACCCGGGCGGGATTATTGTTGTGCCGGATTATATGGATATTTTTGATTTTACACCAATCCAGTATCCGGCCGATGCAGTAGATTCCGAATGGAAAACAACACACTTTGATTTCCACTCTATCCATGATAATATTTTGAAACTTGATATACTCGGACACGATGATCCCACTATGATACGTATGCTTCAGGACTTGTCCGGTATTGATCCGAAAACCATTCCGGTTGACGATAAGGAAACGATGATGCTGTTCAGTTCTCCAAGATCGCTCGGAGTTAAGGAAGATGACATACTGTGCCGGACGGGGACACTCGGTGTGCCTGAATTTGGAACAGGGTTTGTCCGTCAGATGCTTGAAGACACGAGGCCGTCCACTTTCAGTGAGCTCGTTCAGATATCCGGATTGTCCCACGGTACGGATGTATGGCTCGGCAATGCACAGGACTTAATACGCCAGGGAACCTGTGACTTGAAAAATGTTATCGGCTGCCGGGATGATATTATGGTGACCTTGATGTATAAAGGGCTTGAACCGTCACTTGCTTTTAACATTATGGAGAAAGTGAGAAAAGGTAAAGGTCTGACAGAAGAGCATGAAGCGGCGATGATTGAGAACGGTGTGGAAAGATGGTACATCGAATCATGTAAGAAAATAAAGTACATGTTCCCGAAAGCGCACGCCGCAGCATATGTATTAATGGCAGTGCGTATTGCATATTTTAAAGTGCATCATCCTTTATTTTATTATGCGAGTTATTTCACTGTCCGTGCATCGGACTTTGATTTACTGACGATGGTGAAAGATAAATCAACCATCCGTCATAAAGTAAAAGAAATGAACAGTATGTTTCATGATTTATCAAAGAAAGAGAAAGATACACTTGTTGTATTGGAAATTGTGAATGAAATGGCCCACCGCGGTTATAAAATGGCACCGGTCAATGTTGAAAAATCCGACGCTTTTGAATTTAAGATTGAAGGCGACTCATTGATTCCGCCGTTTATCGCAGTACCGGGACTCGGTGCAAGTGTTGCACAGAGAATCGTCGACACCCGGGTGACAGAACCGTTTATTTCCAAAGAAGATTTGAATAAACGTGCCGGGGTATCCCAGAAAATTATCGATTATATGACAGCACTTGGATCTCTGGATCATCTTCCGGATAAGGCGCAGTTATCGATTTTTGACATTTAAGATTCATTTGCATGACAATTTTTGTTATGTTATAATTACTTTGATATTAATACTCAGAGAAGCGAGGAGAAGAACGGGGTTACCCGTTCTTTTCTTACGTTTATAAGGAGGCGATTTTAAAGTGAATCACACAGAGCAAAAAGTATTTGACCATGTGAAACCAATCATTGAAACACTTAACTTTAAATTGATTGAAGTCAATTATGTCAAAGAAGGTCCTGATTATTTCCTGAGGCTTTACCTGGATAAAAAAGGCGGTATTTCTTTAGAGGACTGTGCTGCTGCAAGTGAAGTTTTAAGTGAAAAGCTGGATGAATGGGATATCATTCAAGGGGCATACTTTTTAGATGTGTCATCGCCTGGAGCGGAAAGACCGATTAAAGATGATGATGATTTAGAAATGACACTGAATAACGGTATTTATGTGAAAACATACCAGCAGATTAACGGAATGAAGGAATGGACAGGCATATTGACGTCTTATGACGGAGGCACTGTCACAATTGAGTACAAAGATAAAACACGAAAGAAAACAGTGACTGTAGACAGAGATAAGATTGCAACAATAAGAAAAGCTGTTTTATTATGATGGGAGGAATTAAAAAGTGAATCAGGAACTATTGAATGCGATTGACTATTTAGAAAAGGAAAAAAGCATTCCGAGAGAGGTGCTCTTTGAAACGCTTGAAGCGGCACTGATTACAGCATATAAAAAGAATTATACGCAGCATAAAAATGTCCGCGTGGACTTGAATGTTGAAAGCGGCACATACCGGGTGATTTCACGCAAGGATGTTGTGGAGGAAGTAGAAGATTCAACAGCTGAAATCGACCTTGAGTCTGCACGTATGACAAACCCTGCTTATGAAATCGGTGACCCGTTTGATGAAGATGTGACACCTAAAGATTTCAACCGTGTCGGTGCACAGGCAGCGAAACAGGCAGTAATGCAGCGTTTACGTGACGCAGAACGGGGTATTTTGTATGATGAGTTCATTAATAAGGAAGACGAAGTGATGACAGGTCTGATTGACCGTGTCGACCATCGTTTTGTTTATATTCAACTCGGACGTACAGATGCTGTCTTGTCTGAATCTGAACGTATGCCGAACGAAACATATACACCGAATGAACGGATTAAAGTATATGTCAATAAAGTTGAGCAGACAACAAAAGGACCACAGATTTTTGTATCACGTACACATCCGAATTTGTTAAAACGTTTATTTGAAAAGGAAGTACCTGAAATTTACGACGGTACTGTTGAAGTGATGAGTGTTGCCAGAGAAGCAGGCGAACGTTCAAAAATCAGTGTGCATGCAGAAAACAGCGATGTTGATGCTGTCGGTTCATGTGTCGGTGCAAGAGGTGCTCGTGTTGAAGCAATTGTGAATGAATTGTCCGGCGAGAAAATCGACATTGTTCTTTGGGATAAGGATCCTAAAGTGTTTGTTAAAAATGCGCTGAGTCCTTCTCAAGTTGTTGATGTTATTGTTGATGAAGAAAACCAGTCGACAGTAGTGATTGTACCGGATAACCAGCTGTCTCTTGCAATCGGTAAACGCGGTCAAAATGCGCGTCTTGCTGCGAAGTTAACCGGCTGGAAGATTGATATTAAGTCTGCTTCAGATGCAGCTGAAGAGGGCATTATTGAAGAAGAATGAGCAGGTGATTAAACTTGGCTAAAAAAATTCCACTTAGGAAATGCATTTTAACCAATGAAATGCATCCTAAAAAAGACTTAATCCGAATTGTCGTAACTAAGGAAGGCGAAATATTTGTCGACCCTACCGGTAAGAAAAACGGACGCGGCAGTTATGTGGTAAAGGACTTGCAGAAAGTTGAAAATGCAAGAAATAAAAAAGTACTTGAAAAAAAACTCGGCAGAGATCCCGAATCATTGGTGTCTGTATATGATGAAATCATCCGCCTGATTTATAGAGAGGATATTCCAAAACGATGACAGATCCGCTTTTAAACTTACTCGGGCTCATTAAGCGTGCCGGAAAAATGCAGAATGGTGAAGAAAAAACGCTGGATGCGATTAAACGTCAGCAGGCGAGTGTTATTTTTCTGGCCAGTGATGCGGGTACAAGTACAACGAAGAAAATTAAAGATAAATCTAAGTTTTATAAAGTACAAGTGATAGACCAATACACCAAAGAAGAGCTCAGCAGTGCAACCGGCGCCGGAAACCGGGTCGTTCTTGCGGTGGTGGATAAAGGATTTGGGAAAAAGTGTCTGGAGCTTGCAGGGAAAGGAAAGTGATTCAATGAGTAAAATCAGAATCCACGAGTATGCAAAAGAGGTAAAAGCTTCAACAAAAGATATTATGGATTTCTTAAAGACA
The DNA here is from genome assembly GCF_042686195.1 of Corticicoccus populi. Lineage (NCBI taxonomy): Bacteria > Bacillati > Bacillota > Bacilli > Caryophanales > Staphylococcaceae > Corticicoccus > Corticicoccus populi. Next base: position 876,534 of record NZ_JBHUOQ010000001.1, on the reverse strand, counting down.
AAAGGCATTGAAGCTAAGAGCCATATGCGTTCATTAGAAGATAAAGAAGTCAAAATGCTGGATGCGAAGTTTAAAAAATCAGCATCCAAAGATTCTAAAAAAGACAACAAGAATACTTCCGGCAAGAAAGACAACAATGCTAAGAAAAATAATAAGAATCAGCAGAACAAAAAGCAGAATACTGCTAAAAATAATGACAAAAAGCCTCAAAAAGAAGCACCTAAAGAACCGGAAAGTAAAACCTTCACTTATGAAGAAGGTATTACAGTCGGTGAGTTAGCTGAAAAGCTTGGAGTAGATGCATCTAAAGTGATTAAAGATTTATTTATGGTAGGGGTAATGGCAAACATTAACCAGTCGCTTGAAAATGAATCTGTTGAACTGATTGCAGACAACTACGGTTTCACTCCGGAGCTTGAAGTGGTTGTTGATGATACGGATTTAGAGCATTACTTTAACTTGAGTGATGATATGTCTGAAGAAAGACCAAGTGTTGTAACAATTATGGGGCACGTTGACCATGGTAAAACAACGCTTCTTGACTCCATACGCCATACGAAAGTGACTGCCGGCGAAGCAGGCGGAATCACACAGCATATCGGTGCGTATCAAATTGAGTCGGGCGGTAAGAAAATCACATTCCTTGATACACCAGGTCACGCAGCATTTACAACAATGCGTGCACGCGGTGCGCAGGTGACTGATATTACAATTCTTGTTGTGGCTGCAGATGATGGTGTTATGCCTCAGACTATTGAAGCAATCAACCATGCGAAAGCAGCAGAAGTGCCGATTATTGTTGCAGTAAATAAAATCGATAAGCCGACAGCAAATCCTGACCGTGTAATGACTGAACTTGGTGAACATGGTCTGTATCCAGAAGACTGGGGCGGCGACACTATTTTCGTACCACTTTCTGCATTGAGCGGAGAAGGTATTGATGATTTAATCGAAATGATTACACTTGTCGGTGAGGTTGCGGAACTGAAAACAGAATCGAACCGTCCTGCAATCGGTACGGTAATTGAAGCGGAACTTGATAAATCACGCGGTCCCGCAGCATCACTCCTTGTTCAGCACGGAACTCTTAAAGTCGGGGACTCTGTAGTTGTCGGCAACACTTACGGTAAAGTCCGGGCAATGACAAGCGATACAGGTGCACGGATTAATAATGCCGGTCCTTCAATACCGGTTGAGATTACAGGATTGAATGATGTGCCTCAGGCAGGCGACCGTTTTGTTGTATTTGAAGACGATAAAAAAGCCCGTTCAATCGGTGAATTACGTCACGAAAATCAAATCCTGAAAGATCGTGAACAGACTCAGAAAGTCAGCCTTGATAATTTATTTGAACAAATGAAAGAAGGCGAAATGAAAGACTTGAATCTGATTATTAAAGGGGATGTGCAGGGTTCTGTTGAAGCATTGAATGCGTCATTGATGAAAATTGACGTTGAAGGTGTTAATATCAGAATTATCCACACAGGTGTCGGCGCGATTAACGAATCGGACGTGACACTTGCGAATGCTTCAAATGCAATCATTATCGGTTTTAACGTGAGACCGGATACTAATGCGAAGAAAGCGGCAGACCAGGAAAATGTGGATATGAGACTTCACCGCATTATCTATAAAGTCATCGAAGAAATCGAACAGGCGATGAAAGGGATGCTTGATCCTGAGTACGAAGAAAAAATCATCGGTAACGTTGAAGTCAGACAGACATTCAAAGTATCTAAAATCGGTACAATCGCCGGTTCTTATGTTACAGACGGTAAGATTACACGTGACTCTACTGTCCGCATAATTCGTAACGGTGTTGTCATTTATGAAGGTGAACTTGATGCGCTGAAGAGATTCCAGGATGATGCGAAAGAGGTTTCTGCAGGTTATGAGTGTGGTATCACGATTAAGAACTTCAATGACATTAAAGAAGGCGACCAGATTGAGCCTTATGTCATGGTTGAGATTGAAAGGTGATCTAAATGAGTAACAGAAGTGAAAGAGTATCAGAAGAAATTAAAAAAGTAGTCAGTGAGGCACTGCGTACTAAAGTCGATGATAAAGATATCGGCATGGTGACAGTGACTGATGTTGAATTGACAACAGAACTTGAAAATGCAACGATTTACTACACATCATTCAATGATAATAAAGAAAAAGTACAGGCGGCACTGGACCGTGCAAAAGGTCTTGTACGTTCAGAGGTGGCAAGAAGTATCCGTCTGAGAAAAGCACCTGAATTATTCTTTAAATATGATACGTCCATTGAATACGGTCATAAAATTGAATCATTACTGAATGATATAAAAGAAAAGTAAGAAGAAAAGGCAGACTCAGAATTTTGAGTTTGCCTATTTTTTTTGAATGGATTATACTAATTTTGGTCATAAAGACGAAAGTAAGGAGAATACAAATGTACCATGGTGTAATCCCCATATATAAAGAGGCTGGAATGACCAGCCATGATGTTGTATTTAAAGCACGAAAAATTTTAGGAATGAAAAAAATCGGACATACAGGGACACTTGATCCCGATGTTACAGGGGTGCTGCCGCTGGTTCTCGGTCAGGCGACAAAGCTTACGGAATATATGCAGGAGCGGGACAAGGCATACACCGCTGAAGTGACACTCGGGGTTTCTACAGTGACAGAAGATGCTTCAGGCGAGGTTATTGAACAGGCTGAAGTGCCGGAATTGGACACTGCAGAAATTGATAAAGCGATTCAGTCATTTACAGGAGAATATCATCAGCAGGTGCCGCTTTATTCTTCAGTGAAAGTGAACGGAAAAAAGCTTTATGAATATGCACGGGCAGGGATAGAAGTTGAAAGACCTGTCAAAACAGTGTTTATAAAAGACATTGAAAGAACTGATGACATTGTAAGGAAGGACGGTACACTTACATTTAACATTGAGGTGCTGTGTACTAAAGGGACATATATACGTACACTCGCTGTGGATATCGGGAAAAAGCTCGGGGTGCCTGCACATATGTCACATCTGGTTCGAAATGCATCATGTGGATTTACTATCAGTCAGGCAGTCACTCTTTCAGAGCTCAGTGAAATGAATCCGGAAGAAGTGATTCAGCCGGTTGAAAATATTATTACTGAAGAAAATACCATTCATATTTCTGATGAAGATTTATTTTTCAAAATCAGGAACGGGCAGAAAATATATAAAAATGATATGATTAAATATGTTGATGGTTCATCTGTGACTTCAGGATATATTGTCTTTAAGCACGAGGGAAAAGTGATTGCCCTTTATATGGAACACCCGAAAAAACCGGATGAACTGAAACCATTTAAAATGTTTACAAGTGATATTGATATATAAGGCGGTTAAATAATGCAGACGTTTAGATTACATCATCCCAATGATATTAAATTGACTGATATAGAAGAAAGTGCGACGGCAATTGGTTTTTTTGACGGGCTTCACAGAGGACATCAATCCGTGATTGATGAAATGAGCAGAATTGCAGAAGAAAAAGGATTAAAAAAAGCTGTAATGACATTTGATCCCCACCCGTCAGTTGTACTGAATCCAAAGCAGCAGAGAACCACATATGTTACACCGCTTGATGTGAAACTGGATATGCTTGAAAAAAAAGGAATTGATTACTGTTTTATTATTCATTTTTCAAGCAGCTTTGCATCACTGGACCCGGATTACTTTGTTCAGGAGTACATTATCGGCTCCAGAATCAATACCTTAATCGCAGGGTTCGATTTTACTTACGGATATAAAGGTCGCGGCAATATAAACACTTTGGCGGACTATGATGAATTTACAGTCAGAGTCATCGACAAGTGTGAGTGCAGCGGTTCAGAGGCTAAAATATCAACGACAAAAATCCGTGAAGACTTATCTGAAGGAAATATTCAGGATGTAAATGATGCGCTTGGAAGAACTTATTCTGTCAGCGGTCTCGTTGTTCAGGGTGAAAAAAGAGGCAGGACAATCGGGTTTCCGACAGCCAATATTGAATCGGAATACCGGTACTTTCTGCCGCGTAACGGTGTTTACGCAGTAACGCTTAGGCTGAATAATGAAGGTACGTTGTTGAAAGGGGTATGTAATGTCGGAGTTAAGCCGACTTTCCATGACTCAGCGGTAAAGCCGTCGATAGAAGTACACCTCTTTGATTTTGACCGGAGTATATACGGTGAGAGCGTCACTGTTTACTGGCATGAATTTATCAGGGATGAGAAGAAATTTAACGGCATTGAAGAACTTGTTGCCCAGATTACTAAAGACAAGGATACAGCTGAAACATTATTATCGGAAGTCAGCTTGTCGGAACCTGCAGTATAATTGAGTAGAATTATTTCTGCACTCATTTTATATCAAGGGAATGATTAAATAGGAATAATCTCTTGAAAATACAAGATGATTTCTGTATACTTAGTCAAGTGCCTTATCTTGGCAGTTAGAAACTCCGACGACTGCTCGGGTACAGGTGAATATTATTTATTTAAGGAGGCGCTAAACATGGCAATTACACAAGAGCGCAAAAATCAATTAATCGAAGAATACCGTGTTCACGAAAGTGATACTGGTTCTCCGGAAGTACAAATCGCTGTACTGACTGCAGAAATCACTACACTTAACGAACATTTGAAAGTACACAAGAAAGACCACCATTCAAGACGTGGACTTTTGAAAATGGTCGGCCGCAGAAAACACCTGCTGACTTACCTTCGTGAAAAAGATATTCAAAGATACCGTGAACTTATCGGCAGACTTGGTCTTCGCCGCTAATCTCACACTTAAGGCATATCCGACAAACAGGATATGCCTTTTTATATATATATTTTACTGTAAAAATGATACACTTAATTATAAGTAGCCACACTAAGGAGAGTAAACAAATTATGACAGAATCAACTAAAAAAACATACAGCACAACATGGGGAGGACGCGACTTAACAATTGAGTACGGTGAAATGGCAAAGCAGGCAAGCGGTGCCGTTTTAGTACGTTACGGCGAGACAGTTGTTTTATCCACAGCGACTGGTTCCAAAGAGCCGAAAGATCTTCCATTCTTCCCACTGACTGTTGCTTATGAAGAAAAGTTATATGCAGCAGGTAAAATTCCCGGCGGTTTTAATAAAAGAGAAGGACGCCCGAGCGAAGAAGCAACACTGACAAGCCGTCTGATTGACAGACCGATCCGCCCGTTGTTCCCGGATGGATACAGACATGATGTTCAAGTGATATCAATGGTGCTTTCAGTAGATCCCGATGCATCACCACAGATGGCGGCAATGCTCGGATCTTCACTTGCACTTGGTGTCAGTGACATTCCGTTCCAGGGACCGATTGCCGGAGCGACAGTGGGATTAATCGACGGGGAATTTGTTTTAAATCCATCCGTTGAACAACTTGAAGCATCAGAACTGGAGCTTCAGGTTGCTGGTACGAAAGATGCTGTCAACATGGTTGAAGCAGGCGCGAAAGAAGTGACTGAAGAAACGATGCTGAAGGCGATTATGTTCGGCCATGAAGAAATTAAAAAAGTAGTCGAATTCCAGGAAGAAATCATTAAAGACGTTGAGCCTGTAAAGGCTGATGTGGTACTTAAGGAAGAAGATGCAGATTTTCATAAGGATCTCGTTGAAAAAGCAAAAGCAGCAGGGCTGTTTGAAGCTATTCAGGAACATGAGAAACAGGCACGTGATGAAAAAATTTCAGAGGCTAAAGATCAGGTCATTGCTACACTGGATGATGAAGCTGAAGATTATGAAGAAACACTTAAAGCAGTCAGTGAAATACTGAACAGCCTCGTTAAAGAAGAAGTACGCCGTTTAATTACTGATGAAAAAATCCGTCCTGACGGACGTGCGCCGGAACAAATCAGACCGCTTAACTCACAGGTTGGATTACTGCCTAGAACACACGGTTCAGGTTTATTTACGCGCGGTCAGACTCAGGCGCTGTCCGTTTGTACACTTGGTGCGCTCGGGGAACATCAGATTATCGATGGTCTCGGTACCGAAGAAGAAAAACGCTACATGCATCACTATAACTTCCCGCACTTCTCAGTAGGTGAAACCGGACCGATCCGCGGACCGGGGCGTCGTGAAATCGGACACGGTGCACTTGGTGAACGTGCTTTATTCCAGGTGATTCCGGATGCAGAACAATTCCCGTACACTATCCGTGTTGTATCAGAAGTCATTGAATCCAACGGTTCAACGTCACAGGCATCGATTTGTGGGTCGACACTTGCGTTAATGGATGCAGGTGTGCCGATTAAAGCACCGGTTGCAGGTATTGCGATGGGGCTTGTTAAAAAAGCAGAAAATTATACGATTCTTTCAGATATTCAAGGTATGGAAGATGCGCTCGGCGATATGGACTTTAAAGTGGCAGGTACAGAAAAAGGAATTACTGCAATTCAGATGGATATTAAAATTGACGGTCTGAGTGAAGATATTCTGCATGAAGCTCTGGAACAGGCGCGTGTCGGCCGTCTGCATATTCTTGATAATATGCTTGCGACAATCAGTGCACCGCGTGAAGAGCTCTCTAAATATGCACCTAAGGTTGAAGTGATGCACATTAAACCGGCTCAAATCCGTGATGTCATTGGACCGGGCGGTAAGAAAATTAATGAAATTATTGATGCGACAGGTGTCAAGCTTGATATTGAACAGGATGGTACTGTATTTATCGGGCACAGTGATCAGAATATGATTAATGAAGCGAAAAAATGGATTGAAGATATTACACGTGTGGCGGAAGTCGGACAAGTGTATATGGGTGAAGTAAAACGTATCGAAAAATTCGGCGCATTTGTACAGTTATTCCCGGGTAAAGATGCACTCGTTCATATTTCCCAGCTTGAAAACAAACGTGTAAATAAAGTAGAAGATGTTGTAAAAATGGGTGATCAATTCCTTGTTAAAGTAACGGAAATTGACAACCAGGGCAGAGTAAATGCATCAAGAAAGGTAATGTTAGAGTCAGATAAAGATAAAGGAGAGGCATAGAATGATATTTGATTATGTCCAGTTAAATAGTAAAGAATATGATACTTCGGGCCAGTTAAGAATTAAAGACGATAACGAAGTGAAAATTATTTTTGAAGATATGATGCTTGGAAATGAATTAAAAGATCTATTGTCAAAAGGTGATGAAGTTTCAGAATTAGTCATAAAAAATTCTGATGAAACACGCTACGTTACAAAAAATGTATCTGTGTCCCATGTGACTATTGACGGTAAGTATTACCATGCCACTTTTAAGTAGATTTAGGAGGAAATAAGTTGAATTCAGCAGAAAAAAATAATGTGAATGTGAAAATCATTCCACTTGGCGGTGTTGGTGAAATTGCCAAAAATATGTACGTCGTCGAAGTCGATGAGGAGATGTTCATTTTAGATGCTGGTCTGATGTTTCCGGAAGATGAAATGCTCGGGATTGATGTTGTTATCCCGGATATTTCATACGTTCTGGAAAATAAGAAGCGTTTAAAAGGAATCTTTTTAAGCCATGGTCATGAGGACTCGATTGGTGCACTTCCGTATATCATAGAGGAATTAAATGTTCCGGTATACGGTTCAAAACTGACACTTGCTCTTGTTAAAGAACGTTTGAAAGAGAAAGGTGTCAGAAAGAAAGTTAAGTTTTATACAATCAACAGCGAGTCACGTATGAAATTTAAACATGTGGAAATGGTATTTTTTGAAACCAGCCACAGTATTCCGGATTCATATGGTGTGAGTCTCGAAACAAAATACGGTTCCATTGTCTATACAGGGGAATTTAAATTTGATCAGAGTTTAACCGGAGATTACGGTTATAATATGAAAAAAATGTATGAAATTGCAGAAAAAAATGTTCTGGCATTAATCAGTGACTCAACAGAAGCGGAGAAACGCGGTTATAATACTGCCGAAAATGTCGTTGAAGAACATATTCTGGATGAATTTTATAAGGCAAAAGGACGTATTATTGTATCATGCTATGCGTCTAACTTCGTCAGAATTCAACAGGTGTTGAATAATGCTGTAAAAGCCAAGCGTAAAGTGTCTTTCCTTGGAAGAACACTTGAAAGCTCATTTAAAGTGGCAAGAAACTTAGGCTATTTTGATATTCCGGAAGGTCTTCTTGTACCGAGTCATGAAATCGGTAAATATCCGGACAACGAAATTGTAATTATAGCAACCGGGTCCCAAGGGGAACCGATTGAAGCTCTAAGCACGATGTCACAGGGCAGTCATTCAGTGACAAATATTAAAGAAGGTGATGTAGTCTACATTTTAACGACACCTTCATCCAATATGGAAGTCATTCTTTACAGCACGCTTAATGAACTGGTAAAAGCAGGTGCGAAAGTGTTAACACCTGAACAGAACAGTCATGCATCCGGTCATGGTTTGAGTGAAGAACTTAAAATGATGCTGAATGTAATGAAGCCGAGCTACTTTATCCCTGTACAGGGTGAATTTAAAATGCAGATTGCCCATGCACGTCTTGCGACTGAAACAGGTGTACTTCCTGAAAATATCTTTTTACTTGAAAAAGGCGACGTTGTGTCCTATGACGGTAAAGAGATGGTCAGTGCAGAGAAAGTGGCAGCGGGCAACGTGTTGATTGACGGCAGCGGTGTCGGTGATGTCGGCAATATTGTGCTTCGTGACAGACGTTTACTCAGTGAAGATGGAATCTTTATCGTGGTCATTTCAATTGACCCGAAGAAAAGACAGATTGTTGCGGGACCTGAATTACAGTCACGCGGATTTGTTTATGTGAAAAAGAGTGAAGAACTTTTAAATGATGCATCCGACAGAGTGACGGATATCGTTAATGATGCACTGGGCAGTAAGAAAATTGAGTGGAGTACACTTAAGCAGAGTATCCGTGATGATTTAGGGAAATACTTGTACGACAGTACGAAGCGGCGCCCAATGATTATCCCTATCATATCTGAAATATAAAGTGCATGAGACTGTCGGGTTAAGGCAGTCTCATTATCAATTGAAGGGGGAATTTGTATGGCGGCAAAACCAAGGAAGAGTACAAGAAAAACGACAAAGCGCAAAACGCCTCAGAATAACCGTACCTATTATTCAATTACTGCATTCCTATTAGTTCTGTTAACGGTTATTGCGGTGTTTCAGCTTGGCGTTATCGGAGAATATATTGACAGTTTCTTTGCATACTTTGTCGGACTCAGCCGGTATTTCACTTATGTGGTTATTGTTTTACTCAGTGTGTATTTAGCGACAGAGCAGAGAATTCCATTTACTAAACGTATGGGCGGTTATCTGCTGCTTCAGTTTGGTCTCTTGTTTTTATTCCACTCTATTTTATATATTACTGAGCGGTCAAGAATTGAATCGTTCTATACATTTGATGAAATCCTAAATACAATACGGACATCGGGTGAGAGCGGATTTTTCGGCGGTGGAATTATCGGCCAGGCACTGTTCAGTTTCTCATCAACAGGTGTTTCTCTTTTCGGCACACTGCTTCTCAGTGTGATATTCATATACTTCAGTTATTTGCTGATTGCAGGAAAAAGTATAGAAGAATCATTGTCTACAGATTTTTCGCATATGGTGAAATTTGTGAAAGGTGCAGCTTCCGGACTTGTGAAGATTACAGGAAGTGCATTCAGCCGTTTAAAAACACTATACAGCAGTTTATTTGACGGCAGCAGTGAAAATAAAAAGTCTGTGAAGGAAAAACCGAAAAAAGCACCGAAAAAGAAGGCGGAATCAAAAGAATCTTCAACTGCAGCTGTCGATGCACCGAAGGAATTTGAAGATTTAACACCGGATGAAACGATTATAGAAGATATGTACTCATATGATGAACCGGAACTTAAAGAAGAGAAGCCTGCATCATCGAATAAAAAAGCAGCTAAAACGACTGCCAAAGTAAAAGAAAATGACACTAACGGCATGCAGATTGATACTGAGGAAGAGAAGCCTCAGGAAATTCAATATGAAACAGATGATCTCGATCAGACGCAGTCGGATAATACCGGCAGCAGCTCTGTAGATGTTCTGGACGATGAAGAGATTGCACAGTTGAAAGAATATAAGCTGCCATCGATACAAATGCTTAAAGATGCCGAAGTATCCGAGAAAATGAGTAATAAAGAGGTACTTAAACAGGGGCGTGTACTTGAGGAAACATTGAAAAATTTCGGTGTGAATGCCAAAGTTTCAAAAATCCGTATCGGCCCTGCGGTAACACAGTTTGAAATCCAACCGGACATCGGTGTCAAAGTCAGCAAAATCATCAATCTTCAAAATGATATTGCACTGAGTCTTGCAGCAAAAGACATTCGTATTGAAGCACCGATACCTGGTAAATCTGCAGTGGGTATTGAAGTGCCGAATTCAGTTGTCAGCATGGTCACGCTCCGGGAAGTATTAAAGAGAAAGCAGACAGACAATCCGCTTGAAGTGGTGCTTGGAAAAGATATATCAGGGGCACCGATTACAGCTGAACTCAATAAAATGCCCCATCTGCTTGTTGCCGGGTCAACAGGAAGCGGTAAATCTGTGTGTATTAACGGTATTATTACCAGTCTTTTGATGAATGCGAAGCCGCATGAAGTCAAATTGATGATGATTGATCCGAAAATGGTGGAATTGAATGTATACAATGGTATTCCACATCTGTTATCGCCTGTGGTGACCAACCCGCAGAAAGCGAGTGACGCGTTAAACAGAATCGTCAGTGAAATGGAGCGGCGGTATGATTTATTCTCACACTCAGGAACGCGTAATATTGAAGCTTACAACCAATACTTGGAAAGAGAAGCGGATGAACCTGAAAAAGTGCAGAAACTTCCTTACATTGTCGTTATAGTGGATGAGCTTGCGGACTTAATGATGGTCGCTTCAAAAGATGTAGAGGCATCAATCACACGTATTGCACAGATGGCACGTGCAGCAGGAATTCACTTAATCATCGCGACACAGCGTCCGTCGGTTGATGTTATCACCGGGATTATTAAGGCGAATATTCCGTCAAGAATTGCTTTCAGTGTGAGTTCTCAAACCGATTCAAGAACAATTATCGACGGACAGGGTGCTGAAAAACTTCTGGGTAAAGGGGATATGTTATTCCTTCCGTCCGGCCGTTCAAAACCAATCAGGGTTCAGGGCGCATTTTTATCAGACAATGAAGTCTATGATGTTGTTGACTTTATTACCAGTCAGATGAAAGCCAATTATGAGAAATCAATTATGAATAAGGCACCTGAAAAAGAAAGTGTAGAATCTGAAGATGAGCTGTATCCGGATGCGAAATGGTTCGTCATAGAAGAACAGCGTGCAAGTGCCTCATTACTGCAGAGACAGTTCAGAATCGGTTATAACCGTGCGGCAAGGCTTGTTGATGACCTCGAGGCAAACGGTGTCATCGGACCGTCGAGCGGCAGTAAACCGCGGACAGTACTCATTGAAAATCAAGAATAAGGAGTCTTTTGATGTATACAGTAGAGCAACATGAATTAAATAATATACCGGTTGTACTGGTGCAGACAGAACAGTTCAAAACAATTACATTACGTGTACAATTTAGAAGCAGACTCGACAGGGAACGTCTGACGCTTCGGAACTTATTAAGCCGAATGATGGTCAAACGTACGAGTCGTTTTAAAACAGAAAGTGAGCTGCTCGAATATTTAGCGCATCACTACGGTGCACATTTGACATCGACTGTAACGAAAAAAGGGAAAGACCACCTGGTGACATTCAGTGTTGAGTTTGTGAATTCCAAATTTGTAAAAGAAGATTTGAATATTTTAAAAGCGATGACAGAGGTATTGAATGATGCCCTGTCGGCGCCTTCAAAATACACAGAGGAAGATGAAACATTTTTCCTGCGTGAACGCCGGCTGTATGAGAACCGTTTAAAGTCGATGAAGGACAATCGTGCACAGAAAAGTTTTGAAGCACTGCTCAATGAAATGTTCAAGGATGAGGATTATAAGTATTTATCCCATGGTGTCCTTGAAGATATTGAGGGTATCACAATGGAGGATTTGAAACACGAACATCAGAGAATGCTTGAGGAAGACGAAGTGGTGATTTCTGCTGTCGGTAATTTTGATAATGATATTACAGAAGAATTGCAGAATATTTTAAAACGCAGTGCCCCGGTGTCATTATCATATGAATCATACCCGTTTAAAGAGACGGGTGAAGTAACACATAAGACAGATGTTCAGAAAATTGAACAGGCAAAATTGAATCTCGGTTTCCGGGCGGATATTAACGGGCCTTATGAACGTATGGCTTTTAATGTATTAAACCAGATGTTCGGCGGAACGGCCTCAAGCTTTTTATTCCGTAATATCCGGGAAGAAAAAAGTCTTGCGTACCAGATTCATTCCCAGGTAGATATGAAAAATGGTTATTTATTTGTATTAGGCGGTGTCGATGCAGGGAAAGTACAGATCACAGAGGATGCGGTACTTGAAGAGCTGGCAAGACTTAAAGACGGGGATTTTGAAGAAGAATTTGTAAATGAAATTAAGAACATGATGAAAATCAGCCGTGAAGAAATTAAAGATCAGCCGAAATCACTTCTGACGCTGGTATATAACCAGCTGCTTCTGCCGGAAGATGCACCGTCATGGGAAACTTGTATTGACAAGGTGGATAAAACACTCGTTTCTGAAGTTGCAGGAAAGATTAAGCTTGATACAGTCTATACTTTAACAGGAGAGTCTTAATATGATTTTACATGAGTATAAAACAATTGATGAAAAAGTGTATCAGGAGACACTTGATAATGGTCTCGATGTCTTTATTATTAATAAGCCAGGCTACAATAAAAAATTTGTCACATACACTACAAAATACGGCTCACTGGATGATCAGTTTACTGCGAACGGTGTCTCCCATAAAGTACCGGACGGAATTGCCCATTTTCTTGAGCATAAAATGTTTGAGAAAGAAGACGGTGATGTGTTTAATCTGTTTTCAAAAAACGGTGCGAATGCAAATGCATTTACGTCATTTGACAGAACATCTTATTTGTTCAGTACGACAGAGCAGTTCTATCCAAACTTAAAATTGCTGATGGATATGGTGGAACAGCCGTATTTTACAGATGAGACAGTTGCACGGGAAGTTGGTATTATCAATGAAGAAATTAAGATGTATCAGGATAATCCCGGGTACAGATTATATTTCGAAACGCTGAATGCAATGTATCAGAACCTTCCTGTAAAAATCGATATTGCAGGTACACTTGATTCGATCAGTGAAATTACAAAAGAACATCTTTTCCTCTGTCATGAAACATTTTATCATCCGTCCAACATGGTCTTAATCATGGTCGGGGATTATAATGTGGAAGAGGTAATCGGCTACGTTAAAGAACATCAGTCAAAACGTGAAATTTCTGATGAAATGGCTATTGAGCGGCTGCTTCCTGAGGAACCGCGTGAAGTCAATACAAGGAAAAAAGTACTTGAACTTGATGTGAATGAAACGAAAGTGATGCTCGGCTTCAAGCACCATCAGGATCTCGAGGATCCTGATGACAGACTAAAGCGCGATATCAGCATGATGTTTGCACTCGATATGCTGTTCGGGGAACAGTCAGAGTATTATTATGAAATGCTGAACAGCCGGCTGATTGATGATTCCTTTAATTTCAGTCACCAGGAGGAGACTCAGTTTTCCCATGTACTGATGACAACGAACACAGATGCACCGGATGCATTCAAAGACCGGATACTGGAGATTATTGAAGAAGCGAAACATAATAATACCATTACTAAAGAACGCCTGGATAATCAAAAACGTGAAGTTATCGGTGACTTTTTATCCAGTTTGAACTCTCCTGAATATATAGCGAATCAATATACAAAGTATCACCTGGACGGTTATGATTTATATCAGCTGCCGGAAATTATTGAAGATATTACACTTGAGGAAGTAAAGTTCCATGTGTTTGATGTACTGAATAAAGACTATCTAGTAGAATGTCTTGTGAAGCCTTATGAATAAATATGTGATTGTCGGCGCCACCGGAGATATTGGTCAGAGTATTCATAAAGCATTGTCTAAAGACAGTGTCATTACTATTTCCAAATCCAGAATGCCTGAATATGAAAGTGAACATCATTTTCTGGATGTGTCAAAGGCTGTGACAGAAGAAGAAGTGCATGAGCTGTTTAAAAACACGGATACGATTGACGGTTTAATCTGGGCACCGGGAATTACATTATTTAAGATGCTTGAGGATACTGAACTTTCTGAAGTAGATACACAGTATCATATCAGTATCCGTTCACTCATCGTGTTTATAAAAGTACTGCTCCCTAAACTAAAACAGTCGAAACATGGTAGAATAGTGGTAATCAGTTCGGTATGGGGACGCGTGGGTGCAAGTTTTGAAAGTATTTACAGTGCGATGAAGGGGGCGGAAGAGTCCCTTGTTAAATCACTCGCAAAAGAGCTTGCCGGTACAAGTGTGACTGTCAATGCGGTTGCCCCGGGAGTGGTCCGGGGTAAAATGACAGATGAACTCGGCAGCAGTGATCTTGAGTATCTGCTTGATGAACTGCCGCAGCACCGCATGATTGAACCGGACGAAATAACACATTCAGTGTTATACTTGCTAAATAAGAACGCCTCAAGTGTCACAGGTGAAATTCTCAACATTAACGGGGGTTGGTATACGTGAAAGAAGGCAGTGATCTTCATCCGGAAAGAAATATAGAACAGTATCTGGAATATGAGAATTTAGTCAGCCGTCCGGGACTCCTCGGAGATATTTCTTCACTTCTTGGAAACCTCGGCATTAGTATCAATACAATTAACGGTGTTGAAAAAAGCAGGCGGGGTCTGATTTTAAGGACGGATAATATCAATAAACTGCGCCGGTTTATATATATCAGCCAGTATGTTGATGACATTAATATTATGAAAGTCAGAACGCCCCAGGTCAGAGACCGTCTTGCTGTAAGGCACGGCCGTTTTATTAAGCGTGATGAAGGGGATAAGAAAGTGTTCCGCTTTACACGAAACGAGATTGGTATTTTAGTCGATTTTCTTGCAGAAATATTCTCGGAAAAAGGACACCGTTTAATCGGGGTGCGCGGCATGCCGCGTGTCGGAAAGACGGAATCCATAGTTGCCGGGAGTGTTACCGCAAAGAAGAAATGGCTCTTTTTATCAAGTACGCTGATTAAACAGACGCTTAGAACAAGTCTGTTAAAGGGTGAGTACGATGAAAAAAATGTGTTTATTATTGACGGTGCGGTGACAACCAATTCAACAAGTCAGGCACATAAGGAATTGATCAGGGAAATTATGACTTTCCCAGCGATAAAGGTAGTGGAGCATCCGGATTTGTTTATTGAGGGAATGCATTACACGCTGAATGATTTTGATTATATTATTGAACTTCGTGAAACAGAAGATCAGGAAATTACCTATGAAAAGCATAAGAAGAAGCATTGGTTCCAGAATGAGGACATGGACTTCTTTGGCGGATTTTAAGGAGGTACCATGAAACTCGGACCTTATTTAAGAGATAAACGTGAAAAAGAAGGAATTACTTTAAAAGAGATGCAGGAGAAATCCGGTATCCGGAAAGAAATTATTAAAACCTTGGAGAAGGGTGATTTCACTCAGCTGCCGAAACCAAGGTACGCACCGCTTTTAATTGATAAATACTGTAAGGTTCTCCGCCTGGACAGTGAAGCATTAATTGAACGGTTCAGTGAAGACTTTACATATGAACGAGAGTCTTCCAATAAAAAACGCACCCAGACGGATAATGAAGATTTCCAGTATTTAAAGAAAGTTTTCATCAGTTTTTTTGTCATGATACTGGTATTGTTTGTTGTCTGGATGGTACTTCTGCAGATTGGCTCTGAAGCAGATGTATTTGAACGGAAGCCGATTTATGAAACTGCAGATGTTGAAGTTGATGAAGAAGCTTCAGAACCTGAAGAGGAAGCGGATGCTGCAGGAGAAGGGGAAGAAGAATCATCAGAACCGGAACCTGAAGAAGAAGCACCTCAGACAGTGATTGATTTTGCCGGTCTGAACGATAATGTTCTGACTTATAATGTGACAACCAGTGAAGCATTGACACTTTCACTGGATGGTACCAATTCATGGGTGAGTATTACTGATGATATCGGCAACACATATGCTTATGAAGAATTAGAATCAGGTGAGTTTGAAATTGATTCTGAAGCAGGTGAAGTATACGTGACGCTCGGCAATGCCCAGGAGTTTGATGTATCCGTAAACGGTGAACTGCTTGAGAATAATCAGACAGACGGATCAATTACAGTTTATTATCAATTCAATATAGAAACGGAGTAATCATATGAATATCCCAAATCAGTTAACAGTTTTCAGAGTGGTGCTGATTCCGGTATTTCTGGTGTTTGCACTTGCTGATTTCGGTTTCGGCACAGTTTCATTTTTAGGCGGACACGTCATTTTAATAGAACAGCTGATATCCGGCATTATTTTTGTTGTGGCAGCTCTAACAGACTTCCTGGACGGCTATCTTGCAAGAAAATGGAATTTGATTACGAACATGGGGAAATTCCTTGATCCCCTTGCAGATAAACTGCTTGTTACTGCGGGATTAATCGTTCTTGTCGAGTGGCATACGATTTCTTCCTGGATTGCAGTCGTCATTATTGCGAGGGAATTTGCAGTGACTGGACTCAGACTGCTTCAAATAGAGCAGGGTTTCGTCAGTGCCGCAGGACAGCTCGGAAAAATAAAAACCACGTTTCAGATGCTGGCACTTGTGTTTTTATTGTTTGGTGACTTGTTTACCACATATCTTCCGTTCTCACTCGGCATGATATTTATGTATATTGCAGTTTTCTTTACTATTTTGTCAGGCATTGAGTATTTTTATAAAGGCAGAGATGTCTTTCTGGCGGATAAAGAAAAATAAAACTGCACTTAATTTAATAGAGTTATTCAAATTCCGGGAAGTCAAACACCTGGAATTTTATTTTCGTAATAAGAAATTTAAATTCGACATCATTTCATACGAATATATGTTCGCTTTTTTGTTTTATTCGTGATATACTGATTTCGGATAAGAAATATTGGAGGGTTATTATGGACGAAAGACAAAAAGCATTAGATACAGTGATTAAAAATATGGAGAAGTCTTTTGGTAAAGGTTCAGTGATGAAACTCGGTGAAGAGACTGCACGTAAAGTGTCAACAATTTCAAGCGGGTCAATTACTTTGGATAATGCGCTGGGTGCAGGAGGATATCCTAAAGGAAGAATCATTGAAATATATGGTCCTGAGTCCTCCGGTAAAACTACCGTTGCACTTCATGCGATTGCAGAAGTACAAAAAAACGGCGGCATCGCAGCATTCATCGATGCAGAGCATGCGCTTGATCCCGTATATGCGAAAAACCTGGGTGTAGACATTGATAATTTATATCTGTCACAGCCGGACCACGGGGAACAGGGTCTTGAAATTGCGGAAGCATTTGTACGAAGCGGTGCAGTGGATATGGTTGTTGTTGACTCAGTAGCGGCATTGACACCGAAAGCAGAGATTGAAGGCGAAATGGGAGATACCCATGTCGGACTTCAGGCAAGACTGATGTCACAGGCTCTAAGAAAATTGTCCGGTGCGATTTCTAAAAGTAACACGACTGCCATCTTCATCAACCAGATTCGTGAAAAAGTCGGTGTAATGTTCGGTAACCCGGAAGTAACACCTGGAGGGCGTGCACTGAAGTTCTACAGCTCAATCCGCCTTGAAGTCCGTCGTTCAGAACAGCTGAAACTCGGGCAGGAGATTGTCGGTAACCGTACAAAGATTAAAGTAGTGAAAAATAAAATCGCTCCGCCGTTCAGAGTAGCAGAAGTAGATATGATGTACGGTAAAGGAATATCCAGAACCGGTGAAGTGATTGATCTCGGATCCGAATATGATATCATTCAAAAGAGCGGCGCATGGTACTCATATAATGGTGAGAGACTCGGGCAGGGTAAAGAAAACGTGAAAGTTTACCTGGAAGAGAATCCAGAGGTATTTAATGAAATCAATCAAAAGCTTCGTAATGAACTTGGAATCGGTGAAAAATCCGACGAAGATGTAGAAGAAGATTCCGTAGCTGATGAGAACAGCCTCTTTGATACAAACGAATAATATAAATTTTCAGGCACCGGTTCATAATTTGATGACACTGGTGCTTGATTTTATGTATAAACATCTTTAGAATTATATGTATATAATATTATCTAAAAATTTTATTATATTAAATAATAGCTAAAGCCTGTTTAAGGAGGTGTTTATTGTGGATTTGATAGACATTCTCTTAATCTTGCTTGGCATTTTTCTAGGTGTTGTCATCGGATATTTTATCGTCAAAAAAATTATGACGACTCAGCAGCAAGAAGCGCGGACATCTGCGGAACATATCATTGGTGAAGCAGAAAAAGAAGCGAACAGTATCAAGAAAGAAAAGCTGCTTGAGGCAAAAGAAGAAAACCAAAACCTGAAGGATGTTACTGAGCGTGAAGTCATGCAGAAGCGTGATGAGCTTAGAGCTTATGAGTCCAGGTTGCTGCAGAAAGAAGAAAATCTTGACCGCAAAAGTGAATCACTTGATAAAAAAGATGATGCACTGGAGCATAAAGAAGCAAAAATTGAAGAAAAACAGCAAATGGTTGATGCCGAGGAATCAAAGATTAAAGATATTATCAGTCAACAAGAAGAAGAATTATCCCGCATCTCCGGACTCACACGTGCTGAAGCACGTGATGAACTATTCTCGGAACTCGAGAAGGAACTGTCACATGATATGACTGTTATGGTCAAAGAAAAAGAAGACCAAATGAAACTAGAAGTGGATAAGAAAGCGAAGGAACTTCTGGCAGTAGCAGCACAGCGCTATGCTGCAGAATATACTTCAGAATCCACAGTATCAGTTGTTAACTTGCCTAATGATGAAATGAAAGGACGTATTATTGGCCGTGAAGGCCGTAATATAAGAACTTTGGAAACTCTGACTGGTGTCGACTTAATTATCGACGATACACCGGAAGCAGTTATTTTATCAGGATTCGATCCAATCCGACGTGCGATTGCGAAAAATGCGCTTGAAGCACTTGTTCAGGATGGGCGGATTCATCCGGGCCGTATTGAAGAGATGGTGGATAAAGCAAAACGTAATATGGAAACAGATATTCGTGATGCCGGCGAAGCAGCCGCATTTGAGCTTGATATTCATAATCTTCATCCAGAGTTAATTAAACATTTAGGTAAAATGAAATATCGTTTAAGTTACGGACAAAATGTTCTGAAACATTCAGTTGAAGTCGGATATTTATCCGGCATTCTCGCGAGTGAACTTGGCGAAGATGTTGCTGTGGCACGCCGTGCAGGACTGCTTCATGATATTGGTAAAGCCATTGACCATGAAGTGGAAGGCAGTCATGTTGAAATTGGTGTGGAACTTGCAAAACGTTATAAAGAATCTGACACTGTCATTAATGCGATTCATTCCCATCACGGGGATGTTGAGCCGACAAGTGTGATCTCCATACTGGTTGCTGCAGCGGATGCACTCAGTGCAGCACGTCCCGGTGCCCGTCGTGAAACATTGGAAAACTATGTGAAGCGTCTTGAAAGACTCGAACAGATTGCAGAAGGCTACGATGGTGTACAGAAAACATTTGCCATTCAAGCCGGACGGGAAATCAGAGTCATGGTATCACCGGAAGACATTGACGATGTAAGTGCACATCGCCTTGCCAGAGATATTAAAAAACAGATTGAAGACGAACTGCAATATCCAGGACACATTAAAGTGACAGTGGTCCGTGAGATGAGGGCAGTAGAATATGCCAAATAAAAAAATCCCGAACTGAATATAGTTCGGGATTTTTCATGAGTCTTACAACTGGAAATCTTCACCTTTAATTGCATGAAATACTGTGGAAGTCTCTTGAGAATTATGAGCAGTTGAATAACGGTCATAGTTCTCAGCCAGTCTGTAGGCGGTAAGATAAAGCTCGAGCGCGTCTTTTGCCTTGTCTTCTGCTGTCTCTTTGTTAGAAGGGTTTGCTGTTACTGTCATCTTCGCGAATTCTTTCGGATCAATTGATAGTGCCAATACATTCACTCCTATAAAAAGTTAGTCTTTTTTAATATACCCTGTTAAGTTTCAGAAAAAACATAAAAATATAAGGATGTTAATATATGAGAATTTTATTTGTTGGAGATGTTGTCGGGAAAGTGGGCCGCAGAATGGTTCAGGAACATCTTTTAAAATTAAAAAAAGAGCACGGTGCACAGATTGCAATTGTAAACGGTGAAAATGCGGCTCATGGGAAAGGGATTACTGAGAAAATTTATAAAGAACTGCTTGGATATGGTGCTGATTTTATTACTCTCGGCAACCATGCATTTCAAAAAAGAGAAATCTATGATTTATTCGAGCGCGATGTACGTATGATCCGTCCCGCAAATTATCCGGAAGGTGTGCCGGGAAAAGGCCATCAGACGATTAATATCAATGGTAAAAAGCTGTTGATTATGAATATCCAGGGCAGAAGTTTTATGCCGGCCATTGACTGTCCGTTCAGATGTGTAGATCAAATTCTAAAAGAAAATGAATATGATTATGCTTTCGTAGATTTTCACAGTGAAACAACAAGTGAATCAATTGCCATGGGATATTATTTAGACGGCCGTGTGGATGCAGTGGTCGGTACGCATACACATGTACAGACCAATGATGAGACAGTGCTTGAAAATAAGACAAAATATATTACAGATGTCGGAATGACAGGATTTAAAGACGGCATTCTCGGTATTTCAAAAGAAGAAGTGATTGATCGTTTTCTCCACCAGCTGCCCGTAAAACACAATGTTCCTGAAACAGGGAAAGGAATATTAAGCGGTGTGATTATTGATACGGACTATCATAAAATAGAAAAAATTAAAATTACCGAATAAGCGGCTCATCCAAAGGACTGATTTTTAAATAAACAGCCTTAAGTATTATGTGAAAGTGGCTTAAATTTGTTATAATTTTATATGAATAAGGAGGCTATTTATAAAATGAGAAAGCAGTTATCATGGAAAGTGGGCGGTCAGCAGGGTGAAGGTATCGAATCCACAGGAGAAATATTTTCAACTACGCTGAACAGAATGGGCTACCATTTATATAGCTACAGACATTTTTCAAGCCGTATTAAAGGCGGTCATACGAATAATAATGTAAGAATATCAGTTGATGAAGTACGTTCTGTTGCTGATAATATTCATATTCTTGTTGCGTTTGACCAGCAGACTATAGATGTTAACAGTCATGAACTGGTCGGGGGCGGGATTATTCTTGCAGACAGTAAGTTTAACCCGACAGTAAATGAAGACCTGGATGTAAAACTTGTCAGTATCCCGTTTACTGAAATTGCCAAAGAAGAAGGCAGCCAGCTGATGAAAAACATGGTTGCGATCGGTGCCAGTGCGAAGCTGATGAATTTGGAACTGGCGCCTTTTGAGGAAATGATTCATAAAATATTCATCCGTAAAGGTGCAGAGATTGTCGCATCCAACAACAGAGCTCTTGCACTTGGAGCAGAAAAAATGGCAGAAGAGATGCAGAACATCGAAGATGACTTTGAGATGGAAGCAGCACCCGAGGAAGAACGGTTATTCCTGATTGGTAATGATGCAATCAGTTTTGGTGCAGTCAATGCAGGTGTCAGATTTATGCCTGCCTATCCGATTACACCTGCAAGTGAGATCATGGAATATATGATTAAACATCTTCCGAAGCTCGGCGGTACTGTTATCCAGACTGAGGATGAAATCGCTGCAGTGACGATGACGATTGGTTCCAACTATGCCGGAGCGAGAAGCTTCACTGCCTCAGCCGGTCCGGGCCTCAGCCTGATGATGGAGTCCATCGGATTATCGGGAATGACAGAAACACCGCTTGTAATTGTTAATACAATGCGCGGGGGGCCGTCTACAGGCCTGCCGACAAAGCAGGAGCAGTCAGACTTAAACCAGATGATTTACGGCACGCACGGAGATATTCCGAAAATCGTTATGGCACCGAGTGATGTAGAGGATGCCTTCTATACGACTGTCGATGCATTTAACTTAGCTGAATATTATCAGGTACCGGTGATTTTATTATCAGATTTACAGATGTCTCTAGGTAAACAGTCAGCAAGACCGTTCGATCTTGATAAGATTGATATTAACAGAGGAAAAACTGTTCTCGAGGATATTGAAGAAACAGACGGGTATTATGAAAGATATAATGATTCAGAAGACGGTATATCCAACCGACCGATTCCGGGGCTGAAAGGCGGTATTCACCATGTGACCGGTGTAGAGCACAATCAGACCGGAACGCCAAGTGAAACTCATGAAAACCGTCAGATGATGATGGATAAACGGATGAGAAAGCTTCATAATTTCTCAATGGATGAGCCTTTCAAAGTACGCGGTGAAAAAGAGAGCGACCTTCTGATTATCAGCTTTTTAAGTGTCAACGGTGTAGTGGAAGAGGGTGCATCAGAAAGCGGTGGTAATATCACACGCATTCAGATGAAGCAGCTGCATCCATTCCCGATTGAGACGATTAAACCGTATCTTGACGGTGCGAAGAAAATACTTGTTGTGGAACAGAATTATGGTGCACAGTTATATAATATTGTAAAAATGAATTATTATGGACATGACCGTTTGAAGTCATATACCAAATATGACGGAACGCCTTTTAAACCTCACGAAATTAAATCGCATATAGAGTCAATTATGGAAGTAAAGGAAGTTTTATAAATGGCGACTTTTAAAGATTTTAGAAATAATATTAAACCAAACTGGTGCCCCGGCTGCGGTGACTTCAGTGTACAGGCTGCAATACAAAAAGCATGTGCAGCAAATGGACTGGAACCTGATGAACTAGCAGTAATCACAGGTATCGGCTGCAGCGGAAGATTAAGCGGATATATTAAATCCTACGGCTTTCATGCCACTCACGGCAGAAGCCTGCCCGTTGCACAAGGTGTGAAGATGGCAAATGATGATTTAACCGTGATTGCTTCAGGCGGTGATGGTGATGGTTTTGCGATAGGTATGGGACATACAGTCCACGCGTTAAAACGTAATATTGATATTACCTACATTGTGATGGACAATCAGATTTACGGTTTAACAAAAGGGCAGACTTCCCCGTCTTCAGCAAAAGGATTTGTTACAAAATCTACGCCGGACGGTGCGATTGAAAACCCGATCCATCCAATCCGTACAGCCATGGCGAGCGGTGCAACCTTTATTGCACAAAGTGTAAGCTCCGATATTAAACAGCTGACTGCAATTATTCAGGAAGCAATTAACCATAAAGGTTTCAGTTTCGTCAACGTATTCAGTCCATGTGTCACTTATAATAAAGTAAACACATATGACTGGTTTAAAGAACATTTAACACCGGTTGAAGATATTGAAAACTATGACAAACATGATTCCAAAAATGCCATGAATGCAATTATGGAGTATGAAGGGCTTTTAAAAGGTATTATTTATCATGATGAAAATGCAAAATCATACCAGGAACATTTAGACGGTTATCAGGATCAGCCGCTTATTTCGAGAGAAATGCGTCTTGAAAAAGAAAACTTTGATGAAATGATGGCAGAGTTTAAATAGCGGGTATTCTGTTATGAGAAATGGTATTTAATAAAAACGAAGAAATATCTGCTTGATATTGAGCAGGCGTAAGATGCTGAATCTGCATTATGCAGGTTCAGTTTTTTATTGATTAACAGTGATAAGCTGTTTGCACTGGCTGAGAACAAACAGATGAACTATGTGAATCAATCATCACTCTACAAATGATGTAAGCAACTGCAGAACGATAATCCATTCATAAAATGAGTGTCCTGAATATTTTTCAGGGCACTTCTTTAGTATAATTAACAGTTGAGGTGTTTATATGAAAATTTTACATACTGCCGACTGGCATATTGGAAGAAAACTGAACGGGTTCGACTTATTATCAGAGCAGAAGTATGTTCTGGATCAGCTTATTGACAGTGTCATTGAAGATGACCCGGATGTTATTGTAATTGCCGGTGATTTATTTGACCGTTCGAATCCGTCAAAGGAAGCACTCGAGCTCGTGAATCAGTACTTATATAAATTAAATATTGAACTGAAAAAACCGGCATTTGTCATCAGCGGAAATCATGATTCAAAAGAACGTCTGAATTACGGCAGTGCCTGGTTCAAAGAAAGCGGCCTGCATATTTCGACTTCCATTGAAGCGGCATTAAAGCCGATTGAGCATGAGGGACATCATTTTTATCTGCTCCCGCACGTTGATGTACTGGAAGTAAGACATTATTTTGATGATGATTCGATTAAAAGTCATCAGGATGCATATTCCAGGATTATGGATGAAATAAAGCTAAATCTTGACCCGGGTATGGTTAATATACTGGTCGGTCATTTGTTTGTATCCAATGCAGAAGCGAGTGATTCAGAGCGGCCTTTGTCCATTGGTTTATCTGAAGAGGTGAACAAAGAAACATTTCAGATGTTCGACTATGTAATGCTCGGTCATCTGCATCACCCGTTCGCAGTGACTGATGAACGAATTTTCTACAGCGGATCACTCTTAAAATATTCCTTTTCTGAAATCAATCAGCCGAAAGGCTACCGCTTGATTGACACAGAGCGTCAGGAAGTTAAATTTAAAAGGCTGTACCCCATGCATGATCTTGTTTACTATGAAGGTGATTTTAACAAAGTGATTGAAAAAGACATTATGTTTGATGATGTTAATGCATATTTTAAATTTGAGCTTGAAAATATGCTCCATATTAAAGAACCTATGTCTAAAATTAAGCAGATTTATCCCAACACACTGGAACTCAGACCAAAAGTGACAGGCAGTGACCGTGAAATCCAAACCATTGATGTCAGTGCAACGAATGATTTTGAAATTTTTCAATCATTTATTCAGGAGATTACGGAAAGTGATTCTTCTGAATATCAGAACGAAGTATTTAAAAATATGTTTAAAGGAGAAGTCGATGAAACCCATTAAGTTGAACATGTCATATTTTGGACCATTTGAAAAAGAAACTATCGATTTCTCCAGAGTGCAGGATCAGATGTTCTTAATCAGCGGAAAAACCGGTTCTGGTAAAACGATGATTTTTGATGCCATTACTTTTGCGCTCTACGGGGAAGCATCGACTTCAGACCGTAATGAACAGTCTGTCCGGAGCCAGTTTGCTCTTGATGACAATATTTCATGCGTCTCCCTGTCATTTAGTATCAGAGACAAAATGTATACGGTTGAACGGGAGCTGACTTATCAGAAAGAAGGCAACAAAAGTAAGGTGCCCAATAAAGCTGTACTCTTTGACAGCGAAGGTAATGTTCTTGAAAGCCAGGTGAGAAGTGTCACTGAAAAGGTCATTGATATTGTAAAGCTTTCAGTGAATCAATTCAGACAGATTTTAATACTGCCGCAGGGTGAGTTTAAACGACTCTTATTATCGAAAAGTGAGGAAAAACAATCTATTTTAAGAACACTGTTTCAAACAGAACGATTTGTACAGTTTGAAGAAACCTTAAAAGATGAATGGAAAAAAGAACAGAAGTCACTTGAATTAATAGAATCTCATATTAACGGTTTGTACCAGTCTGTTATTTCAGATGAACCGCTCGATGATTCACCGTCGATGAAGGAACGACTGAATTTAATTCAGGAGTTGATTGACAGAGACGTATCCCGTTTAGAGACTGTCAATGAAAAAATCGACGTGCTTCAGGGACGTATAGCAGAAACCGAAAAGGAATTAAAATTAAAAGAGCAGCATAACGCATCACTTTTGGAACTCAAAACTCTGAAAGAGAAACGGCGTCTGCTTTTAGATGACAAAGAAAAGATAGAACGTCTTGAAAAAGCAGTGAAAGCCTATCATCTGGCAGCGGAGATTCAATATGAATTGAAGCAGGAACAGGAAATATCAGTTGAAGCTGAAAATAAAAATAATGACCGCCGGATACTTGAAGAGTCCCTTACAGAACTTAAAGCGTCTGTCAAAGAGAAGGAGACTTTATTTCAAAAACTTAAACATGATGAGGACGGTATGAAACAGCGTGATAAGCGATTGACGCGCATCGAGCGGTTTCTCGGTAATCAGTACAGAAATCTTGATGAAAGTGAAGAAAAAGGACGTCTGATTATTAAAGATCTGGTGCGTGAGATGGATGAAAATAAAGCCCGGATTGAATCCTTGAAAAAAGAAATTTCCCAGTCGGAAATATCTCAAAGTGATATTGATGAAGAAAAGGAAAAGTTATTTGAACTGAGAAGCCGGCGTGAGCAGCTGCAGGAATCAATAAAGCAGGAAAAAAAGTTTAGTGAAGCTGATGTGAGGATTAATGCATTAGTTAAAAAAGAAAGTGACCTGCAGCAGGCATTAAAACGGTGTGATCATGAATTTTCAAGTATAGAGGATGCACTTAAGGGGAAATATGTGAGTGATGATAAGGTGCATATCGAGCATTTGATCAATCACTTGAAGATTGGTGAGCCATGTCCTGTCTGCAGGCAGACAGTAGACATCCTGCCGGACGATGTGACGTATCTGTCAAAAGATGAAGAAGAAAAGATTGAGTCTTTAAGAAATGAACGGCAGTCGATAGAAGCAGGGATAGAGACGGCGGAAAGAGAGTTATATGCAGAGCGTAAAGGTCTGGAAGGTACAGAGCGCATTAATCTTAAAGAAGCAGAAGAGACACGTGAATCTCTCGAGTCAACGATTCAAACGGCAGAAAAAAACTTGAAACATCAGCAGTCACTGCTCGAATATGTCACATCAAAAAAAGATGAAATTCAGACATTGGAAAAGACAGGTCACACACAGGATTTAAAACATGAAAAATTTCAAACGCGTTTGAATGAAGTATTAAACTTGAAGCGTGATTTTACGGATTCAACAGGATTCCGCCGGTATGATGATTTCTCTGAATTTTTTCATGCTGATAAAGAAGCGGTTGAAAAGTATTTTAAGCAGATGGATTCACTGACGCGTGAACTGGAAGAGCAGAACCAGGAACAGGTGAAAATGGATGAACGCTTAAAATTTTTAAACGAACGGCTCAGTGAATTATCCGGGCTGAAGGAGAAATACAGCAGCCGGGTAGAGACATTTATCAGTGAAAAAAACTTCAGTTCGAGAGATGAAGTATGGTCGGCATTAAATCTGTCCGACATCAGAGGGACAGAGCAGGAAATTCAGAGTTTCTATGAGGACTTGAGGCTGTACGACCGTCAGATTAAACAGGCGCAGTCATCACTTCAGTCACTGGAACCATATGATTTAGAGACAGTGAATCATACATTGTCATCATTTAAAGAGGAGCTTGAGGCACTCTTTAATGATTCTGCCGCAGTTAAAAATACGATTGAACATAATGAGAAAATTCATCAGAAAATGAAACAACAGGCAGATGCGTTCAGCCAAAATGAAGAATCCTTAAGACAGTTGATGGAGCTCTCCAATATTGTGTCAGGGAAGAATCATGCGAAAGTATCGCTTGAGCGCTATGTCCTGACGTATTATCTTGAGAGAATATTAAAAATTGCCAATCAGAGACTTCTTGAAATGACTCACCATCGTTATGCACTGGTGAGAAGCACATCCAGGATGAATCGTCAGACAGGACTTGATATTGAGGTGTTCGATTACTACAACAACCAGCAGAGGCATATCACTTCATTGTCCGGCGGGGAGACTTTCCAGGCATCCTTAACGCTGGCACTGGCATTGAACGAGGCACTCCAGCAGGAGTCCGGCGGGATCAGTCTGGACACAATGCTGATTGATGAAGGTTTCGGAACACTGGACCTTGAAACGCTTGATATCGCAATCAATACGTTAATTGACCTTCAGTCGAGCGGTAAAACAATCGGTGTGATTTCACATGTTGCAGAATTAAAAGAGCGTATGGAAAATATACTGTATGTCACAGCAGAAAATGAGAAAAGTACGACACATTTTAATATGTAACCTTTATTGATATAATTAATTTATGATATCAAGAGAGTAGTGAATTTATGGAGATACAGTCAAAGGGGATTTTCAGCGAACGTAATTTCATTGTCACGAACTTAATTATCGGGGCGTTTATCGCTATTTTGAATCAGACACTGCTGATTACGGCAGTACCTTCAATTATGGCGGATTTGAATATCCCGTTCAGCCAGGCACAGTGGCTGACAACAGGTTTCTTCCTCGTGAACGGGATAATGATTCCGGTCACAGCTTTTCTGATTAATAAATTTGAAACCAGAAAACTCTATATATACGCAATGACGATGTTTACTATTGGTACTTTAATTGCGGCAGTGGCTGTTCATTTCCCGACGCTCTTAATCGGTCGTATTGTTCAAGCCTCAGGTGCCGGAATTATGATGCCTCTGACCCAGGTGGTGCTCCTGACAATGTTTCCGGTTGAAAACAGGGGAAGGGCAATGGGACTTTTCGGACTTGTTATCGGGTTTGCGCCCGCAATCGGTCCGACACTTTCCGGATATATTGTGGAAATTTGGCCGTGGAGAAGTTTATTCTTAGTCGTGGCACCAATCGCAGTATT
The DNA here is from genome assembly GCF_042686195.1 of Corticicoccus populi. Classification (NCBI taxonomy): domain Bacteria; kingdom Bacillati; phylum Bacillota; class Bacilli; order Caryophanales; family Staphylococcaceae; genus Corticicoccus; species Corticicoccus populi. The sequence goes on along the minus strand of NZ_JBHUOQ010000001.1, from coordinate 847,890 downwards.
TAATATTATTTTTGCATTCATATTTATGAGAAATGTAGTAGAGACCACCAATCCTAAAGTGGATATCCTGTCGATTATTTTATCCACTCTCGGTTTCGGTGGATTATTGTACGGCTTCTCAGTCGCTGGGACAGCGGGCTGGATGTCCATGCCGGTCATCTTACCGATTACAGCAGGCGGGGCCATCGTATTTTTCTTTGTGACAAGGCAGCTGAAACTTGAGCAGCCGATCCTGAATTTAAGTGTATTTACAAACAAACACTTTTTAATCAGCACATTAATCGGCGTCATTGTTTTCACATCAATGGTGAGTGCTAACAACATTATTCCTGTTTTAATGCAGGATATGCTCGGGTATTCTCCGCTTGAATCCGGACTCGCATTACTGCCTGGTGCACTAATGATGGGGATAATGTCTTTTGCTGCAGGATATTTCTTTGATAAATATGGTATTAAGATGCTTGCAGTCATCAGCTTATCATTAATTCTTGTAACTTCTGTACTTCTTACATTTTTAAGTGAAGAGACGCCGTTTAAATACATCGTCATTGTATACACGATCCGGTTATTTGCGACGGGCTTATCCATGATGCCCCTGTCGACATTTGCCATGAATGCACTCAGTACCCGGATGATTTCACACGGGACTTCCATCAATAATACAATGCGGCAAATCGGCAGTTCTTTATTTACAGCATTACTGGTGACAGTAATGACAGGTGTCGGTATACGTGCTGCGGGTACAGGCACCTTGGCTGCCCAAGACCAGATTACCGGCGTTAATGCATCATTTATCGTGGCGTCTGTCGTTGCGTTAATCGGGCTTGTGATGGTATTCTTTTTGAAAGATAATAAAAAAGTGAAAGATCAGACACAGAAACGTTAAAAAACACCATGTTATGGTGTTTTTTTATTTGCTATACTGTGTTTAAGTAAAATGATGGAGGGATACATATTGAAAAGAATCATTGCATCTATTTTGTTTAGTGCATTAATAATATCCGGATGCAGTTCCTCTGATGTTCAAACAATGAGCCGCTACGGTAATGAAATCAATGACTTTGAAGTGACCGACCAGAACGATGAGTCATTTGAACGTGCCGATATGGACGGTAAGGTCTGGCTGTTAAACTTTATGTTCACGAATTGTGCAACAGTCTGTCCGCCGATGACAACAAATATGACAAATGTTGTGAATGAACTTGAAGAAAATGGAGTGGAAAATTACGGAGTATTAAGCTTCAGTGTGGATCCGGAAACGGACACGCCTGATGTTCTCACTGAATATATGAGCTGGTATGATGTACCAGAAAGCACAGAATGGCACCTCATGACTGGGTATGATTATGATTTTATCCGTGCATTCGCAGAAAAGAATTTCAAAACAATTGTAGCACCACCGCCAAAAGGCAGTAATCAGGTCACACACGGTACGAGTTTTTATTTAATAGATGAAAACGGTACAGTTATTAAGGATTATGCAGGTGTAAATGTTGGAGACACAGAATTTCCGTTATCAGAAATCGTCAGTGATGTGGAAACACTGACCAATGAACTTGAATAGCAGAGTATTGATAAATACAATGGAACCCGTCAATTTTGGATTGACGGGTTTTCACGTATAATTAAATTCTTTTAACTATGAAAACGTATTACAGTTTATTTTTCATTAAAACATGTCTTCATTTTACATGGTTTTCCATGATATGATGATTAAGTTATTTATATGGAGGTGGTAAAATGTCTGTCCGCAAAGAAAGGTATTATATCGTATTATTAGTTTTAGCCATTGTATTTATCGGTGCATCACTGCGTTCACCGATTTCATCTGTCGGACCTCTGGTTCCTTTTTTCAGTGAAGACCTTGAGATTACAAATACAACAATCGGTCTTTTAAATACACTGCCGCTGCTCGCATTTGGTATATTTTCACCATTTATACCAAGGCTCGCCGGGAAATTCGGAATGGAGATACCACTTCTTATTTCAATGATTATTCTATCTGTCGGTATATTAATCCGCGGTCTTGACGGACCGTTTCTTTTATTCATCGGAACAGCTTTAATCGGTATGTCTATTGCGGTGGGGAATGTACTGTCACCGGGGTTGATTAAGGCAACATTTCCATTTAAAGTCGGTATAATGACAGGAATTTATTCGTTTTCTATGAATATTGTATCTGCCTTGTCCGGCGGATTGTCTGTTTCAGTCGCAGCAAGTCCGGATTTTGACTGGCGGGCGGCATTGACCATGTGGGGAATTTTTCCGTTGATTGGTGTTATCGTGCTGATACTCAGGATGCCGATGGTACTTGATGAACGAAAGAAAGTCTTCAAGAAAATTGATGATAAACCGTCAGTGAAACTGTGGAAATCACCGCTTGCATGGGTGATTACACTGTATATGGGTTGTCAGTCATTAATACCATATACATTATTTGCATGGCTGCCTGCAGTTTTAGTGGAAAAAGGTTTCACTGAAAGTGAGGCAGGGTGGCTCTTGACGATTTATCAGCTGGGTCTGCTGCCGACTGCATTCATTGCACCGGTCATTGCCTATAAATTTTCAGATCAGCGCGTTATTGGAGCAGTCAGCGGCTTATTATGGTTTACAGGACTGCTTGGAGTGACAATTTTCAACGGTAATATTATCATTCCGTTTCTTGTGCTGGCGGGTGTCGGTGCAGGTACTACATTTACTCTCGCAATGATGTTCTTTGTACTCCGTACAAATTCAGTTGAACAGTCAGCGCAGTTATCAGGAATGGCTCAGTCTGCAGGGTATATTATTGCAGCAACAGGTCCTTTATTCCTTGGAATGATTTCCGAAATTACAGGAGGATGGAATATCCCGTTGATTATTTTAATGACAATATCATTAATCATTGCTGTGCTCGGATATTTTGCCGGAAGTAATAAAACAGTAACGAATTAAAGGTGGGTGCCCTGCACTCACCTTTTTTATACTGCTTGAATACTACAGTATAAATTCAACGATAAAACCAATAATGGATAGAATGGAACAGATGATACCGATAATATCCTGGAGTGTCTGGAATGGACGGCTCCATTTTTTGTTATCTTCATCATTGGCTGCTTTAGTTTTTCTTCTTTGTGCAGATTCGATGAGTCCGGCAACAAATATTAAAAATGAAATTGAAGACAGAAGGATAAATACGACAGTATAAAACGTATTATCACTGTTGAAAAACTGAAATGCCAGCAGGAAAAAACCGACGCCTGAAATCATAAAAGCGGAATTTCTTTTTTTATTTCGAATCAGTTCAAATGTGATAAATAGAATACCAAAAATATATATGAAGAAAGCGGCTGAATTAATAATCAGCCCCGGCAGCATAATATAAAACAAGGCAGGAACAAAGATCAAACCTGCACCAATGACATAACCGGAATAGTTATAGTGATTTTGATTATTTTTCATAATGAAACTCCTTACTTTTAATCGAACTGTCATTTGATGCGCAGTGACAGTTGAATGTATATAAAGAATAAACAGCAGAATGTAACGGAAGGAAAAAGAGAATTCTTTAAACTCATTATACGAACATATGTTCGTATTGTAAAGAGGATACGTCTATAAAAATTTGATATAGAGACAGAACAGCTGAGATTAATCATTTTGATTACGAAACAGAACATAAATTTGATAAACTGAAAGTAAATATCAAAGTGGAGGTCAACGAGATGAGAAATGTGATACTGGACTGTGATCCGGGGCATGATGATGCGGTTTCAATTATTATTGCCGCATCTAAACAGAGCAGCCTGAATATTTTAGGAATTACAACAGTGGCAGGTAACGTGGATGTCGGAAAAAATACAGTGAATGCACTGAAGGTGTGTGATCTTTTAAAGCTGGATGTACCGGTTGTAAAAGGTGCGGAAAGACCGCTTGTCAAAGAGAGTGAAATCGCACCGGAGATTCACGGGGAGAGCGGAATGGACGGCCCTGTGCTGCCGGATCCCGTCAAAGTGAGACATGAAGGGCATGCTGTTGATTTTATTATAGATACAGTAAAACAGTCGGATGAAAAGGTTACACTTGTACCAACTGGGCCGTTAACTAATATTGCACTTGCATTGATTAAAGAACCATCGATTAAAGATAATATTGAAGAGATTGTATTGATGGGCGGCGGGACATTCGGCAACTGGACACCGGCGGCGGAATTTAATATATACGTTGACGCAGAAGCGGCGGAAGTGGTCTGTAAAAGCGGTATTCCTGTCACAATGTTCGGTCTGGACGTGACACATCAAGTCATTGCGGATCAGAAAGTCATTGATCGGGTAGCACAAATCGATAATAAAACAGCGGTCTTTGTAAAAGAACTGCTGATATTTTTTGGGAAGATGTATGAAAATCATTTCGGGTTTAACGGTGGTCCGATTCATGATGCATGTACGACAATGTATTTAATCAATCCTGAAATGTTCGACTTTAAAGAGACGAATGTGACCATTGAAACAAAAGGTGAGGCAGCGTATGGAATGACAGTAGTGGACCTGCTTCGGACAACTGGTAAAAAGAAAAATGTAAAGTTTGCGGTTGGAGTGAATCAGGAGACGTTCTGGGAACAGTTCTATCATATACTCGAATCATTCAGTGGGAAATAAATGAACACAACTGACAAATAACCAGCATTTCACGGACAGGAATAAAAAGAAGCAGCACTCAACTGAAGTTGAATGTCTGCTTCTTTACTGTTTCTAAATTTTAAATGGATAAGGTCCGTATTTAAAACGGTCCCCAGTTCATTAAGTGGGCGATGATGAGAAATACTGCACCGACCGAATACCAGATGACGAGAAGCGGCCAGATGAATTTTAACCAGTCTGTATACTGCACTTTCGCAATAACGAGTGCCGCCATGAAGTATCCTGATGTCGGATAAAATATGTTTGAGAAGCCGTCACCGAACTGGAACGCAAGTACTGCATTCTGTCTGGTCATCTCAGTGATATCCACAATACCGACCATAATCGGCATCGTTGCTGCTGCCTGGCCGCTTCCTGACGGAATCAGGAAGTTTATCAGACCCTGTGTAATCATCATTACTACAGGAACGAAAGTTCCGGGAATCATCTCGATGATTGAACTTAAAGAATAAACAACAGTATCTAAAATCTGTCCGTCTTCTAATACAATTGAAATTGCACGTGCCACACCGACAATTAAAGCACCAAGCAGAATATTTTTAATTCCGTCATTAATGGAGTCAGCAATTTTAGACGGTCCCATGCCCGCAATCAGACCGCAGATAATACCTGCGAACAGATAAAAACCTGCAAGCTCTGTAAAATACCATCCATGAACTAACACACCATAAAACATTCCGGCGAAAGACAAAACAAATGCCCCGGTAGCAATTTTAGTCCGGGTTGTAATTTCCGGCTGATTTTCAGTGTCACTGCTGAATTCTTTGGGATCAACATAATTAGTAACTAAACTTTTCTCCGGGTTATTCAATACTTTCTTTGAGTACCAGAGGACATAGATAATCCCGATTATCGTCATTACAGTTAAAACAACAGCTCTGAATCCCATTCCGGAATAGAGCGGCAGCTCTGCAATCGTTTGAGCTGTACCGAGATTGGCAGGTGCGGTCAGTGAGACTGTGAAACCAACTACAGTAGCAACGAGAGTCGTAGCGGTTGCTGCAATTCTATCAAAGCCAAGTTTTAAAAATAATGGAAGCATTGCAGGTAAAAAGATCAATGAAGATTCAATGTTTCCTGTAATTGTTACGAAAATAACCAATGGAATCATTACTGTAGGAATAAGCAGTAATCCTTTTTTCTTAAATCTCTTTGTCAGGAAATCAATGATTAAGTTAATGACTCCTGCATTTTCAACTATTTTAAATAAAGCACCAATCGCCATAATTCCAAATATAATTTCAATTGTTGCAATAACACCGCGTGGAATGGATGTCATATAATCCATGAAGCTGACCGGTGTCTGTCCGACAAAACTAAATGTATCTGAAACAATCATATCGACACCATTCACAGTTTCACGGTCATAAGCACCTGCTGGTACAATATATGTAGCAATCACTGCGAGAGTAATCATTGCAAATAAAATGACATATATATGAGGCATGACAAAGCCTTTTTTCTCTGACCTTTTTTCTTTGGCCATTTACAGTTTCCTCCTTAGTGTAACTGGGATATTAAATCAAGTGATGCATCATTCGAAGATACATATTTAATAAAATACTATACACAAAAGAGGTTGTAAATGTAATTTTTAGATTTTTAAGTAAATTAAGTGTTATTTTTATAATTATTATTTAAAAATTCCTTTAAACTTTTTTTCGTTACACCATTACGACCCGTAACCGATTCTGAATTGATTAAAGAATTTAAAACAGCTTCTTCGACAGCTTCACCGGCAGCACGGAATGCATGATCAATCTCATCATCGTGAATCTGCGGTATGTCAAAGGGTGACTGCGTTTTTTGATGGGGAATCCTTGATGCGGTACTAAAGCCGATGACAATATCACCACTGCCGTTTCCAATAATTGAACCGGTTCGCGAAAGACCGGCGGCAGAGCGTTTAATAATTCGTTTTAACTGTAATTGTGATACAGGAAGGTCAGTTGCTGCAATAATTATAATCGATCCCTTATCACTGGTGTCCTCGGGTGGAATAATCTTATCTTTGATTTCCATACCGAACTGACGGCCGTTAATCATTAAATCTGAAATAAAGCCGAAGTTCGATAAGACGAGAACACCGAGCGTATAAGTCCCGTGCGGCAGGGGAATCAGCCTTGAAGAAGAACCAATTCCGCCTTTAAGAGAATAACAGACCATTCCTCGTCCGGCACCGACAGCGCCTTCTTCAAAATCTGCAGAAGCAGTGCGTATGGCGTTCCATACATCTTCTTTTTGAATACTTTCTCTCCGTATATCATTTAAAACCATATCATTGCATTCCCCGACAACTGTATTGACTGTACCGGTGGAACGACCGATTTCAGGTGTGTCATTCAGCATATAATCAACAAGTGCAGATTGCACCGTGCCGACAGACAATGTATTTGTCAGCAGTATAGGGGATTCCAGTGTGCCGAGTTCATCGATTTGGACGAGACCGGTTGTTTTGCCGAAACCGTTAATTACATGGCTTGCTGCAATCAGTTTCTCCCGGAATATATTATCCTGATGCGGCAGTACAGCAGTGACACCCGTCTGAATATCACCGTCAGACAGAGTCGTATGACCGACAGTGACACCGGGGACATCGGAAACAGAGTTTCTCTTTCCGTGTGCCATGCTGCCGATTTTAATATTATAATCACGGATACCTTTTTTCATTTTATGACCTCCAGAATAGTGCATAAGATAATAATAACAGAGTAAATAAGAGAAGATGCCGGGTAATATTCTTTTCTGTTCCTATACTTCATATCAAAATATAGAATTTAACTGATAAAAGGATTACAATATATGCTACAGTGTTTAAATTTAAGGAAGTACCGTCTGATGAATGATGGAAACAATCCTGAAAAACAAAAGCGTTTTAAAATATATAGTGGATGATAAAGAGTAACAAGGAGGAAGCAGCATGGCAGTTCAAAAAGCAACATTTGCAGGCGGGTGTTTCTGGTGTATGGTGAAGCCCTTTGATCAATGGGATGGTGTACACCAGGTATTATCCGGATATACAGGCGGGGAGACAGTCAATCCCTCTTATGAGGAAGTGAAAACAGGTGAGACGGGTCACTATGAAGCGGTTGAAATTAGTTACGATGACACAGTCATCGACTACGAGACCATTCTTGATTTATATTGGCCGCAGATTGATCCGACAGATCCGGACGGTCAGTTCCAGGATAGAGGCCCTCAGTACAGAACGGTAATTTTTTATCATAATGATGAACAGAAAGTACTGGCGGAACAATCAAAAGCGGCAGTTGATGCGAGCGGCAGATTCAATCAGCCGGTCGTCACTGAAATAAAACCTGCCGGAACATTTTATAAAGCAGAAACATATCATCAGGATTTCTATATAAAGAGTAAAGATGCATATGAAGCGGACCGGGAAAATTCCGGCAGAGATGAATTTATAGCAGAAAACTGGAAGTAGATATGAATATTACCGCAGTATAAAAGCCGTCAAAAATGACGGCTTTTGTTATGCAGTATTCTATAGAATATTTACTTTGTAAACAGCACACAGACCACTTCTGGTGCATAAATATCTTTTTTGATGACTGACAGTCTGCCGGAATCACTGTTTCTCCGGTATAAAGTGAGATTGTCTGAATCAAGATTGGCCGCGATTAGAAATTGATCATCCGGGCTGAGTGAGAAGTCTCTCGGGGTACTGCCCTCAGTCGAAACATGCTCAACAAAAGTGACTTCAGAACCATCTGCATTTATTTTGAATACTGCGATTGAATTATGGCCGCGGTTTGATAGATAAAGGAATTTTCCATCCTTTGTAATTTTAACGGCGGCACCCGCATTAAAATCACTGTATCCTTCAGGCAGTGTACTTACTTTCTGCAGCTCTGTAAATACACCTGTTTCCTGTTCATAAGACAGTACGGTGACTGTACTGTCGAGTTCCCCGAACAGATAAGCGTATCTGCCGTTGGGATTGAATGTTAAATGTCTCGGCCCTGTTGCGTCTTCTGCAGTATAGACAGCGGTCTCTGTTAAAATACCATCGTCTGAGACATCATAAGTGTAGACACTGTCTGTACCGAGGTCACAGACTGTAAGCCGCTTATCCGGTGTTAAATCTGCGTAGTGGGCATGGGCGGAATCCTGGTTTTCATGAGAGCCGGTAGGTTCATCATGAACAATAGTATCTGCAGCTTCCAAAGATCCGTCTTTTAGGATTTTGTAAACATTCACTTCACCTTCGTGATAGTTGGCACCGTAAACGAGACCGCGTGTTTCATCGACCGCAGTGTAACATACAGGTGCCCCGTCCTTAACGACAGTATTTACTAAATTGAAATTCCGGTCGTAAGCAGCTGTACCGCCCTTATCATCTACTGATGTTACGGAGTAAATATAACCATCCCGGCTCTCTGAGAGATAGGTTGGACTGGTTTCTTCAGTCATTAAAGTTAAGTCTGTTAAATCTTCTTTTTTTGTATCAAGAACAATAGAATATATTCCTTTACTTTCACGACGGGTATACGTCCCCAATAATATTTTTTCCTGCACAATAAACCCTCCATATACGAGATTATCCCCATATTAACATATAATGTTTAATAATCTGAATGTGACACTTTCATATAGCAGAGGCTTATTCAAATACAACATTTAAATATCTTTCAAAATTTAATAATCTGAAGCCTGTAATTTAATATGTATATCAGACTGCTTCACTTCAGCTGTTTTACATGATGGTTGGTGACAGACACTGTATATTTGCGTTTTTACAACTATTTCACGGGTGTTTATAATTCTCATATAATGATCTAGAGGAGTGGACAAATGCTGATACTGATTATTTTTGGAGGGCTGCTTGCTTCTTTTCTTTTTGCTGTGACATCGATGGAAGGTATTCGTTTTCTGTTCAGAAGGAGCAGATGTGAGACTTGTTCACATACACTGTCGTGGTTTGAACTCGTTCCGGTATTCAGCTTTTTATTTCTTAAAGGCAGGTGTCTTAATTGTAATGAAACCATCTCATTAAGTTATTTAGTTACAGAAGTGATGACAGTCGCACTTTTTATACTGCCGTTGTTTTTTGAAATTGGATTGTATGAATTAACGCTTTACTATTTAGCGGTTCTTATTCTTGTACCGCTTTCTGTTTATGACTATGAACATATGAAAATACCAAATCATATGACACTGCTCTTTTTATTTACCGGATTGTTTCTGACGCATCTAAATTATTTTGAGCCGTTTTACGATATATTGATTATTCTCATGCTTCATATTGTCTATTTCCTATTTAACGAATCCATCGGTTACGGTGACATTAAATTGTTTACTGTGCTCACATTGATTACACCTGTTTCTTTTTTCCTGTACACAGTACTGTTTACTTATTTAATCGGCGGTGCATTTATCGTATTTATCCAGATGATTAAAAACAGAACGATAAAAAAAGTACCGCTCGTTCCTTTTATTACAAATGCGGTAGTAATTGTTTTCTTCCTCTATGAGGAAATTAATATGATATATTATGGAGGATTTTTATGACACTGATGATTAAAGAGATGCATTCATCTGATAAACCGCGTGAAAGACTGATGATATACGGTCCGGACAAACTTACGAATCAGGAGCTTCTTGGAATTATCATTAACAGCGGCAGTAAGGATGCATCGAGCCTGACCCTTGCGAGCCGGATTATTAAAGATATGAAATCCATCCGGGAGCTGAGAGATGTTACTTTACAGGAACTGATGAGTGTTAAAGGAATAGGGGAGGCGAAGGCAGTCACAATCTTATCCGTGATAGAACTTGCAGTCAGAATGCACTCACATTCACTTGAGGAAGAAGTATATATTAAAAGTCCGGAGGATGTATCCAATCTGTTGATGGAACAGATGCGCTACTATCAGCAGGAGCACTTTGTTGTATTATTTTTATCTACAAAAAATATGGTTATTCATCAGGAAACGATGTTTAAGGGGTCACTGAACACGAGCATTGTGCATCCAAGGGAAATATATAAGAGTGCTGTTAAGAGAAGTGCTGCTGCGATTATATGTGTGCATAATCATCCGAGCGGGGACCCGGCACCGTCCAAAGAGGATATCGAAGTTACGAAGCGTCTGGTGGAGTGCGGTGAGCTGATTGGTGTTGATTTTCTGGATCATATCATTATCGGTTCAGGCAGGTATTTGAGTTTAAAGGAATTAAGCTATATATGACCGGGGGGATGGTATATGGGGCTTGATATTCGTTTGTATCTTCTGGATACACATACATCTGAACATGTCGAGTACAGCCGCTACAGGAATTTTAATGCCCTGTACGGTTACTTTCACAGAAAATGCGGGATAGACAATTTGGTGAAAATTTATCTTAACAGGGACACGATAGATGAACTGTATCTGATTTTAAATGAAATAAAATATAACTCACTTAAGAGTGATGTGCTGCTTCCTTCATTCGACGGTCCGTTATTTGGGAGTCTCGAGTACGACAAAATATATAAAAATCATGTCAGGCAGGCGGCATCTGACTTCTATCATGCAAAATTTCTGGATTACAGCCGTTATCGTCTGTATATTATTGCGCATTGGCATTATTGATATACACAGACATAAATATAACAGACTCAAGGATCTGCCCACGAGTCTGTTATATTTGGTGATTTAGTTCATATGCATTTTGATTTTATCGGGAATCATAACGACTTCAGTGGATAAATCCACTGGTCTGAAAGAAGGGTCTATACATTCCTTCCAGTATTCCAGATGTTTAATATCAATCCAGTGTGAGGATTCTGTTACATCCTGACCGCCTTCCCCTTGGACAGCATACCAATATAGATATTCTTCACCATTTAATACTTCTCTGAAAATAGTTTCAACATACATCTTCTCATCTTCCAGAGTGAGGAGAACATCTTTCATATTTTTGTTCAGAAATTCCATCCATTCGTCTACCTGTTTACTTTTACCGTCTAACACTTTAAATCTCGTAATTTCTACATTCATTGGTTAATCTCCCTTTATTATCTATTATTAAATGATTATCGGAATAATCGTTTTAACAGTGAATATTTTTTCCTTGTGTAAGGTGCTTTAAGAAATGAATCTGTACCGTGAAATTTGGATATCATGACAGCTTTTTCGTGTGAAAAAGCTTCGATACTGTATCGGCCGTGAAATCTGCCGATACCTGACCCGCCGACACCGCCGAATGGCAGGTGTTCATTTGCAGCATGAATCATCACATCATTCATTACAGCTGCGCCGGAGGATACGTTATTGATAATATGATTCATCTTCTGTTCGTTTTTTCCAAAGATATAGAATGCAAGTGGCTTTGGATACTGTTTAATCACTTGATACATCTCTTCTTCCGTCGAAAAGGAAACGACTGGCAGGACCGGCCCGAATATTTCTTCTTCCATTGATGGTCCGTCAGCTGATTTTAAGTCGAGAACAGTCGGTTCAATGTACCGGTCGTCGTATTTTCCACCGTATACAATTTCATCAGAGTGACTGTTTATCATTTCTATCAGACGGTCTGCATGACGTCTGCTCACAATTCTGCCGTAGTCTTTGGACAACTGTGCATTTTTACCGTATAGAGATTTGATTTCTTTAACCATTGCCTTTAACAATTTGTCTTTCAATGAAGTATGCACTAAACAATAATCCGGCGCAATACATGTCTGTCCGGCATTCATTAATTTTCCCCATATGATTCGTCCGGCAGCAAGTTTAACATCCGCATCATTCAACACAACAACAGGACTTTTCCCGCCGAGTTCAAGAAGGACAGGTGTCAGATTTTTTGAAGCTTTTTCCATCACAATTCTACCAACCCGCGGGCTTCCGGTAAAGAATATAAAATCAAAATTTTTGTCGAGCAGTGACTGGGTTGTACTGACACCGCCTGTGACTACCTGGATATAAGAGGAAGTGAAGTGTGTATGAATCATTTCTTCAATTACTTTACTGACATTAGGCGTCAGCTCGGAAGGTTTAATGACTGCTGTATTGCCTGATGCCACAGCACCAATCAATGGCTCAATGACAGATAAAAACGGATAGTTGAACGGACCGATAATAAGAACCGTACCGTACGGCTCATAGACAGTAAAGCTCTTTTTTCCGAAGAGTATGGAAGGTGTACTTTTATGTTTTTGTTCCGTCCAGTCGGACAGATGTTTAATTGTATGTCGGATACTCCGTTTGACGAGTCCGATTTCTGTGGACAATGTTTCAAAACGGCCTTTATGAAGGTCTGTTTTAAATGCCTGATACAATTCTGTTTCATACTGTGTCACGGCTTTTAACAGTATACGAAGCTGCTTTTTCCGCCATGAGACAGACTGTGTACGTCCTGAATTGAAAAAATGCTGATGTGAGTGGAGTTCTGTCATCCAATCATCCTTTCTTAAATAATCATTTTAGAATATGATTAACTTAATGTTTCCCTAAAAAACACCTCTATAACCTTCAATAATCTATCAGGATAAATATAACTCTTTAATACGTTCCTGAGGACATTCATCAGTCAGGTCAACAAAGTATTCATTCTGCCATTCTTTGGTTTTAGAAGCTGATGGATTTAAATCACTAATCCAAGATGGGTATACTCTCACTGCCATTTTTCCTTCAGTATCCTCGCTTCGCAGTACACCTTTTTCCAACAAAATATCTTTATTGAATATGAATTGCCCGTTTAAATTACCGTCTATTATAGAAATAATTATTTTATCCGGACATTCCTCATATTTGAACGGCTGATTTTTTCCATCGCTCCCTTTTTCCCAAAGCGTTACAAAATAACCGGGCTTTTTTGGTGTTAATTTTGCCATCCTGCTTCTGAAGTGAATATTGTTAACCCAAAATGATGCACCTTCATAAGGTCGGTTTTGATTTTCTAAGGCAAGATCAGTTAACTCCAATTCATTCATATTTTTTAATAACTGTTTCGTTAACAGAATAGATTTCATTTTAGGACACCTCAATATAATAAACTGCACATAAAATTAGTTTATCATCTAAGTCGGGAAAAAACCTCTCCTATGTATGAAATAAAAGAAGCAGTCATTTAAATTATAAGTGAGAGTTGGGTGCATAGATGGAATATTGTGTTAAAATAACTGTCAAACATGTACATGAGCAAGGAGAATTTAAATATGTCTAATTCTAAAATCAATTATGACGGCAGAACGTTTATCGCGAAAGAAAACAGTGAGAATGGTGAAGTCGGCGAGGCTACTGAGTTTTCCTATCACCAGGAGGACAGTGTATTTTGGGCGGAATATTCAGGCGGTGAAGTGGTAAGAGGCCATTTAATTGGTACAGCGGCTGATAACGGTACTTTGGATTTTCATTATCAGCACTTGAATGAAGATGGAGAAATAAGGATTGGAAAGTGCCATAGTGTGCCGAGAAAGACTGATAATGGCAGGCTCGTTATGGATGAAAACTGGCAGTGGTTGAATGGTGATAAGTCTACGGGGACATCAGTGGTGATAGAGAAGTAGTAGAGAATCTATTGAAGAGAGAGGTATTCAAAATGAAGATAGAACATGTTGCACTTTGGGTTAGAGATTTAGAGAAAATGCGGGAATTTTATGAGACCTATTTTAATGGAACAGCAGGTGAAAAATATCATAATGATAAGAAAGCATTTGAATCTTACTTTTTATCTTTTGATGACAATACCCGTCTGGAAATAATGCGTCAAAAAGGGGTGGATCAACCGGATTCCAGAAATAGGACAGGTTTTGCACATATTGCTTTTTCTTTGGGGAGTAAGGAGAAGGTAGATCAAATGACAAAACGTTTAACGAATGACAACTATAATTTAATAAATGGACCAAGAACGACCGGTGACGGTTATTATGAGAGTGTTATAGAAGACCCGGAGGGAAATCTTCTGGAGCTTACGATTTAGCATGTTATTATCCAGCAATTCATTGATGAAGAGTCTGTTCAGTGCATTGGTAAAATATTTTTCTGATTTTTGTGTAGGGAATCACCAAAGGCTCAACAATGATTTTATTGAATGAACTATACTTCTAAATGCGTCGAATAAAATTGAAGCGGGTTAAGTGGAGTGATTAAACAAAAGAAAACATTATTTGAACAGTTACATTCAATAATGTTTTCTATAGAAATATTTAAAAGTTATTTATTTTTGTACACATCATTTTGTTTACCGGTCTTAAGAATTAGGACAATAAATTGATTGTCAATAATATCAACAATCAAACGAAATGCGCCTACACGATAACGCCAAAGTGTTTTCTTATCCCCTTCGAGTGCTTTTCCTCATTAGCAGGGGTCTCCAGATCCTTCTATATGGTTATCTAACCATTTAACGATTCTTTTTGAATCATTGAATTTAATTTTTAAGTGCTTTTTTCAAAACTCGAAGTATATCACTCAGAGAACACTGCTTTCAAAACATCTTACCTGGACACACGCTCATTATGCTCACTTAAGATACTAATTCCTTCTTCATAGTCAAGAGTATCTTCGACTTGTTCCATGACTGCCTTACGCATGAATTCAGAAACACTTACTCCTTCAAATGCTGCGAGTGATTCCACTTTTTTGTAATCTTCTTGAGGTATACGGATTGTGGTTGTAGTCATACAATCAGCCCTTTCATACTTTAATAAATTCAATATAACATGAGCGAATACATTATTCAGAATTAACATTCAGCAACTTATTTTTAGTTATGAACATACTATTGCTTTTAGAGATACTTTATTTTATGAAAAATCAAATAATGATGAAGTATTAGAGTCTGATAACTTTGAAGTTTCATATGAAGAGTATATCTCTGATTTTATAATGATGGTGTAGAGTTATCGAATGATAAATTAAAAGACATTGTAAGTATGACTGAAGCCTTAACAAGAGGAGTTTCAATTATGAATGTGATAGTAGATGATGAAGAAAAGTTAGTAATTGAAGAAGAGGAAGAAAACTTGATTCAACCATTTTCTTCAGTGAAATATTCATAGGAAAGAAAGATGAAATATTATTTATAAAAAAAGGAGTTCTATTTTATAGATTTCCTTTTTTTATCTTATATATCGCTGTGACGGATGCTGTTACAGTATAAAAAAGACTTACAATTAAAGATACAGTTAGACTATGATTAAAAATAAAAAAAGAGAACGAAAACACTACGATAATCCCTATTAGAATATATATTATATATCTATATTTCATAATTCATCCTCAATTCTAAATATTTAGTTTACATATTTTAATTATACTCTATATTTTGGATAATCTACTAATAAATATAATATCTTGTTCCTAATATTTAATAGAATGAAAGTAGTCACTGAATAATACGTATGATAGACATAATAAATTCATATAAAAAATATACCGAAAAACTAATTAATACGATACCTGCAGTAATTGAGAACCACTTAATTATAGAACGGTTGATTACTTTTCGAGTCAGAGTGGTGATGGTTAGTAGCCCAATGTCATGTAGTAAAATTCCTGTTAAAATACCTGAAGCGATAATAAGAAAATTTCCTGCATCATTTGAATCGTATGTATTACTTAAGACTGCTCCGAATACGCTGAGCCAGAATACGATATTTCCGGGGGAGACAGCTACTAAGAACCCATTACGATAAGAGGAGAAGATAGACTTTACGGGTTTTTCTCCCGGCAGGGTTATATCCTTATCTGCATTTTTAATGGACTCATATCCGATTAAAACCAAAAATACCGCACCGATGAACCACATGGGAATTTGGACAAAAGAAAGCTGTAAAATAGAAGCAAGTCCAAAATACAGTGCTGCGATTAAGACAAAGTCAATTGTCATTCCGCCAAGCCCCACAGCCCAGCCATGAAAGAAGCCATTTTTAAGGCCCTGTTTTGTCATTTCAATGGTAATTGCACCGACAGGCATTGCAATTGCAATACCCGCAGCGACATATGTCAAAAATAAAAACATATAAATTTCCTTTCGTTAGGAATGTATTATTTTTTTAGGTAAATAATTTGAAAATGGTATACAGCTTATATTAATAAGAATAACATTTCTTGGCTTCTGACAGGGATTGCATATGGAATGTATTGGACAATATGTATGTCTCCTATTACTTTAAAAACAACTAGCGACGAAAATTTGAAGAGATACTTTTTATTTTATGGATAAATATAATTTATTAGAACAAATAGAGTCTGATGACTCTGAAGTTTCACCAGTTTTGATAAGATACAAAAAATAAAGAGATATGGTAAGTAAGAAATTAATGACTGAGTGGTATTGATATGGCAGACAAATCCAAAAAAATATGCTATAATAACTATGAAATTGATAGGAACTATGTTCCATGACAGCACAAAGCCCATCAGTATGGTAGTACTGATGGGCTTTTTCTGTGGGTTAGATGGCAGCTAGTTATTGTTATTATCACTGTCGTCTAACCAACGACTAATGAGTAATAGTGTCAGCCCAACTACGAATGGACCGACGAAAATTGATAGAAATATCTCCATGACATACACCCCCTTCCGGGGCTAGTTGCCAGTAAAAATTATAGCATGAACTATAACAAATACTGATCAGCTGATTAAGCAATAACTGGTAATTTATATGCGGAAATTGTATTGCATTATCTGGTTTTTCTTAATATTGTATGAATTGTATAGAAGATATTAAATATTTGTATTATTACTGCTAAATAAAAAGCAAGACAGACTTATATCATATGCCTCTTTTAACTATACCATCGAAAATTTTCAAGTATTGGTTCAAAGTCGGATGTTTTTTTATTTATTCATATTAAATTATCAGCATTCCAAACATAAAATTTCAAATTTTGTTTTATAAAGGTGTATACTATCCGGTACAGTAAAAAATTAAGGAGTGCATTATGAAAGAAACAAAACCATCTTTTACATTACGTCTTTTAAATTTTATTGAGGACAAGGGAAATAAACTGCCTCATCCTGTCACGATATTTGTCATTTTTACACTGGCTGTGATTGTTATTGCACATCTATTGTACATTGGTAATGTCAGTGTTCAGTTTGAAGGTGTAAATGATGAGACCGGACAGATTGAAGAACTGACAGTCAGTGCAGTGAGCCTGTTAACTTCAGACGGTATTGCGCATATGTTCTCAAGTGTAGTTGAGAATTTTACATCATTCGTAGCACTTGGTCCTGTCCTTGTGGCAATGCTTGGTGTCGGAGTCGCTGAGAAATCCGGCTATATCAGTGCATTGATGACCAATACTGTGACAAAGGCACCGCGTAAGCTCGTGACACCGATTGTTGTTTTAATGGGTGTATTATCAAACGTTGCCGCTTCAGTAGGTTATGTTGTTTTAGTACCGCTCGGTGCTATTATATTCCTTGGGTTTAAACGACATCCTTTAGCTGGTTTATCTGCTGCCTTTGCGGGTGTTGCCGGAGGCTACTCGGCGAATTTGTTTCTCGGTACGAATGATCCGCTGTTAAGTGGTATTTCAACAGAAGCGGCAAATATTCTGGACCCGTCCTATATTGTCAATGCTACAGACAATTGGTTTTTTATGTTTGTATCGACATTCCTTATTGTTATTTTGGGAACATTAATCACGGATAAAATTATTGAACCGAGACTAGGCGAATATCATGTTGGAAAAGAAGATGAAGGAGCAAACGGTTTATCAAAACAGGAGAAAAAAGCACTGCGTTTTGCGAATATCTCCGGTTTGCTGGTCATCGTAGGGATTTCATTATTAGTCATTCCTGAAAATGCACCGCTCCGTGGTGATGACGGCGGGTTCATTCAGTCGCCATTTATGAGCAGTATTATTTTTATTATGATGCTGATATTCCTGATTCCGGGAATTGTATATGGTATTGTGACTAAAACAGTGAAGAATGATAAAGATATCGCAGAATTAATGACTTCTTCACTTGAAACAATGGCGGGCTTCATCGTATTGATTTTCTTTGCGGCACAGTTTGTTGCCCTATTCAACTATACAAACCTGGGTACAATTATCGCAGTAAACGGCGCAGAATTTTTACAGTCCATCAATCTGACCGGGGCACCGCTTTTAGTGTCATTGATCATCATCACGGCACTGATCAACTTGTTTATTGCAGCAGATTCTGCCAAATGGGCAATTATGGCGCCGGTATTTATCCCGATGTTCATGCAGATGGGGATTTCTCCGGAAGTGACGCAGGTTGCTTATCGTATCGGTGACTCCTCAACGAATATTATTTCACCGTTGATGCCGTTCTTCCCGCTGGTTGTTGCATTTGCACAGCGGTATGGTAAAGAGAACGGGGTCGGTACTGTCATTTCACTTATGCTGCCTTACTCAGTGATATTCTTAGTTACATGGATTATTTTCTTTATCATCTGGTATCTCCTTGGAATCCCTGTAGGCCCGGGAACGAGTATGAGCTATTAGGTCGAATCAACAACTGAATTAAACAACGATTAAATTTCTATGAAAGTAAAACAGGATGCCCGGCATCCTGTTTTTTTTATGAATCATCTACATTTCTATTTTTTCTTTTGCATAATAATAAGATTCCGATGAAGGGGTCTGGAAGATAGTCAGCAATATGAAAAGACCGATTTTCCCAAGAATCATTACAATGATAATCACGATTTTAGACACATTATTTAAATCATCAGTAATGCCTGTTGATAAACCGACGGTGCCGAAAGCAGATACGACTTCAAATAATATTTTTATAAAGTCGATATCCGGATGGCACAGCACAATGATAAATGACGCAGAAAAAATTGTGAAAAAAGCCAATAGAAATACGGATACAGCTTTATTAACCTGTGTGTAATCAACAGATTTTTTGAATATATGAGGGTGCGCCGTTCCTCTCATTCCTGAATATAAGTGAATTAGAATCAGGCTGAATGTCGTTACTTTTATGCCGCCTGCTGTACTCATCGGTGCAGCTCCGATAAACATCAAAACAATGAAAAGTATCAGAGTCGAAACATTGATCTGACCGATATCAACAGTATTAAATCCTGCAGTCCGGGTGGTGACAGACTGAAAGAAGGCGTTAAATATCTGTTCATGAATAGGCAGTCCCTGTAATACATTATCTGCTTCCAGCAGCCAAAAACTTAAAAAGCCGAAAACAATCAGGAAAAGCGTAGATACAAGGACAATTTTGGTATGCAGTCTGAGTTTTTTAAACCGTCTTACTTTCCAAATATCGGCAATGACGATAAAGCCGATACCCCCTAGAATAATGAGTGCCGGAACAACAATATTTACAATCAAATCATTACTATAAGACATGAGATTGTCTGAAAACAGGCCAAAGCCTGCATTATTAAATGCCGAAATGGAAGTGAAAATGCTGATAAAGCTTCCCTCTTTAAAACCATAGTCAGGCACGAACACCATCGTTAGAAATAAAAAACCAACAGCCTCAATCATCAGGCTGAAGACGACGATTTGAACAGTCAGCCTCAAGAGTTTAGGCTCGGCATCACTGTTCCATGAAAGCATGAGCAGATTGCGGTTATTAAAAGTGATTCTTTTTCTGCTCAGTATTAACACGAATATAGATAAAGTCACAATACCAAGACCGCCGATCTGGATTAGGAGCATGATAATCGTCTGTCCGAGAGCGTTGAAATGTGTCGATATATCAATAGATGCGAGACCGGTTACTGTAAACGCACTGCTGGTAATAAAAAATGCATCAATCAAGGAAACGGGTTCTTCACCGGTAACAGGCAGGTACAAAAATATTGTTCCAACAACAGTCGTGCTCAAAAACAATAACAAATATATAAGTGTTAGTTTTGTTATATTTTTCATAGGCCGGCACCCTCATCTTTTAATAATAGAATCGTACATATTTATTCATATAAAAGCAATTAAATTTAATCGAAAATCTCGTAAAAAGAATTGTAAAGCTTTTGTAAATGCTGTGGCAGCATGGGAATTATTATGATAATTTTAATATATACTACCGATATCGAATTTCGATATCGGTAGTGAAGGAGGATGAAATAATGGAAGATAAAGTGTTACGCAAATTATTTCTCGGATTCATTCATATACATATTCTCCATCATGCAGATGAACAGCCGATTTACGGATTATGGATGGTGGAAGAGTTAAAGAATCATGGATACAGTATCAGTGCCGGAACATTATATCCGATTTTACACTCGATGGAATCAGACGGCCTGCTCATTAAAGAGGAAAGAAATAATAATGGTAAAATCAGAAAATATTATCAGACAACTGACAAAGGGATCCAGGTGCTGGAAGAAGCAAGGGAAAAAGCATATGAACTATTTAAGGAAATCAGTGATTGAAGACTCGTAGGAAGGGGAGTGAGTCAATGAATGATAACGAAAAGAAGCAATTTTCTTTCCGTACTTTATTTGAGATTCTCATCGTTTCTACAAGACTCGGACTTACATCATTCGGCGGTCCGGTGGCACACCTTGGATATTTTCATGAGGAATATGTACGAAGGAAGAAGTGGATAGATGAAAAGAGTTATGCTGATTTAGTTGCACTGTCACAGTTTCTGCCGGGGCCAGCGAGCAGTCAGGTGGGAATTGGTATCGGTGTTGCCCGTGCCGGTGTTTTGGGCGGCTTTATATCTTTCCTTGGATTTACACTCCCTTCAGTCATTGTTTTGATAGCATTCGCACTGGTTCTGCAGAAATTTAACATTACAGAAACAGGTTTTATTCAGGGGCTGAAATTAGTCGCAGTGGCAATAGTGGCACATGCGGTATTGGGAATGGCTCAAAATTTAACGCCGGACTTAAAGAGGAAAATCATTGCCTTATCTGCCTTAGTTGTCATCTTGTTGTGGAATGCTGTTTATTCTCAGGTTTTTGTTATTTTAGCAGCCGGTATCGTGGGTTATTTTATTTATAAGAACCATGAAGTAAAAGAGCATCATTCTAAAATACATTTTCCTGTGTCTAAAACAGTCGGCGGTGTCTGCCTGACTTTGTTTTTTGGATTACTAATACTGCTGCCGGTTTTAAGAGATATTACTTCCATCCAATGGATTGCACTGTTCGATAGTTTCTACCGTGCAGGGGCGCTCGTTTTTGGAGGCGGTCATGTGGTACTGCCGCTGCTTGAGCAGGAACTGGTTCCCGTCGGATGGATAAGCGAAGCATCCTTTCTTGCGGGGTATGGGGCGACACAGGGAGTTCCGGGACCTTTATTCACATTTGCAGCATATCTCGGAACAGTTATCGGCGGGTGGCAGATCGGATTACTGGGAACAGCCGCAATCTTTCTGCCGGCATTCCTTCTTATCATCGGTGCTCTACCGTTTTGGAATGTTTTACGGCATAATAATAAAGTGAGCGGTGCACTGATGGGCGTCAATGCTGCGGTTGTCGGTATCTTAATTGCAGCTTTTTATCAACCGATTTGGACGAGTACAATTAGAGAACCTGTTGATTTTGCATTCGCAGCAGTTTTGTTCAGCATGCTGGTCTATTTTAAACTGCCGCCTTGGGTTATCGTCATAACAGGTGCCGCCGGCGGGGTAGTTCTCGGCATTTTATAACTTTATTCCTATTTGATAAGGATGAGATGAAAGAGAATTTGAATACTTATCCTTGATTTAATTTGAAGTTCTGATAGCATAATATATAACAAAAATTTAATATTTCTACTAGGGGTGCCGTACAGGCTGAGATAAATTTGATTTAGACCCTTGGAACCTGATTGGTTAAGACCAGCGGAGGGAAGTAGAGTGAGCAGTTGAGGATTATTATTATACCCTCCGACTGTTATAATCCTCCTGTAAAGTCTTTGGAAATAAGATTATAGGAGGATTTTCATGAAATTTACTGATGAATTACGAGAGGCGACTAAAGTCAGCTGGGAGAAAAGTTTGAATCATCCTTTTGTGCAGGGGATTGTGGAAGGGACGCTGCCGTTGGAAAAATTCAAAAATTATATTCTGCAGGATATTTATTATTTAAAACATTACGGCAAAATACATGCCATTGCGGCATCTCAGGCTGCTGATTTTAAAATTACTGCACTGCTTGCTGATAAAGCGAGATTTACTGCCGAAGCGGAGCTGACAGTACATAAAGAGCACGCTGAGATTTTAAATATAACAGAAGAAGATATGAAAAATTTTAAACCTGCACCCACTGCTTATGCATATACATCCCATCTGTACAGGGCAACGATGTTCGGTAGTCTTGCACATTCTATTGCTGCGATACTGCCGTGTTACTGGCTGTATGCGGATATAGGAAAGGTCAATGAAGATGCAGTTCCGGAACTTGAGATTTATCAAAACTGGATCAAAATGTATGCAGGAGACTGGTTCCAGGATTCAACCAACGAAATGATTGATTTAATGGATTCACTTGTTGAAGACATGAATGACAAGGAAAAAGAGAGTGTTAAAGAGCAGTTTATTATCGCAAAAGATTTTGAATTGCATTTCTGGGAGATGTCCTATACTTTCGAGGACTGGCTGTCTAAGAGATAAAGTCAGGATTGATGTGAAATGAAGCGGACATTTTGGGTTAAATTTTAATACCCACTGTTTTCCCTGGATAAATATAAAAAGTAGGTGGCTGGTAATGGAAGGGTTGGAACAACATTTACAAGCAGCAATTGATTTAAGGAAAAAGGGTTCAGGGGAAGAGTCGACGCAAAGAATGCTGAGTCTGTTAAAAGATTACGATGATTCTCCGGAACTTAATTATCATATAGCGGTGAATTTTGACAGTACCGGTTACACATGGGATGCCATTCCGTTTTACGAAAAAGCCATTGAACTGGATTTAAGTTCGACAGATTTAGAGGGCTGTATATTAGGGCTTGGAAGTTCTTATCGTTTAACCGGACAATATGAATATGCCGTATCAGTGCTTAGAAAGGGATATAAAAAATTCCCGGAAAACCGGGCAATTCAGACATTTTATGCGATTGCTCTATACAATAATCAAGAATTTAAAGAAGCCATGCAGGTGACATTAAATAATTTACTGGATACAACGAATGACTCAAACATTAGCCAGTACAATAAACCTTTAAAATATTATACATCTTATATTGATGACACTTGGAATCCGGAACAATACAGTTATGATAAGAAAGATGAATTTTGATACGTTTAAATATAATACCCCCTGAAGCAGAATTTCACTGTTTCAGGGGGTAAATTAATGAGCCTAATAATTGTGTGAACGTTTCAAATCGAATCAATTAGAGTTTCAGTTCTGACAGGCTGTTCACTTCGGACGTCAAAGTCCAGTGTGCCCTGTTCCACACCATTCACAATGAGTGTAACGGCGTGAAGGCCAGAATAATGTTTTCTCGTACTCATATCTGCAAAGGAATGTTTTTTAATGTAGTGTTTTTTCTCATTTTCTTTTAAAGAAATCTCAGATATCTGGAATATTTTACGGTTTCGTTTCCCATTTGCCTTCACATAATAAACGGCATATTCCATCCGTATTTTAGTTTCTTTTTCTGCTTCAATATCAAATGAAAAAGTGATACGGTCACCAATCGCAATAGATGTGCTGTCTAATTTAAAATCATTAACAGTCACATGCCGGGAATCCAAAAACCCAAAGATTGAGAGGACATCTCTGTTCCCATTTTTGAGTAGGGTTCTGCATGCGTGTTTAATAATCCAGTCCGTATGTTCGTTTTCACCGTACCAGTCTCTGGCGATGCCCGCAACTAATTCGGGATGAGTTTTAGAAATGTCATTTAGATTATTCGCGACACTTTTACGGACATAAAGAGATGGATCTTTTTTCAGTTCTTCTAAAATACCAAGGATGGGTGTCGGGTCTTTTTTAAAACTGGTAAGTGCCTGTCCCCACGGCAGGCTGGGCCGGCAGCCTTCACTGGCGAGTCTGCGGACATGCGCGCTGTCATGCTTCGCCCAGACAGCCATCTGAGCCATCATACGCTCTTCATAGTTTGTGATAAATGGTCTTACAGCAAATTCAGCAGACGAGGATGAAGTATACCTTTCAAGAGCAGCCATGGATAAATTCCAATGGTGTTCATCCAGTCCGAAAACCTCAACAAAATCCGGAAAGTACATCAAAGTAAAGTCATTCAAGTCTGCAGGGAGATTTTTAATGACTGCATCAATGACCGAGAGTGCCTCTTCATAGTCAGAAGGCAGGTATTTTCCTAAATTTAGAGTAATTCGGCGCATCCGTGCTTTCAGACTGAGTTCCTGCCAGGTGTTGTCTATCGTGTCATTAACAAACCGTTCAACTTCGAACGAAGGATAAACATCCTTAACACTTAAAGCGAGCTTACGAACCGATGTGTCATTGTATTTGTCTTTTAGTAGATCTGCCATTTTTGTCTCCTTTATAAACGGTACTGTGATAAGAGAGAGTGGATACATATTATGATGTTATTTTTTACACTCAACAAAGCAAGTTATTTCATCGAACAGCACCATTTTGAAAATTATCAAACCATTGATTGATTTCTTCTGTATTGTCTACTTTTAAAACTTTGAATATCTCATACGCGAATTCAACGGCAGCTGTTTCATTGGCAGTGATGATTCCCTTATCAGAAACCACTTGAGCCTGTATATAAAGATTGTCTCCACTGTAGCGCTCTTCTTTTTTGAATAGTTCAAGAGAATCTCCGGTATGCTGAACATCATTAAGAAATCCATGATGACATAAGAAAGAGGCTGCACCACATATACCGGCGACAGGAATGTTTAATTCTCGGACTGTTTTAACAAATTTGGCAATTTCATCATAAGTATTATTCTCCCAGGAGAGTCCACCGGGAAGAATAAGCATCGCAAGATTGTTGAAAGTATTATAATCATCAATGCTAAAATCAACTGCAGTCTTTATGCCGCCCATTGATACTTTATGTTTAGTATCCATCGCAATAGTTTTAACATTATATTCGGAAAATGAATGGATGACAGCGGCTGCATAGCTAGCTTCCCAGTCACACCATTGGTCTGTCAAAAGTATTAAAACTTCATTTTTATTCAATATTATCCCCCATTACTAACAACTGATATTTAATAAGTCAGTCATAGTATATATCTAAAAAGTAATTTTATCTAGAAAGCATTCAGTAAATAAAGAATTTTTCAGCATTTCAAATAAATCAGCTTTTGTCTGCTTTATAATAGTGCTTTTGTATCTTAATTTTCTATATCTGCACTAAGGTGTTCTGAAAAATTTTCTGTAAATAAATGAATACCTTGTTGAAAACTTTCATCTATATCCTGTTCCAATTGAAAAGATTGATTTAATTCCAATGTAATAAAGCCGTGAAGATAACTTCTAAATATTCGAAGAAAGTGAATTTTCGATTCCTTACTAATATTTGAATCGCTGAATTCCTGTAACATTCTTATGATAATGTTGTCAGCTTTTGAATGTGTTTCTCTACTGTGCCAATATTCAGGTGACTGTGTTAATTTATATCTTCCGGGGTATTTATGCGCAAAATATCGATAAGCACACGCAATTTCATATAAAATACTGATTTTACGTTCAGAATTGTTAAGGACATCTTCTATTTCTTTTAATAAAATTGCTAAGCTCTCCATAGCACATAAATCGATAATTTGATTAAGACTTTGAATATGGTTATATAGAGAGGGCGGTTTAATATTAAGAAAATCAGCAATTTTTTTAATGCTGAGCTGTTCTATTCCTTCGTTATCAATAATATTTAGAGCAGCATTAATAATAGAATCTGAATTAATTCCTTTTTTCATAGTAATTTTTTCTCCAAATGTTTGATTGCTTGATTAATTTCTTTCTCAGGATGAATAATGAAATGACCGTGGCCGCAAAACAGAGAGGAGGCATGTAATTCTTTTATTTTATATGCACTGTTTAATGCAGTTTTTTTGTCCCAGGTAGCTAAGGCTGGGAAGGGAAAAGTAATGTTCAAATCTCCTGAAACGGCAGGTCTACCTTTAGTTTGAAATGCATCTCCGACAATGATCGATCTGTTTGCAGGTAAATAAAAACTCACTGAGCCGGGAGTATGTCCAGGTGTATTGATGACCTGAATACTGTCGAATACGTCTCCTTCTTCGAATGTGAAATCTGTATGTATAATACCTCTACTGAAGCCGCCGCGTATTTTATTTTGTGATTCATCTTTTAAGAGTCTCATGTCTCCATTTAACAAATAAGACTCTCTTTTTGAAATTCCGATTTCAGCATTTTTAAAATATTTACGAAATGTATTTGTTCCATTGACATGGTCACTATGTGCGTGTGTCAGTAAAAGCATTGATACATTTTTGCCTGTGCTTCTCTGCAGCTTCACTATCTCCTTGTTGAAATTTTTAAGACCCATATCAATCACTACCAAATCATTTTCTCTTTCAATGACAAAGCAATTGATAGGAAATAAATACCTTGCGAAAGTAAGCTGATAAATATTCTTGTATTTTGAAATATTCATATAATCTCCCCCACATATTCATTTTAACTAATGATATTAGTTTTGTCTAGAATGATGCTGTGAGGTGGTTTTTAGTTAAATTTTCATTTCATCCTTATTTCTTTTTCAAATAAAAATCAATAATCATGATTAAAGGTCACGAATTTAATGACTTTTAGATATTGGCTGTGTCATCCACAAAATAATTTAAAATTCCTGCTTGCGCCTGTCGTTGCGTCAGGTGATACGATGATTTCACACAACAGAGAGGAAGTAAGCTGGTATTAAACAGTCAATCATGGGACAAGAATTTTAAAATGAGAAGGAGATTATGAAATGACTAATCAAAAGACGAGTAATGACTATGAATATTTAGCGGAAAATCCCGATTTTAAAGCAGCACCTATTATGATTGCTTTTATTGTCGGTGCATTTTTTGCAGTTTTGAATGAAACACTGTTAAATATTGCATTAACGACATTAATGGGAGAATTTGAAATTACTCTTCCTACAGTTCAGTGGATGGCAACCGGTTTTATGCTGGTGATGGGGATTGTAATTCCTGCATCTGCAGTTTTAATGCAGTGGTTTTCAACTCGGCAGCTGTTTATCGGAACAATGCTTACATTTATAGTGGGTACAACAATCTGTGCAGCGGCACCATCGTTTGAAGTGTTACTTACAGGAAGATTGATTCAAGCTGCTGGAACAGGGTTGCTGCTACCGATTATATCGAATGTGTTTTTGTTAATATATCCGCCTGAACGCCGTGGTAAAGTAATGGGTCTCCTGGGTCTGGTGCTTTTGTTTGCACCGGCAATCGGTCCGACACTCTCAGGAATTATTGTTGAACATCTTGGATGGCGCTATTTATTTATTTCAGTAATTCCGTTCGCATTACTTTCAATTTTGCTGGCATACAGATATGTAGTAAATGTCTTTGAAGTGAAACGACCGAAAATTGATATCATCTCACTGGTTTTGTCTACTCTGGGATTTGGAGGAACGGTATATGCATTTAGTTCTGTCGGCCATTCCGAGAATGGATTTCTGGATTCATCTGTATTGATTCCTTTAATAATAGGTGGAGTGGGATTGATACTATTTACAGTCAGACAGCTTAAACTGGATGAACCGATTATGAATCTGAAAGCATTTCGTTACCCGATGTTTACTCTTGGAATTATATTAGTATTGTTTGTGCTTATGGCAATGTTTGCATCTGAAATTATACTTCCGCTTTACATGCAGGGGCCACTGGCGCTGTCCCCGACGACTGCCGGTTTGATTTTACTGCCGGGCAGTATTATCAGCGGATTGATGTCACCGGTAATGGGTGCTTTATTTGATAAGTTCGGACCGAGAGTAATAATCATTCCTGCAACTTTAATATTAAGCGCTACAATGTTTTTGATGAGCAGTCAATTAAGTATGGATACGCCTGTATGGTTTATTACTATAGGATTTGTATTATTAATGGTGTCTGTTTCGGCTGTTATGATGCCAGCGCAGACCAATGCCTTAAATCAGCTTCCGAAAAAATTGTATCCTCACGGAACAGCTATTGTAAGTACACTTCAGCCTATTGCAGGCGCAATTGGTGTATCTGTTTTTATCAGTATAATGAATGCAAGACAGGAGCAGTTATTGGAAGAGTCCCCGGTGCCGGCAGATCCAGCTGCTGTCAGTGAAGCAATGATCGGAGGAATGGAATTAGTTTATCTTATTGCATTTTATATGGCTGTGACTGCATTTCTTATATCCTTTTTCGTTTACAGATCGAAGACGAGAAAGATGTTATAGAAATATACTGCCAGGTGATTAAGAGCTATGGCTCGAGTCTTTTCAGAATGTCTGTAAGTGCTTATTTTATATCAGATTAATCAGAATTTTCCTTTTCCATGTTATAATTTAGCTGAAAGGGGAGCGATTGTTATTTCTGAACAGAGAATACTTGCAATCAGTGATATTCACGGCTGTTATGATGAATTCCAATTGTTGTTAGAACGGATTCAATTTGATTCCTCCAGTGACCGGTTGATTCTGCTCGGAGACTATATGGACAGGGGACCAAAGTCAAAACAGACATTGGAGCGTGTGATGGAGCTTGTAAATTTAGGAGCATCAGCACTTAGAGGCAACCATGATCAGATGTTTTTAGACTTTATTAACAGTGATAATCCGAAGCGGGCACAGCACTATATGATGAACGGCGGTCAGGTGACACTGGAAACTTATGTGGGAAAAGAACATTTTGAAAATGGTGTCACAATGGAAAATCTGGAGTCGGCAAAATCATATATAAAAACGCATTATCAGGACCATATCGATTTTATTTCCGGACTTCTGTATTATGTTGAAACAGATAATCATCTGTTTATCCATGCCGGAATTGATCCCGGTCTTGACGACTGGCGAGACACCCCGGAATATGACATGATCTGGATTCGTGATGCATTTTTCAGAGCAGAGCATCCGTATGATTTTACTGTAGTACACGGTCATACACCTGCTCAGTTTATCCGGGGAGATAAAGATAATAATATTTATTTCGGTAATAAAAAAATCGGAATTGACGGTGCATGTGCGTACGGCGGCAGGTTAAACTGTCTTATTATCAACGGGAAAAACTATCAGGAGATGTTTGTAGACAGCGGAGAAATATAGGCAGGGCGATTATAGCATGATGCTGGAGTCCAGTCACCATGTTTGATACAGTATAAAAGAATAGTAAACTTCAACCTCAATATTTTTATGAAGGGAGTGTCTGTAATGAAAAAGAAAATATTAATGTATATTTCCATGGGTTACGGATACTCCACTGCAGTTTTCTTTTAAATTTTATAGAATTGGGTGAGTCTGTCTAATTAGAAGAGAACAGCAGAATATATAAAATGAGGGTATTGTTATGAAAAAAATTATGAGAAGCAATCCAAAATTTATGCCGAAGCCGGTCGGTCACTACAGTCATGTGACGCGTGTGCCGAAGGGAGCAGAACTAGTTGTTACTTCGGGGCAGGTCGGTACTGGTATAGACGGCAGCATTCCTTCAGAGTTTAACAGCCAGGTGACAAATACGTTTTTAAATATGAAAAAGCTCCTTGATTCTGAATCTTTGAGTGAAGAAAATGTCATCAAGGTTAATATCTGGGCAACAGAAGAAATTGACTGGGATCATTTGTATGATGAATGGAACTGGTTGTTTGAATCTGATTATCCATCGATGACAATCGCTTACGTTCAGGCACTCGGACTTCCTGAATTAAAGATTGAAATAGAACTGTGGTGTGCGGAATTTTAACACATTACTTAAAGACAGCAGGCATCTGCCTGCTGTCTTTGTTAGTTTTCACCGGCATCTTCTGCTAAGGCTTCACCGTTTTCCAAATATTGTTCAATGCCTTCAGCAGCCCGATATGCGAGAGCACCTATTGTATTTGTAGGGTGACTATTACTCAATTGAGGAAATGCTGAACCACCGACTACAAATAAATTTTCAACATCCCACATCTGCAGATAGCTGTTGACTACGGATGTTTCAGAGTTATCACCCATGACAACACCTCCGACATATGATCCACCTTCATAAATGTGATTAAAATTATCTGGAATTTCATCATCTTCAATGATATCTGCACCCATGGCTTCCATAATTTCATGACATCTGTCGACTCCGAATTGGCTGATATTATTTTCCTGGTCAGTCGGTCTGTATGTGACTCTTAAAAGTGGATCACCATATTCATCTGTATAAGTTGGATCAAGATCTAAGTAGTTATGCCAATAAGACATCATCATAGGACAGTATCGAACGTGAAGGTTTCTATAAGCATAATGCAGAGATTTCTGTTTATATTCCGCTCCCCAACCGGGTGTATCTGAAGGAACTGTCTGACTGCTCTCAAGTGCACCGTAGCCATACTGCCTTATTTCAATAATACCTCCGCCGATAAAATCAATATCGGAATGGTCAAAATTATCTGCATCATAATCACTGATAGATGCACCGAGCGCACCGGCCCCCATGTATAAATTAAATTTTTCATTTTCGAAAAATCCAGTCGCACCGAGTAACGAATGGTTAAAGACACCTGAAAAATTACGTCCAAGAGTACCTTCTCTTGTTTCAGGATCATACTGTTCTCCAATGTCTGACAGCATTAATAAACGATTGTTTGTGATGGAGAATGCAGCGAGAACAACGACATCAGCAGGCTGTTCAAATTCTTCTCCGGTTGTTTCATCAATATATGATACTCCGGAAGCTTGTTCGCTGTCATCATCGTAAAGAACACGTCTTACATTAGCATTAGTTCTAAGTTCAAAATTATTATGCCTTAAAGCTGTTGGAATTACAGTTGCGAGAGGATCTGATTTAGCATCGAAATCACAACCCGAGCGTGTGCAGAACGAACAATACATACATTGATTCAATTGTTCACCATCAGGATTCTCATAGTTTTGGGACATATTTCCTGCAGCAGTTTGAAATGGGTTCAGACCGAGAGATTCACCAGCCTGTTTGAAAAGTTTTAATGGTGGTGTTTCACCGAGTGGTGGGTTGGGCCAGGGACTGTTTCGTTCTGGTGCCAGAGGGTCCTGTTCACCTGAAATGCCTGCCATATACTCAAATCTTTCATAGTAGGGTTCCATTTCTTCATATGAAATCCCCCAATTCTGAAGATTCATATCTGCAGGGATTTTTTCCTCACCATATCGCTCAATTGTTTGACTTAGTACCTCAAACTCATATGGCAGGTATCTGTAAGTACCGCCGGCCCAGTGAACACTGCCGCCGCCTAAGTCGGTTCCTGACTGCATTTCTTTTTTTGACCTGACCGGATACGCTGTTTCATCTAAATCAGTTCTTGAAGTAATTGTTTCACTGGACAATTTCTGCATAATATCAAAACGATTATCATAACGCAGTTCATCTTTCACGCCTATGTAATCATTTCTATTTTTATCTTTTCCACGTTCTAAGGCAACAATATTATGGCCTGCTTTAGCTAACTCGGCACTGATAATTCCACCTGCCCAGCCTGTTCCTACAATGACGGCATCTACTCTGTCTAGTACTGTCGGCATAGTTTCCTCCTTATTTGATTTTAAAATATATAACACATAAATATTCAGAAAATAAAGACTATACACTTAATGCTATATTATTTATAAAAAAAGTCAATAAATGAGATTAATAGATATAAATTGTATTGATAAATGTACATATAACTGACCAGTATAGTTGAACTATGTTTAAAAATTTTAATGTGTGGTTATATAATAATGTAACAAAATCATTAGAATCTATAATCTATGGAGGTTTTAGAATGGCACCATTTATTAAAGAATATAATAATGATGAGGAAATACAGGAAGCAATTCAAACTTTAAAATCAAATAACATTGAACAAGAAAATATTTACGTTATCTGTCATGATGATGATCGTACAAAGCGTATCGTTGATAATGCAAGTGCAAATACGATCGGCTTAAGTGAGCAGGGGCTTGCTGATGCTGTAAAAACGACATTTGAAAAACAGGGTGATGAACTCAGAAATAAGTTGCAGAATGTCGGATTTAGTACTGAGGAAGCGTCAAAATATGAAGCGGAAATGGATAAAGGCGCCGTCTTTCTTATCGTCACTGATGTAGAGGGCGATGCAGAGAAAGTTAATATTGAAACATTGTTAAATGAATAGTAGGAAATTTTAAACCGTCATGTCCTGATTAGGATATGACGGTTTTTTTATCATAGATTTATTTAATTTTAAGACCGCGGTAGCGGTTAAGTGCAGCGAAGAGTTCTTGTTTTCTCGGTAAAGCAAGATTGCCGGGATGCCCTGAATAAGGTGATACAGCATCAAGTCCGTTTTCTTCAATATGCCGGTAGACTTGATGAACGGCTTCCTGCAGTGTCATAGTATTATCGAGAACTTCCCTTTGCAGGTAGTCAATCATAGCACTAATAGAACTGGTCTGGCTGCTGTCAACCAGCTGCTCCAGCCCGGAGAGATCAATCGCTTCTCTGCCGTAGAGTATCGTATGCATTCCTTTTGTTTTGAAGCGGCTGTCTTTACCGGTTTTAGAAAAACTGGATTTCAGAGGAATCCTTGAAGATTGTGGTCCAAATGAAAGGTCTGAAATAATATCCCGTTGAAAGCCCTCGGTTTGTGTGATGGATTTCGCAGCATCTGTCACATCTTTTAATCGATATTCATCCATCATGAAAATTTGGTCAGCAGCTTCAAAGTAATCACCGGAGCCGCCGACGATTAGAATTGTGGAAGTATTTAATTCTTCGTACAATGCTTTCACTTTATGGGTAAATGGAGTGATCGGCTCTTTATCAGATGAGATTAATTTCTGCATCCGGATATCTCTAATCATAAAATTAGTTGCGGAAGTATCCTCATCGATTAATAATAAAGAGCTGCCCGCTTCAATTGCTTCAATGACATTTGCCGACTGTGAAGTACTGCCGCTGGCATTTTCAGTTGAAAACCGGTGTGTATCTTTCTTGCCTGGCAGGTTATTAATGAACGGACTGATATTCACTTTCTCAATATTACGGCCGTCCTCGGCACGAATTTTGACCGCATCATCCTGTGTGAGTACCATTTCTCTGCCGTCTCCTGGGATATGATTGTACACACCGCGTTCCAGAGCCTGAAGCAGTGTTGACTTACCGTGATAACCGCCGCCGACAATCAGTGTAATGCCTTCTGGGATCCCCATTCCACTGACTGTTCTGCCGCTCGGAAGTGTGAGGTGCACTTCAAAATTTACCGGACTGATAAAACGAACTGCACTTTTTAGCGGACGGTCAGACACACCGCTTTCTCTTGGAAGGATGGCATCATTCGCAACAAATGCTGTCAATTTTCTTTGTTTCAGCTCTTTACGTATATGCACCTGGTCAAGTACCAGAGATACATGTTCTTTCAATAAACCCTGGTCTAAGCGACTGTAGAAGAGTGATTCACGAACGATTTTTGGAAGCATTTGAGTGAGTAGCTGTGAGGCAGATTTGCCGCGGATTTTTCTGCCTGCTGCCGGCAGTCCTACTTCAAATCGTAATTCAATAGTATCCCTGTTAATCATGACAGAAGTGCGTTCCAGAATTTCCTGTCCGCAGCGGTCGATGAAGATATTCTTTCCTTTAGAATTTTTATTGAAAGTTTTGATATTGCTGTAGAAGGCACGGGTTAAAAAGTCAGAAACAGCAGTGATTTTATCTTTTGAATCCAAAAGTTCATCAGGTATTCCGGAAGTTGTTCGTTTTATAATGATTCTCATTTTAGACGGCGGTGCATAAGGGTCAACCTGCACATGATCCACTGCAAGCCTATATTGATTAAACTGATAAGTGTTTCTCAGTTTTTTGTATGCACCATACTTTTGGCCGTCTAAAGAGGAAAGTAAACGTTCCAAGTACTCAGCATTTTTCATTTGAGATTCTCCTTTTTCAACAGTGTGATTCATTCGTGTAAGATGAGCAAATAATAACATAAATAACTCGTTAATCGAAATCCATGAAGTTTCTGAGTAATTTATACAGTCTGATAAAATAGATATCTCTGGTCAAGTCAGTAACTACCGTAAAGAATGGTAAAGAATAAAAGTCCATATTAAGCGGTTTGTTAATTCTGAGTCTATAGATTTTTTAGAAAGTACTTCTTTAGGGAAGAAAGTATATGGATGAGGTTATTCAATTCTTATTGTACACATTAAACTATGAAAGGCATTATATTATAGAAGGAAAACAGAACTGAGAGGTAGAGACTAGTTTTTCAATAGATCAGCTTAATGATTCCGATAAAAAGCCGCCACCTGAAAATTACGAACAGGGGAGGCTGAACTTACTCTTCTTCAACTGAATATCTAATTTCTTTAAAAGTAGTGATATCTCCATCATCATCATCGGTAGTTGTCTGGAGCAGCTGTATTTTGGGATCATAGTCGGTACTCAAGGCACCGTCAATATCGGCAATCTGTAATGTATAGACGCTGTCATTGTCAATTGTTCCTTCATAAATTGTTTCATTTGCTACGGAAATAGAGGTGTGTTTGTCTTCATCAATACCATGTGTTTGAATCTCAATTTGATTGCTTTCTGTAGTAATATCCGATGTCAGTAATTCAATAGATCCTTCACCAGTATCATTGTTAAAGGCAGTCTCTAAATTTCCGTCTATTTCTTCACCAGACATATTATTTAACAGACTGCATCCGGATAAAAAATAAAGAGAGGCCGAAATTGTCAGCAGTATACCGAATAATTTCAAATAATCAATCCTTTCATTTTTAATGGAAAATATTCCTACTTTATCTTAAACAATACATTTAAATAAATTTTCTGTCAATATTATTATTGTTGGTTTTTATTAACTAATTTATAAACACTCTCATTGTTTTTTACTTCCCCAGATATCAATTAATTCATCTGTTTAATTGTTTCATCATCATTATTTCGTATAATATTAAATCATTGTAATCATGTTAAAGGCAGCATAAATATGAATATTTACAGGGAGGACTTTATGATCAGCTATGAGCAGTTCCATCTAAATAAGGAAAATAGAAGAACAGGAAAATTTAAAAATGTCTTACATCCGGATTTCAAAGAATTTGGACAGTCGGGAAATATATATGTAACACAAGATTTTCCAGATTCTATTTCTGATAACAGTGAGTATGAAATAAAACATTTCTCAGTCACGGATTTATCGAAAGAAAGCAGGTTGTGTACTTATTTATTATTGAATACGACTAAGAAACAGGCGAGTAACAGAAGTTCTGTCTGGATCGTGTTTCAAGGAGAATGGAAATTAATTTTTCATCAGGGGACGCGTACTGAATATCATTTTTAGTACGACTTTGTCCTTTGACGCTCTATACAGAACTTATGTAAACAGTTGTTGAGGATGATTCTCGACAAATAGAGGCAAAGTGTTATTTTTTATAAAAACTTGAGTTTCTACTTGTGCCTGACGTAACGTTAGGTGATATGATGAATCTATCTCACGAAGGGGAGTAATGAATATGGAGAAAGGGACGTTTACAGTAAGCGAATTTGCTGAATATACTGGTGTTTCAGTAAGAACACTTCATTATTATGACAGCAAAAATATTTTGAAGCCGAAGCGGGACAATCAGTCGGGGCACCGTATATACGATAAAGAGGATTTAATTCAGCTTCATAAAATTATGACTTTAAAATTCCTCGGTTTGACTTTGGATAATATCAGTGAGTATATGCAGCAGAACACATTCGGATTAAGTTTTATCGATACATTACATCTTCAGGAGACAAAGCTTCGTAAAGACCGTGAGCAGATTGACACTGCACTTGAATCCATTCACAGAACCATTCAACTGTTTGAAGATGAAAAGGAAGTGAATGACGCTATTCTGGTCAGTCTTCTCTCCGGTATGCAGAATGAAAGAAAGCAGCAGGAACTTACGGAAGGGATTATTCGAAGTGATATTATAGAAGCGATGTTTCCCGGTGAAATTGAAGATAAGATGACTTTTGAAAAAGAGATGATGCAGTTTTATAAAAAAGTAAAACAATTATACGGCAGATCTGCTGATGATTTTGAGGTAAAGGAAATGCTTGATGCTTTTTACAGAGGAGTTCTTAAAGCGTTTAAAATAGATACTCTTGAAGAATTGGCAGAAATTTATACGGTTGATTTTGATAGTCAGGAAGATACAGAACGTATCAATCAGTACCTGTATGAAATGGACCGTATGTTCCCGACACCGCTGACTGAGAAGGAAGATAAGTGGCTTCAGAAAATAACGGAGGAATATTCAGATTCTCTGTCGAATAAAAAAAGTGAGGAAAATTAGATGAACGATTCAAAACAGAAATCAAGCAGTTTTATCCAGCTGATTTTATCAACAAAAATATCAAAATTCGTGTTAACACTCGGACTGCTTGGAAGTATACTTACCACTTTAGTAGGCTTAACGATTCCGCTCCTGACGAGAGAGCTTGTCGACGGTTTTTCCATCGCCGATTTAAATTGGTGGTTTATCGCAGTGATTGTCGGTGTATTTATAATTCATGCGATTGTTGATGGTCTTTCGGCCTACGCACTTGCATATGTCGGTCAGAATGTAGTGGCTAAATTACGTGAAATTGTATGGAAAAAATTAATACGACTGCCGGTCAGTTACTTTCAAAAACAGCCGAGCGGGGAATCTGTCAGCCGGGTCATCAATGATACAGGTATTGTAAAAGATTTAGTATCCCAGCACTTTCCTCAATTTATATCGGGTCTTATATCTATTATTGGTGCTGTTATCATTTTATTATTTATGGACTGGAAGATGACATTGATTATGTTTATCGCGGTGCCGATTACACTTGTTGTAATGATACCGCTTGGCAGCAGAATGGCTAAGGTGTCCAGGAGACTTCAGGATCAGACTGCGAATTTTCAAGGTGAAATTCAGCAGACTGTCAGTGAAATCAGACTGATGAAATCTTCTACAGCAGAGGATATGGAAAAGACGCGCGGATTAACAGGTATTTCAAAGCTATTGAAAACAGGTTTGACTGAAGCTAAAATTTTTGCGGTTATCGGACCGTTCATGTACATGGTAGTGATGCTTGTGATTGTCATTATTATCGGTTACGGCGGTATAAGAGTTGAGCAGGGGACAATGACCACTGGGTCGCTCGTCGCATTTTTACTGTATTTATTCCAAATCGTATTTCCGATTACCACTTTTGCGATGTTCTTTACAGAACTGCAGAAAGCGAAAGGTGCAACGGAGCGTATTGTGGAGATACTTGAAGAAGAGGAAGAAGGGCTTACCGGTCAGGAAAAACAAATTGGAAATCTTCCAATTGAATTCCAGAATGTATCCTTCTCCTATGATTCCGGTGAGAAAGTATTAAACAAAATCTCATTTAAAGCTTCACCGGGAGAGATGATTGCATTTGCAGGACCGAGCGGCGGCGGTAAAACCACTGTTTTTGGATTAATTGAACGTTATTATGAACCGGATGAGGGTGAAGTGCTGCTTGGGGGAGAGAGTGTGGAAAATATCTCACTCGAATCCTGGCGTTCCCAGCTCGGTTATGTATCCCAGGAGAGTTCAATGATGTCCGGTACGATTCGGGATAATTTAACATACGGTCTGCCGGAAGCGGACAAGATCAGTGAAGACAAACTTTGGGCAGTCGCAGAAATGGCTTATGCAACGACTTTTATCGAAGAACTGCCGGATAAAATGGAAACAGAAGTAGGGGAAAGAGGGACTAAATTATCGGGTGGTCAGCGTCAGCGTATTAATATCGCCCGCGCGTTTTTAAGAGACCCGAAAATTCTTCTGCTGGATGAAGCAACCGCAAGTCTCGACAGCCAGTCTGAACAAGTGGTTCAAAAAGCACTGCAGCGGCTGATGGAAGGCAGAACAACATTCGTTATCGCACATCGTCTGTCGACCATTGTAGATGCCGATCAAATTATCTTTATTGAAAATGGACAGATTACAGGCAAAGGATCCCATCAATCATTGATAGAGAGCCACGAGCTATATCGTTCCTTCGCCAAACAGCAGTTAAAATAAATGATGAGGCAGAGTACCTGTTCAGGTATTCTGCCTTTTTTGGGTATTATTTAATTGAGGTAATGTTCAGCTGTTTTGTGTTTAAGTTCTCATCTGACCCTTGGATTCATGAATCATCCAGTTTCCAAATGTGTTTAAAAAGGAGATGATTCTGTCCGGCTCTTCTACAGGGTTAACAGCGTACTGAACTGCCTGTCTCATATCATTTTCTTTTTCAGGATAATGTCTGGAGAAAAGCTGATAGGCAGGATATAAGTCTCTTGTGTATTTATGCTCTCTTTCTATCACGAGCGCAAGTCCTGCACGGACAATTATTTTCATAATCCATACACAGCAGTCTAAAATATCTTCTATATCATCGTTATCCTTAAGATCATACTTTGCTGTTTGTATCTGATTTTCCAGAGGATTCAGATGAAAACCTGCCAGTAAGTTATCTGCTTTATAATCTGGTATGGAAGGGATTAAATCTTTTCCGTATACACAGATACTGTGCGTTTTGATTATGAAAGAGATAATCGAAGTATTATCAGCAGATAGAATTTCATCAATGCTGAATACAGCGAATTCCACACCGCTTACAATATCAAAGTCATTTTCCAGATGATTCTGTACCTGATCAACCCAAGCGAGGTCAACATCAGTGATATCTTTTGTGGTGACAGCAATTGTATCCAGGTCAGAGACTTGTTCAATACCAAAACCGCGCGGAACTGAACCTCTGATATATATACTGTGCAGCTGATCTTTTAAATGAAAATCATAGGCATTCACTACTTCTTCAATCACTTTATGGAAGCCCGGTTGAATATTCTTCAGACTGGTGTCGTTTATGATGTAACCCCGGTTGTCGGTTGGACAAAATTGTCCGATATTTTTAATTTGTGTCAATAAAGCACCCCATTGATTAGTATTCTCTGATTCCACTATAAAAGAGAAATCAATTTTTTCTGTACTCAGACAGTTTACAATGAAAGACAGGAACATTAGGTTTGGAGCTGTCGAATTTTTCGTGTAAGATTAACAATCATTTTACTGTACAAAATAATTACGAATAATGCGAGTATCATAATTACATAAAGAGAGATAGATGGGCTTTCAAGAGCAAGTCCGTTAATGAATAAAGCCATAATCATAAAAATAGATATAAAGATTCCGAACAGGCACCATCGTTTTCTTATTTTTTGAAACAGATTAATTTTGGATGATGTATCAGTATAAATTTCTGCAGTGCCTGTTGCACTGCTTTCTTTTTTAAAATAAATCCATTCACCGTCAAAAATAGGGTATGAAAAAGCAAAACTCCAGCCGCTGTCCTCAAAAAATTGTATATACTCATCTTTATCACCTTCAGCCTGGCTGTGATAATCGATTTGGTAGTACACGTCTTTTGATTCACTTTTTTCAAAAATATATTTGAAGTTTTTATAGGCTTTGAAATGCCAGCCCTTCTGAGCCATGCTGCGCAGATACATTCCTTCTTTTTCAAAGTTATCTACAGTAAAAAATTTCAGCACTTTTTTCTCCACTAATCCTCAATCCTTTCTAAGTTTTTATATAGCTCTGTAATTCTGCTTTTTTCCATAAGTAGAAGCTGATTCCCGAGATTAGTTGTTTGATATATTTTCCGCTTGTTTTCTATTTTTATAATGTCGATTAGACCATCCTTCTGCATTTTAGACAGACTGCCGTATAATGTACCCGCCCCGAGTTGGATACGGCCGTGAGTCATTTCTTCAACATACTGCATAATCAGATAACCGTATCTCGGTGTCTGCAGAGATAATAAAATATAAAATGCCGTTTCAGTCATTGGAAAATAAATCTTTTGTATTCTATCCTCCATATATATCGCACCTCGATGTATTTGTTACTTATAGTATATCGAGGTGCGATATACTTGTCAATTTTTCTGAAGGGAATTAATTTTAGTAGGAGTTAAAAGAGGGGATTGAATAATCAGATCAGGATAATAAAAAAGACTGCGTTATGCCGGTGGAACACCGGACTTAACACAGTCGCCAATGAGTACATCATCATATAATATTCTATTTTTATTAAGCTTCTCTGAACTGGAGTTCAACAGAAATTTTTACTTCTTTACTGACAAGGACACCGCCGGTTTCAAGTGTCTGATTCCATGTTAAACCGTATGCTTCACGGTCGAGGCTGAATTTACCTTCAAAACCGTAAACGGTAGAACCGGACATCGGGTCAACTGCCTGTCCGTTATAATCAAGTTCAACAGTGACTTCTTTAGTCACGTCTTTGATAGTCAGATCACCGGTTACTTTGTAAGAAGTCCCGCTTTTTTCAATATTAGAAGATTCAAATGTAATTTCAGGATAAGTGTCTGTTTCAAAGAAATCACCGCTTCTTAAATGACCATCACGGTCTGCAACACCTGTATTGATTGAAGCGACGTTTGCTTTAGCGAATACTTTGGCATTTTCAAAATCTTCGATGTCATCTGCTGTAATTTCAACTGAGTAATCATCGAAAGTCCCTTTTACTTTTGTCACCATCATGTGTTTTACCATAAATTCTACTTCTGAGTGTGCATTATCTGCTACAAATTTTGTCATTGTTATTCCCCCTTGAGTTAAGTTTTATTTCTAAAGTTATAATATCATAGTTAGTTACATAAAGAAAGTGAATTACATTAATAAATCATAAAGATAATATATATAAATAAAACAGATGGCCCGTGACGATATTTGAATACGTTATGATAATATAAAGTAAATAGAAAAAGGGGGATTATTTTATGAAGTATTATGATCAGCACTTACATACCTCATTATCGTTTGATTCAGATGAGACGTTTGAAAATTATTTAAAGCACCAGCCTGAATACTTTACTGCGACGGATCATTTTGATT
The DNA here is from genome assembly GCF_042686195.1 of Corticicoccus populi. Taxonomy (NCBI): domain Bacteria; kingdom Bacillati; phylum Bacillota; class Bacilli; order Caryophanales; family Staphylococcaceae; genus Corticicoccus; species Corticicoccus populi. The sequence continues at coordinate 806,314 of NZ_JBHUOQ010000001.1, read as the reverse complement.
TAAAAAATCCGGGAACCAACTTTGCCGATGAGATTCCGGATTATAATGAACTAAGCCGTTCATTGAACTCACTGAGCGAAACATACGAGACAAACTTTTTGCGAGGTGTTGAAATTGGAGTGGTGCCGGGACAGGAATCTGATATTGAAGATTATTTGAGAAAACATCCATATGATTTAAAGCTTGTAAGCATTCATCAAAACGGCCGGTTTGATTATATGGATCCAGCTGTTTTAAAGAAAAACAAATACGACGTGGTAAAGATGTATTTTGATCAGATGGACCGGGTGCTTGATACGTTTAAGGATGGTCATATTTTAACGCACTTTGAATACGGTCTCCGTCAGTTTGACTTCAGCAAAAAAGAGCTGGAAGAAAATTTTGAACGGGAGCTGACCTCTATTTTTAAAAAGGTGATTAACAGAGAAATGGCGGTAGAGATTAATGCGAAAAGCTTTGGACCGTATAAAAATGCTGAACTTTACCATTACGCAGTACCGCTTTATCAAAGTCTCGGCGGAAAATTGTTTACACTCGGATCAGACGCCCACAAAGCTGAAGACTATCAAATGTTATTTCCTGAAATGTCTGCCATGCTGAAAATATTTGATGTGAATCATTTAGTTGTTTTTCAAGGAAAAGAACGATATATTACCAAACTTCCCGACAGTGAATAATAATAATCCAGTATGATGACTGATTGTCATTATACTGGATTTTATTTTGCTTGATTAATCAGAGTAATTATTTTACAATTAGTTTAATTAAATTAAACTTTTGGAATACCGTAATTACTAAAAACCTTTGGATTAAAAGGAGGGGTCTATCATGATGAAATTAATACAGCGTATTTATCATGGAAAATGGCGGATGGCAGTGGTGAGTTTCTTATTTTTAAGTATACTTTCTTTAGACGGTATTATGTTTCCATACTTTTTAGGACGTTTTACCGATGTTCTGACGGCAGGGGAATACGACAGTGTTTCAAGTCTTTTGATGCTATGGTTTATCATCTGGCTGATTCTTGTCAGTTCACAATTTGCGTTTTCGTATTTCTTTGGCAAGCTGCGCCGGGATATCAACATTGATTTAAAAGATATGGTGTTTAAACGTTCGTATGACGAAGGAAACAGCGGTGTATTTTCGAGTAAGTACATTTCAATGATCACTGCTGATATTAAGCAGATTGAGAAAGACTTTATAGATAACTCGATGACCTTCATATACTGTATTCTTCAGAGTCTGGTGACACTGGTATTTCTTTTAGTTTTGAACTGGCAGGTCGGGCTTGTATTTGTTGCTTTCGGTTTTCTGCCGGCTCTGATTCCGAAATTTACATCAAAATGGCTGAAAAAAGGAACGGAAGAGTGGCAGAAAGAAAATCACAGTTATATTAGACAACTTGAGGACGGTTTAAATGCAAGAAGTCTCGTCAAGCGGTATGATGCTGTTCCTTTTATTTTTAAGGAATTGTACCGGGCGTTGTCAAAAGAACAGAGCAGTTATTTTACAATGAATATCCGGCAGAGTGCGTCCTCATACCTCGTCAGTGCATTATATGTCGTTTCAGCGATGGCGTCACTGGTATTTGGAGCATGGATGGTGATTCAGGGGAATATCACAATCGGTGTAATGATTACCATTTATATGGCGGCAGACCGTGTCACGAGCCCGTTAATATCACTTGCGAATATTTATAATAATATGGCGGGTTCAGAACCGCTGCTAAGAAAGGTGCTGGACAGTTGTCCATCCACTGCACCGACTCTGCCGCCGGTATATACAAATCAGTCGGATTATTTAGTTCATCTGGAAGATGTCTCAGTTGGTTATGACAAAAATCATCCTGTCCTTGAAAATTTAAATTTTAAAATCAGAAAGGGAGACAAAATTTTAATTGAGGGACCGTCCGGTTCAGGAAAATCAACACTGCTGAAAACAATATTGAATGAACAGAATCCTTTATCAGGTTCATTGAAATACGGGAAGAACTTAAAAGGTAAATTAACAGACACGTTCGCTGTTGTTGAACAGCAGCCGTTCGTTTTTTATAACACACTGAGATATAATCTTGTTCTTGGGAAATCTGTACCGGATGAAAAGTTGTACGCTGTACTGAAAAAGGTCGGCTTGGACAGCTTGGCAGATGAGACAGGTCTCGATACAGAGATTGGATCCGGCCGTCAGTTGTCGGGTGGTGAACTTAAACGGCTGGAAGTCGCACGGGCAATGTTAAATGAGAAAGACATTTTAATTGTGGATGAAGCATTATCAGGGCTCGACAGTTCGAATGCCGACCGCTTGAATCAGTTGATTATTGATTATCCCGGAACTGTTATTAATATTGAACACCGGCTCACGAGAGAAATCAGCAGCCGTTTTAATAAGACTTTGAAACTCGGTGAATATAAATAGGCAGTCCTCATTCTCTGCTTATTTGATGCTTAATATTTTCCAGTCATTGTTTTTTAATAACTTACCAATGTATAAAATCTGCCCCAGATGATAACTTAAGTGGGATAATTCAATTTGTACAGCCTCCATGACACTTAAATGTTGCTTCCGCAGGTAAACCGTTCTATTTAAATCGCTGCCGTTCAGTTCTTTCAATGTATTGAATAATAAAGACCAGCCGTCTTCCCACTGCTGCATTAAAAACTCTCTTTTTTCACCTGCATATTTAAATTCTTCCGTCCGTTTCCGGGAGGGTTTTTCCCCGTCTTCCGTTAAAAAATTTTTCCATCTTGAATGCATATTTCCGCTTAAGTGTTTCAAGATAACAGCAGCACTGTTGGATGCCGCGTTCGGCTGATAAAAGAATTCTTCATCATTTAATTGGCTCAAACCTTCTTCCGCCCGTTTTTTAATGTGGCTAAACTGTTTTATCGTAATGTCTAAGTATGTCATGGTATGACCTCCAAATTTTAAATATTAATTTAAATGAAGCGTACACAAATAACGGGGTGTCCCAACATATTTTTCTTTTAATCTCTCCACAAGAAAACCATTTTTTCGATAAAATACTACGGCATCATTATCAGTTTCTGCTGTAATTTTACTATGAAGATTACAGCCGGCAATATAAGAAATCAGATATGAACCTATACCTTCTTTTCTATAGTCGGGAGAGACTGAAATACTTTTAATCTCAATATGATTCAGGCTGTGCTTTTTTACAATAATGATACCGTCTACAGTTTCTAAGTGTTCACAGCCAAATGCGTATATTTCCGGATTAGATTTGTATCTTTCAGCAATGTTAATGAGTTTCTGCCGGCTGCAGGGATACTCACTGTAGGACAGGAGTGTCAGTATTTCTGAATCAGACAGGTGGTTTTTCAAGGCTGTAACCTTCATTAAACATCCCTCATTTCTTAATTTATAATACCTTTGGACGATATGATAAGTCTTACAGTTATAGTAGCATTTAAAATGTACCTGTTAAAACATTACATAAAAGGAAGACGGTGATGATATATTTAAGCTGAAATCTTTCCGTTGTTTTTATTTTTTTAACTTATTTCTGAAGCTTGCAGGTACATTGTTGGAAATTACAATAATGGTTAAAGTGTACCAGATGACAGAGTCGGTGTTTATGACATCGATGATTATAGGGGTAATGGCATTAAGTGCATTTTTCAGCGGGCTGATTGTGACACGTTTTATTCATTATTTTAAACTGAAAAATATATTAGTGACCACTTCTATTCTGCGTATCTTCACTGTGTCTGCACTTTATATCTGTATCAATTCGGAAAATCTTCTGCTGATTATGATTCTTTTGATGGTACAGTCATTTTTTTCAGCATGGTCTGCACCTGCCGGCCAGTCAATTATTCCCTTGTTATTCAGAAGGGAACAGCTGCGTGAAATCAATACATTTTTGTCCACAACAAATGAAGTCATTCAGGCAGTCGGATGGTCTCTCGGCGGAATACTTTTATTGTATCTGGAGTCGGATATTTTAGTTATTATTATACTCTGCCTGTTTGCCTTATCGGCTGTGCTGGCTTCATTGATTAAACTGAATCAGCGTATATCTAAAAAAGAGCATAAGAAAAAGCGTTTTAAAATATTGTTGACGCATCCTGTGGTCTTAAACATTACTGTTGTTGATATGCTCGAAAGTGCCGCCAATACAATATGGACTTCTGCACTATTATTGTCGTTCACACTATATGTTTTAAATGCGGATGAGATGGTGTGGGGACATATTAACGCACTCTATTTTGCCGGTTCGATTATCGGTGGAATTGTACTCGTTACATTGTTAAAGAATACAGAATTTAATTTATTTAGTCTGATTATTATCTGCGGTTGTGTGATGGGTGCACTGACTTTAATTATGACAATTTCAGGGAATACGTGGACAGCACTGGCAGCTGCATTTTTTATGGGTCCGATATATCAGATAAGAAATATATATCAAACGACAGCGCTGCAGATGTATACAGATGATGAAAACAGGACAACTGTTTTTTCAGCAAGGTCCGCAATTCTAACACCATGGAACGGTGTAGCAGTGATGATGATGGGATTTCTTGCTGAAGTGACAACCATTACAACGGTTTATATTTTGAGCGGTGTGATTTATATTTTAAGTTCTGTATTAGTTTATATACTATCAAGAAATATAATGAATGTTCCGGCGGCAGAGAATGAATGATAGGGATTGTTATTACAGGAATGGTTTTATGAAGGCGTATATCATTATGAAGTTTTGGAAATATAAATTTTAATCATTGGAGTGAAGGAAATGAGCGATATTAAAAAAAGATTTTTTAAAGATGACAGATTGAACCATGTACCAAAAAAAGAAAAAGATAAAATAGCACTTTTTGATTACTTAAGTGAACGGTTTGAGACAGGAAAAATTTACAGTGAATCCGAAGTCAACCTCACATTACGGTCTGTCTATGACGACCATGCAGTTCTGAGAAGATACATGGTAGATTACGGTTATCTGGAAAGAAGTACTGACGGCAGTGAATATGTTGTGTCTGAAACAGATAAGGAAAAGTAAAAAATTTAATATTGGTTGAAGTTTTTATTGGGGGAGGGAACAGATGAGGCATACATACGGACAATTGAAAACAGAGCGGAATTTTATATCGCTCGCACTTGGAAGGCTGTTCAAAATTGCAGGTATGACATTATTCAGTATTGAGGTTATCTGGCTGACACTGGATTTAACGAATCAGTCTGCGTTTCATCTGTCGGTGATTGCGGTTGCACAGACGGTGCCATATATCATTTTTGGTGTTTACGGCGGCATTCAGGCAGATAAATGGAATAAAAAGAGAATGCTGATTTTCTCTGATTTATTTGCCATACCATTGTTATTAGTGATACCGATGTTGTATTTTACAGGCTTGCTGAGTTTTACCGTTCTGGTGATACTCACGGTGTTATTTACGATCTGTAACTGTTTTTCAGAACCCAGTTTCCGCTCAATACTGCCTTCAGTTCTGCCGGGGGATAAATTGAAGCAGGGTAATGCGCTTCTTGATTCAATACAAAGAGGTGCAGCAATTTTTGTACCGGTCACGATTACATTTTTTCTATTGTTTCTTCCGGAAGTTCATATATTCAGTGTCGCAGCAGCGTCTATCCTTTTAGCACTTGTCTCACATCTATTGATTAAATATGAGGATAAAAGAGCGGAGACGAAGCGGAAGCAGATGTCTGATATTGCGGAAATGAAATACACATTCAGTTATATTAAAAGTCATCCTGAAATATCCGTACCGATGTTCAGTTCCGCACTCTGTATCCTTGTGAATACAGGACTGTGGAGAGTCGCACTTCCTTTACTGCTGAGTGTCCAATTAAATGCAGGAGTCTCAGCCTACAGTTATATGATTGGTATTTTAGGGACAGCTTCACTTCTGACATCACTCTGTCTTGGAATGGTTAAGAATTATAACAGCCAGCTGACTTTTGTTGCCGGTGTATTTATCTGGGGGACTGGTCTTTTGATTATCGGATTGTCACCGAACTTAATACTCATTTATGCAGCAGCCATACTGCTCGGCACCGGACAGGCCGCCCAGGGACTGACACGGGTAACAATTTTTCAGGAAAAACTACCGGAACACCTGCTCGGAAAGGTATTCAGTACTTCAGGATCGTTGAGTTATGCAAGTGACTCACTGTCATTACTGCTGATTCCGTTATTAATGACAGTAAGCCCATTATCAGCACTATTTTCTACAGGCGGGATTTTATTGATATCATTTGCGGTAACAGGCAGATACAAAATTAAGAAATCTGAGGCTAAGCCATTGGTGAACTCCCGTTAATCATTTAAACGACTTGTTTTAAAAACTGATCGAGAATGTTGTTATACAGCTCCGGTTGATCAAGGTGTACGGTATGACCGGCAAACGGAAGTATTGAAGCATGAATATTTTCATTCTCTTTTGGATATTTTACTGCACCGATTGTCTCGAGGTCTGCATCCCCGCCGACTATAAACAATACGGGCATGTGTAAATCTGATAAATCTTTTGTCTGGTCAAAAGGATACCAGTCATTTCCTTCAGTCGATTGAAGGACTGCTCTCCAGTCGCCGTCATGAAGCTGATCAAAATATGCAGCAGTTTCTTCGTCTTTTAATAATTCGGCAATATTTTTATTCTCTTTCTCATTAATATCCTCCCAATTATCCGGCCGTTCCGGAATGATGCCTGACAGCATTAGACTCTGTACTCTGTCCGGACGGGCTTTCGCAAAATGAAGTGCGGCCAGAGCACCGAGGGAACAGCCGGCGAGATGAACTTTTTGTACATTTAAGTCATCCAGGGTTTCGACTAAATCCGATACAGAATCTTGAAAATAATTATTGAGATTAAAGTTTTCTGTTACAGATTTGCCATGACCGCGTAAGTCAGGCAGTATGACCTGATAGTTTTGATTGAAATACTCCCTTTGATCTTCAAGTTCCACAGCCCCGGTTTGAAGTGCCGTGTGTAAAAAAAGCAGAGGTGCACCGTTCCCTGTAATTTCTGTATGCAGTATCATACTTATTTCTCCTTTATTTCTTATATTTTCTATATTTTAATTATGACTGAATAAAGAGATGATTGATATATTAAATAAAGAATAGTTTGAAAATAATAACTCATATATGTAAAATTGAATACATAATATGGAACTTGGAGTGACAATTTGATGAACAATAAAATTCATATGTACGAAAATATTCTGATTCGTCCGTTCAAGCGGGAAAGTGATGATATTGAAGAGCTGACACGATTGTTGAACCGTGCATATAAAGAGCTCGATGACATGGGCTTTAAGTATCATGCGACATATCAGAACTCTGATGTCACAAGACAGCGGATTGACGGTGCATACTGCCTGGTCGGTATACATAATGATAAAATTATAGCGACGATTACATATTACAAACCGGGGATTAAGTCAGGCAGTGAATGGTATGAAAAAGAAGATGTCGGTGTTGTGGGACAGTTTGGTGTACTGCCTGGTTACCGTTCGATAGGACTCGGGGCATACATGATGGATATGGTTGAAGCAGCTGCCCATAGTGAAGGAACTGCAGAAATTGCTTTGGATACTGCAGAGGGTACACAGCATTTACGATCATATTACGGAAGAAGAGGCTACCGTTTTATCGGGTATGTGGACTGGGAGATGACTAATTATGAAAGTGTCATCATGAGTAAAAATTTGAACGGTTTATCTTTGAAAACAGACAGCTGACACTACATTTGAAAATGAAGTAAGTGTTTTTTAGTAATACAGCACAATCAATTGAGAGGATGCTCGAACATGAATAATAACAGCGGCGGAGAAGGAATCATCATTTCAATAAGCGGCATTGACGGCAGCGGCAAGACAACTTTACTTGGACGTTTAAATTCACATTACACCAAACTCGGCAAAGAGACTTTATTAACAAAACAACCGACGTTAAATTATATGACACATCCGCTTGTAAAAGACAATTTAAGTACCGGCAGGACTGAGGCAGGGCCGGAAGCGCTCGCCCTGTTGTCAGCCTTCGACCGGCTCTGTCATGTCAGTGATTTAAAGCATGAGCTCTCGGACAAGGACATGATATTTTCTGACCGATATAAGCTTGACGGCATTGTCTCCTTTGCAGCAAGAGGGCTTGATGATCAGTGGGTGAAGGAGATTAATAAATTCTGTCCTGAACCGGATGTCAGCATTTTGATGAACTGTCCGGGGAAAACGGCGTATGACAGAATCCTTAACAGAGGCGGAGAGATGACATATGACGAAAGGTCACCGGATATTCTTGAACGAAAACGGAATCTGCTGTTAAAGTACCGGAATCCGCAGACTCTGGTACTGGATGCGACTGAAGATCAGGATAATTTATTTGAAGAAGCGGTTGAATATATAGATCATTATCTGAAAAAGAATTCATTAAACTTATAAATTGGAGGAGGAAAACATCATGAAGTTGTCCTGGATTCTCTGGACGATTGTAAGTGTTACAGAAATCGCGCTGTTGATCGGGATTTCTATATTTTTATGGCAGAGAGAAGTAGATGGTGCAGGTGTACTGCAGACACCTGAGATTAAACTGATAAATATAGGTGTATTGTTAGCATTTTTCATCATTCCAATAGTGATTCAGTGTATCTGGCTGGTTGTAAATATAATTGTAAGTAATAAAAAGTCTAATTATCAGTATGCAGGTGATTAGACAGGGGAGGTGTAACGATGAGAAAACATAATGATTTAATCGGTGAAATGTTAAGTAAAACACCGGTTAAAGCATCAAACAACAGTAACTTATCTACACTGAAGTCGATGGAAGAAACAGCAAAAAGAGAAGGGTATAAACCAAGCTGGGTGAGTAAGAAAGAGATGATAGCAAAGAGAATTGAGTCGGCAGAAAGTGCAGCTGATATTGATGAAATCAATCAATTAATCGCCGCCTATAACCTCAGCTGCCCGCCTCCGATGCAGGTATATCCAATTTCATTAAAATATTTGGATAAATGTAAAGAACTGTGGCGGACGAAGCGGGTGTAGTGAGGGGAGTACGAATACAGTAATACTTGTCAAAACGTCTCAGCCTTTAAACGGTGAAGCAGTACAGCAATATCGTCATCGCTGTTAAGAGTGATGACCTTGGAATGATATAAAGAAAGTAGTTTCAAAATTTCAGGTTTCTGCTGATTATCAAACTGTTGATTATAATTATGGAGAAACCTGAAAATTTTAATGGTCGGTTTATAATTTGCCTTTTCAATTCTCAATATCTGCTTTATAAACCTTCTTATGATTCGCCATTTTCTTTTTGATTGATCTATATCGAGAAATATAATTAAGTCTGCACTTTTAAGAGAAGGCTCAATCCATTTGTGATGAACCCCCTCAATAATCCATTTATCTGAACCTGCAAGGCGGTTTAAATATTCATCCCTGTCACTAATACTTCTTTTCGTATCTCCGGAGTCAAGCCGTTTCCACACGACATTGTCGAGCTCATAATGGGGGACAGCGAGAAGGACCGAAAGTGTTTTTGCAATTGTGGTTTTACCGCTGCCGATGGAACCAATAATATGAATTTTATTTTTCATAGCAACCTCATTCGTTTCAAGTTAGTGTTGTAGTAATTTGTGCGCTCTTAATTAAGTTTTGATCGTCTTTTTTCAAGTTCTTCAATAAATAAATCCCTGTCCTCAGGTGAAATAATGACATGTCCCCAAAATCCGGATTTATATGATATTTCAACAGCATCACTGGAAGACACTATGCGAAATCCCATCGCAATATGATTTGTTTTTTTAATTCCAATAATATCGGAGTATTTAATTCTAGAACGAAACGGTCCACCTTGTACGTATAAATAATCGTCATACATCACATATTTTATATGAAGAACAGTCCACAGTATTAAACCAGTTGTAACAATAAATAAGGCGGCCAGAAAAAAGGCTGTTAAATAATCAGTCTGTGGTGAAAAAACCGGCAGTATCATTGAGAGCGTAAGAATAGTTAAGACAATAGTCATTAGTATTTTAAACCCTCTGTCCATTTTGGAACGGAATATCATCATGATGCTCCTTACATTTTAAGTAGTTATTTCATGTCTTCAGATAAAAGACCGTATATCACATGATCTACATAATGATTATACAGCCATTCAGCCTGCCGGATGACGCCTTCTTCTTTAAAGCCGAATTTCACAGGCAGGGCAGTACTTTTATCGTTCCCGGACGCAGCACGAACCTCAATTCGATTAAGCTTAAGATCATCGAATCCGTAATTAATCAGGGCCTGAAATGCCCGGGACATAATCCCCTTCCCCTGATAGTCTTCGCCAAGCCAGTATCCAACTGTACCTGTTTTATTTGCCCAGACAATCTGATTAAAACCGATAGTCCCGGCAATCCGGCCGTTATATATGATGGCAAATGAAAGCGGGTAGCCGCCGTTAGCTTTCAGCTCGTCCCATCTTGATTGAATATTTTTTTCGGTATCTTCAACTGTATTAACATAATCCAGCCAGCCCAGCCATTCTTTCAAGTAAGGCTTGGAAGTCATCGTAAGATGATAGAATTCTTCCGCGTCGTTTTTATTGAATAGTCTTAAAGACACCTCATCATCAATTTTATGTACCAGCATCATTTTTCCTCCTTTGATTTCCCTCAGCAGTTCTGAAAATTATATCATTTCTTGTGAAATTTAATAACCATTATAATACATAATTTATATAAAAAGTCATTTTTTATTAGATTTTGTATTCGTACAAAGAAACATGAAAATCGTCAACTTGACGGTCTTCTATATGTTTAAATCCTTGTTTTTCATAAAATCTGCATAGTGATTCACGATCAGATGCACAGTCGAGCCGGATATATTTTTTATTCTGCCTTTCTGCTTCATTTTTTACCCAGTGAATCATATCTCTTGAGATACCCCTGCCCGCACAGGCTCTTTTAACCGCAAATTTGTGAATGTAAAGTGCATTATTGTTTGTTTTTTCCGGCCAGAATACAGGATCGTTCTGCTGAACAATAATGGTTGCCACAGCCTCATTATTTAAACAGCCGATAAACATCTCACTCATATCATTTTTGTTCAATAATGCGTATACAGTGAGTTCATCATACCGCCACATCTCTTTGTTGTTTTCTTTCAGCCACCTTGATGCAGCAATTAAAATAGAAGAGAATTCATGAATAGTATCTGGTGTTACATTTTTAATCATCAAAGTCATTACCTCCTGACTTAATCAAATCTTTTCATTTTACGGGGGATTTCAATCGCATCATTTATGGAATTTTAGCACAGGTGCATATATTGAATCAGATAAAAAGATGATATTGTCTATTTTACCTGTTTTAAACTGAGGGATGAGAGGGTTTTATTTATCATCTTAAAAATTTTCTGTAATATATACTGTAGTTATGATGAATCGGAATTAAAATATAAAATTCATGGGGGAAGATGATGAATCAAAGCATCCATTTTGACACCAAGCAGAATATTTTTCATTTAAATACAAAGAACAGCAGTTATATTATTAAAATTCTTAAAGACGGTACATTAAGCCATATATATTACGGTAAAAGACTCCGCCGGTATCATGGATCGAAATCTTATATCTTTGTGGACCGCGGGTTTTCACCGAATCCGACACTTGAAGACAGTACTTTTTCTTATGACACCATCCCCCAGGAGTATCCGACAAACGGCGACGGGGATTTTCGTACAGCAGCTTATCAGACGCTTGAAGGAAACGGATCGAGAATATCGAGATTTCATTTTGATTCCTATGAAGTGATTGAAGGGAAACAAAAGCTGCAGGGGCTTCCACATACGCATGCGGAAAATAAAGGTGATGCAGAAACGTTAATCATTCATGCGAAAGATGCTGTAAATGGTTTAGCAGTTGAACTTCAATACACTGTTTTTTATCATGCAGATGTCATGACACGCTCCGTTAAATTTATTAATGAAACCAGTCAGTCCGTTAAACTGCTGCGTGCATTAAGTATGAATATTGATTTCCGGGACCCGGATTTCGATTTGGTGACACTTTACGGTTCTCATAATAATGAACGGAATGCAGTCAGACGGAAAGTTGTACCGGGCATTCAATCTGTTGAGAGTACGAGAATATCAAGCAGCGCACATCAGGCACCGTTTGCTGCGCTCGCAAAACCAGATACGACAGAATTTCATGGTGAAGTATACGGCTTCCAGCTGGTATACAGCGGTAGTTTTTTAGCACAGGTGCAACTGGATTCATACGAAACAACGAGAATATCAATGGGAATTAATCCGTATGATTTTTCATGGAAGCTGGATTCTGGAGAATCATTCCAGACACCTGAAGCCGTGATGACGTATTCAGACAGCGGTTTTGGAGGAATGTCACGTCAGTTTCATGATTTCTACAGAAAGCATCTTCTCCGCGGCAGTCATAAAGACAGAGAACGCCCGGTATTATTAAACAACTGGGAAGCGACATATTTTGATTTTAATGAGGAGAAAATCGTTCAGCTCGCAGAGGAGGGGCGTGAACTCGGCATTGAACTGATGGTTCTCGATGACGGCTGGTTCAAGGACAGAAACCGTTTTGAAAGTTCACTGGGTGACTGGACAGTAGATACCGGGAAGCTTCCCGGCGGGCTTGAAAGATTGTCTGAAAAAATTCATGCACTTGATATGAAATTCGGTATTTGGTTTGAGCCGGAAATGGTGTCTGAAGACAGTGATTTATACCGTCGTCATCCGGAGTGGTGTCTCGGGATTCCAAACAGAAATTCTTCATATGGAAGAATGCAGCTTGTACTGGATTTAACACGGGAAGATGTACGTGATTATTTATATGATTCTATTTCAGAAGTTTTGAAAACAGCGGATGTAGATTATGTGAAATGGGATATGAATAGAAATATAACAGAACCCGGGTCCAAAGAACTGCCTGAGGACAGAATGCAGGAGACCGGCCACCGTTACATTCTCGGGCTCTATGAATTGATGGAGAGACTGACCTGTGATTTTCCGGATGTTTTATTTGAAAGCTGCTCGAGCGGCGGCGGAAGATTTGACCCGGGGATGCTTTACTATATGCCGCAGACATGGACCAGTGACAATACAGATGCTGTATCACGCTTAAATATTCAGTACGGGACAAGTCTGACTTATCCAGCAGTAACTATGGGTGCCCATGTATCAACAGTTCCAAATCATCAGGTCGGCCGGATCACCCCGCTTAAAACAAGAGGGGATGTGGCTATGGCTGGAAACCTCGGTTATGAACTGGATTTGAATGCGCTCAGTAAAGATGAAAAGCGTGAGATAAAGGCACAGATTAATTTTTATAAGAAATATAGAAAACTGATACAATTTGGTAATCAGTACAGACTAATTAATCCGATAGAAGGAAATGAGGCGGCATGGATGTATACAGACAAGGAACAGTCCCGGTGTCTTGTCACATATGTTAAGCGTTTTTCACTTCCGAGCGCACCAATCAGAATATTAAAACTGAACGGTCTTGATCCGGCAAGTCTTTACAGAGATTTGGAGACCGGTGAATGCTTCGGCGGTGATGAATTGATGTACGCAGGTATTTCAATTCCGAGAGTGAAAGAAGATTTTCACAGTATGACATGGGTATTTGAAAAAGTATCAGAAGATAAAATACAGTAATTTTTGGAATAAAAATCTCGTTCTCTTTATCAGGGGGCGGGATTTTATTTTCTTGACTGACAGAACGTATGTTCGTATAATAATGATGAGAACACAGACAGATAGGAAGGCGGTGATGAGATGAGTGATATATTTACGATTGATTATGTCGACGAGAAGAAAAGACAGGTGATATGTGTAGATGCAAAGTCTTTTTTCGCATCAGTAGAAGCGGCTGAGCGCGGGCAGAATCCTCTCGAAGCAAGAATTGCCGTAGTGTCAAAGCCTGAAAATAAGGGTGGACTGGTTCTTGCATCCTCTCCCCGTATAAAGGAAGAGTACGGCGTTCAGACAGGAACAAGAATATATGAAATCCCTCCTGGTGCAGACATAGAAATTGTTGAACCGAGAATGGCATTGTATGTAGAGCGAAATCTTGATATACAGCGTATCTTTAAACGTTATGTTCAGGAGGAGGATATTCTGGTGTATTCTATTGACGAGTCGTTTTTGGATATTACTAAGTATCACCATTTGTTCGGCTCTCCTTACAGAATGATGCGCAAAATTCAAAGAGATGTGTGGAAAGAGCTCGGACTGGTACTGACAATCGGCATGGGGGATAATCCGCTCCTTGCGAAGCTTGCTCTAGACCACGATGCAAAACACGATGCCTTAAATCATTTTATAAGCGTCTGGCATTATACAGATGTACAGGAAAAAGTCTGGCCGATTAAACCCCTCAGCAAATTTTGGGGAATCGGACACAGGATGGAGCGTGCCCTGAACCGCCTTGGTATTCAAAGTATTTATGATTTATCCCAGTATGATTTGAAACAGTTGAAAAAAGAGTTCGGAGTCATTGGTGAGCAGTTATTCTTTCATGCCCACGGTGTTGACCGGTCAGAAATATCGGACAAATACACACCGAAAAGTACGTCATTCTCAAGAAATCAGATTCTGAATACAGACTATGTCAAAAAGACAGACGTGGAGATTGTGATAAGGGAAATGACTGATGAGAATGCTGTCAGGATGAGAAAACACGGCTTTGTCACTTCGAGAGTCGGGCTGTACATCGGCTATTCAAAAAATGTGCCGGAAGACGGCTTTAGTAAACATATGACAATTGACCCGACAGATTCATCAAAGAAATTAAAAGAATATCTCCTTCTGATCTTTGGCAGACATTATGAAGGCTATCCTGTACGGACAGTAAATATTACTTTCGGGCATTTTGAAAAGAAACAAAATCTGGATATGCAGCTGAATTTATTTGAACCTGTGGAAGAAAATATAAAGGGGGAGCATTTAGATCAAACGGTAGACAAGATGAGAAGGAAGTACGGTTATACATCGATCCTCCATGCATCGAGTCTGATGGATGGAGCTATGGCAAAATACAGAGCAACTTTACTCGGCGGCCACCGCTCTGGGAAGGGTGAGAAAAATGAGTAACAGTAAAAAAGTAACACCTGACGATTTGAAATATAAAGACCGGGGTATTGTGAAGTGGCTCGGGATGATGCTCAGTGATCACTCCGAGGCCCTGAAGAAAGAATCACAGGACAGCAGGAAAAGAGAAGTGAAAGCAAAGGCGGAAATGACAGACACAGAAATATCCAATATATTATTCCAGTCATTTACTTATCATTATCCAGTCCGGATACAGGCGAATATATTAAAGAACGGTTATTATTATCAGGATCTGAAATGTAAAGTTTCCGGATATGCTGATAACAGAATATACCTGCAGCTTAAGGACGGCCGCTCAGTCAACTGTATGATAGAGGAAATAAGAAATGCAGAAATTATGAGGGTGGAAGAGTGGTATGAAGGAGAGTAGCTCCTCTGAAAAGCAGTTGAATTATATAATACAGTAGTGTGAAGTCTAAATAACGGCAGTACAAATATTGTAAAGGTGGTTAACTGTAATGATTAAAACAGTATTGGACAATGAGTGCTCAGATAAAGTAATTAAACAAATTGAGATGTTGTTTAATCAAGAATATACAGATGCTCAGTGGACAAGGAATGACCCCTATGGTTATTCACCGGCATCTGTCAGAACTCTGGCTTTTGATAATGAAAATAATTTGGTAGGGCATATTGGTGCTGAGCAGCGTATGATTTCAGTAGGAGGCACTGAAGTATCTGCAGCAGGAATAGGCGGTGTACTGGTTGCACCGGGTTTTCGAAACCAGAAGCTTGCTCAAAATATGATGAGAGAACTGAAAAGCTATCTTAAATACAATCAGACAGCAGATTTTGCATATTTAGGGTGCCGGGAAGAAGTGGTGAGATTTTATGAATCATGTGGTTTCACCAGAATTTATCGTACAGAAATATTCCTTGAGAACTTTAGTCACAAGAAAATTGTAAGAACAGGTGATCCGATACTGGTATCTGCCATAAATAACGGGATTGCTGACTTTCCAAAAGGTGATATTGATATCAGGGGAACCGCATGGTAATAATTTTCAAAATAGAAATACTTCAGTAAAGACTATGACCTCATGTTGTTAGTGTTCATCTTTGTGTAATGCCTGTATATATAGTTGTTCAGATTTCTTTAATAATGTCTTTCTAATCATAGTGAAAATAAGCAGAAGCAAAATAACTGTCACAATCAAATGGACCTGCCAGTAATATCCTAAGTCGTATAAGAGACTGAATAAAATGACGCCAAGCGGATTGAGTACCATATTCACCACCTGGGTTGCTGCAAAGAACCTGCCTTTGATTTTATGCGGGACAACAATCTGTATAAAAGACAAAAAAGGAACATTAGAGATTTGGTTTAGAAACAAGTACATAAAGAACAATAATGCGATATAAAGAACAGAGACAGTAGAACCCATGTCGAGATAAATAGGAAGGATATATAAAGGGATTAACAGTATGGATAATGTAAATCCGAATTTCATATATGCTAAAGGGTTCTTAATGTTTTTTCGTTTACCAATCATATATCCCCCAATAAGTATACCGGTACCTGCAACAGCATTTACAATGCCCACCTGCTCCGGAAGGAAGTTCAATTCATTAATCATCATTTTTTCCGGAAGTACTGCAAGAAATGACCCAAAGAAGTTAATACCGATAAAAACAATCAGTGTTTTACTGAATAATTCATGATTTAAAATAAAGCGAAGCCCTTCAGTAAATTCTTTGATATAGTTTTTGTTATCTTCATTAGTATCCTCAATTGTATTATCCATAGAATGTAACTTAAGAAAAAATCTAGAAAAAAAGAAATGCTGTAGAAAATCAAAAAAGGAGTATCATTTGATTAAATTCTAATAACCCGAATAATATGCCTGCAAGTATCGGGCCGCCGATAATGACAGAAGACAGTATAGAAGCTGTATAGCCGGTCACTTTCTGTATCCGGGATTTATCAAAGAGTTCTACAATGGCAGACTGAAAGGCATTACTGATAAATGGAGATACCAGGCTGCTTAAGAAGGTGTAAGTATATATCACAAACAAATTGACACCTGAAAAAGTAACAAGTCCGAAAAAAGAAAGAATGAGTAATACCTGTATGCCTTCTCCGTATAATATAATTCTTTTCTTATTTTTGAAATCACTTAAATAGCCGGAAAAGGGCAGAACGATAAAACTGACCACCATACTAATCACGAGGTTGATAGAGAAATACAGTGCGGATCCGGTTTCGTACATGATGAAGTATGTCACGGCAAACATAAATACACTTTGACCCAGGTTAACGGATAAACGGCTTAAAATATAAATAATAAAATTTGCTCTTTCATATAAAGGTACAGAACGATGGAAGATAAATATCACACCTTTGTTAAATGTAGTTTAACTTATGATTTGGTATTTAATATAAAGCAGAAAAACTTGAAAGTCAATATTAAGTTAAATATAATTTAACTAGAGGTGATAATAATGACACTCGGTCAGCGTATTAGAACACTTAGGAAAGAAAAAAAATTAACACAGACGGATTTAGCCGGAGATAGAATCACAAAGAATATGTTAAGCATTATTGAAAATGATAAATCAGACCCGTCACTCGAAACATTAAATTACCTTGCGAAAAAACTGGGCGTTCCGGTTTCATATTTAACGCAGGAAGGTGACGAAGCATGGACACGGGAGATATTTAAAAAACTTAGAATTTATGATGATTTTAATTATCCGGAAGAAGTAGTCCAGAATGAAATCATTCCGAATATGGATAAAATCAGTCAAACAGAAACCGGTGTCCGGGTGTACTTGTATTTGAGAGGATATTTTCGAAGACAGTACGATGATAGAAAAGCGGATGATATCAGCAGCAGAATCTATGATTATTATAATCGTCTTGGTCTTGAGCATCTTGCTGTGAAGGACAAAATTGATGATGCTGTATCATACATCAATCAATATAATTATGAGAAAACATTCAATAAATTACTCGACCTGTATGATGAGGTCGAAGTGATTGCAGAAACAGTGCCGGAGATTAAACTTGAGTATTATTTTATGCTCGCTTTATTTTCAGTGTCTATAGATGAAGCGGCATTTGTAAAATATTCGCGTGAAGCGATTGGAATGTGTCACAAGTTACAGAGTTTTAAAAACTATCTTACTCTGAATAATCTAATGAGCTGCTATTATGGGCTGTTGAATGATTCAGAGTACCAGTATTATTTTAAAAAAATAAAATCGTATATTGATTTTAATGATGACCCTAAATATGATGCTCTTTTTCTAAATAAGGAATCACCGGTTACATTAAAGTTTCTACTGGTTGAAGATGAAGAAAAAGAGAGGTTACTGCTTAAAGATTACCTTGAAAGAAATAAGGAGTCTGAGTTCAAATTTCTGGAGTTTTATTTACCGATTTTTCAGTTGGAACTGTATTATTTCAGTGGTGAGTATGAAAAAGTATTGAAAGAATTTAAGAAAGAATATTATCACAGACATTCAGCAAACCATCAGGTAGATAGAATGACAATTGCCATTCGGCAGTGTGTATATCCGTTATGCCTGTATTATCTCGGAGAAAAATCGAAGGCTGTATCAGAATTCGACAGAATAGAGCGTGAAGTGAAAGATATTTCGCATATGATATTTGCAAAAGAATTATACGAAATAAAGGAGATTATTAACCAGTGACGGATTAATACTTTATGAAATCTCAAGTTTTGTATAATTAAGTATTTTTTGGACTTTCAAATATTCAAAAAGGAATAGTTGGGTATAAAATCACTAGAAAGGAATTATGTTATGAATGTTAAAATTATTCCACCAAAGGATATAAAAGAACTTTCTATTTATCTTGAAAAAATGAATGCACAAAGTGCAGCTCATATTGGATTTTGTGGGGAAGAAAGGGAAGAAATCCACGATTCTTTAATGAATGATTTCTCTGATTTAAGCATTAATGATTCATTTTTAGTGGCTTATAATGACGCTGAAATAATTGGAGCAATTGGATTAGATATAGACCTTGAAGATCAATATGCTGATGTATGGGGACCCTTTGTTACAAACAATGATATAGAAATAGCACAAAAGTTGTGGAATGATATTCTATTAAAAGCTCCGGAAGATGTAAAGTCATTTTCCTTTTTTATAAATGAAAATAACTTATATGTAAAAGAATTTTTACAGAAAAATAATGCTAAGTTTTCAGGGACAGATTTTGTATTCAGCATAACTAAGGATACTATTTCTAGTATAGGTGTAACTGAGTCGATAAAATTTGAAAAAGCTTATCAAAAATCCTTTGAAGAGCTGCATAATACAGCTTTTCCTAAGACTTACTTTAACGCTAATGAAATTATAAATAGAATAAATGAAGAGAACACTTTACTATTAATGAAAAATGACGATACAAATATCAAAGGATATGTGTATATCGAAACTCAACCAAAACATAAAGAAGCTAATATTGAATATGTGTCTGTAGATCCTGATTTACGAGGTAATGGAATCGGGAAGAAGCTTATTGAGGATGCACTAAATCAAATTTTCTCTTATCCAACTATTGAGGAAGTAGATATTTGTGTATCAAGTACTAATGAGAAAGCAATAAATTTATATAAATCTGTTGGTTTTAAAGATAAATATATTTTAGAGAGCTACGAAATTCAATAAGTGTTTAAATCGTGTTTTCAAAATGGCCTCATTCTAGTGGGATAGAATAGAGGTTATTTTTATGGCTGGTGTCATCTGGTTGTAGATGGCAGTATTAAAGTTTAGGAAAGCGTCAATTTGAGCTGCTTCTCTTATTCTTTCTTATAAATATTACTATCACTTTAATTATTGTAAATACCAATGAAATAGGAACAAATACTCTTGCCATGATAAGGGGTATCGCAATTGCCCAGTATTCTGGTTCAGGATACATAATAGGGATAATCATAGATAGCGTGAATACTGAAAATGGGGCGATTATATCTGCATAGAATGTTATTTCTTTATTTTTTTTCCAAGCAATTAAGTCAGTTATCAAATAAATAATAATTAAAAGAATTACTCCGATGATAATGAGTGCTTCGATACTCAAATTAAACAACTCCTTTGAAAACGCACAGCTTTACCTTCCCTCAATACTAGAGACATTCTTAATACTTTCAGATTCATGGGTGATTTCACCATCAGGTCATACTCATTTTTAAATCCATGATCTTTAGGTCTTAGATTTCTTTAATTTTAAAAATATATTAAAGAAATAAATAATAGGAATGATTAGAAATCCGACTTTTATTAACGTCGGCTCACTGATTAATGAAAACAGTATAATAAAAAAGATAATAATCATAATAGGTAATGATATTTTGTCATACATTGAGAGGCTCATTCGCACTCACTCCTTTACCTAATTTTACACTTTTTTAAATTAAGTGTAAAATTACTTAATAGGATTTAGAAGAAATCAAAATAAATAATACTATCATTTTCATGACATTGACGTAAGAATAAACAAGACGACCTTTAGGGCATAGGAAAACGCGAATAAGAGATACTTTTTATAAGCTCTCTATTATTCGGGTTACAGTTCAGTTAATTATCATTATCTTTTTCTGCATCATCATCTTTATGAAAGGGATTTTGTGTTAAATAATAAACTCCTACACATAATAGTCCAAAAAAAGATGCCCAACCAACATCAGATAATTCAATCGTCTCTTTTGAATATGCTGAGGATGTTAGTGAAATAAGAAAAGCTGTTAGACCATATCTAATATATTTAATAATAATAACACCTCTAGTTTTTTATTTCTCATACCTTTTTTTAAAATTCTAAAACGTAAATACAATCAAATTTTAGTTAATGTATCTAATAATGCTTAAAATTTACATCTATCTTTTGTTCTGTTCAAAATATAAGACTTTCAAGTGGTTGTTCGATACTCTATTTTGCATGAAAAATCGCTCTCACAGAATGTAGACTCATACCTGTTATGAGTTCCTTGCTTCTGTGAGAAGCGATAAATGATTTCATGTAGTATTTATAAATTATGTCTAGAATATAGTATAAATAAAAAATGAAATCTCTATTCTTCAAGTAACTCCGTTACCAGTCATACTTTTGTCTGTTTGCTATTAAAATTAAAATTAAAATTAATTATTATGAGGAGAATAAGTAAAGGAGTGATACTAAATGAATGAAAAACCATATATGTTGTTGGCGTTAGGATTTGTAGTGATGACCGCAGGATTGTTTGAAGTGTGGCCGGAATGGATTGGTGTGCCTTTGGGTTTTTGGATTTATTGTGTGGGTCTTTACATGAGGTGTGCTCCCCATGATTTTCAGTCTTTAAAAAACCTTCTATGAAGAGGTTTTTTTCTATCTAAAATAACAGTATTGTTTTTGACAGGTAATCTGACTGCAACAGTCACTGTTCCATTAATTTCATGGTCATCAGCAGGAGTGTTTATGGCTGGAACTTTGGGAGTTTCTACGTTTAGTTATGCTCCTGTGTTATGTAGGGTTTATCTTTGCAATTGTACTAGGTTATACTGGTATAGGAATCGCAAAGTTAGATGAGGAAAAGAAAAATGAGTTTAAGTGAGATAGTGCAGCATATATGATCTTGGATATGCTGCACTAGTGTTATATAAAATATTAATCACTTGTCACGTACCTGGATTTATCACACAGATGTGTGATAGAACTTTTTATATTAAATAATTAATAGGAGGACATTATGTCTAACACAGTATTAATTACAGGAGTGAGTCGCCCGGGGAGTATTGGTACAGAAATAGCACGACACTTTTTAAATGAAGGATTTAATGTGATTGTACATGGGTTAAATCAATATGATCAACAGATGCTTTACAAAGATAAAGATTCAGCAGCAGAATTTGAAGGGGATGTCGTTAAATTAGCTGATTCTGATTTATCTACTGAAGATGGAATACAAGAACTAGCTAAAATGATTGAGTCGAATGGTAATATCAATCACTTGGTATTATGCCATGCATACAGCACTCAAAGTCATTTCAAAGACTGGAGCTTTGAAGAAATTAACAAACATCTTATTACAAATATTACTGCATCTATGCTGCTCGTACAGGCATTTAAAAAACAGTTTAACAGTGAACAGGGCTGTATTACATTGTTCTCATCCGGTCAGCTACTGGGTCCAATGATTAGTGAAATACCGTATGCAGTCTCTAAAGCAGGCGTTGCAAACTTGCCGCTTCACTTATCATTCCTGGTGGGTGAAGAAAATATTAGGATTAATGCAGTGAACCCGGGTCCGACGGATACAGGATATATTGATGAAAATGAATCAGTGTATAAGGAAATTGAATCACGTTTTAATCAGAAGCGGTGGGGGAAACCCTCTGATATTGCGAACTTGATTTCATTCCTTCACAGCGATAAAGGGCAATGGATTACAGGACAGGTCATTAATAGCGAGGGTGGATTTTTAAGGTAAGACTAGAATATTTGAAGAGGTGCTGCATATGCTTGGTCTCCCAAGAGGAACTGTATTTTTATCAGAGTGGACAAAGGAATGGGCCGAGACTTTTATTATCGAGAAAAACAAAATAGAAAGTGTATTTCCTGATGAAAATATTAGAGTTCATCATATTGGAAGCACGAGTGTAGAGGGTTTAAAAGCAAAACCTATTCTTGATATTGGAATGGAAATTAACAACTTTGAAGATATTAAAGAATATATTCAAGGACTTGAGCGTATAGGGTATAAAAATATGGGCAGTAGTATTCTTCCGGAAAGATACTATTTTATAAAAGGGGAGCCCAGAACCCATCAGATTCATTTGTTCGAGAAAGGAAATTCCTTTTTAGAAGAGCAGATTACATTTAGAGATATACTGCGTAAAAACAACAGTATCAAAGAGAGATATGAATTATTGAAAATAAAATTGGTTGAAGCCCATGCAGAAGATAAACATAAATATGCGGAGATGAAGACGGGGTTTATACATGATGTTTTAGAGAAATATGAATATTAAACTGGATAAAACTTAGAATAAAAGGTACAGACAGCTCCTCGTTTTTGAAAGCTGTCTGTACCTTTTCTAGGTATATTTATTAAGCAGCGTAGGCGGGATGTGACAGTAACTGATATCCTCCGGATATCTTTCCAGACGGTTCTGATGTTCATCAGCACTTTTAATGTAGTTTCTGAGAGGCAGTACCTCTACAGCAATACGCTCTTTATCATCTCTTTCGAGAATAAAACGTTCCGCTTCTTTTAAAAGAAGAGAATCTTCACTGTAGAAGCCTGTTCGATACTTTTCTCCGACATCCTCTCCCTGCTGGTTGATACTGTAGGGGTCAATTATTTCAAATAAATATGTCATGAGTGATTTTACTGACACAACTTCCGGGTTAAATTCAGTTTTAACACACTCCGCATAGCCATCATAATTTCCATCTAAGTCGTTACTGCTGCCATTCACACGTCCGGCTTCTGTGGATATCACACCAGGAAGTGTTTTTACGAATTCCTGAACTCCCCATAAACATCCACCGGCTAAATATACAACTGCCATCATTAATTCTCCTGTCTTTTTGAATTCATTATAATAGAATATTTATGTAATATCCAAGTCATTAAATGTTAAAACGTTTGCTTCTCCTGTTTCTTCAAGGAATTGGCGGACAAGATGAATGTGCGCACCACCGACGAGCAGTAAAACTCTGGAGTGTCCCTCATTTATGATATCAATTAAATTTTTATAAATAATCAAATTTCTTTGGTACCACCATCTTACCCAGTCAATACCAATATAGTCTGTTTCACTTCCTATTTGTGAGACTTTAAGATGTGCCTGATGACTGTGGAAAATACTATTCTCATCATTAATTTTTTTGAAATTTTTCATCAGAGAGTCACCTTTGGTTAGTTCATTTACTGAAATTTTTTCAATTAATTCTGTATAGAATTCGTGTTGATTTTTCTTTGCCCATTCTATTATGTCTCCAAAATTCCTTTCTCCGATGGAATCCATCCAATCAACAGCATTAATACGGGGAATATTTTCAGACTGTCCCAGTCTGAATAATATTTGATGAATTTCATTTTCAGATAGATTAAAATCATTTTCTAAGTATGACTGGTACTGCTTATCAAGAATACTTTGTGTGTCTTTTGTCCACTCAGCTGCCAGAGCAGAAGGTTTGAACTTTTTCAGAATGTCAATTAGTTCAATCACCTCGTTATAATGCTCTTCTTGATTAAATAAGTCATCATTTTTTATTAAATCAGTTGTAGAAAAAAAGTGAAAAGTTCCAACAATAAGTATTTCCGGTTTCATGCCCACCACACCTTTATTAAATGTATTATAACTATAATATATCATATTATAGTTATAAGTTAAATGATATTTAACTTATTTATAGAAAAATTCCTCATCAAATTGATGAGGAGGTCTTTCATTTAAACAGTTTTAAACCATTCAACAGCGTCTTCATATGGATGACTAGTTTCTACATCAGGAACAATTGGATTGTTTTCATAGATTTTTCCGGTTCTGGTCTTAAGTTTGGATGTTGTAATATTCAGCATGACACCGTCATATAAAGTAACGGTATTGTTGCTGGTAGTGAATCCAGCACTTTTTTCTCCGAAAATTTTAGTATTTGGAACACCGTCAAATGAAATTGCGATAATCTCACCGGAACTTGCTGTCCGGCCGCTGATTAATACAGCTATCTTATTTACCCTTACAAATTTTCTGTGCTTAACAGTCGTCGGTGTACCTGCATTCCTAATTTCACCATCTTCAATATTCACTTTAAATTCGGAATGGTCTTTCATAACAAAAGAGATTAAATGTCCATCATTTAACAGTGAGGTTAAACCTGTGATCATCGGTCCCATATTACCACCGCTGTTTTCTCGTAAGTCAATGATGACATTTTCAAAACTTTTGTTCAGCAGCGAAGATTCAATGATATCTTTAAATTTCTGACATTCTTCTGGTGTCCCTGAAAATCGTGGAATATTAATATATAAATAATCGTCTTTAGTATCAATTCTCGGATATTCCATGGGCATTTTAGAAGTCTTTCCCATGTCAGGCTTCATTAAAAATGAATGGTTCCCACCACCTGCTTTTAAGGCCTCACTAATAAATGGAAGAGTCTCTTCATAGGTCCTGCAGCTTTTAATTTTACTGTGTAATATTTTATATTTCTTCTCCCAGGAATCACCTGTGGCATAAAGTGCCTGCAGGTGAATAGTATTTAAAGCAATTTCACCGTAATGTTTTGGAGATGGTTTAAAGAAATATCTGCCGAAATAGGGGGCAAAGCGATAAAGTATAGTAATGATGAGTGACACGAGTGTTAATGAAAATATAGATATACCGACTGTCTTCAATCGGAAGATAGATTTTAGTTTTTGTCTCATGAAAACGACTCCTTATGGTCAACCGTTAATAACGTGCAGATTTGAACTCTGATTTTAAAATATTAAAAGAAAAAATTGTCGCGTATCTCTCGTATTAATGCGATTTCTATGTATTAAATCATTTCAAGTGTAGCATAATTCATGAATAATTAGAAAAATTGGAATATAAATGAAATTGTTTTATATTAAAGAGATAGTTCTGAAATATGAATAAAGGGGTGAAAACTTATGAAAAAGTATAAGGCAGTTATTTTTGATTTGGATGATACTTTATTAGACAGAAATGTAGCGGTAGACGAATTATTATATTTGCTTGTTGAAAAGTATTACAACTCTTCAGGTGATATAGATACTGATAAAATGCTGTATCAGTTCAGGCATTATGATAAAGAAAACTTTGGAAAGGCTGATAAAACAAAAGTTTTAGAACCATTTTTTGAAACGTTTCCTCCGGATATTGAAATGGACAAGGATGAAATGATGGAATTTTGGAATACATATTTTCCGAAATGTTTTAAGGCAGATCAAGAAACATTAAGCATTCTTGACAAAATATCCTCCAAAGTGAAAATGGCAATTGTAACGAATGGTACAAGTGAAAGACAAAACGCCAAAATTAAAAATAGTGGACTCGATGCATACTTTAAAACAATCCTTATTTCAGAAGAAGCAGGAGTGAGAAAACCTGACAGAAGAATATTTGATATGGTACTGAATCATCTTGAACTGGAGGCGGGAGAGGTTTTGTTTATCGGTGATCACCTGGAATGGGATGTCGAAGGGAGTCAAAATGCCGGAATGAATGATGTATGGTTTAATCCATTGAATCATGAAAACAATACACACATACATCCTTCAAAAGAAATCAAAAATATGGGTGATCTTTTAAAATGGATAGAGTAGGGAAAGATATGTATCTGGAAAGTGTTAGGCTGGAGGGCTATGATGCACTTTGATGCTTACTTAAATAATAACAGGAGAGCTCTTTTCTATATTAAATAAATCGACTTAAAAATCTGAAAAATCTAAATAAAAAGTATTTAGGTTTGGACATAACCCAAAAAGATGTTATCATCAATTTAGCACCAGATACTAAAATCTAGTACTAAGGATGGTGGATATGGTTGAATCAAGAGCGAAATTAACTGCGATAGGTTCCTATGTACCCAGTAGAAAGCTGACAAATACAGATTTAGAGAAGATAGTAGAAACAGATAATGATTGGATAGTTCAACGTACAGGCATTAAAGAGCGGAGAATCAGCAGTAAAGATGAATTTACAAGTGATATTTGTATAAAAGCAGTAGAAAACCTAAAAATGAGATATGATAAATCGTTGGATGATGTGGATTTAATTATAGTCTGTACCTTAACACCAGATCACCACACACCCAGCACAGCTTCATTAGTACAGGCAGGGCTGGGGCTTGTTCAAACAGGAGCAATTGATTTAAATGCTGCATGTGCTGGTTTTACCTACGGACTGCATTTAGCTAACGGATTAATTACTTCAGGACTTAATAAGAAAATATTAGTGGTTGGAGCAGAAACATTATCAAAAATTACTGATTATGAAGATAGAAGTAGTTGTATATTGTTTGGTGACGGTGGTGGCGCTGTGCTTGTTGAATATACTGAAGATAGTCCAAGCTTCATCTCACATCAATTAGGTTCGAATGGTGAAAAAGGCGGAAGTTTGTATAGTTCGAATCTTTCAGACAAAATATTTAATCAGGATATCATAGATAACGGAATGATTGTACAAAATGGTCGTGAAGTGTTCAAGTGGGCTGTTAGCACAGTGGCAAATAATATCCCTTCACTGCTATCAAACACACCATTTGAATTAAAAGATGTTAACTGGTTTGTTCCACACAGTGCAAACAGCAGAATACTAGAATCTATATGCAGGAAAATTGATTTTCCTACAGAAAATACTTTGAGCAGTATTCCGTATTTTGGTAATACATCATCCGCAACCATCCCTTTAGCACTTGATCTGGCAGTTAAAGAAAACCGGATTAAAAAAGATGACAAGTTAATTTTATACGGATTCGGCGGTGGTCTTGCCTATGCCGGCCTTCTAATTAATTGGACGATAGATTAATAATTATAGTTTTAATTGAATACAAGCGTATTATCCCTTCAATCCAGTGTTATTGAGGGGATAATTTTATTTGATAAAAAATTCAAGTGGTAGATGAGTGCTTTAGGATAAATGTCTGTATCAAAGATAAATATTACATATACTCAGTAAAATCTAAGGTGCATTTCGGTAATGTATAATATACTTTAAGAAATACTTACAATTTTTGGAGGAAGACAATGGAAATATATTCTGCTGAAAATATACCGAATAAGAAAATAGTTAAATTCTTTAAATCTCATTGGGGAAGTTCAGAAATGGTTCTCTCAAGTGGTGTTTATGATTGTAGTAAATTAGATGGTTTTGCAATAGTAAATGATAAAGAAGAAATTATAGGATTAATTACTTACATAATAAAAGGAAAAGAAATAGAAATTATATCATTGGACAGCATAGATGAAGGTAAAGGGATAGGGACATTTTTGGTTCAAGAGATAGAAAAACATGCCGTCAAGAAAACTTGTAACGCTGTTAGACTTATAACGACTAATGATAATTTATCAGCACTGAAATTTTATCAAAAGAGAGGTTTTGTTCTGAAAAATATTATTAATAATGCTGTGAATAAAGCAAGAAAACTAAAACCGGAAATCCCTTTGATTGGTAATAATGGTATACCAATCAGGGACGAAATAGAATTAATAAAGAAATTGGATTAATAAAAATCTAAAGTAATTATGAGTTGATAGTAATCCGGATAGGATGAGAAATCTGCTGTTTCTAATAATAGATTCACAATGGGAATCAATAAAACATTAAAAGACTTATTAAAAATACACAGGTATATTTTATTCGGACGGCATTTTCTAATATAAGTATATTAATATACTTATATTTAAATGTCTTAAGCAGGAGCGAAGTGTGTGATTTAAATTTTAAATTTATAACCATATACAACATTTTACTGAAACAGATAAATTTTTGATTTGGAAAATGACAAGAATTAAAGGGGACAGGTATTTATGGATAAGAAAAGATCTCTGAAAATGCATTGGGAAAAGTATTCTGAGGAAACGACCTTTAATTTTTCTGTTATCCATGATTTTTTAGAACAAAATGGTGAAACAGTCAAATATGAAGCGGGTGAGATTTTAGTGGAAGAAGGGGAATTTCCATCTGATATTTTATTTATCAAAGAAGGGATTGCGAGAGGAAAACGGGCGTATGAAGATGGGAATGAGTATGTCTATTTTCAAGTGGACCAGTCGGATGGTAACTTAGGTCTTTTGGAAGTTCTCGGGAGAAGAGAGGCTTATATTTCTACTGTTACATCCTTAACTGAAATGACTGCGGTTAAAATTCCTTCATATTTGATATATCAAAAAATAATGAATGATCCTTCACTGCTGAGAAGGTGTTCAGTGCTGTTGTCGCAAGACTTATATACAACTTCAGGCAATGAGGGGCTGCTTTACCGCTACAGAGGTATAGACAGAGTAAGACACTATCTCATACAGTATTTTGATAAAAACAGCGGAGGAACTGCTGCAGTAGAAGTGAAAAGCAAGTATCAGGACATTGCATTTGAGCTCGGAATCAGTGTCCGGACAGTTGGCAGAAGTATTCAGTCATTGAAAAACAGCGGGGAGATAATGTATGGAAAGAAAAAGGTGATGCTGGATTATCCGCATGTTGAAAAAATACGAAAAAACCTGCATTAATTTTTTAAAGACCAGGAAGAGGACAGATGTCCTTTCAGCAGATGGAAAAGTCGAGTAAACTTAGAAATCATAAATGTAAGCGTTTCATCAAATTCAGGAGGTTATGAAATGAAGAGAGGTTTGAAGTATGATTTCTCGCTTTTGGCGCTTTTGCTGATTCCGGTCGGTGTTTCTTTGAATGTTGTGGGCTATCAATTGTCGACAATATTAAAACTCCCGCTAATTATAGACCAGATTGGAACAATTCTGGTTTCTTTAATTGCAGGACCGTGGGTAGGGCTCATTACAGGCTTATTGGCCAATGTGGTAAACGGTATGATTAATCCTATTGCGATTCCTTATGGGCTGGTCTCTATGAGCATTGGTCTTGCTGCAGGTTTTTTCTCCAGATGGGGTTTATTCAGGAATATTTTCGGCATTATATTATCAGTGATTGTTTTGACCGTTCTTTCAGCATCTACAGCAGCTGTTGTGACAGTCTTGTTATTTGGCGGTGTGACAGGGGCTGGAACTGATTTAGTTACAGCAGCGTTTTTAGCAGCAGGACAGGAATTATGGCGTTCTGTAATATCTACCAACCTGATTACCGGTACAGCTAATACTGTAATTAATGTTGCAGTCGGACTGCTGATTGTTCACAGAATACCTGACAGGTTCTTAATTAAATTGAACTACGGTGGACAATTTATTAAGAAAGGGGCCATTAAATCATGAATAATGTAATTTGGCATCTTTACCCATCGACAAAGTTTTTAATTGTTCTGCTGATCATTGTACTCAGCATGTTTACACCTGACTATATTTTTCAACTGGTTTTATTTGGGGTCGTTATAGTACTGTCCGCCATCTCAAAAACATTGTCGAAGTTTCTGAGCACATTTTTAAAGTCAATTGCGTTGATTGTACTGTTTATCTTCATTATTCAGGTGTTTATCGTGAACAATGAAGATTCATCACAATTATGGGCTTTTATCAGCTACTCTGAGACTGGACTTGCAGTCAGTATTGATATTTCCACACGAATCGCTGCAATCAGCTCAGTGATTATATGGTTCTTTCAAGTTACAAGTGTTAAGGATATTATTCTTGCATTGGAAAGAGTGAATATCTCGAAAAAAGTGACTTTCGTGGTTGCATCGACAATTCAGCTGATTCCTCAAATGACAAAATTATCGAAAACTATTTCTGATGCACAAAAATCAAGAGGGATTGAAACGGAAGGGTCGCTGTTTGTTCGGATGAAAGCATTTTTACCTATGCTCGGACCTCTGGTGCTCTCTTCAATTCAACAAACCGAAGAGCGGGTCTTAACATTGGAATCGAGGGGTTTCTCTTCTAAAAATAAAAAAACTTCCATTCATGAAATAAGTAAGAGTACAACGGATTATCTCATTTTTGGATTATGTGTTTTAGTATTTATACTGTATGTGATTTGGAGGAATAACGGATGAGTATTTTATCATTACGAAACGTCAGTTACCAGTACCCTCTGGAAGCGGAAAAAGCAGTAAAACATATTTCTTTCGATTTAAAGGAGGGGAAAGTTTACGGTGTGATCGGAGCCAATGAATCGGGGAAAACAACCTTATGCAATATTATGCGGGGATTTATACCGGAGCTCTATAAAGGAGAATTGACGGGAGAAATATTATATAAAGGAAAAGATATCGCCGAATATAATATTGGAGATCTGGCATCTGAAATCGGTTATTCTTTTCAAAATCCGTTTACTCAAATTTCGGGAGTTAAAGAAACTGTTTTTGAGGAAATTGCATACGGTATGGAGAACTTAGGAATTTCGAGAGAACAGATGACAGCTCGTGTCAATGAACTGGCAGCACTGTTTAACTTAGAAGAACTTATAAATGAAAATCCGTTCGAACTTTCCGGCGGTCAAAAACAGCGTGTAGCGCTGGCGTCAGTAACGGCACTTGATCCGAAAATCATTATTCTGGACGAACCGACATCACAGCTTGATCCTAAAAGTACAGAAGATATTTTTAAAGTAGTGGAGCATTTGAAAAAACAGGGGAAAACTATTTTTCTGGTGGAACATAAAGTGGATCTGCTCGCGGAGTACTGTGATGAAATATTTTTGTTAAGCGGGGGCGAAATGGTGATGCAGGGAAAAACTAAAGATATACTATCTGATGAAAAAGTGCTCAAATACGGGGCAGGACTTCCACAGATTGTCCTGTATTTCCTTCAGTCAGAACTGAACAATGCAAACATTCCGTTAACAGTAGAAGCTGCATATCAAATGCTGGAAGGGAGTGAATAGTCATGTCTTACTTATCGTTGAAGGAAGTCAGCTATTCGTATCCAAATGGTCATGAAGCAGTGAAGAATTTAAACCTTGATTTTGAACTGGGTGAATCAGCTGCTGTCGTTGGACAGAATGGAGCGGGAAAAACTACTGCTGTAAAGATGATGAATGGATTATTGAGGCCGTCTGAAGGCCTTGTATTGCTGGAAGGAAAGAGTATAGCGTCAATGACAACAGCAGAAGTGTCTCAATACGTCGGTTATGTATTTCAAAATCCGGATGAACAGATATTTCAGGATACCATTTATAAAGAAATTGCATTTGGTTTGAAGAAGAAGAAATTAAAAAAAGACGATATCAACAGGATTGTAAAAGAAGCGGCATTATTATGCGGACTTGAAAATGATTTAGAAGAACATCCCTATAATCTGCCTTATTCTAAAAGGAAATTTATAACGATTGCGGCTGTTACTGCAATGAATCCAAATGTCATTATTTTAGACGAACCGACTGCCGGTCAGGATAGAGGCTCTATTCAAAGACTTGGAGAGATTATTAAGGAACTGACACAGAATAATAAAACAGTCATTACTATTACGCATGATATGGAATTTGTTGCTTCTGAATTTGAACGGGTCATTGTACTTGCAGATAAACAGAAACGTAAAGAGGGAACACCGAAAGAAATATTCTGGGATGAAGAACTGCTTTCTTTCAGCGATTTAAAACAGCCGTATATTTGTCAGCTGGCAGGGTTGCTGGGACATAAAGATATTATAACAATTGAAGAATTACTGGAGGTACGGCATCATGAAACAACTATGGATTGACTGTGACCCCGGACATGATGATGCGCTTGCAATATTGACTGCCGCTGCGCACCCTGATGAAGTGAATATACTAGGTGTATCCACAATCGGGGGTAATCAGACATTGGATAAAGTCACTAAAAATGCACAAAACGTATTGTCCTTTATTGATGCCCGCATTCCACTCGTCAAGGGGGAAGAGAGACCGCTCGTTAAGGAATTGAATACAGCACCCGAGGCTCATGGGGATTCCGGTATGGATGGACCGTATTTTGGCGATAATCATTATCCGGTTGAAAGAGGACATGCGGTTCAACATATGTATCAGTCTATTGTTTCTGCTGAGGATAAAGTCGTACTTGTCGGACTGGGACCTTTGACGAATATTGCGCTGCTTCTGAAATCATTTCCAGAAATTAAAGAAAAAATTGATTTCATCAGTATTATGGGCGGGGGGATTTCTCACGGAAATGTTACAGCACTGGCGGAATTTAATATTTATGTAGATCCTGAAGCGGCGGATATTGTTTTTAATTCCGGTATCCCTGTAGTGATGTCCGGACTGGATGTTACTGAACAGGCTGAAATTACTGTCGATGAAATCCACTCTTTAAAAAACAAAGGAAAGGTGTCGCATCTTGCGTATCAACTCCTCGATTTTTATAACCAATCCGGCAGACAGTTCGGTTTTATCAATAGTCCTGTACATGACTTGTGTGCGGTTGCTTATATATTGAAACCAGAAATTTTTACAGGCAGTAAGCATGATGTAGAAGTTATCACGGATGACAGTGATGCAAGAGGTATGACATACATTGATAAAAGAAGACATACTAAACAATCGGGAAATACGTATGTGCTGACAGATGTAAACAGAAAAGATTTTGTTGCTTTGTTGACAGAGGCATTAGAATTATTAGATTCCCGTTCCGAAGGCTGAATCATAAAAATGGAGACGAATAAACCCCTTCGTGCATGGAGGGGTTAATAATTATTTACGCTCAATAAATTCAATTTTGTTTCCGAAAGGATCATGTGTATAGAATCTCTCTGCACCTTGAAGCGGCGTATCTTCATGAACAGGGATATTATTTTTTCTGAGCTGTATTTTTAAATCTTCAATATCATCTACTGCAAAAGCAGGGTGTGCTTTTTTGGCTGGTGAAAAAGGGTCTTCAATTCCGATATGAAGTTCTTTATCTCCGACTTTAAACCACACACCGCCTCTTTTTGCCAGATTATCGGGCTTGGGTATCTCTTTAAGATTTAAAATTCCGGCAAAAAATTCACGGGCTTTTGCTTCGTCTTGAGGCGGAGCTGCGAGTTGAATATGATCAAAATCTGTAAATTCAAATGACAAAATAATCACATCCTAAATATAAATTTAACTTATTAATTATTCAATTTTATATAAGTTATTCTAAATTTATTATAAACTAAAAGGAAGCATTTAGTAAATAAAAGAATATATTTACTTTAAAGGGGGCGGATAAAAATATTTCGTATATTAATCCTTTGTCAGCTGGTTTTTCATGATAATTAACTGTATAATTTTAATATTCAGATATTTAAAATGAACAACAGGAGATGATGATATGCGTAAAGGATTATTGTTTTTATTTCTCATGATGCTTTTAGTAATGGCAGGCTGCACAGATGACAGCCAGGTCAATACTGAGGGTGAAGGTACGGACGGGGAAAAGACTGGGGATATTGTGATTGGATTTAATCAGGATATATCAACAATCGATCCGCACGGTACGAATGATGTGAATGCAATTCAAGTCAGACGATTTTTATTTGAGAGACTTGTGGACAGAGAACTTGATATGTCATATAAGCCGGGGCTCGCCACTGAATGGACACAGGATGATGAGAATATATGGACATTCAAACTTACTGAAGGTGTCACATTCCATAATGGTTCAGACTTTACTGCAGAAGATGTTAAGGCGTCTCTTGACAGAGTAGTGGATCCGAGTGTCAGTGCACCGACAAAATTTCTTTTTGAAATGATTGAGAGTGTAGAGGTTGTGAATGATTATGAGGTGAAGATTACGACATCTTATCCTTTTGCACCGCTTCCGAATAACCTTGCCCATGCAGCGGCAAGTATAATGAGTAAGGAAAGTATTGATGCAGATTACCAAAATGCGCTTGATCTTGCTGAATCGGAGGTTACGCTCGACGAGTACTATTCACTCAGGGAAGCAGGGGGTGACGAATTCCAGGAAGTGTCTGAACAGATTGCTGAGTATACAGGAGAGCATATTACTAATGAACCTGACGGCACC
Organism: Corticicoccus populi; assembly: GCF_042686195.1. Taxonomy (NCBI): domain Bacteria; kingdom Bacillati; phylum Bacillota; class Bacilli; order Caryophanales; family Staphylococcaceae; genus Corticicoccus; species Corticicoccus populi. The sequence goes on along the minus strand of NZ_JBHUOQ010000001.1, from coordinate 771,630 downwards.
AACTATGTTCAGTTTGAATCAAGAGCACCGGGTGAGAACATTGTTTTCTCAAGATTTGAAGATTACAGAGGGGACAGTGTCGTTGATAACTTAACGTTCCAGGTGATTCCGGAAGCAGGTTCCATGATGGCCGAACTTGAATCAGGCGGTGTTAATTTGACAACACCTGTTGATATGTCAATGATGGACAGAATCAACAGTAATGATGTCATAGAACTGGTCGAAGAGGAATCACTAAGAACAAATTATTTAGGGATTAACACTCAAAAAGCACCTTTTGATGATGTTAAAGTCAGACAGGCAATTGATTTTGCTATAGACAGAGAAGCACTGCAGCAGGGGATATATGACGGAATGGCAAGTATTCCAAACAGTATGGTGTCATCCAGTGTGTTCGGCTACAATGAAGAACTGCCGCTGATTGAACAGGATATTGATAAAGCGAAAGAAGCACTGTCAGAGACAGATGTAGCAGATGGTTTTGATGCGACACTTTGGGTTGAGGATACACAGGCACTGATTGATTCTGCAGTATATATTCAGGAACAGCTCCGTGAGTTGAATATTAACGTCAGCATTGAACAATTTGAAGTTGCAGCATTTCTCGATATGCTTGGTAACGGCGGCCATGATATGTTCCTGCTTGATTTCACAGCGTCCACTGTTGATGCAGATTATCTGCTGAGTTCACTGACGTTAAGTACTAATGCCGGTTTCGGAGGTAACAGAGCATTCTATGAGAATGAAACGCTGGATGGACTGCTGGAATCAGCAAGAAGCGCAACAGAAGATGAGGTACGCTTAGAAGAGTATACAAAAATTCATAATCTTCTCCGTGAAGAAGTACCGTACCTGCCGCTTGGTCATCCGAATATGACGCTGGCATTTAACACGGATCAGCTGGACGGTGTAAACATTGATGCCGCAGGATATATCAGACTGGAAGATGTTTCATTTAAATAAGGTCACTGAATTAAAACCACCGCTCGTGTTTTCATCACAGCGGTGGTTTTGATATGATGTTTAAATATTTTACGGACGGATATAGAAAAATAAGAGCCATCAGGAAAATGATGTAAAAATATAATGGTCATTGAGGTGATACAATGAGGAAAATCCTGAAAGGCCTGTTCAATATCCTTTTCTTTATCTTTTGTTTCTATTTCATCTGGGAATTATGGGCTTTTTTAGTGAATCAATTATTTGGAATCCCTTCACGAGCAACACAATTTCTAATGATGATTATTTTTGTTATTTTTAATATTATTATTTCTTATCTAATCAGCAAAAAAATCATTGATGTGATGGAGTATTCATATAACAAAATAAAACTGTGGTGTGTCTCAAAGAAAAATGATTAATGTCAGTTTAATCTGCAGGACAAACAGTTATTCCGCTGCTCTTTCCGGAAACAGATTTACTTTTTCAATGTTCGGCAGTTTTCTCAAAACGGAGCTGCTCAACCAGTAAATACTGAATATAATCATCCCCATGCTGCCTACGATTACTGTAATGACAGGACTAAAGGAATCCCCAATAACTCCGCCGACAAGTGCACCGATCGGCATACCGATAGTGGCTATACTTGTCAGTAATGTAATGACGCGTCCGATATAATGAGTCTCCACCTGCTTTTGAATAGAAGATATAAGCAGGATATTAAATATACTGATTGAAACTGCGCCTGTACTGAACAAAATCAGTGAAGGAATGAGTGGAAGGAGTGCTGTACCCAGCCACATGACACCGCTCGCAGCATAAGTGAATATAATCATTTTTCCAAAATCAATATGCTTTAATTTCGGGGAAATGATGGTACCAGCGAGTATACCGAGTGATAAAGCGGCTAAGTAAAAGCCGTATATGGCTTCATTACCATTACCTTTAATTAATGAGAATGCGGGCATATTTGTTGTCATAATGACCATTAAAAAATTGATGATTACAGCAGATATAATCATTTTAGGAATGATAGAGCCTTTAATATAGATAAAACCGCCCTTTAAGTCCTTAGGGTATTGTTTTAACGTGCCTTTAAATGATGGATCCTGATTATCCGGTTGTGCAGGCTGTTTAAAAGTAAAGAATGTATATGTTACAGCGACGAGGAATATGCAGACACCAGTAATCATTAGTGCATTAACACTGCCAATCAATGCGACAATAATGCCGGCACTGCCGATAAATATAAAATCCATTGATTGTCGTAAAGTCTGTAAGTAGGCATTTGCATCGACAACATTATCTTTACCGGCAATAATCGTAAGAATGGTCGATTCAATCGGGTAGGTAAACTGTGACAGCAAGCTGCTTAAGAACAGTACAGCGATTAAATACCATACATCAAGACCGACAGTATAATGTATCAGCGGGATAGTGAATAACAACAGTGCTTTAATAAAGTTACTCGATACCAGCCCGTTTTTATATTTCATGTAATTTGCGAGAGGCGCAATAAGAAAGCCAAGTACCCCTGGGAGTGTTGTTGCGAATACCGCTATCCCAGAGTAGAGTACACTGCCGCTCAATTCAAGAACCAACAGCATTCCTGCAATCAAGTAAATCCCACTTCCCAATTCATTAATAAAAACCCCGGTCATTAAAATTAAAAAATTTTTTTCTTTCACAAACGGCTTAATCTTGCCCATATGTTTCATCCCCTTAATCATAATATTATCAATTTGTATTTTTAAATCTTATATTTGCATTTACAAATTGATTTAATTTAATATTACGATTTGTAAATACAAATATCAAGTGTTTTATAATATTTTCATTTTAAAGGTATGATTTGAGAGTCTGTTTTCAAAAATACGTGATATCGATTAGAATAAAATGAATACGACTGGTTGAGGAGAGATGAAGTGAATTATCCTGAATATACAATTGATGAATATACTTTGAGAGAGCTGATTCTTAATCAGAAGTATACTGAAAAGTGGTGTGAAGAAAACTCAGATAATCCGGAAGTGGTTTCTTTTTTAAGAATGACAGGAAGATTTGATGAAGCACGTGATTCTGGGCTTTTATTTGCCGGGAGATGTAAAGGAACAGAGAAATATGCTTAGGCATTAATCAGGTTAGCAGCAGTTTATCACTGGAGAGAAGAATTCAATTACGCAGAACGTATATATCATCAGGCGGAAAAACACTGTGAAGAGAATAACAATGATTTGATGAAGGGATATTTGTACCAGCATCAGGCCAAGATGTATTTTGACACGGGTGATTACAGCCGTTCCAGATTTTATGCAGAAAAATCATTGGATCTAAGAAGAAAAATTAATCCTGCGAACACTGCGTCAACCGAACTGATATTAAATGCTTTAGATCGTGTGAACAGCTGAGAACTTAATACAGTAGTATTTCCTGTAAGGATTTTATATACTTATCTTGAAAGGTGTGGATGATTGATGGAATTAAAACAGGCATTGTCAGAAGAAGAAAAAGATACTTTACTGAATCAGCTGAAGTCACGTTTTGAAACACATACAGCGCGTCACGAAGGTGTTGAATGGACGGATGTTCAGAATAAGCTGAATGATAATCAGCTGTGTGTACTTTATAATATGGATATTACTGGTGGAGAACCGGATGTGGTATTTCTCGGGGAAAATCTTGTATTCGCAGATTTCTCGAAGGAGAGTCCGAAAGGTAGACGGAGCATATGTTACGACAGGGCGGCACTTGAGGCGCGGAAAAAGCATAAGCCTGCCAACTCTGCGGTTGACCTTGCCCGTGAAATCGGTGTGGAACTATTAACAGAAAGTGAATACCGTGAGCTTCAGTCAATTGAACCGTTTGATTTGAAAACATCCAGCTGGGTGCTGACCACTGATGATGTCCGGAGTCTCGGCGGCGCTTTATTCTGTGACCGGCGCTATGATACGGTATTTTTATATCATAACGGGGCAGACTCATATTACGGTGCACGTGGATTCAGAGGCAGATTAAAGATATAAAGAAGACAGCCGCGGCTGTCTTCTTTATATCTTTAATGCGTGTAATCAGTCACCGGCACGATATTCAAGGATATCCCCCGGCTGACAGTCTAAAACTTCACATATCTTTTCCAATGTTGAAAAACGAATGGCTTTTGCTTTATTATTTTTAAGTACTGACAGATTTGCCATAGTAACGCCGACTTCACTGGCAAGTTCAGTCATGCTCATTTTCCTCTGAGCAAGTACGACATCAAGGTTCACAATAATTTTCATATTTTTCCCCTCACTATATTGTTAGCTCATTTTCTTTTTGGATGTTAACCGCCTGATGCATCAGTTCCTTAAGAACAGAAACAAATACAAACACAGCAAATGGTATGGACAGAATACCGAGTCCAAACAGGACGAGTCCCGGAGCGTCATCCAGATGTGCAGCTTTAACAAAAAGCGGCATTAAGCCGATAGAAACGATTGAAATTGAAAGTGTTAATTTTTGAATAGTATGGAGCAAGTGCAATGTCGTTTCTGTAAAGATTTCTTTTTTGTCAATCAGACGGAGCATTTTGTGCAATATTAAAGCAATCCATATAGCGAGCAGGACATCAATCCAGAAAACAGCAGCTGCAATATACATTTCGATAAGTAACTGGTTTTCAGCAGTGATGATTTGAACTCCGAGAAGTGTACTGAATAACAGTGCTACACCGACAATCATCCACAAGGTGATTCTTAAAAATATGGTTTTCGTCATTTGAATTATCTCCTTTTTTATTTGAAGATAATATTACCATGATTAATTGTAATAAACAATAAATATATATTGTTTTTCGATAAATAATTTCCGATATTTAATAAAATGAAAAGATTATATTTTAGTACAGACGATTAATATTTTTTCCCGAGTATCACTAAATCTCTTTTTATCCCGTCCATTTCTGCAACCTCCGGAAGATGTGCCCATGACACATAACCGAATTTTTTAAATAATGATATGCTCGGCAGATTATGGCCGAATATAAACGCGAGAACTGTTTCAATATTAAAATCTTTCACACATGATTCAACAAAATCCAGTGCTTTCACACCGAGCTGTCTACCCCTGTAGTTTTCATCAATATAGATGCTGACTTCAGCTGTTTTGCTGTAGGCAATCCTTCCGTAAAAGTCAGTCAAGCTGATCCAGCCGACAATGTTATCCCCGAGTTTTATAATCCAGAGTGGACGGCGGTCTTCATTATGCTGAAAGAACCATTCGCGTCTGTCATCCACACTGACCGGCTCAAGGTCCGCAGTAGATTGACGTGTATAAACAGTCTGGTTATAAATGCGTACAATTTCCGGCAGATCTGTTTCCTGTGCAATAAAAAATGATGGTTTCATAAATGTATTCTCCTTATTTACTGAGTGTATTCACAACAGTCTATTTGTGATTAAATGCATTGTTTGAATAATATCGTGCAGTTCATTCTGAGAAAATTTTGAAAAAATTTCTTCGGTCATTTTTTCGTTCTGCAAATTTATTTCTTTTAAGACAGAATGCCCTTTACCGGTTAAGTTTAGAATTTTAATTCTGTGATCTGATTCGGAATTCTTTTTTTCAATTAAATTGAGATGCGACAGCCTATTGATTAAACGATTAAGATAGCTTCTGTCGAGCTGCAGTTTAACAGCCAGTTGATTGGCAATAATATTTTCTCCCGCATTAATTTCAAACAACACCCGTCCTTCGGTCAAGGAGAAGTCCAAGTCTTTCATATTATTGTTTAAAATACCGAGTATTAAAATGTATTCTCTGTTAAACGCTCTGATTGCATCAACTTCATTTTTCTTCATCACAGGCTCCAAATAATAAGAATAATTTTATTTTATCTTTATTGTGGCTTTTGTCAACAATGGTTTAGTGAATGAGTAATAAGGGAAAATTTAGTAATAATTATAAATACAGGAGGGGAGAACAGTGGCCGGTAAAATAAAAACATCATCTGATGACAGAATATTTTACGGTGTCTCCGGTGCAGTCGCAGAGAAATTTAATATTCCTTCGATTTTAGTGAGACTGTTATTTATATTTACGACACCTGTCTCAGTGTTTGTGTATTTTACACTTTTATACTTTGTATTTGATGATGGATATATATAGTATTCTGATTCAAAAAAAGTCCGCAGTATTTATGCGGACTTTTAGTATGAAACGGTATAATTTTATACGTTGGCACGATTTCTGGAGCGTGTATTGGCTTCGGCGAGCGGCCCTTCATCTACCAGATACATTTCTATTCCTTCAGCAGCCCGGTAACCGAGAGCTGCGATGGTTGGAGTCGGATAGTGACTGCCCCGGTGGGGAAAAGCAGAACCGCCGACAACAAACAGGTTCTCTACATCCCACATCTGCAGATAATTATTGACCGCAGATGTTTCAGGATCATCTCCCATGGCAACACCGCCGACATAACCGCCGCCTGAGTATACATGGTCAAATTCATCCGGAATGGGATCATCTTCAATAATATCAGCACCCATAGCTTCCATCAGTTCATGACATCTCGCGACACCGAATTCTGCAATATTTCTTTCCTGGTCTGTATATTTATATGTGACACGGAGGAGGGGGTCACCGTACTCATCAACATATGTCGGGTCAAGGTCTAAATAATTGTGCCAGTATGGCATTGCCGCTCCAGTGTACCAGATTTCAAGTGTCCGGTAGGCATATTTTAAAGACTGTGCTTTATATTCCTGTCCCCATTCAGGTGTATCACCTGGAACATTATCACTGCTTGCGAGCGCGGCGTAGCCGTACTGTCTCAGTTCAATCGCACCGCCGCCGAGAAAATCGAGGTCGGTGTGATCAAAGTTGTCAGCTGCATAATCATTGACGACAGCACCGAGTGCACCAGCCCCCATGTAGAGGTTGAATTTTTTATCTTCGAAGAATCCCTTAGTACCGATATGTGAAAATGAAAATTCACCGGTAAAATTCCGTCCGATAACACCTTCCCGTTCCTCCGGATTATACTGTTCTCCAATATCTGATAACATCAGGAGGCGGTTATTCGAGAATACAAAGGCTGCCAGAACAACGACATCCGCCGGCTGTTCAAATTCTTCACCTGTTGTTTCGTCTACATACAATACACCGGTGGCACGTTCTGTTTCCTCATCATATAGTACACGGCGGACATACGCATTGGTTCTGAGTTCGAAATTATCATGTCTTAAAGCAGTCGGAATGACTGTTGCGAGCGGATCTGATTTCGCATCAAAATCACACCCGGCTCTAGTACAGAACGAACAGTACATACACTGGTTCAGTGTTTCACCGTCAGGGTTTTCATAGTTTTGCGATAAATTTCCAGCAGCGAGCTGAAATGGATGAAGCCCGAGACTTTCTGCTGATTCTTTAAATAATTTTAATCCCGGTGTTTCGCCAAGGGGAGGATTCGGCCAGGGAGCTGCGCGTTTAGGCGCGAGCGGATCCTGTTCTCCGGAAATTCCGGCAGTATACTCCCATTTCTCGTAATAAGGTTCCATTTCCTCATAAGTAATACCCCAGTCCTGCAAAGTCATATCATCCGGGATTTTATCTTCACCGTAACGTTCAACTGTCTGACTGTATGATTCAAAGTCATAGGGCCAGTATCTGTATGTTGCCCCGGCCCAGTGTACACTGCCGCCGCCGAGATCAGTTCCCATCTGCATCTCTTTTTTAGATCTGATTGGCAGTGCTGTGTCATCAAGTTCAACTCTGGATGTTACAGTCTCGCTTGATAATTTCTGCATCATTTCAAATCTGTTGTCAAACCGCAGTTCATCTTTAACACCGACATAATCTTCACGGTCTTTCCTGCTGCCGCGTTCCAGTGCAAGAACGTTCCTTCCTGATTTAGCGAGTTCTGCACTGACAATACCGCCGGCCCAGCCTGTACCTACAACAACAACTTCCACTCTGTCCAGTTCTTCAGCCATTTATACGCCACCACCCTGATAGTCTCTTAAATTTTGGGGTTCCAATGTCATAAACTCATCTGTCAGTACTTCACTCAGCCAGCCCATACGGGGACCTGGGTATTCAATCATCTTCCAGCCCATCATATCTTTATTGCCGCCGTATACGGGGTCTGAATAAACACCTTCTATAGTCGTTTCTTTCAATAACTCAAAAAATGACTCTGAACGCATACCTTTGATTTCAACATCACCGGCTTCAAAGCTTCGGAGAATATCATCCTGCTGACCGCCGTCGAGACTTGTGAATTCCGCATCATGTTCATCCATACTAATCTCTTGAATACGTCTGACGCCTGCTAAGAACATCTCACCACGGTTCATTCTTTCCTGAATACCATGGGTTTCAGAAGCAGCTGGATTAAACGGACCCTGCATATAGTCGTCACTGTTTGAGCCCCACTGCCCGTTCAGCTGCCTGTCAATGAAGTAGGGGACGCCGAGTTCAACAGCGCCGGGACCGTTATCATCTTCGGGGTAGATTCTTTCTACAGCTGCAGCGAGCGTTCTGAAGTCTTCACTGCGGCTGAAAAATGTACGTGCTTCCATGTTCATGTCTTCGGCAGTTTCAGAAGCAGTTTCATTTGCTTCCTCTGTCGGCAGGTCAGTACTGTCCATTTTGAAGCCCACAAAGCCGCCGAGTAAAGACCCGCCTATAATTCCACCGGTCGCTGCACCGGTTGTTTTTAAAAAGTCACGCCTTGAAAATTTTTGATTATCAGAAGACATAATATTACTCCTTTCAAAAATTGGTAGATTATATAATTTAATGGTATATGTTTTCGGAAATATGTCAATCATCTGTAAATTTAATGATATTGACTAAATGAATAGAAAAAATAAATATTTGAAATAATTAAATATCAGCAGATAATAAAAAGTTATGGGCAGTCTTTGGAGTATTGTTACATTTCATAATGAAATAAAAAAATGGAAATAAGGTTTTATGAATTATTTTTAAGGATAAGTTATTGCTGTTAATATTTTAAACACCCTGAAAGTGCTGAAGCAGTTATTACTGTCACACTTACAGGGCGTTAGAAAGCATATGTTATATTACTGATATTTAAACATTTGCACGATTTCTTGATGATGCATTTGCTTCAACTAATTGTCCTTCGTCTTCAAGATACATCTCAATACCTTCAGCTGCACGATAGGCAAGTGCACCGATGGTTGGTGTCGGATGGTGGCTTCCGAATTGAGGGAATGCTGAGCCGCCGACAACAAACAAATTATCTACATCCCACATTTGAAGATAACTGTTGACAGCGGACGTCTCAGGATCATCACCCATGGCAACACCGCCTGTGTAGTGACCGCCTGAATAGACATGGTTGAACTCTTCCGGTACAGAACCTTCTTCTACAATATCTGCGCCCATTTCCTCCATGATTTCACGGCATCGCTCAATACCAAAAGCAGCAATGTTTCTTTCATTATCACCGAATTTATAAGTGACACGGAGAAGCGGGTCACCGTATTCATCTTCGTAGGTCGGGTCAAGGTCAACAAAATTATGCCAGTATGACATCGCAGTTGCGGTATACCAGATGGTTAATTTACGGTAGGCATATTTTAAGGACTGCTCTTTATATTCCTGACCCCAGTTTGGCGTGTCACCCGGGGCATTGTTACTGCTTGAAATGGCTGCATAGCCGTACTGTCTGAGTTCAATTGCACCGCCGCCGATGAAATCGAGGTCGGAGTGGTCGAAGTTATCTGCGGCATAGTCATTTACAACAGCACCCAGTGCACCGGCGCCCATAAATAAATTAAACTGCTTATCCTCAAAGTAACCGGAGGCACCGTTAAATGCGTGATTATACTGACCGTTGAAGCTTCTTCCAATAACACCTTCTCTTGTTTCAGGGTCATACGGTTCTCCAATTTCAGAAAGGAGCAGAAGACGGTTGTTCGTGAATGCGAATGCAGCAAGTACAACAACATCAGCCGGCTGTTCAAAATCTTCACCGGTGGTTTCATCCGTATACATCACTCCTGTGGCACGGTTATTGTCTTCATCATACAATACACGTCTTACATTGGCGCGTGTCCGGAGTTCAAAATTATCATGTCGCAACGCGGTAGGCACAACAGTTGCGAGCGGATCTGATTTCGCATCAAAGTCACAGCCTGCTCTCGTACAGAACGAGCAGTACATACACTGATTCAACTGTTCTCCGTCAGGATTGGTATAGTTTTGAGTCATATTTCCTGCAGCAAGCTGAAAAGGATGCAGTCCAAGGTTTGCGGTTGCTTCTTTAAATAATTTTAAAGAGGGTGTTTCTTTCATAGGCGGATTGGGCCACGGCATAGCCCGTTCAGGTGCAAGCGGGTCCTGTTCACCGCTGATTCCGGCGGTATTTTCCCACATTTCATAATAAGGTTCCATCTCTTCATATGTAATACCCCAGTCCTGAAGGTTCATATCATCAGGGATTTTATCCTCACCGTACCGTTCAATGGTCTGGCTGCGGATCTCAAAATCGTACGGCCAGTACCGGTATGTTGCTCCGGCCCAGTGCAGACTGGCACCGCCGACATCAATACCGAGCTGCATCTCTCCGGGTGTTCTGATTGGAAGTGCAGTCTCATCAATCTCATTTCGGGAAGTGACTGTATCATTCGCCAGACTCTGCATAATATGATAACGGTTATCAAAACGGAGCTCGTCTTTAACACCTATAAAATCACTTCTTGTTTTACTGTTTCCTTTTTCTAATGCAACAACACTTCTGCCTGCTTTAGCGAGTTCGGCACTTACAACACCGCCTGCCCAGCCCATGCCGACAACAACAACATCTACTTTTTCCAATTGTTCAGCCATTATACGCCGCCTCCTTGATACGCTCTTAAGCTTTTAGGTTCGAGTTCCTGAAACTCTTCCGATTCGATTTCTTCCATCCATCCCATACGCGGTCCCGGGTATTTAATCATTTCCCAGCCCTGCATATCTTTATTCCCGCCGTATGCAGGATCTGCATAGACGCCTTCAATGGTGGTTCTTCTCAATAGTGAAAAGAATGTACTTGAACTCGTTCCTTTAATTTCAACTTCACCTGCTTCAAATTGTCTCAGGATATCATCCTGCTGACCGCCGTCAAGTGCAGGAAATTCTTCAGTGTGTTCGTCCAAACTGATTTCCTGGAGTTTTCTGACACCTGCAAGGAATATTTCACCCCGGTTCATTCTTTCCTGAAGACCATGTGTACTTGTTCTTGAAGGATCAAACGGTCCCTTTTTATAGTCATTACTGTTTGAACCCCAAAAGCCGTATAACTGTCTGTCAATAAAGTAAGGGACACCAAGCGCTACAGCCCCCGGTCCGTTATCATCTTCCGGATAAATTCTTTCAACAGCAGCAGCCAGTGTTCTGAAATCCTCACTCCGGCTGAAGAAAGTACGTGCTTCAACACTTTCTTCTCCACCGGACTCTGTTTCAGAAGCAGTATCCGTTGGTGCTTCATCAGCCGGTGCGTTACTGCCGTCCATTCTGAATCCGACTAACCCACCGAGAAGGGAACCCCCGATAATACCGCCGGTTGCGGCCCCGGTCGTTTTTAGGAAGTCCCGCCTCGAAAATTGTTTCTCATTATTTTTATCAGCCATTATTATGCCCCCTCAAAATATGGTTTAGTATTAAACATACTTACTATAATGGTATCGCTTTCCACAAATATGTCAATAGTATGACAATTATATTACGTTTATATGAGGGGGTTAAAAAATGAAATTTGTAAATATATTCATAGATTTATAAGAAATTATTGAAAAGGCTTTCTTGTAAGCAAATTTTGTGGTAATTTGTAATTAATGAATTTTAGAAGGGAGAGATTAAAATGTTTAAACAAAAACATAATATATGGTCTCAGACCCTCTTCCGAATTCAAGGTTTATGCAGATAAATATTAAAATATCATTTAACTGACTTTGGCATGAAATGCTTTAAGGACGGCTTATAAGTGATGTGTGAAATAGATATCAATTAACATGACGCTTTCCGGAGGATGAGTATAGACTCGCCGTACGGGAAGTGTTTTATTTTGGACCGGGGAAGTTTAAGTGAATAAAGAGAATCAATGCTTAGGCAGGCATCTATTATGTTTTTGCGTCGTCTGATACTTCGGAGTATACGTAAAAAATAAAATAGGATGGTCAGAAAAATGAATGATATTAAACAATATTTTAAAATGCATGAGATTGAATGTACGGAAATGAATGGACGAATTATTGATAAAAAGAACTATTTATATACTGTCAGAACGAGTGATGGTGAAGTTGTACAGATGAAGACTGTCAATAATTTATCGACACAGGATATTTTTGTCGGGGATTTTGTTGAATTTATTGACTATGAGGCGGGCGGATACTTAATTGTTAAAGTACTGCCGCGGATCAGTAGTGTCTCAAAGCAGACCAGTCATGCTTCAAAGAGTTTTCACACTGCAGAAGGGGAGCAGATTCTTGCTGCCAATGTTGATCAAATTTTCATATTAATCGCAGCAGACCAGCGTTTTACACTGCCGAAATTTGAAAGGTATGTTCTGACTTTCAACAGGAAAAATATTAGTCTGCATGTATTAATTTCAAAAGGAGATTATTCGGACCGTGCTGAAGAAATCAGAAGCCGGATCTTATCCGTTTATCCCGACTTTGAAATCACCGTGTTCTCTAATTTCCAAAAAAGTACTGTAGAAACTGTAAAGACATTATTCCAAAAAGACGGAACAGCAATATTAATTGGCTCATCCGGCGCCGGGAAATCAACACTTTTGAATCAACTGCTTGAGAGTGATGAAATTTTGACGAATGAAGTCCGTCGGGACGGCAAAGGCAGACATACAACAACGACTACGAGAATGCTGTATGTTGGCTCAGTGAATGCATATATTATTGATTCCCCGGGTTTTAAAACCATCAGCACGACAAATCAAATGGATGAATATGTGTTATTCGGGGACATAAAAAGGCTTGCAGACGGATGTAAATTTAATGACTGCACTCATGTTCATGAACCGGGGTGCCGGGTGTTAAATGCAGTAGACACCGGTGAAATAACAGAAGCCTATTACAAGCGGTATTTGGAAAACCGCCGGATTGTGAACGGTCAAATGCGGCATGAGGCAAGAAAAAAGCGGATGCGGTGAAATATTCAGTATTTGAGTACTGTGTAATCTGTTCAGGCATCAATTGAATAAACCGAGCAGAGAAAAAATCTCTGTCTGTTTTATTTATTTAATTTTTTTGCCATAATCACATATCTTTCATCCCGTGGAATGAAGGCATCATCGAGAGTCACCCAGGCGAGTGTATGATATAAATGTTTCGCACGATGATTTTCATACTGCGTCGTTAAAACTGCATTTTTGTGAGGTGTTTGATTTAAAAGACAGTTGGTCAGCCTGGCACCGAAGCCCTTTTTCCTGTATTCCGGAAGGACAGCGAGTTCAACAAATTCGAAACAGTCTGTCAGGTAAGACTCGTAGTCCTGTGGACTTAAATGACGGTGCAGTAAGTCGTGATAATACTGACCCGGCACACTCGAATAGCCGTATGCAAAACCAATAGTTTTTTCTTCAATTTGAAGCAGTATACATTGAAAACCTTCGTATCCTGTATGTTTCTTTAGAGATTCTTCGATAGAATCATTCCAGGTCCGTTGGAAAATTTCATTTACTTCTTTGAGTGCTTTTTCATTGTGGATATCCAAATTAATTATTTTTAACATGACGACCTCCTAAATATTGATGTATTATTATAATATATTATATAAAGGTTATTTTACTAATATTGTAATAAATTTCATTACGGGGGTGTATTATGTCTGTTGTTCTTTTGACCGGTATGTCGGGTACAGGGAAATCGACACTGTTAAAACATTTGAAAGATGACGGGAATGTTACTGTCGATCTGGATTACGGAGGATGGATGATATATCATGACGATTCCGGAGAGTATATATTGGATGTTGCACGGGTTATTGAGCTTATAAGGTCACGTTCCGAAGAAAATATTTTTCTTGCCGGAACTGCAGTGAATCAGGGGCAAATATATCCGTATCTGGATGCTGTCGTTACACTGACCGCTCCGTTACATGTAATGAAGGAGCGCATCATGCAGAGAACGGATAATCCTTTCGGCAGAAGTGACTCGGAATGGCGGAAGATCGTTCAAGATAAAGAAGATTTTGAAGCACTCATTATTAAGGGGAGTGATTTAACAATCGATACGACTCAGCCGGTTACAGATACAATCGATGAAATTTATCGTTATATAAAATAACAGGCACGCAAGTGTGCCTGTTATTTTAAATTTTACGTGAATACCTTAAAGAAAGGTAGTTGCCGTCCTGATAAATCCCGGAGCCCGGACCTTCGTGCTTAAATTCGAAGCCCTTTGATTCATAAAATCCAATGCCGTTTTCATTTTCTGCATGAATGGAAATCCACTGTTCATCGGCACCCATATCAACCTGCTGCTTAGTCACTGCTTCAAGAAGTTTTGATGCCACACCGGAATGTCTCTCATTGGAATCAACATAAAGAAAGAATACTTCTCCTGCATTGGAATCAATCATACCGCCTGCACTGGCACCCTTAATTCTACCGTCATCGACGGCGATGAAATAACCGCCCCAGGCTTCACTGTTCTCGTCAACTTCTGTTCTGAGTCTGTCAATATTATAAAATTCATTAATAATCCGCTTTATGTAGTCTTTGGAATGCGTTCCGCCGAATGTATTCCAGTAGCCGTCTATACACAGCTTCGCTATCGCGTGAACATGATCTTTGTCTGCTCTTTTAATTTCTACCATAACCATCCCTGCTTCCATTATTTTTATTATTATATTTAAAGATAACTTTTATAGATTCATAATACAATATTAAAATTCAGAATTATTTAATCTCTAATATCAGTATAATAAGAATAAATACGATGTACAATTGAAAAATCGAAAAGGGGAGTAGTATGGAAGAAAAACTTTTTAAACATTTTTTGGAAATTGGCGCACGCCTGAAGCAACGGGAAATGTCCCGGTATTGATGGGATCGCTGGGTTTGGAATATGTCAGCGAGAAAGATTGGTGTCCGTCTGATATTGACATTCATGTACCCGGTGATCCAAGGGGATGGCGTGCCCCGGATGAGGACAGGATATATCATTGGGATAAGATTCAGGCGTTGATGGAAGATGAAGGATATAGACTGGTTGACCTGCATGAACATGAATTTGAAAAGAATGGTGTTTATGTGGAATTCGGCAGTAAGGATACGCTGCTTGAGTTTTCCGGTGTGAATCCCGAAGATTTAAGACAGGAAAATGTGGGTGGTGTCCAGTTTTCAGTACCGTCAGAAGAACAGTTCCTGTCAATTTATCAGGAATCATCAAAAGACAGCTATAGAAATGAAAATAATAATTTTAAAGATTTTAAGAAAATTGATTACTTAAAAGAAGTTCTGGACGACTGATATGAAGGGTTTTATAATAGAAATACAGGATTATTGAATGAAGTGATTGGTCATATCCAATGTTACAATTAGATTACAAAGGGGAATAATTGCAGATGACCCCTTGAAATGAGAATTAGATTAAAATATAATTAAACTAACATAACAAGGCGGTCACTTGAACGTATAATGTTTTATATTTTCGATTCGCAGGTCTGCGGATGCCTTCGATAGAACACTCGAGTCAAGTTGTTCTAGATATCATATATTATATTATTTATCTGTATTGAGAAGGGGTGGACATATCCACCTCTTCTTTTTTGTCTTTTATAATACATAGTTTTATGGTATGGTTTATGTTAAAAATTAATAGTGCTAAGGAGTGGTGTTGTGTCAATAAAGCTTGAAAATGTTTCTAAAACATATCTTCACAAAGGCAATCGGATAGAAGCCTTAAAACCGGTTGACCTGACTATTCAATCGGGAGAGATTTTTGGTTTAATCGGATTCAGCGGTGCAGGTAAAAGTACGCTTCTGCGTATGATGAATCTGCTTGAATTTCCAACCACAGGAAGTGTTGCTGTTGGTGATGTAGTCTTGACGGATCTTGATAAAAAATCTTTACGTATTAAAAGGCAGAAAATCGGGATGATTTTTCAGCAGTTTAATTTAATTGAGTCAAAAACGGTATATGAAAATATTGAATTTGTATTAAAAGCAGGGAAATTTGACAAAAAGCAGATGAAATCACGGATTAATGAGCTGCTTGAACTGGTCGGTCTGTCGGATAAGCATGATCAGCGTCCGGGTAATCTAAGCGGCGGGCAGAAGCAGCGTGTCGGGATTGCACGTGCACTCGCAAATGATCCTGAAGTGCTTCTGTGTGATGAGGCGACCAGTGCACTTGATCCGGAAACAACAAAAAATATTCTCAAACTGCTTAAAGATATTAACAAAAAACTTGGTATTACGATTGTATTAATTACTCACGAGATGGAAGTGATTAAAGATGCTGCAGACAGGGTTGGTGTGATGTCAGCAGGTGAAATTGTTGAGATAAATGATGTTTACAGCATTTTTAGTCATCCGAAACATACAGTCACTCAAGGCTTTGTTCAGGATATTTATGATTTTATTGTTCCAAAGCATATACAGGAAAGTGATGCACACCGTCTGGTCACATTGAAATTTTTGAATGATAATGCAGAAGAAAATCATTTAAATCAGCTGTATCGTGAATTTAAACTCGATATCAGTATTTTAAACGGCCGCATTGAATATATTAAAGATGAGCCGCTCGGAATTATTATGTTGAGCGTTTCCGGTGAAGAAACAGAGATTAACCGGATGCTTACTTATATAGACGATATCGCAGGTGTAGAAAGGGCGGATATTTATGGATAGACTGGAAACACTCATCCCGCTTTTATATAAAGCATTTTTAGAAACAACATTAATGGTATCTATTTCAACATTTTTCGCAGTTTTAGTGGGACTTCCGCTCGGTGTTTTATTATATATCACCCAGCACCCGTTAATCTTCAGAATAAAACCCCTCAATCAAGTACTGGGTGCAGTGGTGAATGTCATACGGTCGTTCCCGTTTATTATTTTGATTGTCGCAATCATGCCGTTCGCAACATGGCTCGTGAACGCATCACACGGACCGGTATTTGCGAGTGTTGCACTCTCTATTGCAGCGATTCCTTTATTTGCACGTCTCGTGGAATCGAGTTTCAACAGTATTAATCCGGGAGTGATTGAAGCAAGTATTGCCGGCGGTGCACCTCTATATATGATTATTACGGATGTGCTGATTCCGGAAGCGAAAAAGAGTATTACTCAGGCAATTACACTGACGATTATTTCAGTCATTACTTTCAGTGCGACTGCCGGAGTTGTCGGCGGCGGCGGTATTGGCGACCTCGCGATTCGCTACGGTTACTACAGATATGACACTGTGACGATGATTGTGACTGTTATTGTATTAATTGTTGTCGTACAGCTGATTCAATGGATTGGTGATTTCATCAGTCAGAAACAGGGGGACAGATAATATGCGCAGTATATTTATATTTTTGGCATCAACACTTGCAGTGGTTCTCATATCCAGTGTGCTGCTGTATGAAGATGAAGGTGAGGTCATTACTATCGGTGCATCAACAGGACCATTCAGTGATATGGTAAACTTCGCAATTAAACCGCCTTTGGAAGAGATGGGGTACTCAGTTGAAATTGTAGAATATACTGACTGGGTACAGCCGAATAATGCACTTCACAATGGCGACCTTGATGCGAATCTGTATCAAAATGTTACTTTTATGAATAATTTTAATGAAGAAAACGGCACTGATTTTTCCGAGCTGATTCAGGTGCCGACAGCGCCGATGGGACTTTATTCTTCTGAATATGAGAGTCTGGAAGAGATTGAAAACGGCAGTGAAGTCGCGCTTCCGCTTGATCCGGTGAATACATCCCGCGGACTTTTAACGCTGCAGGATGCCGGCCTGATAACAATCAGTGATGATGCGAATACTTTTGCGATTGAGGAATCAGATATCACTTCAAATCCTAAGAACCTCGAGTTTATATTCCAGGACGCCGGCCAGCTGCCGAGAAGTGTCGATCAGATTGGACTGTCACTTGTTCCGGGGAACTTTGCCCTCGCGAGTGATATGGACCTTGCAGATGCATTGTTTTTAGAGCGTATGAATGAAAATTTCAGAAACCAGATAGTAGTCAATTCAAAAGATGTGGACAGTGAATTTGCAGGAGATTTAATTGAAGCTGTACAGTCAGAACATTTTAATGAAGTGATTGATCAGGACTTTGAAGGTTTCGATAAGCCGGAGGAGGAATAAAATGCCGAATCGATTACTTGAATCCATTCCGCCGAGTTATTTCGGGAGTGCGATGAGTAAAAAACTTGAAGCGGGAAAGAAGCGGGTGATTAATCTTGCGGTTGGAATTCCCGACCAGCCGACACCGGAACAAGTCATTAATGCTGTTAAACAGTCGGTGGAACAGCCGGAAAATCAGCGTTACGGTGTTTTCCGGGGGAAAGCGTCATTTAAAGAAGCGATTATTGCATTTTATCAATCAGAATACGATGTGAAATTGTCAGAGGAAAATATTGCGGTATTATACGGGACAAAAAGTGCACTCGTACAGTTTCCAATGACTTTTATCGAACCGGGTGAAGGTGTCTATCTTCCGAATCCGGGATATGCAGATTATGAAGCGGGGGTTAACCTTGCCCGCGGTGAAGTATATGATCTGCCGCTTCATCCGGAAAATCACTTTCTGCCGGTGTATGATGCACTGAATCCGGAGGAAGTTGAAAATGCCCGCTTGATTTATTTGAATTATCCATCGAACCCGCTCGGTGCAGTTGCGGACAAATCATTTTTTGATGAAACCATTAATCGATTTAAAAATACGAAAACGCGGATTGTACATGATTTTGCCTACGCACCATTCAGTTATTCAGGGAAACATCCGAGTATTCTCCAAAGTGACCCTGAGTTCGAATGCAGTATGGAAATTTATTCGTTATCGAAAGGATTTAATATGTCGGGTTTCAGGGTCGGCTTTGCGGTCGGCAACCCGGAAATGATTGAGTCCATCAATAAATTTCAGGATCATACCCAGACAGGGATGTGGGGCGTACTGCAGGATGCGGCTGTTGCTGCACTGTCAAGTGCACCTGACGTACTCCCTGAGCAGCAGAGGATATTTTTAAAACGCAAAAATTATATTGTTTCCGAGTTTGAAGCGATGGGAGTCCCGCTTAATCCGATAGAGGGCGGTATATTCGGCTGGCTCCCGGTGCCTGAAGGATTTGACGGTGAATCGTTTACCGGATATTTATTAAAGGAACAGTCTATCCTTGTAACACCGGGCATTCCATTCGGTTCAAGAGGCAGAAACTATATCAGAATATCACTTGCTGTAGAGGATGCAGATTTAGAAGAACTGGTTAGCAGGTTTAAAGAAATAAAGGACTTATGGCAGTGAAATTATTTCTTAAATTGAAGGCTGGATATTAAAGTTGATCACTTTAGTATCCGGCTTTTTTGTATGGTGGAATATCAGGTTCAACCATATTTTTAAATTCACCGAAAATTTCATTTCAGTAAAAATTTAAAATTTTCTTGTAAATTTTAAATTGCTGGACTATAATGAAAACAGACTTACAAAAGGAGGAAATTGATATGTACAACAACTTACTGAATGTCCCGACAGCAAACCATCAATTAAATAATGCCTTCTTAAGTGTGTTCTTTGAAAGTTAGCAGCAATTTTACTGAATAATGAATCCATTACACAGTATATTATGACGGGAGGCTTTGTAGTCTCTCTATTTTTATGTCATTTTTTAGTGCGCACAGAAATAGTGCGCACTTTTTTTGTGCGAAAATTACGACATCAAGAAAGAAGGTTTAACATGTTTGATATTTTAATAAAGCTGAAATGGTATTTTAAAAAACACAAATTGAAGTACGGCGTCATACTCGTGCTTCTTCTGATGCAGAATGTATTGGATACACTGCCGCCGTTGTTTCTCGGGCGGGTTATTGATCAAATATCATCCGGCAGCATGACTCAGGAATTAATGTGGGAGTCAGTTGGTCTGCTGCTGTCGATTATTTTGATCTCTTATCTTTTTAATTATACATGGGGATATTTATTGTTCGGCGGTGCGTATGACATAGAAAGTATTATCAGAACACGCTTAATGGGGAAATTTTTACTGCTGTCACCGAGCTTTTATGAACGGAATAAGACCGGTGATTTAATGGCAAAAGCAACAAATGACTTAAGGAGCGTCAATGTGGCGCTTGGATTCGGAGTCCTGACACTGCTTGATTCAACAGTGTTTTTATTAACAATTGTCATCGTTATGGGTGTGACGATCTCATGGCCGCTCACATTTCTTGCGATGCTGCCGCTGCCGCTTCTTGCAGTGATTGAAGCAAAAATTGGGAAGCGGATTAATGAAACCCACAGTGAATCCCAGAAGTCATTCGGTGCGATGAATGATTCTGTACTCGAAGTGGTAGAAGGCGTCAGGCTGACACGGAGTTTCGTGCAGGAAGATGCAGAAAATAAACGTTTCAGAAAAATGACAGGCGATTACCTGGATAAGTTCATGAAAGTTGAACGACTCGATGCATTGTTCCGTCCGCTCACTATTATTATTACAACGGCAAGTTTTGTGACTGCATTTGCTTTTGGATCGGTACTTGTCAACCGGGGACAGATTACGACCGGGGACATTGTTGCATTCAATATTTATTTGAATATGCTTGTCTGGCCGATGTTTGCGATCGGCATGCTGTTTAATATTATGCAGCGGGGCAATGCTTCATATAATCGTATCATCGATGTGCTTGATGTTGTGGACGATGTCGGAGATGACGCGGTTGAAAAAATAGAGAATACATCAATGAATTTCAGTGATGTAACGTTCCGTTATCCGACCGGCGACAGGGAAAGTCTTCAAGATATTAATATTGAGCTGAAAGCAGGCGAGACACTTGGTGTTGTCGGCAGAACAGCGAGCGGTAAATCGACTCTGATTAAACAGCTCTTAAAATTTTATCCGTCGGGTTCGGGACAGTTAATCATTGACGGCGTTAAAGTGTCGGAACTCAGTAAGAGTGAGCTTAGAGAGAAAATCGGTTATGTGTCCCAGGAGAATATTTTATTTTCACGGACAGTAAAAGAGAATATTTTATTCGGCCGTCCGGATGCAACAGAAGAAGAAATGTTTGAGGCGATACGACTGAGTGCGTTTGATCAGGATTTGAAAAATATGCCTCAAGGACTCGAAACACTTGTCGGTGAAAAAGGTGTGGCGTTGTCCGGCGGGCAGAAACAGAGAATTTCAATCGCAAGAAGTCTGATTAAAAATCCGGATATTTTAATATTGGATGACGCACTTAGTGCGGTGGATGCTAAAACCGAAAAACGTATTATTGAAAGTATTCAAAAGAGCCGTGCGGATAAAACAACCATTATTGTGACGCATCGATTGTCCGCGGTGCAGCATGCAGATTTAATCATTGTAATGGACGACGGTGAAATTATAGAGATTGGCGACCATAAAACATTATCGTCAAAAGAGGGCTGGTACAGTACACAGCACAGTTATTATCAGACAGGAGGTGGCCCTGATGACAGAGTTTAAAAGAGTTACGGCGTATGCCATGAAATTTAAGTGGTGGTTTGTGCTCGGCGTGGTGCTCACTGTGTTGACAGTAGCACTGCAGCTTTTGAGTCCGGTGGTACTCATGGTAGTACTCGACAGATATATAGATATTGACGGTCCGATTGATTTATCACCCGTACTCATGATGCTCGCACTGTTTTTCCTAATCCGCCTGATTCATGCCGTGGCGGCGTATTTCAGTCATATTGTACTGCAGAATACAGGTGCGAAAACCGTACAGGAACTAAGAACAGATGTATTCCGACATGTCCAGAAACTGCCGGTGAAATACTTTGACAACCTGCCGGCAGGCATGGTGGTTGCAAGAATTACCAATGATACAGAGTCAATACTGGCATTATTTTCATCTGTCATTCCGACATTTTTAGTGAGCATTCTTACTATTGTCGGGATTACAGGGGCAATTTATTTTGTGAATCCGTTCGCAGGAATGGTAATGCTCGCATTCATCCCTGTCATCATATTATGGATTATCATATACAGAGTGTATGTGAATAAACACAATCATGTAAAACGTGAAAGAAACAGTGATATGAATGCTATGATTAATGAATCAATTAACGGCATGCCGATTATTCAGGTGTATAATCAGGAGCAGAAAATTGCCGGTGAATTTAAGCAGTTGAATGATCAGTACACGAAGAGTGCGATGAAAATTGTCAATGCTGATTCACTGACCGGTGATAATTTAGTCGACAGTATGCGTTCAATTGTTTTTGCGATACTCATTTATATATTTGCTTCAACATTTTTAAGCGGTGAAATGGCGCTGACTGTCGGAGCAATGTATTTACTCGTTGATTATGTATCGCGGTTTTTTAACCCGCTGCTTGATATTGTCAGTCAGCTGAACGTGCTCGAACAGGCACGTGTTGCGAGTGTGAAAGTATTTGAACTGCTCGATGAAAATTCTGAAAAAGAAGATTCCGGAAGACTTCAAAATTTTAACGGAAATATTCAGTTTAAGAATGTGAATTTCAGTTATGACGGAGAAAACAAGGTATTAAAAAATATCAATATCGATGTGAACAACGGAGATACTGTGGCACTTGTCGGGCACACGGGCTCTGGAAAAAGTTCCATTATTAATCTTTTGATGCGTTTTTATGACCCGGATGAAGGCGAAATATTGTTTGATGGCGAGAATACCAGGATGATTAACAAACAAAATCTGCGCTCGGTGATGTCTATTGTGCTTCAGGATCCTTTTATTTACAGCGGTACTTTATTTTATAATATCCGTTTAAATAACGAAGGGATATCAAAAGAAGATGCAGAAAAAGCATTGATCAGTGTCGGTGGAGCGCCGATGCTTGAACGGATGCAGGATGGTCTGGATACAGTACTGACCGAACGCGGCGCAACACTGTCTCTTGGTGAGCGTCAGCTGATTTCATTCGCCAGAGCCCTTGCTTTTAAGCCGAAAGTATTAATACTTGATGAAGCAACAAGTAACATTGACTCTGAGACAGAACAGATGATTCAGCATGCGATGAAGGTGGTCAGTAAAGACCGCACAACATTCATCATTGCACACAGACTTTCGACGATTCAGCATTCGGAAAATATTATTATGCTGAGTCAGGGCACTATTGTTGAGGAAGGCAGTCACAGAGAACTGATGGAACTAAACGGAGGATATGCTGAAATGTACCGTATGCAGGTGACAAAGCATTAAACATCTGTATTTATCAAATGCTGCAGACATGATATGTTCTGCAGTATTTTTTTCAATCAGACTATTCTAATGAAGAAACACGTTAAATTTACAGTGTTAAAAAAACACATGACTGTCTCACTATTGTTTTATCAATATTGCTTTCTAGAAAGTTCAGAAGTGTGGTATTCTTTATTAAGAAAATTAAATGGGGGCGTATCATTTTGGTAAAGCTTTTTACACGAAATCGTATGTTACTGATTCTTGTCGGTATCATTGTACTAATACTAATGATCGGTTTTTCTATGTCCGACCGGACGTCTTCCACCAGAGCAGAACAATTTACTGGTGATACTGTCGCAGCGACACAGTCGATTATCGGCGCGCCGGTGAATTTTATATCTAATATTTTTACAAATATTACGGGCGGCTTCAGAGCCCAGAGCGAAAATGAAGAACTTCGTAACCAGCTGTCCATGCTGCCGCAGATGCAGGCGGATATTGAACGGCTTGAAGCGGAGAATGAAGAACTCAGAGAGGCACTTGATGTCAGTTCAAAGCGGGAATATGAAGCGGTGAATGCACGTGTGATTTCACGGGACCAGGATCAGTGGCTTGATAATTTCACTATTGATAAAGGTGAAAATGACGGCATCCAGGAAGGTATGGCGGTCATGACACCGGACGGCTTAATCGGGTCGGTAAAACGTGCAAACGGTAATTCAAGTTTTGTTGAAATGATTACTACAAACGTATCGCAGAACAATTTGTCCGTTGAACTTCATCATGACGGTGAGCAGGTTTTTGGAAATATCAACAGCTTTGATCAGGAACGGGGGCTTCTCGTTGTGGATAATATCCGTAATAATCAGACAGTCGCAGAAGGCGATGAAGTGTTTACGAGCGGTTTAATCGGCGACTTCCCTGAAGGATTGATTATCGGCGAAGTGGTTGAAGTTGAGAATGATGAGTACGGTTTAAGTCAAAATGCACATGTCAGACTGAACAGCAGTCCTGAAAATGTGGATATGGTCTTTGTACTGGAACGTAATCCTGAATCGGTGGAGGATTAGTTTTATGCGAGCATTGGTTATATTTATCTGCGGTTTGATTTTTATGTATATTGATTTTTTATTTTCAGAGTTCAGTCCGCTGTTTATCAATGAACTGAGTATTTATATTGTTCCGAGAATGCTGTTTATGTACATATTGCTGATATCCATCTATGTCAGTCCGCAGATCAGTGCGTTTTTTGCGGTGCTGTTCGGTCTGATGATTGATGTGTATGTCGGTCTTATATACGGGGTACATACTTTTGGAATCGTGATGTTCGTTATTTTCATGCATACAGCATTCAGAGTCTTTTACAAAGACTTTGTGGCGATGGCGTTTGTTGTCCTGCTGCTAACATTTTTATATGATGCATATATTTATCTTGTGTATACGATACTCGGTCTTGTGGACATGCCGTTATTTGATTATTTCGCACTCCGTTCTGTGCCGAGTCTGTTAATCAATGCGCTGCTTTATATGGTTATATTTATTGTGAGTCTTAAAACATCAAAAGTGAGAAAAAATATTCTGGGTAAATATTGACACTGCAGTGGTGTTTTGCTATAGTTTAGTAGTTGATGAATTTTGTAAATATCAACCGCACAATTACGGGTTAAAGAGACAGTTGTCCACCTGTAAATGGCGTGTCTTATTAAATATCAGGAGGTGTAAGTATGTTTGCAATCATCGAAACAGGCGGTAAACAGGTTAAAGTTGAAGAAGGACAAACAATCTACGTTGAAAAAATCGACGCTGAAGAAGGCGGAACATTTACTTTTGACAAAGTATTATTCGTAGGTGGAGACAGCGTTAAAGTTGGCGCTCCAACAGTTGAAGGCGCAAGTGTATCAGCGAAAGTTGAAAAACACGGACGCGGTAAAAAGGTCACTGTTGTTAAGTTCAAGCGCAGAAAAAACTATTCACGCAAACAAGGTCATCGTCAGCCTTATACAAAATTGACAATTGAAAAGATTGAAGCGTAATGATTCACGTCACAATTAATATTAATGATGACGGCTTAGTCTACGCATTTACAATGTCCGGTCATGCTGATTTTGATGAGTACGGCAAAGATATTGTATGTGCAGGTGCTTCTGCTGTTGTGTTCGGTGCAGTCAATGCTGTAATCAATATGACAAAGAGCGAGCCGATGATTAATATGAATGAGGAGAACGGACTGTTTCATTTTGAAGTAGACGATCCTGATGTGGAAAAGTTGCAAATCATTCTTGAATCAATGATAATATCACTTAAGACCATAGAAGATGAATATGGGGAATATATTAATATAAAGTATTTGTGAGGTGAAATTCATGCTTAAATTAAACTTACAGTTCTTCGCATCCAAAAAAGGTGTAGGTTCAACGAAAAACGGTCGTGATTCAGAATCTAAACGCCTTGGTGTTAAAAGACAAGACGGACAATTTGTTACCGGCGGTTCAATCATTTTCCGTCAACGTGGTACTAAAATTCACCCAGGTGAAAACGTAGGCCGCGGCGGTGATGATACTTTATTCGCTAAAATCGACGGCGTGGTTAAATTCGAACGCTTCGGTCGCGATAAGAAACGCGTTTCCGTATATAAGGAAGCAAAATAATGAGTGATGAGCATCAGCTTCTGCTGGTGCTTTTTATTTTATGTATAAAAATAGATCAATGATATAATGATTAAGGAATTGAGGTGAAGGCATGTTTATAGATCAGGTTGAGATATACTTAAAAGCCGGTGACGGCGGAAATGGTATTGTTGCCTATAGAAGAGAAAAATATGTACCTCTCGGCGGACCTTCCGGGGGTGACGGCGGAAATGGTGCGGACATCATTTTTGAAGTCGATGAAGGATTAAGAACATTAATGGATTTCAGGTATCAAAGACATTTTAAGGCGAAGCCGGGTGTCCATGGTATGAATCAAAACATGCACGGCAAGAACAGTGAAGCACTTGTTTTGAAAGTGCCGCCGGGTACAATTGTGAAACGTAAAGATACAGATGAAACACTCGCAGATTTAACACAGCATGGTCAGAGTAGCGTGATTGCCAGAGGCGGACGCGGCGGACGCGGGAATTCCCGGTTTGCATCAGCGCGTGATTCAGCACCGGATTATGCAGAAAACGGTGAACCCGGGGAAGAACTTGAAGTTGTTCTTGAACTCAAACTAATGGCGGATGTCGGCCTTGTCGGTTTTCCGAGTGTCGGGAAATCAACACTTTTGAGCACGGTATCAAAGGCGAGGCCAAAAATCGGTGCCTACCCGTTTACAACCATTAAGCCGAATCTTGGTGTAGTGGAAACAGGAGACGGGCGTTCATTTGTAATGGCTGATCTTCCGGGATTGATTGAAGGGGCTTCTGACGGAACGGGACTCGGTCATCAGTTTCTCCGCCACGTTGAAAGAACGCGTGTCATTCTTCATGTGATTGATATCAGTGAAATGGAAGGCAGAGATGCTGTTGAGGATTATAAAATCATCCGCCGTGAACTTAAACGGTATAATGAAAGACTGACTGAACGTCCTGAAATTATTGTGCTGAATAAGGCAGACCTTGTGAATGATGAAGAAGTGTATGAATTATTTAAGTCGGAGGTCGGAGAAGATAAAGAAATTTATCCGATTTCTGCGGCGACCCATCAAAATATTGATGAACTGCTTTACCGTGTGGCTGATTTACTTGAGCGTACTGAAAAGGAAGAAATCGTTCCGGAAGAATCAGATACAAGAGTGGTATACCGTCACGAAAAAGATCCGGATGCATTTGAAATCACACGTGATGATGACGGTGCATATGTTGTTTCAGGCGGTGCGATTGAGCGTCTGTTTAAGATGACGGACTTTAACCGTGATGCAGCCGTGCGCCGTTTTGCAAGACAGATGCGCTCAATGGGTATTGACGAAGCACTGCGTGAACGCGGCATCAAAGCAGGTGAAACAGTCCGTATTCTCGGCGGAGAGTTTGAATTTGTAGAATAGGGTGAGAATATGTATCAATATATTTCGGGTGCATTAAAAGAAGTGACCCCGCTCCATATTACAGTGGATGTACAGGGCGTCGGTTATTTAATTCATGCACCGAATCCTTTTCGTTTTGAAGGCAGTATTAATGAAAATGTTACGGTATATACTGAACTGATTGTCAGAGAGGACAGTCATACATTGTACGGCTTTAAAACAATGGAGGAGAAAGAATTATTTTTGTCACTGTTAAAAGTGACCGGCATCGGTCCGAAAAGTGCACTCGCTATCCTTGCAGCATCAGCACCTCGGGAAGTGATTCAAGCCATTGATAATGAAGATCAGGCTTATATGCAGAAGTTTCCGGGTGTCGGTAAGAAGACTGCGAGCCAGATTATTCTGGATTTAAAAGGCAAGCTGACACCAGGTGAGGAAGTCAGTGTTTCAAGCGGTGCACACTTCATAAAAGAAGCGATGCTTGCACTGGAAGCACTCGGGTATTCAAAAAGAGAATTAAGTAAAATTAACAAAAAATTGAGCGGGCAGGATGTGTCGTCGGTGGATGATGCAGTGAAGCAGGGCTTGAAATTACTCGTTCAATAGTTAAAGAGGTGTCATAAATGGACGACCGTATTTTAGACGAAGGACAGACGGCTCACGAAGAGCAGTTTGAAATGTCCCTAAGGCCGGAACTGTTAACTCAGTATATTGGTCAGGGTGCATTGAAAAGTAATTTAAAAGTATTTATTGAAGCTGCAAAAATCAGAAAAGAGGCTTTGGACCATGTGATACTATATGGTCCGCCGGGACTTGGTAAAACGACGCTGTCCAATATTATTGCGAATGAAATGAATGTAAATATACGGACCACAACCGGACCGGCTGTAGAACGGGCCGGGGATCTTGCGGCGATTTTATCGAGCCTTGAAGCAGGTGACGTTTTATTTATCGATGAAATTCACCGGCTGCCGCGTGCTGTTGAAGAGATTTTATATTCGGCAATGGAGGACTTTTTTATCGATGTGGTTATCGGTAAAGGAGAAGAGGCGAGAAGTATCCGTATTGATCTGCCGCCGTTTACACTGGTCGGTGCAACGACGCGCTTTGGCAGTTTGTCAGCGCCGCTTCGTGATCGTTTTGGTGTACAGCTCCGTCTCGAATATTATGATACGGAAAGTCTGATTACAATTGTTAACAGAACGGCTGATATTTTCGAAGTGGCTATTGATGACGACAGCGCAGTTGAACTCGCGAGACGGTCCCGGGGGACACCGCGTATTGCGAACAGGCTGTTAAGACGGGTGCGTGACTTTTCCATTGTGAAAGACGAGCAGTCAATTTCACTTGAAACGACGAATCATGCACTAAAAGTGCTTGAAGTTGATCCCGAGGGGCTTGACCCGACAGATCACAGAATTATGCAGACCATTATTAACACGTACGGCGGCGGACCGGTCGGCCTTGAGACTGTTGCGGTCTCAATAGGTGAAGAAGTGATTACGCTGCTTGATGTGTATGAACCTTATTTAATACAGCGGGGCTTTTTAGAAAGAACACCGCGCGGAAGAAAAGCAACGACGAAAAGTTATGAGTACTTTGAGGGAAAACGACAAAGTGACTTGTTCAGCCGGGAGGATTAACGTTGAAGTTAGATGAATTTGATTTTGATTTACCAGAAGAATTAATCGCACAGACGCCGCTGCTGGACCGTTCCAGCAGCCGTCTGCTTGCGGTGAATAAAGAAACAGGCGCATTAAATGACAGTGTATTTAAAAATATTACTGACTATATGAGCCGCGGAGATGTGCTGGTATTAAACGATACAAAAGTACTTCCCGCCCGCCTGTTCGGTGAGAAAGAAGATACCGGTGCAAAAATTGAAATGCTGCTTTTAAAGCCGGTTGAAGAAGCATATGAGGTGCTGATCCGTCCTGCGAAGCGGGTGAAGGAAGGCACCAGAGTATCTTTTGGACACGGTAAACTGACAGCAGTATGTACGGCAGTATTTGATGAAGGAATCCGTCATGTGAAGCTTGAGCATGAAGGGATTCTTGAAAATGTGCTGGATGAACTCGGCAGTATGCCGCTGCCGCCTTATATCAAGGAAACATTAGATGACAATGATCGTTATCAAACTGTGTACGCAAAAGAAACCGGATCTGCCGCGGCACCGACTGCAGGGCTTCATTTTACTGATGAGCTGCTGGATGAGATTAAAAGTGCCGGTGTAGATGTTGTCACAATCACTCTTCATGTCGGCTTAGGTACATTCAGACCCGTCAGTGCAGATACGATTGAAGAACATAAAATGCATTCGGAATATTATACTGTTTCAAAGGAAGCGGCAGAGCGTCTGAACCGTGCTAAAAGTGAAGGCAGACAGATTATCAGTGTCGGAACAACAAGTACCCGGACACTTGAAACAGTCGTGAGAGACTACGGTGAATTCGTAGAAGCCAGCGGTTTTACGGATATATTTATCTATCCTGGTTTTCAGTACAGGGCAGTGGATACATTAATTACTAATTTCCATCTGCCGAAATCATCCCTTGTAATGCTGGTCAGTGCGTTCACGGGACGTGACAATATCATGAATGCATACAGGCATGCTGTTGAAGAAAACTATCGTTTCTTCAGCTTCGGTGATGCGATGATTATTTATGGAGGACAGACAGATGGCAATTAGGTACGAGCATATTAAAACATGTAAACAGACAGGTGCACGCCTCGGCAGGCTGCATACACCGCATGGTGTAATTGATACGCCGATATTTATGCCTGTTGGTACACTGGCGACAGTTAAATCAATGACACCTGAAGAACTGGCAGATATTGGAAGTCAGATTATTTTATCAAATACGTACCATTTATGGCTGAGACCGGGAAGTGACCTGGTCAGGGAAGCGGGCGGACTTCACAGTTTTATGAACTGGGATAAGCCGATTCTTACAGACTCAGGCGGCTTTCAGGTGTTCAGTTTAAGTGACCGCCGTGAAATTAAGGAAGAGGGCGTTCATTTCAGAAGTCATCTGGATGGCTCCAAGCTTTTCTTAAGTCCTGAAGGTGCAATGGATATACAGCATGACCTCGGCTCTGATATTATGATGTCATTTGATGAGTGCCCGCCGCACCCGGCAGAGCATAAATATGTTAAAGATTCTATTGAGAGAACCACGAGATGGGCTGAACGCGGTCTGAATCATCATGTGAAAAAAGGCCGTGACAAAACCCAGGCACTGTTCGGTATTGTTCAGGGCGGCGAGTATAAAGATCTGCGTGAGCAGAGTGCGAAAGACCTTGTATCTCTCGATTTCCCGGGATACTCCATCGGCGGCTTGTCTGTGGGCGAGCCGAAACCAATCATGTATCAGGTGCTGGAAGACACTGTACCGCTCCTGCCGTTTGATAAACCGCGTTATTTAATGGGAGTAGGCTCTCCGGATGCTTTGATTGAAGGTGTCATCAGAGGGATTGATATGTTTGATTGTGTGCTGCCGACACGTATCGCAAGAAACGGCACAACAATGACATCTCAGGGCAGAGTCGTTGTGAAAAACCAGAAATTTGCCCGTGATTTTTCACCGCTTGACCCGAATTGTGACTGTTATACCTGCCGGAACTACACCCGCGCGTATCTCAGACATTTATTTAAAACAGATGAAATTCTAGGATTACGACTTACTACTTATCATAATCTATATTTTCTGTTAAAATTAATGGAAGATGTTCGAAGTGCGATTTTGAATGACTCCTTATTGGATTTTAAAGAAGCGTTTTTCGAATCTTATGGATTAAACATTGCTAATCCTAAAAATTTCTAAGCAAAAGGAGTGATTTTTAAACATGGATATGATTATGGCATTTTTACCTTTTATCGCAATTATCGCTGTAATGTACTTCCTGATGATTCGTCCTGCACAAAAAAAGCAGAAACAAGTCCAGGAAATGCAGAATGATCTGCAAAAAGGTGATGACATCGTAACAATCGGCGGCATGCACGGAACTGTTGAATCTTTCGACCAGAAGCATATGTACATCCGTACAGAAGACAATGGTCCGATACTTAAGTTTGAACGTGTAGCCTTAAAAGAAGTTGTTAGATAAATTAAAAGCCGGCACATTGTTGTCGGCTTTTTGTATTTATATTTAGATATTCCCGCGTTATAATAGAAGCGTTGATGTTTTATATAAAATCGAGGTGTCTTATTTGAGAAAGAAGTTTAGTCACATTTTATTAGTGCTGTTAATCATACTTGGTTTAGGCACCACTATTTTCCTTACTGTTGATGATGTCAGAAGTGATGTTAATCTGGGTCTGGACTTACAGGGCGGTTTTGAAGTTCTGTACCAGGTCGAACCTTTGGATGAAGGAGACGTTATTGATGATACAGCGGTAAGCAGTACTGCGAGTACACTGGATTCACGTGTGAATGTGCTCGGGGTATCCGAACCGAATATTCAGATTGAAGAGGGCAACAGAATACGTGTTCAGCTTGCCGGTATAGAAGATCAGGCGGAAGCGCGTGAGCTTTTATCCACACAGGCGGAACTGACTATTCGTGATGTCGACGATAATATTCTGTTGTCCGGTGCGGATCTTGTACAGGGCGGTGCCAGCCAGAACTTTGATGAGATGAATAATGCAATGGTTTCACTGCAGCTTCAGGATTCCGATAAGTTCAGGGAAGTCACTCAGGAAATTTCTGAACGGCCTGCAGGAGAAAATTTAATGGTCATCTGGATGGACTTTGTTGAAGGAGAAGATTCCTTCAGTGCGGAAGCTCAGTCGGAAGATCCGAAATTTATCTCTGCACCGAGTGTCAGTGAAGCAATCAATTCTACTGAAGTAATGATTTCAGGGGGCTTCCAGGGTCAGGAAGGTGTCGAACGGGCACAGAATATTGCGGAACTGTTAAATTCAGGCTCACTTCCTGTACATCTTGAAGAAGTGTATTCCACTTCAGTCGGGGCACAGTTCGGGGAGCAGGCACTGCAGGAGACATTGTTTGCGGGCTTTATCGGGGTTGCACTCGTATTAATATTTATGATTGCATTCTACCGCCTGCCGGGTCTTATTGCAGCGGTAACACTGGTTGTTTATATTTACTTAACTGTACTTGGGTTTAATACAATCAGCGGTGTTCTCACACTGCCGGGGATCGCAGCATTGATTCTCGGTGTCGGTATGGCAGTCGATTCGAATATTATTCTATATGAGCGGCTGAAAGATGAGCTTAGAATCGGTCATTCATTAAAGCAGGCATACAGGCGTGCAGCAGGAAATTCAATATGGACGATTATTGATGCGAACTTGACGACAATGATTGCAGGGCTTGTCCTGTTTGCCTTTGGTACAAGCAGTGTTAAAGGTTTCGCAACGATGCTGATTCTGTCAATATTAATGAGTTTTGTCACAGCTGTACTGTTAACACGTATTCTAATGAGACTGGTGGTTCATTCGAATTATTTCAGTCAGAAACTCGGCTTGTTCGGTGTGAGTGAAAAGTCCCGTTACAAATTGGCTGAGAATAAAGGGATTGAAGACTTAACTACACCATGGGACCGGTTTAACTTTGTTAAGCACGCAAAGAAATTCTTTATTTTCAGCGGTCTTTTGATTATCGCGGGATTGATTATCTTGAGCATATTCAGGTTAAATCTCGGTATTGATTTTACGAGTGGTACCCGTGTGGATATCGAGACGGACGGTTCGGAGTCTGTCACTGAAGTAGAAGAGACACTGGAATCACTGGATGTGCCGCCGGATAATATTACGACATCCGGCGAGGCGATGGTTGTTGCGAGATACACTTCCGACTTATCCCAGGAAGAAGTGAACTCCGTACAGACCACATTCAGTGAAATGTATGATCATGAACCGATGATCAGTACAGTCAGTCCGACAATCGGTCAGGAACTCGTGAGAAATGCACTGCTTGCGCTTGCCATCGCATCCATTGGTATTATTATTTATACCTCCATTCGTTTTGAGTGGCGGATGGCACTGCCGGCTGTTCTCGCACTCCTGCATGATGTCTTTATTATGCTTGCAGTATTTTCGATTTTCAGAATTGAAATAGATATTACATTTATCGCAGCAGTATTAACAATTGTGGGTTATTCCATAAATGATACGATTGTTACACTGGACAGAATGAGAGAAAATCTGCGTAAAATTAAAATCATCCGTGATCCGGAAACAATCGATATTATTGTTAACCGGTCATTGAGGCAGACGGCTACCCGGTCGATTAATACTGTACTGACTGTGATGGTTGTTGTAGTATTCCTTGTGCTGTTCGGGGCAGGGTCAATATTCGGCTTCTCTCTCGGTCTGTTAATCGGACTTATCAGTGGTGTATACTCATCATTCTTTATCGCAGCACAGCTTTGGGGTGTTCTGAAGAAACGTCAGTTAAAAGCAGCCGGCGGGGAGCTGGTTGTATACCGTGAGAAGAAAAAAGATGATGACAAAATATTAGTATAAATTAACGCCTGGGGTTTCCCAGGCGTTTTTAAAAGGATGGTATGTATGTATCAATCAAAATTTGAGTGGAAAGTACGTGAAAAAACGTCAGAAATCAGCGATGAGTTAGTCGAACGTTTTAAATTGAACGGTCTGGAACAAACGATTTTAGAAAACAGAGGATATTGTGATGAATCATCATTAAATGATATTTTTGAGCCTGTCTGTCACTCGTATGAAGATATTTTTGAAATGGATAAAGCCGTTGACCGGATTAACCGGGCATTTCAAAATGATGAAAGCATATTAATATATGGTGATTTCGATGCAGACGGTATTACGAGTACCGCTGTTTTATATGACGCACTGCTGAAGAAAACAAGTAATGTTGAGTACTTTATTCCAAACCGTATCACTGACGGATACGGACCGAATGAACAAATATTCAATGAAGTAGTGATCGGTAATTTTGATTTAGTCATTACTGTAGATAACGGTGTTTCTGCAGCACATGAAATTGCTATGCTGCGGGAACATGATATTGATGTCATCATCGTGGATCATCATACATTCGCTGCTGAACTGCCGGATGCAGTGATTATTCATCCTGCTCATCCAAAAGGGACATATCCGTTTCCTCATCTTGCAGGTGTCGGAATCACATATAAGCTGACAGAAGCACTGGGTCTCCATGAAGCGTCATATCTCGGTCTTGCGGCAGTAGGGACAGTTGCGGATATCGTGAAGATGACAGGTGAAAATAAACGGATTGTGATGGATGGATTAAAAGAGTTAAATTCTGACACACCTATAGGGATTAAAAATCTTCTCAGAGTCGGCGGACACAGTGGAAACATTGACGAAGAAACCATCGGTTTTACGATAGCGCCGAGGTTAAATGCTGCCGGCAGACTTGATGATGCCTCAATCGGTGTTGAACTGCTGATGACGAAAGACCAGGGAGAGGCATACGAGAGTGCAACTGAAATAGAGTCATTGAATGCGAGACGGAAGGACCTGGTCCATCAGTTTTATAAAGAAGCGGAAGCACAAATTAAAGATGAAGATGTCATTATTGTTTATGATAATGAGTGGCATCCGGGTGTACTTGGTATTGTGGCATCAAGGATTGCAGACAATTACGGCAAGCCTGTCATTGCACTCACACTGTCTGAAGAAGGCAGCTATAAGGGGTCTGCACGTTCAATTGAAGGACTTGATTTTTTATCTCTGGTCAAAGAGAGCGGTGCGGATTATTTAAACTGCGGCGGCCATGCGGGTGCTTTCGGTATTGAAGTTGCAGAAGATTCCATAGAAGGATTCAAATCTGACATTGTTGAACATGTTTCACAGCTCGATATGGATTTTAAGCCGTTAAAAAATATTGACTATGCGATTAACCAGTCTAATTTAACTTTAAAAGAATTCGAACGATTCAACCGGCTGAAGCCTTTCGGTCATCAGTTTATGACGCCGCTTTTTATGATCAGTAATGTGAAAGTCAGAACTTTAAAGCGGGTCGGCAAAGATGCGGCACATATTAAAATGACACTTGATGGTATCGATGTAGATGTTATCGGCTTCAACTTCGGCCATCTGGCACATGAAGTATCTGTCGGGGACGATATCAGCATCATTGGTGCTGTGAATGTGAATGAATTTAATCAGGAAAGAAAACTTCAGATGATTCTGCAGGATATCAGAATGGACCAGGTGCAGCTTCTTGATATGCGGAGCCGTGCCACTCAGGATTTCTCAATCATTTCACAGAATGATTATTTTCTGGTTTCATCAGGCGAACGCCGGAGTGACCATTATTATTACTATGGAGAGGCACTGCCGTTTACGATGGATACATTGATACTGAGAGATCTCCCTGAAGATATATCAAAATTGAAAGCTTCTTTGAAAGGGATTCATGTATCTAAAATTATCATGATTTTTAACAGCAAAGAGGAACTTTATTTCTCGGGTATTCCAAATGAAGTGATTATGGATAAAGTGTTCAGCCTGATCGGCGGGGCGGATGACGGCGCAATCAATTTGATGAAACACGCACCTAAATTTTCAGAGAAGCTGAATATCAGTATGAAAATTTTAAAAATGGCGATTGATATACTTGAGGAACTGGGCATTATTTCTGTAGAAAATGCTATAATATACAAGAAGGACAAATTTCAATCAATTGAGAGTGTGCCTTTACATGATTCAATGTTAATGAAAAATTTATTGTCACGTCTTGATGCGGAAAGTCAATTGAAAATGTCATCTGCAAATGAAGTGAAGTCACTGATGAAAGACATGATTTAATGATGGAGGAAGTTATGGATTTAAGAAAATATGTATCAGAAGTTGAAGGATGGCCGAAGCCGGGCGTCAGTTTTAAAGATATCACGACAGTTATGGACAACGGTGAAGCTTATAAATATGCGACAGACCAGATTGTTGAGTATGCGCGGGAAAAGGAAGTTGACATTGTTGTCGGTCCTGAAGCAAGAGGATTTATAATCGGCTGCCCGGTTGCTTACAGTATGGGAATCGGTTTTGCGCCGGTCAGAAAGAAAGGTAAGCTTCCAAGAGAAGTGATTGAGTATGAGTATGACCTTGAATACGGCTCTAATGTATTAACGATGCACAGTGATGCGATTAAGCCGGGACAGCGTGTTCTGATTACAGATGATTTACTGGCAACAGGCGGGACGATAGTCGCAACCATTAAACTAATTGAGGAAATGGGCGGTATTGTCGCAGGAATTGCTTTTCTGATAGAACTTAAGTATTTGAACGGGATTGAAAAGCTGGAAGGGTACGATACTGTCTCATTAATTACTTATGATGAGTAAAAGTCTGTGTTTACAGGCTTTTTTTCATTGATATATTTATTTGCAGAATGTTTTATAGTATGATTGATTTATCTATTTTCCTGAACAATAAGAGGTGAGGTCATGAGTAAAGAGTATCCGTATACAGCTGAAGATGTATTTAATATGTGTCAAAAATATATGAGTGACGAAGACATCGTCTTAATTAAGAAGGCTTATGATCTGGCATATGCAGCACATGACGGTCAACTTAGGAAAAACGGTCTGCCTTATATATTACATCCGGTACAAGTGGCGGGCATATTGGCGGAGCTTAATTTAGACTGTCCGACAATCATTGCCGGCTTTTTACATGATGTTGTCGAAGACACAGCGTATACCTATGATGATTTAAAGAAAATGTTTAATGCGGAAGTGGCAGTCATTGTAGATGGTGTCACAAAGCTTGAGAAAGTAAAATACCGGTCGGATAAAGAACAGCAGGCGGAAAATCACAGAAAATTATTTGTCGCCATCGCTAAGGATATCCGGGTGATTCTGGTTAAGCTTGCTGACAGGCTCCATAATATGCGGACCTTAAAGGCGATGCCTCAGGAAAAACAGTATAGAATCTCTATGGAGACACTTGAAATATATGCACCGCTTGCACACCGGCTGGGTATTTCGAGTATTAAATGGGAACTTGAAGATATTGCACTTCGTTATATTGAACCGAAACAGTATTTTAAAATTGTCAGCATGATGAAAAAGAAACGCAGTGAACGTGAAGGTGTTATTAACGAGGCGATAGAAAAAATTGAGTCCGAGATGAAGAAAACACATGTGGACGGACATTTATCCGGACGTCCGAAACATATATACAGCATTTACCGGAAAATGAAGAAGCAGAATAAACAGTTTGATCAGATTTTTGATTTACTCGCAGTGAGGGTGCTGGTACACAGTATTAAAGACTGCTATGCTGTACTCGGTGTGATTCATACAATCTGGAAACCGCTGCCCGGCAGGTTTAAAGATTATATTGCTATGCCGAAACCAAACATGTATCAGTCACTGCATACAACAGTGGTGGGTCCGCAGGGTGATCCGCTTGAAATTCAAATCCGGACATTTGAAATGCATGATATCGCAGAGCACGGGGTTGCCGCACACTGGGCGTATAAAGAAGGTAAAACTTTAAATCAGACGAAAGCTGTTGAGAAAAGAATTAACTGGTTTAAAGATATCGCAGAGCAGGAAACATCCTCGCCGGACGCTGAAGAGTTTATGGAAGGCTTAAAAACAGACCTCTTGAGTGATAAAGTATATGTATTTACACCTGAGGGCGATGTTGTCGAGCTGCCGCAGGGTGCTGTACCGATTGATTTTGCATACCAGGTCCACTCTGAAGTCGGGAATAAAATGATTGGTGCGAAAGTGAACGGGAAAATTGTGACGATTGACCAGGAACTTCATACTGGTGACATTGTTGAAATCAGAACAAGCAAGCAGTCGTACGGACCGAGTATGGACTGGCTGAAACTGGTTAAATCCAGCAGTGCAAAAAATAAAATCCGTTCATTCTTTAAAAAACAGGACCGTGCGAGTAATATTGAAAAAGGCCGGTTTGCGGTTGAAACAGAGATTAAAAACAGAGAATATAAGCCGGATGATGTTTTAAAGGACAAGAATGTTGATCCTGTATTAAAACGTTATAATTTGAATCAGGAAGATGATTTATTTGCGATGATCGGCTTTGGCGGTGTGACTGCCCAGCAGGTTACGAACCGGCTGATGGAAAAAATTAAAGCTCGTGAAGAGAAAAATGAACAAATCTCTGAAATAGACAGAACACACCATTACAAAGAAGTGTCCACTGAATCCGGTGTTTATGTTGAAGGCATGGACAATTTGCTCATCAATTTGTCTAAATGTTGTAATCCAATCCCGGGAGATGTTATAAAAGGATATATCACAAAAGGACACGGTGTGAAAGTCCACGTTGAAAGTTGTCCGAATATTCGCAATGAAAAAGAGCGTTTAATCGATGTGGACTGGGTACAAAGCAAGAATAAAGACCGCAGATATCAGGCGGATTTAGAGATACGCGGTTACGACAGACAGGGTCTCGTCAATGAAATCCTCAATGTAGTTACCAGCACAAAATTTCCGATTACGAGCGTAAATGCTAAAGCGGATGAAGATAAGAACGCAAAAGTGAGTATTTCTGTAATGGTGCAGAACACCACTGATTTACATCGTGTAGTAGATAAGGTAAAACAACTTGCAGATGTTTACAGTGTTGAAAGAGTCTTTAAGTGAGGTGTAATTAGTGAAGGTTGTTTTACAGAAAGTGTCCTATTCAAGAGTCACAACAAAAGAATTATATAATGAAATTGACCAGGGGTATATGCTGCTGGTCGGAGTAAACAATGAATCAACTGAACAAGATGCAGAAAAACTGGCAGATAAAATCGCAAACTCCAGGAATTTTGAAGACAGTGATGGAAAAATTAATTTATCAATTAAAGATGCCGGCGGTGAGATTTTAAGTATTTCACAGTTCACACTATATGCAGATGTAAAGAAAGGAAACAGACCCGGCTTTACAAATGCAGCAGGGAAAGACAAAGCACTGCCGCTCTATAAACATTTTAATAAACATTTAGAATCACATGACATTGTAGTAAAAGAAGGATTTTTCGGCGAGCATATGGATGTAACTATCCATAATGACGGACCGATTACGATGATTTATGAATCCAGAGATGGAAAAATTGTTTAATGGACAGTATTAAGAAAATCTTTAAAAGTGTCATGGAAAAATGTTTGTTTTTTCTAAAGAATAAAAAGCATCTGTATATTATTCCAATGTATTTTATTCTTGTCAGTGTACTGTTTATTCTGCTTGCCAACTTTATATATGAACGATATCTGGTGCCTGAAGAGACAGAGGAGATCACAATGGATTTTACGGGTGGAACAGATGAACCTGTCTATGAATTTAACGGTGAAACCGTTGTGATTGATCCGGGGCACGGCGGTCATGATCCGGGTGCTTCAAGTGTAACTGGCCTCACTGAAGACGAGATTGTTTATAATGTGGCTTTACAAATGCAGGAAAAACTTGAGAGTCAGGGAGCGGAAGTTATTTTAACCCGGGAACCTGATGAATTTAAAACACTTGATGAGCGTAATGTTGATGGTGATTTATTTGTGGCACTTCACAGTGATGCAATAGAAGACAGCTCGATATCCGGTTTTACAGTATATTACACTTATCCGAATCAACAGGAATTTGCAGAAAATATCAGCAGTGCATTGGACAAATACTCATATTTCTACAACCGTGGTGTTAACCAGGAAAACTTCCAGGTGACATGGCAGCTCGATTATCCGGGTGTTCTTGTGGAGCTCGGCTATTTAAGCAATGCGCTGGATGACAGAATCATTGCTGACGAGGAGTATCAGGAATTAATGGCGGATGCACTTGTAGAAGGAATTTATAATTATTTGTATGAGTAGGGTTGACTTTGGTTTTATAAGTCACTATTATATAAAATAATCAGATATTATATTCGATGACCCAAAGAGGATAGATTATAGGAAGTACCAGAGAAATTCATCACAGGCTGAAAGTGAATTCTTCTAAAATGTATCTGCTGACACTTTGGCAGAATCCTGACAATCAGGCGGCGGCAGTCGATATCATGTTAAAGGATCATTTAATGATGATCGAAGCAGGGTGGCAACGCGATATATTCGTCCCTTATACCGTCAGGTATAAGGGGCTTTTTTATTTTCAAAAATTTAAAAGGAGTGACTGTGATGATTCAAATTCCAAGAGGGACACAGGATGTTTTACCTAAGGACACATATAAATGGCAGTATATTGAAAACCAGCTGAATGAAATTGCCAAAAATTTT
The DNA here is from genome assembly GCF_042686195.1 of Corticicoccus populi. Lineage (NCBI taxonomy): Bacteria > Bacillati > Bacillota > Bacilli > Caryophanales > Staphylococcaceae > Corticicoccus > Corticicoccus populi. Next base: position 731,139 of record NZ_JBHUOQ010000001.1, on the reverse strand, counting down.
AACTATGCAGAAATCCGTACACCGATTTTTGAGGCGACTGATTTGTTTGTAAGAGGTGTCGGAGGATCTACTGATATTGTAAATAAAGAAATGTATACATTTAAAGATAAAGGTGACCGGAGTCTTACACTCAGACCGGAAGGTACTGCTTCTGTAGCAAGAAGCTACATTGAAAATAAAATGCAGCATGATGTCAACCAGCCGGTAAAAGTATTTTATAACGGTCCGATGTTCAGATATGAACGCAGTCAAAAAGGACGTTTCCGTCAATTCGTACAATTTGGTGTTGAAGCGATTGGCGTAGAGGACCCTCTGATTGATGTAGAGGTCCTTTCCATGCTGATGTATATTTATCAATCATTCGGACTCAAACACTTAAAGCTGCACATTAATTCCATTGGAGATCACAATTCCCGCGCGCAGTACAATGAAGCGCTGGTGAAACATTTTGAACCGAGAATTGACGAGTTCTGCAGTGACTGTCAGTCACGTATTCACACAAATCCGATGAGGATACTTGACTGTAAGAAAGACCGGGATCATGAATTAATTCAAAATGCCCCGATCATGTATGATTATTTAAATGATGAATCAAAAGCATACTTTGAAACAGTTAAAGAAAACCTGACAGCACTCGGTATAGATTATGAGGTGGATTATAACCTGGTCAGAGGGCTGGATTATTATACACACACTGCCTTTGAAATGATGAGCAGTGCAGACGGCTTCGGTGCGATTACTACGCTCTGCGGCGGTGGAAGATATAATGGTCTGTTGGAGCTTTTGGACGGACCGGAAGAAACCGGAATTGGTTTTGCATTGAGCATAGAACGTCTGCTTCTCGCTTTGGAAGCGGAAGGTATAGAACTGCCGGAACCGGAAGGTCTTGATTTATATATCTGTACGCTTGATTCACAAGCTGCAGTAACTGCAAACCGTCTTCTTTACAACCTGCGTACAAACGGTGTCAGTGCAGATATGGATTATAAGCACCGTAAATTAAAAGCACAGATGAAAGATGCCAACAGAAAAGGTGCTAAATATACAATTGTACTTGGTGAAAACGAACTCGAAACAAAACAGGCTGAACTTAAAAATATGGAAACTGGTGAAACAAAAAGCGTACACTTTGAAGAAATTGCCAGCCACTTGGAGGAATAATGATGTCGAGAATTTATACTACAGAAGTTACAGAAGAACATACCGGCGAAGAAGTGATATTAAAAGGATGGGTACAGAAGCGCCGTGACCTCGGCGGGTTGATTTTTATTGACCTCCGTGACAGAGAAGGTGTGATGCAGGTCGTGTTTAATCCGGATGTTTCAAAAGAAGCACTGGAATGTGCAGAAAACATTCGAAGTGAATATGTCATTGAAGTAAAAGGTAAAGTGAATAAAAGGGATCAGGCCCAGGTGAATGATAAAATAAAAACGGGGAAAATCGAAGTGTTTGCAAGCAGTATAGAAGTATTGTCGAAGGCAGAAACACCGCCGTTTCAAATTCAGGATGAGACAACAACAGAGGATGTCAGACTGAAATATCGTTATATGGATCTCCGTCGTCCGAGGCTGCAGAATATTTTAAAACTGCGCCACAAAATCAATAAAAGTGTCAGAGAATTCCTCGATAATGAAGATTTTATCGATGTTGAAACGCCTGTCCTTTCAAAGTCAACACCGGAAGGTGCCCGGGATTATCTCGTACCATCCCGTGTACATGAAGGGGAATTCTATGCACTGCCGCAGTCTCCGCAGATTTATAAGCAGTTATTGATGTTATCCGGTCTTGAGAAGTATTACCAGATTGTTAAGTGTTTCCGTGATGAAGATTTACGTGCGGACAGACAGCCGGAATTCACTCAAATTGATATTGAAAAGTCATTTACAGATCAGGAAGATATTATTGAAATGAATGAGCGGTTGATTCAACATGTTATGAAAGAAGTTAAAGGGCTTGATGTGGCACTGCCGTTCCCACGCATGACTTATGATGATGCGATGGCGGATTACGGTGTAGATAAGCCGGACACACGCTTTGAACTGCGTCTTCAGGACTTATCTGACTTCAGTCATACAGTGGACTTCAAAGTATTCAAATCAACAGTTGAGAACGGCGGTTTAGTAAAAGCACTTGTGCTGCAGGGCGAAGCTGGAAATTATTCACGTAAAGATATTGATAAACTTGAGAGTTACGTGAAAACATATGGTGCGAAAGGCCTTGCATGGGTTAAGGTGACGGCTGACGGACTCACTGGACCAATTGCAAAATTCTTTGATGAGAGCAGGCAGGAAGAGCTGAAATCAGTGCTTGGTGCAAAAACTGACGACCTGGTTCTGTTCGTTGCAGATAAAGAGAAAGTCGTTCATGCGGCACTCGGCAACTTAAGAAATAAACTCGGACGTGACCTCGATCTGATTGATGACAGTAAATATAATTTTCTGTGGGTGACAGATTGGCCGCTCCTTGAATATGACGAAGAAAATAACCGGTTTGCTGCAGCACACCATCCATTTACAGCACCGCGAACAGAAGATATTGAATTATTGGAAACTGCACCTGAGAAGGTGAAAGCGAATGCTTATGATATTGTATTAAACGGTTATGAACTCGGCGGCGGGTCCATCCGTATTAATGATGCAGAACTGCAGGAGAAAATGTTTCGGGCACTCGGATTTACTGATGAAGAAAGAGATGAACAGTTCGGTTTCTTAATCGAAGCATTTAAATACGGCGCACCGCCGCACGGTGGAATCGCATACGGTCTTGACCGTTTTGTAATGCTTCTTGCAGGTACTACAAATATCAGAGACGTCATTGCATTCCCTAAAACTGCGAGTGCAGGAGACTTAATGATGAATGCACCGTCAGGTGTATCAACAGATCAGCTTGAAGAACTGCACATTGAACTGTTGGAAGAAGATAAGTAATTTCAGATTAGATAAGTACGTAAAAAGCAGGATGTCCCGTTTTAAAGCGGGGCATCCTTTTTAAATGGCTTTTTATTGTATGTATCTAAAAACTTGTGTAATATCAATTTAAATAGAAACAGTCGTAATTTAATCATGAAGGGGGAGATTTTATGGGAAGTACACCGCTTCCGAATATCGGCAGGCCGGCAGGGAATGCGCTGAATCATATCGGCATCACAACACTTGAAGAGGTATCGAAGCTTGATGAAAAAACTTTGCTGAAAATTCATGGTGTCGGACCAAAGGCAGTAAAGCTACTAAAGGCGGAGATGGATCAGAAAAAGTTGAAATTTCAAAATCCTGAACCTTTGGCATTTAATCCAGGCTTTGCTGTATTCGGTGATTTAAAATGTGATAATGCACCGAAGAGAAGAGTGATTCGGGATTTCATTATTGCACGGACAGCAGTGAATAAAAGTCAGCTGAAAGAGCTCATTACGGAGGATTTTGAATATGAGACGGTGAACGGGAAGACTGTTCAGGGTTTCGAAGAGTTTATTGATTCAATGACAACAGGAGAACGGACCATCAGCAGCCTGGTGATTGAAACTAATCTTTCACACGGCAAAGCAGGTGCTTCAGATTCAGTCATCACGTTAAACAGCGGCAGCCGTATTCACACTGCAGATTTTTATACATTTGAGAATCATAAGAAAGATGCAAAGCTGAAAGCAGTGAAAAGTTATCTTCTAGAATAGAAAAATGCCGGTGAATTCACCGGCATTTTTCTTCATATATTATATTATTTACCAAAGTTTATAGCCTTCGGCACCTGGTATGTTTTCAGTAAACATCTGTGTAATCGGCACAGTATAGGCAATCAAAATCAGGAATACTGTAATAATGATGAGGAGTCTCCAGTTTTCCACCCATTTTGTCTGAGGGGCGTTCTGATCCATCATTTCTGCAACAGGGAAAACTTCAGGCTGATCTGCTTTAGGTCCGGTCATCAGTTTGAAGAACAGAATGACTGCGATAATAATCGCAAGGAATAAAAATGAACCGCCGACAGCCTGCATAACTTGATAAGTAATCCATTCTTCAGCAATACCGGCACCGCCGTACTCTGAATAAGTTGAACGGCGCGGTGCACCTCTCAGCCCCGCAAAATGCATGGCAAGACTCATAATTCCCATTCCAAATGTCCATGTGTATCCGAGGTATAAGGCCATATTATTCGTCTGCTTAGTAATCTTCCGGCCGGTAAGATGCGGCAGAAGGAAAAGCATGACCCCGAAATATGTCAGAATAACCGGTGCACCGACAGTAATGTGAAAGTGTCCGACAACCCATATCGTATTATGAATCATCTGATTCATCTGACCGGAAGCATTTATGATACCGCCGATACCTCCCGGAATAAAGAACAGCATACCGAGGAATGGGAGAACAAACCGAGCATCCTTCCACGGCAGTTTTTTGAACCAGTCAAGTAAACCCTTTGCACCACGGTTTCTGCCGTATGTTTCAAATACAGCAAAAAGACTGAATGCAGTCATCAGTGAAGGAATAATCACCATGAATGTCAGTACCACCTGCAGTCCTTTCCAGAAAGCGTCAATTCCCGGTTCAACCAGCTGATGGTGTATTCCAACTGGAATACTGAAGAATAGAAATAATACAAAACTCATTCTTGCAAGATTATCTGAAAATCCTTTTGTTCCGAGTATTTTAGGAATAATTGCATACCATGACATGTAAGCAGGTAGCAGCCAGAAGTATACTAACGCATGCCCGAAATACCAGAACAAGGTTCTGCTTAGGGATACATTGATCCGGTCCACCCATCCGAGTGACCACGGAATAAACTGGAATAATACAGTGACAGCAACTCCGATTGTACAAACAATCCACATGACATTATTTACAGCGGTCATGTATGACAAGAGTGGCGTCTTATGACCTTTAAATTCTTTTTTCCAGCTGAAGTATTTCATTAGCTGACCTGCAACAGACACCCATGTACCGACGATGACTAAAGTGAGTCCGATATAGTGGATGGCATGTGCCTGCAGCGGTGCATAAAAAGTATATAATACAGTCGCTTCATTTAGTGCAATCATCGCAGCAGACATTAATGTACCGGCAGTCATCAGCCAGAAGCCGGTCCAGCCGAGTTTTCTCTGGCTTCTTGATAACGGACCGCAGACTTTTGAAAGAATCGCAATCTGGAAGCCCATGATAAAGAAGAATGTCAGAACGAGTGCGAGTATGACACCATGTAATGTCAGTAATTGATAATAACCGATTCCAAAAGGCAGTTCCAGATGCCCTGAACGAACCAAGGTCTGCAACAGTCCGGCTGTACCGCCGATAAATAAAGAGAATATCACCCAGTACATATTTGCGAGTACCAGTTTTGCATCTTTAGCGCCTACTTTTTGCAGCGGAGAAAATATTTTGTCCGGGGATAAATTATTGCTCACTGCTGTCACCTCCTGGAACGACTGTTATTTTTGATGTCATCTCTGCATGTCCGACACCACAGTACTCATTACATAAAATTAAATATTCACCGGTATTGTTGAAATCTGCTTCATATGTAGAAATTAAGCCGGGTTCAACCATCATATTAATGTTGGTTCCTGCAACTTGAAAACCGTGAATGACATCTGTTGTAGCGACCTGAATGTTGACTCTTGACCCTTCAGGAATTTCAATGTCATTCGGCTCATACATAAAAGCACTTGCGACCATGTATAAATCATAATCATATGCATCAGAATCTGACTCGTATAAACCCGGTTCACTAAATCTTGAATCTTCCCGTACATGATCCGGATGAATCGTTTCTATTCCGCTTGCAGCGGGGGTATGTCCGGCATGTACCGCGGATATCCCTAAAATTCCTAAAAAGAGAACAAGCGATCCTGTTCCGATAATCAACCATAATTTTTCAAACTTATGCACTGTAAATCCTCCTTTACATTCTTCCCATAAACAGCATGAAAGCACCAAACCAGCTTACTAAAATCAGGCCGCCTAAAAACAGAACCATCATTAATGTACCGCGTAAATCCAGGTTTGAATGATCATCTTGATGAGCTGTATGTTTTTCCTCTGAAAGATTATTTTTTTCAACCATTTATACCACTCCCTGTCCATTTGTATATATATGATGATAAAGAATAATGTCCTTAAAAAAAGTGATAAAAATCACATTTTGTGATATAATTCAGGAAAAATAAGGGAGGCGGAAAAATAGTGCACGAAAATGTATATAAACCGTCGTCAATCCTTGAATATATTGCAGCAACAGGTGAAAAAATCACTTTTAAAAAAGGAGAATTTATTTATCACCCGGGAGATCAGGCATCACATGTTTTCCTGCTCGAAGAGGGACAGGTATTTGTCAGCCGTATGCAGGAAGATGGTAAAGAACTTGTGACAAACTTCATTGATAAAGACGGCATATTTGGAGCAGTGACTTTATTCTGCGGTGCAAAAGAATATAATACATATGCAAAAGCGAAAACAAATGTTGTAGTGAAAAAGATAGAACGTACAATTTTTGAAAAAGAAGTGCTCGACAGCCAGGTGTTCACAACGGAATGGATGCGGTGGCTGGATATAGACAGAAACCGCTACGCTTCTAAAATGCGTGATTTAATGATGTACGGGAAGGGTGGTGCTCTGGATTCAATATTAATCCGGCTTTCAAATTCTTTCGGCCGGGAAGTTGCATCAGGCATATTGATTGATACACCGCTCACCAATCAGGATCTTGCACAGTTGTGCGGAACATCGAGGGAAGCAGTGAACAGAATGCTTGCTGTAATGAGAGAGACGGGAATTGTATCGGTTGACCGCAAGTATATAACCATTCATAATCTTCCTGCATTAAAAGAAAGCATTAACTGTGACAACTGTACTGTTGATGTCTGCCAGATTTTCTGATTATGTATAAATAATTGTTTTTCTTTTCTTTTATAAATTAATGTGCTATAGTATCTGTAATAGAAATATCTGAGAAGTTCGTGATGTGTTGAATTATATTTTGACCTAACACTTTTATAAACGGGAGTCTAATAGGTTTTCCTTTGAAAAACATGCCTGTTTTACAGGACGTTTGGAATCGGAAACAGGACACCCACCTGCAAATAGCAGGCCAAAATAATCAACAAAAACACACGGCTTAAGCTCGGTTATTTCAAGTAAGTACTGGATGTTCGCATTCAGTGCTTATTTTTTTATTGAAAATTAACGTTGTAATGTTTATAATCATTGGTTTTGAGATACATATAATAATAGAATGTATATTTTACAGAATAACCATTTAATACGGGATAGGAGTGTAAGTATGAAAGACACTTTAAAAACAGTTGCCATTGCTGAAAATTGGACAGAATGGTGTAATAAGAAAAATATAGATGAATTAAAGGCAATTACTGAAGAAGAATTTGAAGTATCCGGTCCAAAGGGGACTGCAGTTCTTGATACAGAAGGAATTAAAGACTGGTTGAACCGTGCAGGAATCCGACTTGAAACGTTTGAGATTTATGCAGATAATAATAAAATTATTCTGAGTCAGCATGCTGAGTGGCTGGAACAGGATGGAAGTGTTAAAGGAAGACAGGATGTGTATACATTTTTGACTATCATTAATGACAAAGTTAAGTCTCTGGCAAGGTTTGATGATAAAGAAGATGCTTTTGAAGCTTCAGGTTTAACGGAAGATAACAAATTGAGATAAAAAATCCCTGCATCTGCAGGGATTTTTTATGTGAGTCCGTTTAATTTATCGTAAATATCTTCAAGCTGCTGCTCATATTTAGTATTCGATGAAGGAACAAAATATTTTTTGTTCTTTAATGAATCAGGCAGATACTGCTGCTTTACAACATGATTCGGATAATTATGAGGGTACTTATATCCAATCGCATTGCCGAGTTTTTCAGCACTGCTGTAGTGTCCGTCACGGAGATGTTTAGGAACAGAACCGATATGTCCGGATTTGATATCCGACATCGCATTGTCGATACTTTTAATTGCGCTGTTTGATTTAGGAGACAAAGCAAGTTCAATCACTGCAGAAGAAAGCGGGATTCTTGCTTCCGGAAATCCGAGTCGTTCTGCTGCAATAATCGCATCCAGTGTCCGTCCTGCGAGCGGAGGATTCGCGAGTCCGATATCTTCATGTGCAATGACGATTAACCGGCGCGCAATGGTTACCAGATCACCCGCTTCAACAAGACGTCCCAGATAATGCAGACTTGCGTTTACATCACTGCCTCGGATTGACTTTTGAAATGCACTCATGACATCATAGTGCTGATCGCCGTCTTTATCATGCAGAAATGCAGTCTGCTGCATACAGTTTTTAGCGTCCTCGAGTGTAATATTAATTTGATTGTCTTCATCCTGCTTCGTGCTGAGAGCAGCCAGTTCCAGAGCATTTAAAGCACTTCTGACATCACCATGGCTGGATAGAATGAAATGTTCTGCAGCGTCATCATCAATAGAAACATTCATACTGCCTAAACCTGATGTCTGATCCTTCAGTGCCCTGTTCAGTGCTTCTTTTATATCTTTTTCCTCAAGCGGATGGACTTCAAAAATCTGACACCTGCTTCTGATTGCCGGATTAATGGCATGATAGGGGTTGGAAGTTGTTGCACCTATTAAAATAATCGTACCGTTTTCTAAATGTGGAAGAAGAAAATCCTGCTTTCCTTTATCTAGCCGGTGAATTTCATCCAGCAGCAGAATAATTGAACCGCTCATTTTCCCTTCTTCAGCAACCTGCTGCATATCTTTTTTAGTATTTGTGACAGCATTTAAAGTTCTGAAATGATAATTTGTGGATCCGGCGATAGCGCTTGCGATACTGGTCTTTCCAGTACCCGGCGGTCCGTATAAAATCATTGAAGATAACTTTTTAGCTTCAACCATCCTTCTGATAATTTTGCCCTCACCAACCAAATGGCTCTGCCCGAGCACATCATCAATCGATTTTGGACGCATTTTGTAGCTTAGAGGCTGTGTTGACATAATTTCACCTGCTTTAGTTGTTTAATCGTATTAATACTATCACATATATTGGTTATCTTAATAGTAGAGGGTTCATGTCCTAATTTTGCTCAAAGATTTATGTATTTCCACTGTTTTTCATTCATACGCTGAACGCTACAATTCTCAAGGGTTTCAAATTCTTCTATTCTATCATCGATTGATTTATTTTCATCATCTGGAAATAAATCTTCTCTGCCATAGTGCGGAAAGATAAAGGAATCAGTGAATTTCAATGAGGATAAATCTTTAAGACCAATATCATTCAGTTGCGGGGTGAAAAAGTCAACAATTTTGATATTGGGACAAAAGATTAGTGCACCGGCACTTACACCAATAATAATTGTATTTTTTGACTGCATATTTTTTAGAATATAGTCTATATGGTTATTTCTTATGTGAAACAATAGGTGAAAGGGATTACCCCCATTAATATATATGATGTCCTTGTCTAAAAGTTTATCAGGGTTATCAAATTCAATATCTATAAACTCGATATTTGTGAAACCCATACTAAGAAAATCTGTTTTAGCTTTTATAGCAAACATATTGTGTTCTTTTTCAGGAGAGGCGGTTGTGATGATTCCAACTTTATATTTTTGTGTTGATTCTGTAGTCATAGACAGAAATTTCTCTTTAACTTTTTGGGCATAGAACCCAGTTGAGGTGAGTAAAATTTTCATTGAAGATAGCCCCTTAATATTTATTGAGATTTGAGTTTGTTACATTCTTTTCTTAGAGCATCAAATAGCTCTTTTATGACGGACCGGTTAAATTGAAACTGTCTTCAATAAGGTCTTTAATCTGTGAGATGTTTGTTGTTTCATTCAGATTAATTGTAATCCAATTATCTTTATTCATATGGTAAGCTGCATAAATATTACTTTTATTTCTAAGTGCACCGATGAATTCTTTTTCTGCTTTTACATTTAATATATCAATCTCTTCTTTACTACTGAGACCTATTTTGTCTCCTGTGACATTCATGATTAAGCTGAACCACTTTCCACTTTCTTTATGTCTGAAAGCAGCATAACCGGGGAATTTACTCCACGGATAATCCGGATGAATATCATAATTTTTATTAATGTACTGTGAGATTTCTTCTCTTTTAATCATTATGCACCTCTCATTTTCAACTTCAGCAGTAATTAAATGTACCCGTGTCATTATAAAAAGAAACGCATACTTAAATGTATATTATTTTTCAGGATACTGCACCGTGTTATTAAATGTGGTAATGGCTCATCTATGATATTATTGTATTAAATATTAAAATTAAACAATGAGAATTTAGACGAGGTGTATTATGAAGATTTCAACACGGGGCCGTTATGGTCTTTACTTTATGTTGACACTTGCAAATGAGTATGGAATTAAAAAAAGAAGTGTAAAATCAGTCGCAACAGAACATGATATCAGTGACTTATATCTGGAGCAGATTGTAGCAAGTTTGAAAAAGGCAGGGCTCGTAAAAAGTACGCGCGGCGCATACGGCGGATATGAACTTAATCAGCCGCCGGAGGAAATGTATGTCGGTGAAATATTTAAAGCGGTTGAAGAAAATATTGTAGCCGTTGAGAGTGATGAAAAAGACGGGAAAGCAGAACGTTTCCTCTGGAGACGTATCAGGGATGCTGTCAGTGACGTTCTGGATCATACCACTTTAAAAGATATGATTGATTATGATGAAGATGAAATTGATGACTATATGTTTTATATTTAAATAATATAGATAAACATGGTGAGTGTAATGATAATAAAAAAACGCATTGAGTATATTAACCGTTATCGTGAGATTGCAAAGCAGTTTTCTTTAAGCGGACTGGGCTTTATTGTTGAAGAACTTGGGCTGGACGAGTTTTTAAGTATTCCAAAGCGTGTACTTTTAAGGCAGTCAAAAAACGAACATGTGGAAAAATCCAGAGGGGAACGAATCCGTATCTTTTTGGAGCGTATGGGACCGACCTTTATTAAGCTCGGACAAATCGCGAGTACCCGTCCTGATATTGTCCCGCATGATATTGTGAAGGAGCTCGAGAAGCTTCAAAGCAGTGTGCCGCCGTTTGAATTTGAAGCGGTAAAGAAGATTGTTAAAGACTCTCTCGGTGCACCGATTGATGACCTTTTCAGTGAGTTTGATGAAACACCGCTTGGTTCGGCATCAACCGGTCAGGTGCATAAAGCGAAAACAGTTGAAGGCGATATTGTTGCGGTTAAGGTTCAACGACCGAATATTGAACGCATTGTCAGAAATGATCTTGAAATTCTGCATCATTTGGCGACGCTCGCAGAACACAGGCTGGAGTGGGCGAGAAAATATCATGTAGTGGAAATGATTGAGGAGTTTTCATTGTCAATTATTGATGAATTGGATTATACAATTGAGGCAAGTAATGCTGAAAAAATTGGAAAACAGTTCACAGAAGATGAGACAGTAAAAGTGCCTGAAATTAAGCGGGACCTGTCTACTAAAGAGATTTTAGTGATGGAGTATGTGGATGGTATTGCGATTAATCACCTGGAAGAGCTTGATAATGCCGGATATGACCGTACACTTCTGGCGGAGCGCCTTGCTAATGCAATGTTCCATCAGATTTTTGTAGAAGGGTTTTTCCACGGGGATCCGCATCCAGGCAATGTCAGTGTACTGAAAAATAATACGATTATTTTTATGGATTTTGGAATGGTCGGCAGATTAACGAGCGAAATGAAAGGGCACTTTGCATCACTTTTGATTTCCATGATGAAGCAGGATGCTTCAGGAGTAGTGAAGGCGATTATTAAGATGGGTGTTGTGCCGGATGATGTGAACATGGCTTCGTTAAACAGAGAGACGGAAAAAGTCCGCGATAAATACTATGATGTTGAACTGAGCCAGCTTAATTTTGGTGAAGCTGTGCAGGATGTTTTTAAAATTGCCAATAAGCACCGTATCGGACTGCCGCAGGACTTTACGATTCTTGCAAAAGCTTTAATCACTCTTGAGAGCCTTGTCAGTCAGCTCGATCCGGAGTTCAGTATTATTGATGTTGCAGAACCGTTTGGTCATATTTTGATGAAAGAAAAATACAACCCTAAAAATATGGTGAACCGCTACTGGTCTGATTTACTGGAACTCGGTGATGACTTGTCTGATGTACGGACAAATCTGAAAGATTTTTCAAAAGGTCTGAAACACCAGAAGCTCCCTGTGGATATGGAAGTAAAAGGTGCAGATGATTTATTCAAAAAGATGGATAGGGTCGGCAACCGTTTATCGTTCAGTATTGTGCTGCTTTCATTCAGCATTATTATGGTCGGATTGATTGTCGGTGCTGCCATTGCAGGACAGACGACTGTAATATGGAGTATTCCTGCAATTGAGATTGGATTTGTACTCGCAGTATTTTTATTTCTTGGATTACTATATTCTATATTCAGATCGGGACGATTTTAAATTAAAAAGGGCACGGCGGAATTCCGCCGTGCCCTTTTGTGTTTATTTGAAGTACTCATTATAAACTGAGGATAATGCCAGATCATCATCTTCCATTCTGACCGCAAAGACCATGCTGATTTCAGAGGATCCCTGATTCATCATGCGGATATTAATATTGTGGTCTGCGAGTGCTTTAGTCGCTTTATTCGCAACGCCGATGTGTCTTTCCATACCTTCGCCGACAATCACCAGCAGTGCAAGGTTTTCTTCAATGCCGATCCAGTCAGGATTCATGCGTTCTTCAATTTCTTTTAAAATATTTTCTTTTTTGTTATTACCGTCAAACTGATTTGAACGAACAATGACAGATAAGTTATCGATACCGGACGGAATATGTTCAATATTCACCCCATATTTTTCAAATACGCGTAAAAGACGTCTTGTGTACCCGATCTCCCGGTTCATTAAGTAATGTCTGACTGAAATCGAAGTGAATCCTTCATCACAGCTGATGCCGATGACCGGCTTTTCAGGTGTGACGGCTCTTTTCGGTACAATTTTTGTCCCTTCAATCTCAGGTGCATTTGTATTTTTAATCATTACAGGAATTTCAACTTCATACAGGGGCTGCAGTGCTTCATCATGAAAAATACCGAATCCTGCATATGACAGTTCCCGCATCTCCCGGTAAGTGACTTCTGTGATCGGCAGGGGATTCTCTATTTTTCCGGGATGACCGGAGAAAATATAACTTTGATCGGTATAGTTCTCATAAATATCTGCGAGGAGACCGCGTGCGACTATCGCACCTGTGATATCTGAACCACCCCGCGGAAATGTAACGATATGCCCATTTTTGGATTCTCCGAAAAATCCTGGAATAATAATGACTTCATCCCGTTCTTTAAGCTTTGCTAAATGCGCATAGGATTCTTCTAACAGTGCTGCATTTGATGACTCATCGGTTACAAAGATTCCGGCATCCCTCGGGGATAAATATACTGCATTGATACCTAATTTATTTAAATAGGCACTCATTAATTGCGCATTGAAATCTTCACCGCATGATTTTAATGCGTCAAGCAGACGATCCCGGTCTTTGATTTCAGTTAAATATTTTTTAATTGTTGCTTCAAATGTATCCAACAGGGTGCGGTCTATGTCGAGACCGGTAATAATATCATCATATCTGTCCATGATTGCCTGCAGTGCATTATCTGTTTTTAAGTCAGCAGTATGGTTGACATACAGTGCGATAAGTAAATCGGTGACTTTAGTATCTTTTTCAAAACGTTTACCTGGAGCACTGACTACCACTGCCTTGATTTCTGAATCATTTTTGATGATATTTGCACATTTTTCCACTTGTGTACTTGAGCACAGGGAACTGCCGCCGAATTTTGCTACTTTCATAATCTCTAAACACCCTCACGTCTAATTAAATTGAATTTTAGAAATTATAATACAATAAAAAAAAGCATTTGTGTAGACATATATTAAAAATTTCCTTGAATTTTTCAATTATTCAATCTAATATGGATATCTATAAAGCTTTTTGAGGAGGTCACACGTATTTATGAAAATAGGTTTATTAGGAATGGGTACAGTCGGAACAGGTGTTTTAAAAGTACTCTCAGAAAATCAGGAAAAAATTTCACGTCTTTCCGATGATGAGCTTAAAGTGACTCATGCGGTTGTTAATGATGTGAATAAAAAAAGAGATGTTGATGTCAGCGGCATTAAATTAACAGATGATGTTGAAGAGCTGTTAGATGCTGATATTGATATTGTGATTGAAGTGATGGGAGGAATTGAAAATACACGTGATATCCTCATTAAATTATTAAAACAGGGCAAGCATGTAATCAGTGCCAATAAGGATATGCTTGCAAAACATATAGACGAATTAACTGAGACCGCAAATGAAAATAATGTGACTTTTTCATATGAAGCAAGTGTTGCAGGCGGTGTTCCGATTATCCGGACAATTGAATCATCACTGAACAGCAATGATATTAGTGAAGTGATGGGAATACTCAACGGCACAACCAATTACATTTTATCGAAAATGACAATAGACGGCTGGGACTATGAACGTGCACTGGCTGAAGCACAGGCAAAAGGTTATGCGGAGGCTGATCCGACAAATGATGTGGAAGGAATCGATGCACTGCGGAAAATCGTGCTTCTTTCAAGGCTGGCGTATCATGTGAAGGTCGATATTGATGATGTGGAGACAAAGGGTATTTCAAATGTTGACGTAAACGATTTGAAGACCGCAAAAGCAGAAGGTTTAATAATGAAATTACTCGGGAAAAGCCACTTTGAGAACGGTAAGCTTGAGATCAGCGTAGAACCTGTTCTTCTTCCGGAATCCCACCAGCTGTCGGGCGTCAACTATGAAAAGAATGCGGTGTATGTTATCGGTAATGCAGTCGGTGAAACAATGTATTACGGTGCAGGTGCCGGGTCTTTAGAAACAGCGAGTGCGGTTGTATCGGATTTAATTCATGTGGCATCAGGCGGCCATAAAAAGAACATAGTACCTGAGGAAAAAGTAGAGATTCAGGCAGGAAAAAGTACAAAAAACTATTTTATCCGCACAGAGAATACTGCCGGCGAGGTCAATCAACTCGGAAAAGACTTAAAAATAATCTCTGAAGAAAACAATACAACATTTATCACTCCAAAAATCAGTGCAGATGAACTGAATGAGCTGGAGAAAAATTTAAATATTAAAGCACGTTATCAAGTGATTGGAGTGGAGTAATTTATGAAATGGGACGGTTTATTAAAAGAATTTAAATCTTATTTACCGGTGACAGAGAATACACCGGCACTTTCTCTGCAGGAAGGGAATACACCTTTGATTCCGCTTAACAGTTTAAGCGAAGAACTTGGAATTAATTTGTTTGCGAAATTTGAAGGATTAAATCCGACAGGGTCATTTAAAGACCGCGGGATGGTGCTTGCGGTTGCCAAGGCAAAAGAAGAGGGAGCACATACAGTAATCTGTGCCTCTACAGGAAATACCTCTGCATCTGCAGCAGCCTACGCAACACGACTCGGTTTAAATACAATCGTTGTTATTCCGGACGGTAAAGTTGCGCTCGGTAAAATTGCTCAGGCAATTATGTATGGTGCAAAAATTGTGTCAATTGAAGGGAACTTTGATGATGCACTAAGGGCAGTAAGAAGAGTTGCCGAACAGAATGAAGGAGTAACACTCGTTAATTCTGTCAATCCATACCGTATCGAATGTCAGAAAACAGCGGCATTTGAAGTGGTGGAGCAGCTAGGAAAAGCACCGGACTATTTAGCGATTCCTGTCGGCAATGCGGGAAATATTTCGGCCTACTGGAAAGGTTTCAAAGAGTATCATGATAAGAAAGGCTCTACACTTCCAAAAATGTTCGGTTTTGAAGCGGAAGGTTCTGCTGCTATTGTTAAAGGGAAAGTGATTGAAAATCCGGAAACAATAGGTACAGCGATTCGTATCGGAAATCCGACAAGCTGGAAGCTTGCGGAAGCAGCGCGCGACGAATCGGGCGGTGTGATTGATTCTGTAACGGATGATGAGATTTTACATGCATATAATAAAGTGGCACGGACAGAAGGTGTGTTTGCAGAACCAGGTTCAAATGCCAGTGTGGCAGGCGTCATTAAATCTGTGAATAACGGCAGTATAGAAAAAGGTTCGACGGTTGTGACAGTGTTGACCGGCAATGGATTAAAGGATCCGCAGACTGCGATGGACCAGGCGGATATCACACCGAAAGTTCTGCCGAATGACGAGGACAAAATCATTGAGTATATTGAGAGCCTGAACAATGGTGAGTAATTTTGTTGTAAAGGTGCCTGCGACGAGTGCGAATCTCGGTCCGGGCTTCGACTCTATGGGTCTTGCCGTAAATAAGTTTCTAACAGTGGAAGCATCTGTCAGTGATGCAT
This sequence comes from Corticicoccus populi, assembly GCF_042686195.1. Classification (NCBI taxonomy): domain Bacteria; kingdom Bacillati; phylum Bacillota; class Bacilli; order Caryophanales; family Staphylococcaceae; genus Corticicoccus; species Corticicoccus populi. Next base: position 714,789 of record NZ_JBHUOQ010000001.1, on the reverse strand, counting down.
ATTCAATCGAAATGTTACAGGAAGAATTGAATGTACTGCCGCTTGATGAGACTAATCTGGTACTTGATACTGCAATTCATACAGCAAGACTTTTCGGAAAAACACTGCCGAAACTAAATCTTGTGATGGATAGTGAAATCCCGCTTTCCCACGGGCTCGGAAGTTCTTCATCTGCTATTGTTGCGGGAATTGAGCTCGCAAATCATTTCTGCAGTCTTGAACTCAGTGAACATGATAAGGTGATGCTCGGCTGTAATATTGAAGGACATCCTGACAATATCGGTCCTTGTATCACAGGCGGAATATTTGTCGGTTATTTTGAAGACGGGGAGTTATTTTACCAGACTATTAATGACGACGGGCTGAGGTTTATCATCTCTGTACCGCACTATGAAATTAATACGGATGAAGCACGTAAAAGACTGCCTGCTGAATATCATAAATCCGTCGCTGTCAGCCAGAATGCATTGAACAATGTAATGCTCATGGCGCTGGTTAAAGGTAAGTATGAAGATATGGGACGTCTGATGATGAGAGATCGTTTTCATGAACCGTTCCGTCAGCCGTTAATCCGGGAGTTCAATGATATTAAAGACACAGCTATCGAAAACGGGGCATATGCTACGACAATAAGCGGTGCAGGACCGAGTGTTCTGACAGTGTGCAGTAAAGAAAACCAGGATACTATTTTTGAATCTCTTAAGAAAATTGACGGTGTCATTCATGAAAGAATCTCTTTATTTAATAAATAAATACCAAAAAACGTGTGTGATAGATAACATCACACACGTTTTTCTGTTCTATGATTCATTATAACGTTTTACAACATTTTCAAATATGTCGTAAGACTTCAGGCAGGCGTCCATATCATAAATATATGAAACTGCCATAACCTCATCTACATTAAACTGTGTCTGAAAAGCTCTGAGTTCTTCAAGGGCTTTGTCTTCATCACCTGAAAATGCAATCGGGAACTGTGTTTTTACTGCGTATTCTTCCCGTTCGTTCCATTCACCCTCCATAGATTCTACAGGCGCACGGAGCGGCTTTCTTTCATTTCTGATTAAATTGAGTATATTAAAATAATGAGTGGTTTTAATATATTCCGCTTCTTCATTTGTATCCGCACAAATGACATTGAGACTTGCCATTTTATATGGTTTGTCCAATTGTTTGGACGGCTCAAATTCCCGTTCGTAAATCTTAAAGGCCTCTTCCATATGTGTTGGTGCAAAATGTGCTGCGAATGCATAAGGAAGTCCGAGCTTTGCTGCAACGTATGCAGAGTCTGTAGACGACCCGAGAACATAGACGGGTATATTTGACCCGAGACCCGGGTATGCGATGACATGACCGGGATAATCTGACAGATATCTCTGCAGTTCTTCAATTTCGTTGGAGAATGAAAAAACACCGTCATGATTATTTCTTCGTATCGCACTTGCTGTCTGCATATCAGTACCCGGTGCCCGGCCGAGTCCGATATCGAGTCTGTCGCCATGAATAGCATGCATTGTGCCGAATTCCTCTGCAACAATCAGTGGTGAATGGTTCGGCAGCATGACGCCCCCGCTGCCGACACGAATTTCATCGGTATGCTCGAGTGTATGCTGGATGAGCATCCGGGTTGCACTGGAGGCAAGTGTTCTCATATTATGATGCTCTGAAATCCAGTAACGCTGGTAGTCTGAACCGTCAACATGACGGGCAAGCGTGATCATATCTTCAATAGCTCCCGTTGCATCTTTTCCTTCTCTGACAGGAACTAAATTTAAAACTGAAATATTAAGTGGTTTCGCCATTACTTTCCCTCCATTAAATGAATACATTATAGTATTGTATCGGTTGATTTTAATAAAATCTAATGATTGGTCTTAAAAAGTATAAAATGAAAGTGATTCATGTTAAAATCTAATGATGTAAAGAAGAGAAAAGCAGGTGACTACAGTGTCAGTTTATGTGGATTATGCAGCGACAACGCCGATAGATAAGGAAATACTTGAAACAATACTTTCGTCGTCAGAGTATTTTGGTAATCCTTCCAGTATTCATCAGGAAGGGAAGCGCGCAAAGGCATATTTTGAAAAAAACAGACGGAATATCGCGTCCGCAATCGGTGCAGAACCGGAAGAAATAATTATTACGAGCGGTGCAACCGAGGCGAATAATATGGCTATAAGAGGCATTGCTGCCGGGAATGATACGCCGCACATTATTACAACAGAGATAGAACATGCTTCAGTGCTGAGTACAATAGAGCTGCTCGAACAAGAAGGAAAATGTACTGTCACATATTTGAGTGCGGACGAAAGCGGGCTGATCAGTCCCGATGAATTAAAATCCGCATTGACTGACAAAACAGTGCTTGTGTCGATTGTTCTTGTAAATAACGAAACCGGCGTTGTGCAGCCGATGTATGATATTCAGGATGTATTGTCGGACCACCCGGCATATCTGCATGTTGATGCAGTACAGGCTGTCGGGCATATGGAAATAGACGTTAACGATTTAAAAATCGATTTTCTGTCTTTAAGCGGACATAAAATATACGGCCCGAAAGGAATCGGCGCACTGTATCATAGAAGCGGTATTCATTTGAAAGCACTCACTACCGGCGGTGACCAGGAAAAATCCCGGCGGGCCGGAACTGAAAATATACAGTGGACGGAAGGCTTGAGCCTTGCATTGACAAAAGTTAGAGACAACCTTACAGAACGGACTCTGAAAGAGATGCAGCTGAAGGAATTGTTTTTGACTGAACTGACCGCATCCGAGGTCCCGTTTGAAGTGAACGGGGATGTCAACCAGATGAGCAGCCATATTATTAACCTGCATTTTCCATGGACGGCATCTGAATTTCTGCTGACTGCTTTGGATATGGCGGGAGTATATGCTTCCGGAGGTTCTGCATGTCATGCCGGCACGGTACAGCCGTCGCATGTTATAAAGGCGATGTATGATGATGAGCGAGCGGGTCATTCAATCCGCTTCAGCTTTTCGCATTTAATGAGTGAAGATGATATCAAACAGATTGCTGCATCTTTAAAAGAAATATATACGAGACTATACGAGAGTAAAATGATTTAGTAAATGAAAGGAGACTGTATATGGATCGTTCTGAAACAACGGTTGTGGTCGGTATGAGCGGCGGAGTGGACTCATCTGTGACGGCACAGCTATTAAAAGAACAAGGGTATAATGTCATTGGTATTTTTATGAAAAACTGGGATGATACTGACGAGTTCGGTGTCTGTACTGCAACAGAAGATTATGAGGATGTGAGGCTTGTTGCAGAACAAATCGGCATTCCTTATTATTCTGTAAACTTTGAAAAAGAGTATTATGACAGAGTATTTAAATACTTTCTTGAGGAGTATGAAAAAGGGCGTACACCGAATCCGGATGTTATGTGTAACAAGGAGATCAAATTTAAGGCATTTCTGGACCATGCGATGAAACTTGGTGCAGATTATGTGGCAACGGGTCATTATGCACGTATGAATCATGAAGAAGGCAGAGTTGAGATGCTGCGGGGTGTTGATAACAATAAGGATCAGACTTATTTTCTGAACCAGTTGTCACGAGACCAGCTGTCAAAAGTGATGTTCCCGCTCGGACACCTTGAGAAAAAGGAAGTCAGAGCACTTGCACATAAATATGACCTGGCAACTAAAGATAAAAAAGATTCAACAGGCATCTGTTTTATCGGTGAGAAAGATTTTAAAACATTTTTGAGCGGTTATCTGCCGGCAAATCCCGGCCGTATGATTAATATGGATACAGGTGAGGACAAAGGGCAGCATGACGGTTTAATGTACTATACGATTGGCCAGAGACAGGGGCTTGGTATCGGCGGTGACGGCGGACCTTATTTTGTTGCAGGAAAAAATCTGAAAACAAATGAACTGTACGTTGTCTCAGGCTATGATAATGAAGCGCTTGAATCATCCCGCCTGGTCGCATCGGATATTAACTTTATCAATGAAGTACCTGAAACTTTCGATTGTACTGCGAAATTCAGATACCGTCAGGGTGATGTACCTGTCACTGTGAAACGACTTTCTGATGATACAATTGATATTCATTTTCACGATAAAGCACGTGCAGTGACACCGGGTCAGGCTGTCGTTTTATATGACGGCGATGTATGTCTCGGCGGTGCAACAATTGACACAGTATATAACGAAGACAGAGAGTTGGAGTATTTAGGATGACTTTAGTATATGAAGATGCAATCAGAAATGGTGAATACGAGAAGGCACTGCAGCTGATTTTTGAAGCGGTTGAGGAAGAACCGGATGAAGAAGTCCACTACATTAACGGCGGCAGCCTCCTGCACAGAATCGGCAGAGATGAAGAAGCGGAAAAATTTCTTCAGAAAGCGATCACACTGAACGGTGCAAGTACAAGTGCCTATTATACGCTTGCGGGTCTTTATTTCGATAATGAACGTTATGAAGAAGCCATCCGTTTATATTTGATTGCCTACAGCAGGAACCCTGAGGATCCCGATTTGAATTTTATGCTGGCATTGTCTTACACGCATATAGATGATAAACGCCGGGCGGTTCAGTTTTATGAAGTGGCCCATAAAGAAAAGCCGGAAGATACAGATATTACTTTTCAGTATGGTTTATTGTGCTGCCAGCTGTCACTGTATAAGCAGGCGGATATACTGCTGTCTGAAGTGATTGAGAAAGAACCGCATGCTGATGCCTGTTACAATCTGGGCTTAGTGATGCTTATGATGTATGATGATAAGAAAGAGGCAGTCAGATTATTTAAGGAAGCTGTAAATATTCAAGCTTCCCACCATCTCGCACAGAATGCACTTCAAAAACTAGAGGGATAAGTAACGGGCGGTGAAAGTCATGTCACAGTCATCCATTTATGATGATTTATATTTAACAGGTGAGGTTGAGCGTGTCATTTTCCTGAGTGAAAAGACACGCTTTCATGTATTGAAAGTATTAGTAGATGAAACAAATACAAAGTTTACCGGTGAGACCATTGTCACCGGTTACTTTCATGATGTCAGTGAATCAGAAACATATCGTTTCACTGGTAAAGTGACGGAACATCAACGCTACGGCGAACAGTTCAGTGCTGTCAGTTTTAAGCATGAGATGCCGAAAACAAATACCGGAGTGATTAATTATCTGTCGAGTGATGTATTTCATGGTATCGGGCGGAAAACAGCTGAACGAATTGTGGACACACTCGGGACAAATGCGCTTGAAATCATTGCGGATAATAAAAATGCACTGAAAGAAGTTGAAGGCCTGTCAAAATCCAAGATTGAAATGATTTATCATACAATACTTGAGAACCAGAAAACGGAAAGAATTATGATTCGTCTGAATGATATCGGTTTCGGTGCAAGTATGAGTGCGAGAATTATTAAATATTACGGTGAAGACACTCTCCGTATTTTAGAAGAGTCACCGTACAGTCTTGTTACGGATATTGACGGTGTGGGCTTTAAAACTGCTGACAAAATTGCTGTTCAATCTGGAATTGAATTAAATGAAATCAGGCGTCTTTATGCCGGGATTCTCTATATTGTCGATGATGTAACAATGTCTGAAGGACATACATTTCTGCATATCAATGATGTCATTATGAAGGTGGATGAATTATTAAATACACCGCAGCTTGTTTATTTCAGTGATGAACAGATTAAAGAAGCCGTTTCTGATATTGAAGCAGAAGAGAAAATCGTTGTAGTAGATAATCATGTGTACCTGCCGACACTGTTTTATTCGGAGTACAAGGCTGCAGATGAAATTTTCAGGCTGGTCAATCATCCGGAAGAAGATGATATCACGGATGAAAATGTGGATACTGCTGTTGAGGAACTCGAATCCCTGTTCAAAATTGAATATAACACGAGGCAGAAGTCTGCAATTCATCATGCTTTAAATGAAAAAGTATCGATTATTACCGGTGGTCCCGGAACAGGTAAGACAACAATTGTAAAAGGGATTATTAATGCCTATCATGAATTATTTGATTTAAAGGATATGGATGACTATGAGGAAGATGAGTATCCGATAAAACTGATTGCGCCGACAGGCAGGGCATCAAAACGTCTCGGTGAAACCAGCGGAATTGGAGCATCCACGATTCACCGGCTGATCGGCTGGGGGCAGGATACTGAAAAGGATGAATTAATCGATGCAGAACTTGATGCCGACTTAATCATTATTGATGAAATGTCCATGGTTGATACGTGGCTGTTTTATCAGTTTTTAAGAAATGTGCCGTCCCATACTAAACTTGTGTTTGTCGGGGATAAAGATCAGCTGCCGTCAGTCGGCCCGGGAACTGTTTTTAAAGATTTAATTGAATCTGATGTACTTAAAGTCACGGAACTCGATACCATTTATCGTCAGGGCGAAGGCTCGTCCATCATCCGGCTGGCGCATGAAATTAAAGAAGGTACACAGATTGATATTACGGAAAAACACAGAGACCGGTCATTCATTCCGGCACGTGTGGACCAGATTGCTGAGCTGATTGATAATATCGTGCAAAGGGCAGTGAAAAAAGGTTATGACATGCGGGATATACAAGTGCTTGCACCGATTTACCGCGGAAATGCAGGGATTATCAAACTGAATCAAATTCTTCAAAATATACTTAATCCAGAAAATGATGAGAAGAATGAGCTTGTCTCCGGTGAAACTATCTTCAGGGAGGGTGACAAAGTCATTCAGCTTGTCAACAGGAGAGAGGATAATGTGTTTAATGGTGACGGCGGCATCATAGAAAGTATATTCTTAAAGGATGAGAACGGTGCCGAAAAAGATATGGTGAATGTGGATTATGACGGAATACACATTACGTATGAAAGAAAGGATTTAATGGAACTTTCTCATGCGTACTGTACAAGTATCCACAAAGCCCAGGGCAGTGAATACCCGATTGTAATTATGCCGGTCGTCAACAGCTACAGAAGAATGCTGATAAAAAATATTGTATACACCGGTATTACGAGAGCAAAAGAATCCTTGATTATCTGCGGTGACCAAAATGCATTTTACGATGCACTCAGCCGTGAAGGTATCAAAAGAGATACTACATTAAAGCAGTTTTTAAGGGATAAGTTTCAGGTGGAAAGAGAATCAGCAGACGACATATTGAGCCGTATTGAACACCTGACAGAAGCGGTGATGTTTAAAATCCCCGCAATGATTGGTGTCGATAAAACCCCTTACGATTTTAATTGACTTTGATGATAATAATCCATATAATCAGAAATAACTTAATACTTCCGGAATTTTTAAGGGAATAATTTGTAGCTTTAAGAGACATTGTGGCTGGTGGAAACAATGACACAATTATTTCTGTGCTGTTTTCCGGTTATATTTATGACACTAAAGTGATGGCAGAGCCATAACATGGGTGGTACCGCGGAGTGATTCGTCCCTATTTTTAAATAAATAGGGGCTTTTTTATTTTATTTTTTGAGGAGAGTAATGTAATGAAGATATTAACTGGAAATGAGATTCGTAATTTATACCTGGAGTTTTTTAAATCTAAAGATCATATGATTGAACCAAGTGCACCTCTTGTACCGATAGATGATGATTCACTGCTTTGGATTAATTCCGGAGTGGCAACACTGAAAAAGTATTTTGACGGACGTGTGATACCTGAAAACCCAAGGATTGTAAATGCACAGAAATCAATCCGTACAAATGACATTGAAAATGTCGGTTTTACAGCAAGACACCATACTTTTTTTGAAATGCTCGGTAACTTTTCAATCGGTGATTATTTTAAAAAAGAAGCTGTCGAACTGGCATGGGAATTTTTGACGAGTGACGAATGGATTGGTTTTGATCCTGAACTCTTATATGTCACGATTCATCCTGAAGATGAAGAAGCATTCCGTCTCTGGACAGAAGTGATTGGTTTATCAGAAGACCGGATTATTAGAATTGAGGGGAACTTCTGGGATATCGGTGAAGGTCCATGTGGTCCGAACAGCGAAATCTTTTATGACCGTGGCGAAAAGTATTCCGGTCTTGACCCTGAGGAGGAAATGTATCCCGGCGGTGAAAATGAAAGGTATTTAGAAATTTGGAATCTTGTATTCAGTGAATTCAACCATAATCAGGACGGGACATATACACCGCTCCCTAAGAAAAACATTGATACGGGTATGGGACTTGAACGTATGGCAAGTGTCATTCAGGATGTTCGTACAAACTTTGATACGGATTTGTTCACGCCGATTCTCCGTAATATTGAGGAAGTATCCGGTAAAAAATACGGTGAAAATGACTCGCAGGACGTTGCATTTAAAGTGATCAGCGACCACATTCGTACTGTAAGTTTCGCAGTCGCAGACGGTGCACTGCCTTCTAATGAAGGACGAGGTTATGTATTAAGACGCCTTCTGCGCCGTGCAGTAAGATTCTCAAAAGAACTCGGCATTGAACAGGCATTTATGTATCAGCTGGTTGATACAGTGTCCGGTATCATGGAAGAATTCTATCCTAATGTCGCAGAGCGGAAAGATTTCATTAAAGACATTGTCAGAAAAGAAGAGGAGCGTTTTCTTTCAACACTGGATGAAGGTATCCGGATTTATGAAGGGCTTCGGGATTCAGTGAAAAATACTACGAAAACAATTTCAGGAGAAGATGCATTTAAACTTTACGACACTTACGGTTTCCCGTATGAACTCACTAAAGAATATGCTGAAAATGACGGTTTGTCAGTTGATGAAGAAGGCTTTATCGAATCAATGAAACTGCAGAGAGAACGTGCCAGAAATGCACGGAAAAGAAGTGAGTCAATGCAGGTTCAGTCAGAAACACTGTCTTCATTTACCGAACAAAGTGTGTTTACCGGCTATGAACAGACTGAAGAAGATGCGGAACTCCTCCTTATTGTGAAAGATAATGAGCGGGTAGATGCTTATGATGGAGATGAATTTGTTGAACTTGTATTTGACCGTACACCGTTTTATGCTGTAAGCGGCGGACAGGTAGCAGATACCGGCCGGATCACTGCAGACGGTGTTGAACTGAAAGTTGAGTCTGTGTACAAGGCACCGAATAACCAGAATGTTCATGTTGCAAAAATAATTTCCGGTGTACTTGAGTCAGGGAAAAAGTATCATCTGCAGGTGGATAAAGAAGCACGTCGTTTCATCATTAAAAATCATACTGCAACACACTTAATGCACCAGGCATTGAAAGATACAATCGGAGAACATGCGAACCAGGCTGGTTCCCTTGTTGAGGAAGGGCGTCTGCGGTTTGACTTTTCACATCTTGAAGCATTAACAACTGAAGAAATTGAAAAAATTGAGAACATTGTAAATGAAAAGATATTTGAAAGCTTAAATGTTGTAATCGAAGAGATGCCGATTGATGCAGCGAAGGAGAAAGGTGCGATGGCACTTTTCGGAGAGAAATACGGAAGTATTGTACGTGTTGTGGATATTGAAGGCTATTCAGTAGAACTGTGCGGCGGAATCCATGTCCGGAATACAGGAGATATCGGTCTATTTAAAATTGTTTCAGAATCAGGTATCGGTGCCGGAATCAGACGTATTGAAGCTGTCACAAGTAAATATGCAGTTAAATACTATCAGGAAAAAGAAAACCATCTCCAGCAGATTGCAGGCAGATTGAAATCCACGGAAGAGAATATTGACCGCAGAATTGATCAGCTTCTTGATGAAGTAAAAGAATTGAAAGAAAATAATAAAACGTTGAAATCCGAGCTTCAGAAAGATAAACTGTCGGACATTCAAATTGAAGATATTAACGGTGTTTCAGTGATCAAGCAGGAAGTATCCGTTGATGATGCTAAAGAGCTGCGCAGTATTATGGATGATATAAAATCAAGCCATCAGGATGCTGTTATCGCACTCGGTGCAGTGACAGACGGAAAAGTATCTCTCGTCGTCACAGTACCGAAATCATTAACTGCTGATTATAAAGCAGGGGAGATAATGAAAGGTATGGCTGAGAAGGTTGACGGCAGAGGCGGTGGACGTCCGGATATGGCACAGGGCGGCGGAACAAATCCTCGGAATTTAACAAAAGCATTACAGTTTGTTGAAGAGTACATTAAAAAGTAACTGATTCTTCGGGATAAATGTTATAATGAAGGTCAAATACCAGCAAGATTGGAGTGCTTTATTTTGGGACGTTTTGATGAGACTATGAAATTTAACGTAGAAGACTCACGCGCGAAGCATGTAAAAGAAATTTTAACTAATGTGTACAACACTCTTGAAGAACGGGAATATGAGCCGATTAATCAATTGGTGGGATATTTACAAAGCGGTGATCCAGCGTATATTCCGCGTAATAATGAGGCCCGCAACCAGATTCGTCATGTAGACCGTGATGAGATTATGGAAGTTCTTGTGAGAACATATATCGAACGGGAAATCAATGGATAAAATTTTAGGGCTGGACGTCGGAACAAAAACTGTTGGTGTTGCGGTAAGTGATGCTTTCGGATGGACAGCCCAGGGAATCACCACATTAAAGATAGATTATCATAATGGTAAATATGGTTTTAAAGAAATTGAAAATATCGTCTCAGAACACAATGTGAAAACTGTAGTCATCGGACTGCCGAAGAATATGAATAATTCCATCGGCGAAAGCGGAGAACGTTCTATTGAATACAGTAAATTACTTGCGAAACATCTTCCAAATGTTAAAATACAATTGTGGGATGAAAGATTGAGTACCATGGGTGCAGAACGCACTTTACTTGAAGCTGATGTATCCCGCAAAAAAAGAAAAGCAGTTATTGATAAAATGGCAGCTGTGTTTATATTACAAGGATATCTAGATAATCCGGCTAAAGGAGAATAACAATGACACAAGAGATGGAATTCAACTCTGAAGAAGAGTTACTGACTCTGTATGATGAAGACGGCAACGAGGTACTATACCGCAAAATGCTGGAGTTTCACCATCCTGAATTTGGGAAAGACTATATTATATTAGCTGAAGAAGGAAACTTCAGTGATGATGATGAAGATATTGAATTGATTCCAATGATTAATGTTCCTGATGAAGACGGCGAAGGCGGTAAATTCCTGCCTGTCGAAACTGATGAGGAATGGGATATGATTGAAGAAGTTGTCAATACTCAAATGGATGAACCTGAAGAGTAAAAATAATTTTCAGAAGAAAGCTTCCAATAAGAGGTATTGGAAGCTTCTTTAACAAGAACAGGAGTATTTTATGGCTAAATCAGATGACATTCGATTTTCTAAAAGTGTCTCGTCTTACTTATCGCTGTTTATAATAATAATACTTGCTCTCGCAATTATTATAGGCGGCATCGTTGTGTATTTTTATATTTCATCATCTTCCGAGCCGCTTGATGAAAATTCTACAGAAATGACTGAAGTATCAATCGCTCCGGGATCCGGCGGCGGTGAAATTGGCGACATCCTCGAAAGTGAAGGAATTATAGGCAACGGAACAATGTTTCATATATACTTACAATTAAACAGTATCTCGGATTATCAGGCGGGGGATTATGAACTTTCTCCTTCAATGAATTATGAGCAGATTGCGAGAACACTTGAAACAGGTACTGTATATCAGGAAGTTCTATACAGAGTAACGATTCCTGAAGGCTATTCAGTTGATCAGATTGCTACGCAGATTGAAGAAAATGCGCCTGTATCTGCTGCGCGTTTCATGGAGGTCATGGAGGATGAGTCATTCATTCAGGAACTGATTGAAGAATATCCGGAAATGCTGACAGATGAAATTCTGGCAGACGATATCAAGTTCCCGCTTGAAGGTTATTTATACCCTGCAACATATGATATTACTGAAGAAGATCCGACTGTTGAAAGTATCATCAGACAGATGCTTGATGCAACACAGTCCAACAGCTTCCAGGAATATAACGCAGTTGAAGACTATCAGGTTGAATTTGAGGGAGAGTATCAGGATCAGTCATTCCATGAATTCCTGACATTTGCTTCACTAATAGAGATGGAGGCAACATCACTTGCGGACCGTTCAATGATTGCCAGTGTATTTTTGAATCGTCTGGCTTCTGACCCTGCAATGCCGCTTCAAACAGACCCGACTGTATTATATGCACTCGGTGAACATCAGGAAAGAACACTGTTTGAAGATTTAGAGGTTGAAGATCCGTATAATACGTACTTGAATACGGGACTGCCGCCGGGACCAATATCTTCACCAGGTCAAGAATCTGTACAAAGTACACTGAACCCTTCTAATACGGATTATTACTACTTCCTGTCAGACAGTGAAGGAAACAATCACTTTGCAGAAACATTTGAACAACACATAGAAAACAGAGAAGAGTACATTAACAACCAGGAATAAAAGGTACTTTTCAAAATAGATGTGATATGCTAATATATCAATAATGGTTAGAACAACTGATAACAATTGTTATCAGTTGTATTTTTTGTATATGGTGAGTTTATATGGATATAATGTCTTATATTAAAAATTTAAACACAAAAGATGAAATATTTTCTGATGTCTATCAATACGGCATCGAAAATAATGTTCCAATTATTGATTCTGATGCCCTGACTGTGGTTAAACATTTATTGAAAATTTCAGGTGCCAGGAATTATTTGGAAATCGGCACGGCGATTGGATACAGCGGTCTGCATCTATTATCCGTTTTTCCGGACTCAAAATTAATAACGATTGAGATAGATGAGGAAAAGCATCAAACGGCATTATCAAATTTTGAAAATCACAGAGTTTCTGAGCGTGTCACTGCAATAAAAGGTGATGCCAAAACTTTTGAACCTGATGCTTTATATGAATCACTGGATTTTTTATTCATCGATGCTTCTAAAGGTAACAATCAATTATTTTTTGATAAATACAGTAAGTATATAAAAAAAGGCGGCTTAATTATTGTAGACAATATTCTTTTGCGGGGACAGATCGTTGAAGAAGAATTGAGCAGCAGAAACCGCAGAAAACTGAGAGAAAAAGTAAATGATTTTAATCAAAAATTGGCAGAGTCTAATCATGAAACATCATATTTACCTGTCGGTGACGGATTATTAGTCATTACAAAAGGGTAGGTTATAATCATGGAGAAACCAACAATTATTGGTATTGCCGGCGGTTCCGGTTCTGGAAAAACATCTGTTACCCGTCAGGTGATGGAAGCTTTGGAAGGGCATAGTGTGGTATTAATTGAGCAGGATTATTATTATAAAGATCAAAGCCATTTAACGATGGATGAACGGCTGAAGACAAACTATGATCATCCGTTTGCATTTGATAATGATCTCTTAATTACGCATATCAATCAGTTAATCAACAGGGAATCCGTTGAGATTCCCACATATAATTATGCAGAGCATACAAGAAGTGAAAAAACAATTACTGTTGATCCAAAAGAAGTGATTATTGTCGAAGGTATTTTCGCACTTGAAAATGAACAGCTTCGTCAAATGATGGATGTGAAGGTTTACGTGGATACGGATTCGGATATCAGAATCTTAAGGAGAATGCGGCGTGATATTAATGAGCGCGGCAGAACTATGGATTCAGTAATTGATCAATATTTATCAGTTGTCCGTCCAATGCATCTTCAATTTGTCGAACCGACAAAAAGGCACAGCGATATTATCATCCCAGAGGGCGGAGAAAATTACGTTGCTATTGACTTAATTACTACTAAAATCAGAACATTAATTAATTAGAAATAATATACGGAGGGTTTTATAATGCAAAAAGAATTTCCAATGACACAAAGTGGATATGAACAATTACAGGAAGAACTTGAACAGTTAATTACAGTAAAAAGACCGGAAGTTGTTGAAAAAATTAAAGTAGCAAGAAGTTTCGGTGATTTATCCGAGAACTCAGAGTATGATGCAGCAAAAGACGAGCAGGGATTTGTAGAACAGGAAATCACAAAAATTGAAGACATGATCAGACACGCGAAAATTATTGAAGACAACAACAATAATAACAGTGTTCAACTTGGTAAAACTGTAACATTTATTGAACTGCCTGACGGAGATAAAGAGCAGTATCAAATCGTCGGAAGTGCTGAAGCAGATCCATTCGAAGGTAAAATCTCCAATGAATCTCCAATCGCAAAATCGCTTTTAGGAGCGAAATTAGAAGATGAAATTAATGTTCCGCTCCCAAACGGCAATGATATGAAAGTGAAAATCGTTTCCATTGACTAATAATAATGTCATTGGCATTATCGGTGCGATGAAACCGGAAGTAGATATCCTGAAGGAGTGGATGGATATCACTTCAACTGAGTACATTGCACATGTTGAAGTATTTGTTGGAACGCTTGACGGCAAAAATGTGGTGCTTGTCGAAAGTGGAATCGGCAAAGTCAATTCAAGTATGATTACCGCACTTCTGATAGAACGTTTTGATGTATGTATTGTTATCAATACCGGTGTTGCAGGCAGCCTTTCCGATAAGCTGGATGTGACTGATATGGTCGTTTCATCTGAGGTCCTTCATCATGATGTTGATGCAAGGGAGTTTGGTTATGTACTTGGTCAGGTGCCCGGGATGCCGCGTTACTATATCGCAGATAAGGGTCTTGTAAAAAGAAGCTATAATGCGATTCAGTCACTTGGAAATGTTAACGGCCATACGGGTCTCATTGTAAGTGGTGATTCATTTATCGCAGACAGTGATCAGAAACAGAAAATCACCGGTAATTTTAAACAGGCACTTGCTGTCGATATGGAGTCCGCGAGCATTGCACAGACATGCTATCAGTTTTCAACGTCGTTTGTGATCGTGCGCTCTATATCAGATAAGGCAGATGACAGTGCAGATATGACATATGATGAATTTTTGAAGAAAGCTTGTGTAAATTCATCGGAAGTTGTAAAATTATTGATAAAGGACTTGTAATCTGGAGGGGACCGTATGCTATTACTAATGATTCTTTCAATCATTATTACAGTTGTAATAGGTTATTTGATTTACAGCGAAACAGAAACAGAAGATAACGAAATTATCGAGTAAAAGAAAAGCGCCTTAAATCGTTAAGGTGCTTTTCTTTTGTGATAAAATAAAGTAAATAAAAATGATGAGGAGTACGGATATTGAATTTACTAAAAAAATACTTTTTACCGACTTCTTATGTTGAGAATATTAAAGCCATTACACCGGAGCGTTTGAAAAATATGGGTGTTAATACAGTGATGACAGATCTTGATAATACACTTGTCGCTTTCGATGAGCCTGATGCAGATAATGAGGTTGTGGAATGGTTTAGTAATCTGAAAGAGAACGGTATAAATGTAATGATTCTGTCGAACGGCAAAAGCGGCCGTGTCGGAACATTTTGTGAACCGAACGGTTTCCAGTATATCTGCAGCGCGCGAAAACCACTGTCAAAAAACTTCAGACGCGCAGTTAAAGAAATGAACGCGGATATTGAAAATACAGTTATGGTTGGAGATCAGTTAATGACGGATATTTTCGGAGCAAATAGAGTGAATATGAAAAGTATTCTTGTGATTCCTGTAAAAGATAAAGACGGTCTCGCAACAATATTAAATAGACGAATGGAAAGAATGATTATGAGATATTTTAATAAACGAGGATTATTGAGTAAGGAGGATTAATGCGTGGGTGAATTGAAATGTATCGGATGCGGTGCTGCACTGCAGTCGAATGATCAGAATCAACCGGGATATATTCCGGAGAGCGGCTTAATGAAAGAAGATGCAATTTGTAAGAGGTGTTACCGGCTGAAGCATTATAATGAAGTGATGGATGTGGATGTTGCATCCGGAGACTTTTTAACAATGCTGAACTCACTTTATGAAACAACCGGTGTTATTGTTAAAGTCATCGATGTATTTGATTTTAACGGCAGTCTTGTACCATCCTTCAACAGAATAGTAGGGGATAAAAAAGTCATTGCTGTTATTAATAAGCTGGATTTACTGCCTAAATCAACAAACAGAAAACGATTGATTCACCGTGCGAAACACATGCTGAAAGAAGCTGGTATTACAGCAGTAGAAACAGTTGCTGTCAGTGCATTAAAAAATGATGGTGTAGACGAACTTGTTGAAGTGATTTCCAAATACAGCAGTAATCAGGATGTTTATGTAGTCGGAACAACGAATGTTGGGAAGTCAACGTTAATCAATCAATTGATTAAACGTTCAACAGGAGATGATAATGTGATTACAACGAGCCGTTTCCCTGGAACGACTCTTGACTTAATCGATATTCCTTTGGATGAATCGCATTTTATTTATGATACACCGGGAATTGTCGTACCAAGCCAGATGGCTCATTATGTAAAGCCGAAAGACTTAAAATATATTACACCGGCTAAGGAAATTAAACCGAAAACATTTCAGTTAAATCCTGAACAGACTTTATTTATAGGGAACCTTGCGAGGGTTGATTTTACCGGCGGCAGACGCACGAGTTTCAGTATATACGGTTGTCAGCATTTAACTATTCACCGTACTAAATTAGAACGGGCAGATGAGTTTTATGAGAAACACTACAACACTCTTTTAGGGCCGCCGGAGCTCGACGAATCACTGCTTCTAAAGAACGGTAAGGACATCACTTTCCAAATGAATGAAGACAGTGATATTCTAATCAGCGGTCTCGCTTTTGTAGCGGTTCAAAGCGGTGCGGAAGTGACTGTCAAAGTTCCGGATGGAGTTGAAGTTTCTGTTCGTCCGACCATCTTTAAAGGGGGCGTATAGTTATGAATTTTGCTGTCATCGGCGACCCGATAAGTCATACGATGTCTCCCTTAATACACCGTGCCAATTTTAGGGCACTGCAGCTGGATGCAGATTATCAGGCGCTTCATGTGACACCTGATCATTTAAGTGTCATACGTGATACTGCCATTGAAAATGAGTTGTCAGGTTTTAATGTAACGGTTCCGCATAAAGAGAATATCATGAAATATCTTGATGAAGTGGATGTAAATGTGAAACAAATCGGTGCGGTTAACACTGTACACATCAAAGACGGAAAGTATATCGGACATAACACGGATGTCTCCGGTTATAAAAGTGCATATCTGGATGCTTTCAAAGACAGACGGAGAAAGATATTAATTCTTGGTGCAGGCGGTGCGGCAAAAGCAGTTCATCGTGCACATTCAGATCTCGGTGACGAGGTATATATTTATGCGAGAAGAAAAGAAAGTTTCGAAAGTTTTATTATAGATGATTTCACACCGGTTTCGAGTGTTGAAAATCTGAATTATGATGTCATTATAAATGCAACACCGGTCGGTCTGAAAGATGAGGATTTGTTTGAAGTTTTGAACTTGGATGCTGCGCTTGTTAATGATAAAATGATTGGTATTGATTTAATATACAATCCTGAAAAAACAAAATTTCTGACTTACTTTAATCAGAAAAACACTATGAACGGACTGCCTATGCTTGTATATCAGGCGATGCATGCTTTTAAGATATGGACCGGTATTGACGGCGATTATCAGGCTGTAAATAAGGCTTTAAAGTCACATCTTGGAGGATGAAATTATGGAAAAACTAACTTCTTCTGAAGTAAAACAACTGAAAAAATCGGCGCATCATTTAAAACCTATTTTTCAAATCGGTAAAAATGGTGTTACCGATAACTTTATAAATCAAATCAGTGATGTTCTTGAGAAACGGGAACTGATAAAAGTCTCCGTACTGCAGAACTGTCTGGAAGACAAAGATGTAATCGCAGATGACATCAGCAGACAAACCAGCAGTCATATCGTGACAATAATCGGTAACACAATCATACTGTATAAAGAATCTGTGAATCATAAACAGATTGAATTATCATGAAAATAGGTGTTTTCGGCGGTACTTTTGATCCGGTGCATACCGGGCATATGATCTCTGCTGTGGAGGCTCGGAAGACGCTGAAGCTTGATAAAGTGATTTTTATTCCGGCCTTTCAGTCTCCGCATAAGGGAGAGCCCGGCAGTGATACAAACAGACTTCAAATGCTTGAGTCTGCAGTTGAATCTTATCCGTTTTTTGAAATTGATACTTTTGAACTTAAGAACAAAGGACTCAGCTATACTTATGATACAGTGAAGTATTTAACAAACAAGTATGCCGGGGATGAACTTTATTTTTTAATCGGTACAGACCAGTATGATAATTTTGAAAAATGGTACAGGTATCAATCACTGCTTGAAATGATACACTTTGCAGTCATGAGAAGACATGATAGTAATGCCGTGATTTTAGAACCGTTTATAGATGTCGGTCAGCCGGTCATAGAGATATCTTCAACGGATATACGACACAGGATAAAAAAACAAGATGAATACCGTCATTTATTGCCGGAAAGTGTGTACGGTTATATAAAGGAGAACAATTTGTATGAAACGTAAGGATGCCAAAGAAATTGTTAAAGAAAAACTCCCTGAAAGACGTTATAAGCATTCAAAAAGAGTAGCGAAAACAGCACTTCAAATGGCGGAGATATTTAATGCTGATGAAGAAAAATGTTATCTTGCCGGAATACTGCATGACTATTCCAAATATGATGAACTTGGTGAAATGTATCAGGTGGTCACAAAATATAAATTAAATCCGAGACTGCTTGGTTTTAAAAGTGAGATTCTTCACGGACCTGTTGCTGCGGTTAAGATGAGAGAACAGTACGGTGTAGATGATGAAGAAATTTTTCAGGCGATTAAAAATCATACAACCGGACGGGCACATATGGTCCTTGTCGAGAAAATTATTTTTGTTGCCGACTACATTGAACCAAAACGTACACAGCCGGGTGTAGAGAAAATCAGAAAAATAGTTTTTGAACAAAAAAATCTGGATTTGGCAGTATATGAAATTACAAAAGCCAATCTGGAGCATTTAATTAGTAAGAACCGTTCAATCTATCAAAACACTGTTGAGTGTTACAATTATTATAATATGGTTAAGGAGTGACTGAATGTCTACGGAAGAATTACTGAACAAAATGATTGAAGCATGTGATGATAAGCGTGCTGAAGATATAATGAAATTTGATGTAAGAGAAACAAGTTCTGTGTGTGATTATTATTTAATCTGCCATGGTACATCAGACCGACAGGTGCAGGCCATTGCTGATGAAGTTAAAGAAGTTGCCAGAGACAATGACATAGAGCCGCTGATTGAAGGCTACAAGGATGCGAAATGGATTCTTTGTGACCTCCACAGTGTGGTTATCCATGTATTTTATAAACCTGAAAGAGAGTATTACAATTTAGAACGTCTGTTTACAAATGGTGAGCATGTTGGAGTCGAATAAGGCATTTTTAAGTGAATACTATGATGAGCTGACATATGACATGCCGTATAACTTATGGCTCGATATTATTCATCACTATAAAGAAGAGAGGGAATCGGTGCTTGATGTCGGCTGCGGAACGGGTGAACTAACCGGCAGGCTTGATTTTTCAAATGTTGAAGGACTGGATATATCAAGTACAATGATTGATATTGCCAAAACAAAACATCCTGATATTAATTATTTTGTTGGGGATATGACGGATTTCAACCTCTCAAGACAGTTCGATATGATTACTGCGACTGCTGACGTGATGAATTACTGCAGTGGACCGGATGTATTTGTGACAGCCTTAAAAAATATTGCAAGTCATCTAAAAGACGATGGTGTATTTATTTTCGATGTCCACAGTGTATATAAAATGAATGAAGAATTCATGGATATGACTTACAGTGATGAGACCGAACATCTCGTATATATATGGAATGCAGTTCGTGAAGAGACACCGCTCACTGTGACACATGATATGACGTTTTTTATCAAACAGGAAAATAATAAATATGAAAGATATGATGAAGTATATACTCAGAGAACCTATACTCATGAAGATATTCTCAATATGCTCGAAAAATCAGGGCTTTTATGTGTGAATGCTTTCAGTGACTTCGATATCGATCACTCTATTATTGATATTTCCGACAGAAATTTTTATATCGTAAAAAAGGCTTTGTAACTATTAGTTACAAAGTTTTTTTGAGTTTATTTATTTACTTATATTTTTAAAAAGTAAAACGCTGATTTTCCTCCATATATAAGTATAGGGTCTTATAAAAAGGAGAGATAAGATGGTGAAAGAATTTATCAATCAGTTTAAATGGTATTTTGCAGGAGGCGCTGCAGTCATACTGATATTATCTGTTTTCTGGCTGATGAACAGTAAGGATATTGAAGTGATTGAAAGTGCAGAAATAGAGGATACAGTGCCTGAAACTGAAGACGCGGAAACTGAATCGGTTGAAGCAGAATCATCAACATTTTTTGTAGAAGTGAAAGGTGCAGTGAAATCACCTGGTGTTTATGAGCTTGCGAAAGATGCCCGTGTGATTAATGTACTTGATATGGCGGGGCTTCTCTCTGTGTCTGATTTGAAGAGTGTCAATCAGTCTCAAAAAATATCGGACGAGATGGTGATTTATGTGCCGTACGAAGGTGAAGAAGTCGAAGCTGATTTTTCGTCCGAAGATGAAAAGTCTGAGGAAACGGATACTGTAAATATTAATACAGCTGATATAAATGATCTGACGACATTAAACGGCATCGGCGAGAAGAAAGCAGCACTGATTATTGAGTACAGGGAAGCGAACGGGCTGTTTATGAAAAAAGAAGACCTGATGAATATTTCCGGTATCGGTGAAAAAACATTTGAAAGTCTCGAACCGTATATTACAATAGAATAGAGAAAGAGGGGATAAAATGCGTATAGACTGGCACGAATATTTTCTGGCACAAAGCCACCTGTTAAGACTCCGTTCCACTTGTGAGAGATTAAAGGTAGGGGCAACCATTGTTAAAGACAACCGGGTGATTGCAGGCGGGTATAACGGCTCTGTATCCGGCGAAGACCATTGTATTGATGCCGGGTGTTATATTGAGGGTGGTCACTGTATAAGAACCATTCATGCAGAAATCAATGCGATACTGCAGTGTTCAAAATTCGGGGTATCAACAGAAGGTGCGAGCATTTATGTCACGCATTTTCCCTGCGTCCATTGTACGAAATCAATTATCCAGGCAGGCATTAAAAACATTTACTATGCGGAAGATTATAAAAATCATCCGTATGCATTGGAATTACTGGACAAAACAGGTGTGGAATACCACCGCATTCATCTTGATAAACAAAAAATAGCACGTTACTTTGAAACCTTCTCATGACAGCCTTCTTAGTGCTGTTGGCCGTTATTACAGGATTCATATTGACGATAAGCCCCTTTGCGGGCTTATTTTTTTTGCTCGTCACGCTACTTATCGCCGTCAGAAGATGCACGAATAAACTGATGGGTGCTTTAGTATTATTGACGACAATCATCACTTTTATTTTCGCAGATCAAATGACATACAGTGATGCAGTTGAGAGCATTCCCTCATTTGTTGTAGTGGATTATAAGTACTACAGAGAAAGTTTAAGCTACATTGTTGAATCAGACGGGAATAAGTTTGATCTGTATTCATCTCAGAAGCTTCTCATCGGAGACCGGTGCAGCGGTCCGTTTTCAATTGAAGTTCCGGGTGAAGAACGAAATTTCATTAAAAAGAATGAACGTCTCAGGCTCTTAATGAATGGTGTCGACGGGAGGATATACGATGACGACATTCAGCACTGTGAACCGGTTGAAAAATCTTTCATAATGAAAATCAGTCAAATGAGATCTGACTATATTAATAAAATTTTAAGCAGTACAGGCGGCAGCTTTAAATTCGATGTCATCACGTTGTCCATCGGCAACAAATCATACATTGAGTCGAAATTTTTTGATGCACTTCAGAAACTCGGTATATATCACCTATATGTAATTTCAGGCACACATGTGGCATTTATCACCGGAGTGCTTTTTTTCATATTCAAAAAGATGAGACTGACGATTCAAACGATTAAATGGCTGTTGATTACAGTATTGATTCTGTTTCTCCTGTTTAATTTCTTCAGCCCCAGTGTTTTCAGAGCAGTGTTTATGGCTGTTGTTCTGTTTATCACATCAATGTTCCGCAGGAAGCCGTACTTAACGGTCATTTCTGTATCGGCACTAATTCAAATTATGATGAATCCGTTGGTGATTTTTCATGCAGGCTTTCAGCTGTCATACATTACAACTTATTTTATATTATTGTCCCGGACATTTTTTGCAGATGTTTCTCCAGTAAAGCAGCTTTTCGGTATTACAGTGATTGCTGAATTATCTACTATTATGATTGTTATTGTGCAATTTAATGAAATTAGTATGAGCGGTATAGTAATGAATATGATTTTTGTTCCTTTGTTCTCGATCATTATTTTTCCAGCAGTCATTCTGTATAATTTGGCTGTTCTGTTAAATTCCACTTATTTCTTTAATGATTTAATCGAATGGATATTTACCTGGTTCCAGCAGTTAATCATGTTTCTCGGAAGTGCTTTTAAACACCGTTTCCCGGTAAGGAATATGAATGATTTTCTGATTGTTGTTTTAGTGATTTTGACGTATATCATGTCTAAGATGCTTCTTTTAGGCCGTTATAGACAGTTGATTTTCACTGCTTTAGTGTTTTTCGTCTTATTATTTTTGAACAATAAAATTCAGTATAATGATTTTACAGTATCAATGGTGGATGTCGGACAGGGTGATGCATTTATTATTGAAGACCATAATAATGATACGGTGGTTCTAATTGATACCGGCGGCAGATTTTACATGGATGATTCAAATGTGAAGCAGTCGGAGAAGAATATTCTTCCGTATTTAAAGGAACAGGGAATAGATACAATAGACATGATGATATTAACGCACATGGACATTGATCATATGGGTGAGAGCAAGCATATAATCTCGAAATTGAAGGTGGAGCGCCTTGTGGTCAATCAGATGGATATCAAATTTCGGGAATGGTATTCAGATCTTCGAAATTTTAAAGGGGATTTGATTGATTCAAACAGTTTCAGAAGTTTAAAAGCAGGAAATATAGAAATTCAAAATCTGTACTTTGATTATTTATCAAGTTCAGAATCATCGAATGATTTCTCAATTGTACTGAAATTAAAAATGAATGCATATACATTTTTAATGACTGGAGATATGACAGGGGACATGGAGGAAAATTTAATTAATAGTGGTCAGGATGTCACTGCTGACGTATTAAAACTCGCACATCACGGTTCAAATTCATCTTCAACAGAGGAGTTTCTCAGTGCTGTAAACTATCACACAGTTCTTGTGTCTGCAGGAGTAAACAACAGGTATCATCACCCGGATACTGAAGTGATGGAAAGAGTCGGGAATACACACATATACAGTACCGTAACTGACGGCATGGTGCGTTTTAAAATTCGTGAAAATATAATGTGCAGTGAAGCAAAACTCACTGATGAGAAAAAATTGTGTATAAAAAAAGACGAATGAAAACATTCGTCTTTTAAAATATCAGTTACCAGAGTCTGCTCACGATTTCAAAGGCCTGAGCAATTACATAAATTGCAGTGAAGCCGAGTAAGCCGACAACAAATGCAAGACCCGCATCAATGACATCATTGTTTTTAGACTGCACTTGTTTTTCGAATTTATTCATACGAAAACCCCCATTAACTTCTCATAATCTAGTATATGATAAATATTAAAAAAAAGCTATAATAGATTTATCGGTTTAAAGGTGGGACAAACATGAATTTAATTCAACTTATATATGGAAGCAACGTCATGCGGATTGATGAAAAAGCGGCGTCAATCTCTAAACAGTATGTCGGTGAGCCGGATGACTTTAATCTGATTACACTCAACTATAAAGAAACACCGGTCGAAGCACTGATTGAAGAAGCACAGACACTGCCATTTTTATCTGATAAGAAGGCTCTGATTATTAATGATGTCTTTTCATTTACAGGGGCCAGGGTGAAAAGTGATGTGAATCACGATATTGATTTGCTGCTTGAATACATTTCAAATAAAAATGATGATACTCTGATTATTTTTAAAGTGTTCAATGAACAGCTTGATAAGCGTAAAAAGCTGACTAAGCTGATTCAGAAAAATGGACAGGTTACAGAAATATCGGAAATGACTGAAAATGAACTGCTTGAATATATCAAAAAAAATCTGCAGGAAGAAAATATTAATATGAGTGATGAAACAGCACAGTTATTTCTGCATAGGACGGGAATGAACTATACGGTTGTTACAAATGAACTTCGAAAACTGATGCTTTATGTAGATGATAATGTGACAAATCAGGATGTTGAAGAGATAGTCAGTATCTCTTTGGAACAGAATATATTTAAACTGACAGAATATATTTTGAACGGCAGAAAAACTGAAGCGGTACAACTTGTCAGAGAGTTGATACTTCAAAAAGAAGAACCCATGCAGCTTCTGCATTTAATCATCAGTCAGTTCAGACTGTTATATCAGGTGAAACTGTTGATGGGTGAAGGATTTCAACAGGATTATATTGCGAGGGAACTTAAAGTGCATCCGTACAGAGTCAAACTTGCACAGCGTGAAGTAAGAAGATATCAGCAGAATGTACTGGAAGAGAAAATGGTGAAATGCCGTGATATGGATTATCGGTTTAAATCCAGTTATTTAGACAGGGAAACATTATTTGAATTATTTTTGCTTGAAATATAAAAATAAAAAACCTTCTACTTAAAGAAGGTTTTTTTATTATTTAGACATCAATTGTGATTTAACACGTGCAGCTTTGTTATCATGAATTAAATTGTTTTTAGCAGCTTTATCAACAAGTTTCACTGCGTAGCTTTCTAATTCACCAGCGTTTTCTGCATTGTTTTCTTTAGCAGTTTTAGCGTTCTTTACTGCTGAGCGCATTTTGTTTTTCTGAGCAATGTTTGCATCCTGCGCATTTTGGTTAGTTTTAACACGTTTAATTGCAGATTTAATATTAGGCATAAGATTCACCTCCAAATTATAGTTGTACAACTTTAATTGCAACAAGAAATATTGTACCAAAAGTGTCGCACGGATGCAATATAAAGCAGAAAATGAATTGAAGAAAAATCTTCTAGTTGTTATAATATGAACATTCGAGTAAAAGGAAAGTTGGACCGTTAATGAATCAAAATGACCGCACTACCCGACAGGAACGGATTAGAAATTTCTCAATTATTGCCCATATTGATCATGGTAAATCTACGCTTGCAGACCGTATTTTAGAAAATACGCAGTCTGTTGCGACAAGAGACATGAAGGCACAGTTACTGGACTCAATGGATATTGAGCGTGAAAGAGGTATTACAATAAAATTAAATGCTGTACGCTTGAAGTACACAGCAAAAGATGGAAAAGACTATATATTTCATCTGATTGATACACCGGGACACGTCGATTTTACGTATGAGGTTTCGAGGTCTCTTGCAGCTTGTGAAGGTGCAGTGCTCGTAGTCGATGCCGCTCAGGGGATTGAAGCGCAGACGCTCGCAAATGTTTATCTGGCACTGGATAATGATTTGGAACTTGTTCCTGTAATGAACAAAATCGATCTTCCGGCAGCTGACCCGGAAAGAGTTGCGCAGGAAGTTGAGGATGTTATCGGACTTGATAAAGATGATGTTATTCAGGCCTCCGCGAAAGCGAATATCGGTATTGAAGAAATTCTTGAAAGAATTGTAGAAACAGTGCCGCCTCCAAAAGGAGATATTGATGCGCCGTTAAAAGCATTAATTTTTGACTCTGTATTTGACCCTTATAAAGGTGTCATCTCATCAATCCGTATCGTTGAAGGTTCAGTTAAAGCCGGAGACCGCATCAAAATGATGGCGACAGGTAAAGAGTTTGAAGTGACGGAAGTGGGGATTAACACTCCTAAGCCGATGCCTGTAGATGAACTGTCTGTCGGCGATGTTGGTTTTATTGTTGCATCTATTAAAAATGTCAGTGATTCAAGAGTCGGCGATACAATTACGCTTGCGAAAAATCCTGCAACAGAACCTTTGGAAGGTTATAAAAAGATGAACCCGATGGTGTTCTGTGGAATGTATCCGATTGATTCAGCGAAATATAATGATTTAAGAGATGCGCTTGAAAAGCTGGAACTTAATGATTCATCACTGCAGTATGAGCCGGAAACATCTCAGGCGTTAGGTTTCGGTTTCAGAACCGGTTTCCTCGGTCTCCTGCACATGGAGATAGTACAGGAAAGGATTGAACGTGAGTTCGGTATCGATTTAATCGCAACCGCTCCGTCTGTAATTTATGAAGTTTCTTTAACGGATGGTTCTAAAGTGAGAGTGGACAACCCTGCACAAATGCCGGATCCTCAGAAGATTGACCGCATTGAAGAGCCTTACGTAAAATCTACAATTATGGTTCCTAATGATTATGTGGGTGCTGTAATGGAACTTTGTCAGAGAAAACGCGGAAACTTTATCACGATGGATTATCTGGATGATATCAGAGTGAATATCATTTATGAAATTCCGTTATCAGAGATTGTTTTTGATTTCTTTGATCAGCTGAAATCACAGACGAAAGGCTATGCTTCTTTCGACTATGAATTAATCGGCTATAAAGAAAGCAGACTTGTGAAGATGGATATTCTCTTAAACGGTGAGAAGGTTGATGCATTAAGCATTATTGTTCACAGAGATTTTGCCTATGACCGTGGGAAAATCATTGTTGAGAAGCTTAAAAACCTGATACCGAGACAGCAGTTTGAAGTGCCGGTACAGGCAGCAATCGGGCAGAAAATTGTATCCAGAACAAACATTAAGTCGATGGGTAAAAATGTCCTGTCCAAATGTTACGGCGGAGATATCAGCCGTAAGCGTAAACTTCTTGAAAAACAAAAAGAAGGTAAGAAGAAGATGAAGGCAGTCGGAAGTGTGGAAATTCCTCAGGAGGCATTTCTTGCTGTACTTAAAATGGATGATGATTAAACAATAAGCCACTAATATTAGTGGCTTATATGTTGTTAGGAGATAAAAATGGACAGTTTGTATATTCACATTCCTTTTTGCAATCGGATATGTACTTATTGTGATTTTAATAAAGTGCTGATAAAAAATCAGCCGGTGGATGAGTATATCGATGCATTGATACAAGAATTGTCACAAATTGAAATCCGAACCTTCAAAACAATCTTTGTCGGGGGCGGTACACCGACTGCATTGACAGTATCCCAGCTCGACAGACTGCTGGTGTTTATTAACAAGACATTTATAGTGACGCATGAATTTAGTTTTGAAGCGAATCCGGATGAATTAACTGAAGAAAAGTTAAATGTACTTAATGCACACGGTGTAAACAGAATCAGTCTCGGCATTCAGACATTTAATAATGAGCTGTTAAAAGTTCTTGGAAGGACACACCAGCTGGATGACATTTACAATAGTATCAATCATTTAAATAAAATTGGACTCAGTAATTATTCTATTGATTTAATGTATAATCTGCCGGGAGAATCTACGGGGGATATTGAAGACAGTCTCAAACATGTTGAAATGATCCGCCCGAAGCATGTATCGTGGTATTCATTGATTATTGAGCCGCATACGGTGTTTTATAATAAGATTAAAGCCGGTAAGATGAAAATTGCTGATGACAGTATTGAACAGAAGAAATATGAACGTGTGATGGAAGGTTTAACTGCCCTCGGCTATCCGCAGTACGAAATATCAAATTTTGCGGAAGAGGCGTTTGAATCCATGCATAATAAAACGTACTGGAAAAATGAGTATTATTACGGTGCCGGTGCCGGAAGTCACGGCTATACACCTGGCAGGCGCTACTATAATATCAAACCGGTTAATCATTACATTAATACCATGAATGAAACCGGCAGCGTTGTGAAAGAAGTCATTGAAATATCGGATAAGGAAAGAATGGAGGAAGAGATGTTTCTCGGTCTCCGCATGAATAAGGGTGTAAACAAAACACGTTTTAAAGAAAAATTCGGCAGTGACATTGAAAGTGTGTACGGCTCTGTAATTAATGAGCTTGAGAATAAAAATCTGATAGCAGGGAACGATGATTATATTGCTCTCACAAAGCACGGACGTATTGTAGGCAATGAGGTTTTCAGCGAATTTTTATTATAGTTAAAGAAGTTAAAAAAAGTGAGGCTTCATCATTGACATACTTTGACCAATTTGATAAATTATAATTAGCACTTGAGGAGATAGAGTGCTAATGAGGTGGAGTCAATGCTCACAAATAGACAGGAGATTATCCTTTTTCACATTGTGGATGATTTTTTGAAGACAATGAATCCGGTTAGCTCAAAGTATTTAATTGAGAAATATTCATTGGATATATCGAGCGCGACCGTCAGAAATGATATGGCTAAGCTTGAAGCGGACGGTTTTTTAACGAAACCGCACACTTCAGCCGGGAGAATACCTTCAAGACAAGCTTTAAAATACTATATCAGTATTTTGAGTGAGAATCTTGATGACAGCCTGGAAGAGCCGTATCGATTGAATTACAGAGGGGTTCAGGACCCCGGACTTATATCACAGGAAATTGCCAGAGAGATAAGCCAAATGACAAACCATTTGACTCAAGTGTCCCTTACAGGCAGAAACGAGGTCGTCAAGGCTTTGTATTTAACGCCGATCAGCGGGCATCTTTTATTGGTTATCGTGGTGCTTGATACGGGGGATATTAGGAAAATCCCTGTGACGCTGCCGTCAGATGTTACGATGGAGGAAATTGAGTTCCTCGGTAATTTACTGAATCAGGCAGTTGCCGATCAATCACTGGCGCTTATCGATACAATGGTAAACATTCCGCATCCGAAAGCAAGTATTAATCAACTGATTATGGATATATCAGAAGCACTGACAAGTGTCACACGACCTTCTATGGTCAGCGGACATTCAGGCTTTAATCATTTGATTCAGCAGATTAGTTCTGACTCGAATACTCTGCAGATGCTGTATGATGCGATTGAAACCAATCAATTGTCATCAATAGTGGATCTCGACCGTTTGAACGGTGTAGAAGTATATCTAAGCGATGATCTGGAGAAGGAATACCATTCGATTTCTGTGATTACTACTAATTTCAAACAATTTGGCGTCAGTGGGAATTTGATGATTATCGGTCCTGAAATCATGGGCTATAAAGAAGTCATAAAACTCCTGTACGCCATTAAAAATCAGGATGTAAAAGGAAGTGACTCGCGTGACGAACAAAGAAACTGATGAAGCGGTAAAAGATTTAACTGAAGAACAAAAAGAAACAGTATCAGACTCCCCGGAGACTGATGAAAATACTGACAACTCAGAAGAAACAGAAGCGGTCGATGAGAAGCAGGAAGAAATTGAACGCTTAAAACAACAGGTGGATACAGAAGAAGAAAAATATTTAAAACTGCTTGCTGAGTTTGAGAACTTTAAGCGCAGAAACAAGCAGGAAAATGATACAAACAACAAATACAGAGACCAGAAATTTGCTGAGAATCTTTTACCTGTACTTGACAACCTGGAGAGAGCATTAGCTATCGAGGGTGATTCAGAGTCATTTGTCTCACTGAAAAAAGGTGTCGAGATGGTTCACAAGGATTTTTCAAATATATTCGAAAATCATGGTATTACTACAGTGAAAAGTGTCGGAGAAGTTTTTGACCCGAATGTTCACCAGGCAGTAATGTCTGAAGCTTCAGAAGAGGAATCAGGTATCGTGATTGAAGAGTTCCAAAAAGGGTATAAGCTGAAAGATCGTGTACTGAGACCATCAATGGTAAAAGTAAGCGAATAAATAATATAATATATGATGGAGGAATTATATAATGAGTAAAGTAATTGGAATTGACTTAGGTACAACAAACTCAGTTGTATCTGTATTAGAAGGCGGAGAAGCAAAAGTAATTCAAAACGCAGAGGGTAACCGTACAACTCCTTCAGTTGTTGCATTTAAAAACGGTGAGCGCCAGGTCGGTGAAGTAGCAAAACGCCAGGCAATTACAAACCCGAACACAATCATGTCCATTAAAAGACACATGGGTACAGATTATAAAGAAAAAATTGAAGATAAAGAATTTACACCTCAGGAAATTTCAGCAATGATTCTGCAGAACTTAAAAGAAACTGCTGAAAGCTATCTTGGTGAAAAAGTTGATAAAGCAGTTGTTACTGTTCCTGCCTACTTCAATGACTCTGAACGTCAGGCAACTAAAGATGCTGGTAAAATTGCCGGTCTTGCAGTAGAACGTATTATTAACGAACCGACAGCTGCAGCACTTGCATACGGCCTGGATAAACAGGAGCAGGACCAAAAAGTACTTGTCTTTGACCTCGGCGGCGGTACGTTCGACGTATCCCTTCTTGAACTTGGTGACGGCGTATTTGATGTTCTTGCAACAGCAGGTGACAACCGTCTCGGCGGAGATGATTTTGATGAAGTCATCATCAACTTCCTGGTTGATACTTTCAAAAAAGAAAATGGTATCGACTTATCAAATGATAAAATGGCAATGCAGCGTTTGAAAGATGCAGCTGAAAAAGCGAAAAAAGACTTATCAGGTGTATCTTCTACACAAATTTCACTGCCGTTTATTTCAGCAGGCGAAGCAGGACCACTGCACCTTGAAACAACATTATCACGTGCAAAATTTGAAGAATTATCAAGTGATTTAGTTAAACGTACTATGGAGCCGACACGTCAGGCAATCAAAGACTCTGGTTTGGATAAAAGCGAAATTGACGAAGTAATTCTTGTTGGGGGTTCAACACGTATTCCTGCAGTACAGGAAGCAATCAAGAAAGAGGTCGGCAAAGAGCCGAACCGCAGTGTAAACCCTGATGAAGTAGTAGCAATGGGTGCTGCAATCCAGGGCGGTGTTCTTTCTGGAGATGTGAAAGATGTTGTATTACTTGATGTAACACCATTATCATTAGGTATTGAAACTATGGGTAATGTTTCAACAGTTCTGATTGAGAGAAATACGACAATTCCTACAAGTAAATCACAAGTATTCTCTACAGCTGCAGATAATCAGCCGGCAGTAGATATCCACGTTCTTCAAGGTGAGCGTCCGATGGCAAGCGACAATAAAACGCTCGGCAGATTCCAATTAACGGATATTCCGCCGGCACCACGCGGTGTACCTCAAGTCGAAGTGACATTCGATATCGACAAAAACGGTATTGTTAATGTAACTGCAAAAGATCAGGGTACTGGTAAAGAGCAGAAAATTACAATTCAATCTTCTTCCAATCTTTCCGATGATGACATCGACAGAATGGTTAAAGAAGCAGAAGATAATGCAGAAGACGACAAAAAACGCCGTGAAGAAGTGGACCTCCGCAATGAGGCAGATCAGTTAGTATTTACAACTGATAAAACAATTGAAGATTTAGGCGATAAAGTCGAAGCTGATGAAAAAGAAAAAGCAGAAGCTGCGAAAGAAGAATTGAAAACTGCATTAGAAGGTTCTGACATGGAAGACATTAAAGCTAAAAAAGACAGTCTTGAAGAAATTATCCAGGGTCTATCTATGAAGCTTTATGAACAAATGGCTCAGGAACAACAGGCAGAAGGTGCTGAGAACACAGAATCTCAGGATGATGTTGTGGATGCAGACTTCAAAGAAGTAGATGAAGACGATAAAAAGTAAGTTGAAGTAAGTTTTTATAAAAGTCAAAGCCAATGGATTTGGCTTTGACTTTTTTTAATGATATGATTTTAAAGTTGGAGGCGATAGTAAATGGCGAAAAGAGATTATTATGAAGTTCTCGGTGTTCAAAAAGGAGCTTCTAAAGATGAGATAAAAAAAGCATATAGAAAATTATCAAAAAAGTATCACCCGGATATTAATCAGGAAGAAGGTGCGGATGCAAAGTTTAAGGAAATTGCAGAAGCATATGAAGTATTATCTGATGAAGACAAAAAGGCGCAGTATGACCGTTTCGGACATGAAGGTATGAACCAGCAGTTCGGCGGAGGCGGCGGTGGTTTTGGTGGTGCCGGCGGCTTTGGCGGCTTTGAAGATGTGTTTAGTTCATTCTTTGGCGGCGGACGCCGTCAGGATCCGAATGCACCTCAAAAAGGTGATGATCTTCAATATACAATGACCATCAACTTTGATGAAGCAATATTCGGTGCAGTGAAAACCATTAAGATTAAAAAAGAAGTAACGTGTGACACTTGTGATGGTAACGGTGCAAAACCGGGAACATCCAAGTCAACATGTGGCATGTGTTCCGGTTCCGGACGTGTTGCAGTAGAACAAAATACACCATTCGGCCGTATTCAAACAGAAAGAACATGTCCGACATGCGGCGGGACCGGTCAGGAAATTAAAGATCCATGTAACAAATGTAAAGGTGCAGGTACTGTAACGAAAGATGTTGAAGTTGAAGTGACTATACCGGAAGGTGTTGACAACGGTCAGCAGGTAAGACTTCACGGAAAAGGTGAACCAGGCATAAACGGCGGTCCTGCGGGTGACTTGTATATTGTCTTTAGAGTGAAGCCGGATTCACGTTTTACAAGAGACGGTGATGACATTCATTATGAACTGCCTATTTCATTTGCACAGGCGGCACTTGGTGATGAAATTAAAGTTCCGACAATTAATGCAGAAGTAGTACTGACAATTCCGGCAGGTACACAGTCAGGCAGAAGATTCCGCTTGAAAGAAAAAGGTGTGAAGAATGTACATGGCTATGGTTACGGTGATCAGTTTGTCACTGTTAAAGTGGTTACACCGACTAAATTATCGGAAAAAGAAGTTGAATTGTTCAGAGACCTCGCCGAACAGAGCGGTGAAGATATTAATGAGCAGCAGGAAAGCTTTATGGATCGTACCAGACGTTTTTTTAAGGGTGATTAATTGATGAAATGGCATGAAGTATCAATCTATACAAAAGTAGATAATGAGGATTTGTTCACTGAGTTTTTAAATACTCTATCAAAAGGTGTTTCCATTGAGTATTCCGTTGATTTATTAAGACAGAACATTGATGATTTCGAACAGAAATTCCGGTTAAATGCTGATGAATATCCAGAGGAAGATATTAGGGTGATTGTTTACTTTGATGAGACTGTCTCATTGGATGACAAGATGGATCAAATTAAAACATTTATTAAAAACAGCGATTTAGTTGATAAAGATTCAGTTGAAATTAAAATTTCTGAAATCGAAGAATCAGATTGGGAAAATGAATGGAAAAATTATTTTCACAGCTTCAGAGTATCAGATGATTTTGTTATTGTACCTTCCTGGGAGCTTGATGACTATACGCCGGAAGAAAATGATAAACTCATTAAGCTTGATCCGGGAATGGCATTTGGAACAGGAGATCATCCCACAACCAGTATGTGCCTGAAGTTTATTGAAAAAATAATTACCCCGTCTGATAAAATTATCGATGTCGGTACAGGATCCGGAATTTTATCAATCGGTGCGCATTTAATGGGCGTGAGATCCATAAAGGCGACAGATATTGATGAACTCTCTTTAAAAGTGGCAAGAGAAAACTTTGAACTGAACCGCTGCGCAGAAGACATTCAATTAGAGACTGGTGATTTACTAAAAAATGAATCCGGGCAATTTGATGTGATTATTGCAAATATACTTGCACATGTTATCGATGCGATGATTGATGATGCATTTGAACGCTTAAATCAGGGCGGACAGTTTATTGCGTCGGGAATCATTGTTGAAAAACGTGATGAAATTATTAATCATCTTAAAAATGCAGGATTTAAAATCGTTGATATCCTGGAAGAAGACGGCTGGACAGCGATTTTATCTGAAAAGGTGTGATAATTGTGCAAAGGTATTTTACAAATCAAATATTAAAAACCGGCGGCGTATTGGAAGTACAGAAAAGCGACACGCATCATATGAAAAATGTGATGCGTTTTCAGCCGGATGATACTTTTGAAATGGTAGACGCAGATAAAAATGTATTTATCTGTTCAGTTACAGAGGTAAATGACTCAATTCAATATAAAGTAGTTTCTCAGGAATCCTCAGATACTGAACTGCCTGTAAAGGTCAGAATCATCTGTCCCTTGTTAAAAGGAGAAAAATTTGAATGGATGCTGCAGAAAACGACAGAACTCGGTGCTTCAGAATTCGTGATATATGAAGCAGACCGGAGTATTGTGAAGCTTGATGATAAGAAAAGACAAAAACGGCTGCAGCGCTATGAAAAAGTAGTAAAAGAGGCGAGTGAACAATCTAAACGATTGGTGATTCCCCGTATAAGCTTTGCTGCAAAATTGAATCATGTTGATGTAAGTGGTGATGAAGAAGTATACTTTGCCTACGAAGACCTCTCGACTGATCAATCCAAAGCATTGAAAAAACACATGGACAATATTGAAAGTAAGAAACAAATTGCTTTTATATTTGGTCCGGAAGGCGGATTTTCAGAACATGAAGTGAAGACAGCAGAAAACTTTGAGAATGTTAGATTGGGTACACGAATTCTTAGAGCTGAAACTGCTCCTTTATATTTCCTTTCCGCAGTCAGCTTAATAGTGGATTAATATAGTGTCAAAAAGCCTGGGCGGTATCATCAAGATATGCTTAGGCTTTTTATAATGTACACTCGGATAAATTGGCAAAGTGTATTCAAAATAGTTGACTCATTATGTGTAATTGAATGTCTTTTTTATTTAAATGATATAATGACTTCGGTGTATAATAGTGACTGCATGATAGCTAGTCTTAATATTTTGTTAATCACCTCTATTTGTAGAACTGTAATTCTAATTTATGATATAGATTAAAGTCGATATCCAACAGTATTGAAGAATGAGGGGGCATAAAAATCAATAGAAATATAAGGAGTGTACTAATTATTTAATATGAATAATATACAAAAAGTTGCGTTGGTTGGAAATTCTAACCCGCCAAAAGATATTCAGGAAGTATATAAAATCGAACAGGTGTTAACTAAATTAGGATTAGATGTTGTACTCAGCCCGACATTATTGGAAAGAACACTTTTTAACGGTGCAAAAAAAGCGCAGATTATGAATGAATATTATGCCGATAATACAATAGATGCTATATTCGATATATCCGGAGGAGATACAGCAAATGGTGTTTTGAATAATCTGGATTATTCACTTATCCGAAATCAGAAAAAGAAATTTTATGGTTACAGTGATATTACAACAGTCCTCAACAGTTTGATTAGTCAAAGTGACCAAAGTGTTGAGTTATTTCAAGTTTCGACTTTGGTGTGGGATAAGAGTGGAAAGCAAATCAATAAATTTAAAGCTTCTTTTCTTAATGATACAGATGATTTGTATCAAACAGCCTGGAAGTTTATTCAAGGCAGTGAAATAAAAGGTGTCGTGATAGGTGGCAATATCCGTTGTTTTTTAAAGTTAGCAGGTACTCGTTATATGCCTGATTTAACAAATAAGATACTCTTTTTAGAAAGTTTGGGCGGTGGCGAAGAAAATTTGTACTCAATGGTTCATCAATTAAAAGAGTTAGATAAGTTTGATAGAATCTCAGGTCTTTTATTAGGAACATTTACATATTATCAGGAAAATTATAAACAGTCAGTTGAGCAGCTAATTCAAAATATTTTAATGGATAACAGTCTTCCTATTGCTAAAACAGAAGAAATTGGGCATGGACGCAATTCCAATTCATTAAAATTAGGAGATTATATAAACATATCCAAAAGTATTCAGTAATAGTGCTTAGAGAGTAACTTTTAATATTGGATTTAAAAACCTTCAGTCACTGAAGGTTTTTTATTATGGTTTTAATCAAACAGAATCAATATAAAAGAGGAAAAAGCTTGATAATTTTAGTTTGAATATTTACAATATTCAAGATGACGTGAATTTGATATAATCAGAGTATTTGTAGGTTCAGAATAATTTAATTGGGAGTGCAAACAATGAATATTAAGGAAACATTTATAGAGTTGGATCAGCAGTTTTCAAGCTTCGGCGGCTTACCACAGGGCGGGATTACCCGTTTATTATATACTGAAGAGTGGCGGACGGCTGTAAGTGAACTTAAAAAATCATTTGAGAAAAATGGATTTGAAACAGATTTCGATGCTGTTGGAAATTTATCGGGCCGTATTACAGGCAGCAGATATCCGGATGAAACCATTTTATCAGGTTCACATATTGATACAGTTGTTGAAGGCGGGCATCTGGATGGACAGTATGGAATTTTAGCTGCATTCATTGCTGTAAAGTATTTGAATGAAACATACGGACAGCCGCTCAGAACTTTAGAGGTACTGTCTTTATGTGAAGAGGAAGGCAGCAGATTCCCATATTCATTTTGGGGAAGCAAGAACTTTTTTAATCTTGCAGATAAAAAGGATGTTCAAAATGCCTTTGATGCAGACGGAATAAAGTTTGAAGATGCGATGCGGGAATCCGGATTCGATTACCGGGAAACAGATAATGTCCGGGAGGATATTAAGGCATTTGTCGAAATACATATTGAACAGGGAAAAGTTCTCGAGACTGAGAATAAAACCATCGGTGTCGTTAACGGTATAGTCGGGCAGAAAAGATATGCCGTTAATTTAAAGGGAGAAGCGAACCATGCCGGTACAACCCCGATGGGACTCCGCCGGGATACAGTAAATGCTTTTTCTGAAATTGCATATGATTTAAATAAACGTGCACTTGAAATCGGCGATCCGCTGGTTTTAACTTTCGGCCAGGTGTCACCTGTTCCGAATACAGTGAACGTTGTCCCGGGTGAAGTGAATTTTTCTATCGACTGCCGGCATATTGATCAGACAGCATTAAATGATTTTTCACGGGAAATTGAAGAGAAAATTATAGAAGTTTCAAACAAAAATGATATTAAATATGATATTCAGCTCTGGATGGATGAAGAGCCGAAGCTAATGAATAATCGGTTGATGGAAACTGTCAAATCATCAGCTGAAAGTAACGCACCGGAAAAATACAAGGTGATGGCATCCGGTGCCGGTCATGATTCCCAGATTTTTTCTGACTTTGTACCGACAGCAATGATTTTTGTTCCATCTATAGACGGAATCAGCCACAATGTTAATGAGGAAACGGATATTAATGATCTGGTCAAAGGAATTGAAGTACTGAAAGATGTTCTTTATCAGCTTGCCTATAAGGACTGACATTAGGTTTATAAATATTAACTGCGGATGTATTATCTTGAATACAGGAATAAAAAGAACAGAGGGATGAGATATGTTGTATACGATTATAAAAGAGAATATGTATCAGGATTCAATTGCTTTAATGCTTTTATCTAATAAATTATCGGCTATGGATAATGTGAATCAAGTCTCTATAATGATGGGAACACCGGCAAATAAAGATATTTTTAAATCTTCAGGTCTTGAAACTCCTGAACTCGAATACGCCGGGCCGAATGACATTGTCATTGTTATAGACACAGAGAATGAATCGGCGGTTTCTGAAATAAAAGAGAAAGCAGAGTCGGAGCTGAAGAAAAAATCAGTGTCGCAAAATGGACCGGCGGACCAAGAAGCACATAATTGGAAACGAGCAGTAGAGATGGCAGGAAATCCAAACCTTGCTCTCATTTCTATCCCTGGTCAGTACGCCGCAATGGAAGCAGATAATGCTCTGAATCATGGAATGCATGTATTTATTTTCAGTAATAATATGCCGAAAGAAGATGAAATCAAGCTGAAGCGTAAGGCTCGTGAAAAAGGTCTGCTTGTTATGGGACCGGACTGCGGTACCGGCATTATTAACGGCGTGCCCCTTGCCTTTACAAATTCAGTGAGGGAAGGGGATATTGGAGTGGTCGGTGCCTCCGGCACTGGAATCCAGGAAGTGACTACAATTATTGACCGCTTTCGTAAAGGTGTATCGAACGCATTTGGAACCGGCGGACGCGACTTATCTTCAGAAGTCGGTGCAGTGACGATGATTGACAGTATTAAAGCATTGAATGAAAATCCCGATGTAAAAGTCATTACAGTGATTTCAAAGCCGCCTGCAAAAGAAGTGAAGGAGAAGGTTCTGAATTTGTTAAGAAATGTTGAGAAGCCTGTGGTGACATTGTTCTTAGGAGAAAGACCTTCATACCATGAACCGAATATTTATCATGCATACACACTTCATGAAGCAGCTTCAGCTGCAGTCCAACTGGCGGATGGCAGAGAACCTGTCTTCGTGCCGGAAACAGTACAAGGGGTTGATGTGTCTTTTGAGGAAAATCAACATGGGATCAAGGGATATTATTCCGGAGGAACACTGGCTTCTGAAGCGGCAATGTTAATCCAGGAAGCATTTCATGAAGAGATTATTGAAGACAGTCATTCTGCAGCAGTACTTAAAACGAGGAATCATGAAATTATTGATTTAGGTGATGATATATATACTCAAGGGAAGCCGCATCCTATGATTGACCCTGAAAAGCGTATTGAAATTCTTGAATCATCAATTAATGACCCTTCTACAGCAGTCATCATGATTGATGTTGTGATTGGTTACGGCAGTCATGACAATATGGCAGGGGCACTTCAGCCTGCAATCAAAAAAGTATTTGAAAGTGAAGAAAGAAATATTAAAATCCTTGCGACAGTTGTGGGAACAGAAAATGATCCGCAAAATTATAGAAAACAAATTGAAACTTTAAGGGAAATCGGTGTAATAGTCTGTGATACAAATGATCAGATGGTCCGCACAGCGATAGAGTTAACCGGTGGAGAAATTACAAATCCGAACCCGGAAATAAAAACAATCGAGCACACAAAAGAGGATTTATCTATAGATGAGAGTATCCTTTCTTTAATGTATATGAAACCAAGTGTGATTAACATCGGCTTAAAAAGCTTTTCAGAGACGATTAAAAACAATGGTGCAGATTGTGTTCAGTTTAACTGGAGGCCGGTTGCCGGCGGGGACGAAAAATTAATGAAAATACTTCAGTTTTTGAATAATTATGAAGAGGAGAATTTTAATGAATTATAAAACGATTAATGAAGCAAATGAGGCCGTCATTCAGAAAATTACTGAAGCATCCCCGTTTCTGACTGATGTTGTCCCGGCGAAATCAGTCATTTCCGAACTTAAAGAGTATGTTCTCCTCCACGCCGGACCGCCGATTCAATATGAGAACATGACTGATCCAATGCAGGGCTCATGTATTGGGGCTGTTTTATTTGAAGAATGGGCAGAAGACGAAACGGCTGCACGGGAGCTGCTTGAAAATGGGGAAATCACTTTTATTCCGTGCCATCATGTCAGAGCTGTCGGTCCGATGGGCGGAATTACCTCACCCAATATGCCGGTGCTGGTAGTAGAAAATAAGGAAAACGGTAATGAGGCATACTGTCAGATGAATGAGGGCATCGGTGCTGTACTGCGTTTCGGGGCATATAATATACAGGTAATTGAACGTCTTCACTGGATGAAGAACATTCTTGGTCCTGTACTTGGCAGGGCATTAAGAAATATTGACGGCGGACTGAATGTAAATGTTTTAATAGCAAGAGCGATTGCCATGGGCGATGAATTTCATCAGAGAAATATAGCAGCATCCCTTGTATTTTTAAAAGAGGTCGGTCCTGTTATTTCAGGACTTGAAGAAATTGATAATAAAGACCGTACAGATGTGATTCAATTTTTATCAAACACCGACCAGTTCTTTTTAAATATTGCGATGGCAACAGGCAAGGCAGTAATGGATGCAGCTGCCGTGATTAAGGATGGAACAGTTGTTACTGCAATGTGCAGAAACGGTGAAAACTTTGGTATCCGTATTTCGGGAATGGGGGATGAATGGTTCACTGCCCCGGTTAATACACCGGATGGCTTATATTTTACAGGTTACTCTGCTGAAGATGCGAATCCTGATATCGGAGATTCTGCAATCACGGAAACAATCGGATTAGGCGGTGTTGCTATGATTGCAGCCCCGGCAGTAACACGCTTTGTCGGTTCAGGTGGATTTAATGATGCACTTGATACCACCAATCAGATGGCGGAAATATTTATCAGCAACCACCCGAATTTTATTATTCCAACGTGGGATTTCAAAGGTGCCTGCTTAGGTCTTGATGCAAGAAAAGTAGTCGAAACCGGTATTACACCAGTAATTAATACAGGAATAGCTCATAAAATTGCAGGTTACGGGCAGATTGGTGCCGGCACCGTGCAGCCTCCGGTGGAGTGCTTTGAAAAGGCAGTGACAGCGTACGCAGAGAAACTCGGATTTAAAGAATGAGAATTTATGCTGACTGGGTCGGGATAACTGCCGTCGACCGAATGACAGAGGATAAATACTTTATAGTTCACAGTATCTTCGATAAAGGGATAAATATATCAGGTGCTGATGAAAAGTTAATATTTATCGGAACAGATATTAACGGCTTATTCCCATTCGGTATTTCAGTAGATCCCGTAAACGTACAGAAGATGAAAGCTGTGATTAATATCGGCGACCGCTTAATGGTCGAAGACAGTATACTCCGGCATCCACGTTTTATACTGGACTGCAGCAGGGCGGAAATATTTACACCGGATTCTGATTTTTATAACGCGGATATAAAAAAACTGCTTGATAGCATTGATGATATATCATTTGAAACGTATGAGTCGTCATTCTTCAATATGGAATTGATTTCTGATGTTATAAAAAGATTGAAACTGGTACAGAGTGTGGAAAGTGATCTGAGGTATATTATTGGCCGGGGAAGTGGATTGACACCGACCGGAGATGATATACTCGTCGGCATACTTTACGGACATTTTATCAATCCCTTTATTAATGAAAGTCATATAAAGGCCATGAAAGTCCTGATTGAAGAACCCTTAACGACGACAGTCAGCAAAAATTTCCTTCACTGTGCTGCTGATGGTATTTTCAGTTCAAGAATTACGGATCTTCACCATCATCCATCCCCGGAATCCATCGAAAAATTACTTACTTTGGGATCGAGTTCAGGTAAAGATATTTTATATGGAATATATATGTCATTGAAGGTGTCACATCATTCATCGGAAGAATAAAACGCTTTTAAATGTGTATTTAAACTATATAACGGATTATTATTACTATATTTTATCTCTTTATTGCTGAAAATTTGAAATTAACTGACACTCTTTATTTTGAAATGTGTTATTATGAAAAAAAATATTTTTGAAATCACCAAATATTAAATGTATTTCTCTTCGTATAATCACTTTATTCCTTTTATTACCATTTAATGAGAATATCATATGACAGAATAAATATTGGATTTTGAAATTATTTTTATGATTTATACATTTTTTATACATCTGTGAAATATTTATATATTGATGACAAGAATAACAAGAACTTCTACAGGAGGATTAGGAATGAAAAACTATCAAGAAATTAACGCGCCTTTAAGAACAATTATGACGCCCGGACCGGTTGAAGTTGATCCAAGAGTACTTCGTGTAATGAGCACCCCGATTCTAGGACAGTTTGACCCGGCATTTACTAAAATTATGAATGAAACAATGGATATGCTCCGGGGTGTGTTCCAGACTGAGAACCAGTGGGCATTTCCTATAGACGGAACTTCGAGATCAGGAATTGAGAGTTTACTGAGCAGCGTGATTGAGCCCGGAGATAAGGTGCTTATTCCGATTTTCGGTCGTTTTGGTCATCTGCTTACTGAAATTGCTGAGCGGAACCGGGCTGAAATTCATACGATTGAATGTGAGTGGGGCAGAGTATTTAATCAGGATGAAATTATTGAAGCGGTAAAAAGAGTGAAGCCTAAAGTGCTCGCTGTGGTACATGGAGAAACGTCCACGGGCTGCATGCAGCCGCTTGATCAAGTCGGTCCTGCATGTCGTGAACTGGATGTTTTATGTATTGTTGATGCTGTTGCAACTATCGGAGGAACACCTGTGAAAGTTGATGAATGGCAGCTTGATGCTGTAATCGGCGGGACGCAGAAGTGTTTGTCTGTACCTTCAGGTATGTCTCCAATTACATATAATGAGCGTATTGAAAAAGTCCTTAATTCAAGAAAGAAAGTAGAACGGGGAATTGCAACTGCTGAAGACAATCTTGAATCAGGACCAACAATTCAGAGCAATTACTTTGATTTAAGCCAGTTACAGGATTACTGGGGACCGAGAAGGTTAAACCATCATACAGAAGCGACTTCAATGCTTTATGCCCTGCGTGAAGGTGTGAGAATCGTTTTGGAAGAAGGGCTTGAAACCCGTTTTGACCGTCATAAAAAACATGAAAAAGCACTAATGTCAGGAATTAAAGCTATGGGTCTTGAATTATTTAACGATTTTGAATGGAAGCTGCCGATGGTTGCCTGCGTAAAAATTCCTGAAGGTATTGACGGAGACTCTGTCCGGAACATGCTTCTCGAGCAGTTCGGTATTGAAATTGCGAGTTCATTCGGACCGCTGCACGGTAAAATATGGCGGATAGGCACAATGGGCTACAGCTG
Source organism: Corticicoccus populi (assembly GCF_042686195.1). Classification (NCBI taxonomy): domain Bacteria; kingdom Bacillati; phylum Bacillota; class Bacilli; order Caryophanales; family Staphylococcaceae; genus Corticicoccus; species Corticicoccus populi. Next base: position 672,399 of record NZ_JBHUOQ010000001.1, on the reverse strand, counting down.
TCGGAAAGAGAACGTATTGTTTGTACTATCAGCTTTAGAGGCAGTGCTTATTCGTCACGGTGTGAAATTAAATCATGCTGAAGGTCTGCAGGCAGCCCTTGATGAATATGAATCGGTAAAATAAACTGAATCAGCAGCCGCTGACTAATTTAATTCACTATTTTATCATCTGAAATTTTTAAAAATTATTTTATACATAAGTTTAAATTTATGTGTGAATCTGAAGTGTATTCAGGCTCTTAAAAGAGCTGTTATAACAAAGGAGGATAAAATGGCTGAACATAAAAAAACAGGCGCTAAGTCTAAGGGGAGAGGCTTTACAATGCCTCATATATACGTCATTCTTTTTGTTTTTATTATTCTGGCTTCAATTGCGACTTATTTCATTCCTGCAGGTACTTATGACAGAGTACCAGGGCCGGATGGAAGAACGACGATTGATCCGGATTCCTACCAGAGTGTGGAGCAGTCGCCAATTGGTCTTACGGAGTTTATGACTGCTGTGCCGAGAGGTTTAATTGAAGCAGGCGAAATTGTATTTTTCACATTTATTATCGGCGGATTATTTGCGGTTATTAAAAAGACCGGTTTAATAGAAATTGGTGTCGACAAACTGACAAGGAAATTCTCAAAAAACAGTATCATGATTATTCCTATACTGTTTGTACTGTTTGCCGTGATATGCAGTTTGATTGGGACTCAGGAGCTGAGTCTTGTCTATGTTCCTATATTAATACCTTTGATGATTGCATTGAGATATGACTCCATCGTTGCTGCAGGTACAGCTTTAATTGCAACGACTGCAGGTTTTACGACTGGATTTCTCAACCCGGTAAATACAGGCCTCGGCCAAAGATTATCGGATGTACCGGTATTTTCAGGAATAGAATTTAGAATCATTGCTTTTGTTGTTTTTGTACTGATAGGTATGATTTATTTGATGCGTTATGCAGGGAAAGTAAAGAAGAATCCTGAGGTCAGTCTTGTGTATTATGACGATGCTGAGAAGAGGGAACAGTACTTAAAGAATAACTTCACAGGTGATCCGCTGCAAATTAATAACAGACAAAAAGTTGCGTCTGTTTTGCTGCTTCTGTTCTTCGGAGTATTATTATACGGAGTGTTGACCCAGGGGTGGTTCATGATTGAAATGGCCGGCCTGTTCATAGTAATGGGTGTAGTTGTCGGCAGGGTTGCAGGACTGAACTTTACAGAGATATGTTTCGGCTTTAACGAGGGCTTCAGAGATGTTCTTGTCGGGGCATTTATTATTGGTGTTGCCCGTGCAGTAGGTGTGGTTATGGAAGATGGAATGGTTATGGATACAATTGTTAATAACATCGGGTCAGTTGTTGCTGGGCTGCCGGCAGTTTTTGGAGCCGTCGGTATGTTTTTCTTCCAAATGCTGTTTAACTTCTTAGTTCCATCCGGAAGCGGTCAGGCGCTTGTAACCATGCCGATTATGGCGCCGTTATCTGATTTAATCGGTGTCACACGTCAAACGGCAGTACTTGCATATCAATTTGGTGATGGTGTAGGTAATCTTCTTTACCCAACTTCCGGCTACTTTATGGCTACAATTGCACTGGCAGGGATCTCATGGAATAAGTGGGTGCGTTTTTATCTGCCGCTGTTCTTCATGTGGATTGGAACAGCCATTGTATTTTTAGTAATTGCACAGCTGATTCAATGGAGCTAGGAAAGCATGACAAGTGAATATTACCGTTTTAAAACAGAAGCATATACAAAGGTGCTTCTGTTTTTTTATTTCCTACATAATGATGTTTTAAATTGTTGCTTTGCAGAAGATTTACTGCCTTGAGATTGAATGAAGGCTGTAAAAGTGCTATCATATTTTAAGTTATCCTATTAATAAATGTAGAAAGATTTGATGTTATGACTAATAGAACAATTGCATTTCATACACTTGGCTGCAAAGTAAATCATTATGAAACAGAAGCGATGTGGCAGGTGTTTAAAAACGATGGCTATGAGCGTGTGGATTTCGAACAGAATGCAGATGTATTTGTTGTGAACACCTGCACTGTAACAAATACAGGGGACAAAAAGAGCCGCCAGGTCATCCGTCGTGCCATTCGTCAGAATCCGGATGCCGTCATTGCAGTAACCGGCTGTTACGCCCAGACGTCACCAAAAGAAATTATGGACATTCCTGGTGTTGATATTATTATCGGTACAGAAGACAGGGATAAGCTGCTTTCATATGTAGACCAGTATCATAAAGAACGCGAACCGATTAACGGTGTTAAAAACATCATGAAAAAACGCACATATGAAGAGATGGATGTGCCGTATTTTACAGACCGGACCCGTGCGACGTTAAAGATACAGGAAGGCTGTAATAACTTCTGCACGTTCTGTATTATCCCATGGGCACGCGGCCTGATGCGTTCCAGAGATCCTGAGAAGGTAGTAGAACAGGCACAGACACTTGTAGATGAAGGATATAAAGAAATCGTTTTAACGGGTATTCATACCGGCGGCTACGGCGAAGATTTAAAAGACTACAATCTAGCACAGCTTCTTCGTGACCTTGAGGAAGTAGACGGTTTAAACCGTCTGCGTATTTCCAGTATTGAAGCAAGCCAGTTAACAGATGAAGTCATTGATGTCATTAATGACTCAAACAAAATTGTACGACACCTTCATATCCCAATTCAGTCCGGCAGTGATACTGTATTAAAAAGAATGCGCAGAAAATATACTATGGAATTCTTTGAATCCCGTATTATAAAATTAAAGGAAATTATGCCGAACGTTGCAATCACAAGTGATGTAATCGTCGGTTTTCCGGGTGAAACTGAAGAGGAGTTTATGGAGACATATGATTTCATCCGTAAACACCATTTTTCCGAACTACACGTATTCCCGTACTCAATCCGTACAGGGACACCTGCTGCAAGAATGACAGATCAGATTGACAATGAAACTAAAAATGAAAGAGTCCATCGTCTGCTCGATTTAAACAAGGAACTTGCACAAAGTTATGCTGAGCAGTTTAAAGATGGTGTTCTGGAAATCATTCCTGAGGAAATGAAGGACGGCAAGCTTATCGGACATTCAGATAATTACCTGAAAATTGAAGTCGATGGTGACGAATCACTGACCGGTGAACTGGTTAAAGTGAAAATTACTGAACCAGGCTATCCCGTAAGTAAAGGCGAAGTTGTCAGAGTACTGGAAAAGCCGATGATAAAAACATATGCTTATTTAGAAAGAACAATTTAAATTTGGAGGAATCAAAATGAACTTATCAAAATATATTGATCATACTTTATTAAAACCTGCTTCAACTCAGGATGAAATCTTTGAATTATGTGAAGAAGCCAAGGAATTTGACTTTTTCAGTGTCTGTATTAATCCGACGTGGGTAACTACAGCAAGTGAACTGCTTAAAGAAACTGATGTAAAAGTATGTACAGTTGTCGGTTTTCCTCTTGGTGCGACAACGCCCGAAGTTAAAGCGTTTGAAACAATGAACGCTATTCAAAACGGTGCTGATGAAGTTGATATGGTTATTAATATCGGTGCATTGAAATCCGGAAATACAGATTATATTTATAATGATATTAAAGCGGTTTGTGATGCTGCAGGGGAAGATACACTGGTAAAAGTAATTATTGAAACTGCACTTTTAACGAGTGATGAAATTGTTACTGCATGCCAGATTGCGAAGAAATGCGGTGCAGATTTTGTTAAGACATCTACAGGATTCAACGGAGAAGGTGCTAAAGCTGAAGATGTCGCTTTAATGCGTCTGACTGTCGGAGAAGAAATGGGTGTTAAAGCAAGCGGCGGTGTCCGTTCGTTTGAAGATGCCAAACAGATGATTGACAGCGGAGCAACACGCATAGGAGCTTCAAGCGGTAAAGAAATCATTAACGGCGGCATTTCAAAAGAAGATTATTAAAATAAAGTTGACCGAAAAAAAGACTTATATTATAATGTGTGAGTACATAGTTAATTCTATGTTTAATGTTGCATGTGTTTATTCGGAGGGAGGGAAAATTAATGTCTAAAACAGTTGTTAGAAATAATGAATCAATTGAGGATGCATTGCGTCGTTTCAAGCGTACAGTTTCTAAAAGCGGTACGATTCAAGAAGTTCGTAAAAGAGAATATTACGAAAAGCCAAGTGTGAAGCGTAAGAAAAAATCTGAGGCAGCTCGTAAGCGTAAATTTAAATAATCCGACCTCCCTCGGGTAATTTAATATAGAGACAGCACCTGACTGGTGTTGTCTTTTTTTATAATATATCTTTTCGAAATTCAATTACAAAATTTTAAGAAATGTATTAAAAATTAATTTTTATACATAAACCGTTACGGTTTCGTTTATTTTTAAGATGATTATATGTATAATTAGATTGGAGGGGATTATCATGGCGTTAACAGAGATGTTAATAATGAGTAGCACAATCACAACATTTCGTGATGTTGTTACAAGTCCTGTGATTGCCTTTATATTATTGGCTTTATTCTTTATTGGTATTGTGTTACAGGTGTTTTCAACAAACATTAACTTATTTGGTGTAGTGGCATTTACATCAATCATCATTTTTTATGCTGGTCATTTGTTAACTGACGGTCACAATATCAGTGGCTTATTTCTTTTCGGACTGGGTGCACTGTTGATTATGCTTGAGTTTTTTATACTCGGCACATTCCTTGGTGTATTAGGGATGTTTATGATATTGATCAGTATACTCCTTGTCAGTGGAAATATACTTTTATACAGCATTTTCTTACTTTTTATTTTAATTATAGCGATTATATTGTGGGTGATACTTGTGAAAAAAAATAATAAAAGAAGACTTCCGTTTTTCAGCCGTCTAATACTGAGTGATTCAACAGATAAGGAATCGGGTTATACATCATTTGATGACCGTTCGGAATTATTAGGCAAAATTGCAAAAACAATTACCCCACTCAGGCCGTCTGGAACGATTCGTCTTGATGATCGTCGTATTGATGCTGTGGCAGAAGGTTCTTACATTGCAGGGAATGTGGAAGTTAAAATTATATTTGTTGAAGGTACAAGAATCGTAGTAAGACCGGTAGAAGAATAGAACTATATTAAAGGAGAGAATTTAATATGGATTTAATGTTTATTACGGGTGGAGCATTAACGGTTATATTCCTGATTGTTATTGTTCTCATCGCTTTTGCATTCCTGCTGTCATTTGTTCCTGTCGGCCTGTGGATTTCTGCAGTAGCTGCAGGAGTTAAGGTTGGATTGTTCACACTTGTAGGTATGAGATTAAGACGTGTTAAACCGAAACGTGTAATTGAACCTTTAATCAAAGCACATAAAGCAGGGATTAAGCTGAAGACAAACCAGCTTGAGGCGCATTTCCTTGCCGGAGGTAACGTTGACCGTGTCGTTGATGCACTGATTGCTGCACAGCGTGCGGACATTAATCTGACATTTGAACGTTGTGCGGCAATTGACCTTGCCGGACGTGACGTACTGGAAGCCGTTCAAATGAGCGTAAACCCTAAAGTGATTGAAACACCATTTATTGCCGGTGTTGCGGTTGACGGTATTGAAGTGAAAGCAAAAGCACGTATTACTGTACGTGCAAACATTGAAAGACTTGTCGGTGGTGCAGGTGAAGAAACAATTATTGCCCGTGTAGGTGAGGGTGTTATTTCAACAATTGGTTCATCACAGCGCCATAAAGAAGTGCTTGAAAATCCGGACAGTATCTCACAGACTGTATTGTCAAAAGGTCTTGATTCCGGTACAGCATTTGAGATTCTTTCAATTGATATTGCCGATGTGGATATCGGTAAAAACATTGGTGCCGACCTGCAGACTGAGCAGGCAGTTGCTGATAAGAACATCGCTCAGGCGAAAGCCGAAGAGCGCCGCGCAATGGCTGTTGCCAAAGAGCAGGAGATGAAAGCGCGCGTTGAAGAAATGAGAGCAAAAGTGGTTGAAGCAGAATCCAAAGTACCTCTTGCATTTGCCAGCGCACTTGAAAGTGGTAACATCGGTGTTCAGGATTACTATAACCTTAAAAATGTTGAAGCAGATACAAATATGAGGGACTCAATCAACAAGATGACTAATCCGTCTCGTGAAGACGAAGAATAGGTCGTGATATTATGGAACTCTTACCAATATTAATCATTGTTGGTGGTATCATATATTCAACTATTGCAAGCAGGGCAAATAAAGAAAAAGAGGGTCAAAGAAACATTGATCCGAGTAAGATGGAACGCCGGAGCAACTCTGCACCAAGGCGGCGTCAGCCGGAAAACCGGGATGAATCATCAGGTTCCAAAGGTATTTTTGAAGATTTAAAACGCGAGTTTAAAAGAGAATATGACAAAGCCATGGGTACTGAAGAAGAACAACGTCCGTCCGGCAGACAGTCAGAGACAACAAGACGAACTGAAGAATCGCGTCGTATGCAGCAGGAAGCAGAGAAGAAAGTCAAGGAAGTTCAGAACTCCAGAAGTGAACGTAATTCTTCAGGAGAGAGAAATAAACGTGATTTTCAAAAAAATAACCGGGGTTACCGGACTGAACACAGTAAACGTGCTGCTGAATCAAAGCAGGCAGTATACAGTGAGGGCTATTCCAGAAACCAAGGTCCCAAAAAAGAGACCCGCACATCAGGAATTGGCAGAGATGTTGCTGAACAGGTGCGTTATCAATATGGTGACGACCGGACGCAGTCTCACAAAAGAAATAGGTCCGGGAGAAAGCATGTTACAAAAAAAGATTTATCATTTGATCAGCGTGCAGTAGTTAATGGTATTATTTTCAGTGAAATTTTAGGTAAGCCGAAGTCTAGAAGATAATGAATCAGAGGACCTTTCTAATTAGAAAGGTCCTCTTTTTTTAAATTATTTTGATTATAATTGATTGAATGTGATTGAATATGATTGTCTAAAATGTTATGATTAAGACGGTGATAGAGATGCTGACACAAAAAAGATATGATTTAATACTGGAATTTTTAAATCGTCACAGTTCGGGCAGTGTTGCTGACTTTGTTAATATTACAGAAAGCAGTGAAGCAACCATCCGAAGGGATTTAACCTTTCTTGAGAGTTCCGGGCTGTTAACACGTATACACGGCGGGGCCACATTGGACAAAATTGAGAAAGAAGCGACTTTTTCTGATAAATCTATTCGTAATTTAAAAGAGAAAGTATACATTGGTAAACTTGCAGCGTCACTGATTGATGATGGAGATACTGTTTTTATTGATGCGGGGACTACAACATATGAAATGCTTCCGTTTATTGATGCAGAATCTTTGACGATTGTCACTAACAATATGACACTGATTGATATACTTGTAAAAAAAGGATACTATGTGTATCTTCTTGGTGGTAAAGTTAAGTTGACTACACGTGCAATTGTCGGTCATGATGCGATAAAGAAGCTTGAGAATCTTTATTTTGACAAATGTTTTATCGGTACAAACTGTGTTGATTTAGAGCATGGGTACTCAACCCCTGACAGTGATGAAGGCCATATAAAAAGGACTGCAATAATGCAGTCGAAGCAGAAGTTCGTTCTTGCGGATCACTCTAAATTTCACAAAACAGCATTTGTCCAGTTTGCCGCACTAAATGAAGCAGCATTGATTACCAATAAAAACAGTTCAAAATTTCTTAGTGAGGCAGCTAAGATTACAAAAATAATTGGAGGTGAGTAGTCATGATTTATACAGTTACATTTAATCCATCCGTCGATTATATCGTCAGACTCAGTGAGCTTGAGGAAGGTGAGTTGAACCGGTCGAATCAGACTGAGAAATTTCCGGGAGGAAAGGGCATCAATGTATCACGTATTGTTAAAGAGCATGGGAAAGAAACACTTGCCCTCGGTTTTATCGGCGGTTTTACCGGAGAATTTATCAAGGATGAACTTAATCTAAGAAGCATACAACATGATTTCGTTGAGGTGGAAGGTGACACGCGGATAAACGTAAAGTTGAAAACCTCAGTGGAAACAGAAATTAATGCTAGCGGTCCTGTCATTACTGAAGAAAATATTCAAAGTTTAATCAATCAAATTGAAAAACTGAATTCTGATGATCATGTTGTGTTTGCTGGAAGTGTACCGAGTGGTCATGATGCCCTGTATGCGCGGCTGGCAGAACATCTGCATCAACAGAATGTACCGTTCAGTATTGATGCAGAAGGTGAAAAGCTGACATCTACATTAAAGTATCAGCCGTATCTTGTAAAACCGAATAAGTTTGAGTTGGAAGGTATTATCGGACGTTCACTTGAATCGGTGGAAGAAGTGGTTGAAGCTGCAAAATATTTGATTGAGCAGGGTGCTGAAAATGTACTTGTGACTCTTGGTAAAGATGGTGCATTGTTTATAAATAAAGAGCATCAATTCAGAGTTTCAAATCCTGGCGGTGTGCTTGTCAATTCTGTCGGTGCAGGAGATTCAACTGTCGCAGGTTTTATCAGTCACGAGGATAAAGATATCGTGGAACAGATTAAATACTCAATCGCATCCGGGAGTGCAACCGCATTTAACGAGGACCTGGCATCGATAGATGACATAGAGGCCCTGTTCCCGAATGTTGAAGTAGAAAAAATATAAAGAGGTGAATTTCATGAGAATTACAGAGTTGTTAACAAAAGAAACGATTAACATGAATGTGAACTCGGCTTCTAAAAATGATGTGATTACTGAACTGGTTAATGGTTTATTTGATGCAGACAGAATTACGGATACTGAAAAGTTTGAAGCTGCGATTCATAAGAGAGAGTCACAAAGTACAACGGGTGTCGGCGATGGTATTGCCATCCCTCATGCTCAGACAGCAGAAGTAAAAACACCGTCAATCATGTTCGGACGCAGTGAAGAAGGTATTGATTATGATTCACTTGACGGACAGCCTGCACATCTATTCTTTATGATTGCGGCGCCTGAAGGACAGGCAACGACACATTTGGATGCACTTGCAAAACTTTCCGGAATTTTAATGAATCCGGAAGCGAAAGAAAGATTATTAAAAGCAGAGACAGCTGATGATATTTTAAATACGATTAATCATTTTGATGACTCTGTTTCCGATGAGGAAGAAACTGTAGAGGTTCCTGCAGACAGCAGCAGACCGTTTATCGTTGCAGTTACGGCCTGTCCGACAGGAATTGCACACACATACATGGCAGCAGATGCGTTAAAAAACAAAGCGGCTGAAATGGATGTGGACATCAAAGTTGAGACTAATGGTTCAGGCGGTGTGAAAAATAAACTGACTGCTGAAGAAATTGACCGTGCAGTCGGAGTGATTGTTGCAGCAGATACCAATGTTCAAATGGACCGGTTCAGCGGTAAACATTTAACAGAGGTGCCGGTTGCAGATGGTATGAAACGTCCACAGGAACTGATTCAAAATACATTGGACGAAAAAGGCAGTGTCTATAAAGGGTCCGGCAGCAGCCAGAGTGAATCAGAAGACTCTAAAAAAGGTGTCGGCGCAACAATTTATAAACATTTAATGAATGGTGTATCAAACATGCTGCCATTTGTTGTTGCGGGTGGTATTTTAATTGCAATCAGTTTCTTCTGGGGAATTGAATCCGCTGATCCGTCGAATGCAGAATATAATGTAATTGCGGAAATGATTAACTTCATCGGTGGTAATGCTTTCCAACTGATGATTCCGATTTTAGCAGGCTTTATCGCATTGAGTATTGCTGACAGACCGGGACTTGCACCGGGTATGGTCGGCGGACTGATGGCATCAGTGATGGAATCAGGATTCCTTGGCGGTCTGATCGCAGGTTTCCTAGCAGGTTATTTAATGCTAGGTATTAAAAAAGTACTCGAAAAATTACCGGCTTCATTTGAAGGCCTTAAACCAGTATTACTTTACCCGTTAATCGGTGTATTTTTGACCGGGGTTATTATGTATTATATTGTTGAACCGCCTGCAGGCGCATTGAATTCAGCAATGAACTCTTTCTTGTTTGACCTCAGTGGTTCGAGTATAGTGATTTTAGGTGCATTACTCGGTGGAATGATGGCAATTGATATGGGTGGTCCTTTCAATAAGGCCGCATATGCATTTGGAATTGCGGCATTAACTGCGGGTAATCCGGAGCCTATTACAGCAGCAATGATCGGCGGAATGGTACCGCCGCTTGCAATCGCAATATCCACAATTATTTTTAGAAGTAAGTTCACAAAAATGGAACGTTCTTCAGGACCGACAAACTTTGTCATGGGACTTTCATTTATTACAGAAGGTGCGATCCCATTCGCAGCAGCAGATCCGATTAGAGTTATTCCGACAATGATGGTTGGTTCTGCACTCGCAGGTGCGATGGCACTCGGACTCGGGGCAACTATCCCGGCACCTCACGGCGGTATCTTTGTAGTCGGTGTTGGTGAAAATGTAATGATGTTCTTACTTGCACTTCTGATTGGTGCAGTAATCAGTGCGGTACTTCTCGGACTTGTTAAGAAAAAGCCTGAAATTCAAGCTTAAAAATAAAAAAGAACTTCAATTTGAGATTTCTCAAGTTGAAGTTCTTTTTTTGTATTCAATGTTTCAAAAGTGGCATTAACGAGAATATATAAGAAAACAATGGAATGGAGGAACAGTAAATGGATATAGATATTAAAAAAGGTGAGAATATGTTTTATATCGGAGATGATGACGTAAATCCGGAAGCATATATTTCTTATAAGTTAGACGATGATGGGGATTTTATCGTAGATTCAACTTTAGTTCCGGACCATATGTCAGGACAGGGTGTAGGCAGCAGTCTTGTAAGTGTAATGGTCGATTATGCAAAGCAGGAAAATAAAAAGATTGTTCCGGAATGTCCGTTTGCGCGTGCAGTGATGGAAAGAGATGAAGAAGCAATGCAGGTGATTAAATCAGACGGATAAAGAAGTATCCTGTTGATTGGTATCAGTAAGGTCATATAGAGGTTTAAACAGTATGGTAAGCCTGAACAAAAACAGGAAAGACTTTAATAGAATACAACGGCCTGGGGATGACCTCAGGCTTTTATTATAATAAAAATTAAGAACCTAATAATTTCATTATTACTGTCTGCATGGTAGCATAATATAAACAATATATTAAAATTTGATAATTATGAAAATATTAACATATTATCGGGGGGAGAAATTTAATGGCTGAAAAAAATTTTTCAAATCACTCGAAAATCATAGATGTATTAAATAATGTGGCGGAAGTAATTTACGGTAAGGAAGAGGTTATCAAGCTGAGTCTTGCCGCACTTTTGACAAGAGGTCATGTACTGCTTGAAGATGTTCCCGGTGTGGGTAAAACCATGCTTGTACGTTCTTTGGCTCAGTCAATCAACTGTCATTTTTCAAGAATTCAATTTACTCCGGACCTGCTTCCGTCGGATGTCACAGGTGTGTCTATTTATAATCCAAAAGAACTAAACTTCCGATTTATTAAAGGACCTGTCTTTGGGAATATTGTACTTGCTGACGAAATTAACCGGACCTCGCCTAAAACACAGTCTGCACTGCTTGAGGCAATGGAAGAAAACAGTGTCACTGTTGATGGTGTTACAAGACAGCTGAACAGTCCGTTCTTCGTTATGGCAACACAAAACCCTGTTGAATATGACGGTACTTACTCTCTGCCGGAAGCACAGATGGATCGTTTTTTATTGAAACTGAAACTCGGCTATCCGGATTATCAAAATGAGCTGGATATGCTTTTAAAGAACAGCCGCCATCATCCAATTGAGGACATTAAAGCTGTCATGACTCAAAGTGAATTATTATCAGCACAGAAAGAGGCCTCTGAAATCTACACAGATTTGACCATTCATCACTATATTATGGATATTGTCACTCATACAAGGAATCATAAGGATATTTATCTTGGTGTGAGTCCGAGAGGTGCGCTTGCTTTGATGAAGGCGAGTAAATCTTATGCCTATATTGAAGGCAGAGATTATGTAATACCTGATGATGTGAAGTATATGGCACCTTTTGTATTATCCCACCGCTTAAAACTGACTTCAGAAGCAAAATATCAGAGAAAAACAAATGAGAATGTGGTTGAATCAGTCGTTCAATCAATCCGTGTGCCAGTTGAAAAAGGAGCGGGTACATGATGAAGACAATTAGTCTGGTATTACGGATTGTTTTTTTATTTGTGATATCCCTTTCTCTTTATACATATGCGATGGTTCAGGGCGGCTTTGTCAGCTGGTTTTTAGTTTACGCTTTTCTTCCTGTCATGCTGTATCTTGTTATTTTTTTATTATATCCAATTCGTTTTTGGTATGTAGAAAGACAGAATGATGTTTCTGTCTTTCAATCCGGAGATAAAATCAAGGTGAACATCATTATAAAACGCCGTCTTCCGTTTCCGATTCAATACTGTACAGTACAGGATAAAATACCTGATTCGTTAATGAAAGGAGACAGTGGTAAAGAAAAATACAAGTTTCCAAAAGTAGCAGGAAGTATGGAAATTGACAGAGAGGCTTCCGGTATTTTATTTCCACTATTCAAAAGACAGTTTGAATACAGTTATACTTTAGAGCACCTTCCAAGAGGGGTACATTATTTAAGTGATATCGAGATACAAACCGGAGATATCTTCGGTATCATACGAAAAAGTGTCACTTTCAGCATTCAGCAGTCTTTCACAGTTTATCCGTATCATCATCAATTAAAGATTGACGATGTGAAAAGTGTTGAAGGCGAGGGCGGTACGGCCGTCTATCATATTCCGTCTATTAATATTACGGGAGTATCGGGTGCGAGAGAATATGTTCCAGGTGACAGAATGGCATGGATTGACTGGAAACAAACTGCCCGGAAAGATGAAGTGATGACAAAAGAATTTGATCAGGAAAAAAGTGATGACATATGGGTGATTCATAATAATTTTATGAGGAAAGATTCTGCACCTGTACTATATGAAGCATCCATTGAATTAAGTGCATCCCTTACGAGAATACTGTCGAAGAAAGACTATATAGTGCATTTTATATCGTTCGGCAGTGTTACTGAATCGTTTGATATGAGTGAAGGTGACATTCAGAAAATAATGATAGATGAATATTTATCGCGGCGTCAAAGAGATTCTGGAATACTGCCCGAGACCTCATTTAATGAAATGAGCAGAACAAATGAATCAGGAAACGTTGTGATGATTATGACGTCTTCAAGCAATGTACCTGTCCATTCCATCATTAATATCAGCAAACATGCCGGGTATTTTTCTTTGATATATTTATACATGGGCAGATTGTCGAATAAGGATAAAGAAGTACTTCACAAGCTGTCACTGTCAAATATCAGAGTGTATGAAATCAATTTAAAATCTTTTTATGAAGATCCTGTCGAGGTGAGGAGTATATGAAGCAGTCGGGAGATAATGGCTGGCGTCCGTTATTATTATATTCAGCAGGTTTCTTTTTATTTTTAGAATGGATTTATCCTCTTCAGACTATCTTTGAAGATACGAGAATAGATTTATTTATACTGTTTACAGTCATTTGTTTTTTGATAACTTATTTAAGATTGAACCGGATTATTCGCTTTCTGATTAACGGGAGTGTGCTGCTGATTATTATTCACATATTATATTTTGACAGCAGTATACTCGATGTGAGATGGCTCGGAGTCATGGTGCAGGAGATTTTACTCAATATCAGTTTAATATTCTCCGGTCAATGGTTTCAACTGACTTTGTTTTTCAGGACTATTCTCTGTCTTTTACTCATATGGTCGATGGCAATGTTATTATACCGTCTGATGGCGGTGAGGAAAGATGTGCTTTTCTTTATCATTTTAACTTTTCTAATGATTGCCGCTGTTGATTCATATACTTCTTTTGATGGTACATATGCAGTAATCCGGGTGTTCATCATATCCATGATTACTTTGGGCTTATCGGGGATGAGTAAGGTCATAAAGAGTTCAAATGTAAGAGTGACACATATTCAAAAAATGATTTACTGGGCTGTACCGCTTTTGTTATGCATTCCTGTCATTACTTATGCTGCGTATCAGGCACCGAAACACAGTCCGGAGTGGACAAATCCTGTGCCTTTTCTTGAAAATCTGTCAATAGTTCAGAATGAAGGCGAAGGCCAGGATAATATATCCCGTATTGGTTACAGTGCAGATGATTCTGTCCTTGGAGGGAGTCTGGTTCTTGATAATACATTACTTTTCGAAGCGGAGGTTACAGAAGATCATTACTGGAGGCTGGAAACAAAAGATATTTATACGGGACGTGGCTGGGAGGTCTCGAATCAGGAAAATCCTGTAGAACAGGCAGACGGCAGTGTAACACTCACTACGTTTAATAGTGACAATGTGCAGACAGAATCTATGAATACAGGAATAGATTACCGGGGCGGCAACGGTCTGCCGTTGATTGCCTACCCATATGGTGTGGTTTCAATTGATGCAGAAAATAATAACGGCGTACTGAATTTATATGAAAATAGTGAAACACTTGTATTTCACTATGAAAATGCAGAGGATGGGGAATTAGGATACCAGGAAATTTCATATGAACACCCGGTGTTTGATACTGAAAACCTTCGAAACAGTCCGGAAGATGATAATCAAGATATTCTTGAACAGTATACCCAGCTGCCGGACAATCTGCCGGAACGAGTATTTGATTTATCATCGGAGATTACAGAGCCTTTTGATAATCGATTTGACAAAGCGCGGGCTGTTGAAAATTATTTTAATGCTAATGGTTTTGATTACCAATTGACTGATGTACCGACAACAGGTGAAGGGGAAGATTATGTTGATCAATTTTTATTCGAAACGCAGTACGGCTACTGTGATAATTTCTCCACTGCGATGGTTGTGATGCTCAGAACGCAGGATATTCCTGCACGATGGGTGAAGGGATTTACGAGCGGTGAGAGAAGGTCGCAGGATACGGATGAGACAGATACTTATATTAATCGAGTGACAAACAGTAATGCACATTCATGGGTGGAAGTCTATTTTCCGGAAACAGGATGGGTACCATTTGAGCCGACTCAGGGCTTTACCAATCTTGCAGACTTTGAAGAAGTAGAAAGTGAGACAGCTGTTGAGCCACAAGAATCCGAAACAGAAGAACCGGTGATTGATGAACCTGAAACGCCTGAAACAGAAATCGAAGAGAACAATGAAGAAGCTGCAGATAGTGAAAACAGCGGCAGTAGAAGTCCCACTCTGTTTTTGACTGCCGGTATTTCATCACTGATTATTTTATTATTGCTGTTTGTTCTGATTAAGTGGAGACGTATCCGAATTTATTTTATCAGAAAGCGTCTTGTCAGCAGTTTAAACAGCAGTTCATTCAAGACCGCCTATTTTTATCTGCTGAAACTACTCGGTAAAACTGTAGGTGAGAGAACAGAGGATGAAACACTGCGGGAATATGCCGAAAGGGTAGATCAAGCCTTTCTTATAAATGAAATGAGCCGCTTAACAAAAATCTATGAAGAAATGCTTTACAGTAAGCGGAATGTTGAATACTCTGATGAAATCATTGATTTATGGGAAACGCTGATTGATAAAATAAATAAACATAAAAATTGAGAGACTTAAATTTAAGTCTCTTTTCAAGTACAATGATATTTGAGGTGAGTGTAATGACATCTATCAAAGTAAGAGGTGCCAGTCAAAATAATTTAAAACACATCGATGTTGATATACCGAAAAAAGAGCTTGTTGTATTTACAGGACGCTCAGGTTCAGGTAAATCATCACTGGTATTTAATACAATCGCAGCAGAATCAGAACGTCTGTTGAATGAAACTTATTCAAGCTATATTCAAAATCAATTGACTCAATATGATAAGCCGGACGTAGATCATATCGAAAATCTCCCTGTAGCGATGGTGATTGATCAAAAACGTTTAGGCGGCAATGCGAGATCAACTGTAGGAACAATCTCTGACATTTATGCATCTGTCAGGCTGTTATGGTCAAGAATCGGTGCACCGTTTGTCGGATATTCAAGTGTATTTTCTTTTAATAATCCAAGCGGCATGTGCGAATCATGCCAGGGGCTCGGTTATGTTGAAGATATTGATTTAAATGAATTACTGGATTTTGATAAATCATTAAACGAAGATGCCATTAAGTTCCCTTCTTTCAGTCCGGACAGCTGGCGCGGGAAGCGCTACTTATACAGCGGGCTGTTTGATAATGATAAAAAAATTAAAGACTATTCAAAAGAAGAATTGGATACGTTCCTGTACACTAAACCGAAAAAACTTAAGAATCCGCCGGATAACTGGCCGAAAACTGCAAAGTTTGAGGGATTAATTCACAGGTTCAGACGTTCATTTCTGTTGAATGATAATTTTGAGAAGAAACGTTTCCTGAAAGATGTGAACAGAGTAGTGACTGCTTCAAAATGCCCTTCATGTAAAGGAAAACGTCTGAACGACAAAGTACTTTCCTGTAAAATTAAGAAGTTAAGTATTGCGGATTTTACATCTTTGTCTATTGATGATGCGATTGACTTTTTAAAAACTCTGGATGATGACAAAGCAATGTATATTATAAAGCCGCTGCTTTCTCAATTAGAGGCACTGTCTTATATCGGGTTAAATTATTTAACACTGAGCCGTGAGACCACAAGTTTATCCGGCGGGGAATCCCAGAGAATAAAACTCGTCCGGCATTTAAACAGTCCCTTGTCTGATTTGATTTATATTATTGATGAGCCGAGTGTCGGTCTGCACCCGGAAGATATTGAAAAAATTAACCGCATAATGAAATCAATTCGAGATAAAGGAAATACGGTTTTAATTGTTGAGCATGATCCTGATGTAATCAAAACAGCTGATTATATTATTGATATTGGACCCGGTGCGGGACAGCACGGCGGACAGGTGACATTTACAGGGACGTATCAGGCACTGCTCGATTCTGATACTGTGACAAGCACCAGTCTTAATCAGCAGCATCATTTAAAGAAAGAGCCGGCAGCAGCGAAAGAATATATTGAACTTCAAAATATTAATAAAAATAATTTGAAAGATGTATCTGTAAAAATACCAAAGGACATTCTTACGGTGGTAACAGGCGTTGCAGGTTCCGGAAAAAGTACACTGCTCCGGGAAGGCTTTAAAAATAAAGAGGATACGACTTTTATTAACCAGAAACCAGTCCATGCATCAAATCGTTCGAATCTGTTAACGTATATGAATTTGTTTGATGAAGTCAGAACTTTCTTCAGCAGACACACCGGCATTGAAAAAGGCATGTTCAGTTACAATTCCACCGGTGCCTGCCCTGAATGTAACGGCAAAGGTATCATCAAAACAGAGCTTGCATTTATGGGTGACTTTTCTCAGGTATGTGAGGAGTGTAATGGTACCAGATACAGACAAGAAGCTTTGGACGCAAAAGTAGAAGGTTATTCAATTGCGGATGTTTTATCTTTAACAGTCGAAGAAGCTTTGGATATGTTTGAAGATATGCCGAACATCTACAACAGATTAAAAACAGTTCAGTCTACCGGCATGAATTATATGAGACTCGGGCAGTCGCTCGACACACTATCCGGTGGTGAAATTCAAAGAATAAAATTAAGCCGACATTTAGATAACGGCAGTTCTGGACATACATTTATTTTTGATGAACCGACCACCGGTCTTCATGAGGCTGATATTCCAATATTGTTGGATTGTTTTAAACAGTTGATTGAAGCGGGTAATACAGTTATTTTAATTGAGCATAACCTGACAATGATGACCCATGCCGACTGGTTGATTGATGTCGGACCCGGTGCAGGTGGAAAAGGCGGCCGTATTTTGTACAGCGGTATTCCTGAAGGTCTTCTGGATGTACAAGATTCTGTTACTGCAGCGCATATTAAGCGGTATATTGAGTAATATTGAAAGACTGAAAAGTACGCAGAACCTGCTGCGTACTTTTTAAATTAAAAAATTTTCAAAAAATTACTTATTTCTGACATATTTATCTATATTTTTATAGATACTTTGTAGTATGATACATGTATAGACAAATTATATGACGGCACGTTGTGCCAAGGGGGATACGTATTGGATCAATTTTTAAATTTTTCTATCACTGTGTTGTATGCGCTTACTATTAGTTTATCGTTTTATTTCATGGTTGTTTACGGTTATAATCTTTTCATTTCTTTATTCGGTTATAAAAATTTAAAGAAAGATTATGAAATTCTTGAAGATGAGACAAGGTTTCTTATACTGATTGCCGCACACAACGAGGAGACAGTGATTTTGAAGACGCTGGAAAATTTAAAACGTATTAAATATGATCCGTCACTGTATGACATTTGTGTTGTCAGTGATAATTCTACAGATCAGACCACTCAAATTGCCAAAAATCACGGAATGCTTGTCGTTGATACGATTCAAAAAAGATTTCCGCGTGAAGGTGTCGGCAAACCGGCAGGGATTCAATATGCACTTAGAGAATTAGGCTTTAAAAATGTTCAGGAAAATTATGATTTAGTTATGATTCTTGATGCAGATAATTTTGTTGACGATAATATTTTAAAAGAAGTCAACTCACAATATATTACTAAAGACAAACCGGAAGCGATACAAACGTATCTCGGCACTAAAAATTACAATAAGTTAGTCAGCCTCGGTTACAGCGTGATTTTCTGGACAAATAACCGTTTTATGCAGGCAGCAAAATACCGTCTCGGTCTGCCGAATTCAATTGGAGGTACGGGGTTTTTCATTCGTACAGACTGGTTGATTGCGAAGGGTGGATTTAAATTTAAATCTCTTACTGAAGATTTGGAGATGGAGATTGACATTGTAAAAGACGGCGGCAGAATATTATGGAACGATTTTGCGGGCGTATACGATGAGAAACCGGAGCATACAAAGATTAGTATGAAACAAAGACACCGCTGGATTAAAGGGCATTGGTATGTTGCATTTAAGCAGTTCATTCCTTTATCTGTAAAATTCATCAAGACACTCAATCTTA
This sequence comes from Corticicoccus populi, assembly GCF_042686195.1. Classification (NCBI taxonomy): domain Bacteria; kingdom Bacillati; phylum Bacillota; class Bacilli; order Caryophanales; family Staphylococcaceae; genus Corticicoccus; species Corticicoccus populi. Next base: position 653,415 of record NZ_JBHUOQ010000001.1, on the reverse strand, counting down.
AGTATCTCGACAAAATTTTCTTCCTGATGAGTATGGGTAAGGCGCTCCATATGGTGCTGATTATCATTTTACTATCATCAATAGCAGGTCTGACCGTTTTAAACGGCGGATTTTTAACTGTCGTAATGACAACGGATCTGACATCGGCATGGCATACTGTAAATGATTACTTCTTATATATTTACGGCTTTAACATCCTTTTAATACTTTACAGCTTCGGAGTGCTGCCGATATACAGTACGTATAAAAAAGTCGGCAGACATAACACTTTTAAAGTATTTATCGCTGTTCAATGGTTTATGCTGACAGATTTCATTGTTCAATTCATCGGTCTCTATACCTGGCCGAACCAGGGTACATGGGTGAAAACACCACATGTTAAAACAAAAGTTGAGCACGGTACAGAAATTTTGGCAGTACCGGATATCATAGCTGCAGTTTCAGAAAAATTAGAGCAGAAAGAAGAAATTGTCCAACAGGTTATTGAAGAATTAACGCCGAATGGTGAAATTCCTGAAAATAGTGATACAGCAGAAGCCCTGAAGAGCTGAAGAATAGAGCGTTTATATAGAACTTTAAGAATCTGTAATCCAGTGAGATTGCAGGTTCTTTTTTTAGTCTGCACATATTTATAAGAGTAAAAATAAAGTTTGATATAATAAGCACATTGAGTTTTAATAACATAAATTAATAGAAGATGTTGGTGATTTTATTGGTATATATTGAAGGATTGAAGGAAGAGGTTTTTATCGATGAAGATTTGAAATTACGGATAAAAAACTGCCCGGAAGAATTAATAACTATAATTACTGAGATGAAGGACGATAATAATAAAATTTTCAAATCGGTAAATGAATACATGCCGAATAATAATGAGGTGAATTTGGATGAACAATCCCCAGTAAAAGGTGATTATTACACTGCTGACTCCAATGGGATTTTATGGTCTATGAAAGAAAAAGCTGCTGGAAGAAAAGATTATTTTGAAAAAAATAATGAGTTGCCGATTCTCGTGAGTTTAAGAGTGATGGCTGAAGGCAAGGTGTTGTATATTACAGATTTCAAATTAATCTATTATAGAAAACCTGTTAGAAAATTAGAATATTCGACTTCTGACAGGAAGGGCCTGTTATTTGAGCCAAAGAAAGGTGGAGAATTTCCTGCCGTTATATTGTTGAGTGGTTCTGACGGTGGCTGTAAAGCGGAATCTGCCGCATATTTAGCTTCTCATAATTTTCTTGTATACGCCTTACCGTATTTTAATAGTGAGAATCTGCCGAAAAATTTAGAGAATATTCCATTGGAATATTTTAAGGAAGCAACGGAATATCTTAAAAATCATGAACGATGTGACGGGAATGTCCACTTGGTTGGATATTCTAAAGGAGCGGAATTGGCTTTGCTTCTTGGATCAGTTTATGATGATTATAAATCAATCATTGCTGGTGCGCCTGGAGCCTATATAACTTCCGGAATGAGAGAAGGTGTTTTTGCTCCTGTAAAAAGCTGGACACTCGATGGTGTACCACTTCCATATTTAAAAACACGATTTTCACCATCTTTAATTTTTAAATCATTTACGAATTATTTTCGAAATAAACCAATGAGCTTTTTAGAAATATGGACTCATTCTCTCAAGAAATCCTCAAAATTAAAAAATATAATGATTGATGTTGAAAATATTTCTTGTCCAATAATGTTAATTTCAGGAGCTGATGATCAGCTTTGGCCGTCATCAGCATTTTCAGAATTAATTAGAACACAACGCACTCATCCAAAGGATATATTTTTGGACTTCCAAGATGCCGGACATTTTATTGCATTTCCATACAGTTTCGTAAACATACCAGTGATGTCTTTCATGCAGTCCGGGAAAATGACACTTAATTTTGGTGGGAATGATTCGAGTAATGTTCATGCGGTAAGAACTGCCAATCCTACTATAGTAGATTTCTTAGTGGGTAACAGTTAATCACAGGCAAATTTTTAAGAAAATCAATTATCTCATGTTACAGTTATTCAGGAATGGAGTGAATGATTTATGGTAAATAAAATTCTTTTAAATAATGTATCAATCGATTTGAAAAGTTATGAAGAAAACGATGGTCAGTCAGAAATACAAATTATTTTTGATGTAACCAGTGACGAATATCATGATATTGCTGTACTGCTTTATCAGGAGATTTTTGATGTGGAGGTTCCTGAAAGAAATTTAAACTTTCGTGGGAAAATTGTAAATTATTATACCGACCGGACAAATCTTTATGAAGCCGGCCAGGTGGGGGAATACAATGTCACCTTAAAAGATGTAAAGGCGGCGTCGTAATTGAAAATAAGTATACTGGATCAGGCAGTTGTATCAAAAGGAGAATCTTCCAGGGACGCACTGAACAATACAGTGGATTTGGCAGTTTTTGCAGATAAATCCGGTTTTTATCGTTTTTGGATTGCTGAACATCATGGAATGACGGGCTTTGCTTCATCAGCGCCGGAAGTGGTGCTGTCAGCAATCGGACAATTGACAAAAGATATCAGAATCGGATCTGGAGCGACACTTCTGCCGTATTATAAACCATTTAAGGTAGCGGAACAGTACCACACTTTATCTGCATTATATCCGGGAAGAATAGATCTTGGTATTGGCCGTGCACCCGGCGGACCGGCAGAAGTATCTGAAGCATTAAGTGATAATTATTTAAAAAATGCATTGAATATGCCGGAACTTGCAAAAGAACTTATCAACTATATCAACTATGATAATACAGACTATAAATTAAAAATTACACCGAAGAATGAAGAAGTGCCTGAAGTGTGGATGCTTGGAACGAGTGAAAAGAGTGCTGAGGCAGCAGGACAGGCAGGACTTAATTACTGTTTCGGTGAGTTCATGTCAAATGCCGGGGATATCAAAAAAGTGCTGAAGACCTACAAAGATAATCTATCAGGCAATAACGGTAAAGTGATTGTTACAATTACTGCTTTTTGCGCAGAGACAACAGAAAAAGCCCGTGATATCGCAATGAGTTCAATCATTTTTGGTATTATGAAAGAAAGAGAATTTGGAGAAAGTAAAAATGATGACCGCCTGCCGTCCGTTGAAGAAGCTAAATCATTTATTCTAACGGAAGAAGAAAACAGAAAAGTGAGTCATCGTATGGATAGTATGATTATCGGCAGCCAGCAGGAAGTTGGAAACATGCTTGAACGTATCTACAGTGATGAAAACGTCGATGAATTGATGATTTCTACTAATACTCATTTACTTGAAGATAAAATAAACTCATTTCGTCTGATTAAAGAATACCTCGATAAATAATAAATAAAGCCCCCTTTAAATTTGTAGAGTCCTAAAACTTCAGGTTGCCCACAAATATAAGGGGGGATTTTTATGATCAGATTTCCTCAGGCAAAAAGCCCGAACGCTGCTGTGGATGTTTATCGAGTACAATTTGTGCCGGGTCTATTCCTTTACTGCGCAAAATTTCAATGTTTTGCTGCAAAAATTCATCACTGCCGACGACATAAAATAGTCCGTCCTGATCATCTGCCAGCTCTTTTACTGCATCATAATACTGAATGCGGTTATCTACAAATTGAACTGAAAACTTCTGATTCGGAAGTGCATTGAAAATATCAGGGAATAAAAAGTCTTTTGTTGAATCAATATTTAAAGAATGAATTTGATTCACATTATCCATACGCCCAAGATAGTCCATCACAAGAGGTCTGAATGTTGCGAGTCCGACTCCTGATGACAGGAGATATACATTTTTGTTTTCACGTTTAAGCGGAACATTAGAATGTGTTTTAAACAGTGCAACTTCACTGCCGACAGCCATATCTCTTAGAATAGATTTAAATTCAGAACACTCCGGTTTAATACGTGTCGTAATGCCGATTGAATTTTCATGAGGCAGAGTTGAGATGGACATATGACGAATCAGACTTCTATTTGGTTTTTCCCCGGCATTGAATCCTTTTAATGCGAAATGGGTATGAGATCCTTCTTCCCAAGTGAACCCCTCAGGACAATCAAGCATATATGTTTTTACCTCCGGCGTCTCATCAATAATACGGTTTATTTTAGTCCAATAAATCTGCATGATTTAATTCCCCTTTATATAGTGTTATTTATAATATACAATAATTGATAATGATTCTCAATTATTTGGGGGTTTTTATTTTAAATATGAATGCCGTAAATTTTCCGTATCAGAAGACCGGTTAGAGCAGAGAGTATTATAATTAATGCGCTGATTATAATACTGATTTCAAAATTGATATAATCAATGATTACACCGAAAAAATAATAACCTACAGGCAAAAGGAGTAGACCTCCGAACATTTGAAGACTGATAATCCTGCCAAGGAATTTTTCTTCAATCAGTTCTTGTATAGTACTGTCCCAAAGTATAATGAATGATGAAATTGAAAAACCAATCAACAACATTATAATTAACACAATATAAAAATGATTAATAAAATATAATAAGAGGATTGATAAACCTAATATAAGCATGAAACTATAATATTTTTTCATACGCTTTTCTATTTTAGTCTGTCTGCTGATGACAAGAGCACCTAAAAATGCACCGACTGCCATACTTGATAACAGTAGACCATAACTTTGAATACCATCGAAATGATATTCTGCGTACACTGGGAGAATGATAACATCAAAAGATGCAATACCTACATTGACGATTGAGCCGATAAAGATGCTTGAACCAAGCCACTTCTTTTCAAATAATATTTTGACACCTGATTTGAAATCACTCATTATTGTATTTCGTGTATTCGGATCCGGAGGACGATTTACTGCAATAAAAACATATGAAACAGCCGCAAGTAAGAATGAAACAGCTGTAACACCAAACGTAAGGAATATACCATAAGCTGTAACAAGAAATGCAGCAAACACCGGCCCAATCATTTCAGATGTTTCTCTAATCATCGAACGATATGAATTTGCCCTTATTAAAAATTCTTTGGATATTACAGAAGGTAAGAATGCTCTTAAAGCAGGTTGATAGATTGTACTGAATAGTCCAAGTAGAAAGGTAAGTACATATATATGCCAGAGTTCAATTCTACCGGTAAAAATCAGTACGGAAATGATGAATAATGCTGTTGCTCTTAGAATATTTAAAAGAATAATCACAGTTTTTTTCGGCAGACGGTCTACAAACACTCCGCCAATTAATAAAATGAAAATTTGCGGGACAATAAACATGCTCTGAACACCACTAATGTCACTGGCATTTCCATTCAAATACATAACCAAAAATGGCAGAGAAGTTGTAAACAGAGCCAATCCTATTGATGAAGCAATCTGACCACTTAAAAAGTAAAGAAAATTTTTATTAGTCCACATCCTGATTCCTCCTGTAACAGCAACCAATCGTACATTAATATTTGAATTTTACATATTGGGAAGGCTGATTACTTCTCAGCTATAGCAATGATTTCTTTAATAATAGAATCGACCTCATCATTGTTTTTTACTACAAATAAATAATCTGCTTCTTCTGCGGAAGGTTGTGCGTCTGTTAAATAATTTTCATTAATCTGACGCGTAAGGACCTGTTCAAAATTAGTATAGTCACCTCTAAAAATATTTGTATTTCGTACACTGTTTTTCACTCTATTCTTCAAGATGTCGTGTGGAATATCAAAATATACTAATATACGGGTGAATAATTCTTTGTTATAGAATGTTTCAAGAAGATAAGTTCTCCCTTTTTTAACAAGATTTGAACTGCAGGTAATGAAATGAAGGTCGGTATTTACAATCGCATAATCAGTAAGTAAATCGGTAATTGAATGTTTGAGTGTATTAGTCCCATTCTTTGGCTGAAGCTTTTGATAATATGTATTAATAAACGCAGCATGATTATCCTGATCCAAGACAAAAGAGTTATCGAGCCTGCTTTCTAATTTTTCTGCAAATGAACTTTTGCCACTGTGAGTCATTCCAACAGTAACTACAGCTAATCTCTTCATAAATATCCTCATCTCTATTTTCTAATTTGCATATTTAACTGGAAGATACTTTAACTTATCAACAACTTCAGGAAATACTTTTTAAAACAGCAGGATTAAATTACAAGTTAACAGTATTTTAATCCTATCATAACCTAATATACCTTGAAACAAAAACTATATTAGGATAAAATTTCCAATCAATGGTTTAAGAAATATTTAAGAATTAGATAATTATTTAATAACAGATGCTATGTAGAGTAAAGGTATACGATACATGGGAGGATTTAATGTGAAAAATTTTAAAGCGGTTTTTGGAATTCATTTTTTTGAGATGGTACTTCTATCCTTAGCAGGAGTGCCGAGGGTCATACTTCATGATTTGTCTATGATTAAAGAAGGTACATTTGTAAATGCGTTGTTTGTATTTATTCCGATATTTATCTGGATAGTATATATACTGATGAAAAGGGTGAGGCGGCCTTTTATCACAATGTTAATGCTGTGCGTCATATATGGTGTGTTTCTTGCGGTCACGCATCAGCTGTTATGGACGGCGGCTTTTCCTCAAGGTGTTTCATTGGGCGGGAATTTTTCTGGTTCAGCTTTTCCATCTGAAATAATAATCAGGGGATTTGCGGTTATCAGCAGTTTATCGACAGGAGTTGTGATGGGTGTAATACTCGGGACAATGACTTTACTGTTATCAAAAGTATTTTATAAAGACAGGGGTGCGGACAATGAAGTTTAACTGGAAATTAATTATTCTGCTGTCTGCATTTGCTTTAATCCGGCCGTTGATGAGCATACTGGGTGTTACAGAAATGATTGGTCAGCCATACACAAGCATATCACTGACCTTGATTATATCAGCTGTCTGGATCATCATCATGGTTTATAAAAATGTAAAAACACCGGTGCAGCACTTAGTTATGACAGGCATATTTTATGCAGCGGCCTCAGTTATTTTAAGCGGTATTCTCTCACCTGTACTGCTGGGAGCGTTAATGGGTCCGTTGACGAATCCATTTGCGTTCATCAGTGTATTTATGACAAATATCATATGGGGAACGGTTACAGGCCTGATTTCTTTAGGTATAATAAAGATAATCAACCAACCAGGGTGATCATATGTCAATTACAAAAAAGATGGTTCTATCCAATATAATACTGCTGATTGTACCGGTGATTTCATTGTTTTTTATCGATATCGTTCTGGGATATTTAATTATTGTATCTCTTAACGGCAGTACAGGCACGTTTATTACGCTGCGTTTCATATCCATCATACTGGTATTCTTACTGGTGAATGTAACGATTTCATGGCTCGTCAGCAGACACATTATCCGGCCGATTCAAATGCTTAATGAACATGCCCGGAAAATTGGAGAAGGCGACCTTGATACGCCTGTTACTGTTAACAGAAACGATGAAATCGGCAGTCTGTCCGATTCGTTCGAGACGATGCGGAAAAATTTGAAGACACTTCGTGAAAAAGAAGATGCATATAACAGAAACAGACAGATACTGATGGCAGGCCTGTCCCACGATTTAAAAACACCGCTCACTTCTATGAAAGGTTACGTGAATGGCATTGCTGACGGTGTCGCTGATACAGTAGAGAAGCGTCATAGGTATACAGAAACAATCAATCAGTCCATTGAACGGATGGAATCTATGATAAATGAGTTATTTTTGTACTCAAAACTTGACCTTGAAGAGGTGGAATTTCATTTTAGTCCGGTTCAGTTGGCGCCGTATTTTAGTGATATTGTAAGTGAATATCAATTGGATCATCCGGAAATAATGATTGAATTACAAGGTTCACAACACTTAGCTGTATCAGCAGACCGTGAACAATTCTACAGAGCGGTTTCAAATATCATTGGGAACAGTATTAAATACCGAGGACAGGAGCCTCTTTTGATTCAAATTAATATTTTCAGTAAAGACGGTTTCGTGTATATAGACATTAAGGATAATGGTGCCGGTATTGATGAACACGACCTGCCGCATGTATTTGAAACATTTTACCGTACAGATCAATCGAGGAATTCAACTACAGGCGGGAGCGGACTCGGTCTCGCAATCGTAAAAAGAATTATTGAAAAACACGACGGAGAAATCAATATCAGCAGCCTTTTGAATAAAGAGACAGTCGTGTCCATTAAACTTCCGCAGGTGATGTTATGACAGATATTTTGATTATAGAAGATGAACGGAGTATTGCTGAACTTGAAAAAGATTATTTAGAGATGAACGGTTTGACATGTGATATTGCGGGTGATGGTAAAACTGCCTTTAAACTGCTGGATAATCATCAGTACCGCCTGATTATTTTAGACCTGATGCTTCCTGACCAAAGCGGATTGGAAATTTCGAAAATAATTAGTGAACGGACAGACATTCCGGTATTAATGGTGACTGCAAAAGGTGAGGATTTTGAAAAACTTACAGGATTCAGCCACGGCGCAGCAGATTATATTGTAAAACCTTTTAATCCCAATGAGCTTACGGCAAGAGTCAGAGCGCATATGAACCGATATGACCGCATTAAAAATCAGTCCGGTGCTTCCGCAGAAATTTCCTTGAAGGGTGTAACAATTAACCACGTGGCAAGAACAGTTACAGTCAACGGACTAAAAGTTGAAATGACTGCAAAAGAGTATGATTTACTTTATTTCCTGATACAGCACCCCAACCACGTATTCACTAAAGAAGAGCTGTTCGAAAAAATATGGGGACTGGATGCATTAGGAGACAACACTACAGTCACTGTGCATGTAAGGAAAATACGGGAGAAAATCGAACAGAATCCATCCAAGCCCAAAATAATACAGACCGTGTGGGGGATTGGATACAAACTGGTGAAGGACATATAGTTGAGGAGGACATAAGTAAACAATCGAATGGTATTCTGTCATTCAAAATTACCGGAAAGCCAAGGATATCTTATCCATGGCTTTTTCTGTATAATATAGACTAGTTTAAAGAATGAAAGGATGACACACATGGCAAAAAGTGTTGTGTTCGCAGAAAAGCCATCAGTGGCCAGAGATATTGCGAAAGTATTGGACTGCCATAAAAAAGGCAATGGATTTATAGAAGGAAAAAATTATATCGTGACATGGGCACTGGGTCATTTAGTGACTTTAAAATCTCCGGAAATGTATGATACGAAATTAAAAGAATGGAAGCTTGAAGATCTTCCGATGCTGCCGGAACCGCTCCAGACAATGGTAATTAAAAAGACGAGCAGACAGTTTAACGCTGTGAAATCCCAGCTTGTCAGAAAAGATGTCAATGAGATTATTATCGCAACAGATGCAGGGCGTGAGGGTGAGCTTGTTGCAAGATGGGTGATAGATAAAGTCAAAGTAAATAAACCGGTTAAAAGACTCTGGATATCTTCAGTTACTGATAAAGCAATCAGACAAGGCTTTAAACAGTTGAAGCCGGGCAGTGACTACTATGCACTGTACCAGGCGGCAGTCGCGAGAAGTGAAGCAGACTGGTATGTCGGACTCAATGCATCTCGTGCATTGACGACAAAATTCAATGCGCAGCTGAACTGCGGCCGTGTACAAACGCCGACGCTGAATATGATTTTTACAAGAGAAGAAGCGATTAAACATTTTAAACCTGAAACATTCTACGGCCTTGAAGTGCTGACTGATGGTATTAAGTTTAAGTGGTCGGATGATAAAAACAGAACATCCACTTTCAATGAATCACTCATTAAGAAAATTCAAAACAAAGTCAGTCATAAGGATTTAAAAGTCACGGATGTTCATTCTAAAATAAAGAAAACATACGCACCTTCTTTATATGATTTAACAGAACTGCAGCGTGACGCCAACAACAGGTTCGGCTTATCTGCAAAGGAAACGTTAAATGTCATGCAGAATCTTTATGAACGTCATAAAATTGTGACATACCCGAGAACAGACTCTAAATATCTTTCCAGTGATATTGTTTCAACTATTCCTGAAAGACTTCGTGCATGCGGAATCGGTGAATACCGCTCTTATGCTGTACAGATTCTGAATTCTCCGGTGAAAGCAAATAAATCATATGTAGATGATAAAAAAGTCAGTGACCACCATGCGATTATACCGACAGAGGAAACTGTTCATTTGAGCGATTTAAGTGAAAAAGAACGTAGAATCTATGATTTAATTGTTAAACGATTTATTGCAGTTTTAATGCCGCCGCATGAATTTGAAGAAATGACAGTGAGCGGGGAAATCGACGGCGAACAGTTTACAGCGAAAGGAACAAATGTCGTTAAAGAAGGATTCAAAAAAGTGTTTGGTGATGTTTCTCAAAACACATCACTGCCTAAAGTAAACAAAGGTGAGATACTGAAAGTGAAAGAATGCAGTATCACGACAGGGGAAACGAATCCGCCGAAGCGCTTTACTGAGGCAGGACTTTTATCCGCTATGGAAAAGCCGGCAAAATACAGTGACATTAAAGATAATAAAATGCGGAAGATTCTTGAGGAAACCGGCGGTCTCGGCACCGTAGCGACGCGTGCTGATATCATCGATAAATTATTTAATTCCTTCCTGATTGAGAAAAACGGCAGTGAGATCCGTATCACCTCAAAGGGCAGACAGCTGCTGGATCTTGTACCTGAAGAATTGAAATCTCCTGCGACAACAGCAGTCTGGGAACAGAAACTCGAAAAAATCGCAAAGAATCAATTGAGCCGAAAAGTGTTTATTAAAGAAATGAAGGACCATACAAAAGAAATTATTACTGAAATTAAAGAGAGCGGTAAAAAGTTCAAACATGATAATATTTCAGGTAAAGACTGTCCGGACTGCGGGAAACCACTTCTTGAAGTCAAAGGGAAGAAAGGTAAAATGCTGGTCTGTCAGGACAGAGACTGTGGATATAAGAAGAATGTTGCGAGAACAACAAATGCTAGATGTCCAAAATGTAAGAAGAAACTCACACTCAGCGGTTCCGGTGACAATCAGATTTTCACATGTGTATGCGGACATCGTGAAAAACTATCTGCATTTGAAGCCAGAAAGAAAAAAGAAAGCCGTGGGAAAGTTGATCGTAAAACAGTTAAAAAATATATGAATAATGATGATGAGCCGATTAACAATCAGCTCGCTGAAAAGCTGAAAGGTCTGAAATTTTAAAAGAATAATTTGCCAATGATACCTAAAAAAGAATTATTATATTTTTATGGGTCTTTAGTAAATTTTTGGATTAGGATATCAAAATATATGTTGCTGAATTATATCTATAACTAAAATCAGAAAACAAGTAATGGGTCATCGTTTTTTTTTATTCTATAAGAATTTTAGAAGGAGAATGTATATGAAATTAGACTTTATTTGGATAACAGATTATAAGTCTATTGAAGAGAGAACTAAGTTAAAAATTGACTCTTCAGTCACAGCTGTTATAGGTAAAAATGAATCAGGTAAAAGCAATCTTATCGATATTTTAGGATCGATATCATTAATAAATGGTTTGCCACCCAACACCTATAAAAATATACCGCAAGGTGCAGGCAATGCAAAAATGGTAATTGATGTAGAATGTTCATTTAGTGACACAGAAATTCAACTATTGGGATTAAAATCAAATAATAAGCAATCCTTATTTTGTATTTCTAAAGAGTACGAACCATTTGGAATATCTATTTCTGGAGGAATCCAAGAATATTTTAACAAAGAAGAATTTCAAAGTAACTTAGAAATCATAGGAGAACTACTAAAAAAATATAAAGATAAAATTAAAAATTTTAATTCGAATAATATTGAAATAGTTTTTAATTATTTAAGAGGTGCTAATAATTATATAGTCCCTGACTACTTAAATCATCTAAATAGAATAAAAGAAAAGATTATAGAACTTTTATCGATTGAAGAAAAAACAATAATGCAAGAAACTTATGATTATCTAAAGAATTATTTTGAAAGAGCCTATAACATGTTCCCGAAATTCTATAAATACGTAGAAAATAGTTTGTTAAGTGAATATAAAGTTAGTAATGATTTTTTGGAAAAAGATAGTCCTAGTTTAGGCTCGTTAAAGAACCTATTAATAGCATCAGGTTGTAGTATTGATGATATTAGAACTGCTTGTATAGATCATCCGGATAATGGTCGGGGAATGGATGCAAAAGAAAAAATTAAGAATAGTATTAAGACAAAAGTTGAAAAAGGGTTTAATGATTTTTATAAACAAGAAGAAAATGTAAGTATTCTGGCAGATATGAGTAGAAATCGATTTTCACTTTATATAAAGACAGACGGTCCAATATTATCTGTTTCTGAACGAAGTCAAGGATTGAAGTGGTACCTTAATTTATATGTTGATATTCTCGCAAATAACTTAGAGAATGAAAATATTATCTTTTTGATTGATGAACCTGGTGTCTATTTACATGTTGATGCTCAAAAAAAGGTGTTAGAACTATTTGATGATTTATCAAGAGATGATAATCAAATTGTCTATACTACACATTCTCCTTTTATGCTGAACGAAAATCGTTTAGATCGTATTAGAACAGTGCAAAAAAATACAAAGGGTAGTTCGCAAATCATTACAAGCATACTGTCTGAAAAAATTGATGGCTTGTCAAAAAGTGAATCGCTCTCACCATTAATAAGTGCATTAGGAATGAAAATTTATCAGAATATAGGGATGACTGAACTTAATATGAATATCATTACGGAAGGTTATTCAGATGCAATTTATCTTGATGTAATGGCAAATAAGATAAATATTAAAGGTATGAAGTTTATTCCAAGTATTGGTGCTAGTAATGTTGTTTATTTGACTAATATTTTGTGGGGATGGGGCTTTCAATTTAAAGCATTATTTGATTCGGACAATGCAGGAGTAAATGGTAGAAAAGCTATATTAAAATCATATGGCTTTAAAGAAGGAACTGAGGAGGCAAAAAATTTTGAAAGTCAAAATATAATTATGATAGAGGATGTTTTATCAAAATCTAAAAATGAAACTGCATTAACAATAGAATCCTTAATCGATGATGAAGACTATAAAAAAATAAATAAGGATTATAGTTCTGAAATTATACAAAGTGATAATAGTTTAAAAGTGCTCTTCTCTAATTTATTTGCAGATGCCGTAACTAAAGGTGAGATTGAGTTAAGCGATAATACCGTTAATAATTTTAAAAGATTATTCGAAAAGTTATCAGAAGAATGATTTAGTGTAATAGTAATTCCAAAAAGGAAGATCTAATTAAGAAACATTTTGAAAAATATTACTATGTTGATAAACATTCAACTGTGCTTTTTCTCAAAAGCTTAAAATTCATCACCTACATACATCTAACCCTCTATCGCAATGTTCCAAAGTATTCACTTAAAACTTTATAATCGTTTGTCCACTATAAAGTTTTTTCATCAGAGAGTAGACTGATAAGCAGTAAATAATCACAGAATATTCTGTTGAATAATGATAGATTAGGGTAGTATATAATTAAGACTTAATCTGGAGGGATGCAGATGGTGGAACCAGACAAAGAATTAGAATTCCAGCTTGGAGAGGTAACGCGGACGATACATAACCTTGGAATCCCGGTTATGATAGTGATTGAAGGACCCCCGGCGTCCGGGAAATCCCGTTTATCAAATGCACTTTACATGGCACTCGATGCAAAATATACGGATTTTATCGCAACCCGACCGCCGAGAGAATTTGATTTGAGACACTCATTTATGCACAGATATTGGAATCATCTTCCCAAAGAAGGAGATATCAATATTCATTTCAGAAGCTGGTATGCCCAGTACATTGAGTTTAAAGAAAATAATATCAGGGATAATATTAAAGTGGATTTTGATGAAATTGAAGAGGATATGGACAACTTTGAAAAAACCTTAATTCAAAACGGTTATGAAATTTTGAAATTTTATATTGATACAGCTAAAGATGTACGTGAGCATCATATAGAGAAGATAAAAAAGAATCCAATATTGAAATGGAAAGCTGAAGAATTTCAGGAGAGGCTTGAACACTTTAATTATGAAGGTGAGATGGAGCGTTTTATCGCCCACGATGCATACTGTCCATGGACCGAAATTGATTTTGATGACAAAAAACATGCGGTGAAGAAATTATTCAAAACCATTATTAAGAAATTGAACAAAAGAATTAAGAAAGAGCAAAAAAATATACGCGAAAAAGTGTCGGGCGGTTTTACAACCGGCTTTGAAACAGAATTATTTAATTTTGATTTTGACAAGGAGACAGTAGAGAAAAAAGTATATAAAGAACGTCTGCCTGAGCTTCAAAAAAGAATGCGTGAGATACAGTTTCAGCTGTACAAAGAGAAAAGACCGCTCATACTCGTATATGAGGGCATGGATGCCGCCGGTAAAGGCGGAAATATCAAACGGACACGCGCACTGCTTGATCCGACAGGCTATACGTATAATGCGGTCGGCTCACCCACGGATATTGAACTGAGACATCATTATTTATGGCGGTTCGCATCTAAAATACCGAGGAGCGGACATGTCGGCTTTTTTGACCGCAGCTGGTACGGCCGGGTACTGGTTGAGCGGATTGAGGGATTCGCGACAAAAAAAGAATGGTCACAAGCATACGAAGAGATTAATGATTTTGAAAAGTCGTTATATAATTCCGGCGCAATTATAATTAAATTCTTCCTGTCACTTGATAAAGGTGAGCAGCTGAGACGGTTTCTGGACAGGCAGGGCAGACCTGAAAAACAATGGAAATTAACTGATGAGGATTGGCGTAACCGTAAAAAATGGGATCTTTATCTTGAAGCGGGGGAGGATATGGTGAACTTGACCAATACATCATATGCCCCGTGGAAAGTGATATCAGGAAATGATAAGCGTTATGCAAGAATTACAGCACTGGAAACAATTATTGAGATCTGTGAATCCAGGCTGGACGGCATTTAATAGATTTAAATTTTATAAGCAGATTTTTATCTGCTTATAAAATTTGTCTGACTAATATTCCAAGGATGACAGCGAGAAAAATGGAGGATAAAGTTCCCAGTAAAAAATATTCCGCCCAGTTCCTGTCATTCAGCTGTTTAAAGCGTGCAATGGCTTTTGCAGCAATGATAAAAGCAATGGCTTCATATGCGCCTGAAACAGTAAGTATAATCACAAGGAGCCGTTCCAAATATCCAATGTAGCGACCGCGTGAACGTATTGGTGTTGAGTACGTAAAGTAGTGGTGTGCTTCTGTAAAACTGTTTTCGATTTCAGCAATTTTTTTACCCTTTTCAGCATTCTTCCGGCTTTGCAGGGTCATTTCGCCTTCAAAATTAGCAAGGGAAGACGGGATAGTCCCAATGATATGTTTAACAATCACTCCGCTGACAGTTGTGGCCAGTATATATACAATCACAATAAACACGATTGTCTCAGGAAAATTTAAAGAAGTGCTGAATCCATTTTCAAAAAACAGACGAATACTCTCAGCAGTAATGTTAAAAAACAGGATACCGGCAGTTAGAATCACCGCGAGATGAAGGCCTTGATCCAAAAGAAATACTGCAAGAGGTCTCATATCAGAGGCTGCTCTTCCTTGGTATCTGCTGCTTATTTTTATCTTTGAAATATCAATCAAGTAATGTGTGAAAATGATAAAGGCTAAAGGTAACAGGAAATGCATGAGAATGTTTTGAAAGTGATATTGGTATCCCCAGATAATCACCAATGAAACACCTGCCACGAGAAAATGATGAAATATGTGTGGATTCAAATACTTCAATTTTTCTTTTACCATTTGATTGGACTGCATTAAAAAGTCAGCTGTTAAATGTGCCAGTATTAATAATAATAAGACCATTTGTCACTCAACTCCGTTCTTTTGGAAAGTGATTATCCAGTTGATACGTCACCCGGCTGCGTATATTACCATGCAGCTGCTTAATAGGCGGGTGTTCTTTTTTTTCCAATGATTCAAGTACACACAAAATATCATGGAAAGCACTCAAAATAAGAGTCGTTTTTCCCTGTTTCATGTGATGCGATATGGTGGCTGTAGTCCTTCCCAAGTGTTCACTGACTTTATTCTGTTTGCCGAGTATTAAATATAATGCGCATACGACAGACTGTATATCGGTCTGCTGATTAATTAATTCCTGCTGCAGCTGCAGATTGGAATTAATGAGCGTTTCAAATGAGTTGTAAGATGCCGGGTGATGATTTTCGTTTAATACAGGTAAAAGCTGAAAGCGGCATTCAGGATGAGGGTGTTCTTTTTTTAATTCATCATTCGCTTTTCTGGCCTGTTTCATAAGTGGATGAATCCATGTATTAAGATCAATCGATTTTAAATCGTCCTCAATATCCCCGAACGTTATTCCAAAATAGGGTCTCTGTTCCGGAAACTTCCACAGCCTGCTGATATAAAAGGCTATTGTATAAGCTGTTGAGTATCCTTCCACAGCAACAACCAGCTCATCTCCTGCACGATGACTAATCTGCACTGTAACAGTATCTTTGCACCAGTTTTTCACATCAAGTGACAGACTCTCTAAGTAACGGCTTAATACCTGTCCATTCGATATTTTTGAAGACCTGCTGACATCCATTATGAAAATAGACACTTCATTCCCCATATTACGACACTCCTTATCAAATTTAATTAATTCGATTATTTAGTCTAATATATCATAAATTAGACTAAATCATCAAACTTATTAAAAATCAGTGTATATGCACTAACTTTTTTGTATCATTGTGATAAAGCGGACAGTTGAACTCGAGAACTCATCTTTCTTATAAAAACCCATTTTCTCATATAATCGAATCGCTCTTTTATTAAAGACTGCAACAGTCAGTCTCAATAG
Source organism: Corticicoccus populi (assembly GCF_042686195.1). Classification (NCBI taxonomy): domain Bacteria; kingdom Bacillati; phylum Bacillota; class Bacilli; order Caryophanales; family Staphylococcaceae; genus Corticicoccus; species Corticicoccus populi. The sequence goes on along the minus strand of NZ_JBHUOQ010000001.1, from coordinate 636,587 downwards.
TGAGTCCGGGTGCATCTGTTTCAGTTCTTTTATAATAAAGGACAAAAACTCAGTGCCGCAGCCTTTTCCTGTGTATTCAGGAGACATGCCGAGACCTATATCGATATACTGTTCTTTATAAACATCTGCAGCTTTTCCTGCAGGGACCTGTGCTGAGAGTCCTGTACAGAAAAAACCAAGTATAATCTGTTTGTCTTCGTCAAAAATGGCTTGGTAGGATCCATTTAATTTTTCATTTACTTCTTCATCATTAAGGACGATGTTATATAAATCATACGGCGTTTCATATCTCCAAGACAAAATTTCCAGTGCAACAAAGTGATTCATAGGAATTACTTTCAGGTTCATATTTTCACCAATTCTAATATTAATTATGTGCTTATTATATTTATTTTATCATTCCATTTAAGGAAAAGTTACAGACATTATTTTGGAGGGCTGAACATGTATTTAAGAAAAATCAAAACAACAGATGTGGACGATATTCATGAATATGCTTCGATTCCAGAGGTATCACAGTACCAGGTTTGGGGACCGAATCAATACAGGGATACTCTTAACCATGTTAAAGAACTACTCGGGGAAAATGACAGCCTGTATCACAGAGTAATTGTCATAAATTATAAAGTGATTGGAGCCGCCGAGCTTCATATTAATCAAAGTGAAATGACTGGTGAGATTGGATATGTAGTTCATCCAGATTATCAGGGGAAGGGAATCGCAGGAAAAGTATCTGAAATGATTCTTGATTATGGTTTTTCACAATTAAATTTGAAGAGAATCATCGGGAAAGCAGACACAAGAAACATTGCCAGCAGAAAGGTACTTGAGAAAATCGGGATGTCAAAGACAGATGTAGTAATGAAAGACCTTCTTCTTTCCGATGGGTACAGAGACACTGTCATTTACATGATAACAGAAGAAGCATACAATAAACGCCCCTCGGAAGGGGCGTAGAATCTGTTTATGAGAATATATCGCTGATTTTCTCTATATCGGATGTTTCAAGTTTGATCTCAGCAGCCCTGATATTACTCAGTACCTGCTCCGGACGTTTTGCGCCGGGAATCAATACATCTACTGAAGGCTGGGTTAAATACCATGCCAGAACAATATGCGCAGTTTCTTCTTCATATTTATCTGCGATTTTTTTAATACGGCTGACTTTTTCCAAATTATCTTTAAATTTCTGTCCCTGGAAATTAGGTTTATCAGCACGTAAATCATCAAACACAGTGTCTTCATCATATTTACCTGCAAGAAGACCCGACTCCAATGGGAAGTAAGGTATGAAAGTGATGTTATTTTCCTTAGTGTAAGGCAGGTAAGTCTTTTCTGCATCACGGTTCAATAAATTATATTCAGCCTGCAGCACATCGACATAACCATCCTGATTTGCTTCTTTCAGCTGTTCAATAGAAAAGTTGGATACACCGATGGCGCGTATTTTCCCCTTATCTTTCAACTCTTTCAATGCTGCAACTGCTTCTCTTTTGTTTGTTTTTTCATCTGGAAAATGAATATAGAACAAATCAATGTAGTCGGTCTGCAGGCGCTTCAATGCCGCTTCAACAGACTGTTTTAAAAATTCCGGTGAATTATCCTTCACAGTTTCTCCGTCGACAGTTTTATGCGCCGCTTTTGTAGCAATCACTACATCTTCACGATTAAACTCTTTTACCACTTCACCGACTAATTCTTCTGAACGTTCCGGCCCGTAAATATATGCTGTATCAAGAAGTGTGATACCATTTTTAATTGCCATACGCACAACATCACGGCCTTTTTCTTCATCCAGATCCTTATAGATATTATGTCCGCCGACTGCATTGGTACCGAGTCCGACAGGGTGAACTTTCACGTCGGATTTTCCTAAAGTAACATGTTCAACCATAAAAACACTCCTTAAAGATTATTTACTTTACATCGTGAATATAACACAGCCTTTCAGCATGAACAATTATTTCATTCTAAAATACTGGGAATTTCATTTTCACTGATATAATAGATGATAAAGTTCCAATCCTTCACCCAGATCACATTAAATCATTGTAAAAGCCCTGTTATAAACCGTATAATATAGATGAACCTAAAGGTTGAATAGATATAAAAAGGGGTTTATACATGCCTAAAATTATAAATATGGAAAGTATCGATGAGGCACAGGCACTTATCGGTGCGAATGATGCCCACATCTCTTACCTGGAGCTTGAATTTGATGTGACCATTCATACACTGGGCAATGAAATTACAGTCAGCGGATCAGATGAAGAAAACATAGAACGTGCAAAGGATGTTCTGATTCATTTAATCAAACTGATTCAACGCGGCGTTAAAATCAATTTACGGGATGTTCAGTCTGCAACTCAAATGGCAAAAAATAATACGATTGAGTACATGCAGGATTTATATAATGAAGTCATCGCCAAAGATACAAAAGGCCGCGGTATCCGGGCAAAAACAACCGGACAGAGAAACTACATTGAAAACATTAAAAAGAATGATCTTAATTTCGGAATCGGTCCCGCAGGTACTGGGAAAACGTTCCTGGCTGTTGTACTGGCATGTCAGATGTTCAGGGAGAATCAGGTAAAACGTATTGTTTTAACACGTCCTGCAGTAGAGGCCGGGGAAAATTTAGGTTTCCTGCCGGGTGACCTAAAAGAAAAAGTGGATCCTTATCTGCGTCCATTATATGATGGTCTTCACACTGTTCTTGGAGTCGAGCAGACCGATCGTCTGATTGAACGCGGTATCATTGAAGTTGCACCTCTTGCATATATGAGAGGCCGTACATTAAATGATGCGTTTTGTATATTGGATGAAGCACAGAATACTACTGAAATGCAGATGAAAATGTTCTTAACCCGTCTCGGTTTCGGATCAAAAATGGTAGTGACCGGAGATGAGACACAAATTGACCTGCCGGGCTCTACTAAAAGCGGCTTGATTGAAGCTGTCCGCCGGCTTGATAATGTGAGAGGCGTCGCAATCAACCGAATGGATGAAACGGATGTTGTCCGTCACCCGCTGGTTTCTAAAATTATCAAGGCATACGAATAGGAGATGAAATTATGATTACAGTGGATTTTATTGATGCAGGACAATTTACTTCCGATACCGAACGTAAAGATATCGAGTCGCTTCTGTCATTTGCTTATGATTATTTGAAGCAGGAAGGTGAAGCAGAAGTGAGTGTATCCTTTGTAACGAATGATGAAATCAAAAATATCAATCGTGATTACAGAGGGAAGGATAGTGTCACTGATGTGATTTCATTTGCACTGGAAGATGCAGAAGATGATATTGTTCATGATGAAGCCGTGCGGGTTCTCGGCGATATTATCGTGAGTACGCATCGTGCAAAAGAACAGGCACTTGAATACGGTCACAGCTACCGCCGTGAATTATTATTTTTATCACTTCATGGTTTTCTTCATCTCCTTGGATACGATCATATTGACCAGGATGATGAGGTACAGATGAATCAGAAGCAGGATGAAATTTTAGAGGCATTTGGTGCCACCAGGGAAGACTGAGTAATATATGAAACGATTTAAATATGCATATAACGGCATGATGCAGATGTTCCGTAAAGATACGCATTTCTTAATTCATATTCTAATCAGTCTGATTGTGATTATTTCAGGGTTCATTTTTCAGCTTTCAGCTGTAGAGTGGCTGTTTATTTTAAGTGCAGTGTTTTTAGTGCTGACTGTAGAGGCGCTTAATACCAGTATTGAATATGCAGTGGATTTAGTCACAGAGGATTTTCATGAACTTGCTTTATATGCTAAGGATATCAGTGCATTTGCAGTCGTTCTGGTATCTATTTATGCTGTTTGTACAGGCTTGATTATATTTTTACCCAAACTGTTAAATTTAATATAGGGAGAGACGATTATGAATGATGGTATTTTCAAAGAAGAATGGCTGACAGAAGTTCAGGAGGCACAAAGCCGTGCCTATACACCATATTCAAAATTCAATGTCGGTGCACTGCTGATTACGGATGAGGATGAATATATTTACGGTGCAAATATTGAAAATGCTGCATACCCTGCAACAATATGTGCAGAAAGAAGTGCACTGGTCAGTGCATATTCAAATAATAAAACCAAATTTAAAGCACTGGTTATCGTTACCGATGCGAAAGATCCTGCAAGCCCATGCGGTACATGCAGACAGGTGATGAAAGAATTATGCGATGACGATATGCCTGTGTATTTAACAAGTAAGGACGGCCGTGTCATTAAGCGGTCGGTAGATGATTTATTACCACTAGGATTTTCAGGGAAGGATATGGACGAATGAACGAAGGATTTAAATCAGGATTTATCAGTATTATCGGGCGGCCGAACGTAGGGAAATCAACTTTTATGAATAAAGTGCTCGGTCAGAAAGTGGCAATCATGTCTGATAAACCACAGACAACCCGTAATAAAGTGCAGGGTGTATACACGACAGATGACAGCCAGATGATTTTTATAGATACACCGGGAATTCATAAGCCAAAGCACCAGCTTGGTGAACATATGATGAAAGTGGCGAGAAATACACTTAGAGAGACCGAGGTCATTTTATTCATCGTAAATGTTTCAGAAGAAATCGGACGCGGTGATGAGTTTATTATTGATATGCTGAAAAACACTAAAACACCAATTATTTTAGTGCTTAATAAGATTGATTTAGTTCACCCGGATGAACTGATTAAGCAAATTGAAGTATATAAAGATAAACTGTCTTTCAGTGATATTGTTCCTATTTCAGCACTTCAGGGAAATAATATAGATAAACTGCTTGAAGTAATCGGAGGATATCTGCCTGAAGGTCCGATGTATTATCCGGCAGACCGTGTAACCGATCATCCGGAGCACTTTATTGTCGGTGAATTAATCAGGGAAAAAGCACTTCATCTGACCAGTCAGGAAATACCGCATGCCATCGGTGTGGAAGTTGAACGTATGAAGGCCGATAAAGAGGGCGGTAAACTCAAAGTTCAGGCAACAATTTATGTAGAACGTGACTCCCAAAAAGGAATGGTCATCGGTAAAGGCGGAAAAATGCTCAAAGAAATTGGAAAACGGGCACGTGTTGATATTGAAAATCTGCTTGGCAGTAAAGTATATTTGGAGCTTTGGGTAAAAGTTCAAAAAGACTGGCGTAATAAGAGCAGTTTTATACGAAATCTCGGATACAGAGATGATGAATACTAGGTGATCGAATGATTTATCAACAACGGGGAATAATGATCCGGCAGACGAATTACAGTGAAACCAGCCGGATTATTACAATTTTAAATGAGGACGGCATGAGTGTGCCGCTGATGGCTCGAGGGTTTAATAAACCTAAGAGCCCTTTTATCGTGCTCAGGCAGGGGTTTAGAGAAGTGTTGTTTACCTATAACCGATTTAAAGGAATCGGTACTTTGAATGAGGTAGATGTAGTACAGCAGTTTAAACATGTGAATAATGATTTTGAAGTGTATTCATGTGCTGTTTATATGATGGAAATGATTACAAAAGCGATAGAAGATGCACCTGAAGATGTAACGGCAGAATATTACCGTCTGGCGGTAAAAGGCCTTGAATTATTTGAAGCCGGAAATTCAAAATACGGTGTGCTGTCTTTAATTGCGATTAAAATGCTTAAATATTACGGTGCAGAGCTTAATGTAGATGAATGTGCAGTATGCGGCAATCGAAATTACAGGCAGTTTTCCCATTATTCTTTTAAGTATCATGGTGTGCTGTGCAATAACTGTTTAACTGATGAGACAACGGCACGTTCTAATTTAATCAGTAATCGTGTACTTTATCTTGCGGCATATATGAAACATGTCAAAATTGATGATATAGAATCGGTAAAGATGAGCGATGAAAACGGCAGAATGCTTCTGAAGTTCATTGAGTTAATTTATGATGAATATACAGGTGTATTTTTTAAAGCCAGGAAAATGGTGCATATGGAGTAGGAGGGAACCATGAATATTATAGAAGAGACCAAAGATTTTGTAGAAAAACGGCTCTCCGGAGAAGGGACAGGACATGACTGGCTTCATATTGAAAGAGTATACCACAACAGTCTGATCCTCATCGATGAAACAGAGGAGTCTGTTGATAAAACAGTGGTGGAACTTGCCAGTCTGCTGCACGATATTGCGGATTGGAAGTTTACAGGCGGTGATGAAAAGGCAGGTCCCCGGATTGCTTCCGACTGGCTTAAATCATTGAGTGTGGACCCTGCAGTCATCGGGCATGTTTGTGACATCATACAGGATATTTCATTTAAAGGTGCCGGTGTTAAAACGCCGATGAAAACACTGGAAGGTGAAATTGTACAGGATGCCGATCGTCTTGATGCGATTGGTGCTGTCGGTATTGCACGCACATTTGCCTACGGAGGATACAAAGGACAGGAATTATATAATCCATTAATCGAGCCGAAAAATCATCAGTCACAAGAAGCGTATAAAAAACAGGATACGACATCCATGAATCATTTTTATGAAAAGTTACTGCTGTTGAAAGACCGGATGAACACGCCGGCGGGGAAGAAGCGTGCAGAGGAACGTCATCAATATATGGTTGAGTTTTTGGAGATGTTTTTCAAAGAAAATGGATATGAAAATTCAATTCATAATACACTTTTGAAGAACTATAAATAATATTTATTTTAAAATAGTACTATATTAAAAACGCGTCACACGAATTAGTGTGACGCGTTTTTTTATCGTATTAATGCGTAATAAATGACATAAAACCAGCTGAATATCCCATGAATCACAGCCCAGATAATCGACTGATTTACACTCCAGGAAATAGTGATTGCGAGAACAGAACCAAATCCGAGACCGGTTTTGACAACAGTATTACCGTTTGCCATATGTTTCTCTCCTTATAACTTCTGTATTATGAAAATCATGATTTGATAGATAATTAAATTTTCGCTCATTCTTATAGAAATTACAAACAATAAGTAATATCTGTGTAATTCTGATTTCACTAAAAGGCTCCCCCTTAAGTGTCTACTTAAAGGGGAGCATATCATTGAACTTAAGTAATTAATTATGAATGAAATTACGGCAAATTGCTACTTCTTAACCTGAAGCATATCATCGCCTTCTCTGATTTCTTCCTGATCAACTGGAATCACATCAGTAAATTCAATAGTGTTGGTCACAACAATCATGACGGTAGGGTCATATTCAGCTTTTTCAATTTCACTGATATCAAAAGTACCGAGAAGATCACCTTTTTTCACAATGTCTCCCTGCTCAACTTTGCGGTCAAAACCGTTACCTTCCATATTTACCGTATCAATACCGATGTGAATTAAGATCTCAACGCCTTCATCGGTTTTAATGCCGTAAGCATGTTTTGTTTCATAAGCAACTGTAATTGTCCCGTCTGCCGGAGAAATTATTCTTTGTCCCTCAGGATAAACTGCAATACCTTTACCCATCATTTCTGAAGAGAATACCTGGTCGTTGACTTCAGAAAGCGGTACAACTTTACCTGTTAAAGGTGCGCCGATGGTTTCGATATGTGTTAATGCAGATGATGCAGGTGCATTTTGTTCATTGGCAGCTTCATCAGGACTCTTATCATTTTCAGGCGCTGCAAGTTTCTTTCTGCCGTAGAAGAATGTCAGTGTAAATGAAATGACGATACTGATTAGAATACCGACCATAAACATTGGTATGGACTGCGGTGCAATTGAGATAAATCCGATAACACTTGCAGGTCCCATAGACACAGCAAGAACATGGAAAAATCCAATGAATGCTGAAGAGATTCCGGCAGCAATCATACCACAGACAAATGGGAACTTAAGTTTTAAGTTGACCCCGAAAATTGCCGGCTCAGTAATACCGAGCATTGCGGATAAACTTGCTGAAGAGGCAAGTCCTTTTTGCTTTTGATTTTTTGTAATAAAGAAAATTGCAAGACAGGCAGCACCTTGTGCAACGTTTGCCATTGATGCGACAGGGAAGATAAATGAACCACCCGTAGCAGCAATATCTGCAAGAAGCATTGTTTCAATTGCCGGGAAACTCTGGTGAAGTCCTGTAATGACAATCGGTGAATAAAAAGTACCGAAGACACCAAGACCGAATCCGCCTGTTGTTTGATACAGCCAGACAAGTCCGTCAGTCAATCCGTCTGATAAGCCGCGCATCAACGGACCTACGAAAATAAATGTCAGGAACCCTGTAATAATTACAGAAAGCATCGGCGTGAATGTAAAGTCTATAGCACTCGCAAGTCGTTTCCGGAAGAATTTCTCTATGTTTGCGAGAATCCATGAAACGGCGAGAACAGGAAGTACAGACCCTTGATAACCGGCCTGTGCAACAGAAAGACCAAACAGGTTCCAGTAAGGCATCGTACCTTCTTCGATTGCGTTTGCTACTCCATATCCGTTAACAAGGTCGGGCATTACCATTGCCATCGCCATTGCAGCACCGAGGAATGGATTACCCCCGAACCGCTTAGTGGCTGAAAAACCGATTAAGACAGGTAAAAATGCAAATGGTGCCGCTGAAAGAAGACCGATAATACTGACAGCATCCTCAAATTGTGGATACATTTCAATGACTGACTGGGGTCCGAAAAGATCCTGAGATGTCAGTACATTATTTAATGCCATTAGAAGACCGCCGGCAACAAGGGCTGGTATAATCGGCACAAAAATATCAGATAATACTTTAACAAGAGCCATCAAAGGATTAGTTTTCTTCTTGCCCTTTGACATTTCTTTCAGTTCATCTTTGGAAGCCGCCTGAATATTAGCGATTTCCGTCAGTTCCTTGTACACTTTGTTAACATCACCGGGTCCGACAATAATTTGATACTGACCGTCGGATTTAAATGTCCCTTTGATATCAGGATGATTATCAAGACCCTCCTGATCAATGTCATTATCATTTTTCAGTACAAGCCGGAGCCGTGTGGCACAGTGGGCAGCCGCCTGGATATTATCCTCACCAACCATCCGGAGTATGTCTTCGGCAACTCTTTTATGATTCATGTTAATTCCCCCTTTTTTGAAATCGTTTTCTCAATGATACAAATAATACTATTTTATGTCAATCGCTTATCATAAATTTAATCTTATTACTTAAAAAATTAATAAAATGATGGTATTATTATGATTGACGATTAACATAATAAAGACACATTATATTGTGATATAATAATCAATACTGTAAAAAATAAAGGAGTTCAAAAAGAAATGGGACAAGTTATGGAATGGACAAGAAGCTTATCTTACAAACCATACAATCAATGGAGTAAAAGTTATCATAGAGAATTGATTTCAGAAATTCAGAATTCAGAGTGGAAGCTCGCGTTTCACATACTGCCTGAAACAGGTCTTTTGAATGACCCGAACGGGTTTTCATATTATAATGGGGAATGGCATTTATTTTATCAGGCATACCCGTTTGGTCCTGTTCACGGTGTGAAATCATGGTATCATATGACATCCAAAAACCTGGTGGACTGGAAACAGAATGATTATGTTCTGCTCCCTGACTCAGACTATGACAGTCACGGTGCTTATTCCGGTTCGGCATTATCTGTAGATGATAAACTATTTATCATGTACACAGGCAATGTACGTAATGATCATTGGGAAAGACATTCCTATCAGCTTGGTGCGTGGCTGAATCAGGATATGCAGCTTAAAAAATTTGATGACCCGCTGATTCCTGAACCGCCTGCAGGATATACACACGAGTTCCGTGATCCACAGGTATTCCGGTATCAGGATGAGTATTTAATGATTATAGGTGCCCAGACAGAAGATAAAAAGGGTGCGGTTTTAACTTATCAAAGTCCCGACCTGATGAACTGGCATTGTATTGGTGAACTCGATTATACAAAAGAAGAAATGGGTTTTATGGTAGAATGTCCGAACCTCTTGTTCATTGATGAACAGCCTGTGCTGTTATTCTGTCCACAGGGGCTTGATAAAAATATAAAACCCTATCAGAATATATTTCCAAACACTTATGTTATCGGCTCTTCATTTGACAGAGAAAACACAAAGATTAATGATGTATCAGATCTTGTTCATCTTGATGAAGGTTTTGATTTATATGCAACGCAGGCGTTTAATGCACCTGACGGAAGAGTATTAAGTGTCGGATGGGTCGGTCTTCCGGAGATTAACTATCCGAGTTTTGAAGAAGAATGGGCTCACTGTCTGAGCATTGTTAAAGAGCTGACAATTCAAGATAATCACTTATATCAGACACCGGTTTCGGAAATGAAGGATTTGAGACGAAGTGAAACGGATTTAAACGGTAAAATTTCAGAAGAACAAAACCAGCTGGTCTATAAGGCAGATGAAAATATTTATGAACTGTTATTGGAACTTGATACAGAGGCGTCCGGAACACTCACTCTTTTTGCGGATAAGACCAACAGCAGCGGTTTAAAACTTTCATATGATGCAGACAATCATACGATTACTATGGATCGGAGCCGGGCGGGTATTTCGTTTGGCGAGGAATACGGAACAACACGTTCAGCAGAAATCAGACCGGAAGATAAGCTGAAACTTCATATATTTGTTGACCGCTCCGTCTGTGAAGTGTTTATCAATGATGGATACCGTGTGATGACCAGCAGAGTCTTCCTGGAAAATGCAGATGATACACATGTTTTTCTTGAAGGATTTAAAGGTGCGTTTTCCGGAAATGTATGGGAACTTAGAAAAATGAACGAATAAGACGAATACAAAGGGATGATTTTATGAGCGTGAAACTGACAGATGTGGCTAAAAAAGCAGGGGTCTCTCCAACAACAGTCTCTAGGGTCATCAATAACTACGGGTATTTAAGTCAAAAAACGATTGAAAAAGTTCATCGCGCAATGGAGGATTTGAATTATCAGCCGAATTCAATGGCACGGTCTTTACAAGGGAAGGGGACTCAGTTGATCGGCTTGATTTTTCCAAGTGTATCCAATCCTTTTTTTGGAGAACTGGCGGTTAAAATTGAGCACAGGCTGTTTGATAAGGGCTATAAAGTCATCCTCTGCAACAGTGGGAATGATACGGAGAAGGAACGGGAATATTTAAGAATGCTTGCTGCAAACAAAGTTGACGGCATCATTGCAGGTGCCCATAATCTCGGAATTCCTGAATATCAAAATGTTGACCTTCCAATTATCTCTTTTGACAGGTATCTGGATAAAGGAATTCCGATTGTATCCAGTGATAATTTCCAGGGCGGATCTCTCGCGACGGAACATCTCTATCAAAGAGGCAGCAGAAGGATTGCTGTTTTTACAGGCACGAATGAATCGGATTCTCCGACAAATGAGCGTCTTGAAGGGTATCTGTCTGTGATGAAATCATATCATCTTCAGCCGCTGGTATATCAATTTCCTTTGGAACAGTCAGCGTTTTTAAAAGAGACAGAAATCAGCAGTATTCTGTCTAAAAACAACCTGGACGGCATTTTTTGTACTGATGATTTGACTGCATTACTCGTTTTGAATAAAGCTTCTGACCTTGGAATTTCTGTGCCGGATCAATTAAAGGTCGTTGGATATGACAGCAGTGAGTTTATTCAAAACTATTATCCTTACCTCTCTACAATATCACAGCCTGTTGATCAGTTTGTTGATTTATTAATTGATTTACTGTTGAAGCGTGTGGAGAAAAAAGATATTGAACTGGAAGCAAATTATCAGCTGCCGGTTCAACTCCTTCAGGGTAAAACGAGTTGAACAAGTTAATAATATTTGAAGAGCTTACGGCATTATGTCCGAAGCTCTTTTTTAGTAATTGTTTTCAATCATCATGAACAGGGAAATGAGTGTTAATGATGATTTAAGGAGCAGATGAGGATGAACAGTCAAAGAAAATGGGCGGTAATTTACTTAATTGGTTTTTCTGTAATGATATTTTTAAATTATTGGAGTGCAGTAAATGTCGGGATTGTGGCTGATGAAAACCAGGCACTGATTCAACCGGCAGGTTTTGCTTTTTCTATATGGGGATTAATTTATATTTTGTTATTCATATGGATCATCAAGGTCTTTTTTTCTGAGACAGGTGCTGTGACAGTAAAAAGATTACACATCTGGCCGTTGATTAATTTCTTGTTGAACGGTTTGTGGATACTGGTATTTACAGCAGGCTGGATTTTATTATCTTCCGCAGTGATTATTTTACTGCTCGTTACACTGATAAAAATGTACACTGAAACATCAAATCAGGATTATCACTGGTTTGACCGATTACCGTTTTCAGTGTACTTCGGGTGGGTGACTGCGGCATCTGTAGTTAATATATTCACACTTTTAGTTTCATATAATCAGGAAATGTTTCTCGGTATACCTGAAATTTCATGGACACTGCTTGCGGTACTGCTTATTACAGTTCTGACCGTTTACATTGGATTCCAGTTCAGGGACTGGCTTTATCCGCTGGTTATTGTATGGACATACTCAGGGATTTATATTGAAAATGACAACATGTATCCACTGCTGGATATTATTTTAATCCTGTCCATTGCTGTCATGATTGTCTTAGTACTATTTGAAGGTGTGAAGAAAGTAAAACTTTCTAAATCATGAAGACAGACTGTCGAAAGGTACCTCCGTAAATTTACGGAGGTGCCCTTATTTTATTTTCAAACTGTAACTTAAAGAGTTTAAATACTTTGTAAGCCGGGAATAAAGAACTGACACACTAGTATGCGCTTTCATTATGGATTTTGTACTGCATCTGTATATTAAGGAGTGTCTTAAATGTCACCTTATCAAAAAATGTATTTTATTTTTGCCGTCTTTTTTATCTCGACAGCTATTTTACTGTTTGTCATTCATTTTATATCGGAAACATTTCCTTCAGTAATTTCAACAACCAGTTTTGCGATGGCGGTAATGTGTTTTTCTTTATCCTATTTATACCCGAAATTTCAATCTAATCCGGAAAAAATGAGAAATATAAGAAATAAAGTAATTCCGGTTACAATAATACTTGCAGTGATTCTATCCATGTTTAAATGGCTGATGATTGAGCTTGGAATCATTTATTTGTCTATACCGCAGTTCATTCAAATTCTCATTGCTCTGATGATCTGTACAGTATTTATCAGCTTTGTACTCTTTGAAAAATATCAAACAGGCAGGGAGGACTGATTTCAATGTTTAAGTATATGGTATGAACCAGATAGGCTGTTTCCTCTGAAAATTATAATCATATATTCGGGAGGAATCAGAATGAATAAGCAGCAGAAATTAAACAAAATTACAGAGAAGATGCATGAACTTAATTTTTCCGGAGCCTATTATGCGAAAAATAATAAATCGATATTAACTGATGCTCACGGAGAAAGGAACCAGTCAGAAAGATTGAAAAATAACACGGGAACCCGATTTTCAATTGCCTCCGGCAGCAAAATTTTCACTGCAGCTGCAGTGTGCATGCTGGTGGATGAAGGCAAAATTACTTTTGATTCAAAAATTTCAGACTGTCTGGATATTGAGTTCCCAAATTTTAACGGGGAAATTACTATTCATCATTTATTAACACATACTTCAGGTGTGCCTGATTATTTTAATGAAGAAATCATGGATGATTTTGAAGAATTATGGGTCGAACATCCAATGTACCTCGTTAGAAACTTAAAGGATTTTTTGCCGATGTTTCAGCATATGGAAATGCAGAATGATTTGAACAGCAGCTTTCAATACAATAACACAGGGTATATACTGCTTGGTCTTGTAGTTGAATCACTGACAAAAATGTCTTTTACAGAATATGTAGAGACGTTTATGTTTAAAAAAGCCTCTATGCATCATTCCGGATATTTTGAGATGGACAGGCTGCCTGAAAATACAGCACATGGATATATTGAATTGTCCGGGGGATATTGGAAGTCCAATATTTATTCACTTCCTGTAAAAGGCGGTGCGGACGGTGGAGCCTATGTAACTGCTTCTGACAGAGCTTTATTCTGGAAGGCATTATTTGACGGGTTTTTGTTGTCTGACAAGATTCTTGAAATGTTTTTAAAACCGCGTGTCATAGTGAATGAAGAAGACCGGATTTTTTACGGATACTGTGGTTATATGGAGCTCGACGAAAATAATCGAACCTTAAAGTATATACAGATGGGATATGATCCGGGCGTGAATTTTCGGGAAGTGTATTATCCAGAGTCACAAAAAATCATTACAGTATGTTCCAATCATGAAGAAGGTGCCCATGAGTTAATGGGTGAGGTTGAAGCATTAATATAGTTGAAAAAGTAAAAAGCGACGGAGCATTTTCTCCGTCGCTTTTTACAGATTAAAATTTAATACGCTCTTTCAGGAAGTCATTAACATCTTCAATGGAGACACGTGTCTGTTCCATTGTGTCCCGCTCACGGATAGTCACTTTTTTGTCTTCCAGTGAGTCGAAGTCAAAAGTGATACAGAACGGTGTACCGATTTCATCCTGTCTGCGGTATCTTTTACCAATTGATTGTGATTCATCAAATTCTATATTGAATTCACCGGCGAGCTGTTCATACACTTTAATTGCGTCACCGCTTAATTTTTTAGAAAGTGGAAGTACAGCTGCTTTAAATGGTGCAAGCTGAGGGTGAAGGCGAAGAACTGTACGTGAATCGCCATTCTCCATTGTCTCTTCTTCAAATGCATCACATAAGAAAGCAAGTGTCACACGGTCAAGACCGAGTGAAGGTTCGATACAGAACGGCACATATTTTTCACCGGTTTCCTGATCATGATATGTGAAGTCTTCGTTGGAATGCTCCATATGCTGACGCAGGTCGAAGTCTGTACGGCTCGCAATTCCCCATAATTCTCCCCAGCCGAACGGGAATTTATATTCGATATCTGTTGTTGCGTTGGAGTAGTGGGAAAGCTCATCATCATCATGGTCACGCATACGTGTATTTTCATCTTTCATACCGAGGTTTAAGAGCCACTTTTCAGCATACTCTTTCCAGTATTTCTGCCATTCCACTTCAGTACCCGGCTTACAGAAGAATTCAAGTTCCATCTGGTCGAATTCACGTGTTCTGAAAGTGAAATTACCCGGCGTAATTTCATTACGGAAAGATTTACCGACCTGCCCGATACCAAAAGGCAGTTTTTTACGCATTGTACGCTGTGCATTTTTATAGTTAACAAAGATTCCCTGTGCTGTTTCAGGACGCAGGAAAATTTCGTTTGTTGAAGATTCAGTAACACCCTGGAAAGTTTTAAACATTAAGTTAAATTGACGAATCTCAGTGTAGTTATGTGCACCGCATGTCGGACACTTAATATCACGTTCTTCAATGATTTTTTTCATCTCATCAAAGCTGAGGCCGTCAGCAACGAATGTGTCATCTTCCTGCTGGATGACATCTTCAATTAGTTTATCCGCACGGTGACGGCTTTTACATTCCTTACAGTCAATCATCGGGTCGTTGAAGTTGCTTAAATGACCGGAAGCTTCCCATGTTTTAGGGTTCATCAGTATCGCAGCATCCAATCCGACATTATACGGTGATTCCTGAATGAATTTCTTCCACCAGGCCTGCTTTACATTATTTTTTAATTCTACACCTAATGGACCGTAATCCCAGGTATTTGCAAGACCGCCGTAAATTTCACTTCCCGGAAATACAAATCCGCGTGTTTTTGCTAAATTAACTATTCTGTCCATATCCATACAAATCGACTCCTTTAATATATTTTGATTTTTAGTTTTATGATATAAAAAATCCCAGGACAGCAAAATCGCTGCCCTGGGACGAGTATATACCCGCGGTTCCACCCAAATTAGTGTGTCCACTCAACTTTTATATTCATAAATTAATTGTTATTTATACCATATTATATGTGTTAAGCTCTCACCATTCTTAACTCGCTTATAAAGTATTATATTAAATATTGAATTTAAGTGCAATCTTTTTAATCATCAATTCAGGCAGAAAATTATGATGACAGCCTCTATAGTGCTATAATAACTCATCCTGCCATCGAATAAATAATCAAAGTATGATTAAAATACGTTTGAAAAGGACTCGATGTTCAGAAGCTGGTTTTGAATTTCTCTTGAATTAATATGAGAATAAAAGAATACATTGAAATGTTTAATCAGTATTCTTGATATGAATGACACTATATGTACTGCTTTGAACTATGAAAACAGAAAGAAAAATGTTCCTTGAGAGACTTCGAATATGCAAATAATAGTTTTAATTGATAGTATCTGTATTTGTAATTTATATAAAATTTAATCGCTTTTCATATGTTGTGAAAGTGGTATAATTATAAATGTTGGGAGTGAGGCCATGGAACTGAATGCGAGACAAGAAAAGATATTGAAAATTGTTAAACAGCACGGTCCAATTACCGGCAGCAAGATTGCTGAGCAATTATCACTAACCAGGGCAACACTGCGCCCGGATCTTGCGATATTGACAATGAGCGGCTATTTAGATGCGCGTCCGAGAGTCGGGTATTTTTATACAGGCAAGGAACCTGAAGAAGTCATGACAAGCCGGCTCAGAAATATTCTGGTCAGAGATGTTCAGAGTCTGCCGATACTGATTACGCAGGACACTTCCATTTACGAAGCGATTGTCAAAATGTTTTTGGAAGATGTCGGTACACTGTATGCAATTGATGAAAAACGACAGCTCGTTGGTGTAGTTTCGAGAAAAGACTTGTTAAAGGGAACCATGGGTAAAAGTGATATAGAGAAGACTCCGGTAAGCATTATTATGACAAGGAAGCCTCATATTACTACGTGTTATCCGAATGATCTGCTGATGTATGCTGCCAATCAACTGATAGACAAGCAGATTGATTCACTGCCGGTAGTTGAATTAAAAGACGGCATAGAAGTAGTAACCGGGAGAATTACAAAAACAAATATTACCCGCGTGTTTGTTAATCTAATGGAATAGGGATGTGTTGAATAGATGTCGAAATTAAAAGTAATAATCGCTTCGGATTCTATCGGTGAGACCGGTGAACTGGTCGCAAAGGCCTGTTTGTCCCAGTTTAATCTGAGCAATGAACAAGAAGCAATCATCCGCTATCCGTATATAGAAACAGAAGACAATGTTGATGATGTTGTGGATCTCGCAAAGAGTAAGAATGCGATTGTTGTATATACCATTATTAAACCGGATCTTAGAAGTTACATCCGTTCAGAGCTGAAGAATGAAGATATCTCATCAGTGGATGTTATGGGGCCGTTAATGGAAATACTTACTGGTGAAACGAATGATGAACCTTATTATGAACCGGGGCGTGTTCATAAGCTCGATGAAGATTATTTCAAGAAAATTGAAGCGATTGAATTCGCAGTTAAATATGACGATGGAAAAGATGCCGGCGGCCTTGATAAGGCGGATATTGTACTGATTGGTGTATCACGTACATCCAAAACACCACTTTCTCAGTTCCTGGCCTTAAAAAAATATAAAGTGATGAATGTGCCGCTCATGCCGGAAGTAACACCGCCGGAAGAATTATTCCAAGTCGATCCTAAAAAATGTATTGGACTGGTCATTAACTCCAATTCACTTAATAAAATCAGGAAAAAAAGACTTTCGCAGCTTGGGTTGAAGGATACAGCGAGTTATGCCAAGGATGAACGTATTAATGAAGAACTTGAATATTTCAATGAAGTGATTGGACAGATAGGCTGCCCTGTAATAGATGTTTCTGAAAAAGCGATTGAAGAAACAGCGAATGAAATCTTAAAGTATGTGGAAGCAGGAAAGATTGATACAAAAGGGTGATTGGAATGAGAGTTCCAGATGAAACTGTAAATAAAGTAAAGAACGGGACTGACATTGTCGAGCTGGTCTCAAGTTATGTAAAGCTTGAGAAACGAGGGCGTAATTATGTCGGTCTCTGTCCGTTCCATAATGAAAAAACCCCCTCATTCAGTGTGAGTCCGGATAAACAGATATGTCACTGCTTCGGCTGTAAAAAGGGTGGTAATGTATTCCAGTTTTTAATGGAGATTGAAAGCCTTAACTTCTCGGAAGCTGTGAAAAAGCTGGGTGAACCGCTCGGGGTAAGTATTACAACCGAGGAAAGTCGTGTCGATGAGTCAGACATGACTTTAATTAAAATGCATGAGTATTTGACGGATCTTTATCATCACGTACTAATGCATACAAATGAAGGTGAAGAAGCACTTAAATACCTGACTGACAGAGGGTTCAGTGCTGATATCATAAAGAAAGAAAAAATCGGTATTACTCCAAACATGAGGGACTTCACAAAAAATGCTTTGTTAAATCAAAACTTCAGCATGGAAAGTGCTTATCAGGCCGGGCTGGTATCAAGGAATGAAGAAAACTTTTCATATTATGACCGGTTTGTCTCAAGAATAATGATTCCGATTAAAAATCATCAAAACTACATTGTCGGCTACACAGCGAGATCGTTGGACGGTTCCGAGCCGAAGTATTTGAATACACCGGAAACACCGGTATTTCAAAAGCGGGAGCTGCTGTTTAATTTAAGTGACGCACGGAAATTCATCCGGAAGCAGGATGAGATTATATTGATGGAAGGCCACCTTGATGTTATAAAAGTCAAGATGACGGATGTCCAAAACATAGTCGGTTTAATGGGAACCGCATTAAGCGGTGAGAACATCAATTTGATTAAGCGTCTTGCTTCCAATGTGACTCTGATGTTCGACTCGGATAATGCCGGTCGGAAAGCCGCCACTTCAGTCGGCGAAACACTTCTTTTTGAGGGATTGAATGTTTTTATTATCCAGCTTCCGGAGGGCGAAGATCCGGATGAATATATTGAGAAGCACGGCCGGGAGAAGTTTGAACAGTTAGTTCAGAAACAAAAACGGCATTTTGTTCACTTTCAGGCCGACCATCTGCTGGATGAGAGTATGGAAAATGATTTAAGCTACACTCAAAATTTAAATAAACTGATTAATTATTTGAAGTATGTGCCGGGCAACACTTTGAAGGAACGAATCATTACACATATCAGTGACAGTTATAAAGTTTCAAAAGAGCACATATTAAGCAGTATTCCATCTCAAACAGAAAACGTTAATTACTTTGAACCGCCGGCAGAGCCGCAGATGAAAATTGCACTTTCCACCAGAGAAAAGAAGGAAAGATACTTTTTGAAAGCACTAAGCCGCGACAAATCATTATTTATACAATTTAAAGATGAAGTGAGCACAGAAGTATTAACATCGCCTACCTATTATGGTATATTTAAAGGGTTGTGCACTTATTATGAGAAATTTGAAGATTATGATGTTTCCATGATTAATCAATATGTAAGTGAAGAATGCTTTGAAGCATTACTAGATCTCGACAGTATTAAAATCCATGATGATGTCTCAAAAGATGAATTGAATGATTATTTAGGGGACTTAAGTGGTATTAGGAATAGTACAAGAGATAAGCAGTTGATTTATCTTCAACTCAAGGAAGCAGAACAGTCCAATGATGTTGACCGTCAGATTGAGTTGATGCAGAAACTTGTAGAAATCAATAGTCGTCATAAAAAATAAGTGCAAAAAATTTAGGAGGTTGTCCAATGGCAGATAATAATATTGAAACAACAGAAACTAAAGATGTTGAGTTGTTTACATCTGTTGAGCAAGTTAAAAACTACCTGCTTGAAAGAGGGAAGAATCAAGGTCATCTCTCTCATGAAGAAATCGCAGATAAACTTTCTAATTTCGAGTTAGATGCGGATGCAATGGATGAATTTTTTGATGAAATCAATGAAAATGATATCCAGTTAATTAACGAAAAAGATTCTACAGACACTGATGAAAAATTAAACCTCCATGACATGAGTGCACCGCCGGGCGTTAAAATTAACGACCCTGTCCGTATGTATTTAAAAGAAATCGGACGTGTGGATTTATTAAATGCACAGGAAGAAATTGAACTTGCAAAGCGTATTGAAAAAGGGGATGAAGTAGCAAAAAGCCGTCTGGCTGAAGCCAACCTCAGACTTGTTGTCAGTATCGCAAAACGGTATGTAGGACGCGGTATGCTGTTCCTGGATTTAATTCAGGAAGGGAACATGGGTCTGATTAAAGCAGTAGAGAAATTCGACTTCTCCAAAGGGTTCAAATTCTCCACATATGCGACATGGTGGATCAGACAGGCAATCACACGTGCGATTGCCGACCAGGCTAGAACAATTCGTATTCCTGTTCACATGGTTGAAACGATTAATAAACTGATTCGTATTCAGCGCCAGCTCCTTCAGGATCTTGGTCGTGAACCAACTCCGGAAGAAATTGGGGAAGAGATGGACTTACCTGCAGAAAAAGTCCGTGAAATATTGAAAATTGCTCAGGAGCCGGTATCACTTGAAACTCCGATTGGTGAGGAAGATGACAGTCATCTGGGAGACTTTATTGAAGACCAGGAGGCTCAGAGTCCTTCCGATCATGCAGCATACGAGCTGTTAAAAGAACAATTGGAAGATGTTCTTGATACACTGACAGACAGAGAAGAAAATGTGCTTCGCCTGAGATTTGGTCTTGATGACGGACGTACCCGTACACTTGAAGAAGTAGGTAAGGTCTTCGGCGTTACACGTGAACGGATTCGTCAGATTGAAGCAAAAGCTTTAAGAAAATTAAGACATCCAAGCAGAAGCAAGCGATTAAAAGATTTCATGGATTAAAAGAATTTATAATAGTGTAAACTTTTATAAAAATTTATTTTGACTTTATGTCAATTTAATATACAATTATAGTTGTATATATGTGAATACGAGGGAGGTTCAAGAGATGAACAAGAATCCAATTATTCCGTTTTTACTTATCATTTTCTTAGGAATTGGTTTAGTTTTCCTTCTATCAGGTGAAGGGGCGACTGATGACGGTGAAGGTGAGGAGACGGCTTCCACGGAAGAATCCGGCGGCGGTGAAGAAGGCGGAGCTGATTCAGGCGATGTAGATGCTGAAGGTATTGCACGTGACAACTGTGCGTCATGTCATGGTCAGGACTTCAGTGGTGGAATGGGACCTGCTTTAGCAGGAACTGGTCTTGGTGAAGATGAATTCCATGATATCGTACTTAATGGTCAAGGCTCAATGCCATCATTCGACGGTCAACTTGGAGATGAAGAGATTACTGCTTTATATGAATTCTTCACTAATTAATTGACGAACGTTAAAACTTTTAGCTCTTGCACTCTGTGTAAGAGCTTTTCTTTATGTAAAGGAGCATTTTATGTTAGATGAACGATTAAATAGAGTAATGGAATATATTACTGGAGATACTCTTGTGGATATCGGCTCGGATCACGCCTACCTTCCTATTGAAGCGTATCATAACGATAAAATAAAATTCGCAGTATGCGGTGAAGTGGTTGAAGGTCCTTATCAATCCACTGTAAATAACATCAGACAGCATGAACTAAATGATAAGATTGAAGCAAGGCTCGGAAACGGTCTCAAAGTATTAAATAATGAAGATGTGGATACCATTACAATATGCGGCATGGGTGGGCCTCTGATTGCTCAAATTCTTAAAGAAGGATTCGGACATGTTGGAAATCATCCCAGACTGATTTTACAGGCAAACACATACACATATCCAGTAAGGAAAGCTATTTCAGAACTTGGATATACAATTACAAACGAAGATGTACTGAAAGACGGCAGGCATTTTTACGAGATTATTGTCTGTGATTTTTATCCAAAGCAGAAAAATTATACTGAAAAAGAGCTTAAATTCGGACCTGTGAATTTAGAGAACCGGACCGAAGCGTTTATCGATAAATTAAATTGGGAATTAGAACACCATAAGCGGATTTTAAAAGGTATCGATTCCACAGCGGAGAAAAATACTGAAAAAATCGACGAATTGAATTTAAAAATTTCGGAGAGGCATGAGGTGTTAAATAGTGAAAGTCAGTGAGCTGTTAAATATATGTGATAATATCGCTCCGTTTTCAAGCGCAGAGTCCTGGGATAACACAGGATTAATTGTTGGTGATGAATCAGAAAAGGTGAATGGAATACTGATTTCCCTTGACTGTGCGTCGGAAACGGTAGATGAAGCAGTCCAAAAGGGTGCTAATGTAATTATCAGTCATCACCCTGTCATTTTTCCGTCGGTGAATACCGTGACTGAAAAGTTTGTCGGACGTGTGATAAGAAAATTAATTAAGAATGACATTAACTTAATTGTAATGCATACCAATTTGGATCATCAGCCGGACGGTGTGAGTCATATGATTGCGGATAAACTCGGATTTCTGAACACGAATATTCTGCTTCCTGTTTCAGGAGAGTTTAAGAAAATTCGTATTAATATCCCTGAAAATGACAAAGAAAAATTAAAATCACACCTTGCTGAAAATAAAGTCGGCAGTGTCGGAGAATACAGCAATTGTTTCTTCGAATATCCTGTAGCCGGACAGTTCAAGCCAAATGAAAATGCAAACCCTCATATCGGCTCAGCCGATGTTTTTGAAGAAGTGGAAGAATATATAGTTGAGGGTATTTTTGAAGAGAAGCATCAGCATCAGGTCATTCAGGCACTTATTGATATCCACCCATATGAAGAGCCTGCATATGATATTTTGAATTTGGAAAATCAGTCAAAGATGGGTCTCGGTGTCACATTTGATTATGATGGGAGCCTTGAATCTTTGGTTGAACTGATTCAGACTAAGGCCGGGACACCTGTCGTAAATGTTGTTAAAGGAAATAAAGAAAAGATTCAAAAAGCAGCTGTCATAGGCGGTTCCGGTATGAGTTATGCTGAAGCTGCATTCAATAGCGGCATAGACGTACTCATTACAGGTGATGTTAAATATCATGAAGCATATGATGCAAAACTTTTGAACAGAAATATTATCGATGCGGGACACTACATTGAAGTTTTAATGGTAGAAGGACTAAGCAGGTTGTTGCAAGATCAAACAGATGTAAATATTTTTGAAACAGAAGTAAATACAAATCCATTTCAATAAAAATAAGCTGCCGGGGCTTCCCGGCAGCTTATTTTTTATTCCATAATTTTTACAGGAGACGGATTTTTTATCTTCGGCAGAATTTTTTGTTTAGGCACTTTTGACTGCGGAAGGTCTCCATTTGCCTCATCATAATCTTTAATATAATCGATGACTTCCTTAACAATAGGCGTTGGTGTAGAGGCACCGGCCGTAATAGCTACAGAATCGATGTTTTCCAGCCACTCTGTTTTCAGTTCATCAAGTGAACTGATTCTATAGGCATTGGTATGTGCTATTTCTTTTGAAACCTGAGCGAGCCTGTTCGAATTATTACTTTTCGGATCTCCGACAACAATTAATAAATCTGCTTCCTTCGCTTGTTCGGCAACAGCTTCCTGACGCACCTGGGTTGCCAGACATATTTCTTTATGAACCTCAATATGCGGGTACTGGGTTTTCAGCTGGTCCATCAGATGACTTACGTCCCACTGACTCATTGTTGTCTGGTTGGTAACAATAAGCTTCCGGTCTTTCAAAATCTCAGGAAGTGATTTGACATCTTCCATTGTTTCAACAAGGTGTACATGTTCCGGATTAACTCCGACAGCACCTTCCGGTTCAGGGTGTCCTTTCTTACCGATATAAATGACATCATAGCCTTTCTTTGTTTTCTGACGTATCAGCTCATGAGTCACTTCAACATCAGGACAAGTCGCATCAATACATGTCAGTCCTTTTTCTTTGGCACGTTCTTTCACTTGAGGGGAAACGCCGTGTGCTGTAAAAACAACAGTCCCTTCGTTAATCTGTTCCAGAATCTCAAGACGGTTCGGACCGTCAAGGGTAATGATACCATCATCTTCAAAAGCATCTGTTACATGCTTATTGTGTACAATCATTCCTAAAATATATATGGGACGCGGTAATGTTTTATCCATTGATGCATTGCGTGCAAT
Organism: Corticicoccus populi; assembly: GCF_042686195.1. Classification (NCBI taxonomy): domain Bacteria; kingdom Bacillati; phylum Bacillota; class Bacilli; order Caryophanales; family Staphylococcaceae; genus Corticicoccus; species Corticicoccus populi. The sequence continues at coordinate 612,670 of NZ_JBHUOQ010000001.1, read as the reverse complement.
GACCATAGCATCGACCACACCATAACAATATCCCCGCGGTGTAATTTTAATAATATCCATAGAGTACATTCCTCCCTATATGCATTATAACTAATTTCGGGCGGAAATTAAATCATAGGCTGCTGAATTATGTTAATATAGCGTCCGGAGTGGTTTTCGGGTATAATTTAATCCAGAGTTTATAATAGAAAAGGTGAGAGTATGTCTCAAGCATTTAAGCGGTTTAAATTTGATGATAATATGCTTTCTGCAATTGAAAGCATTCATTTTACACATCCAACACTGGTTCAGGAACGTGTTATCCCCCGGATATCAAGAGGGGAGAATGTTGTCGTTCAATCTGAAACAGGAAGTGGTAAATCCCACGCGTTTTTACTGCCTTTAATTTATCAGATTAACACAGAAATAAATGACCCGCAGGCTGTTATTTTAGCGCCGACACGTGAACTGGCTAAACAGCTGCATGATATGGCGGTACAGGTAGCAGGACAGTATAAGGATATTAATATCAGTTTATTCATAGGGGGCACTGATTTCAAACGTGATATTGAGCGTGCGAAAAAAAATCCTCAAATTGTTATCGGAACCCCGACGCGTATAAAAGAATTGATGAATGAAAATGTATTAAACGTTCATAAGGCAAAATCAATTGTAATTGATGAAGCCGATTTAATGATAGATTTAGGTTTCCTCAATGATATTGACCGATTGGCGTCAGCAATAGGCGGAACAGCTCAGATTCTTGTTTTTTCAGCAACGATACCGGGGCCGCTGCAGGCATTTCTCGGAAAATATATTGGTGATTCAGAAACCATTGTGATTGAACAGCCAAAGAATAAAGCGTCTATTCATTACAGCCTTATTCCAGTAAAAGGACATGGCAAAGAAGAGAAAGTCAGTCAGCTGATTGATACCCTCAATCCGTATATCGGATTGATTTTTGCCAATTCAAAAGAACGTGCGGATGCTTTATTCGATTATTTAAATAATAAAGGCGTCAAGGTCGGGTTGTTTCACGGCGGTCTGAAACCGAGAGAGCGAACAAAAGAAATTAAAAAAATCAGAGACCTCGAATATGAATGGGTGGTTGCCAGTGATCTGGCTGCACGCGGACTCGATATTGATGGTGCATCACATGTAATTAATTATGATATTCCAAAAGATATCGAATTTTTCACCCACCGGGTCGGACGGGTCGGACGCGGGCAGTATGAGGGATTTGCATTAACTCTGTATACCCCGGACGAACATCATTTAGTCGATTCACTCGAATCAAAAGGGTACAGCTTCAGCCATGAGGATATACGGCGCGGGGAACTTTCGCCTATTAAAGAGCGGACTAAACGTGCTGTACGTAAAAATCAGGATTCAAATATTGAAAAGGATCTTGCATACAAAGTAAGAAAACCTAAAAAAGTGCGTCCTGGTTATAAAAAGAAGATGGCTTCCCAGCTGTCAGAACTAAAAAGAGATGCTAAAAGAACCCACTCTAAAGCGCGTAAAAAGAAGAGAAAGTAAAATAATCAATAAAAGGATGATTTAAATGTTAATCGGTTCTCATGTCTCAATGAGCGGTAAAAAAATGCTGGAAGCTGCAAGTGTTTCCGCTGCAGGATACGGCTCCAGTACATTTATGATTTATACCGGGGCACCGCAGAATACGAGACGTAAAAAAATTGAAGATTTGAACATCGAAGCCGGTCAAAAGCATATGGCAGAACACGGTATTTCAAATATTGTGGTTCATGCACCATATATTATCAATATCGCAAATACTGTTCGTGACGGTGTGTTTGATCACGGTGTAGAATTTCTGCAGGAGGAAATTGTCCGTACTGAACATCTTGGTGCGAAACAAATTGTTCTCCATCCGGGAAGCCATGTCGGAGCAGGGTCGGAAGAAGGCGTCAAATCAATTATCAGAGGTCTCAATAAGGTCTTCGAAAACAACCATGATGTGCAGATTGCATTGGAAACAATGGCAGGTAAAGGCTCAGAAATCGGCAGAAACTTCGAGGAAATTGCTGCTATTATTGACGGTGTAACGCATAACGAACGCCTCAGCGTATGCTTTGATACCTGCCATGTTCATGACGCAGGCTATGATATTGTAAACGATTTTGACGGTGTATTGAACGCGTTCGATAAGACAGTCGGTACTGACCGTATTAAAGTTATCCATGTCAATGATTCTAAAAATCCTGTCGGCGCACATAAAGACCGGCATGAAAATATCGGTTTCGGTCATATTGGCTTTGATGCCCTCACATATATTATTAATCATCCTGAATTTAAAGAACTTCCGAAAATACTGGAAACACCATTTGTAGGAACAGACAAGAAAAATAAGCAGGCACCATATAAGCATGAAATTGAAATGATTAAATCCGGAACGTTCAATCCAAATCTTCTTGAAGAAATTAATCCTTTGATGAAAGATGTTCAATAATATATATCCGGTAACTGACTATATCTAAACAATAGAATATTTATAAGTAAAAGAGTAGTTCATGAATATCCTAAGCGAATCGGGGGTGGTGGGAGCCCGATGATTGAAGTGAATGAACCGCATTACAATACAACCGGTGGCGCCACCGTTATCAATGAAGAGCATATTTGGAGTGGTACCGTGATGAACTCACCTCTGTTAAAGAGGTGGGTTTTATTTTATATAAGGGGGAATTAATCATGTTTAAGAAAGAAATTGCGGAAGGCATTTATGCTGCACTCATGGGTAGAATGAGTAAAGATGAGATAATGAGCAAGTTGGAAGTCCCTGCCGATTCATCATTTGGAGAGTTTTCATTCCCGACATTTACACTCGCCGGAATGTTGAAAAAATCACCAAAAATCATAGCTGAAGAATTATCAAAAGACATTAAACTTGATATTATTTCAGAAGTGAAAGCAGTAAACGGTTTTTTAAATTTTTACATAAATAGAAATGATGCAGCTGAAATAATTTTAAGTGAAATCGAAAAAAATGCACCGGAGGATTTTTATAATACGTCAGGACAGACCATTGTCATCGATTACTCAAGTCCCAATATCGCCAAACCGTTTTCAATGGGTCATCTAAGAGCGACTATTCTCGGTGATTCATTAGCCAGAATTCTTAAAAAAACAGGAGCTGATGTCATTGGTATTAATCATTTAGGAGACTGGGGTACACAGTTTGGTAAATTAATCACTGCATATAAAAAATGGGGTAGTGAGGAAAAAGTTTCGAAAAATCCTATTAAAGAATTATTCGAACTATATCAAAAATTCCATGTAGAAGCTGAGAGTACGCCGGAACTAGAGGATGAAGCAAGACAGGCATTCAGTCTTTTAGAGCAGGGGAATGATGTACAGATGAAATTATGGAATTGGTTCAGAGAAGTTTCAATCGAGTCTTTTGAGGTACTCTATAAAAGACTCGGGATCGATTTTGATTATATTCAGGGGGAATCCTTTTATAACGATAAATTATCGGATGTTAATCAACTCCTCGAAAGAAAAAAGCTGATTGAATTTGATCAGGGGGCATATATTGTTAGATTGAATAAGCTGCCGCCTGCATTGATAAAAAAGAGAGATGGTGCATCACTCTATATAACCCGTGACATTGCAGCAATGCTTCACAGAGTCAAACATTTTCAGGCGGATCAAATATTATATGTAGTGGGTCAGGAACAGTCTGTTCATTTTAACCAGCTGTCTCAAATCTCGGATATTTTAAATATTAGTACAGATATAGAACATGTCCCGTTTGGACTGATTCTTAAAAACGGCAGAAAAATGTCTACAAGAAAGGGATCTGTTATTTTACTTGATGATATTATTAGAGATGTTGAGCATCATGCATTGAATATTATTGCTGAAAAAAATCCCGACTTGAAAAATAAAGAAAACATTGCTTCACATATTACAGATGCAGCAGTTAAATTTATGGACTTAAAGCATGATCGTATGAACAGCTATGAATTTAATATTGAAGATATGCTTCGTTTTGATGGAGAGACCGGCGTATATGTGATGTATACTAACTCAAGAATTCAGTCGATATTGAGAAAGACAGATAGAAAAATAGAAGGTACAGTCTTCAAGTTTGATGAAAATATGTGGCCTGTTCTCAATCAACTCTCCAAATATCATGCTGCCGTTAAAGAAGCAGCTGAAAAAAGAATGCCTTCTGAAATTTGTAAGTATGTAATCAAGCTCTGCAGAGAATTTAACAGTTATTATGCAAAAGAAAGAATCATCCATTCGAATAACGATATAAGCAAACTCTATATGCTTAAAATGGTATCAAATAATATTGAAGAAGCGATGTCACTTCTTGGTATTAAAACAGTTAATGAAATGTGAGTGCTTAATATATCTGCCGGCAGTACTTGTGAAAGATCTTAATTAAAATTGTTTAATATTATTTCTGTCGGTGTTTCAGTCAGAATTTTCAAATCCAGGCCTACGTCAATTAATTCAATGATAAGCATCATACCAATATAATAGCCCTTTCTCTGTAGACATGTCTCGTCATTCTGAATGAAATACTCCAGATGAAGTTCTTTAGAAAGGGTTTTATCAGCATCCTGAAAAAATTTTCTAATCACTATATCATGTTCATCACTTAGCACCTCATATTCCTGATTACTCATAAATAATGCAGATATCAAATTTTTCCTGTTTAACTGCTGTTGATTAATGAACAATGGGGACAATGTCGCCAACCCTTCAGCAATGACGAGCTGTCCAACAGTAATCTCAGTAAAGTCTCCAATTTCATCAATTGATGTAAATCTAACCATATGATTAAACTCGTGTTTGATTAATGGTGAAATATTGGAGGCATTCACCCGTTCGAGACCGAAATATAAAAATGGTCTGTCTGCAACCTGTGCTGTACCGTCAATATGACCAAGACCGATTAAAAAAAAGACATCGAAATCCGCTTTAAAATTATAGTAATTTACGCATTCTTCCAAAGTATTTTTAATCTCTTCAGAGTCAATCTGTTTATGATTTTTGACAGCTTGTGAAAATAAACATTGAAAATCTGTATTATCGACAAGAGACAGCAGCTCTTTTTGATTCAGACGGTATATATTTTTCATCAGTACTTTGAACACTTGACTGTGGATACTGAAATATTCCAGCCATAAATCAGAAGGCTTTTCCAAAAATCTGTCTCTGTTCTTGATTATAAAATCAATATCATAAATAATTTTCATCGCTCAGCCTCCTACAGCTATTTTTCTAAATTTTAACATAAATGATTCAAAAAGGTATAAGAGAAATAGGTACAGGTTTTATTTACAATATCAATGGGTAAATTCAAATACGAAACTAAATTCTCTTAATTATTTGGAGGTTCCTAATGCTGGATGAAAAAGGTTTTAACTTATGGGCAGACGATTATGATAAGACAGTTCGTTTAAGTGATGAAAAAAATGAATATCCTTTTGCTGGATATAAAAAGATATTAAATATTATTTTTAATGAAGTAATGACCAAAAGTAACTCAAGTGTACTCGATATCGGCTTTGGAACAGGTGTTTTAACTAAAATGCTGTATGACAACGGCCACCATATTGACGGAATTGATTTTTCTTCAGAAATGATTAGAACTGCACAGGAAAAAATGCCTGAAGCAGATTTGATAGAATGGGATATTACCCGGGCACTGCCGGGAGAATTTCTTGAAAATGAATATGATTATATTATTCTCACATATTCAATTCATCACCTGAATGATTCAGATAAAATTAAGTTAATCCTTCACCTTTTAAATCATCTGTCTGATAACGGAAAAATTCTGATTGGTGATGTTGCTTTTAAAAATATGGAATCTCTGCAGACATGCAGACAGAATTATCAGGATTACTGGGACAGTGATGAGTTCTATATTATTTATAATGATTTTGAAACATTACTTTCAGAATATGGACGAACAGAATTTAAACAGGTTTCGCACTGCGGCGGCGTTTTAGAAATAAAGAAAATTTAAAAGTTATTTGGAGTGAAGTGTATGTTAACAATTGCGGAGGCATTAATATTACTGGGTACGGATGATGAAAAAGGAACTAAAGTTCCTGAGGCGGGGAGTAAGCTAGATTATGGACTGGTAGGTGCCATACTTGCTGAATTAACCATTCAGGAGCGGATTAGACTTGAAGATGGCGGTGTGTCCGTAATTAATGATTCACTCACAGATATCCCTTACTTTAATTCAGTCATCACTGAGATTAAAGATGAAGGTAGAAAAAGAACAGTTAGTTACTGGCTCGGAAAATTATCCGGTAGAAATGATGAAATTAATGATCCGATATATCTGTCACTCGTCGGGAAGGGAATTTTAAAAGAGGAGGGGCAGTCGTATCTGCTTATTTTCAATAAAAATGTCTACCCTACTGTTGATGAAGGCCCTGAAGAGGACATAAAGAGCATGGTTAGTAGAATTATCTTTGAAAACAGGAAGCCCGGTGCTGAGCCCGCAATGCTTCTGAGTCTCGTATATACTTGTGGTCTTATTGAAGAAGTATTTGGCAGCGATAATAAAGAGGCAGAGAAAAGAATTCAAGATATGGTTGAAAACAATGAGTACGGTGAGGAAGTTAAACAATCCGTAGAAATGATGGAGACAGAAATTTTATCAGCTGTAACAATGATGGTTACACCTGAAGATACTTCAAAGTCCGTATAATAAAATAACCATGGGATAGTCAGGCTGTTAAAGCCCGTCAGTCCCATGGTTATTTTTAAGCCATTTCAAAGCATCATCTTTTGTCTGAATTTCTTCATTCAGTACAGCAGCATCGAGATTCATGATTATTTTTTTGAATTCCGGACTCGGAGTAAGTCCTTGTTTGATCAGGTCCTCTCCAGTTAAGAGTGACGGCATATTTTTTCTTCGTTTTAAATATGTCATAATCGCCTTCTCATTGTGGACATTTTCAGATGAAATGATAAACAGTACAGCTTCTTCTGAAATATCTTTTAAGTAGGAATGCATCATTCCGACATTTGAAATACTTTTCCATTCTGTATTGTCTGATAAAGTATAAATATCCTGTATTAATTTCTTTGATTTTTTGGTCACTGCATATTGTTTTGCAGTATAAAGCACATCGCTGTGGTAAAAAGGAATGATAAAATAAATAAACCATCCGGCCTGCAATCCTTCGTACTGTCTGTATACATCCTCCAATTTTTCAGAATGTGTGACGCTTTTTTTCTGTGAATGTTCGTTAATTCCAAGCTGTTTCCAAAAATTTAATTCGAACAGGCGGAGAATAATTTTAGACGGACTACCTTCATTCAGGAGACGCTTCATCTGCCCGTTGAGTCTGTCCCTCGATAAATCTTTAATTCTGCCTATTGAATGAAGGACGAGAGTTTCAGTCTGCCGGTCCATTTGAAAATTGAATCTCATTTCAAAACGGACTGCCCGGAGAATACGTGTAGGGTCATCGATAAAACTCAGGTTATGCAGTACTTTGATTCGTTTTCTTCTCAGGTCATTTTGACCGTTAAACGGATCAACTAATCTGCCGAAGTACTGATTATTCAGTGATAAAGCCATCGAATTAATCGTGAAATCCCGCCGGTATAAATCTTCTTTCAAAGTTGACTTCTCAACATCAGGCAGAGAGGCTGGGTGGCTGTAATATTCCAGCCTTGCTGAAGTAACATCAATCATCTGCCCTGAAGGGTGTCTCCATGTGCCTGTGGCAAACTGCTCGTGTGTTTTAATGTCACCGCCGAACTGTTGATAAAGATGCTCTAAAAATAAAATACCATTTCCTTCTACTACAATATCAATATCATCATTCGGATGGTTCAGGAATAAATCTCTTACAATTCCGCCGACTAAAAAAGCAGGGATGCCGGTATCAGCGGCAGCCTGGCTGATATCTTTTAAAATAGACAGTATTTCTTCCGGCAGCTCTTTTTTCATTGCAGCTCTTAAATTTTCAGTTGCAGGGTTCCTTAAGTCATCAGTCATATTTTTATTATGAAGCATTTCTATAATATTCGTCCGGGTAACAATACCGGTCAGTATGTCATTTTTTAATACAGGCATCCTGCCGATATTATGTTTGATAATAATATTCTGCATCTCTTCAAGTGTAGTCTCCGGCGTAATTGTAATCACATTCCGGGTCATATAAGCTTTAACAGGAGCATGTCCAAGCTCATGATGGTTGGCCTTATCCAAGTCACGCCGGGTGACAATACCAAGCATTCTGTCATTCTCGACAACTGGGAATCCTGAATGTCCGTAACGGTACATTAATCGTCCCGCTTCTTCAATGGAAGTGTCAGAGGTCAGTGTCTTAACTGGATGGGCCATTACATCTTCAGCTGTGACAGCGGGCTTAAGAAGTTCAGACAGGTTTTCTTTCAATTTTGTTAACACAGTTTCAAATTCAGAATCTTTAACAATGGCAGATCCTGCCTGACTATGTCCGCCGCCCCCGAAAATTTTGAGAAGAGGCAGAAGTGTGGTCCTTTCGGCCTGTGCACGACCGACAATATAAACATGCTTCTTCATCTCCACAGCTGAAATAATCGCATCCGCTCCGGTAATATTGAGTAGCTTATTCGTAATTGTCGCAAGCCCGTTTTGAAATTCTTTCATTTTATATGAAACGATTACTATCTTTAGGCCGTCTATCATAAATGTTTCTTCCCGGTTTAAAAGATGGTTCAAAAGATCCTGCTGCAGGGGAGTCATCTTATAATCTGTAAAGCGCTGGATGGTATCAAGATTCATGTTATTCTGCATCAGAAAATGTACCGCTTCAAAATCTCTGATTGTAGTGCCGGAATATTTAAAGGATCCTGTATCACCATATATTCCTAAGGCGAACAGTGTCGCTTCAAGTGATGTGATGTTTATACCCTGTGCTTTAATTTTTTCAATCAGCAGAGTCACTGTTGCACCGACAGGTTCAATATATAAATCATCAGCAGTCACATCCTGATGATCTTCAGTATGATGGTCATACACTGTAATTTTTAAATCATCCGTATCCACATACTTTGCATACTCACCACATCTGTCGACAGACATCACATCAACGAGTATCAGTTCAGTCACTTCATCCCAATCAATCAGATTGTCCTGAACAAACAGGAATGTATCACGATAAATGGATAAGAACTGTTTGACCGGAACTGCTTGTTCACTTGAAATAACAGCTTTCGCATCAGGATAGAGTTTTTTTGCTGCAATCATGGAGGCTAATGCATCAAAATCGGTATTAACATGTGAAATTATAACCTGCATAGGTATTCTCCTTATTTTGTCTGATTTTTGATTGCATGAAATATTTATTAATTTTATGATAACATGAAGTTTGGAATATTCAGTATAATATAAATTGAGCGCTTTTATTTTGATGGAATATAGATGGGATTGATTAGATGCGGGAATATATTGCGGTATTTGATATCGGCACTTCTTCAGTAAAGGGTGTTCTTGTCGACAGGTCAGCTGCAGTCACAGGTGACTGTTCAGTGCCTGTAAATACATACTACGGTGACAACAAAGAAGTGGAACAAAGTCCGTCCGAATGGTTGGAGGCAGTTAAAAAAATCACGGATTACTGGTGGAGAAACACAGCAGTAAAACCATCTGAGGTGACTGCGGTTACTTTTTCCGGACAGATGGAAGACGTGATTCCAATTGCTGACGGAAAGTGTGACAGAGCGGTATTATATTCAGATACGCGTGCTGTTGAAGAGGCTGAATATATTAATAAAGTCTGTCCCGATCTCGCAAGTAAATCCGGAAATACTGTGAAATCGTCTACGCCGCTTGCTAAAATCCTTTGGCTCAAAAGTCATCAACAGGAAATTTATCATGAAGCAGAATCATTTGTTTTCAGCTCGAAAGATTTTATTATCTATAAAATGACCGGAAGAAAAGTAACTGACCCGGTAACTGCGTCGACAACAGGGATGATGAACCTGAAATCCGGAAAATGGATGCCAGATTTATTAAATCTATTCAACATTAAAAAAACGGTGCTGCCGGAAATTCTAAAGCCCGAAGAGAATACAGGCTTTATTACTGACAGTGCATCAGATGAAACAGGTTTTCTGACAACAACAAAAGTACTTGCAGGGTCCGGAGATGCCGCAGCCTCAACCCTCGGAGCAGGAGCGGTGAATAAGGGTGACATGTATTTTTATATCGGTACTACAGGATGGGCGGCGGCAGTAGATACAACTATCAGGGACACGGCAGAAAGTGTTTTCGTTCTTTCACATATGAAAACTGGAATGTATATTACAATCGCACCATTATTGAATGCAGGAAATGTGCATCAATGGGCATTGGACTTTCTGATAGGATCATCTGACACAGACAGATACGAATTATTTGATTCACTCGTTAATGAATCTCCTCCCGGCAGCAATAACCTTCTTTTTCTGCCCTATATTCATGGGGAACGCTGTCCGGTTCATGATCATCAGGCAAAAGGTGCTTTTGTCGGCATCAGCCCGACAGTTAATAAAAGTGATTTTGCACGTTCTGTGATTGAAGGAATATGTTTTTCCTATAAACAAATTATTGAAGAAACCTTACCACTCCGTTCCAAAAAGTATATAAATTTAATCGGCGGCGGTGCAGAAAGTACAGTCTGGTGTCAAATTCTTTCTGATATCACAGGAGAGGTTATACGTGTACCAGCATACAGTGAATATTTAACAGCACTTGGTGCAGCATCATCTGCTTTTATACACAATGGCTGGACTGAGGATTATCAATCATTTTCAGAAAGCATCTGTGCAGATGAAAGTGCCATATATTACTATCCTGTTGAAGAAAATAGTGAGTTGTATAGTGAACAGTATAAATACTTTTTAAACATGTACCCCGGCGTTAAAGATATATTTTATTAGTAATATAAAGGCCGCCTTGAGCGGTCTTTATTTATGATTCAATTTAAAAATTTATATATGAGGCATATTTTTTTCTAATGTCATATCAATAATTCTCTGATTTCTACTGCCCCGAAACTTCAAACTTAAATCTCTTTCATTCAAAATAAAAGGACCGTCAACCAGTACATCAATGTGATTAAGGAGTTCAATCTGAAAGGGGTTATGATTTTCAATGATTTGTTCCAGTGTCCACCCCGTATAGGCCCAGATGGTTTTTCCATGTTTTTTAAATTCTTTTGCAAGACACAGTGCTGCTTCAGCCTGGTAAAAAGGATCGCCGCCGCTGAAGGTAATATCCGTCATAGAATTAAGTGAGTGCTCCACAATATTATCTATCATCATCTCTGTACCATTTCTTATATTCCAGGATTCAGGATTATGACATCCTCTACAAAAATGCGGACATCCTGCAAAAAAAATCACCGTCCTGAGACCCTCTCCATCCACAACAGAATCATGATGAATAGATAGAATATTTGCCATTTTATTTTTTGTCATATATGTTTCACCCTGTCCTTTTCTTCAGCTGCTTTTGCAGTATTCCATTTGTCCATCGTACCAACCAGATAGCCGGTAATTCTTCTGATACGATCAATATTCTGTTCATCTGTTGTATGACAATCCGGACATTCATTATCTATAATACCGGTGTAGCCGCAATGAATACATCGGTCGACTGGATGATTAATACTGCCGTATCCAATACCTTCAGCCCCCATTTTTTTAATGATAGTATCCATAGCGGCTAAATTTTTGCTGACATCGCCGTCCACTTCAATGTATGTGATATGTCCTGCGTCAGTATAGCTGTGATAAACTGCTTCACGTTTGATTTTTTCTGCTGCATGAAGATGATAGTACACAGGTATATGAAACGAATTTGTATAGTACTCCCTGTCTGTTACACCGGGAATACAACCGAAAATTTCCTTGTCTTTTTTGGTGAAGCGTCCACTTAATCCTTCAGCAGGTGTCCCGATAAGTGAATAATTCAAATGATAGGCTTCACTTGCATCGGTGCATTTCCTTTTAAGGACGGCTGCAATACGCTGTCCAAGTATCTGTGCCTCTTCAGTTTCGCCGTGATGTTTTCCTGTCAACACTTTCAGACATTCTGCCAGTCCAATGAATCCGATACTTAGACTGCCTTCCTTCAAAACGCTCTGCAGTGTATCTGACTGTATTAAATTCTGACTGTTTTTCCAGACATTCTGGCCGTATAAAAATGTAAAGTGACCTGCCTTTTTACCGGCCTGATATAAATATCGATCATAAAGCTGTCTGATTACGATATCTGCATACTTTTCAAGCTTTTTCATAAATTCATCAATTTCCCGTGTAACCAATGCTATTTTTACTAAATTGATACTAGTAAAGGATAGGTTTCCCCGGCTTACACTGTTTTCTTCACCATTAACATTACTCATTATTCTCGTTCTGCACCCCATATAAGCAACTTCCGAATCCGGATGACCTTCTTTATAATATTTCAGATTAAACGGTGCGTCGATAAAACTAAAATTAGGAAATAATCTTTTTGCTGTCGTTTTTAAAGCGAGCTGATACAAATCGAAATTTGAATCCTCTTCATAAAAATTAACGCCTTTCTTCATCTTGAAAATCTGAATAGGGAAAATAGGGGTTTCTCCTTTTCCAAGGCCTGAAAGAGTCGCAAGAAGAATGTTTTTAATAATCATCCGTCCTTCTTTACTTGTATCTGTGCCGTAATTAATCGATGTAAAAGGCACCTGTCCGCCGCTTCTGGAATGAAGACTGTTCAGATTATGAATGAAAGCTTCACATGCTTGATAAGTTTCTTCTTCTGTTTCCTTCCATGCCAAAGACTCTAATTCTCTGCCTTCCAGAGGCAGCCTGTATTCCATCAGTTTTTTAAGTCTGCGGTCATATGTCTTTCTGACATAAGGTGCAAGGTCATAATCAAACGCCTGAAAACTTTGCCCGCCATGCTGTTGATTTTGGTTACTTTGAAAAATAATAGCAGAAAGTGCCATCGCACTCATAATGCTCTTGGGAGATCTCATAAAGCCGTGACCGGTATCGAAACCTGATTTAAGCATTTTACCTAAAGGAATCTGGCAGCAGGTGGTTGTCCCCGCAGCCATATAATCCAAATCATGGATATGGATAAAGTTTTCGTTCACAGCTTTTGCTGCTTCAGAACTGAGTATTTTAGATCTGGCAAAATATTTGGCACTCTCACTCGCAAACCTATTCATCTGTCCACAAGGGGAGGTCCCGTCTACGTTGGCATTTTCCTGAATTAAGTTTTGATTTTTAAGATTAATTATGTCTTCAAAACTGGATAGCAGACTGCTTACTGACTGTTGTTCAAAATTGTCCATTTTTCATTCCTCCGAAGTAACAAGCACTATATATAGTGTGTGTTAATTAATTTAATCTATATATTGTATTTTATAAGGGTAAATTGAAAAATACAATGAACATTGTGTGAAAAATCACAATCTTAACAGGAATATTTTTTATTTATTAATTCTGATTCAAATATCTTTTTTCTCAAATAACACTTTAAAATCATGATGATTCGTCTTATAAATATTTGGGAATAAAAAAATAGAAATTATATTATAATAGACTGGTGGTAAATTTATGTTTGAAAGCTGGAAAAGCAAACTTCCTATTAAAAACATTAAAGAAATTCATTCTGTAAGTGGTGGAGATGTAAATGATGCCTATAAAGTTACTACTTCAGAATCAACTTACTTTCTACTGATACAGAAAAATCATTCGGAAAAGTTCTTCGCTGCAGAAATTGCCGGGCTGCACGCATTTAAAGAAGCAGGCATTAGAGCACCTGAAGTAATTAACAGCGGAGAGATTGACGGTGATGCTTTTTTAATACTCAGCTACCTTAGAGAAGGGACAGGAGGCAGTCAGCAGGCACTGGGTGAAATGGTGGCGGAACTTCATCTGAATCATCAGCCTGACGGTCGTTTCGGTTTTCATCTGCCTTCGGACTTTGAAAATATAGAATTCAATAATGACTGGACTGAAACATGGGCTGAAATATTCATCGAAAGACGTCTTGATGTTTTAAAAGACCTGATTCTGCAGAAAGGGCACTGGGAAAAAGCTGATTTAGAAATTTATAACTCAGTACGGGCAGTCATCGTTGATTCTCTTCAAAATCATCAGAGTGAACCCTCTCTTTTACATGGAGATTTATGGGGAGGTAATTATATGTTCTTAACAGATGGTACACCTGCGCTATTCGACCCGGCGCCGCTTTTCGGCGATCGTGAATTTGATTTAGGTGCGACCAAAGTATTCGGCGGTTTTACAGATGAATTTTATGAAATGTATCATAAAGTATATCCGCTTCAGGACGGGGCGGATAAACGGATTGTATTCTATGAATTTTACCTGCTTCTTTTACATCTGGCTAAATTCGGCACCGTATACAAAGCAGGGGTAAGCCGCATAATGAAAGAAATATTATCAAATCAATAGTAAAGGCGGGATTTTATTGAATATAAAACAATTGATATCCGAAAGAAAAGAATCGTATTTAGAAAGTTTATTTGAAGTACTGCGTCAGAAAAGTATCAGTCCTCAAAATGATGGTATGAAAGCGTGTGCCAATCTGGTTTTAAACAAGCTGAGAGATGCCGGTATAAATGATGTCCGGTTGATTGAAACAGACGGTTATCCGGTTGTGTACGGGGAATATTTTGTCTCCGATGAAGTGCCGACTATATTATTATACGGACATTATGATGTACAGCCGCCGGACCCGATTGAACAGTGGAATTCTCCGCCTTTTGAGCCGGAAATCAGGGACGGCCGTATCTATGCCCGGGGCGCAGGCGACAATAAGGGACAGTTTATGGCACACATCCTCGCAGTAAAAACAATGATTGAAGCAGAGGAAACTCTGCCTGTTAACGTGAAATTTGTCATTGAAGGAGAAGAGGAAATCGGCAGTGTACATCTTTCTGATTTTATAGAAGCCAATAAAGCGCTGCTGAAAACAGATTTTGTTTATACATCAGACGGCCCGATGCTTTCAGACGGCAGCCCGTATATTCTCCTCGGTGTACGTGGAATACTATACGTCGAATTAAAATTAAAACAGTCGGCATACGACAATCATTCCGGTAATAAAGGTAATATTGCCAAAAATCCTGCATGGACACTTGTGGAACTTCTCCATACAATGCGTGATTCCGATGGAAAAGTATTAATTGACGGATTTTACGATGATGTTGTAAAACCGACGGATACAGAAATTAAATTGATGAAGGCGCTCCCTTTTGACATTGAGGATATCAGGAGAGACATCGGCGATGATAGTTTAAATATGACACAGGAGGAATACTATAATAAGCTGTGTTTTGAACCGACATTTAACATTGCCGGCTTTAACAGCGGATATGCGGGTGAAGGACAGAAAACGATTATCCCCGGTGAAGCTGTATTAAAAATGGATATGCGTCTTGTCAAAAATCAAGATCCCGATAAAATATTTGAACTTTTTAAAGAGCATGTTGAGTCGTTCTCTAAAGACATTGAAGTCGTTAAAATGGGAACAATGAATCCTTCCCGCACATCTCCGGAATATAAATTTATTGAAATAATTAAAGAATCACTCGAACATTCTTTTGAAAGAACATCTTATATACAGCCGAGTATGGGCGGCAGTCTGCCTGATGATGTCTGGACAAAAATTTTAAATGTTCCTTCTGTTGTTGTGCCTTATGCCAATGCAGATGAAGCCAATCATTCACCAAATGAAAATATTAAAGTGGATTATTTTTATCATGGTATTGAAACCACGTATCGTTTAATTCAATCATTATCGAAATATGATAAAAATTCATTAAAATAAAATTTAAAAAATAAATTAAATCATTCAGTGATATAAGTTGGATAATCAGCGCTTTATTAGTGACGGATAAAAGAGTCCGGCATCAAATGATTTATTGCCTGATGTAAAGCGCTACCATCATTATATTATCAAGCATTTTGAAACCAATTATAAAAACTGATATTAAATTTCATGTCATATATTCTAACAATACGTGTAAGTAAATATCACACCGATTTTGTGTTTTAAAAAAAAGAGGATATACTTGCTCCATACTTTTTTGTAGGAGTGATCATCATGGATACTATTCTTTTATTTCTTTGTACTTTACTGGTGTGGATTATGACACCTGGATTGGCCTTGTTTTATGGGGGACTTGTCCAATCAAAAAACGTACTGAATACCTCAATGCACAGCATTTCAGCCATAGTTGTTGTGACATTTACTTGGGTATTGGTCGGTTTTTCTTTAAGCTTCGGGGGAAGCAGTTTATGGCTGGGAGATTTTTCATTTGTAGGACTGAATAACGTTGGCTTTGAACCGAATGTAGGTTTTTCCGAGACCGTGCCTTTTGCGCTGTTCATGCTTTTCCAACTCACTTTTTGTACGATTGCCGTCTCAATCCTGACCGGCTCAGTAGCTGAACGTATGAAATTCGGTCCATTTTTAGTTTTTATGGCTCTTTGGGTAATTCTAGTCTACAGCCCGGTAGCACACTGGGTTTGGGGAGGAGGCTGGATTCATTCAATAGGAGCAATTGATTTTGCCGGCGGTACAGTCGTGCATATTTCTTCAGGGGTATCAGGCTTAGTGCTGGCATTACTTTTAGGTTCAAGAAAACCTGAAACTAAAAATAAGCCGCATAATTTAGTGATAACTATGATCGGGGCAATACTCGTATGGTTTGGATGGTTTGGTTTTAACACGGGAAGCGCATTGACGTTTGACTCCATTGCAATGTCTGCATTCGTGAATACCGTACTCGCTTCTACAGCAGGTATAGCAGGCTGGATTTTAGTTGAAAGACTGACTACAAAGAAAGTATCCATTTTCGGTACATTATCAGGAATGCTGGCGGGGCTTGTTGTCATTACACCGGCTGCCGGATTTGTCACTTATCCGGGCGCATTTATATTAGGTATTGCAGGTGGGGCAATTTGTTTCTTCGCCATCACAAAATTAAAAGCAATGCTTAATTATGATGATGCTCTGGACGCTTTTGGACTTCATGGTATCGGAGGCATTGTTGGTGCGATTGGAACAGGGGTATTTCAAACTTCCGCAGTAAATCCAGACATTTCAAACGGGCTTTTATCAGGCGGCGGCATAATGCCTGTAGTGGCTCAGATTATTGCAGTAGCTGCTACGATTATTTTCAGTGCAGTCATGACTTTTCTGATTGCAAAAGTCATCAGTATCTTTGTCACTCTCAGAACTGATGAAAAAGAAGAACTTGAAGGACTCGATAGTGTCATCCACGGTGAGAAAGCTTATGAGTAGATAAGTAAATTCTTCAAAAAGACCCCAGAACCCTGATTAGGATTCTGAGGTCTTTTTATGTCTTTTAAGAATCAAAGTTATTTTCTATTCGTCTTTATCATTATTTTTATACATTTTTATCCCGGCGAACACTGTTTTATGATATATAAAAATTATTTAGAGCCGGATGATTTGACTGCTGTACCTGTATGTATAAAATAAAGAGAGTATCAATGCAGGCGGAGGTGCTTATCGTGAAAAAAATATTTATTTATGGCGGCATATTGTTTTTTATTACGGCAGGCATATTACTGCTTAATGAACAGTCGGAAGATGGTATTTTCAATGAGGTAAAACTGTTTTTTACACCGGATCCAATGTCACATAACACATATGAAAACGGTGAATGTACGTATTATGTTTTTGACAGAGTCAGAGATGACGGGAATAAGATTGAAAGACGATGGCACGATGCTGAAAAATGGGCTGAACGTGCAGAAGCAGACGGATATATTGTGAATGATGCACCTAAAACAGGTTCAATACTGCAGACAGAAGAAGGACCGATTGGCCATGTTGCCTATGTTGAGAGAATCAATGATGACGGCTCTGTTGAAATATCTGAAATGAATTTAAGAGAACCTTATGAAATAACAGAAAGAATTATTGAAGCAGATGAAATAGAGGATTATAATTACATCCATCCCAAAGAAAATCCACATGCAGAGAAATATATTGAAGAATAGAGTATGTTCACTTCATTAAATATTCTCTGTATTTTTATAGTTTGACTGATACCCCTATAGGGTATATAATTGTAGAAAAGATAAAATAAGTGAGGGATATTTTATGAAAGAACAAAGAAATCATCATCATCATGAGAATGATACTCACAGCAGCCACGGGGAACATCATCACAGTTCAGACCATCATGACGGCGGTCATGGCGGACACAGCCATCATCATGCAGATTTCAAACAGAAATTCTTTGTATCGTTAATCTTTGCGGTACCGATTATTTTCCTGGCGCCGATGATGGGAGTGGAGCTGCCGTTTCAATTTACTTTCCAGGGTTCTGACTGGGTCGTACTGATACTTGCGACAATTTTATATTTTTACGGTGGACAGCCTTTTCTGTCAGGTGCTAAAGATGAATTAAAAGAAAAAAGTCCGGGAATGATGACTTTAATTTCTCTAGGCATATCTGTAGCATACTTCTACAGTTTGTATGCCTTTTATATGAATCATTTTGGCGCTCCGGATACACATACTATGGATTTTTTCTGGGAACTGGCAACATTGATTATTATTATGCTGTTCGGCCACTGGATTGAAATGAAAGCAGTGGGTAATGCCGGTGATGCACTAAAAAAAATGGCAGAACTTCTTCCTAACACTGCTGTAGTTATAGATGAGGACGGCAGTACAAGAGAAGTGCAGTTGTCCGAAGTGAATACGGACGATCATGTTCAGGTTAAAGCCGGTGATAATATACCGGTGGACGGTGTGATTATTGAAGGACGGACAACAGTTGATGAATCACTGGTTACTGGAGAATCAAAGAGCATTGAAAAAACATCTGATGATACAGTCATTGGCGGTGCAGTAAACGGTTCCGGTACGATTATTGTGAAAGTAACGGGAACTGGAGAAAGCAGTTACCTGTCTCAAGTGATGGGGCTTGTCAATGACGCTCAAAATGATAAGTCCAGAGCAGAATTGATGTCGGACAGAGTAGCCGGATATTTATTCTATTTTGCATTAATTGCCGGCTTCACTTCATTTATTATATGGATAATCATTGCATCAGATGTCGATTTTGCACTTGAACGTCTGGTTACTGTTCTTGTAATCGCATGTCCGCATGCACTCGGTCTTGCCATTCCTCTGGTTACTGCACGTTCCACATCAATCGGAGCGCAAAACGGACTGCTGGTTAAAAACAGGGAAGCTTTAGAAACAGCGCGACATCTTGATGTTGTAATGATGGACAAAACAGGCACACTTACAGAAGGGAATTTTGCTGTTAATCATTACGAAAGTTTTAGTGATAATTATTCAGATAAAGAAGTGCTTGGCTTCATGGCTGCAATTGAAGAAACTTCAAGTCATCCATTGGCAGTCGGAATACTTGAGAAGGTAGCAGAAGAATCAATTAAAATTCCTAAAGCAGGAGACGTAAATAATATACCCGGTGTGGGTCTCGAAGCTGTTATTGATAGTAAGAAAATGAAAATTGCGAGTGTTTCATATTTGGATGACAACAATATTAATTATGATCTCGAACAATTTGAATCTCTTGCAGGGCAGGGGAACTCAATAAGCTTTTTAATTGTTGAGGGAAAAAACTGCGGCATTGCTGCACAGGGCGATCAGATTAAGGAAAGTTCAAGAGAAATGATCCAGTCACTAAAAGAAAAAAATATCCAGCCTGTAATGTTAACAGGGGATAACAGACAAGTCGCAGAGGCTGTTGCAAAAGAACTAGGTATAGATGATGTTCATGCACAGCTGATGCCGGAAGATAAAGAAAAAATGATTAAATCCTATCAAAATGAAGGTAAAACAGTCATGATGGTCGGGGACGGTATTAATGATGCACCAAGCCTTGTGCGTGCTGATATCGGTGTCGCCATCGGTGCCGGTACAGATGTTGCAGTTGAATCAGGAGATATTATCCTGGTAAAAAGCAATCCATCGGATATTATTCATTTCCTGGGCCTTGCAGACAATACAATGAGAAAAATGGTTCAGAATTTATGGTGGGGCGCAGGGTATAATATCCTTGCTGTTCCGCTCGCTGCCGGCATCCTTGCTTTCATGGGCATTATTTTATCACCGGCAGCAGGTGCAGTCCTGATGTCTCTGAGCACAGTGATTGTTGCAGTCAATGCAATGACATTAAAACTAAAAGAATAGATTTTCATAAAGTCCGTATGAATAATTTATCAGACATGCGGGCTTTTATCTGCGGAATCATTACTATTTACAAAACGTAATCATTCCTGTATTCTATTGTAATGATTAATAATTGTAAGGAGACGGTGCGGATGACTCATCCAGTATTTGAAATAAAAAATCTTTCTTATACGTATAAAGATAAATTAGAGCAGACACCTGCACTCAAAGATATTAATTTGGAAATAGATAAAGGTGATTTTGTCGCGCTTGTCGGTCCTAACGGCTCCGGTAAAACCACTTTAATTAAATTAATATTGGGTGTACTGAAATCCCAGCAGGGCGAGATATATATAAATGGAAAGAAAAGCAGAAAATATGCTGCATGGAACGAAATTGGTTATGTTTCACAAAAATCAAACAGCTTTCAAAAAGGATTTCCTGCGACTGTCAGTGAAGTGATTCTCAGCGGGTTAACGAAAGGAAAAGGGTTGTTCAAACGCTTTAATAAAGATGACAAAAAGAAACTTTTGGATGTGCTGGATCTTCTTGATATCAGTGACCTGAAAGATAAAAATATTTCATTGTTATCCGGCGGTCAGACCCAGCGGGTGCTTATTGCGAGAGCGTTGATTAATAATCCGACAATCCTGGTGCTTGATGAACCAACAGTGGGTATTGATACAAAGCATGTTAAAGAGTTTTATGAAGTTCTGTTTAAATTGAAACAGGAGCACGTGACAATACTACTTGTTACACATGATATTGGTGTCGTGGTGGACCATGCTGATGAAGTGGCGTGTTTGAATGAGCATCTACATTTTCACGGTACCAATCAAGAATTTAAACATCTGGGTGAAGCAGAGCTTTCAAAAATATATGGATTTCCTCTGCAGCTTGTTTCCCATGATCATGACAGGGAGTGTTGCAGTTGATTGATGCATTATTGAATTATGAATTTATGCGCTACTCATTTATAAGCGGCTTAATAGCCGGACTTATCGCACCTTTAATCGGGACATTTATTGTTATCAGGAGACTGTCTTTAATTGCAGATGCTTTAAGTCATGTGACACTCGGTGGTATTGCATTCGGTGTATACTTATCGTCCATCACATCATTTGTTATTAACCCGCTTGTCTCCGGAATTGTATTTTCAGTACTCGGAGCACTTGGAATTGAGCGTTTGAGGACAGTTTATAAACATTATCAAGAATTGGCAATCCCGATTATAATGAGCCTTGGTATTGCTGTAGGAATTTTATTTTTATCACTGGCCAATGGATTTAACCAGGATTTATTCGGTTATTTATTCGGCAGTATCAGTGCGGTCAGCTCAGCTGATTTAACATTAATTTCGGTTATTGCAGTCATTGTAATTTTCTTTATATTTTTGCTTTACAAGGAAATGTTTTTGGTTTCCTTTGATGAAGAATACGCGAGTGTTATGAATATCAGTAAATGGATTCACTTTTTATTCATTATTGTTGTTGCACTGGTGATTTCAGCATCAATGAGAATTGTCGGTATTCTTCTTGTAAGTGCGTTAATGACACTGCCGGTGGCGAGTGCGATGAGAATTACATCAAGCTTTAAGCAGCTGATGATTGTCAGCGTAATCCTTGGTGAAATTGCAGTAATCAGCGGATTATTCCTGAGTTTTCACCTGGATATTTCCCCCGGAGGTACGATTGTTTTAGTATCTATTTTAATATTGCTCGGAACAATATTGCTTGATCGGTTAGGAGTGAGAAAAAATGGCAAAGAATCTCAAGAAGTATGAGGAAAAATTGAGAGAAAACAGCTTGAAGGTCACCGGTAAACGTATGAGAATGATTGAATTGTTTTTAGAAGAAAACCGCTATTTAAGTGCGAAAGATGTACAGGAGTCCTTAATCAGTGAATATCCCGGTTTAAGTTATGATACAATTTACCGCAATTTGTATACTTTAAAGGACATTGAAGTGTTGGAAGAAACTGTACTCGATGGAGAGAAACAGTATAAAATTTCATGTACAACACATCACCATCATCACTTTATATGTGAAAAATGCGGAGAAACAAAAGTAATTCATTACTGTCCGGTTGATGTCTGGAAAAATGAATTGGACGATGTTGAAATTAGAAATCATAAAGTTGAATTGTACGGCCTGTGTGCCGATTGCAGGTGATTGGGATGAATTATTTATCCCAATCTCTTAATCAGTGGATTTTGTCTTCATCTCCGGAGTTCTCCACTGTGCTGGATGTCTATGAAATAAAAGGCAGTACCACATCGAATTTATTCGGTATTAAAGTGGCATTAACGTCCGGCATACATATGGATTTTATTCTTCGTGAATATGAGAAGGATATTTTCACATCTGAAGAAATTTTTAATGAAGAACAGAGCCTTAATACTGCAGGTTTACTAAATATTAATACACCAAAAGTGATTAACGTAGATCCGTACGGCTCAGTGAATGGGTATTTGCTGCTTTTGATGACGAAGATTGACGGGCATGTCGACCTCGATATCACGAACAACCATTCTTTCCTTTCTTCACTTGCAGAAGCGCTTGTGAAATTACATGATAATCAAATTACTGATGACGAGAGTCGCTATGAACGATATCAACAGCCGGAGGCAATAATGATTCCGTCTTGGACAAATGTGCCTGAGGTCTGGGGAAAGTTAAAGAGAATTGCACATCTTCCTGCACCCGGAAGCGAAGAAGCTTTCATTCATCGTGATTTCCATCCGGCCAATGTTTTATGGGAAGATGATTGTGTTTCAGGTGTAGTTGACTGGGTTAATGCCTGTACCGGACCCAAAAGTGTGGATATCGGGCACTGCCGGTGGAATCTCGCCATGCTTGAAGGTGTAGAGGCAGCAGATGAATTTTTATGTGAATATATAAGTGCAGCACCAAAAAATTACATCCATCATATATACTGGGATATTGTTTCATTAATGGACGTTCTGGAAGATCCTCTGGTAGTTTATCCGGGATGGAAAACATTTAATAGAGATGATATTACTGAAGAAATAATGACTTCTAGAATGGATGATTATGCTGAGTATCTGCTTAAAGAATACGACAGCAATAAAAACGGCATCTCCTCTAATTAAAGGAGATGCCGTTTTTATGTTAAATAAATTTAATTTTTTTGATTTGCGAGTTCTTCTTTTTTAAGTCTTTCTTTTTCGTAATGTTTCTCTGCAAGAATATCAATTTCTTTTTTCAGTTCATCCACCATTGTTTCCTCAGGTACTTTACGTACAGTTTTACCGTGCATAAACAGTAATCCTTCTCCACGCGCGCCGGCAATACCAATGTCTGCTTCTCTTGCTTCCCCGGGACCGTTTACCGCACAGCCGAGAACCGCAACTTTAATCGGTGCTTTAATTGTAGAGATATATTCTTCCACTTCATTTGCAATCGAAATTAAATCAATTTCGATACGGCCGCATGTCGGACATGCAATCAGTGTTGGTGCGTTACTTGCAAGACCGTATGATTTAAGAAGCTCCTTCGCGACCTTAATTTCCTCTACAGGATCTGCAGATAATGAAATTCTCATTGTATTACCCATCCCCTGGGAGATGATTGCACCAAGACCGGCCGCACTTTTAACAGTTCCGGCAAATAATGTGCCGCTTTCAGTGATTCCCAGATGGAGCGGGTAGTCAAAAGCCTGTGCAGCTTTCGTATAAGCTTCAATTGCAAGATTAACGTCAGAAGCTTTCATAGAGACAATGATATCATGGAAATCGAGGTCTTCTAAAATCTTAATATGGTGCAGTGCACTTTCCACCATACCGTCTGCAGTAGGGTAACCGTATTTTTTAATGATATGTTTTTCAAGGCTCCCCGCATTTACACCGATTCGGATCGGAATTCCTTTATTTTTACACGCTTCAACAACTGCTTCGACTTTTTCACGGCGCCCGATATTACCGGGGTTGATTCTGATTTTATCCGCGCCGCCTTCAACAGCAAGAAGGGCAAGTTTATAATCAAAATGTATATCGACAACAAGCGGGATGTTAATCTGTTTCTTAATCTCGCTGATGGCCAGAGCATCTTCTTCTTTAGGACATGCAACTCGGACGATTTGGCAGCCAGCTTCTTCAAGTCTTTTAATCTCAGCAACTGTTGCTTCGACATCATGTGTTTTTGTAGTGGTCATACTTTGGATAATTATTTCATCCGCACCACCAATAGAAACATCACCGACCTGTACTTTTCTGGTTTTCGAACGATGTATGATATTAGACATAACCAAACTCCTTAATTTATAAATCTTTATAGACCAAATGTTATTATACTAAAGTTCGGGTTTAATTGTAACAAAACTGCTTATTTATTTCTTCTTTAAAGCAGGTAATTTCTTAAAATAATAAACATAGAACGGAAGCATTAAAACATATAAATACCATAAGGGCGTATTTATAAAAAGATTCAACAGAAAAAACGGAATGTAAAATAATGCTGTAATATATGAAGACACTTTAAACCAATTCATATAATCACTTTTCTTGTTCAGCAGTCTGCTGACTGAACTGATTAGGAGTGAACCTGTAAGAAGAACAGTAAATACCAGTGTGTAAATTAAAACGATATAAATTAAAGCATACATTACAATGTAAAAATACAGACTTGAAAGCTGGTTATCAATAAATGTCTGAAGCTCGCTGTCATTTGAGACACCGCCGAGCAGTGAATAACTGAATCCGCTGTTCTGTACATTCTGTACATATATGCCGTCCTTCAAAAAGCCGATTAATATATCATCATCAATATCTCCGGTCTCCTCAGTGGTCAAATCTTCTGTAAATAAAATTTTTTGACTTCCGATTTCCACTAACTGTGTATCACCGTGGTACATTTCATTTTGAATTGTGAATTCCGGCAGCTCGGTACTGCTGTCTGTCAAGTGGGAGGTCGCATTGACACTGGAAATCAATGAAAGAACATTGGGTACTGCGATTAATATGGATATAATTAATATATTCAGCAGTAAATAGCGGAAAGGGATAGTCCGGAATAACGGATACTTTTTAAATGTGATTAGGCGTTTTAAATACCCCAGATAGTTTGTCATGTATATCTACTTCCTGTAAAATTAGTCTTTTTAAATGAACTGACTCATACTTAGGTATTAAATTGCAAAAATATAAGACAATTCAATTGTTATTCTAACATCGAATTGTTATATTTGATATGTAAATAATTATTGGAGGGGAATTAACTATGGCTTTTGAACTACCAGAATTACCTTATGCTTATGATGCATTGGAACCACATTTTGACAAAGAAACTATGGAGATTCATCACTCTAAGCATCATAACACTTATGTAACAAAATTAAATGATGCAGTAAAAGGCACTGACTTAGAATCAAAAGATATCGAAGATATCGTTAAAAACTTAGATTCAGTACCTGCAGATATTAAAACTGCTGTACGCAATAACGGAGGCGGTCACTATAACCACTCATTATTCTGGCAGTTATTATCACCTGAGGCAACTGAATTAACTGGGGATCTTAAAAATGATATCGAAGCAAAATTCGGTTCAGTAGAAGATTTCAAAGAAAAATTCGAAGCTGCCGGTGCAGGACAATTCGGATCCGGCTGGGCATGGCTGGTTGTAAATAACGGAGAACTTGAAGTTGTTTCAACACCAAATCAGGATAATCCGGTAACTGAAGGTAAAACTCCAATTCTTGGGGCAGATGTATGGGAGCATGCATATTACCTGAAATACCAAAACAAACGTCCTGAATATTTAAAAGCATTCTGGAATGTTGTTAACTGGGATAAAGTAAATGAATTATATAATGCTGCTAAATAAGCAGTATACAGATTTATTTTAGACGGAGGATTTTCCTCCGTCTTTTTTTCGGCACATTTTAATATAATAAACAGCCCTGTATGTGTTAAAATGAATCAAAGGAAATTTCAATATTTTAAAGGATGAATTTTATTGAAGCGTGCTAAAATTAAAAGTCTTGATGCGATAAACAGGCAGGTACTGAAATCCCGTATTAATATTATTATGCTGATTATATTTCTGCTGTGTTTAATGCTCATATTCAGACTCGGTTATCTTCAAATTGTTCAGGGAGATGAATACCAGGAAGAGATTGAGAATGCCCAGTATGTAGAAATCAATCAAAGTGTTCCTCGCGGCGAGATTTACGACAGGAATGGTAATCTCCTCGTCGGAAATGAATCACAGCCGGCCATTTATTTCACAAGGCACAGGAATATGAATACATCGGAAATAATGGATGTTGCGACTGAACTGAGCGGGTACATATCAATGGATACTGATTCTCTGACACTCCGTGATCAGCAGGATTTTATTCTCAGAAACCATCGTGACTTTGTAGAAGATTTAATGAGTGATGAAATGACGTTGCTTGAAGACGGAAATATTTCAAATGATGATTTTAACAGTGAATTTTACAACCGTGCAGACGCCGAAGCAATTGAAGGTGTTTTGAATGATGAAGATTTAAATATTCTTGCTGTTTATGTAGAAATGGTGAATGCACGTGAACTCCACCCTGTGGTTATTAAGAATGAAGATGTTACAGAAGAGGAGTTCGCCCGTGTCAATTCTGCACTTGAGGAACTTGACGGAATTACTACAGGTATGGACTGGGAAAGACATTATCCTTACGGAGAAACATTAAAGACAATTTTCGGTGAGGTTTCTTCTCCTGATGAAGGTCTGCCGAGGGAACTTGTGGATTATTATTTATCACTTGGTTATACGAGAAATGACAGAGTGGGAAAAACATATCTTGAATTTCAGTATGAAGATGTCCTCCGCGGGAAAAAAGAACAGGTTAAATACAGTACTGATAAATCCGGACGGATTATTAATCAGGAAGTAGTAAGAGCCGGCAGTCCCGGAGATGATTTATATTTAACTATTGATATTGAACTTCAGCAGGAACTTGAGGAACTTGCAGAATATCATTTAACTTCTTTGAGAGGTCTTGCAGAAGAAGCTGAAAGACGCAACAGCCTGAATGGTGATTTTGAATACAATATCATTCCTGAATTTATGGACTCCGTTGTACTTGTCGTTCAGGACCCGAATAATGGTGAGATTCTTGCCATGGTCGGTAAACAAATTAATGAAGACGGAGATGTTGTTGACTATCATTATGCCGGTCTGACCTCAACATATGTTGCAGGCTCTTCAATTAAGGGTGCGACGATTGCGACAGGTTATCAGAATGATGTTATCAGTGTCGGACAGTATTTAGTGGACGAGCCGTTATCATTCAGCGGGTCTCCGCCTAAACGTTCCTTCTTCAACCAGGACAGTCAGATTACTATTGATGATCAGGAAGCATTAATGGTGTCATCAAACGTTTACATGTTCAAAATTGCTCTTGCACTGGACGGCATAGAATACGGCAGCGGTATGTCTCTGCCGAGTGACATTGAAGAAGCCGGACAGACTTTAAGGAACGGCTTGAATCAGTTCGGCCTTGGTGTATCCACCGGCATAGACCTTCCAAACGAAGCCACTGGTCTTGCACCGGAGTTGAAACATAATCCCGGGAATTATCTGGATCTCGCTATTGGACAGTATGACACATATTCCGGTCTGCAGTTGTCACAGTATATTTCAACAATTGCAAACGGAGGAAACAGAATACAACACCACCTTGCAAAAGAAGTGAGACATAGCGATGCCAATGCAGATGGTCCGGTAATTAAATCATTCTCGCCAAATGTTTTGAACACAATTGATTTATCTGATGCAGAAATGTCACAGATTCAAAATGGGTTTTATGACGTTTTTAATACGCATGATGAATCAACAAACCGTTACGGTACAGGATGGGATGCCTATAATGAACTTGAGCCTAAGGCTGCAGGGAAGACAGGAACTGCTGAATCATATAGAGACGGTGAACCTGTTCTGAATCAGACCTATCTGGGTTATGCACCTTATGATGATCCTGATATGGCATTTTCTGTGATATTCCCGAACATGCCGTACACAATACCATTCTTTCCTGCCCAGTATTTCGGAGCAGATGTCATACAGAAATATTATGAACTCGAATACGGTCAGGATGAAGAAGACCCATACGAATATGATATCAGCGAGTTTTATCCGCAGCTTGAATATGGAAGCTATGACTAAAGTGAAAAGGATTCAGATTTTTATCTGAATCCTTTTTTTAAAATAATATAAGGGGTTGTTATTATGACTTTTGATGAATATGTAGAAACTTTGGATCCTAAGTGGAAAGAAAGTTTTTTAAAGCTTTGGCATACGGTGGAAGAACGTATTCCTGATGATTTTGAAATCGATGTTCAGCATGGTATGCCGGGCTTTGTAGTGCCAAAAACGATATATCCTGACGGCTATCATGTTGATAATGAGCCGCTCCCTTTTATGGGTATTGCTTCTCAGAAAAGACACCTGGCTGTTTATCATATGGGGATTTACCGTGACCCTGATTTATATAACTGGTTTACAGGCGAGTATCCTAAACATATGACAACCAAGCTTAATATGGGAAAATCATGTATTCGATTTACAAATCCGAATAAAGTACCTTATGAATTGATTGGTGATCTTGCCGGGAAAATGTCTGCAGAAGAGTGGATTCAGCTGTATGAATCTAAAAGATAACCTCAGAATTAACAAAAACCTTAAATTCGAGCGTGAACTGCACTCGAATTTAAGGCTTTTTTATTTTAAAACACCAATAATAAATGTCCGCTGATGATTTTTAACAGCTTCTATAACACCTTCTGAAATTTCTTTATGCGTCAGCCACCGCCTGATACTTCTTTCTTTAATAAAACCCAGCTTCACCTGATGGTAAATACAATTTACCGGCGCAGTCACCTCATTTTTAAGCTCATCCATCTTGGTCGTACCAGATACGATATGATATAAATCCACATGCTGTTTCCTTTTCGTAATTTCACTCATCACTTCATGTAGCGCTCCTTTGGCATCTGAATGTATCCATGCAATGACAAGTTCAATCGGACCTTCATTATCAACAGCCTGCATGATCTTTTTATTCATTTCTTTTGTGTGATGATAATCAGCATAGATCGGTGTGATTTCTTTATATTTTAAAAACTGTTTCATCTTTCTATGGGTTCTGCCCGTCACTGACACATGCCAGCCTTCTTTTATCAGCCATTTAACCGTCCCGGAAAGCATTCCTGTTCCCCCGATAACCAAAGCATGTTTCATACTTCTCCTCCTGGTGTTTCATTTTATTATGCTGTACCCCTGACAGTTATTAAAGAAACAATTAATAACTGCTTTAACACCTTTACATAATCTTTACATTCCGTTCATTTCATATTTACAATGCCTCTGTATTATAAGTGGTGTAAAGAGATAAATTACTCAAATACTGGAGGAAATCAAGTGATGAAAAAATTGTTTCTGGGAACATTTTTAATGAGTTTTATGTTTATACTCGCAGCATGTGGCAGTGGTAATGCACAGGATCCCACTGAAGAAAATGCAGAGGCAGGCGGAAACAGCAGTGTCAGAGGGGAAGGCTCATCTACAGTATTCCCAATATTGAATCTACTTGTTGAAGATTTTTATGCTGAAGAAGGAACAGCAGTTGAACTTGGAGGAAATGGAACCGGATCTGGATTTTCAAATTTGACTGAAGGCTCTGCAGATTTTGCCAATGCTTCCAGAGCAATTGCAGATGAAGAGATTGCAGCTTTAGATGATGCAGGCATTGAATGGACAGAGTTCCTGGTTGCAACAGATGGTTTAACGATTGCAGTTAATCAGGCGAATGACTTTATTGACTACCTCACTTTTGAAGAACTTAAAAAAATCTACAGCGGAGAAGCTGAAAACTGGTCAGACGTCAGAGACGAATTCCCTGATGAGCCGATTACAGCATACGGTCCCGATCAATCACACGGTACTCATGATTTCTTCAATGAAGAAGTGATGGCTGAAGAAGGTGTGCAGGGCGAATTGATCCAGGATACAAACCAGGTTGTCTCATCCGTAGTAGGGGATGAAAATTCCATTGGATTCTTCGGCTTTAACTTTTATATTGAAAATGAAGATCAACTAAAAGCCGTACCGGTTTCATTATCAGAAGATGAAGATGCCGTTGAGCCGACATTTGAAAATGTGATGGATTTCAGTTATCCATTATCGAGACCGCTTTATGTATATGCGAGCAACCAGTCTTTAGAGGAAAAAGAGACATTCCGGTCATTTATGGAGTTTGTACTGAATCACTCACAGGCAGCTGCTGAGGAGAGCGGATATGTTCCACTTGAAGATGATGCACTACAAGAACAGCTTTCCAAGTTACCATAACCGTACACTTAAATTAAAATCAGAGCGGACGGGACTCCCGCCCGCTCTAAAATAAAGAGCGAGTGATAATATGAGCAGTTATAATATTCAAGATATGATTGAAAAAAATAATAAAATACAGAAGAAAAAATATGAGAAAATCATTCCGGTGATTTTATTCTGCATTACAACAGTTTCAGTACTGGCAACAATAGGTATTCTATACACTTTACTGTCACAGTCATTTGAGTTTTTCCAAAGAGTTTCCTTTTTTGAATTTATTTCTACAGCAAACTGGAACCCGTACTCTGCAGATGCTGAATGGGGTGTATTCGCCCTGATTATGGGAACTTTAAAAATTGTAGGAATTGCAGTGATTTTTGCAGTACCGATTGGTGTCGGTGCCGCAATTTATTTAAGTGAATATGCCTCGGACAGAACCCGTCGTGTGATTAAGCCGATTCTCGAGGTTCTCGCAGGTATTCCAACAGTCGTTTACGGTTTCTTTGCAATAAACTTCATCACACCTCTATTGCAGGGGATCTGGGGAGAGATTAATCTATATAATGCTGTTTCACCCGGAATTGTAGTTGGTATTATGATTATTCCAATGATAACAAGTTTAAGTGAGGACGCAATGAGCTCAGTACCTAACGCGACACGTGAAGCATCGCTCGGTATGGGGGCAACAAGACTGGAAACCGCATTTAAAGTTATTCTTCCTGCGGCATTATCCGGTATTATGGCATCAATCGTTCTCGGTGTTTCAAGAGCTGTCGGAGAAACGATGATTGTTTCTATAGCAGCAGGGAGTACACCGAATGCGAGTCTTGACTTAACCGAATCACTTCAGGCAATGACAGCATTTATCGTGCAGATTACATCCGGAGATGCTGCGTACGGTACTGACCTCTACTTTAGTTTATTTGCTGTCGGAATGACTTTATTTATCTTTACATTATTGATGAATGTCATTTCACAGTGGTTCACTAAGAAGTTCAAGGAGGATTATTAAAATGCAGTTAATTGATAAAACAGTAATAGAAAAAAAACGTCCGCCTCGTTTACTGAAGAATAATATTATGAAGAGTATTTTTCTACTGTGCACACTTCTCGGATTAATTGTGCTGGTGGTCTTAATTGTAGATACACTGATCGACGGATACGATAAAATCACTCTCGATTTTTTAACACAATTTAATTCAAGCAGAGCTGAAAATGCAGGGTTTTTCGGTGCAATTATCGGCTCACTCTGGCTGATGCTTGTCACTGCACCCGTTGCAATCATCTTATCAGTGGGTACTGCATTATATTTGGAAGAATATGCACCTAAAAACAGGATTACAGATTTTATTAAAATTAATATCTCAAACCTGGCAGGCGTACCCTCAGTTGTTTTCGGACTGCTCGGCCTTGCAATGTTTGTAAGGGCACTTGCACTTGGGAATTCAGTTCTCGCCGCCGGCCTGACACTTGCATTGATGATACTTCCTGTCATTGTAGTCTCCTCACAGGAAGCAATACGTGCTGTACCGAGCACTGTCAGAGAAGCTTCGATCGGAATGGGGGCAACAAAATGGCAGACAGTGTCAAGAATCATCCTGCCTGCAGCCATTCCAGGTATCATTACCGGTATTATTCTTTCAATATCACGTGCAATCGGTGAGACAGCACCTTTAGTTGTTATTGGTGTTCCCACAACACTTCTTGTCACACCATCGAGCGTATTTGATACATTTCAGGCAATGCCGATGCAGATATACAGCTGGGTTAAAATGCCTCAGGAGGAATTTCAGTATATCGCTGCTGCCGGAATTATCATACTGCTGATTGTACTGCTTTTAATGAATTCAGTTGCAATATTTATTAGAAATAAGTTTTCCAGAAGATACTAAAATAATCGGAGGTTTTATTTATGATAGCGACAAAAGAGAGAACCATTGAAACGAATAAAAAAATTATCCAGCACGAAACAAATGTAGACAAAATGATGAAGCAGAATAAAAACACAGTCTTTCAAGCTAAAAATTTCAATCTATGGTATGGAAGCAACCATGCACTTCAGGATATTAATTTATCGTTCAGTGAAAATGAAATTTCAGCAATCATCGGACCTTCAGGGTGCGGTAAGTCAACTTTTGTTAAATCGTTAAACAGAATGGTTGAACTTGTCCCTTCAGTTCATACTGAAGGAGAGATTATCTACCGTGACAAAAATATATTTGATAAATCCTTTACTGAAGAGTCACTCCGTACAAAAGTCGGAATGGTATTTCAAAAGCCTAATCCATTTCCAAAATCAATTTATGATAATGTCGCATACGGTCCAAGAGTACACGGCATAAAAAAGAAATCTATATTGGATGAAGTCGTTGAAAAAAGTCTGCGTGGCGCTGCGATATGGGATGAAGTCAAAGACAGATTAAAAGAAAATGCATACGGTTTATCCGGCGGTCAGCAGCAGAGAGTATGTATTGCACGCGCACTTGCTATTGAACCGGACGTCATTTTAATGGATGAACCGACAAGTGCGCTGGATCCAATTTCAACAATTAAAGTTGAAGATTTAATGCAGGAATTGAAAAAGAACTACAGCATTATTGTTGTTACACATAACATGCAGCAGGCTGCACGTGTTTCAGATAAAACAGCGTTTTTCTATCAAGGGTATGTTGTTGAGTACGATCAGACCAATGTCATCTTTGAAAAACCGAAGGATCAACGGACGGAAGATTATGTTTCCGGGAGATTTGGATAATGACTTCACGTGTTAAGTTCTCCAATGACTTAAACACCTTGATAGATGAAGTGATTGATATGGGCAGAAAAGTATATTCCCGTTTAGATGGTGTCACCAATTGTCTAAGTATTGATGATATGAACACTGCACGTAAAATCGTTTATGATGACAGCTTTATTAATGAACTCGAATACAGAATCAACACAAGAGCAATCACAATGATTACAGCAGAAAGTCCTGTTGCAACGGATCTTCGTGTCATCATTGCAAGTATAAAAACAGCAATGGAACTGGAAAGAATCAGTGATAATATCAGTAATATTGCAGAAGTAAGAAAACGAATTAAAATCGAGAATGATAATCTGCTTCTGAGATTATATACGATGGAACGACTTGCTGTCTTAATGATGAATGATATCTATACAGCCTTTAGAGAAAAGGATATGGAACTCTGCCTTGAAATACTCGACCGTGATGAAGATATCGACCGGTTGTTTGTGCAGATATCAACCTCTGATATTTTAGAGGAGAGTGATTTGTTTGTTTCCGGGCAGTGTCAGCTGTGCGCCAAATACCTTGAACGTATCGGAGATCATATTAAAAATATTGCGGAGCATGTTTATTTCATTAATACAGGAGAAAGATTTGAAGTACGATGATGTAACAGACTGGTAATCTATGACTTTTACTTTAATGATGTGACAGAGCACATCAGAAGTCATACATTACCGGTCTTTTTTTATAACACTTTCTCTTTACACCAATACACTTTATAATGACATTATACGTTTTATGTTTTGAAAGGAAGTATATGATGTCGAAACAATCCCTTCGTAAAGAAATGATGAAAAGATTAAACACTCTTGATCCATCATACAAAAACTCCGAATCACAGATTCTATATGAAAAATTTTTGGAATATATAAAGATTCATAATATCAATTCAGTCGGCGTTGTATTATCTATGCCTCATGAACTTAATACGGACCCTTTAATCAGTATGTTGCTTGAAGCAGGGGTGGAAGTATACAATCCAATATGTGATTATGATGAAAAAACGATGGAATTTCATCCATTTATAAGCTTTGATGATTTAAAAGCAGATTCAAAAAATATTCGTGTGCCTGAAATCTCCAATCGTGCAGTACAGCCTGAACTCATAATTGTTCCCGGCCTGATATTTTCACATGATGGTTACCGGATAGGGTACGGCGGTGGTTTTTATGACCGTTATTTAGCAGGTTTTAACGGAAATACAGTATCTCTGATTTTTAATGAACAGATTGGTGAGACGGCAAGAGAGCCGCATGACATTGCTGTTGATGTCATTATCACACCAACTCAGACAATTGCAGCAGAAGCAGGGTGGAAATATGATAAGTAAATGGCAGGCAGCATATGAAATTATTCGATTTACCAACTATTCTTTCTTTAATTATGACAATCAGACAGGTGTCATATGGCTTAAAGACAGCCATGCCCAGAAACTTTTAACAGTGACGGATAAAATACCATCTGAAGAAGAACTGGAATATATCTCTGAAAATATATTTAACAGCAGAGACCACCTTTCAAGTTTGGTTAAGTTTAAAATAACGAGCATAAGAAATATTTATCTGACTGATCAAAAATTAAGTACTAAACATAAACAGAACGGTTTGAAAGTGTCTCATAAAAATGTGCAGGATTTATCCGGTATTTTAGTGAATCCATTTTATAAGCTTGAAGTGAATCATAAGAAAAGTAAACCGGATAAGTACTACATCAGGCGTCTGATGAGCGGGCATCCATTGGAAGTCTTCATGATGAAGTTTACACCGATGACTGCTTTCTTAATTACTATGAACCTGATTATATTTCTGATGGCTTTATTTAAAGTACATATATCCAATGACCTGATGTTTGTAAACCGGCTTGCTGTCGGTCATTCTGAAATTATTGACGGAGAACTTTATCGTCTTTTGACCAGTGCTTTTTTGCATGTGGGAGTCGAACATTTCCTTTTGAACATGGCTGCCCTGTATATTTTAGGGAAGGTTGTTGAGACACTGTATGGTTCATACCGGCTTATCATTGCCTATGTATCGACCGGTATATTGTCAAGTCTGTTTTCATTAATGTTCCTGACAGAAGGTATATCGCTCGGAGCAAGCGGGGCAATATACGGTCTTCTCGGTATTGCAGTTGTGCACTTACTTGTATATAAGAAAGTAAATGTAAAACTTTTGATACAAATAGGTATGATTTTTATTCTAATATCTCTTCTCACAAGTGTATTCAGCAATGTGAATCACTTTGCCCATCTCGGCGGACTTGTATTCGGTATGATTCTCGGTGTTCTGTATAATCCGAAGGCTTTTAAAAAGCGTTGGTACATCAGTGCATTTGCAGCACTTATTGTTCTGTCGATTATGTCCTACATTGTGATGTATGAAGAGGATCCTGTACGTGCGTATGATCAGGAGGCACTTAACAGTATCGAAGATGAAGATTATGACCGTGCATTGTCTTATGTGAATTTAACTGTTCAGGAAGGTCAGGAAACAGCGCTGACATACTACGCATTAGGTATTCTTTATGAACAGGCAGGGGATATGGAGAAGTCAGAAGAGTACATGCAGATGAGCTTTGAGATGAACAGTACGAATGAGCATCTTGTAAAACCAAGACTCCTTGAACTGCGGAAAGAACGTAACTATGAAGAGATGGGGACTATCATTGAGTCACTGGATAAAAATGATATTGAAGATGAGGAGCTTCTCCTTTTAATTGAGGAGTATGAAGGATATGAACAATGATTTAACATACATTAACCGTTTATTGAGACGTTTTAATATATATGTGTATGATAGAGATAAACATAATATGTATACCATGATGAATATGGAAATTTCCGAATTGTATAAAAGCGGTCTGATTTCAAAAGAAGAGTTTCTTCACGCAAAACTAATACTTACGAAAAGGATGAATGACATAAAATGATACTATCTGTAGATATTGGCGGTACAACATGTAAGTTAGGTGTATTTAATAATGATAATACTTTAAAAGACAAATGGCAGATTGCTACAAATATCCTTGACGAAGGGAAACATATTCTACCTGATATTTATCAGTCATTTCTCAACTATTTTGATGAAATTGAAGAAGATATTTCTGTGTGTTCGGGAATCGGTATTGGTGTCCCGGGACCGGTGGATTTTAATACAGGAATTCTAAACGGTGCAATTAATTTAGGCTGGAGTGATAAAAAATCTGTTGCGGAAGAATTTGAAAAACTAAGCGGTATTTCTGCAATTGTTGATAATGATGCCAATATTGCGGCTTTAGGGGAACAAGCCCACGGGGCGGGAAATAATGCTGACGATGTTGTATTAGTCACTCTTGGTACTGGTGTCGGCGGTGGTGTCGTAAGTGAACGTAAGCTGATGCACGGTTCAAATGGTTCGGCAGGCGAAATTGGTCATATTAAAGTTGATCATAACGAACGTTTTCTCTGTAACTGCGGCCTCAGGGGATGTCTGGAAACTGTTGCTTCTGCAACAGGTATGAAAAATCTTGCTGTTTATCACTATACACATCATTTCGAAGAAACTATCATTTCTGATATCATTTCCGACGGTACAGTGAATGCAAAAGACATAGTCGAGGCAGCTAAAGAGAATGATGCACTGGCGATCAGAGTACTTGAGGATGTTTCACAGTATATCGGTCACGCCTTAAGCTCGATTTCTGCTGTGATTAACCCTAAAGTATTTATTATCGGCGGCGGTGTGAGCCAGGCGGGGGATTTCCTTTTGAATAGAATAGAGGCGGAATACCGTCCGAATACTTTCAGCCCCGCTGCAGAAGGCACTTTGATTAAAATTGCTGAACTGGGTAATGACGCAGGGATTTACGGCGCCATGGAACTTGTAAAACAATATATTGAAGAAAATTAATTTTAAGAAATCCCCCTTTATACAATAAAACTGTATAAAGGGGGATTTCTATTAAAAACATCTAATATGAAATTACTTCACATAATCTGAAACATTATATACTGCTTCTTCAGAGAAGTCATCAGCTGTGATGATTTTCTTTACCACTTCTGCAACAGTAAATGCCGAATTCAATTTCCCGGATGACTTGTATGATTTGAAGCGTTCAACATCCGGGAAAGATGTTTCATCAGACTGTCGGATTTCAGCCTGCATATCGGTATCCATTACACCCGGGCTGAAAACAGCACTTTGAATCGGATAATCAAGACGGCCTGTTTCAAGACGGACCACTGAATCCAGCATGTTTACAGCTGCTTTTGAACTGCAGTAAGCACCCCATCCTTCAACAGGGTTAATTGCTGCACCGCTTGAAACTGTTAAAATACGCTTTTTACCTGAATGATTTTCAAATGTATTGATAAACTGCTTTATCAGCATTGCAGGCGCAAGTACATTCACTTTATAATTTTTTAAATAATCTTCTGCTGTCAATTCTCTAACCTGTTTAACAGGTGCGACAGTACCGGCACTATTTATTAAATAAATCTCATCATCTGTAGAAGGTGATATTGATTGAAATACTTCATTTAATTTTTCTTCAAGCCCTGATTCTTCATTAAAATCAATATTAAATTCTTTGTATACATTATAGGATTTGTCGATTGAAGTTCTTGAAACACTGATGATACGGTCATCTCTAAATACATCTAAACACGCCTCACCTAAACCGCGTGAAGCCCCTGTAATAAAAATATATCTCATTGAAAATCGCTCCCGGAATCAAATTTATAACACCTTATAAGTATAATTTAAAGATGCAGCAAAGTAAATTTATAAAATATGCATATTTATGCTTGAAAAAACATAATTATAATGATAGGATATTAATCATTAGTTTAAATATATTTTTGAGGTGAAAGAAATGGCAGAAAAAGTAGTATTAGCATATTCAGGTGGATTAGATACAAGTGTAACGATTAAATGGTTTATAGATGAAGGCTATGATGTTGTTGCATTATGCTTAGATGTCGGCGAAGGTAAAGATTTGGATGTTGTTTACCAAAAAGCACTGGATATGGGTGCTGTTGAAAGTTATGTTGTCGATACAAAAGAAGAGTTTGCAAATGACTTTGTAAGCTATGCAATTTATGGAAATTCTATGTATGAAGGAAAATATCCACTGGTCTCTGCGCTCAGCCGACCATTAATCTCAAAAAAATTAGTAGAAGTTGCTCAAGAAACAAACGCAGATTATGTAGCACACGGCTGTACAGGTAAAGGTAATGACCAGGTAAGATTTGAAGTAGCAATTAAAGCACTGGATCCAACATTGAAAGTATTGGCTCCGGTACGAGAGTGGACATGGAGCAGAGAAGAAGAAATAGATTATGCTAAAAAGCACAACATTCCGATTCCAATCAATCTGGACTCACCATACTCCATTGATCAAAACTTATGGGGCAGAAGTAATGAATGTGGTATTTTAGAAAATCCATGGAATAAGCCGCCGGAAGATGCTTATGATTTAACAAAAAATCCGGAGGATGCAAAAGATGAATCAGAAGAGCTTCTGATTACATTTAAAGAAGGTCTCCCTACAGCCTTGAATGAAACTGAATATCCATTGGATGAATTAATTCTAAAATTAAATGAGATTGCAGGCGCACATGGAATCGGAAGAATCGACCATGTAGAAAACAGACTTGTGGGTATAAAATCAAGAGAAATCTATGAAACACCTGCAGCAAAAGTTATTTTAACAGCAAAACATGATTTAGAAACAATCACCCTGACAAAAGATATTGCGCATTATAAACCGGTTGTTGAGCAGAAATATTCAGAACAGGTGTATAACGGCTTATGGTTCTCGCCACTGTCGGATGCACTGAGAAATAATTTAAAAGATATGCAGAAAGATGTAACAGGGATTGTCAGAGTCGAGCTCTACAAAGGAAATGTTATCGTAACAGGAAGACATTCCGAAAAGAGTCTGTACAATGAAAAGCTTGCAACATATACAAGTGAAGATGCATTTAATCAGGAGTCGTCTGTCGGATTCATAGATATTTTCGGTCTTCCGACAAAAGTAAAATCCATGCTTGATAACGAGGTTGATGTTTATGACTAAAAAAGCCTGGGGCGGAAGATTTACAAATGACGCTGTCGAGTGGGTCGATGAATTTAATGCATCGATTCATTTTGATCAAATATTAATTGATGTTGATATTAGAGGCAGCATTGCACATGCTGAAATGCTCTATAAATGTAACATTCTCAGTGAAGATGAAAAAGAAACGATTATAAAAGGACTCAAAGAAGTTCAAGCAGATTATCATAATAATCTGCTTGAACTTAATGTTGTCAATGAAGATATTCATATGAATGTGGAGAGCGCGCTGATTCAAAAAATTGGACCGGTCGGTGGGAAACTCCATACTGCAAGAAGTAGAAATGATCAGGTCGCGACTGATATGCATCTTTATGTTAAAGAAAAAGTGTCTGAAGTCATTTTAAGCATCGAAAGTCTGCAGAATGTAATCTTAGATCTCGCGAAAAACAACATTGATATCATCATGCCTGGATATACACATCTCCAGCGTGCACAGCCGATCCTGTTTTCACATCATATTATGGCTTACTTCTGGATGCTTAAAAGAGATAAGGAGCGTTTTACAGACTCCTTGAAGCGCATTGATATTTCTCCTCTTGGAGCAGGTGCAATAAGCGGCACCACATTCGATATTGACCGTGTATATACACAAACAGAACTTGGATTCTCCGATATATATCAAAACAGTATGGATGCAGTCAGTGACAGAGATTACATTGTTGAAACTTTATCCAATATAAATCTTGTAATGATTCATTTGTCGAGAATCTCTGAAGAATTAATTTTCTGGACAACTGAAGAAGCCGGTTTTGTTACATTAAGTGATTCTTTTACAACAGGAAGTTCAATGATGCCGCAGAAGAAAAACCCTGATATGGCAGAGTTAATAAGAGGTAAGACAGGTCGTACAACAGGTGCATTACTTTCAATGCTGATGACATTGAAGGGGTTGCCGCTCACATACAATAAAGATATGCAGGAAGATAAGGAAGGCCTTTTTGATGCGCTGACAACAGTACAAGGATCATTGAGAGTGATGTCCGGGATGCTTGAAACTATGACTATCAATCAACAGGTCTTAAGTGACACTGTAAATAAAGATTTTTCAAATGCAACAGAACTCGCTGATTATCTTGTCAACAAAGGTGTCCCGTTTAGAGATTCCCACGAAATTGTCGGCACACTTGTATTAAAGTGTGTAAATGATGGTCATTATCTCCAGGATCTGACTATGGAAGAATTTAAAAGTGCATCAGATTTAATTGAGGATGATATTTATCATATTCTCAGTCCTGAAACTGTA
The DNA here is from genome assembly GCF_042686195.1 of Corticicoccus populi. Classification (NCBI taxonomy): domain Bacteria; kingdom Bacillati; phylum Bacillota; class Bacilli; order Caryophanales; family Staphylococcaceae; genus Corticicoccus; species Corticicoccus populi. Next base: position 572,048 of record NZ_JBHUOQ010000001.1, on the reverse strand, counting down.
GTAAACAGACGCATCAGTCACGGAAGTACAGGGACAGAGGCTGTACTGAAACAAATTAAACTTGCCGGACAAACGATGAATGAGTAAATTCAAAGCTCTGGATTCACCCCCTTGATGCCTGATTAAATCCAGGTTTTTGAGGGGGTTATTCTTCATAAAAAAGAAGACTGGATAAACCAGTCTTCAAAAATAATCATTTTAATGTACTAAATTTGGGTATCCAAAAGTGAAAATTGTTGCCACTGTAAAGAACCCGAATGTTAAAGATGCTGCACAACTGAAAAGAACTGCCAGCAGATTTTTTGCTTTTAATGATCTGACAAGCCCCCAGATTGAGAAGGCAGATACAATAATCATTAATAAGGCTAATGCGTTTAGACCAATATGTATGGACACGCCGCCAATTTGAAATAGTTCACCAGTATCTAAAAAAGGCATATTATTTCAACCCCCAATATTTCTCTTTAAACTCATATATATTGTATAATTAATATGGAACTTTGTCGAGTACATTTTAAGGAGTGATGGATAAAATGAATATAAGAAGTTTAACACTTGGTTTAGTAGATACAAACTGCTATTTTTTATCTAATGGAAAAGGGACAATCATTGTAGACCCTTCAGCCAACGCCGAAGCAATTATTGATGAGGCTGATGATATTGGAATGCCTGTCGAGGCAATACTTCTGACACATACGCATTATGACCACATCGGTGCTCTGGATCAGGTTCATCAAAAATTTGGTGCACCCGTATACGTTAGTGGAGAGGAGCAGCACTGGTTGAAAGATCCTGATCTTAACGGCTCTGGAAAATATGCAGGCATGGGGATGACGCCGATTCAATCTTCTGTAGAAAGTACAGTTCTCTCTGAAGGACATCATACAATCGGAAGCTTTTCATTTGAGGTGATTCATACACCCGGACATTCTCCAGGAAGTTTAAGTTATTTATTTAATGAAGATGACGCTCTTGTGTCGGGAGATGTTCTGTTCAGCGGCGGTATCGGCCGTACTGATTTACATCAGGGTGATTACGATACATTAATCCACTCAATCAAGGATAAACTGTATGTTCTCGATGATAATCTGACAGTTTATCCCGGTCATGGTATTCCAACCACGATTGGCGAAGAAAAATTAACCAATCCATTTGTAAGATAGTCAAAATAAAAAAGTCAAACCGTCAGACGGTTTGACTTTTTTAATGCTGGTTGCCAAATGTTGGTTCCAGCAAAAATGTAGTGTAGTAAGTAAATCCTACAAAGAAAAGGACTAAATAAGCCGCAAATACATACATATACATTCTTTCAGTCAGTTTCATATAACCAATTAATATAAAGAATCCTGTTTGCGCTAGGAAGAATAATGTCATCTCCATCATATCGCCGACATAGAACAAGATTGCAAATATCCCTGTCCAGAATCCTAAAGTTTTAAAAACCTTATCCATAGGAACAGTCCTTTCTTTCTTTATCTCTCTAAACATTTCATCACAGTTAATTATAAATAAAGACCCCGTCAAAGTAAATAGTATTTATATTAAATTTCATTCTATATTTATCCAAAAAACAGTCCATACATACAATTTTAATACCAGAAATTGAATATCAAGGTTTTTATGTGATGAAAAAAGTAAAATACAGATTTTCCGGCATATATAAGTAAGGAGGTAAAAATTGTGAAAACATCCATACTGAAAATGTTAAAGGAAGCCTGCCAGTCTCATATTACAGATATTCATCTGACACTGGAAAGTTCCTGCGGTTTAATCAAATTCAGAAAGAGAGGAGTTATGGAGGAATACGGTACTATTGAGATTGATGAATATAAGCGCTGGATTAATTATTTAAAATTTACTGCTGAACTGGATATTAATGAACATAAAATACCTCAAAGCGGGAAAACCCATTTTGAAATCGAAGATGAAATCATCAGTGTAAGAATCAGCACTCTGCCGATTTCATTGATGAACGAAATCATCGTTATCAGGATACTGGATGCTTTGGAAACGACAAAATCAACAGAGCTGTTTCACACTCCTGAAAAGTATACATTTTTTACAGATTATCTTTCTCAAAATCAGGGGCTGATTCTGTTTACAGGGCCGACCGGATCGGGAAAATCGACTGTAATGTACCGTCTGATTCACGAATTAATCAGACAGGGTGACCGCCAGATTATCAGTATTGAAGATCCGGTGGAATTTGATATTGACGGCATAGTACAGGTTGAAATCAACGAGAAGGCACAGCTTGATTACACCCCGCTCTTAAGAGGGGTGCTCCGGTGTGACCCGGATATTATTATGTTCGGGGAAATTCGGGACAAAAAAGTGGCTGATGAACTTATTAAAGCAAGTCTTTCCGGTCATTTAGTATTAAGTACTTTTCACAGTAAATCAGCAAAAACGACACTGAATAGATTAAAAGAGTATAACATATTGAAAGAAGAGCTCATCGAGAGCCTTTCATTGATTATTAATCAGCGTCTCATTCACTCACTTAACAAGAGTTTTATTATTTATGAATACATGACAAAAAAAGAAATCATACAGTATTTAAATAATGAGTCTGTCAGTATATCCACTTTAAGTGATGAACTTTCAAAGCTTCACAGAGAGGGGATGCTGACTGATGAAGAATATAAAAACTACGAGAAAAAATTCAAATAAACTTGGGAAATATGATGCACATTTTTTAGAGAAACTTTCTTTATTAATCAGCAGCGGGTTTAACATGAAGCACGCCTTAACCTTTTTAATTGAACAGTATGAAGTGATTAAGCCTTCAGTAAAAACGGCAGCCCTGAAAAAGGTGGAGGAAGGCATATCAATCAGCGGATTATTGAGATTCTTAGGATACAGAAATTCTATTATCGTTCAAATGGAGTTCTCTGAAATTCACGGGGAAGTAGAAAAGAATCTTCTTGAGTCGTCAAAGTATATCTCCGAAAAGAGAAAAACATTTAAGAAATTATTAAAAGCAGTACAATACCCGGCAATTCTTGTCAGTATTTTTATCGTCATGCTGATTGTATTAAATTATACGGTGATTCCTCAATTCAAAACCTTATACAGCGCAATGGGGACAGAGATTGAGGGCGTTGTAAAATCATTGACAATCATTCTTGAATACCTGCCTGTAATGGTGTTCGGAGGCTTGATAACTGTTTTATTTTTCACCTTGGTGGTAACAACAGTAATTAAATGGCGGGATATTCAAAAACAATGCTCCATCATTTTAAAAGTACCCCTTGTGCGCTTTTATTTTATGAATTACCATACAATGCATTTCAGCAGAGAATTCGGATATTTTATCAACAACGGCCTCGAAGTGAAGGATATTCTGAGGCTCTTTCATCAGCAGAGCTTAAATCCTTATTTAAAATATGCCGCTGCCCAGATAGAGAAGGAATTAATGCAGGGAAGTTCGCTGAGTCAGGCGGTGAAGCATGTTGAATTTCTTGATGAAAGAATCTGTACCTTTATCAGTCACGGTGAGTACAGCAGCAGTGTCGGCAAGGAGCTGCTGCTGTACAGCGATTACACCTTGGAAAAGATGATTATGAAAACTGAAAATATAACTAAAAAAATCCAGCCGGTAATATTTTTTATACTCGGACTGCTTATTATTTGCCTGTACCTCGTAATTATACTGCCGGTTTTTGCGATGATGTCCCAAATTTAAATATATGGAGGAAACAAAAATGACAAAACACTTATTCAAAAAGAAAATCAAAAAAGATGACGACGGCTTTACCCTTATCGAAATGCTTCTTGTACTGCTGGTCATTTCAGTACTCATTATCTTAATCATTCCTAATATTGCGGCCCAGAGCGCAAATGTACAAGATACAGGCTGTGACGCTCAGGTGAAAATGGTTCAGGGGCAGGTTGAAGCCTATACTTTGAATGAAGGTACATCACCAAGCTCTATTAATGCTTTAGTTCCAGGCTACTTAACGACTGAGCAGACATCTTGTGCGAACGGGACAAAAATTGTAGTGACAAACGGCCATGCTGAAAAACAGTAATGGTTTCACAGCAGTGGAAATGATGTTGACGTTAATGATCGTCAGCATCATTTTACTGGTGTGTGTCATTCATCTGCCAAATAGAAATACCGCAGATCCAGAAGATGAAATTTTAAATATAGGATATATTTTTCAGTCTGCACAGACTACTGCTATTAAGGAAGGGAAGCCGTACATTGTCGAAATGGATTATATTAATAATTTGATTAATGTTAAAAATAATTCAGGTAATAAAGTAAATACATACTCTCTGATCAGCTGCGAATTAAACAGAGGCGGTCTTGACCGCTTTATTTACCGTAAAAACGGTGATACTTCTGCCTTCGGTACCATCAGAATGACTTGTGAAGGAAAAAAAGTGTCCTTTATATTCCAGATCAACAACGGGAGGTTCAGAATTGAAAAATAATAATGGTTTTATCATGCTTGATTCAATGCTCTCTGTAATGATTTTCACTTTGGTTGTTACGATATTAATGCCGGCAGTATTAATGCTTGAACAAATAGATAATGCGAGCAGTGAGCAATTAAAAGTCCACAGACAGCTGTATCTTGAAATCTCAAGATATGAGTCCTATGATCAGTTTCTGAAAAAGAATACTAAATATAAAGTGAAAAGCGGTGAAATATGTGAGAATTCCAATTTGCAGAACTGCTTTAAAACGAAATGAAGGGTTTACATATATCGAGGCCTTAATAGGGTTGTCAGTAATGAGTATTATAGTAATTATCACGCCCTCAGTAATGAAATTGTTCAACGATATCAGTCTGCCGGAAGATATTTTTGACGGGGATTTATTTATTATAGATACCATCGAAATATATAAAACATCAGAAGATATATTGATTACAGATTCTCATCAAATAATCTTTAAGACTGAGCAGGGTGAAGTAAAATACCGTCTCTATAATGACAGGATTATTAAATCAATCAATGGTAAGGGGTTTGTCACGATGATGTTTAATGTTGATACATTTGATATCAGTGAAACAGCGGACAGCTATAAAATAGACATAAATACAACAGGGGGGTTCAATGAAACCGTTCATTTTCAAAAACACTAATGGATTTATCAGTTTTTCAGCATATATCATTTTAATTTATTTGCTAAGTATATATATCCACTTTTATAATAGAGTTATGATGGTTGTGGATATCCGGTCTAACTTGATATCAGTCTATCAGGAATACATATTTCAGTTAATGAAGTAAGGTGGGGAATATATGATTTTAATCGGCTTTATGGGCAGCGGTAAAACAACGATTGCCAAAGCACTGTCTGATAAGCTCAGTATAAAAAGTATTGATATTGATGAGGCGATTATCAATACCTATGAAACAACAATAAGCAGCATTTTCGCTGAAGAGGGTGAAGCGGGATTCCGAAAAAAAGAATATGCAGTTTTGAAGCAACATATTGATAAAAACATCAATGACAATGTTGTCATTTCTACAGGCGGTGGTGTAGTTACATATGAAAATTCTTTAAAGTCTCTTAGATCCCAAAAGAACCACAATGTTTATTATTTGGATGCACCTTTTGAGGTACTATATGAGAGGATCAAAGGAGACACATCGCGTCCGCTTGCAAATCAGGATGAAGATAAAGTGAAAGCACTGTTTAAAAACAGACAGACACTTTATCATGATGCAGCTGATTATATTATTAATACTGAACAGGAAATTCCGGAAATTATTAAAGAAATTTTAAAATATGAAAATTAAATAAAAGCGTTCTTGCAAACTTGAATTCTATATTGCTATAATTAAAACGTATTCAATTAATTAAATATTGTGCGAATGATCAATACTCGAGAGAACGTATTTTACGTCGCCGAAGGAGCAAGCCTGATGCAGGTGAATCTCTCAGGCAAAAGAACGGTATTGTGACGCATTCCTGAAGGAAACTCAACAGGGCAGCATTTTTATGTTGCCCTGTTTTTATTTTAAGGGGGAAGAATATGAGCGAATTAAAAAAAACACCTCTCAATCCGTACTACCATGAATCAGGTGTTAAAGTAATTGATTTCGGGGGATGGGAACTTCCGGTTCAATTCTCCAGTATTAAAGATGAACATAATGCAGTCCGAAAGTCAGCAGGGATGTTTGAAGTCAGCCATATGGGCGAAATTAAAGTCTCCGGAAATGATGCTGAGAAATTTTTAAACTATGTTCTGACAAATGATGTATCAAAACTTTCAGACACCAAAGCCCAGTATACCTTTTTATGCAACGAACACGGCGGAGCAATAGATGACCTTGTAATCTATAGACTCGAGAAGGAAGAATATTTACTTGTAGTGAATGCGGGAAACACTGATAAGGATTATGAGTGGCTGTCAAAAATCGATGGCTTTGATGTGGCCGTAACAAATGTATCCTCAAAGTACGGTCAAATTGCTGTGCAGGGGCCAGAAGCACGAAAGTTAGTTCAAAAAGTAGTACATGAAGATCTTTCAGAGATGAAATTGTTTTCGTTCAAACAAAACATCGAGATTAACGGTATGAAAGTTATTTTGTCCCAGTCCGGTTATACAGGTGAAGATGGTTTTGAAATATACTGCTCCAGTGAAGACACACCTGCTCTATGGAAACTTTTTAAAGATGAAGGTGTATTGGAATGTGGTCTCGGAGCAAGGGATACTTTAAGGCTGGAAGCGGGGCTTCCACTTCACGGGCAGGACCTTTCTGAGTCAATTACACCGATTGAAGCAAATATGGGATTCGCTGTTAAGCTCAATAAAGGAGATTTCATCGGACGGGCAGTCCTTGAACGTGAAAAAAATGAAGGTCCAAAAAGGAGATTGTCCGGTTTTGAACTGACCGGCAAAGGAATTGCAAGAACCGGTTATGAAGTCTTCTCAGAGGATGGTCTAAAAGGAACGGTGACAAGCGGTACACAGTCACCTTCTTCAAAACGATCAATTGGATTTGCACTGATTGACAGTGATTTCTTTGAACTGGATAAGACATTTACAATTAAAGTCCGCAGTAAAGATGTACCTGCAGTATTTGTGAAAACACCATTCCATAAAAATTAATTAAGGGGCGTGCAATAATTTGAGTAGTCATCGTTATTTACCATTAACCGAAAAAGATAAGGCAGAAATGATGGAAACAATCGGCATATCCAATATTGATGAGCTTTTTGCGGATATTCCTTCGGAAGTGAGATTCCAGGGTGAACTGAATATTAAACCAAAAAAATCTGAAACAAGCCTGTTGCGGGAACTCTCAAAGATTTCCCATAAAAATATAACACCGGAAACACATACATCTTTTTTGGGTGCAGGTGTTTATGATCACTATATCCCTACTGTCGTTGATCATGTTATTTCAAGGTCTGAATTTTATACTGCTTATACACCGTATCAGCCTGAAGTATCACAAGGGGAACTGCAGGCAATTTTTGAATTCCAGACCATGATTTCCGAGTTGACCGGACTACCGGTCGCAAATTCATCCATGTATGACGGTCCGACTGCATTTGCAGAAGCAGCAACTATGGCAGCGGGGCAGACTAAAAGAAAAAAAGTTGTTGTTTCAAAAGCTGTTCACCCGGAAACGATTGATGTATTAAAAACATACTGTAAAGGACAAAATATTGAAGTGGTTGAGGTTAATTTAACAGGAACCGAGACTGATTTAAACTATCTTGAAAGTGTTACGGATGAAGAAGCCGCAGCCGTATTAGTCCAGTACCCAAACTTCTTCGGTTCTATAGAAGATCTTGATAAGATTGAAAAAATCGCACATAAACATAAAGGACTGTTTATTGTAAACAGTAATCCGCTCGCACTCAGTCTGCTGACGCCTCCAGGTGATTTCGGGGCGGATATTGTTACCGGTGATACTCAAGTATTTGGTATCCCTGCGCAGTTCGGCGGGCCGCACTGCGGATATTTTTCTGCTACAAAAAAACTGATGAGAAAAATGCCCGGACGTCTGGTCGGACAGACTACAGATGATGAAGGAAACCGGGGCTTCGTTCTCACACTGCAGGCAAGAGAACAGCACATCCGACGTGATAAAGCGACAAGTAATATATGTTCAAATCAGGCACTGAACGCACTCGCATCTTCTGTATGTATGAGTGCACTTGGAAAAGACGGTGCAGTAAATATGGCAGAACAAAATATACAAAAAGCAAATTACGCTAAGAATACATTTAAAGAAAATGGCTTTGATGTCCTGAATCACCAGGTATTTAATGAATTTGTCGTTAAACTTTCCTCTGATATTGACGAGATTAATGAAGAATTACTAAAAGAAGGGATTATAGGCGGATATAATCTCGGCCGTGATAATGAACACTTTAAGAATCATATGCTGATAGCAGTAACAGAGCTCCGTACAAAAGAAGAGATTGACGAATTAGTTGAAAGGCTGGGTGAGTATAATGCTTAAAGGTGCGAGTCCGTTAGTATTCGAAAGAAGTGTAGAAGGGCGAATCGCTTATTCTCTGCCGGAATTGGATGTGCCCGGACAGGATTTAACAAATATTTTAGAAGATAAATATATCAGAAAAGAGAAAGCTGAACTTCCTGAAATCAGTGAATTGGATTTAATGAGGCATTATACAGAACTGTCTAATAAAAACCATGGTATTGATTCAGGCTTTTATCCGCTCGGTTCATGTACAATGAAGTATAATCCTAAAATCAATGAGAAAGTTGCAAGGATGGCAGGGTTTGCATCCAGTCATCCGCTTCAAAATGAGAGTTCAATTCAAGGCTCTCTCGAAGTTGTTTATGACCTCCAGGAGCATCTGAAAGAAATTACCGGTATGGATGAAATTTCCCTGCAGTCTGCAGCCGGTGCACAAGGAGAATGGACTGCACTTTTAATGATTAAAGCATTTCATGATGCAAACGGTGACAGCAATAGAACGAAAGTTATTGTTCCGGATTCTGCACATGGAACCAACCCGGCAAGCGCAACAGTAGCAGGGTTTGAGACAGTGACAGTAAAATCGAACGATAAGGGCCGTGTTGATATTGAGCACCTGAAAAGTGTAGCGGGGGAAGATACCGCAGCAATTATGCTGACAAACCCGAATACTCTCGGACTGTTTGAAGAAGATATTATTACAATCCGTGATATTATTCACGGTGTAGGCGGAAAACTTTATTATGATGGTGCAAATTTAAATGCTATTATGTCTAAAGTACGACCGGGGGATATGGGATTTGATGCAGTTCACTTGAATCTTCATAAGACTTTCACCGGACCACATGGCGGCGGCGGCCCCGGTTCAGGACCTATAGGGGTGAATGCTGAGCTGGCAGAATTTCTGCCTAAACCTTTAATTATCAAAAAAGATGATGAAACATACGGTTTTGAATATAATATGCCGAAAAGTATCGGACGGGTAAAGCCGTATTACGGCAACTTTGGAATCTATCTGCGTGCATATACTTATATACGTTCAATGGGGCCGGACGGCTTAAAACATGTATCTGAAAATGCGGTATTAAACGCAAATTACATGATGAGACGTCTTCAGGGAACATTTGAACTGCCTTACGATGAACATTGCAAGCATGAATTTGTTATCAGCGGTTCTAAACAAAAAGCGCTCGGTGTAAGAACTCTCGACATTGCTAAACGACTGTTGGATTTCAATTATCACCCGCCGACGATTTATTTCCCGCTGAATGTATCTGAATGTATGATGATTGAACCTACAGAAACAGAATCTAAAGAGACTCTGGACGGTTTTATAGACACAATGATTCAAATTGCAGAAGAGGCTGAAAATGATCCTGATATCGTATTAGAAGCACCGCACACGACAGTTATCGGGCGTCTTGATGAAACACTTGCAGCAAGAAAACCTGTACTGCGTTATGAAGCAGACGAATCTTAAGCACAAAAAAAGCCGAGGAAATCTCGGCTTTTTTATTTTATTTCGTTTTAGATTTTATTTTACCAGTCCATTTACTGATACCATTTTTCAGCATGTAAACATCCGTATAACCTTTTTTCTTTAACATTTTTGCTGCACGGATTGATAAGCGGCCGGTTTGATCATATAGATAAATCGGAGTATCTTTACGTAAAGACTGCAATTTCATAGAAAAGTTCATCATCGGGATGTTTCTCGCTCCCATAATATGACCATGTTCATATTTTTCTTTCTCTCTTAAATCTACTAACTGTACTTTTCTTAAATCTTTTTTAAATTCTTCTTCACTCAATGACTTTACATTTCGCATGTTTAAGTAACCGTTCAATACCAGTAGTAATATTACAACGATTGACACGAGTAAAATAATTAACCAAGTGTCCACAATATTTCCTCCTCTAAAACTTCACATACTAGATATTATAACCTGTTTTTCAGAGTAAACACAATTATAATTCGAGACTTTTCTCTCTAAATAGATATCTTATTATATTTAAAACTGCTTTATTGTCTGCTATAATTTGATTGACTAAATGGGGGGCTTGAAAATGGAGAAACAAAAATGGATTTTCATCAACAGCGGCAGACAGGATGCTTTTTACAACATGGCCCTTGATGAATTATTGATGGATAAAGTCAGGGAGGGTGAAATTAATGCAGCCTTAAGGTTTTATGAATGGCAGACACCGACCTTATCTCTCGGCTACTTTCAAAAAGTATTGAAAGAAATTGATACTGATAAAGTCAGGGAGTACAATTACCAGATGGTCCGCAGACAGACTGGCGGACGGGGAGTACTCCACGATAAAGAACTGACATACAGTGTCATTATTCCTGAGGAATATGACGGAATGCCTGAATCAGTAACAGAAAGTTATAAAATTTTGTCCCACGGTCTTCTATACGGTTTTAGAAATCTTGGACTTGAGGCTGACTTCAGTATCCCAAAAACAAAAGAGCAGAAACAGGAACTGACACAAATTAGGAGCAGTGTCTGTTTTGACACGCCGAGCTGGTATGAACTTGTCGTTGAAGGCAGAAAAATAGCAGGAAGTGCCCAAACGAGAAAAAAAGGCGTGATTCTCCAGCACGGCTCAATTCTTCTTGATGTAGATATTGATCATTTGTTTGATATGTTTAAATACGGCAACGAACGCTTGAAGGAAAAAATGAAAGCTGCATTTACCGAGAAAGCTGTCGCAATCAATGATATCAGTAACCATCGTTTTAATGTAGCGGATTTATACCTGCCATTTAAAGAAGGGTTTAAGAAAGGTCTGGATATTAATTTTCAGGATTATACATTAACAGAAAATGATCAGGATAGATTGGAAACACTGATGGAAAAATACCGCTCCGAGGAGTGGAACTTTAAAAAATAAGCATTGACCGCTTAAGGGCGGTCAATGCTTATTTTTTGTATCTTTTTGGATTTTTTCGTTTCGCTTTTCTCAGTGCACGTTTATATTCCCGCTGACTCGGTGTTAATAAAAAGAAATAATAAACTGCATATAATATTACACTGATAACTGCCAGAAAAATGATAGTACTTAAAATCATATTAAATACTAAGTCCATATTAAACAAAAGGCCGATTAATGCAACAGCCAGGACGATATAGATGATTGCTTTTTTCACTTATTTTCACTCCTTAACAAATGATTAAATGAATGAATTGCCACTTCAACCTGACTGTTGTCAGGCTGTTTTGTAGTTAAATACTGAAGCCACAGCCCGGGAAGACCAAGCCATTTCAATACTGGAATATCCCTCAGTTTATTGGTCAGGGTAAGTACTTCAAATGAAAGCCCCAGGACAACAGGAATTAAAAGAATTCTGTTAATCACCCTAACATAGAACGGGTCAACAGGTACAAACATATACACTATAAAACCAACTAATACAGTGAATAATATAAATGAGCTGCCGCATCTGTAATGGAGCCTTGAACTGTTCTGTACATTTTCGACAGTCAGCTGTTTGTTATTTTCATAAGCATTAATCACTTTATGTTCAGCACCGTGGTATTGAAACAAACGCTTAACCATAGGTGTTAAAGATATAAAATAAATATAGCCGAATAATAAAATCAATTTAAATATAGTTTCCAAAAGAACCTGTCCGAAATGACTCGTAACCACACCAGAAAAAATTGCTGCGGTAAAAACAGGAATAAGTGTAAATAAAAATTTACCCACAAGAAAAGAAAGTATACCTACGAGAATAGTTGAAAGCACCAGCTTTGTGGTATTCGTATCCTGCTTTTCTGTTTCAATTTCCTGATCGTCTTCCGGATTTCTGTCAAATCGGTCTGATGCAAACTCCATATGTTTCATGCCGTATATACTGGATTCAATAATTGCAACATTCCCTCTGATTACGGGGATTTTTTTAAGTCGTGCCGCCCATTTATTTTCAGGGCGTTTCATTTCAAAATATTCTATCGTCTCGTCATTTCGACGGATAGCAGTGACCATGTTCCGGGGGGATTGGAACATCACACCTTCAATAACTGCCTGTCCGCCGTACTTCGGTTTCTCCATCCACATAACTTCTTTCTTTATTAGTAGTATTCACTCACATTATTTAACATTTCAAGACCTTCATCAAGTGCTTCCATGCTGCCTGCTTCGGCACTGTTTTTTATACTTTCCAATGCTTCCGGCAGTTCACTGTTCGCAATCTGAAGTTCATTATGTTTACGATCAAGGGATTCATTCAATTCAATATTACCAGTACTTTCATCATACGCACTGATTGCATCATTCACATTGTCTATAATTGTATCGATTTCATCGTTTATTTCACTCAAATCATTATTCTCTTTCGCAGCAACAACAAGAGTTGACAGATGATCTAGCTCCTCTTTGAGAGCAGCTGAGTAGTTTTCCACTGTTCTTACATATGCATTTACAGATTCATCACTGCCGTCATGCTGATGCTGGGAAATACTGTCTTCCAGCGCTTCCAATTTTAAAGTATTGCGCTGAAACTTGACCTCTTCAGTCTGCAGCATACTTTCGAGTTCTTTTTTATGTTCCTCAGCCTGCATCAGCTGATCTTCCGGACTGTTATTCCCGCAGGCGGATAACAAAAGTAAAGCAAGTATCGGCATCGTTAATTTTTTCAATTTAATTCTCCTTAATTTCATTATATTATTTTATCATGTATATGGTGAACTTTAAAACGATATCAATATTTAAGCTAAAAGTATCTTTCCTTTGATATGGTGCGTTGTAAAGTTCTATAAGGTTTGAGATAATATAATAAGAATTTTATTATATATTTAAATTTTTGAAAATTAATTTAGGGGTGACTCAATGATTAAGTATGACAAGGTAAGAGCATTGCTCGAAAAACAACAGTTGGATGCACTGCTGATAATGAGTGATTACAACAGAAGATATTTATCCGGTTTTACGGGCTCGAGCGGTGCTGTAATCATCACAAAAAACAATCAATATTTAATTTCTGATTTTAGATATAAAAGCCAGGCAAAAGAGCAGGCGGAGCATTTTGATTTCGTCTTACAGACAAAGGGGCTGCTGCCTTTTGTAATTGAATTTTTGCAAGACAAAAATATAAAAACAATCGGTTTTGAAGGACAGCATGTAAATTTTAATACCTATAAAGATTTAAAAAGTCATTTTGAACTTGTGCCTCTGACAGGCGAAGTAGAGAAAATCCGTATGATCAAAACATCAGACGAGCTGACTTTGATTCAAAAAGCATGTGAAATTGCAGATGAATCCTTCGAATATATTTTGAAATACATTCAGCCGGGTATGACTGAACTCGAAGTGAAAAATGAACTGGAAAATTATATGACAAAGCTTGGTGCAAGCGGACCAAGTTTTGATACAATTGTAGCGAGTGGATACAGAGGTGCGCTTCCTCATGGAGTGGCATCCGATAAAGTAATTGAAACCGGAGATATGGTGACACTGGATTTCGGAGCCTATTATCAGGGTTATGCTTCTGATATCACACGTTCATTTGGTGTCGGTTCACTTTCTGATGAAATGACTAAAATTTACAATATCGTTTTAGAGTCTCAATTGAAAGCACTTGATGAAATAAAATCCGGCATGTCCGGCAGTGAAGCAGACAAAATTTCCCGAGATGTGATAAAATCATATGGTTACGGTGATAACTTCGGTCATTCTCTAGGTCACGGCTTCGGTTTGGAAGTTCATGAAAGTCCAGGCCTTGCACAAAAAAGTGAGTTTATTTTAGAAGAAGGTATGTGTTTCACTGTGGAACCCGGAATCTATGTTGATAATGTCGGCGGTGTCAGAATTGAAGATGACTGCATCGTTACAGAGAACGGTTTGAAAAAACTAACACATAGTTCAAAAGATTTATTTATTATTTAAAGGTAATTATTTTAGGAGGTAAAACATGATTTCAGTAAATGATTTTAAAACAGGTTTGACAATTGAAACTGACGGCGGTATTTGGAGAGTAATGGACTTTCAACATGTAAAGCCGGGGAAAGGGGCTGCCTTTGTCAGAAGTAAATTGAAAAATTTACGTACAGGTGCAGTTCAGGAAAAAACGTTCAGAGCAGGTGAGAAGGTCGGCCGTGCGCAAATAGATAATAATAAAATGCAGTATCTGTATGCCAATGGAACAGATCATGTCTTCATGGACAACCATTCTTATGAACAGTTGGAAATACCTGAAAAACAACTGGAATATGAGCTTAAATTTTTAAAAGAAAATATGAATATTTCCATCATCACTTATGAAGGTGAAACACTTGGTATTGAACTGCCTAAAAACGTTGAACTTAAAGTGACAGAGTCTGAGCCCGGAATAAAAGGCGATACTGCGACAGGGGCAACTAAGGCTGCAACACTTGAAACAGGACTCATCATTCAAGTTCCTTTATTCATCAACGAAGGTGACGTTCTCGTTGTAAGTACTTCTGATGCAAGTTATGTTTCCCGCGCGTAAGGATTTATAAAGCAGATGAACATCTGCTTTATTTTTTGTCTTGAATTGGTACGACCACTTCAGTACAATTAAATAATAAATTATTGTTAAGGAGTATTGCTTTATGAATTTAGATAATATAGATCAACTCATTGATAAAATGGAAAAAGCATCATTAACTGAACTGTCCTATAAAGACAGTGATGTAGAAATTAAACTTAAAAAGGGAACTGCACAAGCAGTTGAAGCCCCTCAGCAAGCGCCAAAACAGGTTCAGACATCTGCACCTGAAGAAATAAGTGAACCTGTACCTGAAGGAAAATTTGTAAAAGCACCGATGGTTGGAACGTTCTATAAGGCTGCTTCACCTGAAGCGGATCCTTTTATCCAGGTCGGAGACTCTGTTTCTAATGACTCTGTAGTGTGTATTTTAGAAGCAATGAAACTTTTCAATGAGATTCAAGCTGAAACTTCCGGTGAAATAGTTGAGATTCTGGTTGAAGACGGAGACATGGTTGAATACAATCAACCATTGTTCAGAGTACGATGATTAAAAAAGTACTCGTTGCAAATCGTGGGGAAATCGCAGTAAGAATTATCCGTGCGTGTAAAGATCTGGGCATTGAGTCTGTGAGTATTTATTCTGAAGCAGATGCAGACAGCCTTCACCGGAAAATCGCAACTGAATCTTATTGTGTAGGACCAAAACTTTCCAAGAACAGTTATCTGGATATGATCAGCATTATTACCATTGCCAAAAAAGCAGGCTGTGATGCTGTTCACCCGGGATACGGCTTTCTTGCTGAAAACAGTGATTTTGCAGAGTTATGCGAAGCTTCAAACTTAATATTTATCGGCCCGATGCATGAAACTATCTCATTGATGGGTGTAAAAGACGTTGCTAAAGATACAATGATTAAAGCAAATGTTCCTACTGTTCCGGGAAGTGACGGGGTAGTTGCATCAATTGAAGATGCCAAAGTCATTTCAGCAGAAATCGGATATCCTGTAATTATTAAAGCAAGCCACGGCGGCGGCGGTAAAGGGATTCGTGTAGCAAGAGATGAGAAAGAACTGGTTCAGAATTATAAAATGACTGAACAGGAAGCAGAAAGTGCTTTCGGCAATAAAAGTTTATATATTGAGAAATATATAGAAAACTTCCGCCATATTGAAATACAGGTTCTCGGCGATTATCACGGGAATGTTGTTCATCTTGGAGAACGCGACTGTACAATACAGCGCCGGATGCAGAAGCTGGTTGAAGAAGCACCGAGCCCAATCCTTACACCTGAAAAAAGGAAAGAAATGGGTGAGACTTCTGTTAGAGCTGCTAAAAGCATTAATTACATTGGTGCCGGAACAATCGAGTTTATATATGACTTAAATGAAGATCAGTTCTACTTCATGGAAATGAACACGAGAATTCAGGTGGAGCATCCGGTTACCGAAATGGTTACTGGAATTGACCTTGTTAAAATGCAGATTAAAATTGCACGCCGTGAAGAAATACCATTTAAGCAGGAAGATATTGAGTTCAACGGCCATGCGATGGAATTCCGGATTAACGCAGAAAATCCATATAAAAACTTCATGCCGTCAGCCGGTAAGGTCACTGAATATATTACACCTGGCGGATATGGTGTGAGAATGGATACAGCATGTTATTCAGGATACGTTATCCCGCCTTATTATGATTCAATGATTGCTAAACTCATTGTTTACAATAATACGCGTGAAGAAACACTCGCTGCATCAAGACGCGCCCTGGATGAATTTATTATCGGGGGAATAGAAACCACAATTCCATTCCATATGAATCTGCTTAAAAATGATGCATTTTTATCAAACGATTATAATACAAACTTTCTGGCATATAATGATGTAATGAAAGATTAATATGAAGCACCCGTATTCTGCGAATTTTGACAGGGTAGGGGTGCTTTTATTCGGATACAGTTTTAATAATTATTTTTTATAATGAATAAAATTCTTCCCACAATAAAATGTCTGACTTTTATGATATGATAAATTTATCTATAAAATTCTTATTCTTGCGTGATATAATAATAGATGGACGAGGTGGTAAATTTGAATATTCAATCTGAAAACAGTTCTTATGGAATCATCGACATATCCCCGGAAGTCATTGAGGTCATTGCAAATATTGCAGTTACCGAGACAAAAGGTGTTAAGGGACTGCTCAATAATTTTGCAAGCGGGAATCTTGAAAAAATCGGTAAGAAATACCGGGGGCGCGGGGTAAAAGTCGATACCAGAGAAGACAGTCTAAAGTTGTCTATATATGTCACACTGGATACAGACAACAATGTGCATAAGGTCGCAGAAAGTATCCAGAAAAATGTAAGTCATGCAATTAGAACAATGCTTGATGCAAAAGTGGATGAAGTCAATGTACACATCGTAAATATCGTCAAATAATAAATTAGATAGGTGTTTTATTTAAATGAACAGACATGAACAAAGGAAAAAAATATTCCAGTTGCTTTTCCAAATCGACCATGATGCGGTTTCAATTAAAAATGCGTCATTTTATGATTTATACAATCAACAGGACTACATTAAAAGTACAGTTGACTATTTTTTAAATCATAAAGAAACTGTGGACAATGAAATCAGCGCCCATTTGAAAAATTATACTTTGGAGCGTATTTCAAAGGTGGAGCGTAATATTCTCCGTATGGCAGTTTCTGAAATTAATGTAGCAGATGCACCTGTCAGAGTCATCATAAACGAAGCTGTTAAAGTGTCAAAACTCTACGGTGAAAATGACAGTTTCCGATTTGTAAATGGCGTCCTTAAGAATTTTGCCGACAAGAATGGATGATTAAAGTATGGAAAGCAGTAATTATCTTTCAGTACAAGCACTGACTAAATATTTAAAATATAAATTTGACCAGGACCCGTATTTAACACGGGTCTTTCTAAAAGGTGAGCTCTCGAATGTCAAAAAACACACGAGCGATCACATTTATTTTGCCGTTAAAGACAATGCTTCCGTCATAAGAGGGATGATGTTCAAGCAGAAAGCAGGGCGCCTGTCATTTGATCCAGTGGAAGGACAGAGTGTTTTAATTGAGGGCAGAGTCAGTATTTTTGAAACCAGCGGACAATACCAGATTTATGCAGATTCTATGCAGATTGATGGTATTGGTATGTTGTTTGAACAACTTGAAAAAGATAAAAAAGAACTGCAGCAGAAAGGTTTTTTTAATGCCGAACATAAACAGCCGCTGCCGAAATACCCTTCCCATATAGCTGTAGTCACATCTGAGACGAGTGCAGCAATGAGGGATATGCTGACTACTATTGAAAGAAGGTACCCTGTAGCCAAACTCACTATTATAAATACATTAATGCAGGGGTCCGGCAGCAGAGACAATGTCATTCAAAACCTTAAAAAAGCAGACGAATTAAATGCTGACGTCATTATACTGGCAAGAGGCGGCGGATCTATTGAAGATCTGTGGACTTTTAATGATAAAGAAGTTGCTGTAAATGTATTTAACACAAACACACCAATCATTACAGCTATCGGCCATGAAACAGATACGACTCTGGTGGACTATGTTTCTGATTTGAGAGCTGCAACACCTACCGCTGCCAGTGAAATTGCTGTCCCTGATATGAACGACCTTTTGATAAAAATAGAAGAGGCCCGTCTTTATATTTATAAAAGGACTCTCGATAAAATTCGAGACAGCAGAAATAATCTATCCTCTCTAAGCAACTACTATAAATTACGCAGTCCTGAGTTGCTGTATGATCAGGAAACACAGCGGTTAATACATTTAAACACACAATTAAACGAGCGGATGAGAAACAGGCAGAAGGATGCACGGTATTACAGTGAGAGGCTTGACAGAAACCTTCGTTATTTAAGTCCTTTACCTGAAATCCGGTCTTTCAGGGAACAACTGCATCACCTTGATAAATCATTGAATACTCAAATGAATTCCGTTCTTAAACAGAGTCAGAGGAATCTCGGACAGATACTTGAAATGCTTGATTCCCTCAGTCCGACTGCTGTCTTAAAAAGAGGATACTCATTTACGACAAAAGACGATAAGCTGATTAAAAGTACTGATGATGTTAAAAACGGCGATTATATTAAAACCACTTTTAGAGAAGGTACTGTGACATCACAAATAACAGAGGTGAATAGAAATGACTGAGAAAACAGAAACGTTTGAAGAGAAAATGAAAAACCTTGAAGAGATTGTCCGTCAGCTCGATGAAGATGAAGTATCTCTCGAACAGTCTCTAAAATTATATAAGCAGGGTGTCGAACTCTCTAAAGACTGTGATAAAATTCTGAAGAATGCGGAACTTGAGGTAGAATCACTGAATAAGGACAGCAGTAATAATGAATAATGAGATTAAGCACTGGCTTTCTAAAACCGAAGAAGCAATTCAAACGCATTTAGACAACGGCAGAGTCTCAAAAACAATCAGGAATGCAAGCCTGTATTCTGTGAATGCCGGCGGGAAACGTTTTAGACCTTATCTTTTATTCAGCGTATTGAAATCATTAAACGCCGACCTTTCGCTTGGAGTTAAAGCGGCAGCAGCGCTGGAAATGATTCATACGTATTCACTCATACATGATGATCTACCTGCAATGGATGATGATGAACTCAGAAGGGGCAATCCGACCAACCATATTGTTTTTGGTGAAGCAGCAGCCATTCTTGCAGGGGACAACCTTCTTACAGAAAGTTTTAATCTGTTATCAAATGATACTTCTCTTGAAGAGAGTACCCGGCTGAAACTGATTCGCATTCTGTCGGAATGTGCAGGACAGAATGGTATGATAGGCGGTCAGATGCTTGATATAGAAGGCGAGGTCGCGGCAGTCTCTCTCGAAGAACTTGAAAATATACACAGATTCAAAACCGGGCATCTGATTAGTGCACCTGTACAGATGGCCTGTACTATTGTAAACGCAGAGGAGCAGACTGCTTCTGTATTAAGCCGTTTCTCAGAAAAGCTGGGTATTATTTTTCAAATTAGAGATGATATTTTAGATGTCACAGGTGACGTAGAAGTAACCGGAAAAAATACAGGCAGTGACGAGCGGAAAGAAAAAACAACATATGTGAGTGAACTTGGTCTTGAAGGTGCAAGAGCACAGCTTGACCTTATGCAGCAGGAAGCAGCAGAACTGCTCAAAAGTATAGGAAATAACATTGACACGGCAAGCCTGAATGAAGTTCTTAACAGGTTTGCAATCCGCGAACAATGATAATTCACTATAGTGGATTATCATTTTTATTTTTGACTTTAAATAAGTAATGTTATAATGAAAATCAGTAAATTTAAAGGTTGGATGTAGATGAATCTTTATAAAATAAATGATCCGGGGTTTTTAAAAGACCTGAATAATGATGAATTAACAGCACTCGCGGCGGATATTCGTGAGTTTTTAATAAAGTCCTGTGCGGAAACAGGCGGCCATATCGGTGCCAATCTGGGAGTTGTTGAATTAACACTTTCACTTCACAAACACTTTAATTCTCCAATTGATAAATTCCTGTTTGATGTCGGTCACCAGGCGTATATTCATAAGATTCTTACAGGACGTATTCACCAGTTTGATTCTTTGAGACAGTATAAAGGACTGTGCGGATTTCCAAAACTGCGTGAATCTGAACATGATGTATGGGAAGCCGGCCATTCAAGTACATCATTGTCCGCCGCCATGGGAATGGCAAAAGCAAGAGACATCAATAAAGATAATTATCATGTCGTTCCAATTATCGGTGACGGTGCGCTTACAGGCGGTATGGCACTGGAAGCGTTAAATCATATCGGTTCCGACCGGACCAACATGACCATCATTTTGAATGATAATGAAATGAGTATTGCTCCGAATGTAGGCGCAATGCATAACATGCTTGGCAGAATACGAACCAATACACAGTACAATAAAGTGAAGCATGATGCAGAGGACTTCCTTCAGAGACTGCCTCAGGTTGGTACAAAACTGCGTGATGTCGCTGATAAACTTAAAGACAGCTTAAAATATCTGGTTGTTGACGGTATTTTCTTTGAGGAGCTTGGTATTAAATATATCGGTCCCGTCGATGGTCATGATTTTGATGATTTGGCACGTGCAATTGAATCATCAAAAGATTATAACGGCCCCGTCATTGTCCATGTCATCACTAAAAAGGGTAAGGGGTATCATCCCGCAGAAGATGACAAAATCGGTAAATGGCATGGCCTCGGTCCGTATAAAATTGAGACCGGTGAAGTGATTGGTACAAAAAGCAGTATTTCCTGGAGCGAATTTATGTCCAATACTGTCCTCGAATATGCCAAAAACGATAAAAGAATTGTGGCTGTGACACCGGCTATGCCTGTCGGAAGTAAACTCACAAAATTCCAGAATGAGCTGCCGGAACAGTTTTTTGACGTCGGTATTGCAGAACAGCATGCCGTGACAATGGCAGCCGGGCTTGCAGCGAGCGGTATGAAGCCTTATCTGGCTATTTACTCGACTTTCTTACAGCGCGGTTATGATCAGCTCCTGCATGATGTTGACCGTCAGAACCTGAATGTATTTATCGGCATAGACAGAAGCGGTCTTGTTGGTGCCGACGGTGAAACGCATCAAGGTGTATTTGACATCAGCTTTATATCAACGCTCCCGAACATCACATTAATGATGCCGAGAGATGAGAAGGAAGCGGGACAGATGATTGACTTTTCACTGAATGCCGAAGGTCCCGTTGCTATGAGGTACCCTCGGGGCAATATTTCCGGAATTGATATGAATATTGAAAGACCCGCTTTAACAAAAGGCAGTTGGGAAGTTTTAAAAGAAGGCACAGACATTGCAATTATTTCTTTCGGTCCGACATTAGACATTGCAATGGAAGCCTCTGCTGAACTTAAACAAGCGGGAATTGATGCCCGCGTGGTTAATGCCCGATTTATTAAACCAATGGATGAAAATATGCTTAAAGATATCGGCAGTTCCGATATTCCAGTGATTACAGTTGAAGAATCCATGCTGAACGGCGGACTTGGAAGTATGATTGCAGGTTTCTTTGCCGACTGGCGCTTTAAAAATAATATGAAAAGAATCGGCATTGACGGAATATACGTAGAACACGGTGATGTTAATAAATTATTATCGGATATTGGTATTTCGAGCAGCAGTATTGTTGAATCTGCTCAATCATTATTGGAGATTTCAGATGAAAAAAGTGAGAATTGATGAATATATTTTCAATCATTTTAACCTTGGTACTATAGATGAAATCAACCGTATTATAATGGCTGGAAAAGTATTAAACAATAATCAGCCGGTGTATAAATCCTCAGAGATGATTAAACCAGAAACTGCTGACATACGGTTTAAAAATGTTAAAACTTTTGTTTCAAGAGGCGGACTTAAATTAAAACACGCGATTGACCACTTCAATTTGAATGTTCAGGGAACAGTAGTGACAGATATCGGTTCATCGACCGGCGGATTTACAGACTGTGCACTGCAAAATGGTGCTGAACATGTCTATGCAGTAGATGTCGGCACCAATCAGCTGGACTATAAGCTTCGTATAGATGACAGAGTGACTGTTATGGAGCAGACTAATTTTAAACATACGGTCCGTGAAAATTTCAAATATCCGCCTGATATCTTTACAATTGACGTATCGTTTACTTCAGTTGTACCGATTCTGCGCCATATCAGATCTTTATTCAGCCATGAATTTGAAATCATCGCTTTAATAAAGCCGCAGTTCGAAAGCTATCTTGAAGAGGTTGAAGAAAACGGAATCATTACAGACCTCCACACACATGAAAGTGTTGTAGGGCGGGTACTCGAGGAGTGCAGTGATTTAGAGCTTGCACCCTGTCACTTTGACCGTTCACCGATTACAGGTACAAAAGGAAATATTGAATATCTCCTGCATTTAAAATCCAATACACAAAACAATATGTTTAATAAAGACGACGTTCATTCGATTATTTTTGACTGAACGTCGTTTTATAGTGCACTTGTCATATAATTTATGATATTATGTGTATAAATATACAGAATCTTTGGAGGCTATCATATGTCAAATAAATCAATCAGACAAATTAAAATCAGGGAGATTATTTCAAATAATAAAATTGAAACTCAGGAAGAACTGGTAGACATGCTGAACGGCTATAATTTTAATGTCACCCAGGCAACCATATCAAGAGATATAAAAGAGCTTCAGTTAATCAAGGTGCCGACACCGAGCGGTGCTTATGTATACAGTCTGCCGAAAGACAGAAAGTACCATCCGCTTGAAAAACTTGGACGGTATTTGATGGATAGTTTTGTTAAATTAGACTATACTGATAATCTGTTAGTGCTAAAAACCCTTCCCGGGAACGCACAGTCCATTGGTGCAATTATCGACCAGCTGGAGTGGGAGGAAGTAATCGGAACAATCTGTGGGGATGATACCTGTCTCCTGATTTGCCGTAATGAAGAAGCACAACGGGAAATTAGAGATCGGATTTTTAATCTGATTTAATTGGAGTGTTGCTGAGTGCTTTTAAAGCTGAGCGTTAAAAATTTCGCAATATTATCGAACATTGAACTCGATTTTAATTCTGGGTTAACGGTGATTTCCGGTGAATCCGGTGCTGGAAAGTCAATGGTGATAGAGGCTGTTAATTATCTTTACGGCAAACGTGCTTCTGTTGACGATATCCGTTATGATACAGACGGTTCTGTGATTGAAGGTGTCTTTGATTTTCCCGAATCAAAGAAACTTAAAAACCTGCTTGAAGAATTCCAAATAGAAGAAGATGAACTCTACATTGTACGACGGGAAATTATGCAGAATAAAAAAAGTATCATCAAAATCAACCACCGTCTGATCACTTTAAATACACTTCGGACAATTATGAATGAAGTCTTAAGTATATACGCACAAAGTTCACAGGGAGACGCACTCGATGAAAGTATGCATATCAATTATTTAGATAAGTATATTGGTATTTCCAATGATCCGGCGTTTAAAAACTACCGTAAGCATTATAAAGAATACCGTCTGCTGAGTGATAAGATAAGTGACCTTGAGTATAAGGATAGAAACAGACTCCAGTCACTGGAGAATTACAGGATTCAGTTTGAAGAACTGTCTTCTCTGGAACTGAAAGATAACGAAGAGACACTGCTTGAAGAAGAACTGGACTACTTAAGCAATTATGAAAAAGTACATGAGTCTCTTTCAATGATTCATACTGTGCTGTCGAGTGAATACAATCCACAGGGAATGCTTTATGATTTGAATAATCATCTTGAGAACCTGTCCGCGTATGATCAGTCCTATAAAGATTTTTCTCCCGAGGTGATGGACCTATATCACCTTTTAAATGAATTATCTTTTAAAGTCTCGAGCGACCGGACAAATGTAGAATATGATGAATCACGGCTGAATGATATTCAATCAAGGTTAAATACAATTAATCATTTGAAACGTAAATACAACCGGACATTTGAAGGCTTGATAGAACTTCAAAATGAATTGATGGAGAGTATTAACGAGCTTGATAATATTAACGAATCTTTTGATTTGTTAAAGCAGGAGAAAGATACTGCATTTCAAAATATGGAAAAGTACGCCAAAGAACTGCATCAAATCAGAATTAATCAAAAGCACTTTCTGGAAAATAGAATTCGAAAAGAGCTTCAGGATCTTGATATGCAGAATGCAGAATTTGAAATTCAAGTAAAAGAGAACGGCTTCAAACGCAGCGGATATACTGAAGTCAAATTCTTTATCTCTACAAATAAAGGCGAACCGTTAAAAGAAATGAATAAAGTCGCTTCCGGCGGAGAAATGGCAAGAGTCATGCTCTCCTTAAAAACAATTTTCACAGAGTTTGATTCCCAGTCTCTTTTAATTCTGGATGAAATTGATACAGGCGTAAGCGGGCAGGTGGCTACGAAAATGGCATTAAAAATGAGGCTCCTTTCAAAAGCGAGACAGGTATTTGTCATATCTCATCTGCCGCAGGCAGCTGCAGCAAGTGACCACCATTTATATATCAATAAAAAAACTGACAATAACCGGACGGTTGCTGTTGCGCATTATCTTGACAAAAATGAGCACAGAGACGAAATTGCACGCATGTTAAGCAGTGAAGACATTACAGAAGCTGCACAAAATAATGCGGATCATTTGATTTCTTCATTTCAATAAAAATAAGACAGACATGAAAATTCACACCGAATTTTTCATGTCTGTCTTTGTGTTCAAATTATATTTCAAACATCAATTTACTCTGACTTTTTCTCATTATCCTGCTTTACTTTCTCCAGAAATTTCTCCTGAACTCTCTTATTTTTCTTTTCTCTGTTTAATATATAGCCGCCGATAAACCAAATACCGAAAACAGCCATCAATAAGCCGATAATGAATTGTACCACTGTCAGTGTGAACGGTTCATTAACAATACCAAACATGCTGTCACGCATATATTTTACACCGACTGCGGCAAGTACCCCGGGTACTACCAGAATTACTAAAGCTAATACTTTTCTCATATAACCACCCATTCGAAATAGTCCTTTCTTATTATAACCGGTTAATGAAATATTCACAATTCATCAGAAACTTCTTAATATTCTACGTTTCCCATATTCTATGTTATTTTAAGTGACTATATGTATAATTGAACATGAAGGGGGGATTCAAATTATGCAGTTTAATGAAATATTCAACACGACAGACGATGAAATGATTACGCTTTCAATATGCAGGGCTGCAGACACCGAAATATTAGCTCAGATTTTCAGGCTGATAGACGAGAAAAATATTACTGCGCACCTTGTTGATGATGAAAAGCATCTAAAGGATATGATTTCAAAACTTGATAAGGCGTACTTATCTTCACCGAATATCGTACTGCATCATGCAGATGGTGATATTGAGGCGGCAGAAATTGCAGTCTCGCTGGCGGCGGCAGGTACATGTAATGTGTTGATGAAGGGGATGTTGTCAACGTCTGTTATTTTGAAGGAAGTACTGCGGAAAGATCATCAGCTGGTGTCAGGTAACTTGTTGAGCCATATCGCATTATTTGATTTACCGAATTATCACAAGTCTATTTTGCTTTCAGACAGCGGAATGAACATCGATCCCGATATAGAGACGATGAAATCCATTATAAATAATGCAGTCGGTACTGCGCATCAACTGAAAATAACACATCCTAAAATCGCACTGCTCAGTGCAGTTGAAAAGGTGAACAGCAGGATAGCGGCTACCGTTTCAGCAGAATCTTTAACGTCATACTACAAAAACAGCAATGATTTTACAGTTGACGGACCTTTACAGTATGACCTTGCTGTTTCCGCTAAGGCGGCGGTTCAGAAAGGGTTTAAATCCACAGTCGCAGGTGATGCGGATGTTTTAATTGTCCCGGACCTTAATGTTGGAAATATACTTTATAAATCTCTTGTGTATACCGGCGGTGCAAGAGTTGCAGCAATGGTTACCGGTGCCAAAGTACCCATTGTACTGACGTCAAGGTCTGACAGCAGTGAAGATAAATACCACTCAATTTGTTTAGCAGTTTATTCAATCAATAATAAAATATAATTAAAAAAGAATGAAAACATATTAAAACAGAGGTGTTCTGAAATGATATTTGAAAGAATGGAAAAAAATGATTATGAGCAGCTTGTCTTTTGTCAGGACAATGCCAGCGGTTTAAAAGCAATTATATGTGTACACGATACAACTCTCGGACCGGCACTCGGCGGTGTCAGAATGTGGGACTATGCAACAGAAGAGGAAGCGGTGGATGATGTACTGCGTCTCGCACGCGGAATGACCTACAAAAATGCAGCGGCCGGACTGAATTTAGGCGGCGGTAAAACCGTGATTATCGGTGATGCGTCAAAAGATAAGTCAGAAGCATTTTTCAGATCTCTCGGCCGGTATGTAAACAGTCTCGGCGGCAGATATATTACAGCTGAGGATGTTAATACAACTGAGCAGGATATGGACTATATATATCAGGAGACACCTTTTGTCTGCGGTGTCAGTGAATCTTACGGTTCAAGCGGAAATCCAAGTCCTAAAACAGCCTACGGCGTTTATATGGCTATGAAAAGAACCGCGGGGGAAGCATTCGGCAGTGATTCACTTGAAGGCAGAAAAGTCGCTGTTCAGGGTGTTGGAAATGTGGCTTATCATTTATGCAGATACCTTCACGAAGAAGGCGCACACCTGATTGTCACTGACATCAATCAGGCATCAGTAGACCGGGCAGTCAATGACTTCGGGGCGGAATCTGTTGCAATTGAAGACATTTACAGTGTAGATGCAGATATTTTTGCACCCTGCGCACTCGGCGGTATTTTAAATGATGAAACAATTCCAGCTCTTAAAGTGAAAGCCATCTGCGGAAGCGCAAATAACCAGTTGAAAGATGATGATGTACACAGCAGAATGCTCGATGAAAGAAACATTGTATATGCACCGGACTATGTTGCAAACAGCGGCGGTGTGATTAATGTTGCCGATGAACTGGAAGGTTATAATTCTGAAAGGGCAACAAAGAAGATTAAAGATATTTATTATCAAATGGATAAAATCTTCACGATTTCAAAAGAAAAAAATATCTCTACAACTGAAGCAGCGAATCACATGGCAGAAGATAGAATCAATCAGATGATGAGAGTGAAAAGCACATTTTCACTTAATGAAAAAAACCAGTTCCGCAGGGGGATTTAAGTCTTATGCTGAAAATACTGGTTGTAAATCTTGGAAGCACTTCAACAAAAGTGGCCTATTATGAAGATACAACAGCTGTTGCCGGTGAAAATATTAAACATTCCAAAGAAATCGTTCAAAAGGAAATGATTGATCAGATTGAAGACAGAATGAAGGCCGTCAACAACTTTTTATCAGCCAATGATTTATCACCTGAAATGCTTGATGTCGTGAGCGCCCGTGGCGGATTATTAAAACCGATTCAGGGCGGCACATATGAAGTAAACAGTGAAATGGTTGAAGACGTAAAAACGTTTAAGTACGGAAAGCATGCCTCCAATTTAAGTACGATGATTGCTTACGAATATCAGCAGCAGTACGGAGTGAAGGCGTTTATTACAGATCCGGTTGTTGTGGATGAATTAATTGATCCGGTTCGTATGACCGGAATTAAAGGCATAGAACGCATATCTATTTTCCATGCATTGAATCAAAAAGCTGTGGCAAGAAAATATGCAGAATCCATATCAAAGAAATATGATGAACTGAATCTGATTGTTGTCCATATGGGCGGCGGAATTACAGCTGGTGCCCATATGCAGGGCAGAGTCATTGATGTCAATAATGGTCTTGCCGGAGACGGACCGATGAGTCCGACACGTGCAGGTACATTACCGAGCAGTGAATTTGCAAAATATATCATAGATAATGCACTCTCTTACGATGAGGTTTATAATATACTATCAAGGGGCAGTGGATTTATTTCCCTTGCCGGTACTGAAGATGCTTTAGAGATTGAAAAGAAGGCATTAAACGGAGACCGGGAGTCCATAGAAATATATGAAGCTGCTGCTGTACAAATTGCAAAAGAAATCGGCTCACGGGCTGCAGTTCTAAAAGGAAACGTTGATGCAATTTTATTTACAGGCGGTCTTGCTTACAGTAATTATCTAATTGATATGATCACACCTTACATTTCGTTTATCGCAGAAACAAAGGTTTATCCGGGCGAGAAAGAGATGGAGGCACTTGCTCTTGGTGCATATCGTGTAATGACCGGTACTGAAGAAGTACAAACCTACACTTAGGGGGAATATTTTTATGGCACATGAGTATGATTTAGTCGTTCTCGGCGGCGGTACTGCCGGATATGTAGCGGCAATTAAAGCATCCCAGCTCGGATTAAAAACAGCTGTGGTTGAAAAATTCAAACTTGGAGGAACATGCCTGCATAAAGGCTGTATCCCGACAAAATCCATGCTGAAATCAGCTGAAGTGATTAATATTATGAAAAATGCTGAAAAATACGGCATTGATACGCATACACCGACGTTCACTATCGGCAATATTGTAGAACGTAAAAATGATGTTGTCAGTAAAATGTTCAGTGGTATTGAATACTTAATGAAAAAGAACAAAATTGATATTTTTCAAGGAACAGGAAGGATTCTCGGACCATCCATTTTTTCACCGATGGCGGGAACTATTGCTGTAGAAGATCCACATGATGAAGAAGCGGAAAGCGAAATACTGGTTAATCAAAATGTGTTAATCAGCACCGGTTCAGTACCGGCAGAACTGCCTTTCCTGCCGTTTGATTCAAAACTGATCTTATCCAGTGATGATATGATGAATCTACAGTCTGTTCCAGAAGAATTCGGTATTATCGGGGGCGGTGTCATCGGACTTGAATTTGCCAGCCTGATGAATGACCTCGGCAGTAATGTTACCGTTATTGAAGCAGGCAGCCAGGTGATTCCTCATGAAGATAAAGATACAGCAGACGCTTTGAAAAAATCTTTGGAAAAGAAAGGCATTGCATTTAAAATCGGCATGTCTCTAAGTGAAGATGATATTTCATTAAATGAAGACCATGCTGAGATTAAACTCGGGGACGAATCTTTTAAATTTGATAAAGTCCTTGTTGCAATCGGCAGAAAAGCGAATATTAATGATATCGGGCTTCAAAATACTAAGGCACGGACTGAAAGCGGCATCATTCAGACCAATGAATTTTATCAGACAAAAGACAGTCATATTTATGCAGTCGGGGACTGTATCGGTCATCTTCAGCTCGCACATGCTGCGACTAAGGAAGCAATCACTGCCGTAGAACATATGGCTGATAAAAACCCGATTATAATGGACTATAATAACGTACCGAGATGTATTTATACTTCACCTGAAGCAGCAGCAATCGGGGAAACTGAACAGTCATTAAAAGAACAAAATATTGAGTACGACGTTCATAAAGTACCGATGGCTGCCATAGGAAAAGCAGTTATTGGCGGAGACAGCCATGGTTTTGGTAAAATAATTACAGACCCTGTTAATAAAGATATACTCGGTGTTCAGTTAATCGGGGAAAATGTTACAGAACTGATTAATGAAGTATCATTAGCTAAGTTTCTTGATGCTTCCGCACTTGAACTGGGCTCTGCTGTGCATGCACATCCATCCATTTCAGAAATATTGATGGAACTCGGCTTAGATGCAGAGGGTGTCGCAATCCACGTTTAAGGGGGAAATGAAATGCTTGACTATAGGAAAACAGATTTAACAAAAGAAAATTTAAAAGAAATGTACTATACTATGTTACTTGCACGTAAATTAGATGAGCGGATGTGGCTGTTGAACCGTGCCGGAAAACTGCCCTTTGTTATCTCCTGCCAGGGACAGGAAGCGACACAGGTCGGCACCGGCTTTGCTCTCGATAAAGAGCAGGATATACTTAGCCCGTACTACCGTGACCTTGCTTTAGTCACTCATTTTGGTATTACACCGCTTGAAACAATGCTTTCCGCCTTTGCAAAAGAAGGGGATATACAAAGCGGCGGCAAACAGATGCCCGGCCATTTCAGCAAAAAAGAAAATAATATACTCACTCAAGGTTCGACAGTCACCACCCAGGTTCTTCATGCTGTAGGTGCAGCCTATAAATTTAAACTGGACGATGAAAAACGTGTTGCACTGACTACACTTGGAGAAGGTTCGACGAGCCAAGGTGATTTCCATGAAGGTTTAAATTTTGCCGGTGTTCATAAACTGCCTTTCATCTGTCTCGTGGAAAACAATGACTATGCAATCAGCGTTCCGAAAAATCTTCAGTATGCAGCGGAAAAACTGTCTGACAGAGCTTTAGGATACGGAATACATGGGGAACAGGTGGGTGGTAATGACCCGATTGCAGTATATTCGGCAGTAAAGCGTGCACGTGAACGTGCTGTGAACGGAGAAGGCAGCAGTTTAATTGAGGCACTCTCTATTCGTCTGACTGCACATTCTTCTGATGATGATGACAGCTACCGTGAAAAAGAGGAACGTGAAGAAAATAAATCACGAGACTGTCTGATTTCATTCAAAAACTACCTCATAGAAAATGAGGTCGCAGATGAAGAATGGTTCAGCAGTCAGGAAGCAGATATCAAACAGATTGTCACTGATGCGACTAAAAAAGCGGAAAAGGCACCATATCCAAAGGCTGAAGATGCATTGCTCAACGTATACGAGGAGGTACAACATGGCTAAATTATCTTATCTCCAGGCAATCACAAATGCCCTTGACTTTGAAATGGGACGGGATAAAGATGTATTTATACTTGGAGAAGATGTAGGAAAAAAAGGCGGCGTCTTCAAAGTAACTGAAGGACTGCAGGAGAAATACGGTGCACTGCGGTGCCTCGATACACCGCTTGCAGAATCCAATATCGTAGGAACAAGTATCGGTGCTGCAATGATGGGGAAACGTCCTGTTGCGGAAATTCAATTTGCAGAGTATATACTTCCCGCTACCAATCAGATATTAAGTGAAGCCGCAAAAATCAGATATCGTTCAAACGGTGACTGGAACTGCCCGATTGTGATTCGTGCTCCTTTTGGGGGCGGTATACACGGTGCGCTTTATCATTCACAGTCGATTGAGACCATCTTCACATCAACACCGGGGTTAAAAGTTGTTGTCCCATCCACTCCGAGTGACGCGAAAGGGCTGCTGCTTTCAGCAATCAGAGATAATGACCCTGTACTTTTCTTTGAACATAAAAAAGCATACCGTCTTTTAAAAGAAGAGGTGCCGGACGGCGATTATATTGTTCCGATAGGAAAAGCCGACGTCAAAAGAGAAGGCAGTGACATTACAGTCATTACCTATGGTCTATGTGTAAATTATGCACTTCAGGCCGCTGAAAGATTGTCTAAGGACGGTCACAGTATTGAAGTGCTGGACTTAAGAACTTTATATCCGCTGGATAAAGAAAGCATTATTGAATCAAGCAGAAAAACAGGAAAAGTATTGATTATTACCGAGGATAACCTTGAAGGAAGTGTAATCGGCGAGGTTTCTGCTGTCATTTCCGAAAATTGTTTTTATGATCTGGATGCGCCGATAATGAGACTTGCAGGTCCGGATGTACCAGCGATGCCGTATTCTCCGCCTATGGAAGATTACTTTATGGTGAATCCTGAAAAAATTGAAGATAAAATGCTTGAACTCATAGAGCACTAGGAGGTTATATTGTGGAAGAAATAAAAATGCCTAAACTGGGCGAGAGCGTCACTGAAGGTACTATTGAAAAGTGGCTTGTCTCTCCAGGGGATAAAGTTGAAGAATATGACCCGATTTGTGAGGTTATCACTGACAAAGTTACTGCAGAAGTGCCGTCAGTATTCGACGGTGTCATTGGTGAACTGCTTGTAAAAGAAGGAGATACTGTCGAAGTGGGAACGTCCATCTGTACGATTGACAGCGGCTCAGATTCCGGGGGCAGTACACCGGACACAACTGATGAAGAATCGGTTGAACAGACAGTAGAACAAACAGAACCGGTCAACCGTCCCGACAAACTGGAAAAGAAAGAAGCACGTATTTCTCCTGTTGTTATGAGACTTGCCGGCGAAAACAACATTGATTTGAATACAGTATCAGGAACCGGCTTTAACGGGCGGATTACGAAAAAAGATATACTTAAAGTCATTGACGAAGGACCAGCTTCCAAACCGGAAAAATCGGAAAAATCTGAGGACTCTGCACCTGCAATGAGTCAGGTTCCGGAAACAACCATCAACAGCGGCGATGAAATTCCTGTTAATGGAGTACGTGCGGCCATTGCAAAAAATATGGTGCAGTCTTCTCAGGAAATCCCTCATGCATGGCTTATGATGGAAGTGGATGCGACTGACTTAGTCAATGTGAGAAATAAACATAAGTCTGCTTTTAAAGATAATGAAGGTTTTAACTTAACCTTTTTCAGCTTTTTCGTAAAAGCTGTTGCAGAAACTTTAAAAGAGTATCCGATGCTGAACAGTTCATGGCAGGGTGATAAAATCACAGTCAATAAAGATATTAATATTAATATCGCTGTTGCCAGCGATGACAAACTTTATGTTCCCGTGATTAAAAACGCAGACGAGCTCACCATTAAAGGGATTGCAAAGCAGGTTAATGAACTGGCTTCACTCGGCAGAGCCCATAAATTAACAACTGCACATATGCAGGGCGGAACATTCACTGTTAATAATACCGGTGCATTTGGTTCTGTACAGTCCATGGGCATCATTAACCGTCCGCAGGCTGCAATTCTGCAGGTTGAGTCGATTGTTAAGCGTCCTGTCATTATTGATGACATGATCGCGAGCAGATATATGGTCAATCTATGCCTGTCAATTGACCACAGAGTACTTGACGGACTGGTTGCCGGACAGTTTTTAAAACGCGTTAAAGAGAGAATTGAAGCAATGTCTGTAGAACATACTTCAGTGTATTAAACTTTACAAAGACGCTTTTTGTCGATACACTTAACATGATATTTGATATAAACCTTATCGTTTTGATAGGGTTTATTTTAATAAAGGAGACAGGAATTATGAATATGGATTTTAATTTATATATGAATGACATTGTCAATCAGGCCCGTAACGAGATGACAGATTCTGGATACACTCAGTTACAAACACCGGAAGATGTTGACACGCATTTAAACAAAGAGGGTACTGCACTTGTTATGGTTAATTCAGTTTGTGGATGTGCCGGAGGAATCGCAAGACCTGCTGCTAAACATGCTTTAAATTATGACAAAATGCCGGATCAGCTTTTAACTGTATTTGCAGGTCAGGATAAAGATGCAACTGAAGCAGTAAGAGACCGTGCAACTGAGTACCTTCCGTCTTCACCGTCATTTGCTTTCTTTAAGGACGGTAAAGTGGTGGATATGATTGAACGTCATGAAATCGAAGGACATGAAACTATGAGCGTCATTACAGGCATTCAGGCTTGGTTTGAAGAGTATTGTGATGAAATCTAAAAAAGAGGTCCTGTACAGGACCTCTTTAATTTCTTTAAAGTTGTGTGAGCATACCAAGGCCCATTAACAGACCGGAAACCACAATTAAGAATACCATGAACCAAATCACGTATTTTTGAATTTTTTTATTCTGCATTAAAAATCATCCTTTTAATATACTGACATAAGTATAATATACCTTATAACAGCAATCAACTGACTAACGGAGGAATTTAAGTGAATAGCACAAGATTAGTGGATCAATTTATGGAAATGGTACAAATTGACTCGGAAACGGGAAACGAAAGAGAAATAGCCGATTATTTGTTAAATCTGTTCAAAAATCTGGACGTTGAAGTCTTTGAAGACGATACTGCAGATCAAACCGGATACGGTGCCGGAAATATTTTTGTGAAGGCTGAAGGTGATGCGGATGCTGCACCGGTATACTTTACTGTCCATATGGATACTGTGACACCGGGCGTGGGTATCAAACCTTCTATAAAAGACGGGTATATCGTGAGTGACGGAACAACGATCCTCGGCAGTGATGATAAAGCGGGTATCGCTGCAATTATTGAAGCATTGAGAACCATTGAAGATGACAATATTCCGCATGGTGACATTGAAGTCGTTATCACTATCGGTGAAGAGTCCGGACTGGTCGGTGCAAAAGCATTTGATACATCTGTTCTGAACAGTAAATTTGGATATGCTTTGGATTCTACAGGAAAAGTCGGTACTGTCGTTTCACAGGCGCCGACACAAAGTAAGGTGGAAGCACATATTTACGGTAAAACAGCCCATGCCGGAGTGGAGCCTGAAGCAGGTGTCAGTGCCATCACTATCGCATCAAAGGCTGTCAGCAAAATGAATCTCGGCAGAGTGGATGCTGAAACAACTGCCAATGTCGGCAGAATTGAAGGCGGCGGCCCGACCAATGTTGTTACAGACTATGTTTACCTTCTTGCAGAAGCACGAAGCTTTACGCCGGAACGTCTGAATGCACAGGTCGAACATATGACAGCAGCTTTTAAAGAAGCAGCTTCCGAGCTTGGCGGACGTGCTGAAGTTAATACTGAGTTGATGTATGACGCTTTAAATGTCGCACATGACAGCGAAGTGGCACAGACTGTGAACACAGCATTGAATAACATCGGCAGAGACATTGATTTTATTTCTCTCGGCGGCGGCAGTGACGGAAATGTCTTTCACGGAAAAGGCATAGAAACTGTTGTTCTCGGTATAGGTTATGAAGATATTCACACTACAAAAGAAAAGATGCCGGTTGAAGAACTTGAAAAGGCAGCTGAGCTTGTCGTAGAAATTGCCAAAGTACAGTATGACAAATAAAAAAACAGCTGGAATCGTTTGATTCCAGCTGTTTTTCTGTTTAATATTCGAGTGCCTGCCATACCTGTACTTTTGTATCATTATATTCAAAGTCATATGCACTTTTTATCACTTCTATAGAGAAGTTACAGTCTAATTCAGGCTGTGCTTTAAAACGCCATCTTCTAAAAATATAACGGTAAATATCATCAATCGTTTCATATGCATTGCCCTGACCGTTAAAAACAGCAAATTCCCCGGATTCTGTATACGTTTCTTCAAAGGGTGCTGACTGGTTCGATGCAACACCGACCATGAGTACGAGATCTCCGTCTATATACCTTTCATACAGTATAATTCCTTTTACCGGCCCATCATTATATTTTAATAATTCTTCTGTAACACCGGATGTCTCAACATATTTTATAAACTCATATTTTTCAGCCTTATTATAAGTTTTCAATAAGAAATGTTTAGTGACACCGATAACTCTGAAACCGTTGATTGTCATAATCCGGGATGCGTACCCCGGTTGATCGACCGGAACAACCTGAAACGAAATTCTTTCCATTAAATCCAGTTTTTTTATATGTTTTTCAGTATCGTACGGGGATATTCCCATATACTCTCTATATTTTGCTTTGAATACTTCGGCATCTCTGTAACCGTAATATTTCGCGATATCAATTAACCGCCGGTGTCCTTCATATAATTCATATGCAATTTCAGTCATTCGGCGCTTTTCCTGGTACTCAAAAGGTGTCATACCTGTCAATGATGTAAAAATTGTCATAAATGATTTGGAGTCCACTCCAAGGTTCATTAAAACCTGATCATAATCTATCGATTCGCGTAAATGATCTTCTATATATACGATAAATTTCTCGACAAAATTGACTGTTTCCATTACTTCCATTCCACCTTTAATTTCACATACTATTTATTATTTCACGCTTATTCAAAAAACACAATATTAAACATGAGTGTGATATAATTATTAAATCTGAAATGATAGGTGATAAAAATGAAAATTACGGTACTCGGATCCGGCGCGGGACTGCCTTCCAAAACACGCAATACACAAAGTTTTATTATTGATTTGATTGAAGAAATTAATGAATATTTTTTAATTGATGCCGGGGAAGCTTTACAGCACCGAATATTAAATACGAATATTAAACCTTCTAAAATTACAAATATATTCATAACACACCTGCACGGTGATCATATATACGGCCTTCCGGGGTTCCTGTCATCCCGTTCCCACCAGGGCGGGGAGGGTGTCCCTTTGACTATTTACGGTCCAAAAGGACTGAAGTACTGGCTTGAGACATCTTTTGAAATTACTTCATCACATTTAAATTATCCGATTGAATTCGTTGAAGTCAGTCATAACGACTGTTTTGATATCAGCGGTTTTACTGTCTCAACATTCCTTTTAGACCACAATATTGATTCATTTCTATATGTATTCGAAGAACCTGTCAAAAAAGGATCATTAAATGTAAATAAACTTCTCGATATCGGAGTCACTCCGGGACCGGTACTGAAAACGATTAAAGAGAGTACTTCATTTGAACATAACGGCACCACATATTTGACAGAAGATTTTCTGGGTTCACCGGTAGACGGCCGTAAAATTTCAATCCACGGTGATACACGCGTCATCTGTTCTGAAGATTATTATCAGCTGATTAATCACAGTGATGTGATTGTCCACGAAGCGACATATCTGACAAATGAAAAAGAAAAAGCACATCAGTATTTCCATTCGGAAATAGATGATGTGCTTGAAAATTTTAATAATGTTAGTTACGGACAATTATTAATCAGCCATATCAGCAATCGATATGATGAAGATGATTTAAAAGTGATTCAGGATAAACTGCCGTCGGAAGTCACTTTAATGTATGATCTTCTCGACATTACCATTCCACGTGATTCTCGATAAAAGATGTAATCTTCTCCTGATATTCGAGTTTATTTCTGTTAAAACTTTCAACATGACCGCCGCGGGCAGGATACCATGATGCCTTCGGTGTTCTTTTTTTCTCGAATAATAACTTAGTCTGCGTATAAGGAATGTAACTGTCCCTCACAGAGTGGATAAACAGTACCGGCTGCTCAATTTTATCAATGATATTGAGCGGTGAGACTTTATATAATGAAAACTTTCCCCGTAGAAGGAAGAATATATTTGAAATCGGCAGAACGACCGGTGTCAAAATTTCCGAGTAACCACTGAATATTCTTGTTAATTGATCGGAAAATCTTGCGAATGATGCGTTCGATATATAAAAATCCGCCTTATTGGACAGTTCACCTGCATAAAGGAGCAATGTTGCCGCACCCATTGATTCGCCGTGAATACCGAATTTAATATCCTCTCCGTAATGTTCAAGCATATATTCTATCACTGTTTCAAGATCGTATTTCTCATAATAGCCGTAAGTCGTATTTTTCCCCGGAGTATCTCCATGACGTCTCGCGTCATAAAGTACACAGTTATATCCCATATCAATAAACATATTCATATATTTTACTTGACTGATTTTATTTTCCGCAAGTCCGTGACAGAGAACAATCCACTTATTTGTATCATTCGGGTACACAAATGTTGTACTGATACCGTATCCGTATTTTGAAGGAATAGTGACATCATCTTTTTGAAGTGCATCAAACTCCTTCTCATCAAGCCGTTTACGCCTGATTTCCCGCTTCCTGATTGTCTCATTATCAAGTAGTTTAAAATATAATGTCCTGCTCGATGCATAGTAAGCAAGTGACAGCAGGAGCATCAATACTGCTGTAATTAAAACTAAAACCCAATTCCATAAACTGTTCATGAACGGTGATCCTCATATTTCAATATTTTTAACGCCTGATATATTTTATCATACTCGTCTATTGAAAGCGGCTCACTTTGGTTAAAACTTTTAATATTTTCTTCAAGCTGCTGAAGACTGCTGACCCCGTTCGCAATAACAGCGTTATGATAGGATAGGAAACGATAGGACAGACGTGATAAATCAGAATCAATCTCCTTTAACTCTTCAGTAACTTGTCTCATATCATCTGTATTTAAAGACAGAAACCCATTCTCGAATTTTTTTGTTAATACTCTTTCTGAATGACTGCTGAACACACCTTTAAATAAAGGACCGCGTGCTATGACAGTGATGTCGTCTAACCCGTCAATCACTTCAAGCGGACGGTTGTCTATCGGATTGAACTGCATCATCAATGTATTAATATTGCTGTGTTTTTTATAATAATCAATAACATTCATCCGAATGGATGATATTCCGTAGCTTCTAATAATACCTTCTGTTTTCAGTTCTTCCAGTGCACTTATGACTTCATCTTTGTCATCTTCAATTGTGCCGCCGTGCAGCTGATATAAATCAATAACGTCCGTTTTTAAACGTCTTAATGATTCTTTTGCTGCTTCTTTAATATAGGCTTTGTCAGGATTCCATCCCTTAGGTTCACGCTTAATACGATCAAAATCATTGCCGCCTTTAGTGCCGATATTAAAATCATATCTGCTGCGGTATTTATCCAGCACTCTGCCGAGAACAGACTCATTATCACCAAACTGATAAAAATCTGCAGTATCAAAATAATTAATACCTTCAGACAGGGCATATTCAATAATTTTTTCAGTTTCTTTTTCATCATTTAAAGGCAGGTTCATACATCCCAATGATAATTCCGAGAGTGACAAGCCGTCTCTGGTTTCAATTTTTTTCATTTTAATATTAGCTCCTAAAATTTGATATAATGGTATTTATAATTATAGCAGTTCGTTATTTATCATGCATTTATCATAAGTTCTTTTGTACTTATTTTTAAAATGGTATATTTATAATGGAAAGTAATAAAGTAAGGAGACTGCAGTCATGAGTAATGATTCACATTTGGTTGAGACAATTATTGAATCCAATGATATTTTTAAAGGCAGGGTCATTGATGTAAAACATGAAAAAGTAAGGCTGCCTGATAATAATACTTCCTACCGGGAAATTGCATATCATAAAGGTGCAGTTGCACTGATTGCAGTTTATAATGATTACATGTACTTTGTCAGACAGTACCGTCTTGCGACCCGTGAAGTGCTTCTCGAGGTGCCTGCCGGGAAAATAGAAATTGGTGAAGAACCATCAGTAACTGCAAAAAAAGAACTAAAAGAAGAGATCGGGGCAGTCAGTGAAGACATTTCGCTTGTATCGGAATTTTATGCTGCACCGGGGTTTTCAAATGAATACATCCGTCTGTTTCATGCAAAAAATCTTTCATTTGAAGCACAGGCATTGGAAGATGACGAGTTTTTGGATGTTGTTAAAATTCATGTAGATGAACTGCCTGGTTATATTACAGAAAATAAAATTAAAGATGCTAAAACGTTAATTGCTGTACAATATGTAATCAGTCAATTAAGATAACATTCTATTATTTATAATTATTATAAATAAACTTTTAAAAACCGTCGATTTCCGTTATAATATGGATGATAAACAGTAAAGTAGGTGGCGTCGTGGAACAACGTATACAAAAAATTAAAGAAGCACTTCATGATGCTCGTTACAAATTAACACCACAGCGTGAAGTGACTGTCAGGGTCTTACTTGAAAATGAAAGTGATCATTTAAGCGCTGAAGATGTATTTATGAAAGTAAAAGACAAGTATCCTGAGATTGGTCTTGCAACCGTCTACCGTACGCTTGAATTACTAAATGAACTTAAAGTTCTGGACAAAATTAATTTTGGTGACGGTGTGGCGAGATATGACCTCAGAAAAGAGGGTGCAAAGCATTCACATCACCATCTCGTCTGCATCAAATGCGGTTCTGTCGAGGAAATCGAAGAAGATCTCCTTCCGGAAGTTGAAAATATTGTAGAACGGGATTATCAATTTCAAATTACAGACCACCGTTTAACTTTTCACGGGATATGCAGAAACTGCAGTAATGAGGAAGACAACAATGATTGAACATAATATCACTGAATATATTACCTTTTTAAAAATTGAAAAGGGATTAAGTACTGCATCAATAGATTCATACAAACAGGATTTAAAACATTATTTACACTTCCTTGAGTCAAACAACATTAAAAATGTTGATGATATTGACTCAAATACATTAATTTTATTTTTAAAGTCATTGCGGGAAAAAGGAATGAGTGCGAAAACAGTGACCCGCATTCAGTCAACGCTGCGTAATTTTCACCAGTTTATGCTGAATGAAAACCTGTCTTCACATAATCCGGCTACACGTCTTCTTGCAGTTAAAGAAGAAAAAAAACTGCCTGAGTATCTCTCAGTAGAAGAAATGGAAACACTCTTAAATACACCCGATGATTCACTTGCAGGAAAAAGAGATAAGGCGATGATGGAACTTTTATATGCTTCAGGGATACGTGTCAGTGAGCTCATTGGCATTGCTGTCACTGAAGTTAATAATGACATGGGCTTTATCCGTGTAAGAGGGAAGGGCAGTAAAGAAAGAATCGTTCCAATTACGGATTATGTTGCAAAACTGCTTGCTGAATATATTAAGGACGTCCGAATCTCACTTTTAAAAGAGGATAATACTGACAGCCTTTTTATTACCAACAGGGGTAAAGGGTTCACGAGGCAGGGATTATGGAAAACAATTAAAAAGTATGAGACACTGAGCGGGATTGACCGCAGGATTACACCCCATACATTCAGGCACTCATTTGCAACGCATTTAATTGAAAACGGAGCGGATTTAAGAGCCGTTCAGGAAATGCTCGGCCACTCCGACATTAGTACCACGCAGATCTATACTCAGATATCTGCAACAAAAATACGTGAAATGTACAAGCAGTTTCACCCCAGAAAGTAGGAGATAATATGTTTAATAGAATACATTTAATTGTTTTGGATTCAGTCGGTATTGGTGCTGCGCCGGATGCCGAAGAGTTTGGTGATGCAGGGACACATACATTAAAACATACTTTGAACGCGTTCCCTGTTAAACTTCCTAATCTTGAATCACTGGGACTCGGGTGTATTGATACACTGCCGGGAATTGGATGCCCGGAAACAACAGAAGCTTTTTACAGTAAGATGCAGGAGGTTTCACGCGGAAAAGATACAATGACCGGCCACTGGGAAATTGCCGGTTTAAACATTACGGAACCATTTAAAGTATATCCAGACGGTTTCCCGGAAGAACTGCTTGATAAAATTAAAAAAGCAACCGGAAGAGGTATTGTCGGCAACAAACCTGCCAGTGGAACTGAAATCATCAAAGAATACGGAGAAGAACAGATGAAGACAGGCGATTTAATCGTCTATACTTCCAATGACCCTGTACTGCAGATTGCTGCAAATGAAGACGTCATTCCTCTTGAAGAACTTTATGAGATTTGTGAGAAAGTCCGTGAAATGACTAAAGACCCTGAATTCTTAGTGGGCAGAGTGATTGCCCGTCCATTTACCGGCAGCAGTAAAGAGACGTTCACACGTACTGAAAACAGACATGATTATGCGCTTGAACCATTTGGAAAAACAGTATTGAACGCACTTGAAGACAATGGCAATGATGTTGTCGCTATTGGTAAAATCAATGATATTTTCACCGGTTCCGGTGTGACAGATTCCGTCCGAACTAAAAACAATATGGATGGTGTCGATAAACTTTTGGATGTCCTGGACACAGACTTTAACGGCTTGTCATTTTTAAATCTTGTTGATTTTGATGCAATGTTCGGTCACCGCCGAGATCCTGAAGGATACAGTAAAGCACTTGAGGCTTTTGATGAAAGGCTGCCTGAGATTTACAGTAAACTGCGGGAAGATGATTTATTAATTATTACTGCAGATCACGGGAATGACCCGACCTATAAAGGAACGGATCACACGCGTGAATACGTACCGCTTCTAATTAAGGCCGGCCGTGATATGAATTATAAACAAATCAGACAAAGCAATACGTTTGCCGACCTTGCTGCTACAATTGCTGAAAATTTCAACATCAATTATGAAACACATGGAGACAGCTTGTATCAGGAGCTGACTGCAGATGAAAAATAAATACTTTACTTTTATATTTATCCTCGTTTTCGCTATCATCTGGGGACTGGTTTACTGGATATTTATTGTATAGCTGAAAGCACCCGCTCCGGGTGCTTTTTAATTTGTCAGTGTTTTCCTTATTGTGTATATTGTAATTACTACAGTCCGTCAGCCGGCTCAATTATAATAGGGAGGCGTATACATTGATATTTTTTCTAATCATTTTTATATGGGGATTCAGCGAAGCTGTCTGGTTTTTCATCATACCAGACGTTATTTTATCTTTATATGCACTCCGTTCCAGGACACTTCAACGTGTTTTCACTGCGAACATCATCTGTCTCTCAGGCGCGCTTCTCGGCGGTGCATTCATATACATATTCAGCTCTCTAAACGGCGATACTGTCCGTTCACTCATGCTTTATATTCCTGCAGTTCATGGATATATGTTTGACAGTATCAATGAAAATATGGCATCAAATACTTTTAATGCATTAATTACCGGACCGTTATTTGGTCTCCCTTATAAATTATTTGCTTCAGAGGCACCTGAATATACAAATATATTTATGTTCCTCCTTTTCAGTATTCCCGCACGTTTAATCCGCTTTTTACTGGTTTCTTTAACTGCTTTTTTTCTCTCCCGCGTCGTTTTTAAAAATTTGAGCATGAAACTGAAAATCGGCATCTGGTCTTTAGTCTGGATTGTCGTTTATATCATTTACTTCAGCATCCATAGTTTTTAATTTCAATAGTTTTCACAATAAAATATTGACTTAGTGATTTTATGACCTGTATAATCCATATTTAATTAGTAGGATATTAGAGGAGGGACATTTTTAAATGAAAGTAAACGTCTCAGCAGTAAATAAATCATTCTCCAAAAATAAGCAGCAGCCGCTGAAAGTGCTTGAAAATATTGATTTTTCAATTTCAGATGGTGAATTTGTATCAATTCTCGGACCTTCAGGGTGCGGGAAATCGACTATTCTAAAGTTGATTGCAGGACTCGATATACCAACTTCCGGAGAAATTGAAGTAAATAAAAAAACTGTGACAGGACCCGGCACCGACAGGGTCGTCGTCTTTCAGGAAGGCGGCTTGTTTCCATGGATGTCAGTAATCGGCAATGTCATGTACGGACTAAAATTAAAGAAAATCTCAAAACATGAAGCTGAAAAAAGAGCGATGGACGGGCTTAAGATGGTACATCTTGCAAAGTTTAAAGATGCCTATCCTCATGAGCTTTCCGGAGGAATGAAGCAGCGTGTCGCGATAGCACGTTCCCTCGTTATGGATCCTGATGTACTTTTAATGGACGAACCCTTTGCAGCTCTTGATGAACAAACCCGGCTGGTTCTTCATCAGGAATTACAGAAAATCTGGGAAGAGACAGGGAAAACGATTATTTTTATCACACATAATATAAGAGAAGCATTGACACTCAGTGACAGAGTATTGCTTATGAGCACACGCCCCGGAAGAATTAAAAAAGAATTTAAAGTTCAGTCTGCACGACCGCGTGATCCTTCCGATAGTGTCATCGTTGACCTGGAACGCAGAGTAATGGATGAGCTGGAAGAAGAAATGCAGAAAGTACTGAAGGAGGAATTTGGTGATGACTACAGCTTTAAGACGCGTGATATTCGTGATCGTGATCGTTACGATTTGGGAAGTCATATCTAAACTTGGGTTTTTCCCGACGTTCATGTTTCCACCTTTAGTAATACCAAATGACCCCGGTGGTGTTACAGTCCTGAAAACTTTATTCAGTGGAATTATTTCCGGGCAGATTATTACGGCAACAGGTATCACACTTGGCAGACTTCTAATTGGATTTTCAATAGCCATTGTTCTCGGCCTTACTTTTGGTTTTCTGATTGCAAAATATAAGTGGGTTGACGATACACTTGGCTTTTTCGTTACCGCACTGCAGTCCATCCCGAGTATCGTATGGTTCCCTCTGGCTATTGTATGGTTTGGTCTTGGAAACACAGCGATTTTGTTTATTGTCGCAATCGGCGCCACGTGGACAATGACTGTAAATGCAAGCACAGGTTTTAAAAATGTCCCGAAAATATATTTGAATGCAGCAGAAACACTCGGCTCATCAGGACTCCACCTGGCAAGAACGGTCATTTTCCCGGCTTCTTTACCGCATATTATTTCAGGACTGCGTGTTGCATGGGCATTTGCATGGCGGGCTATTATGGCAGGGGAGCTTCTCGGTTCAACGGGCGGTCTCGGTTACCTGCTTGATATGGGCCGTTCACTGCAGGCGATGGATCTTGTTCTGTCAATTATGATTATTATTGGTATTATCGGTACAATCATTGATAACTTTGTCTTCCTGAGAATTGAACGAAAAGTATCTGAACGATTCGGGCTTGGTAGATAGAAGAGGGGGTGGAAGTACAGATGAGAAAAAGATATATATTCATATTGTT
The DNA here is from genome assembly GCF_042686195.1 of Corticicoccus populi. Classification (NCBI taxonomy): domain Bacteria; kingdom Bacillati; phylum Bacillota; class Bacilli; order Caryophanales; family Staphylococcaceae; genus Corticicoccus; species Corticicoccus populi. The sequence continues at coordinate 527,322 of NZ_JBHUOQ010000001.1, read as the reverse complement.
GTCTCTTGCAGTGTTTCTTAGCGGATGCGGAAGTTATGAAGAAAAAAATGACGAAATCAGAATTGCATACTTTCCAAATTTCACACACATTACAACAATTGTCGCTTTAGAAAAGGGTTATTTTGAAGAGGAATTCGGTCACTCAGTCAATATTGAAACCATGACATTTCCGAACGGCAGTTCATTTATGGAGGCAATGTCCACAAACGAATTTGATATCGGTACTGTCGGGCCAACACCTGCTACAACCACTTATACCCGCTACCCGGAACATGAAATTATTCTGGGTGCCGCAAATGGAGGTGCTGTACTGGTTTCCGGAGAAAATTCAGGAATTGAGAGTGTAGAGGATCTTGACGGCAAACGTGTGGCTGTTCCAACTATCGGATCTACACAGGATATACAACTTAGGTATGAATTGGCAGAAGTTGGACTTCAGCTCGAGGATGCCGGCGGTACAGTTAAGCTTGTCCCCCAGGCACCGGCGGATACATCTTCTCTTTTGATACAGGAAAATGTTGATGCTGCTGCAACACAGGAACCGTGGGGTGTCTATATGGAGCATCAGGCCAATGCTGACATTATACAGGATGAGACAGAGTTTGGCTGGGGCACTGAATCCACAACAACAGTGGTTGCAGCCAGAAAATCTTTTACTGAAGCAAATCCAGGACTTACAGAAGACTACACAAGAGCCCATATTAAAGCAGTAGAATTTATTGAAGAAAATGAAGAGGAAGCTGTTCAAATATTTATCAGTCATATGCATGAACTAACAGGGGAGGAACTGGACTTTGATGAAACACTCAAAGCATCCAGACGCCTTTCACCTTCATATGATATCAATGAAGAAGTAATGCAGGATATGGCAGATATTAGTTATGAGGCTCATTATATCCCTACAAATGATATTAATGGACTGGTTAACCTTGAATTCCTTGAAAGAGTATTGAAAGAAAATGAAGAGTAAAGAGACAGCGCCCGCTGTTTCTTTACTCTTCTCTGTTTTTATTCTTAAGCGACTGCAGCCTTTCCGCAATTACCGGAGCTCTGTCCCGCATTTTATGTTTGTGAACGGTCTGTTCATCCAGAACTTTCAGATTATCTATAAACACTTTAAAGGTTTCAGGCGATGCTTCAGGCATTATCAATTCTTGCAGCATCAAGAAATATTCACACGAAAGAGGGAACTCTATCACCTTGAAGTTTACATAATTAATATTATGTAAACGATTTTCAAAAACTTCTACAGCATTTTCCGACAAGCCGTACTTCCTCAGTATAAAAGGGGCCTCCTGAAATAATTTTAAGGCTCTTTTGTATGATGTTTCTGCACCAGAGAGGTTACCGCGTCTGTAATGATATTCTGCTGTTGCAATCAAAATTAAAAAAACTTCCGGATCTTTCTTAGTGAATCTCTCTTTTTCTTTCCATTGTTCTTCCATGATTTCATGGCATTCAAAGTAATCTTGCTTTATAATAAATTCGTTGTAGAAATTTAAAAGGTGTGTCTGATGCATACGACTCACTCCAGTATTTGAGGTAATATTTTATGAAAACTTATGAAGTCAGGCTCGATGTCTTCGAAGGTCCGCTCGATTTATTATTACATTTAATCAAGGAACTTGAGATTGATATTAATGATATTCCTATGGCTGTTTTAACCCGGCAGTATATGGATTACATTGAACAAATGAAAGATCTGGAAATCAATATCGCGAGCGAATACCTGGTTATGGCAAGTGAACTCCTTAAAATTAAAAGTTTTATGCTGCTCCCGGAACCTGCCCATCTTGAGGAGGATTTTGAAGATCCAAGAGAGCGGTTGATGGAACAATTATTAGAATATCAGAATTTTAAAGCCTATGCGAATGAACTTGAGAAACTGAAAGCGGAACAGGACAAGATTTTTATCAAACCGCCCCATGAGCTGGATGAATCTGAGGAAGACCAGATTTCTTCATTGGATATAAATGATTTAATCGAAGCCTATCAAAAAGTGAAGAGACGTATTATCCTGGATGTGCCGAGGGCTGTTACTGTGCGGCGTGAGGTAATCTCGAGAGAAGAAGCTGAGCATTTTATCTTTAATAAATTCAATTCCAAAAATAAAATTCATTTCACAGATATGTTTTCATTCAATGAATCAAAACCGATGATTGTTGCAGTATTTGTCACTATTTTGGAAATGATTAAAAGCAAAGATATTTCAATCAGTCTTCACGACGATGGGAATTATGAATTTGAGAGGGTATAATCGTATGGAAAAGATAGATATTATTGAAGGTCTGCTGTATGTTGCGGGTGATCTCGGGCTGAATGAAAAACAATTGATTGAACATGTGCCGATTACAAGAGAACAGCTATACAATGAAGTGGAAAAATTTAATAAACCGCATTTACTCATTTCATATCATGACGACATGTTTTATTTAACAACATCAAAGTCAATGGAGAAGTATATAAACCGTCTCCTTTCAGACAAACCGAAGGGCAGACTGTCACAGGCTTCTTTAGAAGTATTATCAATCATTGCCTACAATCAGCCTGTATCAAGAAGTGATGTTGAAGAATTAAGAGGCATCGCATCTGACGGTCCGGTTTCAACACTTGTGAATAAAGGGCTAATCAAAAAAACACAGGTTGAGGATGAGCGGGCAAACTATTTTGTTACAACGGAACATTTTCTGCAGGTATTTGGATTGAAAACGATTAACGATCTGCCGGAACAGGAAGATGAAAAAGAACAAGAAGAAATGGAACTGTTTTTCAACAGTCTCCAGACGGAGGAAAAAAATGACTGAAATCAGATTACAAAAAGCAATAGCAAATAGTGGCGTGACTTCGAGACGTAAAGCAGAAGTGCTTATTACTGAAGGGCGTGTCAGTGTGAATGACGAAATCGTGACTGAACTAGGAACTAAAGTTACCCGCAGTGATAAAATTGAAGTGGACGGCGTCCTCATTACTAAAGAAGATAAAGTATATATTCTGTACTATAAGCCTGCAGGTGAAATTTCTGCTGTAGAAGATAACCGGGGACGCTCGACAGTAACAGACCTGTTTACCGAGCTCGGAAAGCGTGTGTATCCTGTCGGTCGTCTGGACTATGATACGTCTGGAATATTAATCCTGACAAATGACGGAGAGTTTACGCAATATATGACACATCCCAAATATGAAGTGACAAAAACTTACCGTGTAAAAGTCGACGGTATATTAAAACGTCATGAGCAAAAGCAGATGGAATCCGGAATTATGCTGGAAGATGGAAAAACTGCACCTTCCGAAGTCAATGTCATCCGTGATAAAAAGAATAAAAATATGATTCTCGAAGTAACGCTTCATGAAGGTCGTAACAGGCAGGTACGCCGCATGTTTGAACACTTCGGCTTAAAAGTTTTAAAGTTAACCCGCGTAAATTATGATTTCCTGAACCTTGAAGGACTGGGAGAAGGAGAATACCGCTACTTAAAACCACACGAAATTAAAAAGCTTGTTGCCAACGCAAAAGCCTGATTCATCATTAAAGTGTCATAATACTGTCATATCGGTGATTTTTATTAAATGATATAATTATTGAATGAATGGCTGAAAAAAGGTGTGATACAGATTGAAGAAACAAACGAGAAATTTAATGAGAATTATTATTATTGTTGTTGTATTAGTTCTTATCGGTCTTACATTATGGTTTAATCTGACTTCTGATAATCAGACTGTTGCTGTCGGTGACGAGGCAGTTGATTTCCAACTTGAAACACTTGATGGTGAAGAACTGCAGTTATCGGAAGTACTCGGTGATAAAGGGGTCATTTTAAATTTCTGGGGCACCTGGTGTAAACCTTGCCGTGAAGAAATGCCTGACCTTCAAAATATATATTCCGAAGGCCATGAAGATGTAGAGATCATTGCTGTCAATGTAGCAGAAGGTCCGCAGCAGATTAACCAATTCTTATCCGGTCTTCCGGTTGATTTAACATTCCCGATTGCACTTGATCAAAACAGAGATGTCGTCAGTGCGTATCAAATCGGTCCTTTACCAACAACTGTGGCCATTGATTCAGAGGGCACAGTTGTTAAAAAACAGGAATATCAGTTGACTGAGGAAGATATCCGGGAATTTATTAAAGAAGCTTCAGAATAGGGTGAGATTTAATGGAACTGAAAGAAATCAAATGTGAATCGTGCGGACATGTCAATCCGCCCGGTACACAGCTGTGTCAATCATGCGGTAAGATGATTAACAGTGATTATGATAAGAAAAAAATAAAAGATGTCATGCGTTATGACGGCAGTGCCATCCGCTCAAAAACACGTTCTAAAAGTATTTTTGATAAAATATGGATTTTCTTTACATCGATTAAAGTCGGTGTGACCATTATCTTATTGATTGCGATTGCTGCTGCAGTCGGCACAATTTTCCCTCAGGAATATTTTATTCCTATAGGTGTTAACCCTGCCGACTACTACGATGAAAATTACGGTACTCTCGGACGATTGTACTATGAACTCGGATTCCACAATTTATACTCTTCCTGGTGGTTCATATTAATGAACGGTATGCTTGCTTTGTCTATTATCGCAGCATCCATTGACAGAGGCATTCCGCTGTATAAATCATTGAAAAATCAAAGAGTCAAAAAACACCCGTCATATTTTAAAAGACAGCGTGTCACTTTCGAAGATACTGATCGTTCAAATGTTGACGCAGTACTTCAGTCTTTAAAAAATAAGCGATATAAAATACGCAGTGACGGAAACCATCATCTTCTTGAGAAAGGGCGGCTGTCGAGGTGGGGACCTTATATCAACCACACCGGACTGATTATTTTATTAATCGGCAGCATGCTCAGATTCTTTCCGGATATGTACATTGATGAAATCATATACATACAAGAAGGCGAGACTGCCCAGGTACCGGAAACTGACGGTCAGTATTATGTAGAAAATAATGGTTTTACTCTGGATACTTATGATGAAGACAGCGGTACAGTGTTCGATGAAACACTGCAGCAGTCGAATGAAATGATCATCAGTAATTTCCAGACGGATATTACATTTTATGAAAATCAAAATAACGATGTTGTCGGTGCTTCACCGGACTTAGTTGAAATTGCTGAAGACAGTATCCGTGTGAACCATCCTTTCCGATTTGAAAACTTTGAACTGTATCAGTCAAGTTATGATGATTCACAGATGAAGTCCATGACATTCAGACTTGAAGATTCAGAGGGTAATGATGTCGGTGAGCAGTTTACTGTAGATCTTGATAATACAGAAGACAGTTACGATGTCGGCGACGGCTTCGAAATAAAAATGCGTGCATTTGCACCGGACTTTCTGGAAATTGGAGAAAACGGCACATTGATTTCCGAAACACCTGTTGCAAGAAATCCTGCTTTTGTTTTTGAAGTCACTGACGGCGAACAATCCGAACTCAGTCTGCTCCAGATTATGAATTCAAACGAAATTACTGAAGGTAATGAATACTCCATACGCTTTGTTGAAGCAGAGAACCATATGGCTTCAGTATTAACTTTGAAAAAGGATGTAACCATCCCGATCATTGCAACAGGGTTTATCATCTTCCTTATCGGACTCTTCATTGGTTCTTATGTCAATCACAGAAGAATCTGGATTAATGCTGAAGACGGCTTTATATTAAGTGCGCATACAAATAAGAACTATTTTGGATTGAAGAAAGATCTGAATACTGCGCTTACTGAAAATAACTATAATGAGGTTCACGATAAAGTTGAGGAAGAAGAAAATAATAAAGAGGGTAAGGAGTAGTTAACAAATGGATTCAATATTTCTATCAGCCAGCGACTGGCTTTTATATACCGCTTTCCTGCTTCTCCTGGTGTCACTTGTGCCGCTGGGAATAAGCTTCAAAGCCAGAAGTAAAAAACCTGAAAAAATTGCAATCACAATGATTATAGTTGCTTTCATTTTTCAGGTACTGTATTTCGTTTTGAGATGGACTGCGACCGGTCATGCGCCTGTTTCAAACATGTATGAATTTATCGCAACGTTCTCTATTATGATGATCGGCGGATTTTTAGTCACCTATTTTTATTTTAAGACTAAAATTATCGGTGTATTTGCGATTCCGCTGTCTCTTCTGTTAATCGGATACGGAAGTCTCTTCTCTACAGATGCAGCACCACTGATACCTGCACTGCAGAGCAGCTGGCTTGCGATACATGTTATTACAGTGACATTGTCCTACGGTATTCTCTCAATGAGTGCTGTTGCCGGTTTAATTTATCTCTTAAAAGCAATACCTGCCGACGAAAAATCAAAACGTGCATCTGCACTCGAAATGATTATGGCATTGATTGTAACTATTCTGGTATACATCGCTACGACTGTTGTCATGCAGGGAATTGTCGGATACAATGATGAATTCTACTACACTGACCAGCAGGGACAAAACGTTGTTGCAGAGTATCATCTGCCGAGTCTTGTAAACTATCAGGATGCTGTTGCTGTCGAAAATGCAGGGGAAAATAATTATGAACCTACTGAGCACTTCCATACAGGAATCGACCTGCCTCCGATTATCAATGCACAATCATTGAACACTGTCGTATGGTCGATTATACTTGGGGTAATCGTATATGGTATTATCCGCCTGATTCTTAGAAAACGAATCATTGCCCTGTTAAAACCTTTATCCAATAAAGCGGATTTACACTTGATGGATGAAATTGGTTATCGTTCAGTCATTATCGGATTCCCGATATTTGCACTCGGCGGAATATTCTTTGCTGCAATCTGGGCACAGATCGCATGGAGCAGATTCTGGGGCTGGGACCCTAAAGAAACATGGGCATTTATCACATTTATGTTTTATACTATTTTCCTGCATTTACGTTTGAACAGGGGATATGAAGGCGAGAAATCCGCATGGCTTGCTGTTATCGGCTTCCTGCTTATCATATTTAATTTAATCGCGATTAACTTAATCGTTGCAGGTCTTCATTCATACGCATAATATGAAAAGAGGGTTATAATGACAGAAAAAATATTAATTGTGGATGATGAAGAACGTATCCGCAAACTGCTCAATATGTATTTGGCTCGTGAAAATTATGAAATTACTGAAGCTGAAAATGGAAAACAGGCGCTTGAACTTGCTTTAAATGAAGAGTTCAACTGTATACTGCTTGACCTTATGATGCCTGAACTTGACGGCATTGAAGTTGCTAAAAGTCTCAGAAAAGAAAAATCCACACCGATTATTATGCTGACGGCAAAAGGCGAAGAAAATAATCGTGTTGAAGGGTTTGAAGTCGGAGCGGATGACTACATCGTAAAACCTTTCTCCCCAAGAGAAGTGGTTTTACGTGTCAAAGCAATTTTAAGACGCTCATCAGAAACAGCATTTATAGAAAAAGATGCGACAGCGAAAGATGTCATTGTCTATGATCATTTAGTTATAGACAACGATGCGCACCGGGTCATTGCAGATGATAAACGAGTTAATTTGACACCTAAAGAATATGAGCTGCTGCTGTTTCTTGCTAAAAGTCCGGATAAGGTTTTTGAACGTGAGGAATTATTGAAAGAAGTTTGGCACTATGACTTCTACGGGGATTTAAGAACAGTGGATACTCATGTTAAACGGCTTAGAGAAAAACTCAATAAGGTCTCACCGGAGGCGAGCCGTATGATTCATACAGTCTGGGGTATCGGTTATAAATTTGAGGTTAATGAATCATGAAATTTTTCAACAGTGTCGTTACAAAACTGTGGTTCACCATCATACTGATGGTAACTGCAGTTTTAATTATATTAACAATCATTTTAAGCTTTTATTTTAGAAACTATGTGCTGAACTCAACCGAATCAATACTTGAAGAAGATTTACACCGTGTAGAGGAACTAATTTTGAGAGAGCATGATGTAGACGGGCTCGATTCAGTACAGCTGCTTCATGAAGATAACCTGATTCTTTACACTGACAACCGAACAATCACCCCGACAAATCAGATTGAACAGGAAATTCAAAATTATGTAAGGCAGCTCGATACGAGGGAAACGACTGTCATTATCGATGATATTTTTGATCATTCGTATATGGTTAAAATCTCATATTTGGATACGTTTCTGGATGATTCTCCGGTAATTATTAAGTACCGGGATCTTGAAGTCATTAATGAATCTATAATAGGCATTACATTAATTACAATTATCAGCGGCGGTATTATTTTCATACTGACTACATTTTTCGCCTTCTTTTTAATCAGCAGAATTACGCGTCCATTGATAAATTTGAAGCGTTCATCTTTCAAAACTGCACAAGGTACATACAATAAATTAGAAGTTCTGAGCAGAGATGAAATCGGGGAATTGACCCTCGCATTTAATAAAATGAATGATGATATTGAAAAAAATATTGCGATGGTCGTCCACGAACGAAACCTGAGGGAACAAATCTTCAACTCCATGGATGAAGGTGTTCTTTACTTTAATGATTCATTCGAACTTCTGTACTCTAATCAAAAGGGCGCTGAAATGTATGAAAATTTAAAATCTTATCCTGAAGAGGCACCTTTAGTACAGGATAATGTCCGGGAAGTAATGACAGAGAAGTCAGGCCATATTGAGCGGATTGAATTAGACTCAGATCACTATCAACTGTCCTACACACCGGTTGAAATCACAGATTCATCATATGGTGTCATCATATTAATCAGAAATATCACCCAGGAAGTAAATACGGAGAAAATGCGCTCTGAATTTATTGCCAATGTGTCCCACGAACTGAAAACACCAATGGTTATGCTCAGCGGCTACTCAGAAGCACTGCTTGATGATGTCGTTTCCGATCCGGAAGAGGTTAAAGAGATGGTCGGTATCATTAAAGATGAATCTGACAGAATGAATAAAATGGTTAATGAATTAATCGGCCTCGCACGTATGGAAGCTGAAAGCGGCATGATTCATAAATCGTCTAATGATTTCATGGCACTGCTTTCAAAACTTGCCTTTAAATTCAAGCATGATATTAAGGAAAACGACATTTCACTTAATATAAATACACCTCACGACTCAGTTATTTTCAACTTTGATTATGATAAGATGGAAAATGTGGTGAACAACCTGCTTGATAATGCAATAAGATATACATCACCCGGGGATTCTATTACTATAGATGTAAGTATAGAAGATGATATCACTATTCTTATTTCAGACACAGGTACAGGAATAAAAAAAGAGCATCAAAACCGGATTTTTGAAAGATTTTATAAAGTGGATGAATCCAGAACACGCGGAAAACACGGTACCGGCCTCGGTTTGTACATTGTCAAAAGCATCATTGAAAGTCATGGAGGAAGCATCAAACTTGAAAGTGAATTTGGTGTCGGATCTACATTTATTATCAAATTTCCTAAACAGTAGGAGGAGAAAACTATGGAGAAACAACGTTTGAGAAAATTAATTATCATCAGCATACTTTCTTCTTTATCATTTATACTTATGCTTATCAAATTCCCGATTCCGTTTCTGCCGCCGTATCTGACCGTTGATTTTTCAGATATCCCGGCATTTATCGCCTTTATGCTTTTCGGCGGCGCTGCTGGTTCACTTGTAATTATATTTAAAATTGTGATTTACGGGCTGCTCGCTGCCAGTGAACCCATTGGTCCGATAGCGAATATGCTGGCTTCGTTCTCACTTTTACTGCCGATTTATTTTATTTATATGAGAAGGCCTTCTAAAAAAGCACTGATTACCGGCTTTATCGTCGGCACTGCTGCTTTAACTGTAATGCTTGCTGTACTTAATTATTTTGTACTGCTGCCAATGTACGGTATGATTATTGATCAGACTGATATCATCAATAATTTAAGAGTAATTATCACTGCCGGGATTATCCCCTTTAATATTATAAAAGGAATTCTCGTGTCTGTTGTTGGATTTATTATCTACTTAAAATTACTCCCTAAGTTAAGAAATTTATAAAAAAAGAGGCCGTGCGGCCTCTTTTTATTATTCAAATTTGAGTGCGTCACCGTCAAACGGTTCTTCTGCAAGCTTAATTGAGTCTGTCGGACAACCGTCAAACGCATCTTCCAAATCTTCATATAGTTCTTCAGGTACAGCTTTTATTCCTTTATTATCATCCAGAATAACATAAGCGATACCATCATCATCGTAATCATATATATCAGGTGCTGCCGCTCCGCAGGCACCGCAGGCAATACAAGTATCCATATCCACAATTGTGTACTTCTTCAGTTCCATACTTTCATCTTCACCTCTTATCCATAAATACATATTATATTGTAAGTCCTATCATATCCTTTTTCAAATAAATTCACACAAATGTAATAACATTCAAACTTACGGCGTATAAGACTTTAATTTATATGATAATCATAATATAATTAATATAAGTTGGATTGTTGAGGAGAATTTCTAATGAAGGATAATTTTTACAAAGAAATAGAACATAAACGTGCTCAGGAGTCGAAAGAAAAAGCGGCATCAAAAAAAGAGCCTAAAAAAGACGGGAAAGCAGAAAAAGAAGAACCTTCTCTAAGTCGAAGCGCCAAATATAAAGAGCGTGAGGAAAAAGATCGACTTAAAGAAAAGGAGAAAGAAGAAAAAAAGGAAAGTGAATTTGTAGCAGGTGCTAAAAAAATATTTTCCAAAGAAAATGTCGATAAATCCAAGGCGTTTTTTGCGGGGAAATTTTCCAGCTATAAATCACGTGTCGGCTCTGAACTGAATACCACTAAAGAAAAGATAAATGATATGCGCTCTCAAAAAGGTGAGTCCCCCGGGTCTGAAGAAACCCCCAAAAAAGAGAAGCAGGAAGGGAAGAGAAGCCTCCTGCCTATGATTATCGGCGGTGTTATTTTAGTTCCTGTTACTGTGATTCTCTTCGTCCTGATCGCAAGTAACTTCTGGCCGGAAAATAACGGTATGGATATTGCCGGAGAAAATGCCGAAAATGAGACGGAAGAAGTTGCGGATGCAGGTAATGAAGAGAATGAAGAAGTTGAAGATCAGAGATTCGAAATGGAACGCCGCATGGCTGAGTCGCAGGATGACAATTCAGATGAGAATGCAGACGAAACTGAAGATGCTGACACTTCTGCAGATGAAGCAGATAATGCAGATAATACGGAAGAAAGTTCTGAAAGCTCTGATGATCTTGCAAGTGAAAATGTAGAGCATGAATTTAGTGAAGCAGAGTCCGAAGCTCTGGAAGAAGCTGCCAGTGCTGCTATAGAAGACAGAGAAAACACAGAAGAAACGAATGATTCTTCTGAAAACACTTCAGAAGAAAGTGAATCCGTAAACGAGAGTACTTCAGAGTCATCTGAAGAGGAAAACACAGAAGAAAATGCAGATGTTGATGTTGAATCTGAAGATGTTCCATCAGGTGGTACATCTCATACAGTAACGGGCGAAGACAATCTATATCAAATTGCCATTAGATATTACGGCAGCGGCAACCCTGATAATGTCCAAAAGATAAGGGATGCAAACGGCATCAGCGGTAATGATTTATCAGTCGGACAAACAATAGTAATTCCAGAGTAGGTGCAGAAATGACAACAGTTGAAGCAATAGTAATCGGCGCGGGGCCATGCGGTCTCAGCGCTGCTATAGAACTTAAAAAAAATAATATTGATTATTTAGTAATAGAAAAAGGGAATGTTGTTGATGCGATTTATAATTATCCGACACATCAAACATTCTTCTCATCAAGTGAAAAACTGTCAATCGGAGATTTTCCTTTTATCACTGAGGCCCATAAACCAAAACGTAATCAGGCTTTAGTTTATTACAGGGAAGTGGTTAAACATTACGACTTAAATATTCATACGTATGAGGAAGTCACTTCCGGCAGAAAAGAAGACGATTCCTTTGTTCTTGAGACTTCGAAAGACACGTACAAATGTAAATATCTGATTGTAGCCACCGGTTACTACGGGCAGCCGAACTTACTCGATATTCCGGGTGAGAAAAAGGATAAAGTATTCCATTATTTTAAAGAAGCACATCCTTATTTCAACCAGAATGTTTTAGTAATCGGCGGAAAAAATTCGAGTGTCGATGCAGCAATTGAACTCGAAAAAGCCGGTGCCGGGGTGACGGTCGTATACCGCCAGGATGCCTATTCAAAAAGTGTGAAACCATGGGTTCTGCCTCAATTTGATTCATTAGTTAAAAATGAGCAGATTACGATGCATTTCAACACAGAGGTCAAAGATATTAAAGACAAGTATGTCGTACTTGAAAAGGACGGGAAAACCTTCGAAGTGCCGAATGATTTCGTTTTTGCAATGATCGGCTATCATCCTGACTACCGGTTCCTGCAGTCATTCGGAATTGAACTCAATACGAATGCATTCGGTGTAGCACCGAAGCATGATAAAGAAACGATGGAATCCAATGTAGACAATTTATATATTGCCGGTGTCATCGCAGCAGGCAATGACGCCAACACAATATTCATAGAGAACGGCAGGTTCCATGGTATTCAAATTGTAAAAGACATTGTAAAAAAAAGATAAAGGTATTAAAAAACGGCGCTATAAAAATAGCACCGTTTTTTTAATTCTGTCTGAATGATTCAGCGAGCTCTTCATATTCAAGTTGATTGGATAAAGCGATTAATAATTTTATTCTGGCTTTCTGACCATTTAAGCCGTTTGAAAAAATAGCACCAAGATTTTTAAGTTCTCTTCCGCCGCCTTTGTAATCATAGTAGCCTCCGACGATTCCATTAAAAGACCGTGACACTACAACAGCTGGAATATCCGCTTCGATAACCTTCCTCAGCCCGTCAAGTGCTGAAGGCGGGATATTCCCCTGACCGAGTGCCTCTACAATTAAACCATCAAAGTTATTTTCAACGACAGCCTCAAAAAATAAAGAGTCCAGATCAACATGCGCTTTAATTAAAGCAATTTTTTTATCTGTATCTACATGTTCAAATTTTTCTTTAGTCTGAATGCTGTGATGATAATACACATCATCTTTTGTTACAAAACCGATTGGTCCGTGATTTGGACTTTGAAAAGTCGCAACATTGGAAGTATGTGTTTTAGTAACAAACCGGGCTGTATGGATTTCATCGTTAAACACAACCAGTACACCACGGTCTAAAGAAGCTTCATTTTCTGCCACTCTTATAGCAAGCAGATAATTATACAGTCCGTCACTGCCGAGTTCATCAAATGACCGCATTGCACCGGTCAGAACAATCGGACGTTTTGTATTTACTGATAACTCGAGGAAATAGGCTGTTTCTTCAAGAGTATCTGTTCCATGAGTAATGACGAATCCATCATACTCACTTTCATGTTTCTGGATGATTTCTTTAATACTGTCCATATCTTTTACGGTAATGTGCGGTGACGGTTTCGTAATCGGATACACTTCTGTGACATTGACAGGAAGGTCCAAGTTATTTTCAACCGTGACCGGGTTTTTCTGCTGTTCACTTACTACACCGTTATTTGAAGACATACTGATTGTTCCGCCGGTATGGATGGCAAGAATATTCTTTTTCATAATCAACCTCCACTAAATTCGAAGAATTAAAAATATACTTCATTATCTTAACATGTTTCACACACATAAAATCATTTCCATGATATTTTCAAGTAATATATTATTTATCAGTAATAGCGTTTCTTCATTTTCTGCAAATATGATAAAATGTACTGGAACTATCAATTGAGGCGGGTATATATGAAAATAATTAATATTGCAATAGACGGTCCGGCTGCAGCCGGGAAGAGTACAATTTCACGGAGAGTTGCAGGCAGACTGAATTATATGTATATTGACACAGGCGCAATGTACAGAAGTGTCACTCTGTATGCTTTAAATCATGGAACGGAGCAAATGTTCGACAATTTAAACCGAATAGATATCCGGTTCAAAAATGAAGATTCCGGAAATCAGAGGGTTTTATTAAATAATGAGGATGTTACTGAAGCCATTCGTTCAAAAGAAGTCACTGCGAATGTCAGTAAGGTTGCAAGCTATGAAGCAGTCCGGACATATCTGGTTAATATGCAGCAGCAGCTGGCGGATGAAAAAGGGATTGTGATGGACGGACGGGATGTTGGTACAACAGTACTGCCGGATGCCGAACTGAAAATATTTATGCAGGCTTCTCCTAAAGTGCGGGCTGAACGCCGGTTAATTGAAGAGCGGGAACGCGGTAATCAAGTTGACCTCGAAACATTGACTAAGCAGATTATGGAACGCGATGAATTCGACATGTCGAGGGAAATTTCCCCGCTGGTGCAGGCTGAAGACGCCTTTTTACTTGATACAAGCGAGATGACAATTGAAGAAGTAGAATCATGTATTATTAAACTCGCACTCGAGAAAGTGGAAGGGGAATAATTATGCTGTACAATGTGGCAAAAAAATTAGTAACTGTATTTTATAAATCCAGATTTAAAATTAAAGTAATCGGTGAAGACAGAGTGCCGACTGAAGGTCCTGTTTTAATCTGTTCCAATCATATTTCCGATTTTGATCCACCGTTAATCGGAATCAGTTTAAAAGGGGAAATGTCCTTTTTTGCTAAATCAGAATTGTTCAAAATCCCTGTTTTCGGCAACATCGTATCACGACTGAACACCATTCCCGTTGAACGCGGTAAAAGTGACCGGCAGGCGCTTAAAGACTCTGTAGAGGCTCTTAAAGAAGGACGTACAATGCTTGTCTTCCCGGAAGGGACCAGAAGCAGGGACGGAGAGCTCAAAGATTTCCAGCAGGGGGCAAGTTTCATGGCTGTTAAGGCTGGTGCTGTTATTGTTCCTGCTGCGATTAAAGGTAAATATAACAGAAAAGAAGGAGTCACTGTTGTATTTGGAAAACCAATCGATGTTCAAGAAATGGTAAATGAAGGAAAAAATCGCAAAGATATTACACTCAGACTGCGCGAAGACATCAATAATCTGTTATTTTCAGAATAATCACTTGACAAATATACTATTTTATAAGAAGTTAGTTATATAGTTTATAGTAATGTAATTGGAGGCAGACACATGACGACAGAAGATATCTTAAATGAAGAAAACAACGAAGAAGTTAACAATCAAACTGAGGGTGATACTGAGGTAGATGAAAATACTGAAGTTAACTCTTCCAGCGGCTATAATGTAGGCGACAAAGTTTCAGGTACCGTCTACAAAGTCGAGGATAAGTTCATAAGAGCACATTTAGACGGCTCTGAATATGAAGGTATTGTCCCGATTAGTCAACTTACCAACCAAAGAATTGAACACCCGAATGAAGTAGTGTCGGAAGATGACACAATTGAAGGTGTTGTAATTAAAGTTGAAGAAGAAGAGGGCCGTCATAACGTCATCCTTTCTGTACGTAAGTTAGAAGAGACGAAAAGCTATGATACTCTTGAAGAAGCGGCAAAAAACGATGAAACAATTACAGGTACTGTAATGGACGTCGTACAAGCCGGTCTTGTTGTTGATGTAGGTGTCCGTGGATTTATTCCCGCATCACTTCTTTCAGATGAATACGTTGAAGATCTCGAGCAGTTTGCAGGACAGACTGTTCAGGTTAAAGTAGAAGACATCGACAAGGAAAAAAATCGTGTCATTCTAAACCGTAAACGAATCATTGAAGAAGATAAAAAGCAGGACAGACAAAAACAGTTATCCAACTTGGAAAAAGGATCTGTAATTGACGGTGAAGTTGTGAGAATCACAAACTTCGGTGCTTTTATCAACCTTGGTGACGTAGACGGACTTGCACATATTTCAGAACTCAGCTACACTCGTGTAGAAAAAGTGGAAGATGCCGTAAACATTGGTGATAAAGTAAAAGTTAAGGTCCTGGATGTAAATCCTGAAAATGAGCGTGTCAGCCTTTCTGTTAAGCAGGCAGGAACAAGCCCGTTTGATGATTTTGCCAAAGAAAACTCAGTGGGCGATACTTTAGAAGGAACCGTTAAACGCCTTGTTGATTTTGGTGCTTTTGTTGAAGTTGCACCTGGTGTTGAAGGACTTGTTCACGTCTCTGAAATCAGCCACGACCATGTAGCTGTTCCATCTGATGTATTGAAAGTAGAAGAGTCAGTTCAAGTTAAAATTCTATCAATAAATGAGGACTCTGAAAAAATCTCACTTTCCATTAAAGAGACCACAGAACGTCAGCCGGAATCAAAAGACGAACCTAAAGTATATAACGATGAAACAGAAGATGACCGTCCAACACTTGGAGATGTATTCGGTGATCGTTTTAAAAACCTGGATTTATAATCGAGATTTATCTTTTTAAAGGGCGATATAATATCGCCCTTTATTTTTGTTTGTATGTTAAAATTATTTTATTAGAGGAGGCAACACTTATGTATAAACCGACAATTGCTGTAGTTGGACGCCCGAATGTAGGGAAGTCAACATTGTTTAATAGAATTATTGGTGAGAGAAAAGCGATTGTGGAAGATACCCCAGGCGTAACTCGTGACCGATTATATGCGACCGGAGACTGGTTGAATTATGAATTTAACGTTATAGATACCGGCGGCATTGAAATTAAAGACGAACCATTTCAAGAACAGATTAAAATGCAGGCTGAAATTGCAATACTTGAGGCTGATGTAATCCTGATGATTGTAAACGGTCGTGAAGGTGTTACAGAAGATGATTTGTTTGTAGCACGGATTCTTCAAAAATCAAAGAAACCCACTGTTCTTATGGTAAACAAAGTGGACAATTTTGAAATGAGAAATGAAATATACGAGTTTTACCAGCTTGGTTTAGGTGATCCTTTCCCGGTTTCCGGCTCTCATGGACTGGGACTTGGCGATGCACTCGATGCTGCGACAGATTATTTTAAAGACATTGAGATAGAAGAGGAAGAAGACTCATCTATTAAAGTCTCACTGGTCGGACGTCCGAATGTAGGGAAGTCCAGCTTGATTAACGCAATCCTCGGGGAAGACCGGGTCATCGTTTCCGACATAGCCGGCACTACACGTGATGCTATAGATACACACTATACATTTGACGATGATGAGTATACTTTGATTGATACTGCCGGGATGAGAAAACGGGGTAAAGTCTATGAAAATACTGAAAAATATTCTGTCCTTCGTGCGAACCGGGCGATTGAACGGTCAGATGTCGTTCTGTTTGTAATTAACGGGGAAGAAGGAATTATTGAGCAGGATAAACGTATTGCAGGTATTGCCCATGAAGCAGGACGTGCGGTCGTCATTGTTGTCAACAAATGGGATGCTGTTGAAAAAGACGAAAAAACCATGCAGAAATTCAAAGAAAAAATACGGCAGCAGTTCCAGTTCCTGGACTATGCACCGATAGCGTTTGTATCTGCTAAAACAAAATCCCGCTTAACAACTATTTTCCCGCTTGTTAAAATAGCAAACGACTCCCATAAAAAACGTGTTCAGTCCAGTACACTGAATGAAGTAATTGTAGACAGTGTCAGCATGAACCCGACACCGACTGATAAGGGCGGACACAGACTTAATATATTTTACGGTACACAGGTGAGCGTCGGTCCTCCGACATTTGTCCTCTTTGTAAATGATACTGAGCTGATGCATTTTAGTTACCGGAGATATATTGAAAACCAGCTTCGCGGTGCCTTCGGGTTTACGGGCACACCGATTCATATTATAAGCAGAACAAGAAACTAGGAGGTCACTGATTGATGAATATCTCAATACTTGGTACCGGCAGTTTCGGTACAAGCTTATCCATGGTACTTGATGATAATGGTCATAGTGTAATGATGTACGGCCGCAGCAATGAAACTGTGGATGAGATTAATACAAATCATACGAACAGCAGGTATTTGGAAAATATTAAAATTAATCCGTCTGTAAAGGCATCGACTGATTTTGAAGAAGTGGTGCGCCATGCAGACATCATCGTCATTGCAGTACCGGTTAAGGCCGTACGGGCGGTCTCAAGAGAGCTTGAAAAAATTTTGCTGCTTCAAAACAGGAAAGTCCTTATTGTCCATGTAGCAAAAGGTCTCGAGCTTGGTACACACTTAAGAGTCTCTGAAATTATAAATGAAGAAATGTCAGACCAGACAGCCAGTGATATTTGTGTTTTAAGCGGCCCGAGCCATGCAGAGGAAGTGGCATTAAAATCACCGACGACTGTCAGTACAGCGTCTATTAAAAATGAAGGTGTAAAGACCATCCAGGATGTCTTTATGAATGAAAACTTCCGTGTCTATGTTAATGAAGATTTAGTCGGCGTTGAAATCGGCGGTGCACTGAAGAATATCATTGCACTTGCGATTGGTACACTCCACGGCCTCGGGTTCGGTGACAATGCGAAAGCTGCAACGATTACGCGCGGTCTTCATGAAATCGCCCGCCTTGGTGTGAAAATGGGGGCCAACCCCCTGACATTTCTCGGCCTGACAGGTATGGGGGATTTAATTGTTACAGCAACAAGTGAACACTCAAGGAATTTCAGATGCGGTATTATGCTTGCAGAAGGGCTTACACTACCGGAAGCAGAAGAGAAGATGGGCATGGTCGTTGAGGGTGTGAATACAACAAAGGCAGCATATGAACTCAGTGACCAGTACGGCGTTGAAATGCCGATTACTAAAGTTTTATATCAATATTTATTCCACGATATTTCCGAGCAGGAAGCATTCTCAAAACTAATGCAGCGTGAAAAGAAGAGTGAAACAGACGGACTTAAAGATTTACTGGAAAATCAATTAAAAGATTGGACTAGAGAGTGATAAAATGTTTGGGATTTCAGCAATGGACTTAATGTGGATATCTTTTATATCAATAGGTTCAATGGCGCTTGGAGCAGTATTAATTTACCTGGCAAGATATGTCATTAAAATTAAAATTCTGAGTGTCATTGTTTCTATTATTGCATGGTGTCTTTTAATTCTCGCGTTTATACTGATGATTCCCGTGTTGGGAGGCAGTGGATAAATGAAAATACTAAAACTTACACTAATTCTATCTGTGACATTTATCCTCAGTGCCTGTCTGTACCCGGAATCAGAACGCATAGAAAACCAAATGCCTAATGAGGCACAAATTGATACAGTTCAAAATGCAGTAGAGGCATTCAGAGAAGACTCCGGCGGTCTGCTGCCGATTAGAACTGTTTCAAATACAAGAGAATACTTTGAGTATCAGGTTGACTTTGAACGGCTGATACCTGAGTATCTTGATGAACGTCCGGAGTTGTCTTTTGAATCCGGAGGAAAGTATCAGTTTATCATAATCGATGCAGAAGATAATCCTACAGTGAAACTTGCAGACTTAAGTATTACCGAAGAGGTTCGTTCTCTTCAACTGAGGATTAACGGCATGGGTGAACACGTGCAGATGGGTGAACAAATAGGGCCAAACGTCTATCCGCTTGATTTGGATTTTTATAATTTAAATGAAAATCCGACAATAACAAGCCCTTATACAGGACAGTCATTAAATGTTTACTATAACGGCGGCGAAGAATTTATTGTGGATTACAGACCGGATATCGGACAAATTATTGAAGAGCAGGGGCTCGAGTTTGAAACCGGTGAAGATGTCCGGCATGTATTATACGACCACACACCTGTTGTGCCGATATATTCACCAGAGATTACTGTCGACGAGGATAATGAGCCAATTTTTATGACAAATGTACACAAAAGCCCTGAGTGAAGCCTTTTTGCACCAAATTCTAGGGGAAATCCATTGCAGTCGATAAACGACTGTGTTAAAGTCAAAACATAGTGATAAAACATTATCATTATACTCAATATAGGAGGTGCACTATTAATGAATAAGACTGATTTAATCAACGCTGTCAGCGATAAAGCTGATCTAACTAAAAAAGAAGCAGGTGCTGCTGTAGACGCAGTTTTTGATTCAATTCAAGACTCTTTAAAAGACGGTGAAAAAGTACAGCTTATCGGCTTTGGTAACTTTGAAGTACGTGAGCGTGCAGCAAGAAAAGGCCGTAACCCACAATCTGGTGAAGAAATTGAAATTGCAGCATCAAAAGTACCGGCATTTAAAGCTGGTAAAGCACTCAAAGATGCAGTTAAATAATTACACTCGATAGGCCTAACATCTGTTAGGCCTATTCATTTATAAGGTGATTAATATTATGAAAGAATTGATGAACGAAATTTCAGTTGTACTGGGTGATGACTTTACAGAAGAACTAAGAGGAAATCCCTTTTTTAATTATTTCGAAAATAATCAGGAATACATATATAATACCGGTGTTTCAAATGCTGTTCTATGCTTCAATGTTGCCATGAATATGCTGGACTTTGAACCTGACGGAAATAACAGGGAAAATCATGTTCTGAGCGGCGACTATTTATTCAGTAAATTTTACAGTATTTTATCAGCAAATAATGAATTTCAAGTCCTGCATGATGTCTCTAAGTTATCCACTGAAATGATTTCAAAAAAATCACGGATGATTGAACAGGACAAAAAATGGTCCAAAGATGATATAAAGCACATTATGTTTGCACCGCTTTTATATTTAGTTGAAAACGGCTATGCACATCATCACTTAACTAGTATAATTGATGAGTATGTAAATCGTTTGTATGATGAAAATATACCGTACTATATCAGGAATAAAGGTGAATTTAATGGACAAAGTAAGCCGTGTACATAAAATATTTAATGCTGTTTCCAAAGACTACGATAAAATGAATAACCTGATCAGTCTGAATCAGCATACCATCTGGCGAAAAAAAACAATGACTGAAATCTTTGTTAAGGATGGCTGTAAAGTTCTGGATGTATGCTGCGGCACCGGAGACTGGACCATCCAGCTTGCTTCAGCAAACGGCAATGCGGAAATAACCGGTCTTGATTTCAGTGAGAACATGCTGAAAGTCGCTGAGAACAAAGTATCAGAATTCGATAATATTAAACTGATTCAGGGGAATGCAATGGAACTTCCTTTCGATGACAATACCTTTAATATATTAACTATTGGTTTCGGTCTTAGAAATCTTCCCGATTTTAAAAAAGCTGTCGAAGAATTTTATCGTGTTCTTGCTCCCGGCGGACAGCTCGTTATTTTGGAAACATCAATCCCGGATAATAAATTAATCTATACAGGTTTTGATTTTTATTTTGGAAAAATCATGCCGTTTATGGGCGGCGTCATTGCACATAAAAAAGAGGAATATACATGGCTGTATGAATCAACAAGCGACTTCCTGACTAAAAAATCACTAACCGACATTTTAACCACTACAGGATATATCAACACAAAAGTCATCCCCCATACTTTAGGGACAGCGGCGACACATATCGCCTACAAGCCGCTGGATTACTTATGACTTTAATGTCGCTGAAAAAATTTCTCTCTCCCGATTTTAATAAAATCAACAAGATTATTAAGCACACACTTTCTCCGGAAGGCCCTGTTGTTAATAATGAAAGCTATGAATTATTTAAATCAGGAGGAAAAAAAATCAGACCGACCTTCACATTACTTGCAGGTAAACTGGGGGATCCTGAAAAATACCAGCAGGTACTGAATACAAGTGCTGCTCTGGAGTTGATTCACATGGCTACTCTTGTACATGATGATATCATTGATGATTCCAATCTAAGGCGCGGTCAGTCAACGGTTTATTATAAACACGGCTATTTTCAGGCTGTAAATACTGGTAACTATCTACTGGCAAATTCAATTTATTTAGTCAGTGACATCAAACATCATGAATTCCACAACACCTTCTCAAAGGCCATTGAAAGTATTGTAGAAGGTGAGCTGATTCAATTTAATCAGCAGTTTGATGCCCTCCAGACAATGGAAGATTACTACCGTAAAATATATAGAAAAACAGCACTGCTTATTGAAATGAGTGTTAAGCTCGGCGGTTATGCAGGTAATGTAGAACAGTCCGTACTCGATGCACTGATTAAATACGGTTATCATATTGGAATGAGCTTTCAAATTATCGATGACTGTCTGGACTTTATCGGAGATGAGAAATCTCTCGGGAAGCCGAAATTTTCAGACTTACAGAACGGACATTATACTCTGCCGGTATTACTTCTCCGTGACAAAGATGATGTTTTCAAGGAAAAATTAATGTCGTATCAGCATAATCCAACACTGCTCCAGGAATTAACCAGACGTGTACTAGAGAGCAGTGAGATTGATAATGCAGTAGAAATCAGCAACAATCATATCGCTGAAGCAGACAATGCAATTCGTAATATCGAAGAACCTTACCGTGCATATTTTCTTGAAATATCAAAAAAATTAAAAAACCGCTTAAATTAAAATTGAATACAGTAAAACTTTAATGATAAAATATAATAGAATTTACTTAAAGGAGCAATTAACATAATGGAAAAAACTTTTCTCATGATTAAACCCGACGGAGTACAAAGAAATTTAATCGGTTCAATTGTCAGCCGTCTTGAAAACAAAGGATTCAAAATTGTAGGTGCAAAACTGATGCAGGTTTCTGAAACTCTTGCACAAACACACTATCAGGAGCATAAAGAGAGACCTTTCTTCGGTGAACTAGTAGAATTCATTACTTCAGGTCCTGTATTTGCAATGGTTCTTGAAGGTGAGAATGTAATTTCTACAGCACGTCTCGTCGTCGGCTCCACAAATCCTCAGGAAGCATCCCCTGGTACAATCAGAGGTGACTTTGGACTTACAGTCGGTAAAAATATTATTCACGGTTCAGACTCACCTGAGAGCGCTGAGCGTGAAATTAATTTATTCTTTGATGAATCTGAAATCATCGATTATAATTTATCCAACAGCAACTGGATTTACTAATATAAAAATCAACTAAAGCTGGGTACGTCACTCAGCTTTTTTTCATATCATTTTAAGGAGTAGGTGGAACTTATGAGATTTTTAACATCAGGTGAATCACACGGTCCAAAACTAACTGCAATTATTGAGGGTTTCCCGTCCAATTTACCAGTAGATAAAGAAAGAATGGAAAGCGAACTTTTTAAAAGGCAAGGTGGATACGGCCGCGGCCGGAGAATGCAGATTGAAAAAGATTCTTTTGAATTCGGCAGCGGTGTACGTCACGGGAAAACACTCGGCAGCCCGATCATGATTGAACTAACAAATGATGACTTTAAAAGCTGGACTAAAATTATGGGCAGTGATCCTCTTTCTCCAGAGGAAGAAGATACATTAAAACGTGTCATCACAAAACCCCGTCCCGGACACGCGGACTTAGTCGGCGGCATGAAGTACAATCATAGAGATTTACGAAATATTCTGGAACGCTCATCTGCACGTGAAACTGCAGCACGTGTTGCAGTTGGTGCACTCTGTAAAGAGCTTCTCCATGCTCTCGATATCGATATTACAAGCCGGGTAAAACAAATCGGGGAAGTTGTTGATGAAGGTGAGTATTCATACAGTGAAATTGTTGAAAAAGCAGCTGTATCATCTGTCCGGATGGCTGACGAAGCGAAGACAAAGGAATGTGAAGCATTAATAGATGCTGCAAAGAAGAAAGGTGACTCTATCGGCGGGATTGTTGAAGTGATTGTAAATAATCCGGTACCCGGTCTCGGCAGCCATGTACATTATGACCGTAAGCTTGATGCGAAAATTGCCGGCAGTGTTATCAGCATCAATGCATTTAAAGGTGTGGAATTTGGACTCGGGTTTAAAATGGCCAGTACACCAGGTTCAAAAGTACATGATGAAATTCTGTACAATGAAGCTGAAGGCTATACCCGAAAATCAAATAATCTCGGTGGTTTTGAAGGCGGTATGACAACAGGAATGCCGATTGTGGTAAATGCTGTGATGAAGCCGATCCCTACATTGTACAAACCATTAATGAGTGTGGATATTAATACTAAGGAACCATTTAAAGCAACGATTGAACGCAGTGATGCATGCGCCGTTCCCGCAGCTTCTGTTGTGTGTGAGCATATGGTCGCAATTGAACTTGCCACAAGTATCCTGGATAAATTTCCACATGATGATTTTGAAGAGCTGAAACAGTCTATTGAACAGTATAAAACACGTGTTAGAGAGTATTAAGCGATGGATATAAAAACAACATATCCTTCCAACAACTATACAATTCACGTTGGTGAATCGATACTTCATCATCAGATAGAAGCATATTCTAAAAAATACGACAGTATTTTCTATATTATCGATTCCAGAGTTTATGATCTTCATAAAGAAGTTTTGTCATTCATTAAGTCACCTGTACTTACACGATCCGGAGAAGCTTCAAAAACACCAGAAGAATATATCCGGGTGGTGGAGTCTCTTCTTGAAAAAGGGATTAAACGGAACAGCCTCATATTTGTTATCGGAGGCGGCGCTACTGGTGATGCCGGCGGCTTCTCTGCGTCCACAGTGTTACGCGGGGTGGATTATATACAAGTTCCGACAACACTTCTGGCACATGATTCTGCAGTCGGTGGAAAAACTGCCATTAATTCTGCTCACGGTAAAAACTTAATCGGTACTTTTCACCGTCCTAAAGCAGTCATTTATGATTTGGACTTTCTAAACACACTCCCTGAGAGTGAATTACTCAGCGGCTTTGGAGAAGTATTCAAACATATGCTTCTGCACAGCCGGGATAAGGCAAAAACGTTAATCAGAGATACTGAAAACGGCATTCTTATTCCGGATTTAAAAAAATATCTGATTAAAGGTATAGAGATTAAAAGAGACATTGTGACGGAAGACGAACACGAAAGCGGTAAACGTAAATTTTTGAATCTGGGCCATACTCTGGCACATGCACTCGAATATAAATATAAATTCCCGCATGGCCAGGCAGTGATTCTCGGCTTATATGCAATGATGACTATTTCCAATGAATTCTATCAAAAATCCATTTTTGATCTTCCATTTTATTATGAGTATTTTGATCAGCTTGGATACCCGCTTCATTACTTGAAAGAAATGGATATAGATGAGATGATTCGCTTAATGAAGCAGGATAAGAAAAATCAAAAAAATGATTATATCGGCTTTATATTGATGAATGATGATACTCCGGAATTCAAAGAGATTGAGGAGATAAAAATTCGTCAATATTTAAATGCTTTAAAGGAGTCCATATGAAAGAATTATTAAACAGTAAATTTACAGGCAGTGTTTCTGTTCCAGGAGATAAGTCAATTACCCACCGGGCAATGATGCTCGGTGCCCTGACAAAAGGTGAAACAAAAATTACTGCGCCGCTTATAAGTGATGATACATTAAGAACATTAGCCTGCATGGAAGCACTTGGTGCAACAAGCCGGAAAACAGAAAATGATTATATTATTTCATCACCCGGAAGAGACCAGCTGAAATCACCGGAAGCACAGTTATACACAGGGAACAGCGGTACGACAACACGCCTTCTGACAGGGTTAATTACCGGACTCGGGCTCAATGCTTCGATGAACGGTGATTCTTCGATTGAAAAACGTCCAATGGACAGAGTCGCTGCTCCATTACGCGAAATGGGGGCGGACATCACTTTAAAAGATGATAAATACCCGCCGATTCAAATCCAAAGCAGTCCGCTTCATACAATTGAATACATTATGCCGGTAGCAAGTGCCCAAGTTAAAAGTGCTATTTTATTTGCCGGATTGTTTCTTGATGGTAAAACAATTATTCATGAAGAGAGCCCTTCACGTAACCACAGTGAATTAATGCTGAGCCAGTTTGGTGCAGATATTAAAACTGAGGGGAACAGTGTTATCCTAAACGGCGGCAGAGAACTCGTAAACAGTGATATTGTCGTTCCTGGAGATATTTCTTCTGCTGCCTTTCTAATGGTGCTGGCAGCAATTACTCCGGACTCTGATATTACATTGAATAATGTATCCCTGAATGATTCACGGTCCGGTATCATTGATGTTTTTGAAGATATGGGGGTTGATTTCGAGATTACCCGTCATAACAATTCCGGTGAACTGTATGGAGATATCCGTGTTAAATACACAGAAAATCTAAAACCGTTTAATATTTCCGGGGATTTGATTCCGAGATTGATTGATGAGATTCCTGTCCTCACTTTACTCGCTTTATCCGCTGATGGTGAGAGCAGGGTGGATGATGCAGAAGAACTCCGGTTCAAAGAAACAGACCGTATTCGTGCTGTTGTTGATGAACTGAATAAAATAGGTGTTTCTTTTGATGAACGTGAAGACGGATACACTGTGAAACCGGCGGAGATACCTGATATTTCAAAGATATCTTTTAAAGGCTACCATGATCACAGAATCATCATGATGCTGATTATTATGGCAATCAGTTCAAATCAGGAAATTCACATTGATGACCCTTCTGCAATCAGTATATCTTATCCAAATTTTCTCGATGATTTAAAAAGTATTAGGGGAGATAAATAATGCAGCAGACCATTTTAGAAGTGATTGACGCACTGAGAAACGGCGAGTATCCCGAGAAAAAAATCAATCAGGTCATTCACAGTCTTGAAGATATTAAAAAAGAGGAAGACCTTGATCACTTATTTATTCTCGGTGACGCACTTGTATCAAGCGGGCTGAATGATTACGCAGAAAAAGTGTATAAGCATTTGTACAACCTCACGGGCCATGATGATGAAGTTCTTGCGTATCTGTGTGATTTGTATATTGCAGATAACCGTCTGGATGAAGCATTAAGCCTGATTAATAGTGCAGAACAGACACCAACCTCACTTGTAATCAAGGCAGAAATATTTCAGCAGCTGAATATGGCCGATGTGGCAATAAGAAATTTATTTCTGGCAAAAGAAATGAATGAGGATCCGGTGATAGATTTTGCCATTGCTGAACTTTATTTTAATGAAGGTGATTTAGAAGAAGCAAACCGTCACTATCAACTGCTTCTTTCACTCGGTCACGATAATATTAATCATATTGACATTAACTTAAGACTTGCTGAAGTCACCATGAACTTAGGCGATCTGGAAACTGCTGAAGCATATTTTAATGCTGCAGATGACAACAGTTACTCTAATGATGATTTTTACAGGCAGTCATTACTTTATTACCAGCTTAAGGAATATGAGAAAGCCAAGTCACTGCTTGATAAAGTCATTTCAAATGAGCCGTATTTCATCAGCGGATACATTCTGCTCATGAACATTCATGAAACAGAACACAATCTTCCGGAAGCAGAAGCCGTTCTCAAGAATTATATAAAAGAGGATGACACCAATCCTTTAGTATATTTCCATCTCGGACGGTTAAACTTCAGACAGAACAACAGTGAAAGTGCTGTTTCTTATTTCCTCAAAGCAGTCGAGCTTGACGGAGATTATGATGATGCCTATTTAATGCTTTTTGAAACCCTGCTTAAGACGGATGATACAGAAGCAATTGATGAGATACTCCCGGGAATTGATACCCACGCACTGTCAGGAGAATCATTATATCTCCTTGCGAAAATAGAACAGGAAAATGAAAATGATGAAAATGCTTCTAAATTTTATGAAGATGCTGCTGCTTTGATCGGTGACTCATTGGAATTTTACATTGATTATTATCACTATTTAACCGAAATTATGTCACCCTTAAGAACGACAGTACTGGATAAATTGATACAGTTGGACCCCGCTAATGACGAATGGTTGTTAGAAAAGGAGAGGGTAGTCGATGAAGAGGATTACTTATAAAAAAGATTTTTTCAATTATCTGCTCTATCATTATGACTTTAATGACCGGGCAGCAGTCTGGATTTTGAATTTTATTAAGTCACACCCTGTAATTTCACAAAACATTACTTTTAATCAGGTGGATACTGCGCGAAAACTCAGAATCGCCGAAAGCGGGAGCAGACGGCCGACTCTGGTATTTGAAAAAGGCGGCGTAATTACAACTGACGGAGAAGTCATATTTCATGAACTTAATCTTCATCAGGATCAGATGCTTTATATCGAACTTGTTCTCTCGGGTGTTGATGAAAGATACCAGCGTGTAAAGGCTGAAGAAATCCTGGAAAAAGATGCTGAAATCTCCGCCAGAATAATGCACCTCCAAAATGAAATTGATGATGCATTAAGCGCGCGTGATGAATCTCTTTTCCTTGAATTAACAAAAGAACTACAACAGATAAAATCAGGTGAATAAAAATGTTATATACAGCTAAAGATATAAAATTATTAAAAGATGAAATAGAATTTATCGATACTGCTGTCATCCCGCTGGTCAGTATCGATATGACCCAGCAGGCACCGGTAAATTCAAATAATATTGAATTGATGCAGATGGTTACAATGCAGATTGAAAAGCAATTCAAAGGGCGGCTGTTAATCACGCCGCTCGTAACCACTATTAATCATCGTACGGATGTTGCCCTTCAGTATTCAGAGCAGCTCCTGGAATACGGCTTTAAGAAGATTATCATTCTGACACATCTGAAAACAGAACTGGAAGAACATGACGTAATCAGACTGAATGAAATCCCGCTTGAAAATATGACTGCTGATATGGTCAATGAACTGGTCGGGGATGAAGTTAAAAAAGTGATGAAATCTATCATCTCGATATGGAACAGATAAAAATAAAGTATAATTACACAATAATCGCAAGTCACTTATCCCAAAAATTATGATAGCTTATTGACCGGCTCAATTTAATAGGCTAAAATTGAACTGTCCTAGTTATATTTTATGTAAAAGTACGCGTGCGTTTGAGGGGGGAAACATAGATGTCGCAAAAAGTTACAAGACGCCAGTTCCTAAACTATTCCTTAATGGGTGTAGGATCATTTATGGCTGCAGGTATGCTTCTGCCGATGGGTAGATTCGCCCTGGATCCTTTATTCAAAGATTCAAGTGAGGGTTCAATGGTGACAACAAGTGTAACTGCTGATGAAATAACAGAAGAACCAACTAAAGTTGACTTTACTTTTGAGCAGCAGGATGCCTGGTACACAAGTGAAGTGACTGACTTTGCATGGGTTTACAGAGAAGGTGATGAAATCATTGCACTTTCACCTGTATGTAAGCACCTGGGCTGTACAGTTACATGGGCTGCCGATGCAGCAAATCCAGAGAGATTCTTCTGTCCTTGTCATAATGGTTTATATGAGAAGAATGGACAAAACGTTCCAGGAACGCCTCCATTAGGACCATTAGATCAGTTTGAAGTAGGTGTGTCTGATGGTTTTATTACAATCGGACAAGTATTTGAAAACGAATTAGTATAGGAGGGAAACTAAATGTTCAATAAGATTTATGATTGGATAGACGATCGCATGGACATCACTCCAATCTGGAGAGATATCGCCGATCACGAAGTGCCAGAGCATGTTAACCCTGCCTATCACTTTTCAGCTTTCGTCTATTGTTTTGGTGGATTAACATTTTTTATCACTGTAATCCAGATTTTATCCGGAATGTTCTTAACAATGTACTACGTGCCGGATATCGTTAATGCATGGAACTCCGTGTATTATCTCCAGCATGATGTTGCTGCCGGTATGATTGTCCGCGGTATGCACCACTGGGGAGCAAGTCTTGTTGTAGTTATGATGTTCCTACATACACTTAGAGTATTCTTTACCGGAGCATATAAAGCACCTAGAGAACTGAACTGGGTCGTAGGAGTATTACTTTTTGCTGTAATGCTTGGCCTTGCATTTACAGGCTATTTATTACCTTGGGATATGAAAGCATTATTCGCTACAAAAGTAGGTTTGGACATTGCAGGCAGTGTGCCGTTCATTGGTGACTGGATTAAGACACTGCTCGCTGGTGACGCTACAATTATCGGTGCTCAAACATTGACTCGATTCTTTGCCATCCATGTATTCTTCCTACCTGCTGCATTATTTGCGTTGATGGCTGTGCATTTCATCATGATACGTAAACAAGGTATTGCAGGACCACTATAGGAAATTGGGGGGAAAAGATTATGAAACGTGGAAAAGGGCTGACATTTGTCGGCGATTCACGAATACAGAAATATGAAAAACCTAAACTTAATCGTGATTATTCAGAATTTCCAGGTCGTACAGAAGAGTTTTGGCCAGATTTCCTTTTAAAGGAATGGATCACTGGTGCTGTATTCCTCATCGGTTTCCTATGCTTAACAGTAGCGCATCCTGCGCCGCTTGAGCGTATTGCCGACCCAACGGATACAGGGTATATACCTTTACCAGACTGGTACTTCCTATTCTTGTACCAAATTCTGAAATACACTTATGCTTCTGGACCGTTTAACATACTTGGTGCAATTATTATGCCGGGTATCGCGTTCACTGCGCTTCTTCTTGCGCCGTGGCTTGACGGTGTGAAAGAACGTCACTGGAAAAAACGTCCTGTGGCAACAGGCTTAATGCTTGTTTCTATTGCGATTATTTTCTACACAACCTGGGAATCTGTTGCATACCATGACTGGGATCAGCAGCATCAACAGGGGCAGATTACATTCTCTAACTTAGACGCAGATGATCCTGTGTTTAATGAACTGATTAGAACAAACTGTACAAGCTGTCACGGTGGTGAGCTTGCAGGAGGATCAGGTCCTGACCTCATCGCACCGGAACTTGCTCCGGAAGCAGTCGAGGCATTTGTAACTAACGGTTCTGGAGATATGCCGGCGTTCGAAGGACAGCTGACTGAAGATGAAATTTCACAAATTGCTGAATTTGTTGCAGGCTTGGAAGAAGTTTCTGCTGACGAAGCAACGAATACTGAATCAGCTGAATAGTTAAAACCCCCTGTAACAGGGGGTTTTTTTAATAGGTGGTGTAATGTGAATAAAATAATTGAACTGATGTTTAACAGAGTATTTTTAGTGATATTACTCATTTCTAATTTTTTAGGAACGATATACGGATACTATTGGTATAAAGGACAGTTATCCATTACAGACTGGTATTTTATCCCGTTTGTTCCTGACAGTCCGACAGCCACATTGTTTCTCTGTATCCTGATCGTCCTGATTTTATTTAATAAAAAATGGGGATTGATTGATGCACTTGCCTTTACCACTTTAATTAAATACGGTGTATGGGCTGTCGTGATGAATATGCTCACCTTTATGGAAACAGGGTTTATCTCATGGGTTGGACTTATGCTGATTGCTTCACACGGTATCATGGCTGTACAGGCCTTTTTATTCCTTCCTTACCTGGAAGTCAAACCTGTACACTTTTACATTACTGCAATATGGCTGTTTCATAACGATGTCATTGATTACGTGTATAATCAATATCCGGTATACGGTGCTTTAGCCGATTACAGCAGTCACATCGGTTACTTTTCTTTCTGGCTGACTGTTTTTGTGCTGGTACTTTTACACTGCCTTGTGGTGCGGCATAATGATTGACTGACAGCCGTTAATTCAAGTAAAATATATGTAAGTTAAGTAATATTAGGAGGCGCCATGTATATATTAATTTATTTTGTCATATTAATGATTGTTCCTATGCTTGCTCAAATGAATGTCAAATCCACGTTTAACAAATACGCTAAAGTACGTTCAACAAGTGGCATGACAGGAAGAGAAGTAGCTGAGGAAATTTTGCACGAGAATGGTATTTATGATGTATCTGTTGAAAGAGGACAGGGTGTATTAAGTGATTACTACGACCCTAGAAATAAAAAAGTTGTATTATCCCCGGATAATTTTGACAAGCCGAGTGTCGCTGGTACAGCAGTTGCTGCGCACGAAGTGGGGCACGCAATTCAGCACGCTACAGGCTATGCATTTTTAAATTTCAGATCTGCTTTATTCCCGCTTGCACAGCTGGGAAGTAACTTTGCTTATATCATTATCATTGCCGGTATGCTTTTAACATTCGGCATGAACTCCGGTTTCGGTAACACGCTTCTGTGGGTTGGTATTGGTTTAATGGCATTTGCTGTTTTATTCCAGCTTGTTACACTGCCGGTCGAATTTGATGCTTCAAAACGGGCGATGAACCAGATTGAATCACTCAATATTGTAAATGAAAAAGAATACAGACACGCTAAAAAGGTTTTAAATGCAGCAGCGATGACTTATGTTGCAGCAACAGCAGTTGCCGTAGCAGAACTTGTAAGATTCATCCTGATCGCAAGAAGCCAAAACTAAATACCCATTCTGAGCCGGACTATTGGTCCGGCTCTTTCTCTGCCCGGATAATTATTTTCTACTGACAGACAATTAATGATAATATGAATACAGGAGGGGATTGTTTATGAATATTGCTTTAATTGCACATGATAAAAAGAAAGACGCCCTTGTCTCATTTGCACAGGAAAACTTTGACTTATTAAATAAACATCAACTGTATGCCACGGGAACGACAGGCGGACGTGTTATTGATGAAACCGGACTGAACGTTACCCGCTGTAAATCGGGACCGCTCGGCGGTGATCAGGAAATCGGTGCCCTTGTTGCAAACGGAGAAATTAATGCTATATTCTTCTTCAGGGATCCACTGACAGCACAGCCCCATGAACCGGATGTTTCCGCATTATTAAGACTGTCTGATGTCTATGATGTACCTCTCGCAACCAATGAGGGTACGGCAGCGGCAGTATTGTTACTAATCGATAAATTAGATAGAGAGTGATTAAATGAAAATTGGAATAACATGTTATCCCGGAATCGGCGGCAGCGGGATTATCGCAACAGAGCTCGGAATTAAAATGGCGGAACGCGGCCATGAAGTTCACTTTATTACATCAAATATGCCGTTCAGATTAAATCTCAATCATGAAAATATTTTCATTCACCAAACTGATATTAACAGCTACAGTGTCTTCCAGTATCCGCCTTATGATATTACACTTGCCAGTAAAATATCGGACGTGATTAAACTTTACGATCTTGATATCATACACATGCATTATGCGGTACCACATGCAGTATGTGGCATTTTAGCGCGTGAAATGTCAGGAAAAGACGTTAAAATTGTCACGACACTTCATGGAACGGATATTACGGTTCTCGGACATGACATGTCACTGGTCTCCGCAATCCGGTACGGAATTGAAGCATCTGATGTTACGACATCTGTATCAGAAAGTCTGACAGAAGATACTTATCAATTAATCAACCCGGATAAAGAACTTAAAACAGTGTATAATTTCATTGATGAAACAACGTTTAATACTGACGGCAGAGATGAGGCGCGGGAGAAACTCAGAAAATGCCACGGTATCAAACCTTCTACGAAAGTACTGATGCACACATCAAACTTCAGACCGATTAAACGACTCGATGATGTCATACGGACGTTCCATCTGGTTCAGAAAAAAATAGACAGTGCGTTAATACTGGTCGGGGACGGTCCTGAAATGAGCCGTGTACGAAGTCTCGTTAAAGATCTGATGATTGAAGACAAGGTGTATATCGTCGGACAGCAGTCGGACGTCAAACCATATTTTCAGCTCGCGGATATTTTTCTTCTGATGAGTGAAAAAGAGAGTTTCGGACTCGCTTTACTTGAGGCAATGAACTGCGGCGCTGTACCTATCGGTTCTACAGCAGGCGGAATAAGAGAAGTCATTAAGCATGATGAGACCGGTTTTGTCG
Source organism: Corticicoccus populi (assembly GCF_042686195.1). Lineage (NCBI taxonomy): Bacteria > Bacillati > Bacillota > Bacilli > Caryophanales > Staphylococcaceae > Corticicoccus > Corticicoccus populi. The sequence goes on along the minus strand of NZ_JBHUOQ010000001.1, from coordinate 493,826 downwards.
TGGATGTCGGTGATTATAAAGGTGCCGCTGAATATGTAGTTGAACTGCTGAGTGACAGTGCACTGTACGAAAACATGTCACGCCGGATGCTGGAAGATGTCAAATTACGTTTTAACTCTGATAATATTATCGGACAGTATGAAGAAATATATAAAGCATTATTAACTGGAGAATAATTCATGAATCAACTATTTGAAACAGGAAAAACGATTATCTACACATTAAAAAATGCAGGATTTGAGGCATATTTTGTCGGTGGTGCCGTCAGGGACCATGTGATGTCCGGCAGTATCCACGATGTGGATATCACTACAAACGCAAAACCGGAGACAGTGGAAGAACTGTTTCCTCATACCATTGATGTTGGTAAAGAACACGGGACAGTGATCGTCCTGATTGATCATGTTCCGTTTGAAGTTACCACATACCGTACAGAAACCGACTATACCGACCACAGACGGCCGGATAAAGTCATGTTCACCTCACACTTGAATGAAGACCTGCAGCGCCGTGATTTTACAATGAATGCGATGGCAATGACTGAACACTATGCACTTCATGATCCATACAACGGTCAGGATTCAATCAGAAATAAAATCATACATACTGTAGGCAGTGCAGGAGAACGCTTTAATGAAGATGCACTCCGGATGTTAAGAGCTGTAAGATTTATGTCCACGCTCAAGTTCAAGCTTGCGGACAGTGTTATAGATGCAATCGGAAAAAACAGTGAGACGATTTCCTATGTGGCGGTTGAACGTATTGTTGTTGAGATGAGAAAAATGTATGCCGGTGAGGACATTAAACATGCGAAGCAGGTACTGAGCGACACAAAGTTAATACAATACATTCCATTTTTCAAAGACTGTCATCCTAATTTGCTAATGACTGATGTGAATCATCTGGTGGATGAATTGTTTCTTCAAGTATATTTCGAGTCATCACTCGCGGCTTCCTTGAATGCACTGAAACTTCCGAACAGTGATAAAACAGATGTATCAAACATGTTGAAGCTTGCTGATGATCTTAAAAACAATATCCATCCTTTAAAGATTGCATTTAAGAACAATTTTAATACGTTAAAAAGACTGCAGTACATTAATAATAATAATGATATATTGGACGCATCTGCCGCTCAAAGTCTGTCTGTTGCTGTCAGCAGTCATCCTGCACTGCCGATTCAAAACAGACAGGACTTAGAAGTCAACGGCAGTACTTTAATGACTGTGTTTAACACCAGAGGCGGGCCGTGGATTAAATCACTTCTCTCCCGTTTAGAAGATGAAGTGCTCTTTAACAGATTACAAAATAACCAAGACGAAATTTTAGAGTGGGTGAAACGACATGTCATCGTTGAAGACGGACATATTAAAATTATTGAGTAACCATGAGCACATTTCAGGTCAGAAACTGGCCGATGAGCTGGAAGTATCAAGAACTGCTGTGTGGAAGGCAGTACAGAATTTAAAATCCGAAGGCTACATTATAGAATCAGTACAAAATAAAGGATACCTTCTAAAAGAAAAAACATCGCATATTAATCACAGTGCACTCTTAAATATGGTGGAGTATTCCAGACATTTTGATGTCCTTCATTTTAAAGAGAGTATCGATTCCACCCAGCTCCTTGCAAAGTCGCTGATTAACCGTACAGATGAGCAGTTTATCGTTGTGGCACTTGAGCAGACGGCGGGAAGGGGACGTTTTAACAGACCATGGGCATCACCGAAGAATAATGGTTTATATATATCCATCGTTCTGAAGCCGGACATCAGTTTGTCCGAGATTATACGTTTCAACCTGTTTATGTCACTCGCAATCAGTGAAGCACTCGATCAGTCTTTTAATATCGAAAGCGGTATTAAATGGCCGAATGATATATACATTAATGATAAAAAAGTCTGCGGCTTTTTGACTGAAGTGCTGAGTGAGGACCATCATGTCACTTCAATCATATGCGGTATCGGCATCAATTTATTTGATAACGATTATTTGAAGTCACTGGGTACCGCAACATCCATTGAAAATGAAAGTGGGAAAGGAAACATCAATATCGAACATTTTCTTTCCACCTTTATTTCCAAAATCGATGAATATTATGAACTGTTTTTATCTTCATCTTTTGATATTATTAAGAAAGATTGGATAGAGCGCTCGATTATCTTCGGCAAAACAATCAGAATTACAGAGATGACCCGGACGTATTACGGCAAGCCCGTGGATATTACTGATGACGGGTTTCTGGTTGTCATTGATGAAGAAGGGGAGACCCATAAAGTAATCAGTGCAGATATTGAACTTTAAGAATCTGGTGATTTTATGTATAAAGGCAAATTTGCTGTAGTTGATTTAGAAACTACAGGCAACAATAAAGATAGAGATGCTGTCATACAGCTGAGCATTGTATTTATTGACCAAATGACGATTACATCTCAATTCACAACATTTTTGAGTGATGAAACAGAATTATCTCCGTTTATTCGCGAACTGACATCCATTGAACCCGAAATGCTTGAAGGGGCACCGAAGTTTGAAACAGTAGCTGGGGAACTTTTCGATATGCTGAACGGCTATACTTTTGTTGCGCATAATGTGGATTTTGATTTGAGATTTCTTCAAAGTCATTTTGAAAAAGTAAATATGTCTTATCAGCCGTTGAATATTATCGACACAGTGGAATTATCAAAAATATTTCTTCCTTCACTCATACGGTATCAGTTGTCTGAAATCACGGATGCCCTTGGTGTGGAGCTGACAAATGCACACCGTGCAGATGCGGATGCACTGGCAACTGCTCATATTTTCTTACATATCATTGAAAAAATGACAGAAACCAATTCAGAAACACTAAAAAAGCTATATCACTTATCAAAACATTTAAAATATGATCTGCAGGCCTTGTTATTTTCTGTTCTTGCAGACATTCAGTGTCCGCCGGGCAGTGAACTTGAGCAGTACAGCGGTTTTTATTTCAAAAAAGAAGCTGTGGAGCATGTAAATCTCGAACCTGTCAGTGTGGATGAACTGTATAAAAAGTATATTGATTTATCCGATGAGACATACCGTGAGGACCAGCTGATTCTTTCGAGAGAAATATTCAGCCGTTTTGAAAATAAAACACATCTCGCCATTGAAGCATACACCGGTCTCGGTAAAACGACAGCATTTCTAATAGCCGCGGTCAGTTATCATTCAATGTACCAAAAGAAAATACTCATATCGACCTCAAGAAAGATACTGCAGAACCAGATGATGACAGATGCATTTCTGAAACTGAAAAAAGTGCTTGATCTGCCGGTAACTGCTGTAAATTTCAAGGGTCGTGATAATTATATTGACCTTGAAGCCTTCAACGCCCTGTTAAACAGTGATGACCGCAACCATGAAATCAATATATTAAAAATGAGACTGCTGATCTGGCTTCTGGAAACAAGCACAGGTGATTTGTCGGAAATTGAACTGCGCGGGCCTGAAAATGCCTATTACAGAACCGCACGAATCCAGTCGGGACAGCCGTCAAAGCATATCTTTTTTGAACGGGCACTCAATCAATCGAATATGTCTCATTTAATATTCACCAACCACTATTTTCTGCAGGACTGTCTCAGTGTGCTGGATCATCTTGATGTACTTGTGGTTGATGAAGCACATCAATTAAAGAATGCCGTGAGTGAGCGCTTTAAGAGAGTATTTACGTATCAGGATATGAAGTTTTTTGTCGGACAAATCGGCTCTCCGGATCAGGACCGCCTGTTATCCGGCTATATTGCCGATAATCAGACAGCTTCTGAATATCTACTCGTCGATTTAATAGATAAACTGAATCAAAATGTGGATTTTCTTTTCAGCCGGCTGCAGGCCGGAAATATTAAAAAGGCTGTAAAAGTACTTGATGAAGGAATTCAGTTTACTTCAATCTTTTTAAGTACCATCAGAAGTACAAATAATTATCAGGCCCTGTATAACCATGTCCATTTTTACCGTGAATCACTGGAAGAACTAAAGGACGGCCTTTTAAATGAAATATATCAGATTAAAGGCGGTCATAATTTTCAGCTGGTTAAAGTCATATTGACAGAGTCCGATATGGAGACCATTCACAATCATCTCGGGCAGTTATCATCAATCATATTGATTTCAGGCACTCTGGAAGTCAGAGAAAGCTTTAAGCATTTGGATTTCTGGTTCAAAGACCTGCCGTATGACACAAAAGTGATGTCTCTCGATTCACTGCATGACAGAACAAAGCTGTTCATTCCGTCCGATATTCCTGAATATAACACAGAGGATGAAGAGTATTTTTATGCTTTGGTTGAGTATATCAGTATCTATTTGTATGAAACCGGCGGCAGACTGATGGTTTTATTCTCAAACTATGATTTGCTTCAGAAGATTTATGATTTTACCAAGGAAGTCGGCCTGTTTAATGATTTTGCTGTCCTCAAACAGACAAAGTCAACATCTGCCCACAAACTCCTTGTACAGTATAATCAGCTGGACCGTGCACTGCTGCTTGCCACGACCAGCTTCAGTGAAGGAATCAATATTGAAGGGTCGGGAGATAAATGTGTTATGCTGCCGAAGCTGCCGTTTCCTGTACCGAGTGACAATCACTTTAAATCATTCCACAAAAATGACCTGCCTGAGGCTGTATTCCGGTTCAGACAGGTTATCGGAAGAGTCAGAAGGCATCCTGATGATAAAGGGTTGATACTGCTGATGGACAATCGGATATTGTCAAAAAGCTATAAAAATGCCTTTTTAAAATATTTTCCTTCAGAAAATGTAATAGAAGGGGACAGGAAGACTTTCAAAGCCTTCTTAAGTCATTTATAATGTATATATCAATAATAAAGGAGTCCTGCTATGAAACTCTCACAACGTGTTCAAAATTTAACACCGAGCCAAACAATTGCCATCACTGCCAAAGCAAGGGAACTGAAAGCCGAAGGCCTTGATGTCATCGGTCTTGGAGCCGGAGAACCCGACTTCAATACACCGGATGAAATTATTGAAAAAACATATGAATCACTGAAAAAAGGTGAGACTAAATATACACCTGCTTCAGGCATACCTGAACTAAAAAAAGCCATCATTAAAAAAATGGCACGTGATAACAACCTCGATTATTCAATGGATGAAATATTTGTCGGGAATGGTGCCAAGCATGTCCTGTATAATGTTTTCCAGGCTGTCCTCGATGAAGGTGACGAAGTTCTTGTTCCGACACCTTACTGGGTCAGCTACACAGAACAGGTTAAACTTGCAGAAGGGACACCCGTTCTTATTGAGACGGATGAATCCACTTCCTTTAAATTAACACCGGAACTCCTGGATCAGCATGTGAATGAAAAGACACGGATGCTGGTATTAAATTCACCAAACAATCCTTCAGGAATGGTATACACTAAAGAAGAACTAAAAGCTCTTGCCGATTATCTGGAAAAGACAGATATTATCGTTGTTGCTGATGAAATTTACGAGGTTCTCGTCTATGACGGCGAACACATTTCCATCGCATCATTCAGTGAGAAAATTAAAAAGCAGACTGTTGTAATTAACGGTGTCAGCAAATCCCATTCAATGACAGGATGGAGAATTGGATATGCATGTGCAGACAGTGCATTGATTAAAGGGATGACGGGTCTTGCTTCCCAGTCCACTTCAAACCCGACTACTCCTGCACAGTGGGCGGCAGTTGCTGCATATGAAATGGACAAAACATTTCTCGATTCATATAATGAAACGTTCCGTAACAGACGGGATCATGCATATGACCTGCTGATGACAGTGCCACATGTGGAATGTATCAAACCGGAAGGTGCATTTTATTTATTCCCGAATTTTAAAACCACTGCTGTTAAATGCGGTTTTCAGACAGTAGACAAATTTGTTACTGCTTTACTGGAGGACAAACAGGTCGCTGTTGTACCGGGATCGGCATTCGGACTCGATGATAATATCCGGATCAGTTATTCAATCAGTGAAGAGATGATGACTGAAGCAATGACAAGAATCAAGAATTTTGTAACTGAAAGAATAGAAGGAGTTTAGCATGAAAATTACAATTAACCAGGCAGGACAATACGTTGGTCAGGAAGTCACAATCGGCTCCTGGCTGCTTCAAAAACGCGGGAGCGGTAAAATCCAGTTCTTACAATTACGTGACGGTACAGGCTTTATGCAGGGCGTTGTCGTAAAAGCAAATGATGAGGACTTATTTGCAGCTGCAAAAGGACTGCATCAGGAAACATCTATGTATGTTACAGGGACGATCAAGGAAGACGAGCGTTCTTCATTCGGCTATGAGATGGAAGTTACAGGAATTGAAATTATTCATTCAGCTGAAGGATATCCTATTACACCGAAAAACCATGGACCTGAATTCCTGATGGATCATAGACATTTATGGCTGCGTTCAAGAAAACAGCATGCCGTAATGAATATCCGTAACCAGATTATTAAAAGCACTCACGATTTCTTTTTCAATAACGGATTTAAGAAAATTGACCCGCCGATTTTAACAAGCAGTTCTCCTGAGGGGACTACTGAATTATTCCATACAAAATATTTTGAAGAAGATGCCTACCTTTCACAAAGCGGCCAGCTCTATGCAGAAGCAGCTGCCATGGCACACGGAAAAGTATTTACAATGGGGCCGACATTCAGAGCAGAAAAGTCCAAAACAAGACGTCATTTAATTGAGTTCTGGATGATTGAACCGGAAATGGCATTTTACGAACATGAAGACAGTTTGAAAGTTCAGGAAGACTTCGTTTCTTATCTCGTTAAAGAAGTCCTGACACACTGCAGACTGGATTTGGAAGCACTCGGCAGAGATACAACTGTTCTTGAAAAAATTGAGGCGCCTTTCCCGCGTATCACATATACAGAAGCGATTGAACTGTTAAAAGAGAAGGGCTATGATGATATTGAATGGGGTGAAGATTTTGGTGCACCTCATGAAACTGAAATTGCAAGTCACTATGAAAAGCCGGTATTCATCGTCAACTATCCTAAAGCAATCAAATCCTTCTATATGGAAGAAAATCCTGAAGACCCGCGCACAGTATTATGTGCAGATTTAATTGCACCGGAAGGATATGGGGAAATTATCGGCGGCAGTGAAAGAATTCATGATTATGAGACTTTAAAAGCTCGTATCAGTGAAACCGGACTTGATCTTGATGCGTATGAATGGTATCTCGACTTAAGAAGATACGGCAGTGTACCGCACTCCGGCTTCGGTCTTGGTCTTGAGCGTACCGTTGCATGGCTGTCAGGCGTACAGCACGTACGTGAAACTTCACCATTCCCGAGACTCTTGAACAGATTATATCCATAATCTTATTTGATATTAAAGTGTGCATTTTAAAGTGCACACTTTTTATATCTTTCAAAAGGAGTATATATGTTAAAAAAATATATTAAAGACATTTCTATACCTGTGAATAAAATCCTGTTTGAAAACTACAGTGCTCTTAACTTAAATGAATCATCCCTCATTATCCTGATCCGCCTTATGGAATACAGTAAAACATCCTCAACACTGCCGGACATGGATGTACTGCAGAAAGGAACCACGCTGTCTAAAAATGACATCTCAAGGATTATTCAATCTTTGATTGAAAGTGACCTGATGACTCTCGAAACATCCAAAGTTAATGATAAATATATGGATGTCGTATCATTTGAGCCGCTGTACACTCAATTAATAGCAATCACAGAAGACGACAAGGCAGAAAAAAAACCGGATCCGGAAGATATTAAGGGACTGTTTTCCTATGTAGAAAATTTATACGGACGGACATTGAATCCAAATGAATTTGAACGGATGAACAGCTGGCTGAATGAGTCGAAATTTTCAGCCCGGAAGATTGAGGAAGCAGTGGATATTGCCTATAGAAATCAAGTCACGTCACTCGCATATGTAGAACGTGTACTTCACAATATGCTTAAAAGTCCGGAACCGGATAACAATCATACATCACGGCCGCCGTTTAAAAACTGGCTGAAAGGAGAGTAAAGATGGTATCTAAGAAAAAAACGATCGAAATGCTTGATGTCATTGATAAAATGTATCCTGATGCTGAATGTGAGCTGGTTCATAAAAATTCATTTGAACTCACAATCGCAGTCCTGTTGTCTGCGCAGGCTACCGATGTTCACGTCAATAAGGTTACGAAAGAATTATTCAAAAAATATCAAACACCTGAGGATTTTCTCAGTGTTCCCTTAGAGGAAGTGCAGAATGATATACGTTCAATCGGACTCTATAGAAATAAAGGGAAAAATATTCAAAAACTGTGCAGGGATTTAATCGACCGTTTTGACGGGCAGATCCCGGATAATTATGAAGACCTTGTGAGCCTTGCCGGTGTCGGAAGAAAAACAGCAAATGTTGTATTATCAGTTGCCTTTGATGTCCCGAGAATCGCTGTTGATACACACGTTGAACGGGTATCAAAAAGACTCGGCATCGCAAGATACAAAGACTCTGTCATCGAAGTAGAAGAGACATTGATGAAAAAAGTTCCAAAGGAACGATGGAGCAAAACCCATCATCAATTGATATTTTTCGGGAGGTATCACTGTGTTGCAAGAGCCCCGAAATGCCCCCAGTGTCCACTCCTTGCAGACTGCAGAGAAGGGCAGAAGCGTATGAAAAAATTAAAGGTACTGCCATGATTGATATTGATTCACAGTATGAACATTTAATCGAAACTGCAAGAGATATCAATCCTTCTGACTATCAACAATTCCACAAGAGTATCATTGATGATTTTGAAAATAAAATTACAGGTATTCCTGAAAATTTTCACTCAAATATTTATCCGATGAATTTTAAGTCCAGGCTTGAATATATTGAAAGCCGTCCGAACCAATATCATAGTATCATTCAACTGAAAGCACTACACGAAGAATTCGTTAAACGTTATGCGGCATTCCGTGCGAAGAATGGTTAATTACTATAAAATCTAACGAAAAACATAAAAAAATCCCTGGATGATTAATTTCATCCAGGGTTATTTTTATGCTGCATCGTCTTCTTCAGTTGTTTCTTCAGTACCATCATCCGTATTGGTATCGGAACCTTCGCTGTTATCAGGTTCTGTCGTATTATTCTGTTCTTCCTGTTCTGTTGATGTGCCGTTATCTGATTCCCCGTCAGCAGGTGTTTCTTCTTCAGCCGCTTCAGGGTCCTCTTCTGTCACCGGCACCTCTTCCTCAGGGGATGGCTGTTCTTCACTATCTTCAGAAGACTCTGTCACATTTCCGTCTTCATCTGTTCTATACCACCAGGTGTTACGATTGCCGTCATTGCTGCTTTCATTTCCCCCCTGGTTATTCTGATTGTTCTGGTTTTGATTGTTTTGACTCCGGCCGCCGGAATTACTGATATTCTGCATATCTTCACTGCCTGCAACCGCAAATTCACCGTTGTTTAAAGCAACGACACTGTCAGGCTGTTCAAAATCCTGGCCGTTGTATGAACTGATGGTCTGCATAATATCACGGAAGAACCACTGTGGTGTAATGTGTTCATCTGTGCCGACCAGTGATGTTTCACCGTTTTCCTGGGTCGATGTGAATCCGGTCCATACGCTCATCGTATACTCAGGTGTATAACCGATAATCCATGCATCTTTCGCTGCATTATCCGGAAGGTTATACTGCTCACGTGTTTCCCGTGAATATGATGTCGTACCTGTTTTACCTGCTATATTCAATCCGTCCATCTGAATATAATCTGCACTGCCGTTTGTTCTGAAAGTATCTTTCAGTATATCTGTCAGCATAAATGCTGTCGAGTCTTCCATTACCTGTTCGGAGTCATTTTCAAATTCAATCGTATCTCCGTCACTTGTAACGACCTGTCTGATGGACTGTGCAGTATTATGCTCACCGCCGTTACCAAGTGTAGCGTAGGCTTCAGCCATCTGCAGCGGGCTGAATAATGAATAATCGCCGCCGCCGAGTACATCGTTAAATGTCAGCTGGTAATCTTCGCCGCCGTCTTTTGCGGAGTAATTCAAGCCGGCACCTTCGGCAAATTCTTTCGGCACATCGGCACCAAATTCATCACTCACTTCTTCAAAAGCTTTGACTGCCGGTACATTATAACTCCGGCTGAGTGCTTCTCTGATGGTAACATTGCCGTGGTTCTGCATATCATAATTGTAAATCGTATTGTTGGTTCCTTCAGGTGTATACTCATATGCATCCTGAATCGTCTGATCAGTACGCCATTCGAAGTTCTCAATTGCCGGTCCGTATGCCGTAAACGGTTTGATAGAGGAGCCGGTATTTTTCTGTGTCAGTGACTGGTTATGCATCACAACTTCCTGATAGTCACGTCCGCCGCTGATTGCTACAAGGGCACCGGTCTCTGTATCAAGAATCGTTGACGCAATGTCAAAATCATCATGCTGGAACTTCGGATTATAGTAATAATCACGGTTATCCGTTAAGTTTTGAAGGTTGGTCTGAATATCAGCATCCATGTTTGTATAAATATCTACACCGCTCGACAAGATTTCACTGACATCCATATTTCCGAAATTATCATTCTGGCCGAGTTCACGTTTCATCACATCAATATACGCTGCATATTCAGGATCTTCAGGATCATTTGACGCCCGGTCTTCCTCTGAACGCTCGACAAGGTTTGCCGTAATATCAGTATTGACCGCTTCATCATACTCTTCCTGTGTGATACGTTCATGCTCAAGCATCAGACGGAGAACGATATGTGCACGGTCTGTCCCGTGCTCCGGATCAACATATAAGTTATACCGGTTCGGAAGCTGCGGCAGACCGGCAAGATAAGCCGCTTCAGCTAAATTTAAATCCGCAAGCTCCTTACCAAAGTAATAAATACTTGCTGTTCTTACGCCGTAAATACCGTCTGAGTAATAAATTTTGTTCAGATACATTTCCAAAATTTCATCTTTGGAATATTCCTGTTCCAGTCTGTAGGCGAGGTATGCTTCCTGGGCTTTTCTTTCAAGTGTCTGTTCTTCGGTCAGGAATACACGTTTAACCACCTGCTGGGTAATCGTACTGGCACCCCCTGAACCGAACCCATCTGTAATATTATTTAAAACTGCTCTCCCAAGGCCGATAAAATCCATGGCTCCGTGACTGTAGAAACGGTTATCCTCAACAGCAAGTACCGCATCAGTCATTTGTTCAGGGATATCTTCGATACTTACAAATTCACGTTTCTGTCCCTGGTGTATCGTTGTAATCAATTCATCATTCTGATCAAAAATACGCGCCGGCACCGGGTCTTTTAACTTTTCTTCACTGAAGGCCGGAGCCTGTGAAGCATAGTAGGCAAATAAAATGGCACCAAGTACCAGCCCGATTAATCCAATCATTACGACATAAAGAAGAATGTGTTTGATCAGTTTCTTTCTGGAACCGTTATTCTTCTCATTATTCTCCTTCTTTTTCGAAGGCGCCGGCTTTTTGCTCCTTTTATAATTTTCCATTAGTACGCTCCATTCTTAAAATAAAATTCATCTACTGCCGAAAGATAATCCACTCGGGGATTAATCCCTTCCTTAAGTAAAATACTGTCTTTTTTTATGTCATCATATTTAATAGATTTTCTTCCGCCGTCCAGATAATTCTGCCAGTACTTATCAAAATGCTCAAACGGCATCATAAATGTTTCCTTCAACTGGGAAAAACGTATGATTAGAAATACAATACCATCATGTGCTGTACATTGTCTCATATGAAGAACCTGATGGTCATGTATATTGATAAAAGGGAAGCGTGAATTGTTTTTGGTTTCCTTCGCTTCAAAGTCAATATACTTTCCTCTATAGACACCGTTGTAGTCACTCGTTGACGGCACTTTAAAGTAAGCTTCGCTGATTTTCGCTTTATTCCTGGAAGGATAATCTACGTTAACAATCTGTACAGGTGTCGGTTTTTTATGAATGACTGCATATTTCATTTTTATATAATATGCATTGGTTTTATCAAGATCTGTTTCAAGTGTCATTCCCCGCTGGCCGTACTTTACTTCGCCGGTACGTTTCTTTGAGGACGTCACAGTATAATTTTTGTTCGGCTTCACACCTTTTGGGTATTTCATAAATATCGCACCTACAATACGTTTATAGTATTATATATTATATCATGATAGATTAGATATCATAAACATTCATTATTATAGGGAGTGTGACGGTTTTGTCAAGAAATCATATTCATGATGAACTTGAAGCACTGGTACAGGAAATTGAAACGCGGTATGAAAAAGCACGGAATGGTTATCAGTTTGACTTCAAAACAGAAATTGAACCCTTTTTAAATAAAAATAAAACACTCGCAGCATCCGTCAATTCATTTCAGACAGATGCACGCTTCACCCCGGAATCAAGAGAAAAGGTATACGATGAGCTGATGGAGCTGTTGATGTCCTGTCATGTATCAAGATTCAGCTTGAAACTCTACAGGGAGAAAATGAAATATATTAAAGTATGGATTGACCATGCCTATAAGGAATCTTTAATATGAGAACATTGATTGCCGGCTACCGGCCGTATGAACTGGGAATTTTCAAATCTTCACAGAAAGAAGTCACCGTACTGAAGTCACTCTTCAGACATAAGGCGCTTGAATATATTGAGAGCGGCACGGAGTGGTTTATTATACAGGGCTATTCCGGTATCGAGCTTTATGCCGGTGAAATGATTCTGGAATTGAAAAATGAGGGGTATGAAGTCGGTCTCGCAGTATTGATGCCGTTTTATGAATTTAATTCGAAGTATAAAGAAGAGGATGCTGAAATGCTTCAAAAAATTATCAGCGGCTGTGATTTCCACGACTATATTTTTAAAAAGCCGTATGAGAATCCGGCAATGTTCAAACAGATTAACCGCTTCCTGGTCACAAATACCGATCAGGGGCTGATTGTCTACGATGATGCAGCTGATTCAAAAGTCCGTTTTCTTTACGAGCAAATACTTGAATTCAGCGGTAATCATCCGTATAATATTGAAAGAATAGAATTTGATGAAATCAACACTTTCGCAGAATTAAGTTATGATAGTTAAGAGGTGATATAGTGAGTGATAATACTTTAAAGTTATCTGCCAAGGATATCTTTGAAAAAGAATTTGAAAAGTCACTGCGTGGTTTTAAACCCATTGAAGTGGACAGCTTTTTAGATGATGTAATCAATGATTATCAAAAAATGGCGGATATGAACAATAACGTAAAAAGACTTGAAGAAGAAAATGCCAGACTGAAAAAAGAAGTTGAAGAACTTAGAATCCGTGTCGCTACCAACTCACGTTCCACGGACAACCAGACACAAAATCATCAAATTGATATTTTGAAACGACTGTCTAACTTAGAAAAAAAGGTGTTTGGTCAGTCAAAAGTTAATTAAATAATACAACGGTATCTCGGATAATCGCTATACTTTAAATGCAGTATAGAGGAAAGTCCATGCTCACACGCACCTGAGACGGGCGTAGTGTTCGTGCTTAACGAAACAATAAGTTAAGGCAGCTTTATGCTGACGGCTGTGAAATAACCTGCCTCTTCTAAAGAAACGGTTAGAGTAACTTTAAAAGTGCCACAGAGACGAGCCTGTTCTGAAAAGGGCAGGGTGGAACGCGGTAAACCCCTCGAGTGAGCAATCCAAATTAGGTAGGAGCACTTCCAAATGGGAATTCAACCGGATGGAAGATATTATATATAATATAGACAGATGATTATCACCAATGTGCGAGTGTGACTAGTACACGTATGCAGCACGTCGGGACAGAACATGGCTTACAGAGATACCGGACTAGAGATGCTCTCCATCATTGGAGAGCTTTTATTTTATAAAAACAAATGATACATATTAACCAATGGAGGAAACATTATGCAATTTAAACTGCTTGCTGCAACACCGATGGGTCTTGAACGTGTTGTTGCGGATGAAATAGAAGCGCTCGGATATACAACGACAATTGAAAACGGCAGGGTGTATTTTGAGGGTGATGAAGAAGCGGTTATCCGCGCAAATCTTGAGCTGAGAACCGCTGACCGGATCCGGATTATTGTCGGTGATTTTAACGTCACGACTTTTGATGATTTATTTGAACAAACAAAAGCACTGCCCTGGAGTGACATACTGGGAGCTGATGCATTGTTCCCAGTTACAGGACGTTCCCACAAATCGACGCTTTACAGTGTGCCTGACGTACAGAGAATCGTTAAAAAGGCAGTTGTTGAACACCTGAAAGAAGCATTCAATATGAAGGGACGCCTGCAGGAAAACGGTGCCCGTTATAAAATTGATGTGAATATTTTAAAAGACCGTGCACTTCTTACCATTGATACAAGCGGAGACGCCCTTCATAAAAGAGGATACCGCCGTCGTCAGGGTGATGCACCAATCAAGGAAACCCTTGCTGCCAGTATGCTGAAACTTGCCAACTACAACGGCACTGAGCCGCTCTATGATCCATTCACAGGCTCCGGCACCATCGCAATTGAAGCGGCGATGACCGCACTCAATATGGCACCCGGCGTCAACCGCTCATTTGACTGTGAAAGATGGGATATCATCCCGCTCGAACAGTGGGACAACAGAAGAAACACCCTTGAAGAGAATGTATTATATGATAAGGAATTTGTGATCTATGCATCAGATATCGACCCTCAAATGATTGAAACCGCAAAAGAAAATGCACTTGAAATCGGACTGCTGGACAACATTCATTTTGAAGTTGAAGATGTCCATGACTTGAACATTAAACACGACCATGTAAAGCTCGTAACAAATCCGCCTTACGGAGAACGTATCGGGGAGGCTAAAGAAGTAGAGGAGATGTACCGGACTATCGGCCGCTTCATGTCCCATGATGCCTCACTGAGTGTGTATTTAATGACATCGAATAAGGAATTCGAACATATCGTCGGCAAAAAAGCGACGAAGCGCAGAAAATTATTTAACGGTTATATCGAGACGACTTTTTATCAATACTGGGGGAAGAGGTAATCGATTTGTCCTTTAACACAGAAGCACTGAATACAATCTATAAACTGAAAAAAGAGATTCTGAAATCTGATAATGAAACACTGGTATCCCAGATTGATCATGCGATTATGAAAACATATAATGATCAGCTGGTCATGAGCTTTATCGGCCATTACTCAGCCGGTAAATCAAGTCTGATTAATTATCTTCTCAAAAAAGAAATACTACCGTCATCTCCTGTGCCGACGACAAGTAATACTGTCCAGGTACAGGTCAATACGGATGAAAACATTCAAGCCTTTTTAAATCAGTATCAGTATGTACCGCTCGATAATTATGATGAGTTGAAGCGTCTGAACACAAAAGACATCGACATTACGGCAATCAACATGGATATTGTACATGATGATTTCAATCACCGGACAGTCTTTCAGGATACACCCGGGGTGGATTCCAAAACCGATGCCCATGAGGAAACAACAAACCGCTTCCTTCTGAACAGTGACTATATTTTCTTTACTGTGGAATATAATCATGTACAGAGTGAACAGAACCTGAAGATGTTGAAAAATATATCCGACTTAAATATACCGGTGTCGCTCATTATTAATCAGGTGGATAAGCATGATGACAGTGAACTGTCATTTGAAACCTTTTTATCCCGGATTAAAGAGACAATCAGTGACTGGGGTATCCAGCTTGAGAATATTTTTACGACTTCTATCTACAGTTCACCTTATAATGAAATAGAAAACCTCAAATCGTTCATTCACAGTCTTGAATCAGAGAAAGACCGTATCCAGAACAGCTTCTATCAAAGAATTACAGCGATTATCGAGAGAGAACAGATTGAATACTTACAGAGTGAGCTTGAAGATATTTCATCCCGCTTAGATACAGATACGCCTCTGACACATGACAAATGCACATCACAGATTAAATTCCTCGACGGCGAGATTGAAAAAAGCAATGTGAACGCCCTGCATCAGGACAAAGATGTGTTAAAGTCACACGTCACCGATTCTGTGAAGAAAATTGTTAAAGACAGTTATATCTTCCCGCATGAAGTAAAAGCTGCCATCACGGAATATTTAAAAATCAGGGCCGGCGAAGTAAAGGCCGGGGGATTATTCGGCAGAAAGAAAAAAGAAGCACAGCTCCTTAAGGATGCACGCGAAAATATTAACAGACAGTTTGACAGTGTAATATCCACTGAAATCAATGCACCGGTGAACAGTTACTTTTCAAACATCGGCTTAACCGGCAGACCATTTAAGTACACATGGTCCAATGAAAACCTTGACGACAGCGGTATTCCGTCGATTTCCAGCAGTTTTATAATGAATTATCTGGATAAACTGAAATCCTTTCTCGTTAAGGACGTTTCAAAAGCTGCGGTCAGCCATACAGACATTCTCACATACTCCAATACGGAAAGTATAAAAGACCGGCAGCATCTGATTGAAGAGCGGGAGTTATATCAGGCAGCCCTTAACCTGTTTAACTTAATCGAGTCCATTGATACGATGAATTACCGTCATTTTTATATTCATATGGATGATGAAATCGAGAAGCTTGATCTGACTGAAGCGGTCACACTTGAACTCGATGAATCTGAAGGCAGCCTGGATCAGGGACAAAGGGATTTCCAGCTCGAGTATGAAGAGAAGTTTGATTTGTCGCTCATCATGAAGATAAAGAACATTATTGATGATGTACCGCGTTACAATGATTTTTCGAGAGTACTGGATGATAAACTGCAGCGTCTCACAAAAGGCAGAGCAAACATTAGTGTATTCGGCGGTTTCAGTGCCGGAAAAACAACATTTATCAATGCGCTGATGGGGGAGAACAGGCTGACTACAAGCCCGAATCCAACGACAGCCACCATCACGGAAATCAATGATTACGATTCAAGCCGCGTCACTTACAAAAATGAAGCGGATTTGATTGAAACCTTGAGTACGTTATCGAACCTTGAGTACAGTCATATTAAAGACTACACAAAATGGATTAAGAAAAATGCCGGCACTGTACCTGAGACATATAAGCCGTTTTTAAACGGCATTTTAAATCACCTTCAGGAATACGAAGATAATCTCGGCAAAACAGTAGAAATTGATACAGATGAATTAATTCAAAAAATTTCAACTGATGAAGACGCGACATTTATTCATAAAGCGGATGTATCGATTAAAAATGATCTGACGCGCCGTTATAATCTGATTGACTCCCCTGGAATCAATTCAGTGAACCAGCGTCATACAAAAGAGACCCGGAATATTATTGCAGACAGTGACCTTGTGATTTATGTGTCCTACTATAATCATGTGTTCTCAAGGAGTGATGAATCATTTCTTAAATACATCCGTTCCATTAAAGGGAAGGACTTCCCGATTATTTTCATCATTAATGCCGTTGATTTAATGAAGGATGAAAGCGACAGGGAAAAAGTGATGCGCTACATGTCGGATGCATTGACCGGCATGGAGATTAACCATGTCATCTATCCTGTATCCAGTAAAAATGCCCTGAATAATGATGATGCAGATTTTAATGCAGCGAAAGAAAATATTATTAAGATCGCAGATGATCATGTCAAAATGGTCCAGTACCATTCACTCACTGAAACAGCCGGCCAGCTCCTGTCCCGCATTCAAAGTAATATCCGGCAGTATGAGGACAGGGAAAGTGAACAGGCGCGCCTGATGTCTAAACGGACGGCGCTGACGTCTTCACTCAGCACGCTGCATGCAAAAAACGTCTCTCCGAAGCTTTTCCAAGAGATTGATGTGGTATTGTCATTTATCAAAAAACGTTTTGAATTAAAGCTGTATGACTATTTAAAAGGGTTAATCACCGCAGCAGATGCCGCTGAAAAGAATTATTTGACGAAGCATGAATCGATTTTTTCAAGACGTATTAATGACTTTTTAACACTGGAAACTTCAATTGTGTTCAACAGCGTTTACCGTCTGGCAGATGACCTTTTAGTACAGCTTGTTTCTGAGTATAATGATGAACTGAAAGATGCAGGTACCGCTCATACACTTTCTGTCCCGGAGACAGACGGCAGCGAACCGCAAATCACTGTCGAAGCATCCAGGTTCAAAGATTTTTCAAAAACGCTGTATCAGACAAGAAAAAATACCCGCGACTTTAGAAATACACTGCTCGAACTGTCCGGCTCTCTGATTGACTCAATTCATCTGGAATCACTGGAAACTGAAATGCAGCAGCTGATTAATCATTATTTAGAAGAAAAAGACCGTCATCTGACACCGGAGATTCAGACAATATTAACAGAGCTCACTATGCCACTTCAGGAAATTAAGGAAACTGATTATCAGGAAGACCGCAAACTGTTGAAGTCATTAAAACAAATAGAGGGTGAATCAAATGATCTTAAATAAAGAGACACTTCACACATTCGATTTAAAGAGGTTTATTGTTCTTGACTGCAGAAATGTGATGGACAATAAAGAAAAAACGCTTGAGCTGATTAAAGAACAGCCGCTTGAAACTGCCGTTCATATTCCGGAATCACCGTTTATGTTTACAGAGAACGGAATTAACAACGGGCGGCACCCGCTGCCATACAAAGAACAGGTGACATCACTCCACCTTGCACTGACATCAGGCGGACATGAACTTCTGCTCGTCTCGGATGCAGGCAGTTTCTATCACACACGTCTCTATTATCTGTTTAACCTGTACGGCTTAAAATCCTACTTATATAACGGGGATTTTCAGGACATTAAAGACACGAAAGAATCATTTGCCCGTTTTAACGGCAGCCCGAAAGAAGTAGAAGGACACACGGCTGAATTCAAGTCGGATATCTTCCGCTCAATGTCAGATGTAGCTGCTGCAGTCGACAACAAAGAGAATGTACTGCTGATTGATGTCAGAACGAGGGAACGCTATCTCGGCATCACAGAACCGATTGATTTCAAAAAAGGGCATATCCCGGGTGCGGTCAATATACCGAATACTGACATCTATACAGACGGTATCCTTAATCTGCATGCCCTGGATCATATGCTTGGACAAATCAAAGAGTATGATGAAGTCTTTGTCTACTGCGGTTCAGGCATGAGTGCTACACCGCTGTTCACACTGCTTTATGAAAACGGCGTCAACGTAAAACTCTATGCCGGCAGTTTTTCAGAATGGATTACCGATGCTTCGAACACAGTGGAAACAAAAGAGAATACATTGTAGAGGATTTTTATTATGACTAAAAAAACACTTGTCATTGACGGCATGGCACTCTTGTTCCGTCATTTCTATGCCACAAGTTTCAGAAACCAGTTTATGTATAACGAAAAAAATATTCCGACGAACGGTATTCAGGGTGTCGTGCGTCACTCTCTGAAATTGATAGAGACCATACAGCCGACAAATGTTGTAATGACATGGGATATGGGCAGAGAAACCGTGCGTAATGAATGGTTCAAAGAATATAAAGCGAACCGTGAGGCGCCGCCTGATGAAATGATTCCGCAGTTTGACTATGTTAAGGAAATCATTCACGACATGGGTATTTATCAGCTTGGAATTACCGGGTATGAAGCGGATGATATCATCGGTACCCTCAGTACCATGAATCATGATTCAGACATGACCATTGTGAGCGGTGACCGGGATCTTCTTCAGCTTTTGGACAACCGTAATAAAATCTGGCTGACCAAAAAAGGCTATACCGAATACCATCAGTATACAACGGATATTTTTACCGGCGAATACGGTATTACACCTGCGCAGTTCATCGATGTGAAGGCGTTAATGGGGGATACCAGTGACGGATACCCCGGGGTTAAAGGCATTGGTGAAAAAACCGCTCTTAAACTGATTCAGGCACACGGCAGTGTGGATGTACTCCTTGAGTCGCTCGGCGCACTGACACCGAGTGTCAGAAATAAAATTGAAAATGATCTCGAATCACTGCAGATATCAAAAAAGCTTGCAGCGATTATTACTGATGTACCGGTACCGGTGGATGAGTACCTGCAGCACAGTCCGTACCAAGTGGATACCGGACATATCGATCAGGTCCTTACGAATCATGACTTAAAAATCAGCCGGAAGTACCTGCATTCATTAAATTTATAAGAGGTGTCTGTTATCGCAAGCTTATATATCGACGCGGCCGCAAAGACTGATCCGAAAGAAGCAGCAGGTGCCGCAGTATTTAAAACAGAGGACGGAACAATAGAATACTCAGAATACTTCGGTGCACTCGATAACCATGAAGCGGAATGGGCAGCATTGATACTCGGTGTGGAAAAGGCTCTGGAACTCAATATCCGTTCTTTAATCATTTATACGGACTCAAAAATCATCAGTGACAGCTTTGAAAAAAATCACGTCAAGAACAAGAAATTTCGTCCATACTTTGACCGGATAAAAAAAGAGATGCCGCAGTTTGATTTATTTCTCGTCAGTCATATGCCCCGTAAAAACAATAAGAATGCAGACAGACTTGCGAAAGATGCACTGTACAGCAGAAAAAAGAAGTGACTTTTAAAGTCATTTCTTTTTTTATAGTGCTATCTTTTGTATAATTAATAAAGGAGGTTGACCATGAACTTTAAAACACTTGAAAAAATCAACCAACTTGAAGCACGTTACTGTAAAAATTGTCTGATTAAAAAGATAAAACGTGATGAAGAAAGCAGAACACAGGCTCACAAATTTTGTATCAGCGAGTGTTCTGTCGGACTTAAAATACGCAGCCACGGTAATCAGCTGCAATAGGAGGAACAGAATGGAAATTGTCAGAATAGACCCGACACCAAACCCGCACACTATGAAAATCACTTTGAATGAAGAAAAAGGTGATATGAAATCATCAACTTATAAAGAGGTTACTGAAGATGCACCGGGCTTTATTAACAGTATTTTAGAACTTGAGGATGTAACAAGCGTATTTCATGCACTTGACTTTGTATCTGTCGATAAGAGTCCCCGTGCAGACTGGGAAGTAGTGATTCCCCAGATTGAAGAAACATTCAATCAAGCATCCGGTGATGTAAAAAAAAACTAGAACATAAAGATCCTTACGGTGAAGTCAGTGTAGAAATGCTGACCTTTAAAAATATTCCGTACCAGTTAAAACTAAATGACGGTACAGAACACCGCCGCCAGCTGGATAACCGTTTTATCACAGCTGTGGCAGAAGCAACACTGCCGGAAGACAACATTATCATGGCCCGGAAATGGCAGCGGCTCGGAGTGCGTTTCGGCCGGGTCGAGGACATTTTCACTGAAGTGACAGAAGAAATCGATGCGCTGTATAATGATGAACGATTAAAAACGCTGGTCACTGAAAGTAAGTCCCGGAAAACACCGGAACCGAAACGCTACTTTAAAGTAACGGAAGCTGATTTAAAGCGTGCAGCCGACTGGAAAGAGCGCTTAAACCTGCTTGACCACATGGAAACACCGACAGAGTCTGACTATGATACTTTAAACACAGCACTGTCAGATGAGAAAATGCAGGTCAGAAGGGCCGCTGTCAGCCTGCTTGCTATGATAGAAGTACCAGGCACCCTGCCTTATTTAAAACAGGGGCTTCTCGACCGGTCCGTGCCGGTCAGAAGAACTGCCGCAGATGCATACAGTGATCTCGGTCTGAAAGAAGGACTTTCTGATATGTATCCGCTTCTGAAGGACAAGAGTCCGATTGTCAGATGGCGGGCTGCGATGTTTGTTTATGAAACAGGCGATGAAACGAGCCTTCCTTACCTTTACGAATCACAAAAAGATGATCAGTACGATGTTCGTCTGCAAAAAGAGATTGCCATCGCGAGAATCGAACAGGGCGAGGATGCACTCGGCAGTGTGTGGAAACAGATTCAGGAAAGAGAAAGGTAGATTATATGAATCCGTATGAAGAATATATGAAAGAAATCGCAAAACCGATGCGGGAAGAACTGACTTCCCAGTCATTTTCCGATCTTGAAACTGAAGATGCGGTGGACAGCTTTATGAAAGATATTAAAGATGACGAAACTGCTTTTGTTGTCATTAACAGTGTCTGCGGCTGTGCAGCAGGCCTTGCACGTCCCGCTGCAGTAACAGTAGCTGTTCAGAACCCGGTAAAACCGGATTACCTTGGCACAGTGTTTGCCGGACAGGATAAACCTGCGACAGAGCGTATGCGTGAATATATCAAACAGGCACCATCAAGCCCTTCAATGGCTTTATTCAAAGGGCAGGACCTCGTACATTTTATACCGCGTGAACATATTGAAGGCCGGGACATCAATGATATTATGATGGACATCAAAGCATCATTTGATGAAAATTGTTCATAAAAAATCTGGAAAGGCACGCCTTTCCAGATTTTCATGCATATTCTCTTATTCATAAATACTCATTGATATAAAATAGCACGCCATCAATGTCAGACCAATTGTCATAAGGATTTCCATTATTAACACCTCATAGTTTTAGCATTAAACTTATTATATATAAATTATACAGAAATGAAAAGAGGGGTTCCATGAATAATTTTGATCGTGCCTATCATGATCTGCTTCAGAGAATTCTGGATGAAGGATCATATAAAGACGACCGTACCGGTACAGGGACATATTCAGTATTCGGCCACCAGATGCGTTTTGACTTAAGTGAAGGATTCCCGCTCCTTACAACAAAAAAAGTATTCTTTAAAATGATTGCTACAGAGTTAATATGGTTTATCCGGGGCGACACCAATATTAAATACTTACTTGAGTACAACAATAATATATGGAATGAATGGGCATTTAAAAAATGGACAGAGTCAGAAGAATACAACGGCCCGGATATGACAGACTTCGGCCGCAGGGCATTAAAAGATCCTGAATTTAATGAGATCTACCAGGGTGAGATGGCATCATTTAAGAAAAAAGTGTTGGAAGATGATGCATTCAGTCAAAAATACGGCAGCCTCGGTGATGTATACGGTAAACAGTGGCGTCACTGGGTCGGTGCTGATGGACAGGTCATTGACCAGTTAAATGATGTGATTGAGGGCATTAAGAATCAGCCTGACTCAAGACGGCATATCGTCACGGCATGGAATCCGGCGGAAATTGAAAACATGGCGCTGCCTCCGTGCCATTCATTCTTTCAGTTTTATGTGAATGACGGCATACTCAGCCTGCAGCTCTATCAGAGAAGTGCAGATGTGTTTCTCGGTGTACCGTTTAATATTGCAAGCTATGCACTGCTTTTACACCTGGTTGCAAAAGAATGCGGACTGAAAGCAGGGGAGTTCGTCCATACAATGGGTGATGCCCATATATACAGCAACCACCTTGAAGCCGTAAAAACCCAGCTCGGGCGCGACAGCTATCAGCCGCCGCAGTTAAAAATACACGGTGAACAGTCCATATTTGATTTGAATTTTGAAGATCTTGAAATAGAGCATTATGAAAGTCACCCGTATATTAAAGCACCGATTGCGGTATAGGAGGAAATGTATGGTTTCATTAATTGTGGCACACGCAGACCAGAACGTTATTGGTTTTAAAGGCAGTATGCCCTGGCATCTGCCTGATGATTTAAAACATGTTAAGCGTTTAACTGAAGGAAATACCATCGTCATGGGCAGGAAAACATATGATTCAATCGGACGGCCGCTGCCGAACCGCAGGAATGTAGTAATGACCCGCGATAAGAATTTCACTGCAGAAGGTGTGGATATTATTCACAGTGTGGATGATATTAAATCACTCGACGGAAAAGTATTTATATTCGGAGGCAGTAATATTTACAAAGAGACGATGCATTTAGTGGATGAGATGTATGTTACCCGGATATATGAAACATTCGGGGGGGATACTTTCTTCCCGGAATATGACATCAGTGAATGGACAGTCTCTGACAGAGAAACAGGTGAAGTGAACACGCGGAATAAATATCCGCATGAATTTATTCACTATGTCAGAAAGACACAGTCATGAATATCTGGAAATGGCTCAGCATTATACTGATTGTCCTGAACATCGGCTTTTTTGTCTGGCTGTACAGTGCACTGTCTGGAACTTATGATGATAAGCCTGAAGCAGGGGACTCTCACGGTGAGGCACAAGGACTTCAGATTATCCTTCCGAATGCAACAGTCGAAACATTTATCAACGATGCATTAAGGACATCGGGCAGTGACAACATTACTGTTGATATCAGCACTGAAGAAATCACACTTCATTCAGTCAATCAGATTTTTGGTGCATCGGTAAATACCGTTTTTAATATTGAA
This sequence comes from Corticicoccus populi, assembly GCF_042686195.1. Lineage (NCBI taxonomy): Bacteria > Bacillati > Bacillota > Bacilli > Caryophanales > Staphylococcaceae > Corticicoccus > Corticicoccus populi. Next base: position 469,578 of record NZ_JBHUOQ010000001.1, on the reverse strand, counting down.
CCGGATATCGAAAGTGACAACATCATATTTCATATCAGCAACATTGATATCGGCAGTCTGCCGTTATCCCAGGATGCACTCTACACTGTCATCACCCGGGCAGCAGAGCTGCCGGAAGGTGTCAGTTTCAGTGAAGACACAAAAGCTTTAGTCATTGATCCTTCACTGTTCGAAGAAGACCTCCCTGAGGGTATTCAGATTGAAACAATTGATTACGGCAGTGATGCATGGTATTTTTCAATAGAAAGATAAATTGAGGTGATAAGAATGGCAAAAGCAACACTTGCAGGCGGCTGTTTCTGGTGCCTTGTTAAACCGTTCCACAAATGGGACGGTGTCAATAAAGTAGTCTCCGGATATTCCAACGGTGACGAACCGGACCCAACCTATCGTGAAGTAGCAGGCGGGGCGACCGGTCACATTGAAGCTGTACAGATTGATTTTGATGAATCTGTAATATCCTACGAAGAAATTTTAAACGTATTTTTTAAGACATTCGATCCGACAGATACCGGCGGCCAGTTCGGTGACAGGGGACCGCAGTACATGCCCGCTGTTTTTTACCATAATGAGCAGCAGAAAGAATCAGCAGAACGTGTCATTGATTCATTGAATCATGCAGGTATATTTAATGCACCAATCAACACACCGGTACTGCCGTATAAAAACTTTTATGACGCTGAACCTGAGCACCAGGATTTTTATTTAAAAAACTCAGGTCATTATAATGCGTATTACCAGGGGTCCGGCAGAAAAGCATTTATCGAATCACACTGGAGGAATTAAAATGACTCAAAAAAAAGACATTTCAGAACTAACCGGGAACGAATATAATGTTATGAAAGAATCCGGCACAGAGCCGCCGTTTCAAAATGAATATTGGAATCACTTTCAAGAAGGTGTATATACTGATAAAATAAGTGGTGAAGTATTATTTACCTCCCATGATAAGTTTGACTCATCATGCGGCTGGCCGAGTTTCTATAAAACATCTTCTGATGATGTTTCGGAACATTTTGATGACTCTTTCGGCATGAGAAGAACTGAAGTGAGAAGTGAATCTTCAGACAGCCACCTTGGTCACGTCTTTCCGGACGGACCTGAGTCACTCGGTGGAATGCGTTACTGCATCAACTCTGCAGCACTGACATTCATCCCGAAAGAAGAACTGTCGGAGAAGGGCTACGGAGAATACCTTAAACATTTTGAAAACAACTAAATTTCTGAGGAGATGATTTGATATGTTTAAAAATTTATTCGGTAAAAAGAAAGAAGAAGCGAATAAAGAACCACTGGAAATTAAATCACCTGTTAACGGTAAATATGTGAAAATCGAAGATATCCCGGACCCTGTATTTTCGGAGAAAATGATGGGGGAAGGCTTTGGTATCGAACCGTCTAACGGGAAAGTCGTTGCACCTGTTTCAGGAGAAGTAGTGCAGGTCTTTAAAACCAACCATGCCGTCGGCATTAAAACCGACAGCGGTGTTGAAGTATTGATTCATATCGGACTTGAAACTGTGGCAATGGAAGGCCGCGGCTTTACAGGCCATGTATCTGAAGGAGACCGTGTAGAAGCGGGTGATACACTTGTGGAAGTAGATTTATCACTCGTTAAAGAAGAAGCCAACAGTACGATTACTCCGGTGATTATTACAAACAGCAATGATGTTGTTGCATCTTATGACTTTATTTCTACATCAGATGTGACCGCAGGAGAGTCTTCAGTAATGAAAGTTGAATTGAAATAATGAAAGACCGTTCATATTATCAATATATGAAAACCCGTATCGGCGAGAAAGGGGACATCGGAACATTCGCATCATATATTACCCGTGATACGATGTTTCCAAAATATACACAGGATTACGATGAAATCTCAGACTATCTGGAAAAAAATCCGTATCCCGGTATCTCCCTTTCTATTTTTGATGCATCGTTTAATGATTTTGAAAACTGGCTTTTATATTAACAACCAAAAGGAGAATGAAGATGAGCGTTCATATTAATGCAAAAAAAGGTGACATTGCAGATACTATTTTACTTCCTGGAGACCCGCTTCGTGCTAAATATATTGCTGAAACATTCCTTGAAGATGTGACCTGTTACAATGAAGTAAGAAATATGCTCGGTTTTACAGGAACATATAAAGGAAAAAGAATCTCCGTCCAAGGTACAGGGATGGGCGTTCCGTCAATATCTATTTACATCCATGAATTAATGGAAGAATACGGTGTTAAAAACTTAATTCGTGTCGGTACATGCGGTGCGATTCAAAAAGATGTAAAAGTCAGAGATGTAATCATCGCTCAAAGTGCTTCAACAGATTCAAATCAAAACAGAAAGCTGTTTAAAAATATTGAGTACGCACCGACATCAGATTTTGATTTACTGCTTGCAAGCTATAATGAAGCAAAGAAAAAAGGTCTCGATGTAAAGGTCGGAAATGTTTTTACAGCAGACTCATTTTATGATGAGAACGGTGATATCGAGCAAATGGCAAAATACGGCATTCTTGCTCTTGAAATGGAATCTGCAGCGTTATTTACAATCAGCAAAAAGTTTGATGCAAAGGCGCTCGCGATTTTAACTGTTTCAGACCACATTCTTACCGGTGAAGTCACTTCCAGTGAAGAACGTCAGACCACTTTCAATGATATGATAGAAGTGGCACTTGATGCCGCACTGCCTTTTGCAGGTGAGTAAGTGATGATTTGAGCAGTGGTGTTTTTCCACTGTTCTTTTCTTTTAAATATTTACATAAACTGATAGACTATTAATTATTATTTAGTTGGAAATTGGGTGTTTAACTTGAACGAAGAGAAAAAAGAGGAGAAAGTCGGCGGCGGCCGCAAAGTGAATATCAGTCTGTTCTGGTTTATTATCACTATTATGACAGCGGTTATCGCAACTGCGCTTATTACAGCACTCAGTCTGGAAGCTGGTTCTGAGCGGGCAGTAAATGTCGGCACAGACACAAGAAGTGAATTCGCTAAATTATATACAGTTTATGATACTGTTACTTCTGATTTTTATGAAGAAGTTGACAGAGATGAATTAATCGAATCGGCGATTGACGGACTTGTAAGAGGACTCGATGATCCATACAGTGAATATATGGATATTGATGAAACAGCGGATTTTGAAGAAACTGTTACCGGGGACTTTGAAGGAATTGGTGCTGAAGTGATGCAGGAGGGTAACAGCATTGTTGTTACTTCCCCGATGCGCGGATCACCTGCTGAAGAAGCGGGGATAGAACCGGGCGATTCAATTATTGCTGTCGACGGTGAATCTGTAGAGGGTATGACTGCCAATGAGGCTGTTCAGCTCATCCGCGGTGAGCAGGGCACAGATGTTGTCCTGACGATTGTTAAGGGCAGTGATGACCCTGTCGATATCACCATTACACGGGATAAGATCCATGTGGATAGTGTGACATATGAAGAAATAGATAATATCGGTTATATCAGTATCAACAGATTCCAGGAAGGTACCTCTGAGGAGTTCGAGGATGCTCTGAACACCGCACATGATAACGAGAATGAAGATGTCATTATTGATTTCCGCTTTAACCCCGGCGGACTGCTTCATGAAGCAGTTGCAATGATTAATCAATTTGTTGACAAAGGAGAAACTGCGCTTCTTTTCGAAAATAGTGACGGAGAACAAACAGAAGTGCCAACAGAGAACGACAGCAATCCGAATACCGAAGACTTTAACGTCTACATCCTGATCAATGAGGGTTCTGCCAGTGCTTCTGAAGTATTTACAGGCGCAATGATGGATCATTTTGATGAAGTGGTTATTGCAGGAACACAGTCCTTTGGTAAGGGGGTCGTTCAACAGACAAATGAATTCAGTGACCAGTCAATGTTGAAATATACCAACACTAAATGGCTGACACCTGACGGTGAATGGATACATGGTACCGGTATTACACCGGATGTCAGACTTGTTAATCCGGATTATGCCCGTGTACAGATTTTGAATGATGAAGACGTATATACTGAAGATCAGTCAAATGAAGCTGTCATTTCGATTAAAGTCGCACTGGAAGCACTTGGCTACGACCCGGGAGATATTAATGAAACATTCGATTCATCATTAACCGAGGCCGTTGAAAACTTCCAGGAAGATAACAATTTGGAACAGACAGGTGATGTCACAGGCGAGACAACACTCACTCTCATGAGTGAACTGCGCCATTATATCAGGGATAATGATGCACAGGTTGATTACCTGGTAGATTTCATTAACGGTGAATATACAGAACCTGAAATTGAAGCGCTCGCTGAAGAGAACGCCAGATATATTGAAATTGAGAGATTCAATCCTGACGATGAAAATTCTGAAGATGGAGCAGCAGAAACAGAAGACAGCAGTTCAGACGAAGATTCCGAATAAATAAATATGTCGTACAGACTTCTTAAAGTTTGTGCGGCTTTTTATTGTGCTAAATAGTTAAATAGGATAAAGTAATAGCATAAAGAAAGTATGGGGGATATCATGAATTCCAAGAAGAGAAAAGTAGTACTCACCGGCGGAGGGACTGTCGGTCATGTCATGTTAAACAAATTATTAATTCCGGATTTTATCAATCAGGATACTGAACCGGTATATATCGGCTCAAAAGATGGAATTGAAAAAGAAATCATTAATTCAACCTGTATCCGGTATCGTGAAATATCGAGCGGAAAGTTAAGAAGATATTTATCCCTTGAAAACCTTAAAGACATGTTTAAAGTATTAAAAGGGGTTCTCGATGCACGAAAAATCTTAAAAAAAGAAAAACCCGAATTTGTTTTCTCTAAAGGTGGTTTTGTCAGTGTCCCTGTTGTACTGGCGAGTAAATCACTCAACATTCCGGTATATATACATGAATCAGATCTGACACCCGGACTCGCGAATAAAATAGCGGCTAAATTCGCAACCAAAATTTTCGTTACTTTTAAAAAAACCATGGATCTGCTGCCGGAAGGAAAAACAGAATACCTTGGCCCTGTCACGAGAGACGATTTAGTTGTAGGCTCTGAAAAAACGGGTTACGAACTGACTGGTTTCACACCTGACAAACCTGTGCTGCTGATTATGGGAGGCTCTCTCGGTTCACAGTCCATCAATCAATTTGTCAGAGAAAACATAGATACACTAACACAGGAAATGCAGCTAATTCATTTGTGCGGTCACGGCAATATTGATGAATCCCTGCAAGGACGAAAAGGGTATGTGCAGTATGAATTTGTAAAAGATGAACTCGCACATTTGATGAAAATATCAGACTTTGTGGTCGGTCGGAGCGGATCAAACGCAATTTTTGAATTTCTGCTGAATGAAAAACCGATGATTTTAATCCCGCTGCCGCTCTCACAAAGCAGAGGCGATCAGATTGAAAATGCTTCTTTCTTTGAAGAAAAAGGCTATGCCGCAGTAATTCATGAAGAAAATCTTACAATTCAGGAATTCCAGAATAAAATAGACAGTCTTCAAAATAACCGCAGTGAAATCGTTAAAAGAATGAAACAATTTAACGGCGGATTTAAATCAGAAGACTTAGTAAACCAGCTGCTTAACATGGGGGTGACTAAATGAGCCGGTTGAAAAAACTGTCCTTATTTTTAGTCTTTACTCTAATTTTCGGAGTCATTGCCGTATTTCATGAATCCAGAATCGGCCAGTGGATTGACCGGGAAGTATATGAGTTCATTTATGCATCCGAGAGCTTTATTACTACTGCTGTAATGCTTGGTTTTACCCAGATTGGTGAAGTTCTCACGATGATTGTCCTGTCACTGATTATGATTACCATTTTAATGTTATACCGTTTGAAAACACATACATTATTTCTGGTCATTTCCATGATCACTTCAAGTGTACTGATTCCACTGCTGAAAAACACTTTCGACAGAGAGCGTCCGTCACTTTTAAGATTGATAGAGATTTCCGGCTTCAGCTTCCCAAGCGGCCATGCCACAGGGTCAACAATATTTTTCGGATCGTTAATTGCAATTATTAATAAAACCAATTTGCAGCACAAGAGTATACTTTATGCCTTATGCGGATTTTTTATCCTGATGATTTCTTCATCAAGGGTCTACCTCGGTGTACACTATCCGACAGATATTCTGGCAGGAATCGCACTTGGAACAGCGGTCGTTTTCGGTACCAGCTGGCTGCTCCATAATAAATTTAAATAGTATGCAGGACACACAGCAGTTCACAACGGAAATTTTCCGTGCGTATGCTGTGTGTCTTTATTATTTGTAATCAGAAAAAAATGGTACTATAGCTAGGAGGAGTTGAACTATATGAAACATATACTCGTTGTTGAAGATGAATTGAACTTATCACGTTTTATAGAACTTGAGCTGACTCATGAAGGATACGAGGTCACGCTCAGCGCAGACGGTGAGGATGGCTTAAAAAAAGCACTCGCATATGATTATGACTGTATCCTTCTTGATTTAATGATGCCTGAATTAAACGGCCTTGAAGTATGCCGCAGATTGAGAAAAACAAAAAATACACCGATTATAATGATTACTGCCAAAGGGGAGACATATGATAAAGTCATCGGCCTTGATTACGGTGCCGATGACTATATTGTCAAACCCTTTGAAATCGAGGAACTTCTCGCAAGAATCCGCGTGATTCTGAGACGTTCTCCGGTCCCTGAAGATACATCGGACACTATAGAAATACATGGAATTACCATTGACCATTCGGCATATCGGGTGACGATCGATAATAACGAACTTGAATTGACCAAAACAGAGTATGAGCTCCTTTACCTTTTAGCACAGAATGTCGGAATCGTTCTGCGGCGCGAGCAGATTCTGGAACATGTCTGGGGATATGAAAGTGAGGTCGAAACGAATGTTGTCGATGTCTACATCAGGTATCTAAGAAATAAGTTAAAACCTTTTGACAAACATAAAGTAATCGAAACAGTACGTGGTGTAGGGTATGTGATTCGGTATGAATAAAAATTCTCTTAAATATAAATGGCTGCGCCTGTCGACCTTAATCATTTCTTTTACTTACTTAATATTCAGCTCACTTCTGATTTATTTTATGAGCCTTTATTTGAAGGATCAGGAAGAAAGCTTTCTGAATCAAAGTCTCAATGAAGTGACAAATTTGTATGAGTCGCAGTTCAGCAACACCATATCAAGAAATGAAATTATTACGAGTCTTTACGACAATCAAATTATGATTTTGTATACTGCCGGCGGGGATGTGGTAGAGACTGAACCGTCAACTTTTGAGTATGCCGATGAAATACGTTTCGTCCCGGTGCTTGAAAACACAATTGAATCTCTGGAAACTTCTGAGGGCAGCTTTTTAATCGGCCGCGCAAGAATAGATTCCAGGTTCTGGGACGGCTATGTTACTATCATTCATCCACTCGATAATTACAATCTGATTATCCGTACAATGATTCTGATTGCATTATTTATAGGATTTCTATCTATTTTGTTTACATCCATTATCAGTTATTTTTTCTCAACGCAGATGGTGAGACCTCTAAGAAGTATTACAAACCAGTTGAAAAGGATTGAAAATGAAGGATTTTCAGAACGGCTGAAATTCAAAACCGGTGCTTCTGAGACCGATTATATGGTCGAGTCATTCAACAATATGATGGACAGCCTGGAAGGATCCTATAATCAGCAGAAACAGTTTGTTGAAGATGCTTCTCATGAGTTAAGAACACCGCTGCAGATTATTCAGGGACACTTGAAATTAATCAGCAGATGGGGTAAGAATGATCCGAAAGTTCTTGATGAATCCCTGGATATTTCGATTGATGAGCTTCACAGGATTAATAAACTTGTTGAAGAACTTTTAATATTAACCAAAAACGAGGAGAAGGTCGCTGAATCTCTCGATGAAGTCAATGTGAACAGAGAAATAGAAAGCAGAGTTAATTCACTGAAAAAGGTACATCCGGATTACACTTTTGATATTAACCTTGATGGAGATGAAATTTATTTAAAAACAGCAACTCATCACTTTGAACAAATGCTGACAATTTTCCTCGATAATGCGGTTAAATACGATCAGCAAAATAAGTATATTGAGATTTCCACAGAAAGCGGGAAAGATACTTTTGATATCATCATTAAAGATCACGGCATCGGCATTCCTTCAGAGGATATTGAAAATGTATTCAACCGGTTTTACCGGGTTGATAAATCCAGAAGCAGACAGCAGGGCGGGAATGGTCTCGGTTTGTCAATTGCTAAAAAATTAGTTGAAAATTACAACGGAAGTGTCTGGGTTGAATCAGAGAAGGGAGCGTTTACAAAAGTAATTGTAAGATTTCCCCGAATAATCAATAGAATGAGAAAATAGTGAATACATCGGCTTTAAAACGGGCAGATATAATGCTAAAATAGTATTGTATAAATTAAAGAATATACAAAAGAGGGTGCAGTGAAAATGGAAGGTAAGTCCTTTGAAGAAGCCCCGCTGAGGTTCGGAACAAACTTAGGTATGGTTCTGGAACTTTACGATATGTATCAAGATGATCCGAACAGTGTCTCAGAAGAAATGCAGACATTGTTCAGGGAACTTAATGCAGGCGGTGGCGGACTGACAAAAGATAATCAACAAAGTGTGAAAGGGATGCTTAGATTACTCGATGATATTCGGCTGTTTGGTCATTTAAAAGCTGATATTTATCCGGTCTATCGTCCTAAATTTGAAAATGTCCCAAATTTTGATGCAGCAGAATACGGTATTTCAACAGAAGAGCTTAAGAAACTCCCTGCATCTCTAGTCAGTCCACATTTAGGTGGTCTTTATGATAATGCGAATGATGCAGTGACACATCTGTATGAAGTGTACACTGGTCCAATTGCATACCAATATATGCATATTAATGATACTAAGGAACGCCAATGGCTGAAAGAGACGATTGAGAACCAACCTAAGATTGACTACAGCAAAGATGAAAAAATTGAATTGTTTAAAATGCTTTCAAAAGTTCAGGGGTTTGAAAAGTATCTCCACAAAAACTTCGTCGGTGCCAAACGATTTTCAATCGAAGGTGTGGACACAATGGTCCCAATGCTGGATCATTTACTCACATTAATGGCAGACGAAAATATCCCTAATCTCCAAATTGGTATGGCTCACCGCGGCCGCTTGAATGTACTCACTCATGTGCTTCAAAAACCATACGAAATGATGATTAGCGAATTTATGCACACCGACCCGATGAAATTCATTCCGGATGACGGTTCACTTGAGCTTTCAAACGGATGGACCGGCGATGTTAAATATCATCTCGGCGGTGCTAAAACAAGAAGTGATAAAGGCATTGAACAGAGAATCAGCCTCGCCAACAATCCGAGCCACCTGGAAGTTGTTGCACCGATAGTTGTCGGTAAAACACGTGCGCAGCAGGAAAGTGTGGATAAGAGTGGTGCACCGGACCTTGATTTCAACAAATCCATTGCCGCCATTATTCACGGAGACGCAGCATTCCCGGGTCAGGGTGTTGTATTTGAAACAATGAATCTGGGTAAACTGAACGGTTACAAAGTCGGCGGATCAATTCATATTATCTCAAATAACCGAATCGGTTTTACAACTGAAGAACGAGATTCACGCTCTACTGAATATGCATCAGATGCTGCACTCGGCTTTAATCTGCCGGTCCTTCATGTAAATGCGGATAAACCAGAGCATGTATTAAGATCAATTGAAATTGCTCTGAAGTACCGTCAGGAATACAACAAGGATATTGTCATTGACCTGATTGGCTACCGCAGATACGGGCATAATGAGATGGATGAACCATCCACAACCAATCCGATGCTCTATAAAGAAGTTAAGAGCCATAACACGATTGACGAGTTGTACGGTGATCAGCTTGTATCGGAAAATGTCATTACAGAAGATGAAAAGAATCGTATTATTGACAGTGTTGCTGAAGAAATGCGTGCAGCACATGACAAAATTGATAAAAATGATACTGCTGTTAAAGATGATATTAAAGCAACTGAGATTGTACTGGAAGGTCAGAAGAACGAGACGGACAGTGAAATCACTGTCGAACGACTTAAAGAAATCAACGACGCACTTTTTGATTATCCTGAAGGTTTTACAGTGTTTAAAAAACTTGCACAGGTACTTGAGAGACGTAAAAAACCATTTGAAAAAGATGATAATCTTATTGACTGGGCACATGCCGAGACACTCGCCTTTGCAACAATTAATCAGGACGGCACACCGGTCAGATTATCCGGAGAAGATTCCGAACGCGGTACTTTTGCCCATCGTCATGCTGTGTTAAATGATTCCGAAAATGGGGAACGGTATGTTCCACTTCACGGCGTACCTGATTCTAAAGCAACATTTGATGTCCATAATTCGCCGTTATCCGAAGCAGCAGTAGTTGGATTTGATTACGGTTACAATGTTGAAAATAAAAAATCCTTAACTATATGGGAAGCTCAGTACGGAGATTTCGCAAACATGGCCCAGGTTTACTTCGATAACTTCATGTTCTCAAGTAATGCCAAATGGGGAGAAACTTCCGGTCTGTCTCTATTCCTGCCGCACTCTCAGGAAGGACAGGGTCCTGAGCATTCAAGTGCAAGACTCGAACGCTTTTTACAGCTTGCCGCTGAAAATAATATGACTGTTGCCAACTTAACAAGCACAGCAAATTATTTCTATCTGCTGCGCAGACAGGCAAAGTATCTGGATACAGATAAGATGAGACCGCTGGTTGTAATGTCACCAAAGAGTCTTCTCAGAAATGCAACTGTCAGCGACCCGCTTGACGTATTTGTTAATAATCGTTTCAGAGAGATTATTTATGCAGATTATAAAAAAACTAAAGTTAAAAAAGTATTAATTGCCAGCGGTAAAGTTGCAGTGGATTTAATGCAGTATGAAAAAGACCATCCTTCGGATGAGCGCTTAATTATCAGACTGGAACAGCTTTATCCGTTTCCTCAGGAAGAAATTAATGAATTACTCAAAGGTTTACGAAACTTAGAAGAAGTCGGCTTTGTTCAGGAAGAACCTAAAAATATGGGTGCCTATCAGTTTGCAATGCCGTATTTATGGGATGCAGTTCCCGACCGGGCTGAAGTCAAATATTACGGACGTAAACCAAGTGCATCACCTGCTGAAGGTGACGGCGAATCATATAAACGTATTCAACGAAAAATCATAGAAAAAGCAATGAATGTCTAGGAGGAAAATAATTAATGGCTGAAGTTAAAGTACCCGAGCTTGCCGAATCAATTACTGAAGGAACAATTGCCGAATGGTTAAAACAACCCGGTGATTATGTAGAAAAAGGCGAAAATATTTTAGAACTTGAGACTGATAAAGTAAATGTTGAAGTAATCAGTGAAGAAAGTGGTACAATCACAGAATTAAAAGCAGAAGAAGGCGATACTGTTGAAGTTGGACAGGTAATTGCCGTTGTTGAAGAGGGTGGTTCTGCAAGTGAATCGAAAGAATCCTCTCAATCTTCCAAAGAAAATAATGATCAAAAAGAAGAGAAAAAAGAAGAACCCTCAGCAAGCGAAAGTTCTGATTCTAAAGAAACTGAAGAAGATGCTTCCAATGATGACCGTATTGTTGCAACGCCATCTGCAAGACGTCTTGCAAGAGAAAAAGGCTTAGACCTTTCTGACATTAACGCAAGTGATCCACGTGGTCTTGTCAGAAGCCAGGATGTTTCAAATCATAACAACAAACCTGCAGAAAAACAGGAACCAAAAAAAGAAACACCTAAAACACCTGATTCACCTGATAAGCCGGTACTTCGTGAAAAAATGCCGAGACGTCGTAAAACCATTGCAAAAAAACTGCATGAAGTGACTCAAAACACTGCAATGCTGACAACTTTTAATGAAATTGATATGACAAATGTGATGGAACTTAGAAAGCGTAAAAAAGATCAGTTCCAGGAACGTAATGACGGAACGAGACTCGGATTCATGTCATTCTTTACAAAAGCTTCTGTTGCTGCCTTAAGAAAATATCCTGCAGTTAACGCAGAAATAGACGGCGATGATATGATATACAAACAGTTCTATGATATTGGAATTGCTGTATCCACAGAAGACGGTCTTTTAGTACCGATTGTGCGTAATGCAGACCGCAAAACATTTGCAAATATTGAATCTGATATTGCCGGACTTGCGAAAAAAGCACAGGATAAAAAATTAGGCCTTGATGATATGACAGGCGGTTCATTTACAATTACAAACGGCGGTGTATTCGGATCCTTAATGTCTACACCGATTATCAATGGCACTCAGGCGGCAATCCTCGGTATGCACACTATTCAAAAACGTCCGGTTGCAATGCCTGACGGTTCAATAGAAGTACGTCCGATGATGTATGTCGCACTCAGCTATGACCATAGAATCATTGATGGAAAAGAGTCTGTAGGCTTCCTGAAAACAATTAAAGATTTAATCGAAAATCCTGAAGATTTACTTCTTGAAGGATAATAATTAAATCAAAAACGAGGTACCCTCGCGGTACCTTGTTTTTATATGTTAAAATAAATGACACTATAATGAATTGGAGAGATTTGATGTTACATGAAACCTGGCAGAATAATGATATTAAAAAAGTAAAGGTTGCTCATACCAATGCTGCAAAATATAAAGTTTCCGACATGCTGACAGCAGGCAGTATCTATACTGTAGTTAATGAGACCGAAGAATATATTTTTGTCATTGATAATTCCGGTAAAGTCGGCGGTTACTATAAAACTTACTTCGAAGAAGTGAAATAAATGATGAACTTTTTATTTTCCCATAATGATCAGACCATCAGAGAAGATGCCATAAATATATTGAATTTAAAGAAGAACCTTCTGTTGAAAGGTCCTACCGGATCCGGTAAAACCCGCCTTGCAGAAGATTTGTCCAATACTCTGAACCGTAAAATATACAGTATTAACTGTTCCGTGGATGTAGATATTGAATCCCTGCTCGGTTTTAAAACAATCGAATATATTGACGGTAAACAGGAAATTAAGTTTATTGACGGCCCGGTCGTGCAGGCAATGAAAAAGGGCGGTATGCTCTATATTGATGAGATAAATATGGCGAAACCCGAAGTGCTGCCTGTACTGAATGCCGTTCTTGATTACAGACGCCGGATGACCAATCCTCTTACAGGTGAGGAGATTACTGCAGATGATGGTTTCCTTGCTGTAGCTGCAATTAATGTGGGCTATGTAGGTACAATGCCGATGAATGAAGCTCTTTTGAATAGATTTAATGTCATAGAAATAGACTATGTTTCAAAAGAAGCACTTACTGAAATTCTGAAAGAACAGAGTATACAAAATGATATAAACATCCTCAAACAGCTTTCTGACTTTCATGAGGATCTGGTGACAATGACTAAACAAGGGCAGATATCAAAGGAACCGTCCAGTGTCAGAAGTTTACTGGATTTTGCAGATTTAAGTACTGAAATGCCGATGGACAGAGCGGTGAGGCGGACAATTGTTGACAAGCTTGATAATGATCAGGAAAAGAAAGCTATTTTAAACGCAGTGAAACTGCATTTTGGACAGTGATAAATAATGACTTATTCATTTATAAAATTTAATGATGAAATTGTTGATTCCAGAATAATGATGGAGCTTACAGATTTAGCACGCCTGTTGTTTAAGGACAAAAATGTGACTGTTTCTGTACGTAAGTTCAGTTATTATCATCCTTCAGAAAATATTATGAACTTGAGTATGTTTTGGAAACACAGGCATGATATTAGTGAAATTGACGGCTTCAAACATGATATTTATACACGTTTTGCACAGAAATTTATACTTGATTATGCGAAATATGAACAGATGAGAGATGTCCCTGTATTACTTGAGCAGATTTTTCTGTCATTGGAATATTACCGGACACGGCGTTATGCATTTTCAGTGAGGCCACTTATTAAAGCGCTCGTTTCAAAAGGAGACAATATTCTGCTGAAGTCTTTCAATAAGCCGGCAAAAAATGATGCTGATTTGCTGGTCAGACAATTGAATACTGCTGTTATTAACAACACCTCGACTCTATCTTTTGCTGGTCAGACATTTAATATTATTTGTAACAGTACAGATGAAAGTATCGCTGCTGCTAAAAGTATTTTCAATGCATTGACGCATCTTCATTCACTCCCTGCCTATCAGCATCATGAAATGCCTTTTAACGAAATTGCAGAGTATATTGCAGAGACACCATTCAGAAAAGACAGCAGTTCACTTGAATCGGGTAGTGAAGATGACAGTGAACCATACCGTAACATTGATACAAAAACTGACCGTGATGCAGATGACGCCAGTCTCCTGGGTGAAGCAGGGGACAATAACAGTCAGAAAAGCCGGCATAATACAGATAACCGCTATGATGATGATGTCTCAGATTTTACTGAACAATTTGGCAGTAATGCGGGGACTAATCAGATCAGTGATGAACATTCCACTAATCAATTTGCTACTTTGGAAGAGATTGCCCCGAAGATTCGTCTGAAAAATTACAGTAAGTACCGTGAACTGTTTGATAAGTATAATGACACAACCAATAGAATTGTCGGAGAAATGAACCAGGTATTGAATTTTAAGCAGAATGAAGTGCATAAGAACCGGGTCTCCGGAAGACTTTTAAAAAATCCAACATCACAAATCATTAATGATTCTCATAAGTTATTTTACAAAAAAGATGCAGTGTCAAAAGAATTTGATGCTGTATTTACTTTGGTACTCGATCAGTCGTTTTCAATGACTGACTATATTGAGGATGCTGTTGAAGGAATCATCATTTTTAATAACATTCTCAAGTCATTAAAAATTGAACACAGAATTATTTCCTATCATGAAGATTCTTTTGAGGTAATGGACAAGGAATATCCAAACAAAATATACACACACATGGACTTCAGCCGTTCATTATACTATTATCCGATTTCCCTTCTTGATATTGAGGCTTCGGGCGACAACAGGGACGGCTATATACTAGCCCACGAGATCCCGCTTCTTGATTCACTGGATTACAGTGATAAATTCATCATTATGTTTTCAGACGGCCTGCCGAGTGCAGAAAATTATAATCAATCCGGAGTTACTGATACTCATGAAGCCGTGAATCATGCGGTTCGTAAAGGTATTAACATTATTAATATCTTTATTGCAGAAGAAAGTGATGAAGCAACTGTATCCGCTATAAAAAATATATACGGTACAAACACTTTAATCGTCAAAAAGGCAGAGGAGATTCCGCTGGTTCTTCCGAATTTACTAAACAGGATTCTAAAATCACTGATTATGTAATATTCTAATTAAAAATATCTGACTATTAAAAATCTTATGGACTTTATGTATGTTATATTGTAGTATATAATATACATTTTAAAATTAGAAGGAGTAAATATATGCGCACTAAACACGTTTTTGCCGTTGGATTTATGCTTTTTGCTATGTTCTTCGGTGCCGGAAACTTAATATTTCCGCCTGGTCTTGGATATAACAGTGGAGAATTCTTTTTATTAGCAATTATCGGCTTTGTATTAACAGGAGTCGGGCTTCCACTTATTGGTGTCATCGCAGCTTCCATCTCCAAAGAAGGGTACAGAGAGTCTCTTAAAGCAGTTCATCCCGTATTTTCAGTTGTACTGCTTGTTGCTATTTATCTGACTATCGGTCCGTTTTTTGCAATTCCAAGAACTGCTACGACAGCATATGAAATGGGAGTTGTCCCATTTCTCAATCAACCTGACAGCTGGGCACCTTTATTAATTTTCACAATAGTATATTTCCTAATCATATTCGCATTAAGTTATTCACCGAACTCTCTGGTTGATACTATCGGTAAGTTCTTAACACCGGCACTATTAATTACAATGCTGCTGTTAATCATTACTGCGGTCTTAGCCTACATTAATAATCCTATAAATCCGACAGATGCGGCATTTACAGAATCATCAGCGTTTACTATCGGTTTCACTGAAGGATATTTAACTATGGATGCAATTGCTGCCATTGCCTTCTCAATGCTTGTATTAAATTCTATAAGAGGATTGGGTATCACAAGCCGTAAAGAATTACTTTTCGGTACAATTAAGTCAGCGAGTCTTGCAGCAGTACTGCTTGCCGCAATCTATATTGCACTTGGGTGGCTTGGAACAAGAGTAGATCTCGGCGGTGCCGAAGTAGGGGACCAAAATCTTGGTACATTCATACTTACATTCATCGCAGACGACACTTACGGCACATTCGGAGCTGTATTACTTGGAATCATTGTTCTATTGGCATGTATGACGACTGCTGCCGGTCTTGTTGTTTCAGTCAGCCAGTATTTCAACAGTATCCTGCCTAAAATTCCTTACAGAGTATTTGTTGTGATATTCACACTCATTTCATTAGGCCTTGCCAACCAGGGATTAAATACCGTTATTGAAACAAGTGTACCTGTGTTATCAATACTTTATCCTATAGCAATGACATCTGTGTTCCTGTTAATCATCACGTACTTCATACCTTCACCGAGACTCAGCATGCAGCTGCCGGTGATATTAGTTATAATCGTGAGTATTCTTGCAGTGCTTCATAGAAATGAATGGATGAATCTCTCATTTATTGAATTCCTTCCGCTGTTTTCAAATCAGTTTGAATGGATACCGCTTCTTATCATTGGATATATAGCAGGATATATCATTGCAGCCGGAAAAGAAAAAGTAAAATACACGTAATAAACAAAAAAGTGATGTCTTAACGACATCACTTTTTTTATAAGTTTCTTTCTTCTTTAATTTGTAATAACCTCTTCTTCAAATCTTCTTCCATTTCCACAAGTTCTTTCTCTGCGGACTTACGCTTTTCAGAACCTTCTTCCTGGATACGGAGTGTCTCCTCAATAGTTGTCACCAGGTTCTCCTGGGTCGTTTTCAGTGTTTCAATATCAACAATGCCGCGTTCATTCTCTGCTGCTGTACGCACTGAATTCTGCTTCAACATCTCAGAGTTTTTAGTTAAGAGTTCATTGGTCGTATTTGTAACCTGCTGCTGTGCTTTTGATGCAGATTCCTGACGGAGAAGGGTGAGTGCAATGGCCATCTGATTCTTCCACAGCGGAATACTCGTCAAAATTGAGCTTTGAATTTTCTCAGCCAGGGTCTGATTAATATTTTGAATCATACGAATCTGCGGTGCCGACTGCAGTGTAATTTGTCTTGAAAGCTTCAAATCATGGATTCTTTTTTCAAGACGGTTCAAATACTGCATCATATCATTAACATCCTGAACCTGCATTTGATTATTCGACTGATCTGCCTGCTTTCTTAATTCAGGAAGAACCTCCTGGGTAATCTCTTCTTTTTTCAATTCAGCTGCTGCGATATAAACATTCAGTGCATCAAAATAATCTTTATTCTGCTCATATAGATTATCGAGAAGATGGACATCCTTAACCAGAACTTCTTTGGCATGGTCCAGCTGTATACTGATTCTATCCACCTGGGATGCGACACTCTGATGTTTTGAAATCAATTCGTTAACTGACTTTGACACGCGTTTGAAAATCCTGTTAAATACATTCTTTTTTCCTTTAGTTAACTCATCAGGATCAATCATCTTCAGTTTTTTCATCAAATCTTCCAGAGTATCTCCAATAGGGCCGACATCTTTAGACTGTACCTCTTCAAGCATCTGGTGGGAGAACTTTGAAAGTGCCTGCTGGGCATTAGAGCCGTACACGATTAATGCATCGTTATCAAGTGGTTCAATTTTATCTTTGATTTCTGTGATTGTCTTCAAATCTTCAGGAGAGAAGTGCTCCTTATATGTCGTTAAAACACTTTCTTTCTGCTCTTTCTGTTCAGGAAGAGGTTGTAGCTCCTGAGTATTCTCCGTATCCCCAAAAGGATCTTTTAATAATTCATTCTTCAAGTTATTCTCTTCTGTCATTTTCTTCACCTCGGTATGCATTTACAGTTTCTTTCTCTGTTTCTTTTTTCTTTAGATTAACCTGTTGTTTATGAAGCTTGTTTTCAAGCCTGTATTTACGTTCAGACCTCTTGTTATTAATGCTGATAATGTCACGTTCAACATCAAGAGACTGGTAATTGGTTTTGTTCATGGCTGAAAGATTGGCTTCTATCGTACGTTTAAGTTCCAGTAATGAAAGCCTTGTTTCATGGAGTCTTATCTTCTCATCTTTAGATTTACCGGGCATTTTATAAAGAAATAAATACTGTTCAATTGTATTTACCGCCGAATCTAAATTGGAATGAAAAAACTGCTGAATTCCAAAAAATTTCTTCGGATCGTCTTCAACTGTTTTTAATACGGTACGTATTAAACGATTAATATCATAAATCAATTTTGCATCTTTTAAACTCCGTATACTCGAATAGCTTTTTCTGAGTCTGCTGAGCTTCTCGCGTGCGTCCCGAAGCTGAGTATTAATATATTTATACTCGCTTTTTGTGAGTCCGTACTCCTGAAGCTGCCGGTTCATACTGACAGACTGGGTAGGGAGGTATGCAGCAAAAAACGCACCGGCACCAATCAGCATATCATAGATAAGATGAATATCGAATGCGATCATTGAGATAGCACCTGATATAACAGCAACCGGAACAGACACAAGTGATGCTGTCCAATGTGATATATTAAATTTCATAAATAAACACCTGCGCTAAACTAATTTGTATAAAACTTCTTGTATGACTCATCAACCGAAACTTCTTTTACTGAGTAATCATCTACTCTTGAGGACGGTGATGCACCCTGGATGACTTTATTGACAAACTGATTCAGTTTTTCATCTTCTCCTACACCGAGAATCTCTACATAATCCTGAACATTTTTGGCATATCCTTTTATATCAAGATCATCTGCAATCATTTTAGTGGAAAAACGAAAACCAACTGCCTGGACTTTACCAGTTACAATCACTAATTTTGCCTTCATAATAAACACCTCTTACTTATAATTATAGGAGTTTCTTCTTGATATTGCGAATTATTCGCGTTTATAATGTGTAAGTGATATCACTTTACAGAATAGAGGTTTTTAATATGTATCAAGTTGCCGTTATTAAAGCAGATTATGAAGGCTGGTGGCTTTTTGATGGATGGCAGAATGATATAGATAAATCTTATGAATTCTCTACGAAAGAATCTATGATAACATTTTACCACGAACTGTTGAAAGACATGAAAAATAAATTTCACAGTAATATTGAAGGAAAGTATGGAATGACTGCATTTTACAATGTATGTGACATGGAATACTGCGAAGAGTGTGAAGAATCTCTCCAGATTTTTTACACACCTGTAATGTTAAAAAACAACGAAATATTGAAATCATAAAATACTGATAAATCCCATATAGGCATTGCAAAGTCCCGTCCTCTCTAGTATACTAGGAACTATCAACAAGCATTTGTTACAGTACGAGAAAGACTAGTTATTCTATTTTTTCGAGACTATAACGAATTGTGTGTTGTTGAATATAGTCTTTGGAGGAACATTTAATGAAACAAGGTACAGTAAAATGGTTTAATGCAGAAAAAGGTTTTGGTTTCATCGAGATCGAAGGAGAAAACGACGTATTCGTTCATTTCTCAGCGATCAATCAAGAAGGTTACAAATCTCTTGAAGAAGGTCAATCAGTAGAATTTGAAGTAGTTGAAGGCGACCGCGGTCCACAGGCTGCTAACGTTGTTAAACTATAATATAAATTAATTTAACAAAACAATTAAATTGTAATGAATTGATTTGTATCACTGAGGAGAGATGCGGTTAGTTAAACTAACCGCATCTCTCTTTATTAATATCCACAATACTGTGAGAGAATACCTATTCAATCACCTGTGTCTGGAAACAGCGTTCCATATGTTCAATCATTAAATCCCCGTTATTTGTAAAAGTCGCCGCGCCACGCCTGTGAATCACTGTGTTGAATCCCTCCGCATCCGCACCGGCAACCGTCAGGAAATCACAAATATCTGTAGTCACACCGGCAATATGGACTGTATCAACGTTTTCATTTCTAAGTTTTTCAGCGAGGTCTGTATTAAAGAATGCATTGTAATTCTGTTTCGGTTGATATAAAACTTTGTTATTATCCAGATTATTTTTATGCCATTCATATAGCTCACCGTACAACTCCTGTCCTTTTGTACCGATAATATTATGCGGCGGCCAAGTATTGAAGTGCTTATCGTCCTTTATATGTGCATCCATCGCAATCACCACGATATTCCCTTTATTTAAAAAAGTATCGGCTAAATTCCTGATATAACCAACTATTTCCTGTGCAGGCTTTCCGACAGTCAACGTGCCTTCATCCGCCACAAAATCATTACTCATATCTACAATAATTAAAGCTTCCTTCACTCTTGTCATCCCCTTTTATTATTAAACTGATTACATTATACACTCTTAATTGAACAACAATCAAAAAATCCTTTTAACTAAAAGCTAAAAGGATTTATATTATCATATTCTTCTGTATTCTTTTTATAATATATCATTTTGAATCAACTGCTCCAGAGACTGCCGCTTCACAACTTCTTTTATGCCTTCTTCATTGATAAATACCACTGCCGGTTTCAACATCTGATTATAATTTGAAGCCATTGAATAGTGGTAGGCTCCTGTTGATTTGACAACCAGTAAATCTCCGCGTTTAATATTTTTCGGCAGTACTTTATTTTTACCGATAATATCTCCGGATTCACAGAGTTTACCGACAACATGAACTTCCTGATTTTCATCATCCGTCAATTCTGCCGGCAGAATTTCATATTCTGCGCCGTACAGCGGTGTTCTGATATGATCACTCATACCGCCGTCTACAGATACATACTTACTCACGCCGGGTATTGTTTTAATTGTCCCCACTTTATAAACCGTCACAGCCGCTTCTGCTGTAATTGAACGTCCCGGTTCAATCATGACATGAGGCACAGGCCGTTCGTATTGCTCACATAACTGTTTCAGTTTATCAATTATGACATCGAAACCTTCTTCAATAGGGAAGGGGATGTCCTCTTCAGTATAAACGATACCGTATCCGCCGCCCATATTCAAAATGTCTATTTCTATTTCATGCGCATCCAGCCAGTCAAATACCCGGATCAATGCATTAACAAACGGTGCATAGACAGACAGCTGGGAACCTAGATGATAATGAAGACCTTTAAAGTTTAGATGTCTGCTGTCATTAATTGTTTTCACTGCCTTAAGTGCATCTCCGGTAATTAAGGACAATCCGAATTTACTGTCTTCCTGACCAGTGGATATAAATTCATGCGTATCCACATCAATGCCTGGATTAATCCGTATTAAAACATCGACCGTTTCAGAAGCAAGACTGTCAATCAGCCCGATTTCATCTACAGAATCAATTACAAAGAATTTTACCCCGTGATTTAACGCATAACTGATTTCTTCCGGTGTTTTATTATTACCGTGAAAATGAATATCTTCCGGCTCAAATCCGGCCTTTAACGCAGTGTATAATTCACCGATAGAAACGACGTCCAGTTCCATATTTTCTTCTTCGAGAATCTGAATCATCCCGAGGGTGGAGAATGCTTTTGAAGCATAGGAAACAGAGTAAGGGATATCTTTTAATGAAAGTACATTATGAAATCTTCTCATCTGATGACGCATATAAGCTTCATCATATACAATAAGCGGTGTTCCGAATTCCTCTGCAACTGCCGTAATATCCTGTCCGGCAAACTGCAGCCGGTTATTTAAATATTCTAGTGACATTAATATACCTCCTGTTTTAATGTTTGAAAATTAAGAGCTCCGAGCTGTTCAGATACTGCACCGATTCCGCGGTTTCTAAAATCATCCACACGGAGATTTTTATTATAAATATATACTGTATCTGCTGTTGACACGCAATCATCAACTTCAACCAGCATATGACTCATCATTAACGCCCGAATTGGATACATCTTCCCGTTTATCTCACATTCATATGATGCACGTGAACGCATGATACCATCTCCATAGCCAATGTCAACAACCGCAGCCTTCGTATCCTTCTTTGCCACAAATGCTGCACTGTAGCCGCAAGGCATACCTTTAGAAAGGGGTCTGATCTGTATCACCGGGGCAGAAAGAGAAATTGACTGATTATAAGTACCGGGGGCCTCCTCATACGGCGTACCGCCGTATAATCCGACCCCGAGTCTTAAATGGGTGTGCCCGTCGAACAATCCGTCTCTGACAAAACTCGCTGTATTCTGTGCATGAATTACAGGAATTCTGATATCACGTTTCTGAAATGTTTCTACAATAGAGAGCCATCCTTCACGTTCTTCTTCATAAACACCGTCAAACTCATCTGCATATCCAAAATGAGTCCATAAACCGGTAAGATTGAAGCGCTCAGTTTCATCCAGTTTCTTTTCATGATGGAGTACTTCAAGCATTTCTTCAGCACTGTTGAAACCGGAACGGTTAAACAGGCCGGCGTATTCCAGGTGTACATTAATCCCGTTTAAACTCTGTTGATATTTTTTATAATACTCTAAGGAGGGGAGGGTGATATCAAGCTGATATTGACGCACCGCATCAAATTCAGCTGTCGGATTCATTAAAAATATGCGTACCTCTTGATTAATTTCCCTGATTTTGACTGCTTCAGCTATATTCGTAGTGCCGAAAGCCTTAATCCCTGCTTCTATAAAACACTTCACACTGAATTCAAGACCGTGATTATAAGCATTATTTTTAACAACCGCAATCGTTGGAATATTTTTGGTTATGTTTTGTGCCTGATTGATAAATTCCTTTTGATTGATACTGAATGTACCACCCATTGTATCCTCTCCTAAAACACTTTTACTATTTCTTCAAAATAATCTGCAACATTCATTAATACATGTTCATCAAAATCAAATCGAGCAGTATGAAGACTGCTGTTGAATCCTTTAGAATCATCTTTTGCACCGACAAATATGAAGTATGAAGGGGCGATTTCTCTGTAGAAACTAAAGTCTTCGCCGAACAAATACGGCTTATCATTTAATACAGACGTTCCGTTGATATTTTTAACCGCCTGATCAACGACTGTTTTTAATTCCGGACTGTTTTTGGTCGCAGGGTATCCTTCATTAAATTTAAGGGCAACATCCACTCCGTATAATAATTGTGCGCTTTGTCTGATTTTATCCATCTGTCTTGTTACAGTATTTAAATCGTCCGCTTCATATGTCCGTATTGTACCTTCAAGATAGGCATTTGAAGCAACAGTATTGATTGCTTCACCGGCATTCATCTGCCCGACATGAACAATATTTCTGTTCAATCCGTCAAGATGATACTGCTGAATCTGGCTCACTTCACGTGCCACATACATCAAGGCTTCCACTGCGGAAACTCCCTTATGCTTTTGTGCCACATGACTTGACTGTCCTGTAATATAAAATCTGTATTCTGTCGCACTCGCCGTGATTTCGTCATCACGGTACAGATAAAGCCCCGTATCCTCATCAGGCATCAGATGAACACCAAACACCGCATCCATCTTCATACTGCCGCCCCAGGCATCTATGAGTTGTTTCGCACCGGCCATCGTCTCTTCGCTCGGCTGGAAAATAAACACACAGTTATGCTTGAGTAACCCATTATTTTTTAAATCGTGACATCTCTTAACAAATAAAAGAAGGGCCGCGGTATGACCGTCGTGCCCACATGCATGCATAACACCGTCTGTTAAACTTCGATACTCTGTATCATTTTCTTCATGAATCGGCAGCGCATCTATATCTGCACGGAAACCGATTGTGGTATCACTGTTACCGTCAAGTTCTACGATAACACCAGTATTTAGAGGTGTTGTATATTCTATATTTAAAGAATTCAGAACTTCCTTTATATAACGCGTTGTGTTAAATTCATTCATACTCAGTTCAGGGTGTGCATGCAGATATCTTCTGTGAGTTGTCACAAATTCCAAATCAGTCATTTAAACGGCGTAATGCTGAGACGATTTCACGTTTTGTACTTTCTACTTCACTTGTCTGCTTAATCACCCGTGCAGGTGTACCTGCAACGACTGCTCCTGCCGGAACATCTTCAGTCACAATAGCACCCGCAGCAACAATTGCTCCGGCACCGACACGAACACCTTCTAAAATGACAGCATTGGCACCGATTAAAACATCATCTTCAATGACAACAGGGGAGGCGCTTGGCGGTTCAATCACACCTGCAAGGACAGATCCTGCACCGACATGTACATTTTTCCCTGTCGTTGCACGGCCGCCGAGAGTTGCGTTCATATCAACCATCGTACCTTCACCGACCACAGCACCGATGTTAATCGTAGCTCCCATCATAATCACTGCACCGTCTTCAATGACAGCATGTTCACGGATAAATGCACCTGGTTCAATACGGGCATTAGTGTTTGTCAGATCTTTTAACGGAATTGCAGAATTGCGGCGGTCCTGTTCTACGACAATGTCAGTAAATAAAGATTCATTTTCTTTGTAAAAAACATCCCATTCACTGTAGTCCGCAAAAATTGTTTTAGATTTACTGCATCCGAATACTTTAAAACTCTCCGGGAAAGAAACACCTTCAAATTGTCCATTAGCATAAACTTTTACCGGTGTAACCTTTTCTGCATTTGATATATATTGAATAATCTCTTCAGCTGTAAAATTCTCCATGAATACTTTCTCCTTTAAAATAAGTTGTTATATGTGTAGTAACCGTTATCTTTATTCACAAGTGCTGCTGCTGCTTTAATCGCACCATTTGCGAAAATATCCTTGGACTGTGCCTGATGGCGCAGTTCAATGACTTCGTCCGTACCTGCAAATATGACATCATGCGTACCGACAATCGTACCGCCCCTCATACTGGAAACGCCGATTTCTTCTTTTTTCCGCTGCTGGTTTACATTAGAGCGGTCATATACAGGGTAACTGTCTGTCCGGCGGGCAAGTACTTCATCCAGCAGTTTAACGAGCGTACCGCTCGGAGCATCTACTTTTTTGTTATGATGGCGTTCCGTAATTTCAACATCATAATCATCAAGAAGGGCAAGTGCCGCCTCCAGTATTTTAGTGACAGCATGCACACCGTAGCTCATATTTGCACTGAAAAATACCGGTGCCGTCTCAGCACGTGTCTTTAATATTTCCACAATTTTTTCTTTTTCTCCTGTTGTCGCAACAACAAGCGGTGTTTTAAACTCCTGCTCTATTAATGGAAGCAGAAGTGCGGGGTTGGAAAAATCAACAGCGACATCCGCACCTGCTTCATCAATTGAAGAAAATTCGGGATATGGGGAAGCGCTTCTGCCGATGACACCGACAATTTCATGACCGGCTTCTTCAGCAAGACGGGCAGTAATTTTATTCATTGTTCCATATCCTATGAGCAGAACTTTCATACTCTCACACCCTCCTTGAACTCATGAAATGCATCTTTGATTTTTTTCTGACTTACTTCATCAATCGGAATCAACGGCAGTCTGAGTTCATAGTTTCCAAATCCAAGTTCAGTTGTTAACACTTTAATTGGAATTGGATTCACATCCATCTGTACGGCATCGATTACAGGCATCACTGCATCGAATGCTGCACGGGCAGCTGCATCATTATTTTTAGTGCGGATATATACATCCTGTAATTCTCCGGGAATGACATTCCCTGCGACTGAAATTAACCCTCTGCCTCCGAGTGCAGTAAAATCACATAAGTTATCATCATTACCACTGTAAAGTACGAAATCCTCATCGATGAGATTCAATACTTTAATCGTATAATTTAAATCACCAACCGCATCTTTTAATGCAACAATATTTTCATGCTGACTTAATTCAAATATTGTCTCAGGCTCAATAGTCATTCCAGTACGGGCAGGGACATTATAAAGTATGACCGGGATATTGATACTGTCAGCGATCGCTGTGAAATGAGCGACTAAGCCGCGTTGATTACTCTTATTGTAGTAGGGTGTAATTAACATCACCCCGTCCGCACCAATTTGTTCCGCATATTGTGAAAGCTCAATTGAACGTTTTGTTGAGTTTGTACCTGTACCTGCAACGACCGGTACACGACCCGCTGCAGTTTCAACTGCTGCTGACAGCAGAGATTTAACCTCTTCCGAACTTAAAGTAGGGGATTCACCGGTTGTTCCGTTTACTACCAGACTTTGTACATCATTTTCAATCAAGTATTCAATATGTTCTCTGAATGCGTCATAATCAATTTCATCATTTCTAAACGGCGTTGTCATCGCTACTCCAATACCTTCAAAAATCATACTCATTTTTGTCATCTCCTTATTATTCGTCAATCAATGTCTGTAAAATCTGCACCGTGTTCTGCGCTGCACCTTTCAGTAAGTTATCACTGACACACCATACATGGAATGTATTCGGCAGTGTCGGATCTTTTCTGATTCTGCCGACAAATACTTCAGGTCGCCCTGCAGCATCGAGCGGCATCGGGTATTCATTATTTTCCGGATTATCCATCAAAACGATGTGTGAAAATCCTCTAAATGCATCTCTCACTTCTTCAACAGTTGCTTCTTTATCAAGCGTGACGTTCATTTGGACACTGTGACTGTCCATAACAGGTACACGGACACATGTTGCTGTCACTTCAAGTGCATCATCCTGTAATATTTTTTTCGTTTCATCAATCATTTTCTGTTCTTCTTTTGTATAGCCGTTTTCTAAGAATACATCGATGTGCGGCAGTACATTATTATGAATAGGGTGGGGATAGGTAGTTGGTTCTTCACCTTTCGCGCCATCTTCTAAATCACGTATACCGCCGGAACCGGAACCGGACACTGCCTGATACGTTGCATAATGGACCCGCTTCAAACCGAATTTATCCTGCAGCGGTTTTAATGCAACCACTGACTGGATAGTTGAACAGTTTGGATTTGCAATAATTTTCCGGTCAAGCTTCGGTTCATTAATCTCCGGAACAATTAAATCTATATCTTCATGCATTCTCCACTGACTCGAGTTATCAATTACAATGGCACCGTGTTTTTCGAAAAGCGGGGCATAGTGTTCACTGATTGAGCCGCCCGCACTCATCACTACATAATCAAATCCACCGTCTGTGCTTTCATCAGTAAGTTCCTGAACAACCAATGTTTCTCCGTTTAATTCAATTTCTTTCCCGCTTGAGCGTTTTGATGAAAATAAAACGACCTCATCATATCCGATTCCGTAATTTTCAAGCATCTCAAGCATCTTGTTTCCTACAACACCTGTTGCACCGACGACTGCTAATTTTGTCATATTCAATTCCTCCTAATGTCATACAATCAAATGGTATAAAAAAAAGCCCCGGAATGCCGGGACTTGTTTTTATATACAAGTGATGCACTCCATTATCCTAAAAATAATGACAGGCCAGTAGCTCTTAACCTTCTGACCCAACAGTACATCTCTCGAAAAATATACCATTTCGGCATCAGACCCTTTCACATATCTAAAGTTTCGAGCTTTAAATCAGATATGCTACTCATGTGCAATGCGCCTCATCTAAAATTATTTGATTATTTGAACTTCATTATACATACCTAATGAGTATGTGTAAACCCTAAAGTTTAATTACACCTTTATCCTTTAAATATTCTTCGTATGAAGACTCTTTCACAACCGCTCCAGGCTCTGATAAATCAAGCACACTGTTCGCAATTGTATTAATAAATTCAAAGTCGTGTGATGTGAAAATAATAGAACCTTTAAAGTTTTTCAAACCTTCGTTGACGGAAGTGATACTTTCTAAGTCCAGGTGGTTTGTCGGCTCATCGAGCATGATGACATTTGCTTTTGACAACATCATCTTACTCAGCATGGCACGCATTTTTTCACCACCGGATAAAACATTTGATTTTTTCTTTGCTTCTTCACCGCTGAAGAGCATACGGCCGAGAAATCCTCTTAAGAAAGTTTCTGTCTGTTCCTCAGGCGGTGCGTACTGACGCAGCCAGTCCACAAGATTTAAATTCCCGTCGGCAAAGTATTTAGAGTTATCTTTCGGCATATAGCTTTGTGTTGTCGTTACACCAAAACGCACTTCACCTTCATCCGGTGTAATTTCACCGGCCAAAATACGGAGAAGGGTGGTGCGGGCGATTTCCGAAGATCCGATTAATACTGTTTTATCATAAGGGTTTAAAGTGAAACTGATGTTATCAAGCACTTTTTCCCCGTCAATTGAATGCGACAGTCCATTAACATAAAGCAGATCATTACCGATTTCCCGGTCCGGTGTAAAGCCGACAAACGGATAACGTCTTGATGAAGGTTTAATGTCATCAAGCTCAATTTTGTCGAGCATTTTCTTACGGCTTGTTGCCTGTTTGGATTTTGAAGCATTCGCGCTGAAACGCGCAACAAAGTCTTTCAGTTCTTTAATTTTTTCTTCTTTTTTCTTATTTTGTTCCTGGGCCATCTGCTGTGCGAGCTGGCTGGACTGATACCAGAAATCATAATTACCTACATACAGCTGAATTTTTCCAAAATCAAGGTCAGCAATATGCGTACATACATTATTCAAAAAGTGTCTGTCGTGGGATACAACAATTACAGTATTCTCAAAATCAATTAAAAAGTTTTCAAGCCATTGAATCGCTTCAATATCAAGACCATTGGTCGGCTCATCAAGAAGGAGTACATCCGGTGTTCCGAATAAACTCTGAGCAAGAAGTACTTTAACTTTTTGATTATTTTCGAGTTCAGACATTTTCTTATCAATTAAATCACTGCCGATACCAAGGCCGTGAAGCAGACTTTCTGCATCACTTTCAGCAGTCCATCCGCCCATTTCACCGTACTCACCTTCAAGTTCAGCTGCGCGGATACCATCTTCATCGGAAAAGTCAGGTTTCATATAAATTTCATTTTTCTCTTTTGACACTTCCCATAGACGTGCATGACCCATCAGCACTACATCCAGTACACGTTCATCTTCATAGCCGAAATGATCCTGTTTCAAAACAGCCAGCCGTTCATCTTTCGCCATTGAAACATTTCCGGTCTGGGACTCAATTTCGCCGGATAAAATCTTTAAAAAAGTTGATTTACCTGCACCGTTTGCACCAATCAGACCATAACAGTTTCCAGGTGTAAATTTTATATTAACGTCTTCAAAAAGTTTGCGGTCACCAAAACGCAGACTAACGTCACTTACTTGTAGCATAGACACATTCTCCTTAATTATATTCCTTTAGCGATAATACCATATTTAAAGGGCTTATGTGAGGTCTTTCGCATTTAAAATGCGTTTTCAACACATATTCATCAATTTATAGGAAGAATAAAACCGATACGTTCACAAGAGAAGGGGAGACATTAAAATAATCCACCCGGTGTCAGGAGGAGAGAATACCCGGCACCGGATGGATTATTATTATATTTTCGAGCCTTCTTTAGCGTAAGTGACAGTTTTAACATTTGAAAGATTAATCAGCACCACTTCATTCACGAGTACAGTATTATCATCCACATATTCCACATTATTTGCTGTTACTTTCTGATCATCGATAAATTTAAACGTTGAATATAAACTTTCTTTGTGGATTCTTACTACATCATTCGCATGCATGGTTATCTTCACCTCTCTTCAATAATACCTGTCTCAATCAGGCTTACTTAAATTCTAAAGGGACAACATGACTGCTGAATTCTTCAATGGCACCTGCAATTGTCTTTTGTTCGACCGTTCCATCAACAGCGAGACTCTCTTTATGACTGAAAAAATAATCAATAATGGGATCATAGCCGTCTGTACCTTCACCGCGGACCACATAAAGCGGGGCACCGAATTCATGTTCCGCCTCAAGCACTTCTCCTAAAAACTTTCTGAACAAACTGTCATAATTATTTTTCATGTGACCAACTCCTTTTAATGAATATACACCACTTGAATTTAATGCTCAACAAAAATCAGAAAAATCGGAATTATAAAATATATAATATCTTCTAAACATTCATCTTATATAAATGAAACTTTCGTTATCAGCGGCTGAATATGGTAATATTAGAGTATTAATTACAGGAGGCAATACTGTGTCTGCAAACGTTTCTCAACTGAACAAAATTATTTCTGAATCCAATAATATCGTGTTTTTTACAGGCGCCGGTGTATCGGTCGCAAGCGGCATACCTGATTTTAGAAGTATGGGCGGCTTGTTCGATGAAATCTCAAAAGACGGATATGAACCTGAATACCTGCTCAGCATTAATCATTTAGAAGATAATCCACAGAATTTCGTAAACTTTTACAGAAAAAGATTACTGCTCGCCGATAAACAGCCGAATAACGTTCATTACTATATTGAAAAACTTGAAAGACAGGGGAAATCATCCGGTGTGATTACACAGAATATTGACGGCCTACACCATGATGCCGGAAGCAGGAATATTGATGAACTTCACGGGTCGCTCGCAAAATTTTACTGTACAGAGTGCACCCGGACATATTCAAAAAATGAAATTATTTCTGATGACATTGGTTTCTGCCGATGCGGCGGTGTTGTCAGGCCGGACATTGTACTTTACGGTGAAATGCTGAATGAGCAGACTGTCTTCAGTGCCATCTCAAAATTTCAGGAAGCAGATACGCTCGTTGTCCTCGGGTCATCCCTTGTCGTCAATCCCGCTGCTTATTTAACTACACATTTTAAAGGCAGACATTTTGTGATTATTAATAAAGACGCGACACCTTATGATGATAACGCAACACTTGTAATCAATGAAGACATGACACATGTCATTTCCGAACTGGAAAAACTTGAAGAAATTTAGGAGAAATATAATGGAAAATTTATCAGGAACTGTACAATTTTTAGAAGTAATTAAAAGAGAAGGATCGACGTATCATCTAACGTATGAAAATGATACGTACATTCGAATGAATTCCTCTGCCACAGATAAAGAATATGAAATCGGCGAAGAGGTCAGTGCGTTTATCTATCCAAACAGAAGTGGCGAATTATTTGCAGCACCCATAGTCCCGAGTGCTTCCCGGAATAAATTCGGTTATGCTGAGGTAATTGAAGTCAACAGAGATGGTGCATATGTTGATGTCGGTGCACCGAGAGAAATCTTAATCCCGTGGATTGATCTGCCGAAAATGAAGGAAGTGTGGCCGAAAGAGGGCGATGAAGTCTATATACAGTTACGGGCAGAATCCGACAACCAGCTGTACGGCAAATTAATCAGTGAACAGGAAGCAGCTGAACGTTTCACACCATTCGATAAAGAAAAATTTGAAGAGATCAAAAATAAATGGTTTACAGGGCGTCCTTACCGTCTGCTTAAAGTCGGTACCTTCATACTGACAACAGAAGGACATAAAGCTTTTGTACACGAATCAGAAAGAGAGCACGAACCCCGTCTTGGTGAAGAAGTGAAATTCAGAGCCATCGGTGTCAATGAAAATGGTGAAATTAACGGATCATTTATCAAACAGGCCTATCAAAAAATGGATTCAGACAGTAAAATGATTCTCGATTATATCACTCAAAATGATGGAATGATGCCTTTATCCGATAAATCTTCACCTGAAGATATTAAAGATGCATTTAATATCTCAAAAGGATCATTTAAACGCGCACTCGGCCGTTTAATGAAAGCAGGGAAAATCGAACAGCGGGACGGATCGACATATTTAAAATAAAAATTTTATAATATTGCTTATAAAAAAGTAAGAGCTGCAGGCATTTTGCCTGCAGCTCTTTAATCATTGCTTTGATAATTTTATAAAAAGTCCTTACCGCCTGTTAAACCGTAAATTTCTCCTGAAATATAACTGCCTTCTTCAGACGCAAGCAGTACATAGACCGGCGCAAGTTCGACCGGCTGTGCAGCACGGGTCAGCGCCGCCTTCTGGCCGAATTCAGGAATTTCACCGTCAAGCTTACCACCGTCTAACTGCAGCGGTGTCCACACAGGACCTGGTGCAACACCATTTACCCTGATACCTTTCGGTGCAAAGTATTTAGACATAGAAACTGTAAAGTTATTAATTGCAGCATTTGTCGCTGCGTAATCTGAAAGAGGCGGCCCTGGTCTTGAACCTTGAACAGAAGTTGTCGTAATTACAGCACTGCCGGGTTCCAAATATTCCTCAGCTGCTTTTACAGATTCAAACATACTGATGATATTTACTTTAAACGTGTCGTTAACCTGTTCCATAGTTAAATCACTTAATGACGGCTGGGCAACCTGCAAGGCAGAATTCAGCACCAGAATATCCAAAGCGCCGAATGCATCGACCGTTTGTTTAACAATATCCGTCGGGGTACCGTCATCTTTGAAATCACAAGGCAGCAATAGTGATTTTCTGCCTTCCTTTTCAATAATTTCTTTTACTTCCTGAGCATCTGCTTCTTCACCAGGCACAAATTGAATTGCTACATTTGCACCTTCCCGTGCATAAGCAATGGCTGCAGCACGTCCGATACCTGAATCACCACCGGTAATTAAAGCATTACGGCCTTCAAGTCTGCCGTGTCCTTTATAAGATGACTCACCACAGTCCGGTTTTGGTTTCATTTTATGCTGCAGGGCAGGGGTGCCCTGATCCTGCTCAGGAAAGTCATCTGAGTAATACTGTTTTCTCGGGTCTGTTAAATTTGTATTATCCATTCTTCATTCTCCTTGTATATATAATTAATAAACTGACTGTCTATAAATACTCCAAGTGAACAAAATCATTCAATTACCATTTAACACTTAGAACATAGGGGAATCCCATGTTCAGTTATTACCCGTCAATTTCCTCAGTTAAACGCTCCAGTTCATCAACCAGTTCGCCGATGTAATTGATTGTTTCTTTTAAAGGCTGATTTGTTGTAATATCGATACCCGCCATTTGAGAAAGTTCTACAGGATTTTTAGTTCCGCCTGATTTTAATACTTTTAACCAGTCATCAACAGCAGGCTGACCTTCATTTAATACACGTTTACTCATTGCAGTCGCAATAGTTAGACCAGCTGAATACGTATATGGATATAATCCCATGTAGTAGTGCGGCTGTCTCATCCATGTCAATTCAGCACCTTCAGTGATTGTCACGTCATCTCCCCAGAACTCTTCAATTACATTACGCTTTAAGTCATTTAAGTCATTCGCAGTAACACTTTCGTAATTATCCACTTTTTTATACACTTCACGCTGATACGCAGCTTCAAGCAGATGCGTCACACAGTTATGATAGTAGGTTCTTGAAATAATAGAAGAAATCACCCAGCGCTTAAATTTAGGGTCTTCAGAGTTTTTAAGCAGATGATTCGCCATCAGCATTTCATTCATTGTGCTCGGCGCTTCGATAAAGTACATCGAACTTCTTGCATCAAATACATTCTGTGCACGGTTTGCATTATAGAAATGGCCGGCATGACCGAGTTCGTGTGCAAGAACAAACACTTCTGTCATTAATGAAGTCCATGAAATTAAAATAAACGGATGTGACCCATATGGACTTGAACAGAAAGCACCGGTGGATTTCCCTTTGTTTTTAACAAAATCAATCCAGCGTTCATCGTATGCACGGTTCAGCATCTCCACATAATCATCACCCATTACACTGAGTCCGTCCATAATATATTTTCTGGACTCATCCACACTGATTTCAGGTTCCGCCTCTGAATCAAGAGAAATCTTCAAGTCTTCATAACGCAGTTCATCCAGCTTGTTTACTTTTTTCAGCAGTTTAGCATAACGGCGCATATGCGGTGCAAGGTCGGACATAATCATATCAATTTGACGGTGATATAATTCCTGATCCACTTCCTGGTCGTGTAGAAGGTAATCAATGACTGATTCGTATCCACGGAGGTCAGCAGTCGTTTTTTCTTCTTTCAATTGAATATCATATGTTCCGGCAGTCGTATGCTGATAGTCCGAAAGCTTATCATAGAACTTGCGGAACGCATTACGGCGGACCTCAGTATCTTCATGACTCTCAAGCTCACCTTCAAAAGCAAGGTAGGACAAAGGGATTTCCTGACCGTTTGCTTCAAATGTACCGAAATCAATATCAAGTAATTTTGTCTTATTATATAAGCCGTAAGGTGCGGAAAATACATTTGAATAGGCTGCAAGTGCTTTTTCAACTTTCGCATCGAGCTGATAAGGTTTCTGACGCAGCAAGTCGTCAATGTAATGACTGTACTCAGATGCTTTTTCTTTCAGCTGCTCGAGATATGACTCATCCTCAGCAAGAAGTTCACTTCTTACAAAGCTTGTTTCACGACCGAATAAAGTACTTAAATTCGCAAAAGTTGAAGATAATTTCTGCGCCTCTTTATCACTTTGGTCAGATGATAGTCTTAAAGATGCATATGTACCGGCAGGTACCAGTCCTTCAACAAGTTTCGCATACTCATGAACAGCATCCGCCGCCTTATTTAAATCAGCGAGAGTGCCTTCATATTTTTCTGAGAAAGCAGTAATTTCACCTTTCAGTTTTTCTACTGCCTCAACACAAGCTGCATCAGACTCGAAAAGGGGAGTCAGGTCCCAAGTATAATTCACATCAACTTCACTTCTGTGCTTTAATTCTTCCATTATTATGACACCTCTTCTATAAAATTTCGGAAACCGAAGTATGATTTCATTATACACAAATATTCTGAAAAAATACAATAAATCATATGTCACATGAGTGCAGGTACGATGTAATATCGTAGTGGTGTCATTTATTTCGATGAAAATTAAAATAGAAGGGCAGATGTACACCTTTGCACAGTTTTTAAAGAGGGAGGGTTTATTTCATCTGAATCATCAGAAAAAGTATCCTTTTTCACCGGGGGATACGATTCTTGTGACCAAAAGAGGATCACGGGTAGATAGATGATATGCATCGAATGAGTCACTGCCGCTGTGATGCGACAGGTGGAAATCACTTCAGTGAACGAGGAACTGCCGGAAGAAGAAGATATAGAACATATTAAGTGTGACAAAAAAAGCATTATAAATGCTTAATATATGATTCAGGAGGTTACAAGAGAAACCAGCATCCATAACTTCCTATAATATATGTTATGTAAACTTTATAGTATATTTGAAAGGGCGTTTATTTTTACAGACGATTTCATTAGTTTTTATGTATTAATCTGTGATTCATCAGCTGATATCCGGATTTAAACAATTCACTGGTGATTCGTAATATTTTTTATTAATATCTGTATTTATCATTAGTCAGTCATTATTAATCAGATGTCTTTGCTGATCATGTTCAGTACATAATCAGCTGCTTAAGAGATTCTATATGTTTATAGTCTTTTACTGATATGTTTTCCATATATTAATTAAACATATCCTTTAAGTATTTCCACACTAATTATACTGTCCCTGTCATATGGTTTTTATCTCAGTTGTTTTATTATGATTTGTATATAGTTATTACTACAGTTTATATACTAATGTAATGTCTGCCTGTATTTAATACAATATTCTGCAGTGATAACTCTTTATTAAAGTCTTTCTTTTAACACACTAAAATAAATAATATCTTTAATTATCAGAATATTCTTATATATTTACAAATAAATTACGATGATTACTTCATATTGTATGAAATACTTTTAATAATCACCGCAATCTATAGGTTCACTACTGTTACATGCTACTGATAGTTTACAACCGACGGCGCCGGATCAAGTTCTAATACGTCTTCCGGCTCTAAAAGCGGCACATCGTCCTGATAAAATAACTTAAAGCCGCTGTACTGAACCGGCTCATTTCTTACCAAATGATTATAGCCGTCTATTTTTACAGATTCATCTCCAAATCCATCAAAATTTAAAGATACCTGAACATTTTCAGTAGGTTGAATTTCGTTTTTGTTTGTCACCACGCTGTCAGCAAACTGATGCACAAGAACGATTTTATCCGGAAGGTTATTTTCCTCTGTAAGACGATCCATATATTCAACAGCTTCCTGTATCTCGGTGCCGTCAACAGATCCAAGGTCTATACCTGGAATCTCTCCTTCAGATATACTGTATTCCGTATCTATAGTTAAATGAACATGCGGTTCCTTAAGATAAGGTTCCAGCTGCTCCACTTCTTCCATGACACTTTTACCGCCGAGCTGGACATCAAGCATCAATAATGCATTATGTTTTTCTGCCAACTCTACATATTCTTCAATCACTTCCGGTACAGGTTCTGAAACATAATTACCGTCAGGACCCGGATCCCGCTGTGCTATTGTTGCAATCAGTTCAATAGTCGGAACCGCAGGCCGTGCCGGGTCTATTTCAGAATATGCCTCTGTCTGTTTCTTTAATATTTCCATCATTTCTTCCGGTTCATACTCTCCAAGAATTCCCATATGCTCTGATAAAGGTGTTCCATAAAAAGCCACGAGCCGGTACTTATTTAAAGGGCCTTCCGATAAATCTTCTACACCTTCAGATAATACTTCCCCCAAAGGAACCGAACGCTCTACAGGTTCACCGTCTGCGCCAATACCAGGTATGTACGACACTTGATGTTCATCATAATGGCTTTCAACGGACTCAGTGTTCTCCGAAGGTTCAACTGGTTCAAACGGTTCCTGATCGATTTCATCCTCTACTTCTTCGGACACTCCAGCTTCTCCACTGTCGTCAGTTTCCTCAGCACCCTCATTTTCTTCAATCTGTTCTTCTTCAAAATCCGTGCCCTCTTCTGTTACACCCTCATTATTACAGGCTGAAAGAAGCAGTACCACTGCCGCTGCAGGTGTAATAAAAGCAGATATTCGCTTCCGCATTTGTCATAACTCCCCTGCAAACTATTTGAATTCGTCCCTTACAATAGTAGATAAATGGAAAATTATCAAATAATGGTTTTATAAGAAATATACATACTCCTTAATCTACAGACAATCTGTTAATCATTTTATGCGGTCTGACTTCCCAATGCTCATAAGGTGCAGGATTCAGAACGTTCATCGCATCAATCGTTCTTGACCTCATATTCGGCCGGGTGATATACGTTTCAATGTTCGACATGTCTAATTTAATAAACTCTGCCTCCTGTATTTCTTCTTCCTGTATTTTAATATCACCTTTAAGCAGCTTTCCTTGAAAAACGACAGACAGCAGCCCTGAAGTCGAATTATAATATGTCCCGGTGACACCCTCAGCTGACACCACTATTCCTGTTTCTTCATATACTTCTCATTCCACGGCTTTCTCCAGTGATTCACCCTCTTCAACCTGTCCGCCCGGCAGCTCCCATGTATCGGAACGGTAATGTGTTTTTACAAGCAATACCTCTCCTTTTTCATTTTTTACGAATGCAGATACTGCCAGAATGTGTTTCGGCGGCTGTGACATTTTCAATCATCTCCTTGTTGAATTTTTCAGGGTGTATCGACACCCCGATTGATTTCTAAAATATATTTACAAAAATTCCACCGCATGAAATTCTTTATTTAATGCGAATGCAAACGGTTGAAGTGCTTCTTTAATCTTTCCTTTTAAATACTTATTCACCGGTTTACTTAGGAAAACATTGAATACCACTCTGCCGCCGCGGACTTTATACCGCCATGTACCTGCAAACTTATTATTTATAATCACAACAGCCTCAACCTGTGCTGCCTTTCTCCATATTTGCGGCTCTTCATCTTTAGAAACAATCCAGCGCTTATCTTTATAAGCAAGAAGAAGTGGGTCAAATTTTCCGAGCAGTATTACTTCCGGGTTCTGATTCGAACACTGTAAATCTGAATAATAATAATTGATTCCTTCAATTTGATATACATTAAAATATTCTTCGAAAGGAATAGTAAAAAAAGACTGTCTGACCCCGAAAAAATGAGCCGCGTCTGCCTTTGTTGCCGGCCCGTAAGCTGAAAAATACTGACGCAGCATTTTTAATTCCAATTCTTTTCTGTCAACCTGTATTTCATCAAAATGATTCCAATAATAATATTTCTTATTTTCTTTCAGCTTAAAATATAAATTTCCTTCTGAAGATGCTTTCAGAAACAAAGCGGACCAGTGAAAAAGATCTTTCCATTCTTCCTGATAATATTCCTGAAGGTCTTTTTTCTCCACCGGATTTCGATTACTGAATAATGACTCCATCCTCTTAATTTCATCATCTATTGAGTATCCCATATTATGAAGATGTTTATCCGGCCATTTTACTTCCCGCTCAAAAAACACTGCTAAACACAGCCAGTCTTCTTTAGAGTAATAATGAACTGTCCGTCTCTGTCCCCATGCCATCACAGTCTCCGGATGATCAAGAGAATGATGAAAATGACTATAGGCATTCTCATGAAGACGGTTGATGATATTGATTTTTGCATAATTGGGATACTGTGCCTGAATACCAATAACATGTGATAACACAGAATGTACACTTTCTTTTTTGTCGGTAATCAGAGAATGATTCAGCCTATAATCCATTAATTCATTCATAACCATTATCTCCTTTCATCACATTTCAGTATTATATTTACCATTATACCAATTCGTAACAAGCATGAGTGTTCAGCAATTCCTTTTGCTTCAAATCATGTTAAAATACTAACATACTAATATAAATGGAGCGGTTAACTTTGGCATTAATATTTCTGATTATACTTATTATCGTTACTGTAATTCTTTTTATGAAAAATTACCGGCCGCAGAACGATAACGAAAAAAACAATCACTCATCTGAAAAGCCGGATATAAAAAATCATATTAAAAATAACAAAGCTCTGATTACTGCCACGGTAATCATTCAAGTTGTCCTCATCACCACTATTATTATCCTTCTTGTGTACTGATAAAAATCTTCGTAGAAAATTTAAAATTTTGAAAAATGAGGTATTTTGATGAATTTAAAACAAAAATTAATTGAAAACAACACCCTGCTCCTTGACGGCGGCTTCGCAACTACACTCGAATCATTAGGCTGCAGTATAAACTCATCTCTCTGGTCAGCAGAAATTTTAAAAACAAACCCTGATATGATTGCACAGGTACATCAGTTATTTTCACAGGCAGGTGCGGATATTATTCTTACGAATACGTATCAGGCAGCCTATCCTTCATTCAGGAATGCCGGTTTTCATTCGGATGAAATCGATCAGTTTCTTAAAACAGCAGTGAATACTGCCCGGAGCAGTCAAACAGACAGCGTCCTTGTCGCGAGCCTCGGCCCGTATGCCGCCTATCTTACAGACGGCTCTGAGTATACAGGAGACTATAATGTGTCTGACGATGTATATCTTTCATATCATAAAGAAAGAATCCAAACATTGATTAACTACGGCATCACTGATTTTGTGTTTGAAGCTGTACCTAATTTTGACGAAATAAAAGCATTAACTGAAACTGTCATCCCGTATTTTAAGCAGTACGACTTAACATTCTGGCTGTCATGTACTGTCGGAAACACGGGTGACCTATCCGACGGAACCGACTTCCAAAAAGTCTGTGAATATATTGCAGACCACCCGGATGAATGGTCTGTATTCGGAATCAACTGTTCTACCATTCAAGGAATTGAAGCCTCCCTGTCGAAGGGAATGCTTGATGTCCCCCAATATACCGCCCTTTATCCAAACGGCGGTAAAACATATGATGCAGTAACAAAAACTTGGTCCGGGAAAGATCAAACAGATATACTGTTTACCCATGCTGCAGAGTGGCAGGAGAAAGGTGTAAACATTATCGGCGGCTGCTGCGGTATACTTCCTAAAGACATCCGGACATTGGCGGATATTATTCATCAAAAGTAAGTGTTACAAGATTACAGCCTCATTCGTCAAATGATGAATGAGGTATTTTTCTATCAAAATCTCCGAAAAACATCCTGTTTATTTAGAATTTTTCATTTTATCTGAAAATAGTGTTGAAAGCTGTTCCCTATTGGTTTATTCTTACTAGAGTCAAATAGAATCATTTGATTAAAATTTACATAGGAGTTTGAAAATGAAAAGAACCTGGAAATACTTATTATTAATTGTTGTATTATTATTGGCGGCATGTACCAGCGACAGTGATGTTGAGCCGGAAGGAAGTTCTGAAGCTCGAGATGCAGAAGCACCTGCCGGCGGTGATTTAGCACTGGGACTGCCAAGTGACGCCATCTCAATGGATCCGCATGGAAGTAATGATATTCCGTCGGAACAGGTACGTGCTGTAATTTATGAACCGTTGGTTGCACAGGACGAAAACCTGGATATTTACGGCAAACTCGCTGAAGACTGGGAACAGATTGATGACAATACATGGAGATTTAACCTTCGTGAAGGTGTAACATTTCATGACGGCTCTACTTTTAATGCTGAAGCGGTCAAAGCAAACTTAGAACGACTGCAGGATCCTGCAAAAGCATCTCCAAGATTGTTCCTTTTGGAGATGATTGAAGAAATTAATATCGTTGATGATTATACGGTAGAGATTGTTACAGAATACCCTTTTTCTCCTCTTTTAGCCCACCTGGCACATGGTGCAGGTAAAATGATCAGTAAAGAACTGATTGATGAAGATTATCAGAATGCACTTGATACTGCCGGTGAAAATATGAGTGTTGAGGAATATTACGAACTTAGAGACGCAGGCGGTGAAGCATTTGAAGAAGTGGCGAATGCAATCAGCGGCGATGTTGGTACTTTAATCGAAACACAGCCCTCCGGTACAGGATATATGCAGTTTGACTCGAGAAACCCAGGTGCAGACACTACAGTTGTCAAATATGATGACTACTGGGGAGAGCCTGCTAATCTTGACAGTGCCCAATTTAAAGTCATTAATGAAACAGGATCACGTATCGCAGAACTTGAAACCGGTGCAGCACATTTTATCAGCGACATTCAATCCGCAAATCTGGAACGTATTGAGAATACACCGGATGTTTCTTTGGCAAGAACAGAATCCGTAGCAATTGATTTTATCGGCTTTAATACTTCTAAAGAGCCATTCAATGATAAACGTGTCCGTCAGGCAATTACACATGCTTTTGATAAAGAGACAGTAGCTGAAGGCGTTTATAATGGATCAGGTGCTGACGCAGTGGCTGCTTTGGCACCGGGAGTCCTTGGTTATGATGAAAACCTCGAAGGTCTCGAATATGATATGGATAAAGCACAAGAACTGCTTGAAGAAGCTGGGTACGCAGACGGCTTCGATCTTACAATGATGGTGAATGATGATAATGCTGAACGTATGGATATTGCTGTAATACTTCAGGAATCTTTAGCTGAATTGAATATCAATGTAAATATCGAACAGGTTGAATGGGGTGCGTATATGGAAGCAACCGGCAATGGTGAACATGATATGTATATGCTTGGATGGTCCAACGCCACTGGAGACCCCGATAACGGTATCGCCCCCCTATTCCATTCCGACTATGTCGGCGCGGACGGCAACAGAGCATTTTTTGAAAATGATGACCTGGATGCATTACTCGATCAGGGCAGACGTGAAACAGATGAGAATGCACGTGCAGAAATTTACAAGCAGGCACAGGAAATATTAGTTGAGGAAGCCCCTGCAATATTTGTCAGACATTCAGAACTTTTAAATGCACAGCATGACAGTTTTACCGGCATGGATGTTGACAGCTATAATATTTGGAATTTCAGAGAGTCAGGTATCAGATAAATTTAATATCCATTTATGCATGAAAAATTCAGTTCCCCCGGCCTTTTGCCGGGGTTTTCTTTAACATTCTTCGCATATGTGTTTTTAACTTAACACCCCACGGTGCAATCAAAATTAAAATGATACTTTTCATCAAATGCTGTAATATAAACTGTATGAACAGAAGGAGAGGATTAACAGATGAAGCAGTATCAACATATATTATTCGACTTGGACGGCACACTGTCAGATCCTAAAATCGGAATCACAAAATCTGTACAGTACGCGCTTAAACAATTTAACATTAATGAAGAAAACCTGGACAACCTGGAATGCTTTATCGGACCGCCGCTGCAGGTGTCCTTCAAAGAATATTACGGTATGAATGACAAAGACATATCACTTGCGATTGAATACTACAGGGAACGCTTTAAAGATAAAGGAACGTATGAAAATGTCCTTTATCCCGAAATCCCGGGACTGCTCGAAAGCTTAAAGGAAAAAGGATGCATCCTTGATGTCGCCACAACAAAACCGACCGTCTTTGCAGAAGAAATAGTACAATATTTTGAAATAGATCATTTTTTTAATCATATTGTCGGCAGTCATTTAGACGGGACAAGAAGTATCAAAGGAGAAGTGATTGAACACGCACTGAATATGTATAACCAAGACCTTGATGAATTCATAATGATCGGCGACCGTAAACATGATTTAATCGGTGCGAATTCAATGCAGATTGATTCTATCGGCGTTACATACGGCTATGGATCATATGATGAGCTGTACAATGAAAAGCCGACGCATATTGTAAATAACATTAAACAGCTGAGAGATATTTTAATTTCCGGATAATTGAGGTGTTGTGAATGGAATTATTAACTATTTTATCTTTCGCGGGGGCTGCAATGCTTGTAACAATTATGCCGGGGCCGGATAACTTATTTGTTTTAACACAAAGTATCGCTAAAGGAAAAAATGCAGGGATATTCACCACACTCGGTTTATGCACCGGACTTTTGCTTCATGTATCAGCTGCAGCAATCGGAATAACTGCCCTGCTCTATCAATCCGCAGCTGCATTTACCATTATCAAATATGCAGGCGCAGTTTATCTGCTGTACCTTGCATATATGTCTTTTAGGAATAAAGAATCCACCCTGAATTTAGACAGCGGTGAACGGCTGAACTCTACAGCACTTTACCGCAGGGGTGTCATTATGAATGTATTAAACCCTAAAGTATCCCTGTTCTTTTTAGCATTCTTTCCTCAATTTGTGAATAATTCGGGTATTAATATATCTGTTCAAATGCTGCTGCTTGGAATAATATTCTTAGTACAGACTTTCATCATTTTTAGTTTGATTAGTTTATTTTCCGGAAAAATAGGCACATTACTAAGGCAGAATCCAGCCGTTTCAAAACGCATGAATATCATTCAAGGCTGCTTATTTACAGCCATCGGTTTGAGTATTGCATTTAATGATTAAAATTTAAACACCGCTTTTTATCCGGATCGGGATAAAAAGCGGTGTTTTCAGTTTTTTGTACAATAAAAAAATTAAGTTGTATTCTACAATCATTTATAGTTAATCAGTTTTAATTTGTAGTCATTAACTGATTGTAGAGCGCCGTCTTTCTTTTTAATAATGATATGATCTTTTGAAATTTGGACAGGACTTTCAACACCAACAGCAGCGGCA
Source organism: Corticicoccus populi (assembly GCF_042686195.1). Lineage (NCBI taxonomy): Bacteria > Bacillati > Bacillota > Bacilli > Caryophanales > Staphylococcaceae > Corticicoccus > Corticicoccus populi. Next base: position 426,276 of record NZ_JBHUOQ010000001.1, on the reverse strand, counting down.
ATATTAAATAAACCTTGGTGTAAGCTTGTAACATAATTTGTCACCCGATATTTCTTCTCATCAATAGAAAGGGCTTTTTCCCGTTTAGGGTCGGTTGTTGCGACTCCGACCGGACAAGTATTCATATGACACTGCTGGCTCATTATACAGCCTACACTGATCATCATACCACGTGCAATGTTCACTAAATCCGCACCTAAACCAAGCGCAATCGCAATTTTATCGGGTGTAATCAGCTTACCTGAGGCAAAAATTTTAATGTCCTGCCGGATGCCGTACTTTTCCAGCAATGCAGTAACAATCGGCAGCGCTGTAAATAAAGGCAGCCCGACACCGTCCTGAAGCTCCTGAAAAGTCGCTCCTGTGCCGCCTTCTCCGCCATCAATTGTAATAAAATCCGGATACTGTTTTGTTTCAATCATTGTATTAATCAGTGTTTCAACTTCAGATACTTTACTGACTACGATTTTAAAACCCACCGGTTTCTGGCCGTTTCTCTGTAACAGACTGACCCAGTTCAATAAATCTTCCGGACTGCCGATGGTATCGAAACGATTGGGGGAGTTAATTGTCTTCCATGGCTCTACATCTCTGATTTCAGCGATTTCCTCTGTGACTTTATCGCCTTCCATATGTCCGCCCCGTGTCTTCGCCCCCTGCGCGAGTTTGATTTCAAAAGCTTTTATCCTCTCATTTTCTGCGAGACTGCAGAACTTTTTCAAATCAAATTGACCTTCTTTATCACGGACACCAAAAAGGCCGGGACCGATTTGGAATATAATATCCACATCTCCTTTAAGATGATGTTCAGATAACCCGCCCTCACCTGTGTTCATCCAGGTTCCTGCCTGCCCAAGCCCCATAGACAGAGCTGTCACAGCACGTTTTCCTAGAGCACCGTAACTCATTCCCGACTGTCCGACAAGACGTTTGATTTTAAAAGGATGTTTTAAATTCCGCCCCAGTATAACCGCATCTGATTCAGATAAAAAATATGGATCAATTTCAGTTTTTATCAGATGCTCATCCCGGTTAAACAAACGTTCATTATCAATTTTATATATAAACGTAGAAATCATTGGAGACTGATTAATATGCAGTTCATTTGTCTGCAGCGGAAACATCGTATTTTGAATATAAAATCCATCCTCATAATCTTTCTGCGTACCGTAACTGGACATTCTCGAATTGTATTTACCCGCGAGAACAATATTAGTGTAATCATTTCTTGAAAAAGGTTTTCCTTTCGTATCCTGTAAAAATAGATACTGACGCATTTCAGGTCCAACCTTTTCCAGGAAGTAACGGATACGGGCAAGTAATGGATAATTGCGTAATACACTGTGCTGCTTTTGCCGTTTATCTTTAAACAATAACAGAACACCCGTTAAAAATATGCTGAGTATCGTTAAAATAATGATGATGTTTACAATCAATTGCAGTGCAGCTGAAACAGTCATATGAATCATTCCTTTTATTTATATTTAACTTACAACATGTACTTTAGTCCACATACCGTATTACAGGAATAAAATCTTCTAAATATATCATTGAGTGATTCAATCATTTTATGGTGGGTACGTTTTATACTTGAAATTATACATCATAAACAAAAAATAATGGAATTAAAATACAGTCTTCATGTGAATTATAATAATTCGTGACGTAAAAAGCCTCTGTGTCCGGTAAACACAAAGGCTTTTAATGATGATCGTTATTTTATTTTTCAAGCTCTGCCTGTTTAGAAGGCGGCGGATCAAACTTTATAAAGAAGTACGCTGCTAATGTACATAAGGCGAGGATACCGATGACTCCAAATGCAACATTCACTCCAAAAATATCCGGGTAAGGAATGGATGCATTTCCTTCGGATGCAGCGGTGACAGAAGTCATAATTGTGACCAGCACTGCTGTTCCGACAGAAGCCGCCACCATACGCATTGTGCCGTCCAATGCTGCACCGTGCGGAATCAGTGATTTTGGCAGCTGATTTAATGCCGCTGTCTGTATCGGCATCATAATCATGGAAAGCCCGAGCATCCGGAGTGCATATATGACCATAATAAATGTAAAGGTGGTATTGATATCAATAAAAATAAATGGAATCGTAGCCGAGGTAATAATGATTAAACCGGGAAGTATAATCCACTTTCCACCGACTTTATCAAACAGTCTGCCGATAAACGGTCCCATTAAACCTGTGATTAATGCCCCGGGGAGCATAGAAAGTCCAGCTTCAAAGGCACTGAAATCTCTCATATTCTGCATATATAAAGGAATTAATGTTTCCGTTCCGATTAATCCCATAAAAGTAATGGAACCGATAAATACACTGAATGGAAAAATCGCATATTTAAAGACTCTAAATTCAAGCATTGGATGTTTTAATTTCAGCTGTCGTGTAATAAACAAAATCAGGGACAGAATACCGATTCCGAGTGTAACAATTGTAATCGGCGCACTCCAGCCGAAATTTCCTGCATTAGTTACACCGTAAAGAATACCACCGAAGCCGAACGAAGACATGATGACAGATTGTACATCAAATTTTGTTTTCTTTACTTCTGTAACATTCCGCAGTGCAAATAAAGCAATGATAATATCAATCACTGCGATGGGCAGAATAATATAAAACAATACCCGCCAGTGATAATGTTCCGTGACCCAGCCTGAAATTACAGGACCGATCGCAGGTGCAAAAGAAATGACAAGACCAATTAATCCCATGACAGAGCCTCTTCTATTAATTGGAAAGATCAATAAAAACACTGTTGTCATTAATGGCAGCATCACTCCTGCACCAATGGACTGGATGACTCTTGACGCAATCAAAAATTCAAAATTCGGTGCTGTTCCACCGAGCAGTGTTCCTGCTGCAAAAATACTCATCGCAGTTATAAATAACTGTCTCGTTGTGAAGCGTTCAATTAAAAACGCACTGATTGGAATCATAATTCCATTAACCAGCATGAATACTGTTGTCAGCCACTGCGCACTGTTCGGTGTCACATTCATTTCATTAATGATCGGCGGTATGGCAGTAATCATCAATGTCTGGTTTAAAATCGCAATAAAAGACCCTGCAAGCAGCAGGGCTACAATGGTTGGCTTATGTATATCATTCATGTTCTGTATCCCTTCACGCAAGATTATTTATATTATACATCTTTCATGAAGATATACTCATCCTGCTGTTCTCTTTTTCATACTACATTGATTATCTTATTCTGTCCAAGGTAAAAATTTGACATCCGGCCATATCATGATGTGAACATTGATTTTTTAAACCACGGGTTAGTAATTACAATTTAACAAAGACCCGGCACCCATCACGAAGATGGTGTACCGGGCCATTAATATTTCTATTATATTTTTCCAAGTTTGTGTGCAACTTTATAAATCACAGGCTTATAAATTTTATCAAAAGTGCCCGGCAGCTCTTCAATTACGGGATTGTAACCTTTTTTAAACCGGTACACACCAAAATCTTTTGCATTTTCAGTGAAGTCCCCCGTCAATCCGGAAAGGTTAAACCGCTTCACTCCAAGGTCCTGCGCTTTCTTTATCATTTCCCATGTCGCAAAGTTCGTTCCCATGAAATAAGACAACTCAGGATCACTGCCGCTGAATAAATACACCATCTCATGGTTATTGTAGTAATACATTGCTGCAGAGAGTTCCAGCACACTGCCGTGACTGTCATGAAACTTCTTAATCTTTTTAATCCTGCTGTTTCTGGAATCAATCTGCTGCTGCTCCTGATTCAGACGCTTTTTCGTGCCTTTTGTCCCTTTGCCGCTGTCAATATCATCCCGCAGCGTCTGGGCTTTCGTTTCAAATGTTTCAAGCTCTGACTGCAGCTGCTGCATATATTCATCCAGATCAATATACGTTAATGTTAAATACATCTTATCCTTCAGCGTATTTAATATTGTTCTCAGCTTTTTCTCCGGAACCGGGTCAAAGCCGATTCTTTCCTCGGTATCTTTATAAATTTTGATAAACCGGTCGTATTCATCTTCCCCGAGGAACTTTATTTTAAGCGGCATCAGTTCAACCTGCCGCGTATTGTAACGGGTGGTTGAATCCATATTCTTTTTGAGCGCGTCCAGTGACTGATCAATATCAATCACTGCCTGATGACGCAGGAGCTCCTCAGTTACGAGCTGCTTAGTAAAGCCGTGGTGTCTGTATCCCATATCCTCATATATTTTAACGAGTTCAGGATTATTCCCCGCTTCATCTGCCACTTCACCCTCACTGTTTCTTAGCTGATAGACCATATAAGGAGAGTGAATCATCTGCAGTGCATTTTTTGATTTCGCATACGCATCGATTTCTTCCAAAAAGAATTTCAGTCTGTCATTGGTAATGTCTTCGATTAACGGACCTGTATGCGAGGTAAAGAGACGGTATTTCTTCAGTACAGAGGTTGAACTGAGCATTGATACACCGATTAACATATCATTGTCAAAGAGCCCGAGAAGATGTGTTTCATTTATATTGGAAATATAATCATAATACAACGGGTCATGAAAGTAATGCATGTATCCATGATAGCCGTCGATAAATATTTTAAATACCTGTTCTGAGATTATTTGTGTATGCATCGAAAGTTCAAACCTTTCATCAATTACTTCTTAATCATTTGGTTCAGTTTGGATTTTGCCTTGTACACATTATATTGAATCGGTGAAACAACTTTCACAAAGTCACCGGCAAGTTCTTCTATCTCTGCATTAAATCCACGTTTAAATCTGTAGACACCGTAATCTTCACCGTCTTCACTGAAGTCACCGCTGACACCGTAGAAGTTATAACGTGCGATATCATGTTCCATACAATACTTCATCATTTCAAGATGCATCATATATGGTCCGACAAACTGCGGATATTCAGTTGTTGAGGCCCCTGAATTATATACAAGCTCATACGGCGTATCAAAATAAATACCTGAAGCAAGGTTCAGTGTGTTGCCTTCTTTCTTACGGATATCCTCCGCTTCCAGCACATCCGCTTCATGTTTTGAAATCTGCTTTTCAAGTTCTTTCATCTTATTAATGGTTTTATCATTTTTATTTTCTTTCGCATCCATCTGCTGATAGCGGCCAGAAAGATCATTTAATTCCGTATTGAGCCCGTCTATATACTTATCAAGCTCCAGATAAGCCAGTGGAATTAATACTTTATCACCATATGTCATTTTAAAATGGGTAAAGTATTTAAGCGGGTCCGGATGTGTAAAGAAACCCTGGCGTTCAGAAGTATCCAGATAAAGTTTCATGAAAATATCCAGTTCATCAACATCAAGAAAACGCACTTTCACACCGTATTTCTGTGCCTTTTTAATATTTCTTTTTCTCTGTGAATCAAATGATTTCACAAGCTCTTTATCATTTTTAAACGGGCTGACATCAAGTACACTCATCCAACGTGCCTGTGATGTTTTGGAGTAACCTCTTGTGAATCCCTGATGAATGTATCCTTCATCTTCTAAAATTTGAATCAGTACATCCTGCTCTGGGTAGTCTGTCTTCTCATTAACATCCTTATCATATTTCTTATAAATCCAGTTTGGATCAAGTTTCACATATGAACAGTTGTTTTTCTTTAAATACTGATTTAAGCCTTTCAGATAGAAACGCACTAAATCATGATTATGATAATCCAGTACAGGACCGCGGTTTGAATAATAAAAGTACTTTCCAAGCCCTGTTGATTTTAATGTAAATAAACATGCTGCGATAACACTGCCGCTGTCATCCTTCACACCAAGCAGACGGACTTCCTGATCATCCAGCTGACGGTTCTTTTTATTCTCAAGCATCTGGAAAAATGCAGATTCCTCTCCAAGGTTGATATATGACTGATACTCTTCATCTGTCAGTTCTGTAAACTTCATGCCTTACCCTACTTTCCTAATTTTGTCCGTACTTTATTTAATCCCTTATACAGCGCATATGCCTGCTTGTTCACCGGTTTGATAAAGTCACCGACATACTCATTTACTTTTGCATTGAATCCTTTTTTAAATTGAATCACACCGTAATCTTCCGCATCTTCAGTGAAATCACCGCTGATACCGTAGAAGTTGTATAAATCAATATTATGTTCAAGGGCATAGTTAATCATCTGCCACTGAATTAGATAGCTGCCCGCAAAATGTCTGTATCTGTTATCTGTCCCTCCGGCAAGATAGACCACTTCGTGCGGTGTAATAAAGTAATACGCACTTGCCACCGGCAGTTCCTTACCGTGTGCTTTCAGCAGTGCCTCACCCTCAATGAATTTATCATTGATGTTCTTAAGCTGATCCGTGAGATTCACAATTTTCTTCTTCTGCTTTTCATTGGATGGATCTTTTTCAACTGCCTTCTGTGCCTTTTCTATATTCTTCTCAAGCTTCTCTTTATCTTTTTTGGTTGACTGTGTGTAGTCTTCAAGGTCAACATAGACCATTGGAATCAGCACTTTATCTTTGAAGTGTTTCTTTCTGCTGATATAAAATTCATCATCACGGTCAATAAATGATTTCATCTCTGACGTATCCTTCATAAACTTTCTGAAGACATCAATCTCATCGAGATCCAAAAATTTAATATGAAGACCGAGTTTCTCCGCCTTCTTAATATTACGTTTTCTGAGAGAATCCATATTATCCAGTAATTCTTTCGGACTTCTGTCTTTTAAATCCAGTACAGAATGCCATCTGATTTGAATAACAGGGTCAAATCCTTTAGTAAAGCCGTCATGCTTAAAGCCCTGTGAATCAAAATAATCAAATATATAACGCACACCGAGATCCTCGGTAATATTTCCATCATGATCCCGTTCATTCATTGCTTCATACGGATCCACTCTTAAATACATCACTTTTTTGGGTTTCAAAAATGCATTCAGTCCTTCAAAGAACACATCAAAGACCCGCTTGTCACTGTAATCCATGACAGGCCCGCGGTTCGTGTACGCATATTTATAAATCTTCATCACCGGACTCAGTGTTACTAAACACGCAGCCCGCACATCTCCGTCACTCTTCACACCCACTAAGTAAGTTTCTACACCGCTCTCTGTTTTTAAACGGTAATTTTCGATTGTTTGCGTAAAATGACTGAAGTGTTCGACCGTAAATCTTTCGAACTCCTCTGTCGTTAATTCAGTAAATTGCATCTCGGCACTCCTGTCCACTTTTTTTCACCTATAGTATCGTATCAGATTTTAAGTTCCGTTTCATCAAATATCCCTGTGATTGTGTCGATTTCATACATAGATTACTATTCCCATAATATTATATCATTAAGCATCTATTGAATCATGGCTGAACCTGACATGCAAAATAGTATAATAAATTGTAACCCTCACCTGAATATAGTATTATATATGAAACTAAAATGAATAGGTGGAATATAATGTTAAAAAGAACCATTTTAATGATGACTGTACTGCTCCTTCTCCCGTTCGGTGCCAAAGCAGAAGCTGCTTCTGAATGGAATGAAGCAGTAACTATATACGGCGCAGCACTGGAATCCGATGAAAATTTAAGAAATGATACAGCGGACCTCCTTCAAACAGAAGACAGTGATGTTGTGGATTATGTATATAGTGAAGATGTGAGCCGCTACCTCGGTCAGACTTACGATAATTCTGTACTGAAATCCAGTATCCGTATTATCCAGCACGACCCCGGTCACGGTTTAAAAATCACCGTTGATGAAACAATGGGTGAAATCACCCAGATTACTGATGAGACTTATCAAAATGCATTGTTAACTTCAGGTATTACAGATGCTGAAGTAACCATCGCAGCAGCAACAGATGTCACAGGAGAAAGTGCATTATCCGGTATTTATAAAGCTTACAACATTCAGGGTGAAGATATCCCTGAAGAGCGGACACAAAATGCGCAGGACGAACTTGAAGTGATTTCCGATATCACACAGGAAAACGAGAACGTGGACGGCTTTACTGATGTTCAGCTGAATAAAATGATTACCGAAGTCAAAGTAGAAATTATTAATCAGTTTAACGGTGATGTGACTGAGGAAGATGTCCGCCAGATTGTTGATGAAAAAATTCAGGAAAACGGTCTTGAGGGCATTTTGACAGAAGACCAGGTTAACCGTATTATCGTCATCATCTTAAATATCAGAGATTCCGGTATTTTTACCGGTGAAGAAGCACAGAGACTCGTGGACAGTTCCAGAGACCTCGTTGATCAGATTACTTCCAGTGATGCATTTGAAGACGCCCGTGCACAGGCAGAACAAATTGGACAGGAAATCCAGGAATCCGGTGCATGGCAGTCCTTTATGGATGCACTCAGAAACTTCTTTAACAGTTTAATGAATTTCTTCAGAGGATTATTTTAATTAATGCCCCGGCAAAAGCGCCGGGGATTTTTATTGTAAAAAATGAATGATGAGTGATAGAAAGCAGTAATATCCCGGTAATCTATATATAAGGAGGCGGTAAGTATGAAAGAGATACTTAAAACCATGATGATTTTATCTTTATTCCTTACAGTTACCGGCTGCAGCAGTGACTCATTATCCGGAAAGTCATTTGGTGTGTCCAATGTTATCATTAACCCTATGGACGGGAGTGACGTCAGTACAGATTTTATGACGACTTTTAAGTTCAACCGCGGAACAGTCACACAGACGAACGACAGTGAAATCAGCGGAAGCTACACACTGGATGAAGACGCACTCAAGATAACATTTACTAACGACCATGAAGAGCTGACAATGGTGTTCAGCGCGTTCAGTGAAACAGATATCCGGGATAACACGTATCAATCTGAACTACTTCATACCGACTACGATTATGACAACGGAGCCGTCAGGCATTTCGAAGCGTTAACAACACTTTCAAACGGCGCTCCAGTATATTTCGTGGAAGTAGATTTGTAGTTAAAAGACATCCCGTGAAATGTGGGAGAAGATCCCTGAACTGGATTCTCACATTACCATTGATATTACAGATTAACCGCTGTGAAAGATAAAGACCACCGGCTCATTTAGAATCGGTGGTCTTTAGTTTGTTACGTATTAAATTAAAAGTCCCCGCCGGGCGGCGGAGACTAATCACTTATTTTTCAACAGGTTCTTTTTCCTGTTTCTGTTTATCGTAGCGGTCTCTGTCCCACTCCTCAATACCGTGTCGGTCAATGTCTACGTTATCAATATAGAAAACAGGTGTTTTACCCGCTTTTAACTGATCACTGTAGTCTTTCATTAACTTGATAACGATACTGCTGAGTCCGATAGTTGCTACTAAGTTCGTCACTGCCATTAATGCCATAAATACATCCGCTGTATCCCATGCCAATGAAATATCCATTACCGCACCGACATAAACCATGCCGATAACCAATATTTTGAAGACAAATAATACAACTGGATTTTCTTTAATATAGTTCAGGTTACTCTGGCCGTAGAAATAGTTCCCGAGAATTGAACTGTAAGCAAATAACAGAATGACTACCGCAACAAATATAGCACCAAACTGTCCAAGTTGTGATGTCATCGCCGCCTGTGTTACTTCGATTCCCTGCATTGCATCCGGACCGTGACTTAAGTCAGTATACATCAGAATGATAATGGCAGTCGCAGTACATACAACCATCGTATCAAAATAAACACCCAGCGTTTGAATCAATCCCTGTTTCACAGGATGGCTCACAGCAGCCGCAGCAGCGGCATTCGGTACAGAACCCATACCCGCTTCATTCGAGAACAATCCGCGCTGGAAACCGCTTAGGATCGCAGCTCCGATTGCACCACTGAAGACTTCTCTTACGCCGAACGCATGCGCAAAGATTTCCGTAATCATTGGAATAATCATATCATAATTTAATACTAAAATAATAATAACCACAACTAAGTAAATCACTGCCATGACCGGTACAATCAAACTGGTCACATTCGCAATTCTTTTCGCACCGCCGAAAATAACCAGTGCAGTTAAGATAGCGAGTATAATACCAATCACACTGCGGTCAATATTAAATGCGCCGTTATAAGCAGCAGCAATCGTATTCGCCTGTAAGCCGTTAAATGCAAAGGCAAATGTCACTGTAATAAGTATCGCAAAGAATATACCCAGCCAGCGCTGACCGAGACCTTTTTCCATGTAGTATGCAGGTCCGCCTCGGAAGCCGCCTTCTTTATCCTTTACCTTGTAAAGCTGACCAAGTGTTGACTCGAAGAATGAAGACCCCGCACCAAGAAATGCAATCACCCACATCCAGAATACAGCACCCGGACCACCGAGAACAATTGCTGTCGCAACACCGGCAACATTACCTGTACCGACACGTGAAGCGGCACTGATGGTAAATGCTTTAAAAGCCGAAATACCTTTAGAACCATCCGGCAGTGTTTCAGAAGGTTCCTTGATTACCTTAAACATTTCTTTAAACCAGCGAAGCTGTACAAAGCGTGAGGACAATGAAAAATATAAGCCCGCAACAATTAATATTCCTATTAAAAAGTCTCCCCACAAGAGGCCGTTTGCCACAGCAATCACTTGTTCAAATATATCCATAAATCTTTCCATAAAAATGCACCCCCTTAGATAATCATTATTATATCATCAAGTGGGGTGCTGTAGTAATTCAATTTTAAATCTGCTGCTCAATATATGCTTCTTCTACAATACCGAACTGTTCTTCCTCCACAACAAATGAGCCGTTGACATATTTTCCTGTGACTCTGACTGAACGTGCGGTCGTTTCAAACTGCGACTGTGCCGACTGCATAACAATCCGCGCATCACCCTGAATCAATCCGCCTCCTACAATACGGTGCGGCTTCGACTTAATATCTTTTAATAACATTGATCCGACCTGACTGCGGCCGCCTTCTTCAAACACAGATAAATCTGTACGTTTGACAGCACCGCGGTTTGAGACAGTCACAAGGTGTGTTTCGTCATGGATAAACTGATGAATAACGATTTCGTCATCCTTTTTAACGTTCATCGCTTTGACCCCTTGAGACTTCAATCCTGTCTCATTTACATTATCGAGCGTATATCTTAGAGTCATTCCTTTTGCGGTCACAAATAACATATCGTCTTTTCCGTGAGCGGAAAAATTCACAGCAGTCACTTCGTCACCTGCTTTTAAATTCATGCAGACAATCGGCCGCTTAATCCGCACCGCTTCAAACTGCTTTAACGCCGTGACTTTAATCTGTCCTTTTTTCGTTGTTGTCACAACAAATAAAGGCGCATCATAATTTTCAACAGTCACTGCCTTCACAGGGTATTCATCCTGCTTCAGATTGAAACGGCTGGATAAATGCTGCCCGTTATCCTTCCACCTGATATCCTGCAGTTCATTTACCGGAATCACTAAATAGTTACCGTGATTGGTAAACACCAGCAGCTGCTCCAGTGTATGCGTTTCTTTCAGGAAAATCAGACGATCTTCTTCCTTCATACCGATTTCTTCCACTGTACTCGCATTAAAACTTCTCGGACTTGTACGTTTGACGTAACCGTCTTTTGTCAATGAAACAAATGTATCCTCTTTAGTAATCAGCACTTCTTTTTCAAGTTCAATCGTTTCAATTTCATCTTCAATTAAAGTTCTGCGCTCTGTTGAATACTCTTTTTTAATACTTTTCAGTTCACGCTTAATCACAGAAAGCAGCTTACTTTCACTGCCGAGTATTTCCCTCAGCTGATTAATAGTATATTCAAGGTCGCTGTGCTCTGTTTCAAGCTCAACAATATCTGTATTCGTTAACCGGTACAACTGGAGCATGACAATTGCTTCTGCCTGCATCTCAGTAAAACCATATGCTTCTATTAAATTGGATTTCGCATTCTTTTTATTATCCGATTCACGAATGATTCTGATAACCTCATCAAGTATAGATAAAGCTTTCATTAATCCCTGAATAATATGCATCCGTTTCTCTGCATGTTCAAGTTCATACTGTGAGCGGTTTGTGATGACTTCTTTTTGATGTTTGACATAGCTCGCCAGAATTTCTTTTAAGCCGAGCCGCTTCGGTGCCCGGTCACTGATTGCGACCATATTAAAGTTATATGTGACCTGCAGATCAGTCCGTTTATACAAGTAGTTAATAATACCTTCTGTATTTGCATCTTTACGGAGTTCAACCGCAATTCTTAAGCCCTCTCTGTCCGTCTCGTCGCGGACTTCAAGAATACCGTCTACTTTTTTGTCCGCCCGGATTTCATCAATTTTTTTCACCAGGTTCGCTTTATTCACTTCAAACGGCAGTTCATCAATTACAATCAATGTCTTCCCGCCGCGCATCTCTTCTGTTGTGACTTTACTTCTGACAATAATACGTCCTTTGCCTGTCGCATATGCCCGTTTAATCTCTTCACGCCCCTGAATAATCGCACCTGTCGGGAAATCCGGTCCTTTAATAATCTCCATTAATTCGTCCACTTTTACAGACGGTTTATCAATCACCTTTAGTGTCGCATCAATGACCTCTTCTAAATTATGCGGCGGAATGTCCGTTGCATATCCGGCTGAAATTCCTGTAGACCCATTGACCAGAAGGTTTGGGAATTTTGCGGGAAGTACTGTCGGTTCAACTTCCGTATCATCAAAGTTATTCATGAATTTCACAGTATTTTTATTAATGTCACGAAGCATTTCATTTGAAATTTTAGAGAGTTTCGCTTCTGTATAACGCATCGCAGCCGGCGGATCACCGTCTACACTCCCTTTATTCCCGTGAATAAGAATTAGTTCCTCACGCATCTTCCACTCCTGGCCGAGTCTGACCATGGCGTCATATATGCTTGATTCACCGTGCGGGTGGTAGTTACCGATTACATTACCGACTGTTTTTGCACTTTTACGGTAATTTTTTTCAAATGTATTATTCTCTTTGTACATTGCATATAAAATACGGCGCTGCACTGGTTTCAGACCGTCTCTGACATCAGGAATTGCACGATCTTGAATGACGTATTTGCTGTAACGGCCGAAGCGGTCGCCGATGACGTCTTCTAGCTTCAACTGCTGGATACTATCGGTCAAGCTGATCATCCTCCCCTTCTAAATGCTCCATTTCATCATTATCTAAAATACTTTCCTCTTCCTCCAGTGTGAAACTCACATTGGACTCGATCCATTTTCTTCTGAGCTCTACATTATCACCCATCAAAGTTGTCACACGTTTTAAGGACTGTGCCTCATCATCAATTCTCACTTGAATCAATGTCCTGGTATCCGGATTCATCGTTGTATCCCACAGCTGGCCGGCCATCATTTCACCAAGACCTTTATATCGCTGTAATTCAACATTTTTACCCATTTCATTTTGTGCTGTTATCAATTCATCTTCGGTCCATACATAACGGATATCCTTCTTCTTGCCTGCTTTTTTTTCAAGTTTAAATAAAGGCGGCAGTGCAATATAGATTTTCCCTGCTTCAAACAACGGTCTCATATAATTAAAGAAAAATGTCAAAAGCAGTACCTGAATATGCGCACCGTCCGTATCCGCATCGGTCATAATTATTACTTTATCGTAGTTAACATCATCAATATTAAAATCCGTACCGACACCGGCACCGATTGTATGAATGATTGTATTGATTTCTTCATTTTTGAAAATATCTTCAAACCGTGCTTTTTCAGTATTAATCACCTTACCTCTTAAAGGCAGAATCGCCTGAAATTTTCTATCACGGCCGAGCTTTGCGGAGCCTCCTGCAGAATCACCCTCTACTAAAAAGAGCTCATTCTTCTTTGCATTTTTACTCTGTGCGGGTGTCAGTTTTCCGGATAAGAGCATATCGCGTTTCTTATTTTTCTTTCCGTTTCTCGCATCTTCACGTGCTTTACGTGCCGCTTCACGAACACTTCTTGCCTTGATTGCTTTTTTCACAAGCTGCGTACTGAGCGTACCGTTTTCCTCGAGATAATACGGCAGTTTATCATTCATCAATGACTCAAGCGCATTACGGGTTTCCGGTGTACCGAGCTTACTTTTTGTCTGACCTTCAAACTGCAGCAGATGTTCAGGAATTTTCACCGATACGACTGCCGTCAGTCCTTCACGGATGTCATTGCCTTCTAAATTTTTATCCTTATCTTTCAGCTCTTTAATTTTTCTTGCATACTCATTAAAGACACGGGTAAATCCTGTTTTAAACCCAACCTCATGTGTCCCGCCGTCCTTTGTTCTGACATTGTTCACAAAAGATATAATAGTCTCCGTGTACTGGTCTGTGTACTGGAAGCTGACTTCCGCTTCAATTTCCTGATATTCACCATTAAAAGTCACAATCTGACCGATAGAGTCTTTACCTTCATTCAAAAATTCAATAAATGACTTCAGACCGTCATCATATTGAAATGACTCTTTTTTCGGTTCATCACTTCTTAAGTCTGTCAGTTTAATATCCAAGCCGCTCAATAAAAAGGCCGACTCTCTCATTCTTTCAGTAATCGTTTCAAAATTAAAAGACGTGCCGGATTTGAATATTGTTTTATCCGGTTTAAAAGTAACTTCCGTACCGGTTTTTCTTGTTTTGCCTGTCACTTTAAGCGGCATATCCACCTTACCGCCATTCTTAAATGACATCTCATGAATCTCGCCGTCACGGTGAATTTTAAGTGTCAGCCATTCACTGAGTGCATTCACAACGGATGCACCCACCCCGTGCAGCCCGCCGGAAGTTTTATAGCCCCCGGAACCAAATTTACCACCAGCATGAAGCACAGTGAAAATGACTTCCGGCGTCGGTTTTTTTGAAGCATGCATCCCTGTCGGCATACCGCGTCCGTTGTCTATAATTGTAATACTTTCGTCTTTATTAATTGTAATGCGGATACTGTTGCCGTAGCCGTTCAGTACTTCATCCACTGCATTATCAGTAATTTCATATACCAAATGGTGCAGTCCTCTTGCATCCGTGGAACCGATATACATCCCCGGACGCTTCCTTACCGCATCAAGACCTTCAAGTATTTGTATTGAATCATCAGAATAATTTCCTTTACCTGGCACTGTTGCGACCTCCTACAAACATACGTTCGTTTAATAAATCTACTTTACCATAATGATAAAGCAGCAACAATTATTTATTATAACAGATTTTAAGCTTTCCATTATTATTACCATTAATCGTAGTGAAATATTGGTTTATTTTTTTGATGCAGCATAAAAATGTCGGCACCTTCTAAATTTTATACTAAGTGACACAGTTTGGAGAAAATCTGTATTCTGTAGCGAAATCAGCTTAAAAATGACACAGAATACCGACTCAATTACAATCTGTAGCGAAAAGAGGCTTTAAATGCTACAGATTCAGAAAATATAAATTTCTGTGGCGTTTTAGAGAATTCCCACTTACTTTTGTCTATTTTATTTCTAGATACTCCTCACTAAGTTTACATAATAAAATTACAGTAAACTATTATTTTAATTCTAAAATGAAAATAATTATGGTAAACTGTTAATACCTGATAATAAAGGAGCTGGCATAAATGACTACGGTTATTCTCCTCGTCATTGGCAGTTATTTACTTGGTGCTGTCCCTTTCAGCTTAATCGTTGGAAAACTGTTTTATAAAATTGATATTCGTGAACACGGCAGCGGTAATGTCGGCTCTACCAATACATTCCGGGTACTCGGAATGAAGGCTGGCAGTGTCGTACTTGTTCTTGATATCCTAAAAGGGGTAATTCCTGTACTGGCAGCAACTTACATACCACTTGAAGTGAATGTTCCTGTGCTGTTGTTCGGACTTGTTTCTACACTCGGTCATGTTTTCCCTGTATTCTTAAAATTTAAGGGTGGCAAGGCAGTTGCTACATCATCTGGTGCAGTTTTGGCATATAATCCTATTGTCTTTATTATATTAGTCTCATTATTCCTGCTGACACTGAAAATCAGTAAATATGTATCACTGTCGAGCATTGTTGCTGCAATCTCGTTTTTAATCATTTCCCTGATTTTATGGGATCCATTGCTCATTATTGTTGCAGTCATCATTTCAATAGTTATCATTGTTAGACATATTTCTAATATCAAGCGTATAATAGACGGTACCGAATCAAAAATAACCTTCATGTAATTTTGAAAGGATGATTATTTATGATAGAAGTTACAGACAAAGCACTGAAATGGTTGGAAAAAGAGCTTGAACCGGAAAGTCATCAAGGCGTTAATCTCTACGTGAGATACGGTGGGGAAACTCAGCTGAAACAGGGATTCTCTCCTGCAATTACAGTGGATACTATCCCGGATGATGCAGAAACATTTGAATTCAATAATCTGATTGTCTTCATCAATGAATCAGATTTATGGTATTTTAAAGATAATAAACTGACAATAGATGTCGATGGTGAAGAGATTAAATTCATCCCTAAAAACGATTAAAGTATTAATAACTGTATCAAAAAGGACGTGCAAATTAATTTGCACGTCCTTTTTATATGAGAAACCCAGGTGCCCGGGCACCTGGGTTCATCTTTTATTTCAATTTATTTCTAAGTACAAGCTGTAAAATACCGCCGTGACGATAATAATCAACTTCCACTTCAGAATCAAATCTTGCTTTGACTTTGAATGATTTTTCTTCGCCGTCTGTGTTTGTTGCAGTAACATCCAGAATATCTCCAGGACGTACTTTTTCATCAATCGCAATGTCAAACGTTTCACTGCCGTCAAGACCATGGTCTTCAGCATTTTCACCGTCAACAAACTGTAACGGAAGCACACCCATCATAACAAGGTTTGAACGGTGGATACGCTCATAGCTTGCAGCAATGACTGCTTTCACACCAAGAAGGTTTGTACCTTTTGCTGCCCAGTCACGGCTGGATCCCATACCGTAATCGTCACCGGCAATAACAACCAGTCCGGTGCCTTCTTCCTGATACTTAACAGATGCTTCGTAGATGCTTGTCACTTCACCGGTCGGCCAGTAAGTCGTATAGCCGCCTTCTGTACCCGGAGCAATCTGGTTACGGATACGGATGTTCGCGAAAGTACCGCGGAGCATCACTTCATGGTTTCCTCGGCGGGAACCGTATGAGTTAAAGTCACGCGGAGATACACCCTGTTCAATCAACCATTTACCTGCCGGAGTATCTTTACCAATCGCACCTGCCGGTGAAATATGGTCTGTTGTTACACTGTCTCCGAATTTACCGAGAACACGGAGACCGGAAAGCGGTTCAACAGTGCCCGGTTCTTTAGATAATCCTTCAAAGAATGTCGGGTTCTGAATGTAAGTGGACTCAGGATCGAAATCATATAATGGTGCATCAGTTGTTTCAATCTGGTTCCAGACCTCGTTTGCATCGAATACACTTTCGTATTCTTTACGGAATAATTCCGGAGTAACAGTCTCCATTACAGCATCTTTAACTTCCTGGATGCTTGGCCAGATGTCGCTCATAAATACATCATTGCCGTCTTGGTCTTTGCCGAGTGCTTCATTTCGAAGATCGATATCTACTGTTCCTGCAAGTGCATAAGCAACTACAAGTGGTGGTGATGCCAGGTAGTTTGCTTTAACAAGCGGATGAATACGGCCTTCAAAGTTACGGTTACCGGACAATACAGATGACACAAGTAAATCATTATCTGAAATCGTTTCAGTGATTTCAGGAAGGAGCGGTCCTGAGTTACCGATACAAGTTGTACAGCCGTATCCGACAATGTTAAATCCAAGTGTATCCAGATATTCCTGAAGTCCTGAATTCGCAAGATACCCTGTAACTACTTTTGAACCCGGAGCCAGTGATGTTTTCACATAATCCGGAACTTCAAGACCTTTTTCAACTGCTTTTTTAGCCACAAGACCGGCACCAAGCATTACATACGGGTTGGATGTGTTTGTACATGATGTAATTGCTGCAATCACAAGATCCCCTGTTTTAAGCTCGGAAGTATGTCCGTCGTTGAAGTTAATTGTTGCTTTCTTATCAAATTCACTTTCATCCAGACCATGACCATGGTTGCCGCTTTCAGCAGTAACGGATTTTTTGTACTCTGACTTCATATCGGATAATTTAATTAAATCCTGTGGACGTTTCGGACCTGATAATGATGGTTCTACTTCAGAAAGATCGAGTTCAACTACATCTGTATATGTCGGTTCTACTTCTGCATTGAAGAACATGTCATTTTCTTTCAAGTATTTCTCAACCACTTGAAGATGGTCTTCAGGCCGTCCTGTCAATCTCATATAATCGATTGTTTCATCATCGACCGGGAAGAAACCACATGTTGCACCATATTCCGGCGCCATGTTGGCAATCGTTGCACGGTCTGCAAGCGGCAGTTCAGTGACACCTTTACCGAAGAATTCAACGAACTTTCCAACAACGCCTTTTTGACGTAAAAGTTCAGTGACACGAAGCGCAAGATCTGTTGCAGTTGCGCCTTCCGGCAGTGAATTCACCATACGTACACCGACTACTTCTGGTACAGGGAAGTATGACGGCTGACCAAGCATACCTGCTTCAGCTTCAATACCGCCGACACCCCATCCAAGGACACCGAGTCCGTTAATCATTGTGGTATGGGAGTCAGTCCCCACTAATGAATCCGGGAATGTAACGAGCTCATCGTTTTCTTCTCTCACATGAACAACATTGGCTAAGTATTCAAGGTTTACCTGGTGCACAATACCTGTTGCAGGCGGAACAGCACGGTAATTATCAAATGCTTTTGTTGCCCAGTTTAAGAACTCATAGCGTTCTTCATTACGTTCAAATTCAAGCTCCATGTTTCTCTGAAGCGCATTTTCAGTACCATACTCATCAACCTGTACTGAGTGGTCAATAACAAGGTCCACAGGTACTTCAGGGTTGATTTTCTGAACATCGCCGCCGACACCATCCATTGCTTTACGCAGTGATGCGAGGTCTACGACTGCAGGTACGCCGGTAAAGTCCTGAAGGATAACACGTGACGGTTTAAACGGCACTTCATTTCCTTCATTATTTCCTTCGTCCCATGTTGCCAGAGATTTGATGTGTTCATCATTAATGACAGAACCATCATATTGTCTTAAAACGGATTCAAGCAGAACACGAATGGAATAAGGCAGATTTTCAGTCTTTGAATAGCCTTTATCCACAAGGGTTTTCAAGCTGAAGTAATTGTATGATTTATTATTTAAATCAAACGACTGCTTCGCTTTTTCACTAATGTTTTGACCCATAATAATAAAGCCCCCTAAATAATAATAATTCTTATATAATAAGTATACCTAAAAAAACCATCAAGTAAACGAGAAATCTTTCAATAATTGATACAAATAAATTAGCGATAAAATAAGTTAAACTTATCAAATATAAATAAAATCATAACTATCATTTATTTAAAGAAGATATTGCACATAAATGAACTTTCACATTAATATATATTTTCTTAATGTGATATGATAACTCTACATTTCAGGACAGGAGGTGATTATCTTGTGGAAAGAGTTTAAAGAATTTCTAATGCAGGGGAATGTTTTAAATCTGGCAGTCGCAGTCGTGATCGGTGCTGCTTTCGGCAAAATCGTTACAGCACTTGTAGAAAATATCATTATGCCTGCGGTCGCTTTATTGTTCGGAGATACAGACTTCACCTCCAGCTGGGAGTATATGGGCATTACATACGGTGTTTTCATTCAGTCAATTATTGATTTCATCATTGTCGGTGCTGCAGTCTTTTTATTTGTTAAACTTGCAAATAAACTAACGAGAAACCGGTTCATTGAAGAAGATGTCGAAGATGAACAGCTTGTACTTCTCCGGGAAATCAGAGATGCTCTGGTGGAGAAAGATAATCAAAAACCATTATAAGATAAAACAAAAGAGCAGACCCCAGAAGTTTGGGTATCTGCTCATTTGTTTGTCATTATATAACTTACTGAAGATTGATAAGCGTTGCAGCCACTAATCCGACTGCTGCAATTAAAAGCCAGATAACAGTGATTTTCCACACAAACTTCACCCATTTTAAATATGGAATTCCGGCAACTGCAAGAACGCCCATTAAAGACGCAGACGTCGGAATAATCGTATTCGTAATCGCATCTCCGTACTGGAAGGCAAGCACCGCAACCTGTCTCGGCATTTCCTGAAGATCCGCAATTGGTATCATTACAGGCATTGTTGTTACTGCCTGCCCGGATCCTGACGGGATAAAGAAATTAATAATAACTTGAATCACTAACATGCCAAGTGCAGTTAAAGCATTTGGTATCATATCCAGTGCACCACTCATTGAATATATGATTGTATCAATAATAATACCGGATTCCAAAA
This sequence comes from Corticicoccus populi, assembly GCF_042686195.1. Classification (NCBI taxonomy): domain Bacteria; kingdom Bacillati; phylum Bacillota; class Bacilli; order Caryophanales; family Staphylococcaceae; genus Corticicoccus; species Corticicoccus populi. Next base: position 405,994 of record NZ_JBHUOQ010000001.1, on the reverse strand, counting down.
CAACCAGTATTGCACGGGCAAAACCGATAATAATCGCACCAAATACCACCAGCTTCATACCTTCGATAAACGCGTCAAATATGTCGTTAATTCTCATGCGGGCAACTAATCCTGCCACCATACCAACAACAAAGAAGTTCGCAGCCATTTCTGTAATAAACCACTCGTGGACAAATATACCGTAAATATTAACACCGACACCGAGTGCAAATACTGTCAAAATTGCAACGTGTCTTTTCTTCAAAGCATCAAATTCCATGACATCTGCTGTAAAGTTAATCTGTCCGCGCTGATTCTCTTCGTATATCAAACTTGCCTTTTCATTATTCTTTACCTTTTTCGCATAGTGCATCACATACAGTATGGCTGCACCAAGTACAAATACGTATACGACGCTTCTAAATAACGCACCTGAGAAAATCGGGAGTTCGGCTAAAGTATGTGCCACACCAACTGTAAATGGATTAAACATACCACCGATAAAACCGGATGCAGCACCCAGTGTTACCATTGCCGTACCAACCATTGCATCATATCCGAGTGCTACTGCAAGAACAATACCAATCGGCACAAATATAATAGCTTCTTCAGACATTCCGGTTGTAAATCCTAAAATTGAAAATACAGTCATGATTACCGGAATCATTAACTTCTCATTTCCCTGCATACTTGTCATTATTTTCTGCACCATCGCCTCAATTGCACCTGTCGCTCGTATCACGCCAAATGCACCGCCGATTAAGAATACGTAAAAAATAATGTCTGCCACTTCAATCAATCCTGTAGGAATAGACATGAAAAGTTCGAATATTGATACCGGATCTTGTGCCACCTGTTCATACGAACCGTTGACAACCACTGTACGTTCTCCCTGTTCCACCCTGTCATATTCCCCGGCAGGTATTATGTAACTGAGTGCCGCACCAATAATAACCACTGCAAGCAGAATTGCATAAGTATGCGGAAACCTGCTGCTTATATCCCTTGGATCTTTTTTATAATCTGCCATAATAACCACTCCAAATTTAATATGTATACCATTATATACATAAACAATCGTTTTTGTCAGAAAAAATTAAAATTTAGTAATGTATATTCAATACAAAAATACCTCTGCACCTGATTGCTCAGTTACAGAGGTATTTTATTCACGTAATATTTAATTGATTAAAGTGCTGTTTGACGTCACTGATAAAATAAAGACTTCCGGTTACAAGCAGAACATCTCCGCTGAACGTGTCAATGTACTCTATGAAATCGTCCACTTTACGCTTCTCAGTATGTCTGACCTCTTTGTAAATATCGTCCGCAGACATCGCTTTAAAGAAATTAAACTCCGTCACAACAAATTCATCCGCGATTTCAGAAAGACGGTCTGTCATACTGCCGAGCGGTTTGCCTTTGACTGCAGAAAATAACACAGTAATCTTTCTGTCACCGTAATATGTTTCCATCGTCTTAACGAGGGCCTCCACCGCTTCCTGATTATGGGCACCGTCCAGAATAATTAACGGATTTTCGCTGATTTTTTCAATACGGCCGGACCATGTAGTATCTTCCACAGCTTCAATCGTTTTATTGACATCAATATCAATCAATTCCCGCTCACACATATCCAACAGTGCAGTAATTGCGAGTGCTGCATTTTCTTTTTGATGATCCCCGATCATTGAAAGTACAATATTTTCAAAATCATAGTGCTTATACTGATAGTCAAACTCACCGTTTTTAGAACGGATGGTGATTTCTGCATTCAAAGCCATGCCCAGCGACCCTTTTTCTTCAAGTCTTTTATACACATAATCTTTAGAACGCTCATCATGCACGTTAAATACGAGCGGCACACCGCTTTTAATCACGCCTGATTTATCTTTTGTAATATCAAGCAGTGTATCTCCGAGAATGTCAGTATGATCCAGTCCAATACTTGTCAATACTGTCATCACAGGATTAAATACGTTCGTTGAATCATGCGTGGCACCAAGACCCGCTTCAACAACAACAAAATCCACCGGCTGCACCCGGCCGAAATATACAAACATCATCATCGTAATAATTTCGAATTCCGTTGCTGTACCGAGATCTGTTTCTGTTTCCATGTCTTCACTGACCGGACGCACAATATCAGCGATTTCTGCAATTGCCTCATCAGAAATCGGCCGGCCGTCAAGAGAAATACGTTCATTGAATGTTTCAATGTATGGAGACGTAAATGTCCCTACAGTATAATTGTTTGCATTTAATCCATTTCTTAAATAACTTACTGTTGAGCCTTTTCCGTTCGTACCCACGACATGAATCCCCTTAATGTTTCTTTCCGGATGGTTCAGTCTCTGAAGCATCCATTCCATGCGCTTTACTCCCGGTTTAATTCCGAACTTAATCCGTCCATGAATCCAAGCCAAACTTTCGTCATAGTTCATGACTTAATCCATCCCCTTTAAATGTTCCAATCTTGATTTAACTTCTTCATACTGCAGCTGATATTTCTCTTTCTTTTCTTTCTCTTTTTGAACCACAGCTTCAGGTGCATTACTTACAAAACGCTCGTTTGATAATTTACCTTCGACACGTTTCAACTCACCTTCAAGCTTTTCAAGAGAAGTATTCAGTCTTTCAATCTCTGCTTCTTTATTAATCAGACCTGACAATGGCAGAACAATCGTTGCACCGCTCACAACATCCGTCTTATCGTCGTCGCCTGCTTCAATATTGCTTTTTATATCAAGTGTTTTCGGATTACAGAAGCGCTCTAAATAATGTCTGTTTTTGCTGACAGATTCACGCTTCTTATCATCCTTCACTTCAATATTAATATTGATTTCTTTAGACAGCGGTGTATTCACTTCATTTCGTGTCTGACGGATTGATTTAATAATTTCAACCAGCAGTGCCATGTCATTGGTTGCCTGCGGATAAATCAAAGTCTCATCGACAGACGGCCACTCACTGGTTACAATCGTCCGGTTGCTTTCAATGGACTGATAAATTTCCTCTGTTACAAACGGCATAAACGGATGAAGCATTTTCATTGTCTTATCCAGTGTATACAACAGAACAGAACGTGTCATATGCTTTTCTTCGTCTGTACCTTCAAGCATCGGTACCTTCGCCATTTCGATATACCAGTCACAGAACTCGTCCCAGATAAAATTATACAATATACGGCCGACTTCGCCAAATTCATACTGCTCTGACAAACGCGTCACATTTTCAATTGTGTCATTTAAACGGGTCAGAATCCATTCATCAGCAAGAGATTTATCTCCTTCTAAATTAATATCCCCCATTTTAAAATCTTCACCGATATTCATCAGGCTGAACCTTGATGCGTTCCAGATTTTATTAATAAAGTTCCATACGGACTCTACTTTTTCATCGGAGTAACGCAGATCCTGCCCCGGTGTTGTACCTGTAGACAGGAAGTATCTCAGTGCATCTGCACCATACTTCTCAATGACATCCATCGGATCCACACCGTTGCCGAGGGATTTCGACATTTTTCTGTTCTGATCATCACGGACAAGACCGTGCAAGAGCACATCATCAAACGGTTTTTCCCCGGTATGTTCAAGTGATGAGAAGATCATCCGTGCCACCCAGAAGAAAATAATATCATAGCCGGTTACCAGTACATTTGTCGGGAAGAATTTTTTCAAATCATCCGCTTCTTCCGGCCAGCCCATTGTTGAAAACGGCCAGAGTGCACTTGAGAACCATGTATCAAGAACATCTTCATCCTGTACCCAGTTTTCAACATCTTCAGGTGCTTCCATACCTACATACATTTCACCGGTTTCTTTATGGTACCATGCAGGAATCTGGTGCCCCCACCACAACTGTCTTGAAATACACCAGTCACGTATATTTTCCATCCATGTATTAAATGTTCCTTCAAAACGTTCAGGCACAAAATCAATACGGTTGTCTGTTTTCTGGTTCGAAAGACTTTCATCAGCAAGCGGCTGCATTTTCACAAACCATTGTGTGGACAGGTAAGGTTCAACCACTGCGTTGCTGCGCTCGGAATGACCAACTGAATGAACGTGGGACTCAATGTCAATCATGTAACCCGCGTCATCCAGATCTTTAACCAGTGCGCGTCTGCATTCAAAACGATCCATTCCTTCATATTTGCCGCCGAGTGCATTAATGGAACCATCCGGATGCATAACATTAATCCGTTCCAGGTTGTGACGGTTGCCGAGTTCAAAGTCATTCGGGTCATGTGCAGGTGTGACTTTCATGACACCTGTTCCAAATTCTTTATCCACATAACTGTCTGCAATAATCGGCAGCTCACGGCCGATAACAGGAAGAATTGCTTTTTTACCAATGTAATTCTGATAGCGTTCATCATCCGGATGAACCACCACTGCAGTATCACCGAGCATCGTTTCAGGACGTGTTGTTGCGATTTCAAGGAAGCCGGAGCCGTCCTCAAGCGGATATTTCACATGATAAAACTTACCTTCAATTTCCTTGTGTATCACTTCAATATCCGATAAGGCAGTCTGTGTTGCAGGATCCCAGTTGATAATATACTCACCTCTATAAATCAGACCCTTATTATACATGTCAACAAACACTTTCCGCACTGCTTTAGAGAGCCCTTCATCCAAAGTAAAACGTTCTTTATCATAATCAAGACCGAGGCCGAGCTTCGCCCACTGACTGCGGATGAAATCTGCATATTCTTCTTTCCAGTTCCACGAATGTTCGAGGAATTTCTCACGGCCGATATCATGGCGGTTAATCCCCTCTTCGCGGAGACGTGCATCCACTTTTGCCTGTGTAGCAATTCCCGCATGATCCATTCCAGGAAGATAAAGTACTTCATATCCCTGCATCCGCTTCATCCGGGTAATAATATCCTGTAGTGTTGTATCCCATGCATGTCCAAGATGCAGTTTCCCTGTTACATTCGGCGGCGGTATGACAATACTGAACGGTTCTTTATCACTTGCTGCGTCAGATTTAAAGCTCCCTGCCTCCAGCCATTTTTTATATTTTCCTTCTTCTACACTTTGTGGATGATATTTTTTGGGCATTTCCATCAAACCACTCCTTTTCTTCAAAATAAAAACCCCCGAATCCTATACATAGGACGGGAGTTCCGCGGTACCACCTAAATTTGGCAGTAAAATACTGCCACTCTTCATATATTTAACGCATATAAAACGTTTAACCCTACTGAATGATTTCAAGTTAAATTGTTTACAGATTACTTTCACTTAAATTTCCGGTATGTTTTCACCAGCCACATACTCTCTTCACGCCAAATTCAAGCTAATCTTCTGTACTTTAATATATTTCATTAAATTTATAGTAATCAAACTATAAAAATCTGTCAAGTTTCATTTTGTTTCTGTCGTCTTCTTTTTAAAATATAGTTAATAAGCGGTGTAACAATTAATATAATGAAAAAGATCCGGAATATGTGATAACTTGAAATCATGGCAACATCCGCCCCGATTTCAACCGCAACAACAATTAACTGACCGATTCCGCCGGGTGCCGCACTCAAAAATAAATCATTAAACTCAACATCCATAAAAATTTGAAAGAGGCCGACGAGCAGCAGTGTTCCAATGATGAGCAAAATATTTTGAACCAGCATAGAAATAATCATCCGGCCGTTCAGTTGATTCAGAAGTGACGATAACTGAACGCCCATTCGAATTCCGAACAAAATCTGTGCTGCAAACATAAATTCAATATTCATCGAGAAATCATAGCCGGTGCTTAAATTCCAGATGATCACGGCAATGATCGGGCCGAGCATAAACGGCACAGGAAATTTCAGCCGTTTCAGTATGTACATGATTACGACTGCAGCAACCGGTATTAAAATCATCGGTGTAATAAAACTTTCCGTCAGAAGCGGTGCACTGTCATCGATGACAGACACAGTGTCACTCTGAAAAAATCGTGCAATAATCGGGACAAGAATAATCACCAGGACAATTCTCGACATTTGAGTAATAGTCACAAGCAGAATATCCGCCCGTTTGTTTTCCTCAGCCATTAATATCATTTGAGACAAGGCACCGGGTATTGAAGACAGTACTGCTGTTTCAACTGTACAGCCTGTTAATTTCATAAAGAAAACAGACAGTATGAGGCTCAGAATAATCACGCAGAGCGTCATCACAATAATGCTCACCGCATGACCCGCCATCTCCTGAACCGTTTCAGGCGTAAACTGTGTGCCGATCTCAAAGCCGATGACAAATACACCAACATTGCCGAGCCACTTCGGAAAATAAAAATCACGCGTCACAAAGCGGATATATAAAAATGTCGCTGCCATGGAGCCGAACAGCCAGGGGAGGATAACTCCCGTACGGAATAACAGAAAAGAGATGACAAAAGATGTGACAATCAATAGTAGTAAATGGACATATTTCATTTAAAAATAACCTTCAATCAATATTTCGGATTTCGTATTATTTTAAGTGTATACTATTTACACATGAATAGAAAGGTCTCTAAAAGAAAAATGACGCATCTTCAAATTGAAGATACGCCATTATATTAATTATTGTTCACCGAAAAAGCCGTATAATGCAGTAATGTCATCATCTGAAAGCTGATCTTCACTAAATGCAGGCATGGAACCTTGTCCATTTCTTACAATGTCATGAAACTCATCTTCTGCAAGTGATGTCCCTGCAAGTGCCGGACCCATTCCGCCGCTGAAATCTTCACCATGACATGATGCACAGTTGTCACGCGCGATACCTTCAGCATCCGCATCACCGGATGAAGCTTCAGATTCTTCACCTGACTCTTCACCTTCAGCACTTTCTTCTCCGCCTTCATCTGAAGATTCTTCAGTTGCTGCCTCATCTTCACCTTCATGATCATCATTTCCAAGGTGAAAAATCAACAACGGCACAATTAAAATTACAATCATAACCGGAATTACCCATACAAGTGGATTTTTGGCATGATCTTCTTTTTCATTTTTACTTTTAATTTCGCGAGGTTGACCATCGACGTACGTTCGTCCCTCTTCGCTGCCATTTTCAAAGCGCTTTTCATCGCTCATATCTACGCCCCCCATATTCTATTTCACTAACTATTATACACATATTCAGCACTTCATGAAGTATTTTTTATGAATTTTCTTTAATTCTCGCTAACGCATTTCTAAATGCATTTAAAGTGTCCTGAATATCTGCTTCAGTATGTTTCGTAGATAAGAACGATGACATTTTTTACTAAAAGCAAGAGGTATGTAGATAGTCTTAAAAGCCTAACTTATAGTGTTCTCAGAGGAAAAAAAGTATTCTTACTTTTCCATTTGTATAAATTTTACCTTCCTGAGTAACGTTTTGTCAACAAGTTTCTACTATTATATATGTCTAAATATACTCTTTTGACAATACCATCCTCACCTCTCCCAAGCCTTTTTAATTTAGGTATACTCTATACTTAAATATATTCTAAAAAATAAAAAAGCTTACTAAAGTGTAAGCTTCAATATACCTATATTAATCTAATTGTTCTAACATCTCTTCTTCAGCTAATTTTTCAGCGGTGTAGACTAGATGAATTATTTTGTTTTTCGCATCAATTTCTATATCATATTCCCAAGCAATTAAAGAAGTTTTGAAAACATCATCATTCTTAAATTCAATCATTCCTGATATAGCACCTTCCTTCAAATGGTATATTGCAAAAATACCGTCATTCTTTAAAACCTTAAAAGGGAATACATTTATTTCTAATTTCCATCCATTAATTAAATCATATTGATTCATCTTAGCACCTCATGTTAGTTTTTTAATACACTTTTATACTACCATGGAACTTATTAAAAAACCCCATAAAAAAATGGCAACCTATCAATTAAGATAAGCTGCCAAAAATCAATATGATTTATAATTATTTAAACTATTTTATTTTGCGAACCTACTATTATAAGGTTCATTTTTATTTTTTTATGTTTTAACTTCTGCTTCATCGGGTAAATTTATTTTAAGTCAAAAAACAGGAGGATAACCATGAAAGCGTTAGATATTGTTGCTTTAATACTTTTAATTGTTGGTGGCTTAAACTGGTTATTGGTCGGATTATTTGAATTTGATTTAGTTGCTTCACTATTTGGTAGTCAAGAAGCTATTCTTTCTAAAGTTGTTTATATCCTAGTTGGACTATCAGCTTTATACAGCCTTAAGTTTATCGGTTTGATTAGTACAGCTACTAAACCATAAGCATAAAAATTCCCTATTATAAAAGTAGGGAATTTTTATTTTTGTGCTTAATTTATGTATTACTTCCATGTGCCCCAATCCTTGGAGACTTTTCCTGTTCGGCTATTCCAAGTCTTAACAGGAATCCACTGATTACTCTTCAAATCTAAAAGCCAGATATGACCATCAGCCCTTGCGATTTCACGGTAATCTAATCGCTGACCAGCTTTCATTTGTCCGCTTGAAGGTGCTTTCCTACTCGGACTACCTCTCCGCTTAGTAATTGGTTTATTACCATTAACCCAAACTCCAGTTTGTTTCTTCCACTGTGTTCCATGAGCATTAATATTCCAACCGTCACTCGTCTTCTTAGTTGTTGGATTTTTAGTCGAACTAGAAGTATTAGAACTCTTACCAGCATTCCCAGATTTCTTCTTCAATCCTAAATATAAAGCAATGCCTGTAGCAATCGCTCTACCTTGTGCAACTAATTTAACATCACTTCTTAATGCTTTAATATCGATATTACTATCCATGAATCCACCTTCAACAAGAATAGAAGGCATTTTGGACTGGTTGTTCATCCAGAGGTTAGCTACCTTAACACCTCTGTTAGTTAATCCCATTGCCGACACTACTCTAGGGTTTACTAGGTTAGCTAAATTCCTTGAGTTTGAAGCATTACCTTGCGGAATAAACGTTTCAACTCCACCTCCGTTAAACCATTTACCTGCTAATGCGTTGTGATGGCAAGATACTAATACATGAGCATTCCAATTATTAGCATTGTTAGTTCTTTGTGCTAATGGAATATCTCGTTGCCCTGAGGGGTCGTCTAATCGTCTTACTATTACATTCTGATATGTATTCAATTCAGCAGTTGCGGCTCTCACTACTTTGTCATTGAAAAACCATTCTCTTTCTCCTGCTGGACTTCGCTTTCCTGCTGTATGCCTTCCATGTCCTGCATCTAATGCTACTCTGTAAGTCATAATTTCTTCATCTCCTATAAAAATTTGTAGTTTTATTTCATTTCGGAACATAAAAAAAGAGCAGCCGTTTAGCTGCTCTAATTTGATATGTATTCAATTTTTATTATTATTTATTTTCCTCTGACCATTCACTACTATTCATCAGCCTAATAAACTCTTCACTGTTATGGTTGTATAATTCCAATCTATCCTTATCAACAACAAATTTCACAGTGTCGTAATGCACAACGGCATACTCACCATTTAAACTTTTACGCCAATGCTCTGTGTTGAATCCTAATTCGTTAAAATATAGTAATTTTCCAATCGAATACTTCATTTTAAAACCTCTCTTTATCAATCTCATAATTGTATTTGATTTCTTCGGGTGACAACGATTTATTATATATCCGAACCCCTGAAACTACTCCCTTTGTAAATCCTGAACTACTCGACCAGTAAGCTTGACCCAGATTGTTGAAAACTGAAGTTGATTCATCATCTGTTATAATTGAATTTCCGTATATTAAATGTTTACCATCTAAGTAAAATTTCATTTCTTTATTTTTAACAGATATCGAATAACTTAATTTATTATCGATTAAAACGCTGTATCCACCTGAACTGCTTCGCATTCCCTTCCTATTGAAAGAAATAGATTTTGCATTTTCACTTTTAAATATTTGAAATGATGTATTCGTTGAATTGGAAAATGATTTGTTTCCATCACCTAAGATGTAAGAAGAACCATTATTATCTGGTACTTCAGAAATATATAATTCCACAGTAAACTCATCTAACGAATCGAATACTATTTCATCAAAATTAACATAATCATCCACCCCATCAAACTTCAATCCGCCATCCACATATCCTGATTCCTCAGTAAAGTTAAAATTGTGTAACTGACCGTCATTGCCGTTGCCTGATAAGTCAGATGCTACCGCTCTATTAGTCGAATTATTATTCAGTGATGTAAAGTCGTAATGAAGAATTAAACTATCAGATTGAGCATAATTAGGAGAGACTAATTTGTCTCCCTTAAATAAAAATTTAGATTCATTATTACCTAATTTGAAAGAAGGTAGTTGATTATATTCATTTTTATATAAAACATCGTGACCATATTTAATTTCAATCATTAATCTTCACCCACAATTATATAAAGTAAGTCATCCTCAATTTCTTCGAGATTTTCGTACTCTTCTCTAGTATAAATTTTAGGTTGAACAATAATAGCTTCACCTTTATCCCCTTTATCTCCTTTAAATTTTTCCTTGTTATTATCAATATGTCTAATTGCTTCAGTCACAACATCTTCTCTTAAAGCATCTACAACGATATCAATAGTTTCAATTTTTGAAACATCTACATCACTTAAATTATGAGCAGGAAGAATAATTAATTTAAAAGTCGCACTAGAAGACGGAAAGAAGTAATCTTCAATTTGAACTCTAATCTCATGTTCAGTCGCTTCCAATACAGTCTCTAGGTTAAACGTAACCTTACTATTTTCAACTTGTACTTCAATTAATTCTCTTAGTATATTTCCATCAACTTGAATAATTGAAATTTGCGCTGTCTTACCATTTAATTTTTCCATCACTTTTTGAGACTTATCGAGTATTCTTAAAGAAATTTTAGATTTATCACCTTGGATTAATTGAAGACTAGTTGCTCTCTCGTAATTAAGTAGTTGTAAGTAACTATTTTGCACTTGCATTATTTGTGACCCCCTTTATTCTTCCGTTCTGCTTTCTGTTGCTTCATATATTGATTCGCTTCTACTGCTTCATTTGATAAAGGTGTGTCTTTATATGCTATTAATGCGGTAGCCACAATTGTAATCAACATAGTTATGCCTTCTTCTAGCTCAGCTTCAGTAAATGGCAGTGGACTATATCCTTTCATCACAAGGAACTGATTAATCAAAGCATAAATAAGTAGTGTTGCTCTCATCATTAATGCTTTATTTTGAAATAAATTGGTTAACATTATTTTAATTTTATTCATTTTTTTAAATCTCCTTTTTACATAAAAATTGATTCGATAAACGGTTTAAGAATGACACCTAATAAGGTTAATCCTCCACCAATTAAAGCGACCATTATTGTAATTCTGCCTGCTTTATCATCTTCAATTTTCTTTGTTCGGTAACTCAAATCTGATACTTTATTGCTTGTTTCGGAATGACTCTGCTTCAATTCGCTACTTAACTTCTCGACACTTTCAGCAGTTCTACTTGTATTATTTTCAATGCTCTTATTTGTCTCTGTCATTGTCGTAATTAAAATTTTCAACTCGTGATTACGTTCAGTATGTTTATCATCAATTTCATCAATTTTGTCATCTAATTTGTCATGCATTTTTTGAGTGTGTTTGTATAGTTCAACTTGAGTTACATAGTTTTTGTTGCTTTTATCGTTTTCATTTGTCACTTTCTACACCTGCAATATTGTTATTTTTTTATAGTTTTACGGTTGCACTTGCTCATTTTGCTCAGGTATTTGAGCTTCTAAAATAGCGTAATTAACCTCTACATTAGCTACTCTGCTTGCCAATTTATTTATCGCTTTTTCTAATACTACTACCTGTTGGATTAATTCTTCTTGTGTCATATCTTCTAATTTTTTCATTTTTATATTCTCCTCATATCTTCATTTCTTTTATTTTTTTGATATTAAAAAGAACTCTCACTAATTAAAGTAAGAGTTCTTCTAGTTTATTTAATCTTTCTTCTTGTTGCTCTATTTTATCTTGTAACTCCCGATTACTCTGAATCAACTCTTGATTAGCTTTAACCAACAACATAGTCGCTTGACCAATATCTACACCATCTTTTTCCTCACTATTCTGAGGTGTGATTGCAGATGTTCCAAATGTGTCATATTCAGGGTAGTCTTGAGTTTTATATCTCACTAAATCAATTTCTTCAATCAATTGACTTGCTTCATTTTTTACAGGTTTTTCAGTTAAACTGCTAAACAATGAAAGAGGTGAACTAGATGTTCCTTTATAAAAGTTTCTAGCTCTGATATCTCTATAGTTACCGCTTGAACCATTGTTATCGGTGATTCTTAATTCACTACCACCAACACCAAAGTAGAAGTTATCTCCACTAAAATGAGTAGTAATCATGCCCTCTAAAGCAATGCCATTACTTCTGATTGTTCTATAAGTGGTATTTCCACCATTATAGCCATTGTTATTGGTGATTCTTAATTCTCCAGTGCCAACACCTATATAAGAGTTACCAGCCGCATGATTTTCCATCATCATTCCGCCTTGAGAAATAAATGTCCATGCTCTTACTGGTCTGTATCCTGTGTTTCCGCCATTGTAAAAAAGGTTGTTAGTGACTCTAAGCTCATTAGTAGAAACACCAATGTAGAAGTTAGACTCTCCTTCATTGGCTCTGATATTTTTAACTAACACTTCACCAGCTTGGAATTCAGAGTAATCAGTAGGTTTATCAGGGTCTGTAACTACTCTCATTCTAGGAGTAGCAGCGTATACAAAGTTACTTTTTCCTGATTCTAAAATAATTCGGTTATTATCACTTTTTAGACCAACTACTCCCCAAGTAGAATGCGCTAATAAACCTCTAGCTGTAGGGCTATAAGTATGGTCAAAGAAACTTATTGTACCTGATGAATCTTCGTTAGCGCCTCGACCATCAGCATAAGTTGAGATTCCAAAATCAGAATAGAATAATGTACGGTCTCTAGATTCATTTCTAAATCTCATATGACCTTTTTCCATCACAGTATAAACATTTTCTGTGGCAGTAGAACCTCTCCATTGTCTTGTATAGTTACCTCTTAACTCAACCATGTCACCTTGCATTTTTAAGGTAGATGTACCAGAACCACCAGTTGCAGTTGCTCTGTTGAAGTTAATATCTCCAACTCTCATCTGACCATTCACTTTAATTAAATCACCGTTCAACTGTATTTTCTGAGCACTGATTTCAGCAGTATCCTGAGTTAGATTGATTTCTGTGATGATTTTGTCTTTGTCAGGTTTGTTAAGAATAGAATCAGACCAAGGTGTTGTTCTATTACCTTTTGCTAATATCGGTTCTTTTAGATAGAAAGCGTTATGCTCCCCAGAGATTCCACTGTGTCCGATTAATATGTGAGCTGTATCATTGTGTCTGGATGTGAAAGTTACAGACCATAACTGACCAGCATTATCCACATTTTTAATTCGAGTAGGAATTATTCTTTGGTTCGGATTGTTGTTATCATATATTACATATGTGTAACTAAAGTTATAATTACTTCCTGCTAAATTTCTAGCTTTAAAAGTAAAAGTGTACTCTTGTCCTTCTACTAAAGGTTCCGATAAAGATGGAGTTCTTAGTCCGTAATAACTATTGCTTGTTGAACCACTTGAGCCATCTGAACTATTGTTTACTCGTATCAACATCCAATAGCTATTCTGCCTACCAGACCAAACAATACCACCAACTGGATTTCTCCAATTATTAGGGATTAAGTAACTTCCAGAAGGCTCTTTATGCCACCCAGAGTCTGGGATTAAATTATCTGCTCCAACTTCTAAACCATCAATCTTACCTTCAGCTCTACCAGCTACTGTTGCAGCATTTGAAGCTTTAGTGTCAGCACTTGCAGCATTATTTATACCTGTACTTGCCCTTGACCATGCACTATCTGCTCTATCTTGTGCTGTATCCACTCTAAGGTTGATATTAGTAGCCGATTGAGAGATTAATGAGCGTACTGTAGACTCATCTGTTTTCTTGTTAACCTCTAAGGTGATATTATTTGCTGTTTGAGTAATTTTGGAATCAGCCCATGACATTCCTGTGCCTGTTCCTATGTATTTGTTGTATGACACTTCTATAGTCCAAGTTGATGCTGTGGTTCCTGCTGTACGAATTCTAGCTCCGCCTGATGAAATTGTATATATCTGAGGTCTCCATGCCGAGCCACCATTATCTTCTCTCACTGATAAATCCCAGCCATTTCCTGAGCCTTTTGAAGTGAGTGAAGCAATTAAAGTTTCAGTATTTGTTCCTCTTACTTTAGCTGTTACATCATATGAGTATTGGTCATTGAATTGCGAACCATCTACCTCAACTAAGTCTCTCCAATTTGTACGGTCAACTCCTGAGTAACGGACTGTTCCTGATGCTATGGAGGATGAAATTTTAGATACATCTGTAACTAGTGAGTTAAATGAATTGTTTGCGGTTAAATTAATGTCGTTCGCATTAATATCTACTTGTTTACCTTGAATTTTTGTTCCTGAAGTGTCGAGATTGATAGATGATACTAAATTATCTTGCTTGATTGTTTCTTCAGTAGATGCTTTGAAAGATGTTGCAAACTCCCCTTCTTCTAATTGAGGTTCACTCATATAAATGAATGCATAAGTGTTAGCAGAATAATGTCCACCGATTAACACATAAGCTCTTCCACTAAAATTAGCTTTGAAAGTCAGTTTGTATTGAGTATAAGTTTGACTCATATCAGCAATACTATTACCTGTACTCACAATTTCAGGAGTTGCTAAATTCTGATTGCTTCCACTCGGGTTCATTAAGAAACAATATCTGAAAGCAGAATCAAATGAAGCTGATGTGTTTGCATACCAGCTTAGAGTGTAGAATTTACCTTCTTTAACATCTTTGAATAAATGAGGAGATTGGAAGCCTAAAGTTGAAGTGTTCGAATTGTTATTAGGATTTGGAGTTTGTGCTAGGAGAACTTTTCCACCTATAATATTGGAGTTAAGATAGTTACTACTTCCCCAAGCTGACCAGCCTTGAGGTGGACTATTATATAAAGAAAAATCGGCTTTAGGTATGAGGTTATCTCCCCCAATATTGAGGGTATTAATTCTGAGGTTAATATTATCTGAAGTTTGTTGAATCGTGGATTTCGTTAATTCTAAATCGTCATTGAGTCCTCTGACATTCGTTTCAATTGAATCTGCTCTTACAGTTAAGTCTGCTTTAGTGTCTGAAAGTGTCTTCCTCACTGAGTCTATGTCAGTCTTAGAAGCTTTTAATTCAATGGCTTTTCCATTTTGTTCAATGGAAGTTTCAAGCGTTTTAATTCTACCTGAATTTTCATCTTTATCCTTGTTATAATCAGTGAGCGTTACTCTATCTTTAATCTGGTTAGATAGTTGCGTTCTCTCTGAATCGGAAGCATCTAATCTTTCAATGATACCTGCTTTGTCAGCTTCGTAATCGGATACTCTTACAACTGATTTAAGTTGTTCTTCAGTGCTTTCATTTATGATTTCAACTAGTCCACTCAGAGCAGTATTTTCACCAATCTTAATGACACCATCTTCAACTATGAATCCTAATCTTTCTGCTGTTGTTTCTACTGCTTCATTAAATTTCTCATCTGTGTATTGTTGTTGTAGAATTTCGAGATGCTTTAAGGCATAGTTTTCAGCTTCAATGATAGCAGTATTTAATTCGTTCATCATATTTGAATAGTTAATCATCAATTGCTGAATGTAGTTTGCTTGTTGCAACGTTACCTTCTTCGAGTTCTTATATTTATCTACTTCAGTTTTGAGTATATTATAAGTGCCAATAACCGCACTCATTTTGTCATTCAAATTATTTCTGTGAAATTCGTTTAAATACTCATCATCTTTTACTTTGTTTGCTCTTGTAAATAATTGCATTTGTAGAGCTTCCATATGTCTCAGCTGAGATACAATAGACTCGTACATTGCTGTCGCTCTGCTGATTGCTTCTATATCCTCTTCAGATGGATTGTCTATTCTGATTACCCACATACCGTTGATATACTCTTTCAGAACAGCTTTATCGGGATTAGAGGTATCTAGCCATAGTTGTCCATTTATAGGATTCTCAGGAGGTGTAGCACCTCTGAATATTCTTTTTTCTACTTCAGTGTCGATAATAGTTACAATGTTATCCAGTCTGCTTTGTGTTTCTTGTAGTCGCTTAGTGAAGTACTCTCTGAAACTTTCCCAAGTAGCTAATATTTGCTCTCTAGTGTATTCAACTACTTCACCGAGTACATAAGTCTTATCAAGAGGATTGAAAATTGAACGAGAGATTTCTTTTGCTACTGCATCAGCATAGAAGTAAGGCGCTTGTAAATCATCCTTTATTTTTATTTTGTCACCAAGTCTCACCTGCTCATGTCCTAAGAATTGCTCTAAGTCAATCGCATCAATCGAATAATCTACTTTCGCTTCTTTTCGTTTATTCAATTCAGTAGTTGCTAATGTTCTAAGCCTTGCTTCTGTCATATCACTATCTTCAGATTCAGGTTCGTATACTGACCAAAGGTAATCCTGTCCTCTACCATATTTAGATTGGGCTTCTTCATCCCGTAAATAAATAACTAATCTTTCCTTTTTCTCTTCTCCTTCTTCTGGTTCTGGAGGTTCAGGAGCTAGGGCAACGAGTGCAGTCACTATATCCGCTGATTGTCTTTCTACCGTAAGGCTGGATAAATCCTTACCTCTCGACACTTCTTTACCGTTGAATAGAGCTTCTTTATTTCGTAAATGTACTAATCGCTTAGTAATTTTATTTCCTTCTGTCTCAATTGTAAAGTCTAATTGTAAATCAAATCTAGTTGCAATAATTTTTAATACTTCGTAAGGAGAGTTGTAGGAAGTCCAACTCATTGTACGGATACCAGCATATTCAACCTCTCCAACCTCCCAGTCCACCATATTTAAAGCAAACTCTACTGCTTGCTGTGCAGTGCTTTGAGATAAAGTTTGTGGAAAATGAGGATACCCTTTATCTAATTCAAGATATGATGCTGTAGTTCTAATCTCTGTTTCACCATCAAATGTATTTGTATCAATATCATCTACAATAAACTCTCTGTATTCACCTTTATTTTCGGAAGGAATAATTACTCTATCTTTCATATTAATATTCTCTGATGCTTTTAAATCAACAATAAAGTCAAAGGTTTCTGTGTGATTCTCAATATTTCTCACATGCTTATCTTCAATCACAATTTTTTCATTCGGTTTATTTGTTAAGAAATCTTTAATTAATTCTGTGTTTTTGTCCAGTATATGTATGCTGCTCAATTCATTCACTCTTTTCTGTTTTTAATAAAATCTATTCCTCCATTCGCATTGTATTTCAAATGAATTTTCGGGGAGGATAAATATTTCTGTTAAATTCGGGTCGATACTGTAATAGTTACTTCCAAAGTCTTTTAAATGAGTCATAGGCTCTTCATTTATTGAAATGTAATTATTATGATTATCTATCACTATTTCATCACCTTTTTTAATGATGTAAGGTGTGTCATTACTGTTAGCAGGTAGTAACTGCTGAATAGATATACCTAATATCAATTGTCTTTGGAAGTCTTCTCTATTTTTATTTTTCGCTTGATAGATGTGCATCACTCTTACTTTGGACTGATAAGCTTCTTGAGTATCGTTATATGTTTTGGTTACTCTATTTCTGACAACTGTTCTCCTTTTTGTGTTTCGACTATCTAGGTCATCATAATTGTATGTCGTTATTTTGATTCTTTTACCTTTTCGTTCTAGGTGCATAAATACAGCTAATCTGTCTAAACGTTTATCGCTGCCTGCCATATGCCTTGTGAAGATTCGTTTGGAATCACCAAATCGATTATATGCATTTACGACTACAGCACCCATGTTTGATGAAGTCGCTGTATCTGCGTAACCGACACTGAATACTAATCTATTCTGTTCATCATACAAATATGTGAATGTTTTACCTGCACCATGTTGTTTCCCTCTTACCTGAATCTTGAATCGCATACTGAAGTCCTGTAATGACTCTCCGATACCTTTTTGAATACTTGCACCATGCCAATTTGTCTTAGGGGCTTCTCCCCAATTTGAGACATAGATGGAATTCGGATTAAAACTAAATCGTCCCCCTGAAGCATCTCCACCATCTAAAGCTGTTCCATAGTCCCATCCATTTGCTGTATAATTCCAACCTCTGAATGTGCCATTGTTGAACTCGTCATTAAATTTATAAGGTGTTAAATCCTTTGTAGCCTTCTCAGTATCCTCTGATTCGCCAATCATGAAGTAATCTTCATCTGCTTTAGATATCATCAGCATAGTGGCATTCTTCTTTGCGGTTGCAGTGAAGACTGGATAAGTAGGCGCTGTACCTTGATTGTAGATGGTAAGATGGTCAGCTTCTGATATAGTGTTAAATAGTTCGTTGGAATGTTTAAACGGGTCTGTAATCAAGCAGTTAAGTTCAAATTCTACATAACCTTGTGTACGCTGTTTAAATTGAATCGTGCCATGAAATCTGACTAACCAGTACCAGTACTCATTATCAAATCTCAATCTGACTTCTTCACCAATCGTAAAATGTTCAACTAGTTTATTTACAATATCCTGATAGGGTTCGTTCTCATGATTCACATAGACGAAAGGAATACTAAAGTTATATCCATTTACTTTTGATTCCCCGAGTATGAATCCATTTCTACCTTGTATTTCTCTTGTTTCTATCTCTGTATTTAATGATGGAATCTCAAACGAATTCTCAATATATAAATTAGTTAATTTCCTCCATCTTTCAGTGACATTTCTGTCTAGCTCTTTAGCTATTTGAAATTGCATTTTTTCACTTCCTTCTATAATAAAAAGAAACACTAGACATTAAATCTAGCGTTTCTATCACTTGTTATATTCATTCTTTTGCTCATCGCTGGTTGCAAGTCTCTAGCAAGTTGATTCTCATTATACACTGCTACCATATCAGGCTTGTTGACTAACTGAGTCAGTAGTTCAATCATTTTGTTCTGATTCTTATTACTCTCCATTAGCTCTTCAACCATAGATTTCAATTCTTTAACTTCATGCTTAGTTTGATTGTTATTACTTCCACCTGATATATTTGGTAGCTGATTCGGTCTCAAATTGCCATTGTTCTTCTGGATTGTCTTACTAGCTAATGCTAATAGTTTCTCTGAATCTGCTCTTCTTTTAGGGTCTGTAGAAATGATAAACTCTTTATATCCTTCTTCACCGAGATGATAGAATCCGTTTCCTACTAGCCCACCTGTTGCGAACTTTTGAGCTTTTCTAAGCAATGGTAAAGGGTCGATTGCATAAGCATTACCAATTCCGCCTTTCATAGCTTGAGAATGAAGATGGTAACCTGTTGTGCGTAATCCAGTGTTGCCTGTGACACCTAAGTTAGTTTTACCTGCTTTAACAGCATCCCCAACTTTCCTAGCAATTGATTGCATATGCATGAACCACCAGTTCAAGTCTCCAGCTTTAATCTGAATTGCATTACCACCGAATTTATCGTGCCAAACTCTAGTGACTTTGCCTGAGACAGGAGAAGTTAATTTCTCATATTTGTGTGCAGTATCTAAACCATAATGACGGGAAACGCCCAATTGTCTAGCAATTGCAGGAGGGTATGTACCAAATCGGGCTGTAATCGCTCTATTGAGGATACTTCCACCATTTACTTCTCCACCTTCATTGTCTTTGAATATTTTGGTGATGAAATTAAGCGCACTATCTTTAATAGTGTTAAATCCACCTTTAGCCATATTTAGAGCAAAGCCTGACATTTTACCCCAAGATGGAGCTACATTAGCTACAATCGCTTCCAGTGCTTTCTTAGGGTTCTTGATGTAATCCCATGTATTTGAGAGTAAATCTTTGAATGTTCCCCATCCTGATTTCTTAGCACCTCTTGTTTGAGATGGTCTCTTAATATCTGTTCCACTTCCAGCATTGGTACCTGTTGAGAATTGAGGCATACTATTTAAAATTTGCTCAGTCTGTTTGTTGTTGTATATGATAGTTCCCTTAGGAAGGAATAACTCAGTATTATTATCAAATAATCCAGCTTGACCATTCGGGTATTGAACAATTTCTCTTGTTCCAGAGCCGTTACCATCACCCTTATCTCCAACCATACCAAACATATTTTGAGCAATTGCTCCGTTTTTAATAAATTGTTCGTTAGGATTCGTACCTGTCGAGAATCGTGCAGTGGCAGCTCCTGCCGCACCTCTAGCTCTTCCTCCTCCTGAACCAACTGTACTAATTTTGGTTGGATTCCAATGGCTAATGTTGTCTTTAATTCCTAGTTTAGATGTGACTGAATTAATACCATCAATTATTTTATTTACGACATTAGCCACTTTGTCAATCATAGAATTACCCATCGTTATAGCGCCGTTGATTGCTTTGTATGCAAAGTTCTTTATTCCGTCTCCAAGTTTACCAGGTAGCGCCTTTGCGCCTTCGACCATATCATCAAAATATTTAGAAACTTTATCTTTTAGGTCTTTAACCATTTTACTAGCTCTATCTTTCAGACGATTAAAACCTGCGACTGCTCTATCTCGTAAATTTGTGACTCGATTGACTACCGCATCTCTTAGACGGCTAATAGTATCAGCAATTCGCATTCTCATCGCAAGCATGATATCGGAAGCTCTATCCCTTAATCTTGTAAATGTGTCTCTTACTCGATTGAATAAATTCGTGACTATTTCAGTAAATCTAGTTCTTAAATTTGATATTAAATCAGTCACTCTAGTTCTTAAATTTGTTACAATATCGACTACTCTAGCTCTCAAAGTTGAGAATATGTCTCTCACTCTAATGTATAAATATCGAACTAAATCGGTGAATCTATCTCTCATTGAAGTTACTGTTTTAACAACGCTGTCTCTCATGTACATTATTCTGAGAACGACTGTCTCATAAAGACTTCTAATCGTTTTAACTACCCAGTCTCTCATATAATAGACTCTCAATATTGCTGAATCTGACATACTCGTAAAGAATTTAACTACATTCGTCCACAGTGAACGTATTAATCCACTGAAGCTAGTGACAAGTGTACCTACACCTTTTATAATTCTTCCATAAAACATGAGCTGGAATAAGTTCCATACAAATTGGATTCCGCCGAAAAATATGTTTTTAACGCCTTCCCAAAGTTTAGAGAAATCACCTGTAAAAATTCCAGTGAACACTTTAATTAAGCCATCAATGAAAGTTAATCCACCATTTATAACGCCTTTTATGTTTTCCCAAACCATTTTGATAATGAAGGATACAGCAGGCATTACAAAGTTGATAACTGTAAGAATGGCATTAAATACAGTCGATACTATATTTCCAATATTCGTTACTGTCGGAATAATAGATGAAGCATTTTCATTCCACATTTCTTTTAATCGTGTGCCAATATCGCTAATAAAGCTCATTACGCCTTCTAGTGCAGGTTGAACTTGAGCAACTATATTATCTTTTAATTCTATAATTTTGTCTTTTACAGACATTACATTGTCTCTTAATCCGAGTATTCGTTGAATATTATCATCTGTTACTCCCAAAGCGGATAATATTTTCATTCCATTTTCTTCAGAACCTGTGAATAAATCTTTGATACCTGAACCGAATTCTTTTATGTATTCCCAGCCTTCTCTAACTCGTTCGATTACATTGTGAACGCCTTGCCTGAAGGTGTCAGAGTTGTTGTATGCTATAATAAAGCCTGCCGCTAGTCCTGCGATTGCGCCTACTATTAATCCAACTGGTGTAAATAGTAAACCTACTGCTGTACCCAGTATTTTGAATAATCCACCTGCTTTACCGATTAACGCAAACAAAGGAGATAATGTTTTCATCACTTGACCGATAAATATTAATATCGTTCCAAACACTGTGATTAAAGGTCCTGCTGCGACTGCTGCTAATGTAAATATTCCATATAATTTTTGAGTTTCAGTTTCTAGTTTAGTGAACCACTCCACTGCACCTTTAACTTTTTCAACAATTTGAGTGAATGCTGTACCTAATTTTTCACCTGCTTCAGAAGCCCAATTTTTCAAATCATCTGAGCGTAATAATTCGAGGAATTGACCGATTGATTCTTTGGATTGCTCAAATACACCAGATAGTAAGTTTTGTCCAATAATTCCAATGTTAGACTTCGTATTAGCTACCATACCTTCCCAAGTACCGGCATAAGCTTCAGCCATTCCACCTGCGAAGTCGTCCATTACTGTCATAAAGTCTTCAGAGGACACCTTTCCTTCTGATACCATTTTCCTGAATTCTTCGAGTCCAATTCCCAAATGCTTAGCCATCGCTTGAGCAAATCCGGGCATTCCGTCCTCTATCATATTTAGCTCCATAGTCATCATTCTTCCGCCACCTTGAACACGGTTGAATATTTGAGCCATATCTGCAACTGGTCGATTGGCACCAACGGCAGCGTTACCTACTCTTTTTATGTATTCTTCTAACTCTGCACCCTCTTCAACGCCTGCGGCTAGTGCACCTGCTGCGATACTTGTACCCTCAGCCATAGTTGTAATAGTGCCTTGAATCGCATCCGAAACTTGAGATGATATCCTGTCTACGCCTTCGGCATCGTAACCTAATCCTTGTAATTGTGCTCTAGCTGAGTCGATTGCTACTAACCTTTTCCAACCGAATGCCGCTGTAATACCACCGATTGCGGTAACTGCACCAATTGCTGGAAGTGTAATTGACTTAGTTAACAGTCCACCAAAGTCTTTCATACCTGTGCCGACACTAACTAATTTATTACCGTATGTTTCCATTCCTTGAGACAATTTAGTCCATGGTGAATCGGCTATTTTTCGTTGTCTTTCTAATTCTTCATTTAATTGTCTTTGTTGCTCTTCTGCTTCTGCTGTCTTTTTGGTGTAATCGTCAAGTTCACCTTTAGTATTTTCGATTGCATTTTTAACATCGTTTAATTTTGCTTTCTCTTCGTTAAGTCGAGTCGCATATGTTCGTGCTTCGTCTGATGCTTCACCATGTTTTTCAACCATTTTTTCGTAAGCGTCTGCCGCTGAATCAACTAGAGCTTCTTGTACTTTTTGCTTCTTCTCCAGTCCTTTTAACGTTGAACCGAGTTTATCAGCTTCGCTACTTGAGTTTTTCAATGCTGAAGCATTAACTTTCATCTCACTGTTCACTTGTCTCATCTGTTGTTTTAAAACTTTAGATGAACTACCTAAGTCGCTGAGATTAAGCCCAACTGCAATTGACATCTTTCCCAAACTTTGTGTCACATTATTCACTTCTTTCTATCTTTACTTATTTATCGAATGTTTAAAATTAGGCATAAAAAAAAGCCCAACAAACTGGGATAAGTTTGTAAGGCATTAAAAACTGTTAAATAAAATCAATCGCTGAATCTATATCAACCTGATTTTTCTTTTTATCTTTTTCTTTATTTTTGTAATATATCCGCATCTCTGTCTCCAGTAATCCGAATATATCGCATTCCATGAGTTCGTTATAGCTCATGTGTCTTCCGTCTTCACGACTCATCTGCATCTCAATGAAGTCCTGAAGATATTCTCTTTGTTTTTCTATTGTGAAGTCTTCTTCATTTATTTCTTCTTCGCTTGCTGCTGAATCAAAAAATCTTTAGTTTCCTTTACATCTTTTGTCATTACAGCAATTAACTGGTCTTGCACCATAGTCATGAACTCTGCTGAGTCAGTGCCGTCTAGTACATCATCCGCTGTAAATTCATCATGGTAGATGTCTTTAGCTAAGAAGTTTAATACTTCCATAATCGCTTCTTGCTCATCTTCATTAGTTTCCATTTTTTTGAATAAATCTTGTGCTTTGAATACATTTCGTGCTGATGCGAATTTAGAGTAAAATGTTTTCTCTTCTCCATCAATTAGTAATGTAATTTTTCTATGTGTAGTTTTTGCCATTATATATATTTCTCCTTTAAGTTTCGTTTAATTGTGTTGCTCAATGTGTTGCTTAAAATAGTTTAATAGTTAGTTTAAATAGTTACTGAATCATTCGATATAATAAATAAAAATAGTAAGCACATCATTCGACATGCTTACTTGAAGTGTTTATCCTTGTGCTTTAGTGTCGTTCAGGAATACTAAGTTACTTAATACAGAGAAGTCAAAATCTTCATCCTTAGAGTTCTTAGTTAATTTACGCTCTCCGTCAAATAGGCGGTCAGATGCTTCACCTTCGAGTGCGATTTCACCAAATTCAACTGAATCTTCTTTAGTCTGAGCTTCTTCAGATGCAGGTGTTAGGATTGCTTTAGTTAATCCTACGAAACGGCTTGAACCGTCTTCTTTAGTAAATTCTGCAATGATTCCTAAATAAGGTGATACACTTTCAGAGTTGGAACGGGTAATCCCATCCTCTCCTCTAGTTTCTCCTTGAATCGCTTCTCTAATTGCATCAGGAAGTGAATGGAATGTCATGTTAAATGTAGCACCTGAATTTGATTGAGCGACTTGAACTTGTCTGTTACCTGCATATGCTTTGTTTAAGCTGGATTCGGGTGATACACCGAAAGTTTTTACACTGTCAATTTCGTGAACTGTATCATAAGATACTGCTTCTTGAGTATCCTCTTTCATTACCGCTATGTACGCTCTGCGTAAGCCTGTGATAGCTTGATAATCATTTTTTGTTTGTGCCATTATTGTATTTCTCCTTTAAATTTAAAATTATTTAGTTTGTTTATTTGATTAATATATTTCCTTCATACATCCTTGAATCCCTGTACATTTTTGTATCTTCATCCTCATCAAAAGTAGGACTACTCTGTCTGAAGCTCATTTCTCTCAATATCTGTTGAACATGTTGACCGATTATAAATACTTTAGTGTGATTCTCATGCCAAATATCTATGAGAAATTCCACATGATAACCAATTACTTCATTACCCGCCCAATTATTTGGACTGAAATCAGCTAAGTTAATACGAATACAAGGAGATAATTGCTCATCTGAAAGCTCATCTGGAACGCTGAATTTATATATTCTGTTTTCATCAACTAGTTCTGTTAAATTTTCAACTAGATTAGTTCTTAATATTTCTAACCAATCCTCTGTGTATACTTCTACAGTCATAATTTCAACGCCTTTCTGAGATGAGTTAATATTGCTCTGTTTACTCCGTTTTTCGTATCGTTAGTTGTCCGAGTGATGAAGAGTTGTGGTCGCTGTCGAAGTGTCCCCATCTCGACAAAATGAACACGGTGTTTAACTGGTTTTTTATATGCAACCACGATATACTTTTCAAATGTTTCTTTATTCGTTCGTATATTAGAGACTGATATATTATCTTGCATGTGATGCTTCTTCATGTAAGGCAACTTTGGAGTATTCTTCTTCAGTTCAGGTGCTACTACCTCTTTTGCTGCATGTCTGATAGCTGCATTAGACTGCTTTTCAATCGCATCACCCAACTTCTCAATATTTTTCATTACATCTTCAAAGCCTGTTACTTCATTCTTAGCCATTCATATCCCAACCTTTTCAGCCATAATTTGAATGACTTGATGATTAGTATAGTCAGGATAAACCTCTTTAATATTGTATGTTTCACCCTTGAAAAGGATATGCATCTTATTAGTAATTTCTAAAGGTACAAATCGAATAGTAAACTTAATTCTATTCTGTGTACCAGAGGAGAGTGCTGTTTGATAATCTTTAGCCCACACAGTATCCAAATGAGCATATGCTTTCAGAATAGTTGTGTATTCAGTCTTAGAGATACCTTTATCATTAATTGTTTTCTTTTCTTGAACCTCAATAACTTGATTCATCTTATTAATCAAATTCATCTTCATCAATCTCTTCAATTTCATCTGATTCATTTAATTCTTTTTGATACATAAGAAAGTTAGCATTCAGATGAGATAAAGCATCTCTTAATCCAAATGACAAATTATATTGAGGTTTGTCTGAGAGTGGTAATCTATTATTGAAATAGTGTGCCGTGAGTAGTATTACTGCTCTTTTATAATGTGAGTTAGATTCAAAAAATGTGATGTATAAATGAGGTGTAGATGTAACTGAGGATTCAACTTTAGTTTTCGACCATTCTAAATATTCAGTGAGAATATCGTCTTCAAAATCGTCCAAAACTCTAATATGTTTCTTTACTGTTTCTAAGTCCATGTCATGCACCTTCTTCTTCAGATGCTACTTCTTTCTTCTTTCGTGCTTTACGTTGCTTGATTTCTTTTAAAAATTCACCATCATACTTTGCTAAATTCTGTTTCATTTCATCATATCTTTCTTTAGATACTTCAATCGTTGAATCTGCTTTGTATAATTGTTGAGAGTGAATATCTTTGAAATCATTTAATACTTTAATTTTCAAATTTGATTCATCTCCTTTAATTTATATATTAAGAGAGTCAGGAATTCCTAACCCTCTTAGATTTATTTATCCTTCAGGTGTTTCTTCAACTGGTACTGTGAAGTTGATTTTGCGGACTGCATCTTTGTTAAGCTCTTTAACATCGTGTCGGATAGCCACCATGAGACACTCAGCATGGTGCATGTAGCTAGTCCATTGTGCTGAATATTGTGAACGGTCAAAGATTACAACTGCTTCCGCAAGATTACCAACATATGCAGTATTTTGACCAATTAGTGCATCTTCAAATACAACTACTTCAAGTCCAAAAACTTGTTTGCCTGATGCAGCAGAAATAGAATTTTGCAGTAAATATTGACCATTGTTATCTTTCATTTTGTCGATTGCGTTGTAAACTGTCTGGGACATTACAAAGTGTTTCTGGTGTCGAGTTTTTAAATCAACATTGATGATGTCTTTCAAACCGTCTAAAGTGGTTACTTCTTTAGTGTCAAATGTGTTTAATACAGCTAAAATATGTGCATTACGAGTAGCTACTACTGATTCAGCTAAAATCTTTTTAACAAGTGTTTCAGCACCAATTCCATCTTCAATAGCCTCTCTCGAGATGGGAAGATATGCTCTAAAAGTCTCAATGTCGAATTTAACATCTGTCAAAGGTTGAACAGCTAATTTTGGATTCTCTTCCAGTTCAGCAACGCTTACTAACGGACTAGCAGCATCCCCATTGTAAACTGGTTTAGAGCCTGATTTAGTTGTTACTGATTCAACTGTTACATGTTTATCAAGTGCTTGAAGTTCATCTGTAAAATCTTGTACTTCTTTCGCTAAATATTCAGGAACGATTACGGCACCTGATTCAGTTGTTAAATCTCTTAATTCATTATTTTTAATATAATTCTGGAAGTCGCTGCGAACCTCTTCTTTATTATCTAATACTGTTACTCTTTCAACTACTTCTGTCATGTTTCTTTCTCCTTTTTCTTCTTCAATATTTTTATTTTCTTCTGCTGATTCTTCAGCTTTCTTTTTTTCTAATTCTGCTTCTAATTCTTTAATTTTTGCTTCAAGCTCTGCAATCGTATCATCTTCATCTCTTGTTTCAGATTCAACTTCTTCAGATTTTTCTTCTGCTTGTACCTCTGTTTCAGAGTCCTCTTCTTTGTCTTCCACTTCAGCTAATTCTGCTTCGAGTTGTTTAATCATTTCTTTGTATTCAGCAATCTCAGCTTTGATAGCTTCGGCTTTTGATAAATCATCTGAATCAAGAGCTTCTTGCATTTCATTCATTTTGTTTCTAATTTCTACTTTTACTTCATCAATAGTCATTATGTATTTGTGTCTCCTTCCTCAAATTTGAGTAAATCTAATTCAAGTTGTAATTTACGTTTCTGTTTATCTTTTAATTCTTGTGCTTCTTTTTCTGCTTGTTCGATGCTTCTTACTGAAACTGAAGTGTCTGAGTATGCTGGAAATGTGACAGCAGATATTTCACCAATCTTTTTAAATCGCTTAATTGTGCGTTCATATATGCCTTCATCCTTGTTGTATCTCACACTGTCCCCACCTGTTTCAGGAAGCTCAAAAGAAAAGCTACATTGATTGATTAAACCACTTTTGATATTTTCATAAAGGTCTCTAGCATAAGTAGTGTTATTAAGCTCTGCTCTAAATTTAACTCCGATTTCATCAACTTCAATTTTCAAAGTGTCTGCTACTGTTCTAGCAATTATCTTTTGAGAGTCATGGTCAATCAGGAATCTAATATCATCTTCAAAATTGATATCTTTCACAGCTTCAGGAGATATAGTTTCAACAAATCGAACTCCATTCGAGCTAAGAGGTTCACTTTTAGAATTGAATTTTAATCCATAGCCTTCTAAAATTTTCTTCTCAGACTCATTTTGAATTGTTCTTAGTTCAGTTTTTACTGTTCTTTGTTCTACAGTCATTCTTCTTCTTCACCTACTCTCTAAGCAATATATCTTTTTAAAATATTCGCTATTGTATGTTCTGAGTATCCATGTTTTGTTCCTATTTGCTTGTAAGTCATACCATTTCTTCTATCATCGACCATTGTTAAAATATTTTTATGATTACTCTTTTTTTGAATTAAAATACTTAGTTCTTCTAAATCCTGATTCTTAAATAAATCTCTTAAATATGTATTCTTATTAATGTTGTCTAAAATAAATTTCATTTCAGATTTCCTACAGTCAATTTCAATATAAGATAACTTTTTACTTTCACAAAATTCTTTTTTTAAAAGGTCGTTCTCTTGAATTTCAGTAAGACTATCTTTAAAATAACCAGTGGATTCTTCGTAATGTTGGATTCCGTGAGTTTCTATAATAAAGTTGTATTCAGGAAGGTAAAAATCATATTTAAATCTGTTTTCTTTGAAAGATTTTTGAGGGATGTAATTGATTTTGTTGATGTCTAAAAGAGAGGATAGAAGTTTTTCAGAGTATGAGGTATTTGTAGAGCAATAGTTACAAGAAAAACCTCTATTGACAATTTCGCAAACAATAGATTGTTTTGGTTTTTTACAGTTGGGGCATATGCAATTAATTTTTTCCCCACTTTTTCTTGTATACAATTTAGCTTCTTCTGGATTTTCAAAATATTTATGTAAGTGAGTTTCTGAATATAGCCAATTGCCTTCATAGACTTTTTGACCGCTGACAAAGGGAGATTTTCTTCCTTGTTTAATGTGAGTTTGTCTCATTTCATAGTACTGACCTGTCTCTAAGCATTTTAATAAATAACCATTTTCAAATGAATTTTTGTTATGTCTCATTTTAATTTTCTCTAAAATTTTAGAATTATTAACAATATCTCCACAACTATAGTGATAACTATCGACAACAAAACTTATTTTCGCTTGTCTAATACTATTTAAATATTTTGTAAATTCTCTATCTTTGTATTTAATTTTTAAAACAATATGTTTATTTTTTTTAAAGTGATGTATAATTGTAAATTTACCTTTTATTTCACCATATAAAAAAGGAACTTCGTGATTTTTCACAAGCTCCCAATTTATTACTGTTCTACCTTTGTATATTTTTGTAGGAAGACTACTCAAATCAACCCATTTTTTTATAGGCTTACTCATCAGTATCACCTTTTTCTTCAAGTGGTTCATCTACTACATTTTTCTGAACATCTTTTACTTTTTGAACTTGGTAATTGTCAATAAGTTCACTGTTCATATAGTTCAATGATTGAATGAATCTATCTCCATTCTCTAGAGCAGGTTTACCTATTTCTTCCCTTGCTTCATTTTGTGAGATTAGACCTAGTTCGTAATCATTTTTAATTATTTCTCTCTTAGTCTTTGCATCTACATATTTATATTTGTCAGCAGAGAAAGTAATTTTATTATTCATTCTTAGAGTCTTATCATTGAATAACTTGCGATTGAATTCACTCTCTAAAACTGAAATATAGTTGCTCAAAGTATTAATTAAATAATCATTAGATGCCTGCTCAAGTGATTGCGAATGAGTTTCAATCCCCATCTTATGTAAAGGCAATCCCAATACTTTAGCTACTTGCTGAGTACTGTATTTACTCTCATTAATTAGCTTGAGTATTTCAGTATCTACTTTGATTGGTTCATATGACATAGCTTCATCAAGAACTAGCACCTTATGGCTATTTTCAGTTCCCGCATTAATACGCTGAAATTCTTGTCTGATTAACTCTTTCGCTTCACTGTCCAAATCACTAGCAACCTTTATTGTTCCGCCTGATTGAGTACCATTTTTGAAGAATGAGTTGAAGAATTTCTTTGAATTTTGCTGAGCTTCTATGTCACTCCTCAAGCTAACTAAAGGACTAACTCCCTTAATTCCATCTGTTGAGAAAGGCATGATATGAATAATATTTTGAGCTTTAATCTCTTTTGTTTTTGAATCCTTACCATTTTGTCTCACTTCGTAAATAAGCTCAGTTGTGTAATCTGTACTGTTATTCTTTTGAATCGTCACTCTGTCATTCGATAGATGATGAATATTAATTGGAATACCATTCTTATCTCTTTCAATCTGTGCAAAACTATTTCCATTCAGAATTGCGTTAACGATTAATACATAGATTAAATTTTTACCGCTCATTACAGCATTTGGTTCAGTGTTTAGCAGATACTCTAACTCTTCATTATTGTTGAATGAAGTATCTGTTACTTTAATTGGAAGTGAGCTTACATCATTCGCTATAGTTGAAATTGCTGTATAAATGTCTGCATTTTCAATAGCTCTTGAAGATGAATACTCTACTCTCTCAATTGCCTGTGTGATGTGATTGAAAGTTGCTTCTATGTTTCTTGTGTTTCTTTGTTCTTTTAGTCCGCTAAATATATTAAATTTTACTATTTTAGTTCACCTCTCTTTGAGGATAATTTTTCTTATTCTTTGCCGTCCGTTTAATATACTTGATTTCTTAATTTACTTGCATTTGCAACAATAAAAATGACAATAAAATAAGCACACCGCCTAATGTGAATCCAAAAGCGATAATGCTTATTGAGTATACTGTGATTAAAATAACTGTGATTCCAGATAAAAATACTATTGGTACTAATACACCTAAACTAAAAATTAGTGTTATTGCTTTATTGAAAAATAAAAAAGTGTTTTCATATATTGCTAATATTGTTTTATCTATTTTCTTCAAATTGTTTTCTCCTTCTATAAACTAAACTTTCCTGATTTTATTTTTTCGTTAATCGACATTGGTTTGAATGCTAAATGTTGTGCTTCACCGTAAGCATTAAATAACGCTGCTAAAGGGTCAATTTTTGTATATCTCGATTTCTTTTGAACTCTGATATTACTATTTAATTCTTCTTTTGCTACTGCATTATTCAAAGCATAGTTGAGAAGTGGATTGTTTGAATGTATAATCTCTTTATTCCATACTCCTATTCTAAAATTCTTAATGACAGGAGATAGTTTATACATCTGTTGAGATTGCTCAATAAACTCCCATTTAATTTTAATCTTATGTTTCTCTTCATATGTTTTCATTGCCTGTTCAAATGTGCCTATATTATAGGGGTCAAACATCACAGCTTTAATGTTTAAGTTACGTTTCTTCTCATAGTCTAATATATATTCAATCACTTCTGTGTAGTCTATTACACCTGATTCAGATTTAGTTATTGTGGCATATCCTTCTTGTTCCATTTTTAAGTAGTCTACTTTATCTCTTTTCATTTTTACTTCTAAAGGTGTTCGAGTGGAAATAAATGAATGAGAGTCTACATATATTTTCTTTTTATCTATTAGGTGGCAGAATGAAACTGAAGTTAAATCATCTACCTTAGATAAATCTAATCCTACTACGGTATCTGTGCCTGTAATGTCTATTACTTCATCTGTGCTACATGCTTGCCATGACTTATCTGAGATGTAGGTTGAGCTTGATTCAGATTGCCACATATTAAAGTTTTTAATTAATACGCCTTGTTCTTCTCCCAGTTCTCTCTGCTCATCAATATCTTGTTTAATATTTTTCAAAATAGTGTTATGGTGCGTTTTGTTTGATAACAAAGGATTGGATTTCACCCAAAGTTCAGTATCCTCAATTTCATCTTCTGAATCTTGTTCAGCACAGTAGACAAAATAATTATTGTTTGTTATCTTCTCATTTAATAGATTTGTTATGTATTTGTACTCTGAGTACATTAAACTGTTTAGTTTATTACTTGCTGTTGAAATCAAAACCATCAAACCATTCTTCTGAAGGGACATACCACTTTTTAAACGATTATACATTTCAGTGTCTTCAAGTCCTGCTGCTTCATCAATAATACTTACACAAGGATTTAGGGAGTCCACTGCATCAGGATTGTTTGCGACACTTCTCATACTTGAATCTGAGGGTATATGTACAATATCTGTTTTTCTCATCTCAAGTTGTTTTCTCAAAGTTTGTGAGTTTGCTTTAAGTAAATTGAGTTGTCGATAAGCCATTTTATATAACGTTTGTGCCTGTCTTAAAGTTTTAGCAGCAATTAGTATTTCTCTTTGGTCAGTCGGGTACTTGCCTAGCATTAGTTCATATACCGCTAATCCATTTATTATAAGTGTTTTCCCATTTTTACGGCTCATTGAAATATAAGCTTTTTTGAATCGTCTGTACCCTTCTTCATCTTGCCAGCCAATTAATGAAGAGAGTATGAATTTTTGAAATAACTCCAGTTTTAAAGGTATTCCTGTTTTGGGGTCTGGTAACATTTCAATAAATTTGATTACTTTATTAGCTTCTTCAGGTTTCCATTGATAATTAAGTACATTCTGAACTTTAATATCATTCAAATGTCTTTTCGCTACTTGTATATTCTTTTTGCTTGCGGTTATCTCACCGCTTACAACTTTCTCTGCGTATTCAGTAGCATAGTCATGATTAAGTTTCTTTCTCCCTGCTCCTTTTGGATTCTTTGTTGATTTATTCTTAACTGTCATCTTTAATCACCATCAAACATATCCTTGAAGGGGTCATCTTCCTGAATTGAAGGCTCTACTAATTTCATTCTGCTTGATACTGATAATCCTAATTCTGAACCAATTGCTCTCAATTCTTTGGACACCTTAATAATTTCATTTTGAGCGACATTAATTTTTCTTTCTTTTAGTTCTCCTGTTGCAAAGTAAGATTCAATAATTAATCCTTCTTTGTTCATTTCATCTTGAAGCTGTCGATATGTAGCGTATAGTTCGCAATATACAACTATTAAATTTAAGTCCAGTGAAGATATCGGAAGCTCATCTAAGAGTGGCTTTAATCGTCTGAACTCAGCCTTGCCTAGCTTTGATAAATAAGCTGGAGGTGTACTCTGTATTGAACTGAAATCTTCTAATTTATTATTGATAGCATTTCGCTGTGCTTGCTCTTCTTTTGTTTCATTTCTTGTTGTGTAAAATTTTCGTTTTCTACCCAAATTTTTATCATCCTTTCTGTAAAATGTTGAGTTGATAGTGAATTGCTTTAAATAGTGGATATAAGGGAATTTATTGATGCTGAGAGAGCGATTTTAAGAGGCGTTAGGCATGGATGATGGATAGTTATGTATTAAGTGAGCTTAAAAGTGGAATCTGAGGGAAAATCATATGTTTCGTAAATCGAAAGACTTTAGAAAAGAGAATTCCTTGAAGAAAAAGATATGCGGCGTTTTGAATCCCTTGGGGCACAAGGGGTTTGAGCGTTCGGGGGGATTAAATTTTTCCCTTTTATTTTTTATTACCGGTGTTTTTTGTTTAATTTTGTTTTCTTTATTTTCATTTTTGTGTAATTTTACTTTCGTTCAATTTTCCTTCCTTTTTGAGAAGAATCATTTCCTCTCATTTTCACCTAATATTTATTTCGAATTCCGTGATACTTTTTGCCATAAATAAAAAAACAACTACTAATTAAAGTAGCTGCTTTGATATCAATTTATAATACTATTACCTGTATTTCCATCTTAATACATATTTAGTTATCAATCAACGTTAATTATTACTCACATACATTTGTGCAGCCTTCTCTACTACATACTGTCTTACTTCATCTACTTTATAATAAGAAGCATCTTTAACAAACTCAATCTCTTTACCTGCATCATACTGAGCTAAGAACTCTTCTGTCATCTTCTGCATTGATAACTCATCTTCTTCATAGTCTGCCACAATAGTTTGATGCTCTACTACCAGCTTAACTTCATTATCTGTATCAACTGTAATCACAATAGCTTCACTACAGCAATCAAATCTCAGCTCAGTCTCATCTATACTAACAGTAGTATCCTCAAAGCTCCCTGCTTCCACGACATCATTTAATATCTTTCCAATTTCAATTACTTCTGCTTTAACTTTGTCTGCTAACTCAATATGTCTGTCTCTTCTTTGTTGCTCTGCACTTACTACATTATTAAACACTTCATTATAATTTACTTCAGTCATTTTATTTATCTACCTTTCCTTTTAAGTCCATTTAACTTCTCTCTAATCTCATCCGCATCTATATCATCAATACTTTTTCCAGTAGTGATTACAACTACTACTATTGCTATTCCGATTACTAGCATTAATAAAAATAGTATTCCAAAATAAATAATGCTCGGAAGAAATACTAACCACCAGCTTATGCTGATTGTATTAAACAATTGTAGTATTAATAGTAATGCAGTAATCCAATTCAACGCTTTAAATAATCTCATCTATCCATTCTCCAATTCATCTTTAATATTATTTTCAGCTTCAAAATAAGCTATCTGATATTCATCTTCGTCTAATTCTTCATATGTATACACACATTCAATATATTCAATTATTAATTCATGCATTTCTGATTCATTTTCAATTTCATAATGTTTCATTCATTCTTTAGCTGCTCCTTTTCATTTTCACATTCTTCATCTTTAATTATTTCTACAATTTCATTTTTAATTATTCCAGCTATTTGTTTAGCTGTATCGAATATAGTATTTCCATTATTTCCAGTTTTGCTTAATTTAAATTCATACTCTACTCTATCTGTTCCATTGAAATGATAATCAACATCTATATCAAAAATGTCGGTATCTACAGATTTATTAGTTAAGAAGTATAACTTTTGTAATTTTTTATCACATTCAATTTTGATTACCATGTTGTTAATTTCATTTAATCTTAGCGTTCTTGTTATTTTAATTTCTTCTTCTTCATAATTGTTTATTTTTTCTACTACTTTGAATACCCCTTCAACAATTTCGTGAGCCCTCAAATCAACAATATAATTTAATCTCTCTTCTCTCGTTCTTTCAATCATTTTTCATCCTCCAAATTTAAAAAGTGAACAGACAACTTACATCTGCTCACTCAGTACATATACTTGTATTCTTTTGTTTACCTTTCATGTCGCTTGTTGTGACAGGCTTTACACAAGCTGATTAGATTATCTAATTCTAATCGCTTAGACCAGTCATCTTTAGTCTCAATAATATGATGCACCTCTTCAGCTACTGTGTATACATCATCTTTTAAGCAATCTTTACAAAGGTATTCATCTCTTCTCAACGCTTGAAGCCTTTTATCTCTCCATTTTTTACTTGAATAAAAGCTCACATACTCCTTATCATATTTATTTCTGAACTCGTTATACTGTCTATCAACTTCTCCAATATGTTCCTTGCAATACGCTTCATGCAACTCTTCAACGAACTCACGACACCCATTTTTATTACAACGTTTCTTCCTAATCATCCAACTTCCCCTTCTATTTCAATCGGTCTCAGTACACCTGAAGCATCCATTTTAAAATTAGTATACTTACTATCTTCAGCACTGATTAAATAGCCTTCATGATATGTACTCTTCACTTGACTAGCTTCAACTTCAACCACTTCATTATTGCTTATGTATGTTTCAACGTTTCCATAAATTTTATATAAAATTCGATTGCTTACCATCTTATCA
This sequence comes from Corticicoccus populi, assembly GCF_042686195.1. Classification (NCBI taxonomy): domain Bacteria; kingdom Bacillati; phylum Bacillota; class Bacilli; order Caryophanales; family Staphylococcaceae; genus Corticicoccus; species Corticicoccus populi. Next base: position 370,203 of record NZ_JBHUOQ010000001.1, on the reverse strand, counting down.
GACTTAACAGCTCTCACTATTTCAATCTTTTCATCTGTACTCAACCCATCTAGTATTACTATTTCAAACTGTTCTGTTTCATAATTATCTTTAATGATTCGATTCAGATTTACTCTAATATTATTCAGATTATCGTCACTGTCAGCTACATCAATGAACTGTGTAAACACTTTATGTAATTGCTCTCTACTACCAGCACTCAAAGCCTTATGCTTACCATATACCGCAAAGTCTTCTTCTGCTCTCTCTTTAATCCTCTTACAGTATCCACTGAAATTCTTTAAGCTCAATCCAACACTTTCAAATGCTTCACTTTTAGACATATGTGTGTCATGCTGTGCAACATATACATTTTTGAGTTTGTTGTACCAGTCTAGCTGACGATTCGTAAGCACTCTCTCTTTCGATTTTAAGAAGTTTTCAACTAAGCTGTTGAATTGGTACATCTCATCTTCACGAACATTAGGCTCAATTCTATTGTCATCTGACAGCTCAAAACTGCTATCATTCCTTCTATAGTAATCTTCAATCGCTTCAATACTTTGAGCATCAATGCTTATATACTTAGTCTTATCTTTGTTCAAAGTCACTTTTTTAACAGAATGATTAACTTCCAAATACATTCCATTTTCAACCATTGATTTAATGTATCGACTTGTTTCATTCTGCAATTTCTTTTTAGTTTTAAACTCTTCAATATCTGGAAACCTTTCTCCCAGCAATCCTACGGCTTCAGTTAAACAAGCTGCATATACTTGTAACGCTTCTTCTCTGTTCAAAACAAAAGCATATTTGTTTGCTAATCCTTTAAAATGTGTGTAAAAATATACTCTGTAATCTTTCTTGTATTCCTTTTTATTTTTTAAATCCATTCCCGTCATTACCACTTTACTTGTAGTAATCTTGCTCTGCTTAATCACTCGATATTCAAACAAACTTTCAATAAACTGTCTTCCATCATTTGTAATAACTCTTTCCAGTTTCTTCACTATTAATTTCACCCGTCATTTTTATATTTCTCCCTCTTTCTCATCATTTCTCACTCATAAAAATATAAAGAATTTCCCCAAACCCTTTTAAACACTCTCTACGCTTCCATATAGACGATTTAACACTTTTAGGATAAATACCCTTACCAACTATCAAACGGACTTTCTACGATTATCCTAAGAGGTCGCTTTCTCTAAATTTTCACTATTTGGCACTATATTTCTTTTTAAATTGAATTGTATTGTAATTTTATTTCGTCAAAGTATAAAAAAATAATACTTACTCATACCAACTTTTTTTATTCACTGTTCCATTTTTACTTATGTAATTTCGTTCCTGATAGCTGCTGATTTCTAAGTATTCCAACTCTTCATATTGTCTTTTGTCACACTTTACTTTCTTACCTTCTATTAGCTTTCTAACGTATGTTTCAGTGAATAAGTAAACGTTATTCACAACTTCACTACTATCCTCTAAATTGTAAAAAGCTTCTGTGTGATTATTAAATTGCTTTATGTACTGTCTTCTTTTTTCAGAATTAAAAATATCGGTTTTAATTCTGCTATCAATAACAGTCATTTCTTTTCCGTTCTTTTTCTTTAATTTTTCAAGTGAAAATTTCGTATATTTCGTATTATGCACATAGTGAGCCACATCCTCATATTTATGTAAAAGTACGATATCGACACCTAATATCCTATCTGCTTTGTTGTCATTCGCAATCACATCATACTCATCTTTATATATCTTTTTACATAATAGGCTGAAGCTCAGTTCAGCTAAATTTGATACATACGCACTATATGCTCTGAGCTTCATTATTGTTCTGTATACTTCTATTTCCTCATCTTCAAGCGACTGTATGTAATAACTATCTTCAATTGCATCTTCAACCAGTAGCATATACTGGCTTATATATGTATGTATATCAATTATTTCTTTATGTATTGCACATAGCTCATTAAACAGGCTGAACACTGTTACAACGTTAAATTTATCTGCCTTACTTTTAATATTTGAATAATCTCGCTTTGCTCGTCTCATTTCACTTAATATTTCATCATAATCCACTTCATCAACTTTAAATTTGTTATGCTTAACTTGCTCAATAAACTCATCGTAATCTATCTTCTTTACCTTTGTTTCTGTTTTCATTTCTAATACTGTCATATATTATTAATCTCATTTCCATTTTGATACTCCCCAGTACAATTTTTATTTTTTTAGTTTTGTTTCTTCCGTTTATTTGTTTACTTTAAGCTCTCTTTAACCTATTTGTTATATCAATTACTTCAGCTTTTTTATTATCTTCAAGAGGTGGCTTGAATGCATTATCCTTTGAATACTCCAAATTGAAGAATTGTTTTTCTCCTTCGTGCGATAAATTAACACCTTTTTTTCTATAGAATCTATTTTCACCTGTTGTCTTTATTAACTTCTTACTTTTAACTGAGTAAACTCTTAAATGATTCGATATGTAATAATTATCACAGAAATTTTCATCTGGAAACTTACGCCATTCTTCATCTTCTTCCGATAAAAATTGCAATAATTTATTTTCATCAAGTTCTAAATCAATCTCATCTGTATTGTAAATTGTTTTATATTCTTTCATTTCTTATTCTCCTTTTTTAATACTCATCCCACTGCAAACCATAACTCTCTATCTTCTTTTGACATGCTTTCATATGCCTGTTCCAACATTGCTTCATGGTTAACATTGTTGCTTTGCTCCATCTCTTTGAACGCTACTTTATATTCATGAATCTCCTTCTCTAAGTCAAACCCACTTTTAAACTCTTCATTAAGCGAATTAATCAGATTAACAAAATCATTTCTATAGAGTTCTACAGCTCTCATTCCTATGTAGTTTATTTCAAAATCTGATGCTCTGAAGCCATCTTCCCCAAAATTTTCATCTTCTTCTTTAGCTTCTTCAACTTTTTCATTCATCTTTTTTACCACTTTATTTACTCTTTCAACTCTTTTGCATTCATCATATTTATCCATTTGATTCATGAAAAAGTCTGTTTCATCTTGATTTATGTAATCTTGATAAATCGTATGCTCATAGTAATCTTTAATATATTTTTCAATTTTATCTTCTGTCACTTTTGAAGTGATTTCTATATTTTTATAAATATTTTTGATATGTATTTTAATTTCATTTCCATCTGCATCTAGTGACTCAAATTCATTTCTTAAGAAATCGTTAAGGTCATTTTTATAATTTTCAACTCTATTATTTAGTTCTGTTTTACTCTTCCAGAATCGACTTTTATACACCGTATTTAAATTCAGCTCATGCGCTTCCAGTAACTCTTTTTGTTTTGCTTTATACTCTTTGAATGAATCTTTGTGTAACCCAACAATTTTAACTTTCTTACCTTTTTGAATGACTCCTTTATGTAGATATGCTACGGGTACTTCGTTAGTATTAATCAAATCATTCTTCTCGAATCTGTTGAGTGCACTCATGAAAGTGGATTTCTTACTATTAAAATCATCATAAAAATATGTTTTTGCATCACTCTCATATTTGAGAGACATAGAGTAATCTACTGTATTCTCCTCTGTAGCCAATCTAATTTTATCTTTTATATTCTTTTCAGCATCTTCATCAAAAGTTGAACTGTATACTTGATATTGCGATTGATTCACTACACCAAATATTTTCATCCATTTTGATATAGAGTTTTCATATGTAATATTATTTTTCATGTTCTTTTGAATCATCAACAGTAATAGTACATCTAGATGTTTAGTTGATTCAGACTTGTTACCTTTAAGCTTGTCTCTCGATTCTCTTTGAGCAACTTCTGCTCTAGCAGCTCCTAATTGATAATTATTATTTCTACCCTGTTTTACTATTTCAACTGATTCAAAATATTGATTAAGTGTTCTTAAAAGTGGCTCTTCTTTCTTCTTATTTTTAAATTTTCCATATTTATTGAAATGATTCTTCTGATTATCAGAGCCAAAAGTATCAACAATATTTCTTTTAGTTTGTATAGTGTTTTCATGCTCTTTAGCTAGTTCAATTAATTCTTTTTCTTTCATTTGATTATTCCCTTCCATTTTATTTTTCTAAAGGGCAACCCCTTTTTCTCTTATAGTAAAACCTGAGTGATAAAGACTTTACTATAGGACAATATAGGGTTGCCCTTTAATAATTTACTTTACTATTTACTATGCCGCCCTGAGCAGCGGAATGCTCTTGCTCGCTTCGCTCCCGTAATATTTTATTTTTTTATTTATTATAAATTTCCTATTGACTTAAAGATAATTCACTTGATATAATAAATATATAAAGTATAATAGGATTATTATAGATAAAATTATACATTAATAACAAATATATTATACCATACTCCTATCTTAAAGTCAACTACTTTTTTAATTATTTTTATATTTATTTGTGTAATATTACTCTCTTGCTATAACTAGCATCTTTAAGCTCAATTGTTTCTTCTGCTTCTATTTTCAAATCATCTTCCCGTTGCTGCTTACATTCATTCAAATACTCTTCCAGCATCTCATTCTGCTTCTCAATCTTAGCGTTAATCTCATTTAATTTTTCAATAATTTCTTTGTTCATTTGTATCATCCTTTTTAATATATTTATTATGTAATACTTCCTATAATCCTCTGTGTGTCCTCTGAGAGCCTATATCAGCTTCCTACATTCATTATGGTACTATTTATCATCTAATCCTTAAAGTCTCTTAGAATGGCTTTAAATGACTTCTGAGAGCGATATTATCACTTTCAGCTTACTTTCTTTATGATTACTCTAAGCTGCTTTTGTTTTGATTCAGTTCTTTTAATGTAATTAATGATTAATCTTAGAGACTTATCAGCATACTCTTCTTTGTGATTCATCCAGCGAGTGAGTCGATTGTAATTCAACCCAGCCTTCTTTGAGATTACTTTTAGACTCGGCTCATCATATAATAATAGATATTCCTTCAAAGCCGTTCTCACTTTGTTATTTCTTTCTTTGTTCATTATGTATCTCCTTTCTTATAATCAATTCTGACATGCCTGAGAGCCTGTGAGAGCGTTGTGAATGTTAAATTGGTACAATGTACTGTTTATTTATTATGCTTCTCTGAGGGTTATATAGAACACTCAGAATTGATTTATGTAATGTAAACTTTTGATTACCCAAAATTTCAAATAAAAAGACACCCAGCGTAAACTGGATGCCTAAAAATAAAATGGAGGGGATTAATTTGATTGTGATAGATTTACAATCAGTTTATTAAGCAAGTGTTATTCTTGCTCATAAATATAATAGGAGCGTATTCTCCTTTATTGAGATGTGCTATCTCAGAGATATAGTATACTTGTGTTCTTATTTTTGATTTGAAACAGAGCCTTACATATATTAATAGGTGGTTTTGAGGCTTAAAGTCTAGTGTTTTACTATAACTTTTTTATTTTTAATTTACTTCTCTCAGATTAATATAGCTCGCTATGCAAAGAAAAGTTCGATAAATTTCACAAACTTTTTTATGAGCTGCTGAAACTAGTCAGAAATATACCCTCTCATATTACAGTACGTAGGACGACTCGATTTTTTATAGTTTTTCCCTTAAAATAAATATTGTACTTTTACACTTCTAACTCTAATTTATATCTCTTTTTCCACCAGTATATCCAATGAAAAATAGTAGTTATGTCCAAATTATGAATGAAATCATATTGTCTATAAAAACCATACAAATATCTTCATTTTGAGTATGATTTTAAATTGACGGAATCAATAATATTGACTAATATTTCTATTAAATTTCACAAACTTTTTGATGATTATTTGACGATTTACTATTAATTAGCATATAATTAAATTAGAAGTTAATCACTTCACTTATTACACCTTACAGTTTTATTTTTTCTTCACTTTCTACTTAATTAATGACATGTGTTATAGACTCCTAAAATCACTATATCGCTAGTAGAAAGTGGAGTTTTTACTTTATTCCTAAATTACGTTATCATAAAAACTATGTAATTTTAGGTTTCATTTTCACCTGATTAGATTACAAACTGTGGAAGCTGGACTTAATTGTTCAGCTTTTTTTAATTTTAATAAAAAGAAAAACAGCTAAATTAATAGCTGCTTCTCATCTAAATTAAATATTAACTAGCAACTGATTTCTATAATCATTATACACTTCTTTCATATAGCTCTGTGAAACATAATAACCAAAATTTAAAATTAATGTACAGTTTCCATTGTCACTACCATCTCTAATCTCCCAGCTGACTAAATCAGAAGTATCCATTAAATCCTTCATAATTTCCAAAGCGATATATGAATCTTCTTTTACAGTTAGTACATTATCCTCCTGATTCGCAAATCTGTTTAATTCCTTGTAGTCTCTCTCACTTATCTCATTCAAGAACAACTTACCTGCTTTAAGCTGCTCAATAGTCTTAGCATCAACATCAGTCATTTCTGCTAATTCTTCGATTGAGTCTCCCATTTCTAAATTTTCATACTCTGTGTACTTTAGTAGTTCCAAAATTCCCTCATTGTTCTTAGTGCTTGTTGTTGTCATAATTAATCCATCCTTTTATTTTATATTTTTAATCTACTTGATACCATACTTATTTTAATATTTGTACCTCTATCCCCCTTTAAATCAATTCTAACCATCCTCAGACCTCCATAGAGAAGCGTATATTCAAAAGGATAAATAGTACTATGTTTATGCTAACACCCTCAGAATGAAGAGTATTTGAAGCCAAAATGGATTCTAGTGGATTAGATACTTTAGGCTAATAAATTATAAGTTAGTTAAATATATCTAATCTGAGCCAATACCAGCTTACGGTAAATCACCGAAAGCCTTACTTTTAGCTTGGTGCCATTCTGGCGGAAGCCTTATACATCAATACTTACAGCTTCCGTCTGCTGGACGGAATCCCTATACGACAATACTTACAGCCTATCGAATTCATCCGCAACACAAATATTAAGAGTCGAATGGTAGGCGTACCCGTATATATTACTCACTTTTGAATACTTCTCAGGATTCCAATTATTATTTTTAATCGCTTGAATCAAAGCATTTACACCTTTGAACATCAAATCTTCAATCTTTTCGTTGTCATATCTGTGAATATAGAACTTAGTTGCATTCTTCAAACTTTGATATATACGGCATACATCAGCGGAATTAAAGAATTTAATCATATGCTCTCCTAGTTTAGTCGGAATATGGGACGGAATTATGTCCTTATAATTTATATTCCACTCACGATTGATAGAAGACTGATTAGTAACTAAAGAATTAGATTTTAATGCTTTATGAAAGGCAGTTTCTTCTTTCTCTAATCGTGCTTCAAGTCGCTCTCCTGCTGTCTTCTCAGAGCCTTCACAAGGGTTCACATTCGAGGGTTCATTAGTAGTTTCAAAATACTCATTGATGATGAATATATTAGCTCCAAATCCTCCTGAAACCTTTCTAAATGTGTGTTGCTTTGTGATGATACCTAGTTCTACTAATACCTTCAGATTACGCTTAACAGTAGATTTAGACACATCTAATAAGCTCATGAGTGTAGATACTTTGAGGTATGATGCTCCCAAATATTTTACTGAATACTGAGATAGGATAGTGAGTAGCTTAAATTGAGTATCGTTTAACTGATTATGCTTAGTATGCAAGGATACATGATGATTCAATTCTTGCAGTGAGTTGAAGTTAACGTAGTCATTTAATTTAAGTGTTGTCATTGTAGTTTGCTCCTTTTTGCTCGACAACACTTGAAATTTTGGTGAATTAGTAGTAGAATAATAGCTGTCTAAGGGCTTGTGACTACTACTTGATTAATTTCGGGTGTGTGTGTTGCGAGCTTTTTTTATTTTGTTTTTATTTGTCGTATCGTCTTCTTCTAGCCTTCGTTGTGGCTGGTGCATTTGTTTTACCGTTTAAAATGGATAACGGTGAGTATTTACTCTGAGCTTCAACCAAAGTATTATCATGTATATTCAAATAAATTGTTGTCGTCTGAATATCCGAATGACCAAGCATTTTTTGAAGGCTTCTAATGTCTCCACCATTTTTTAAAAATTCCACTGAGGAACTATGCCTAAGTCGATGTGGCGTTATATTCTCATCTAATCCAGCTCGCTCAGATACTAAATAGAATTGTTTCCTCATTCCGCCCGGTGTCATCGGTGTGCCACTATTTGTATAAAATACATAATCTTTATCGAATACTTCACTTTCTTTAATTAAAACTTGCAGCATTCTTATTACTTTTTTACTAACAGGGACGACTCTAAAATTTGAGTTTTTAGTTTTGTTGAATGTGATTAGATTGGCTTGAAAATCAATATCTCCTACTTTCAAACTACATAATTCCCCCACTCTGCAATAAGATTCTAAGAATGTGTATATCGCTGTTTTCATTCTTAAATCTGCATAGTATTGAATATCTAACTCTTTCATAAAGTCTTTTAAATCCTCAGATGATACCTGCCGAGGTTTCTTTTTATCCTCTTTGATTTTCTTCACCTTTAAGAAGACATTTTTATAGTCTTTCTCATCTAAATACTCAAGCTCATAAAGGATATTAATCGCTGCTGCAATTGTTGTGATGTAATTATTAACTGAACTACTTTTTAATCCAATTTTGTGAAAGTCTTTTCTTACATCAACGCCTTCATATTGCTTCTTTTCATAGCGTAAATAATTAGTAAAATCGTAAGCATCTGCTACAGTTAAAATATTCAATTCAACATCCCCAAAAAAATTAAGTAGCTCTTCGGTCGCAACTCTATATCTTCTAGATGTACTTTCAGCTAATAAAGTAGAAACATGTTGATAACTAATTCTGTATAAATCGCTTAAAGTGATTACACTAGTGTCTTTCTTCTTGCTCATTCTAGGTCTATTTTTCTTCTTAAAGGTCATAAAAAAATCCACTCCTTCATTTCTAATTAAATGAAAAAGTGGATAAATACAGAACACGACTTAAATAAGGTAATGTTCGCAAAATATTTGATTTTCCTCTGAAATTTAAAGATTGCTCATACATAATTATTACAGTGTAGTCATCTACAAACCCTTTAGTATCAACGATTTTTTATGAATTTTCTTTAATTCTCGCTAACGCATTTCTAAATGCATTTAAAGTGTCCTGAATATCTGCTTCAGTATGTTTCGTAGATAAGAACATGCCTTCAAATTGGGAAGGCGGCAGATAAACGCCTTCTTTCAGCAGCTCCTGATACAGTGCTTTAAACAATGCCAGATCACTGGTGTTTGCACTTTCAAAATCGACAACATCCTGATCAGTCAGGAAGAAACCAATCATGGAACCGGCACGATTAATTGTAATCGGATAGCCGTAATCTTTGAATATCTCAGTCAGTCCGTCTTCCAGCATATCGCCAAGCTTTTTGAAATACTGATAACTTTCTTCTGTCAGCTGTTTCAGCGTGTGAAGGCCTGCTGTCATCGCAAGCGGATTGCCGGATAAAGTACCAGCCTGATAAATATCGCCAGCGGGCGCAATATGCTCCATAATTTCTTTCTTACCGCCGTATGCACCGACAGGAAGACCGCCGCCGATTACTTTTCCGAGACATGTGATATCCGGTGTAACATTAAAATGTCCCTGTGCACAATTGTAGCCGACTCTGAATCCTGTCATTACTTCATCAAAAATCAGCAGCGTGCCGTTTTCTTCAGTCATTTCACGGACTGATTCCAGGTAGCCCTCTTCAGGCGGAACTACCCCCATGTTTCCTGCTACAGGTTCTAAAATCACAGCAGCAATGTCATCACCAAAATGATTAAATGCTTCTGTTAGACTGTCAATATCATTATACGGTACAGTGATGGTGTTTTTCGCTGTGCCTTCAGGAACCCCCGGAGAATCCGGCAGTCCGAGTGTTGCGACACCGGAGCCTGCTTTAATTAATAAAGAATCACTGTGACCGTGGTAACATCCTTCGAACTTCAAAATCTTATTTCTGCCTGTGTACCCTCTCGCAAGACGAAGGGCTGCAAGTGTCGCTTCCGTTCCTGAAGATACCATGCGGACCATTTCCACAGACGGCACTCTGTCTATAACCAGTTCAGCCATCTCGTTTTCAAGCTGTGTCGGTGCACCGAAACTTGTCCCTCTGACAGTCGCCTGTGTGACTTCACGAACCACTTTTTCATCACTGTGGCCGAGAATTAACGGACCAAAACTCAGGCAGTAATCAATGTATGAGTTTCCATCCACATCATAAAGACGTGCCCCTTCAGCATGGTCGATAAACAGCGGGTGTTCCCCGACTGATTTAAATGCACGTGCCGGAGAATTCACACCGCCCGGCATTAATTTAACAGCTTCACTGTATAGTTCTTTTGATTTTTCAAACATATTACTTCATCCCTTCATCAAGCATTCTGCATAAATCTTTTGCGAAATAAGTAATGATAATATCAGCACCGGCACGCTTCATGGAAATCATCTGTTCCATAATAACAGATTCTTCAAGAAGCCCCTGATCCACTGCGTTTCTTGTCATGGAATATTCTCCGCTGACGTTATATGCAATAATCGGTACATCCGACTGGTTTCTGACATCACGAATAATATCCAGGTATGAGAGAGCAGGTTTTACAATCATCATATCCGCACCCTCTTCAAGATCACTCTTAAGTTCCCGGTGCGCTTCAAGACGATTGGCCGGATCCATCTGATAAGTGCGTCTGTCACCGAATGACGGTGCAGATTCAGCAGCATCTCTGAAGGGACCGTAAAATTTTGAAGCATATTTAATACCATAGCTCATGATTGGAATATGGCTGAACCCATTGTCATCGAGCCCTTTTCTGATCTCAGTCACAAAACCGTCCATCATGTTACTCGGTGCAATGATATCTGCACCGGCACGTGCCTGTGATACTGCTGTATCTACAAGAAGCGGCAGTGTTGAGTCATTGTCAACATCTTTGGTATCCGGGTCAATTAGACCGCAGTGCCCGTGATCTGTGTACTCACAAAGACATGTATCAAGAAGTACCAGAATCTCCGGAAAAAGTTTTTTGGACAGCTTACATGCTTCCTGAACAATTCCATGGTCATGGTATGCACCGGAACCACATGCATCCTTCTCTTTCGGTATTCCGAAAAACATGACGGATTTAATGCCGCATGCAGCTACTTCCTCAAGTTCTTCGTGCAGACGGTCAAGGGATATTTGATAGACCCCTTTCATGGATTCAATTTCTTTTTTTGTATTTTCTGTTTCAGTGACAAATATCGGATAGATTAAATCATCTTTTGTTAATTTCGTCTCACGTACTAAATCTCTCATGTACGCTGTTCTTCTTAATTTACGATGACGGTCAAAACTCATCAAAAGCACCTCTGTATTTTTCTTCTATTAGATTTATCATATGGGTTAATGTTTCTTTTTCAGGCAGCACGGACTTTATCCCGCAGCTGTCGAGTGCAGCCGCGGTTACGGGTCCGACAGCTGTAATCAATTTACTGTTTAACATGTCTGCCGGAAAATACTGATGAAGTATATGCGCAGCAGAAGGAGATGACACCGTAACAGCATCAATTTCATGAAACAGCACCTTTAAACGATTAATACTTTCTTCATCCGGCACCGGCTCATATAAATCGATTTTCTGCACGGATATACCATGGGATTCCAAAGATTCCTTTAAAAAGGGCCGCGCATTTTTACTGGCCGGATACAATACTTCTAAATTTCCGCCGGTATCAAACGTTTCGATAAAACCTTCCTGAGTATATGATTCAGGTTCGAAATCAATTTCGAGTCCGTAACTTCTAATGCGTTCAGACGTTTTTTCACCGATGCTCGCAATATAATCCACATTGATTTTATCACGGTGTTTCATCAATATATCTACTGCATTCTTACTTGTCAGTACAAGCCAGTCATATTTTTTTTTCAATATATCTTCATTAAAAGTTAAAGGCTGTATTTTAATTAACGGCAGATGCAGAAGCTCAAGCATATTACTTTCAGCGTTTAACGTACTCTGCGTAACTGCGACACGTGGTTTATTTGGCATTAATTTCATCGATGATTGATTTGGCACCGATTTTCTCCATCTCATCCGCCACAAGATTTCCAAGCGTTACCGGATCCTGATGGGATTTTTTAACCAGATATTTTTCACTGCCGTCCTCAGGCATGATTAATCCTGTTAAATATAATTCGCCGTCTTCAAATGACGCATATCCACCAATCGGCACCTGACAGCTGCCGTCCATACGTTTCAAAAATGTCCGTTCCGCAGTCGTACATACAGAATCCTCATCTGAATGGACTTTTTTCAGCATATCGAGAAGTTCACGGTCTTCTTTACGGACTTCAATGCCGAGTGCACCTTGAGCAATTGCCGGAATAAATTCTTCCGGTTCGAAATATTCGGTCACACGCTCATCACTCCAGCCCATACGTTTCAAACCGGCTGCTGCAAGAATAATAGCATCATATTCACCGGATTCCATCTTTTTAATCCGTGTATCAATATTTCCCCGCACCCAGTTGACTGTAATATCATCACGGACAGCCGTCAACTGTGCTGCACGACGGAGACTACTTGTTCCGACCACACTTCCTGCGGGCAGGTCTTTAAATAACACCTTATTATTTGATAAAAATGCATCTCTCACATCTTCACGGACCGGTACACAACCGATTGTAAACTGTTCAGGAAGGACACTCGGTACATCTTTAAGACTGTGAATCGCCATATCAATTTCTTTATTCTCAAGGGCTGCTTCAATCTCTTTCACAAACAAACCCTTTCCGCCGACTTTGGACAGCTGTACATCAACAATTCTGTCACCTTTAGTTACAATTTCCTTGATTTCAAATTCAACATCCGGGAAATGTTTTTGTAACGATTTGATAAACTGCTTGGATTGTGTCATTGCAAGACCGCTGCGCCTTGAACCTACGATAAATTTTCTCATTCAATACTTCTCCTTTAATCATTCCAAAAATGAAAGCTTGATAATTGTGTAACAAAGAAATAATTCAGCATGCAGATGATGAATACGATAATATTCAATTTCGCAAACTCATGTGCATTGCCGGTCATTTTTAAACGCCCCAATATTGCCGCATAAAACAGCAGAACAAGGATGGTACACAGTACCTTAATATCATAAAAAATGCTCATTCCGTTTATTCTGACACCCCACTGCATACCGAGCATTGTACTGACCAGTAAAAATGCAGCACCGAAAAAGGCTGTTCTGACCATTACTTTTTGCGCAGTTTCAATGCTGAACAGTGAAAAGAACAGACGATTGAAGCGTTTCTTTTTTAAATTCCCATACTGGATAATATAAATCACAGCATGCAGTGCCGATACAAAAAACAGTACATAGGCAATTAATGCAAGACTGATATGTACCAGCAGCAGCTCACTCATTATACTCGACACCTGCACCACCCGGTCAAAACTGACAGGGGCAAAGGTGAATATTGAAAGTAATATAAAACTGCTGAATAAATACACAAAAAATGTCATCTCAGAATCGGTTAATCTATAATGCACAATGCCAATGATAACCAGTATCATGGACAGTGCAAACATCCCTTCATAGGTCGTCATCACCGGAATACGTCCAATGTTCCAAGCGATAAAAATAAAACTTGATACATGTAACACGCCGGCCGCCGCCGTCATATAAAAGGAAACCTTTCTGGCCACACGATTTCTAAACACTAAATCATATGCAGCAACAGAAAGGCTGACTAAATATATTAACAATATCAATTCATGGATGCGGAACATAATATCCATATGTTTCCCACCTGTCTTTAGTCGAGTGCCAATTGCTCTTTTCTCGCAAGTCTTTTTGCCTGCTGATTCTCTTTTTCGACATCTTCAATTTCAGACACTAAATCTTCTATACCGAAAAGTGATTCTATATCGCTGAGTTTCTTCTCTCTTTTACGATCTCCGGCAATTTCTTTTGTATAAATAATTGGATCTTTCAGCATTTGATTGATGATACTCTTCATGTGCTTGGATACCACTGTTTTTTCTCTTTCGCTCATATCCGGCATTTTACGTTCGACACTTTTAAACGTTTCCTCATGAATCGATAATGCTTTCTGTCTTAATGCCTGTATGACAGGGACTACCCCAAGCATATTAATCCATTCGTCAAAGTCACGAATTGAATCTTCAATCATTAACTCAATTTTTTCCGCCTCATGCTGACGTGTTGATAAGTTCGCATCAACAAGTCCCTGCAGATCATCCACATTATACATATAAATGTTATTAAGCCCGCTCACTTCAGGTTCAATATCGCGCGGCAGCGCAATATCCATCATAATCAGCGGAGATGATTTACGGTGCTTCAGTACTTTACGCATCAAATCTTCCGTAATTACAAAATTCTGTGCGGCAGTACTTGAAATCACAATATCGCTTAAAGCAAGCTCTGTTTCAAGCATATCCATCGGCTTTGCGGTGCCGTGGAATCTTTCTGCCAAAGCTTCCGCTTTTTCGAGCGACCGGTTAATCACCGTCACCTCATGCATGCCGTTAGATGTTAAGTTTAACAGCGACTGTTCCGCCATTTCACCTGCACCGACAACAAGCACTCTGCTCTCTTTAACATTATTAAAGATTTTTTTCGCTAATTCCACTGCAGCATAAGAGATGGAAATCGCATTCTTCGAAATGTCTGTTTCATTATGACCGCGTTTCGCCACAGTAATGGCTTCTTTAAATAAACGGTTGAATACAGCACCTGTTGTATGCTCTTCCTGCGCCATAAAAAAGGCATCTCTAATCTGACCCAGTATCTGTGTCTCACCAAGAACCATTGAATCGAGACCGGCAGTTACTTTGAACAGATGCTCTATTGCTTCACTGCCCTCTTTAACATCCGCCAGGTTTTTAATAGTCTCTAATTCAACCTGAAACCAGTCGGCTAAAAATTTTTGGGAATAATATCTGCCGGTATGCGCCTGGTCACTCACAATATATACTTCTGTACGGTTACACGTTGATAACAGTACTGCTTCTAACACACTCTTTTGTTCCCTTAACTCATGCAGCGCATGAACGACTTCTTCGTCTTTGAACGCAACAGTCTCGCGCTCTTCGACACTCGCCTTTCTATAGTTCAGGCTAAGTGCAATAATGTGCATCGAAAATGCCCCCCGATAACTTAATTCAAATACTTTAATCTATATTCAATAGTTCCATTCTACCAAAGATAAAGGCTTCTATCTATAGTACAGTGCCTTATTAATAATAGTTTTAAATAAAAGTCACAAATTATATGAATTCAGACATTGCACTCATCACTTGAGGCAGATTTTTTTTGTCGACTGATGAGAAAGGAATAAGCTGATCTGTTTCCTCAAGTTCAAGATCCTCTCTAATCACCTTTAAATGCTGGGGCATTTTATTTTTTGAAATTTTATCGGATTTTGTACACACTACAATGACCGGAATTTCAAAATGCTTCAAGTAATCGTACATCAGTATGTCGTCTTCAGACGGTTTGTGACGGATATCAATCAGCTGTACAACACATGATAATTCTTTACGGTCCGTTAAGTAGGCTTCAATCATCTTCCCCCACTTTTCCCGCTCTTTTTTTGACTGTTTGGCATAACCGTATCCAGGTACATCAACAAAAAGAAATTTCTCGTCCATATTGTAAAAGTTCAATGTTACAGTTTTCCCGGGCTTACTTGAAATCCTCGCGATATTTTTACGGCCGCTTACCGAGTTAATAAATGACGACTTGCCGACGTTTGAACGTCCGCTTAATGCGATTTCCTTTAATGGTGTATCCGGATACTGTGCATCGGATACTGCACTAATCATAAACTCAACTTTATTCGGATTAATTTTCATAACTTTTCACTCCACAAATAAAGGCTGTCTGACACGTCAGACAGCCTCTTGATTTAAACACTTACGCGCTTTTTTTATCTAATTCAATCGGGTTATCCTCTGCATCAAAAAGAAGCGGCTGGGCTTCTTCTTCAATTGTCTGACGCGTGATTTTAACCTTTTTAATATCTTCATTTGAAGGTACACTGAACATGATATCCACCATACGCTCTTCAATGATAGAACGGAGTCCCCTCGCACCTGTTTTACGGTCAATCGCAAGTTCACTGATTGCATTCAATGCATCGGGATCAAATTCAAGTTCTACATTATCGATTCCGAGCATTTTCTGATATTGTTTGACAAGCGCATTTTTCGGCTCTGTCAAAATAGAGTTCAATGCATCAACATCAAGCTCTTCCAAATGACTGATAATCGGTACACGACCGATAAATTCCGGAATCAGACCGTAACTTTGAAGGTCATCTGGGCGGACACGTGACAGTAATTCGTCTTTATCATCCGTTGCATTTCCACCGCCGAAACCAATCACTTTTTCACCGAGACGGCGTTTAACAATTTCATCCATACCGTCAAATGCACCACCGAGAATAAACAGGATATTCGTTGTATCAATCTGTATAGACTCCTGGTTCGGATGCTTGCGACCTCCCTGCGGCGGAACGCTTGCAGTTGTACCTTCTAAAATCTTCAGAAGTGCCTGCTGAACGCCTTCACCGGAAACATCACGTGTAATTGACGTATTTTCACTCTTACGGGCAACCTTGTCAATTTCATCCACATAAATAATTCCCTGCTCGGCACGTTCTACATCAAAGTCTGCCGCCTGAATCAAACGAAGCAGAATATTCTCCACATCATCACCAACATAGCCGGCTTCAGTCAGACTTGTTGCATCCGCAATTGCAAACGGAACATTAAGTGTTCTTGCAAGTGTCTGTGCAAGAAGCGTTTTACCGCTTCCTGTCGGTCCGATTAAGGCAATGTTACTTTTAGAAATTTCAACATCATCATCACTTGTATTCTGGTTAATACGTTTATAGTGGTTATACACTGCAACACTCAATGCACGTTTCGCTTTATCCTGACCGATAACATAGTCATTCAGTGCAGTTAAAATTTCCTGAGGCTTCGGAATTTCAGTAAACATTTCCGCAGGCTCACTTTTCAGTTCTTCTTCTATTATTTCATGGCATAATTCGATACATTCATTACAAATATATACGCCGCTGCCTGCGATTAACTTCTTCACCTGTTCTTGATCTTTACCACAGAATGAACAAGTTAAATTCGTGTCTTCTTCATTAAATTTGAACATATTAAACACCTCTTTTTTCATTCTCATAAAATATACTAGAAATCATCTGTAAAATCAAATATCTGAACCACCGGCCGGTTCTCTATATAAAAGCTCTGTAACATGAGTTACAGAGCTCTATTTATATTCTGATTAAAAGTTGATTAAGCTTGCTTGGAATTGTCTACTAAAACATCTAGTGCTTTTTGAACTTTAAGGTCGCCTTCAAGCATTGAAAGGTCGCCTAAAGTTGCTTTAATATCTTCTACACTGATTCCGAACTGCCCGCTCATTTTTTCAAGCTCAGCATCGATGTCCGCTTCAGTCACTTCGATATTTTCATCATCAGCAATTTGTCTTAAAGTCAGGTTTGTACGTACACGCTTCAGAGCATCTTCTTTCATCTGCTCACGAAGTGCATCCTCATCCTGACCAGATAACTGCTGATACATTTCAAGGTTGATTCCCTGCTGGGATAAACGCTGTTCGAATTCCTGAACCATTCTGTCAAGTTCAGTATTTACCATTGCTTCAGGTACGTCGATTTCAGCATTGTCGCTCGCTTGAGTAACGAGGTCTTCTTTCAGCTGAGCATCTGACTGCTGTTCTTTCGCTTCTTTTAAATCTTTATGAAGCTTTTCTTTTAAAGCATCTACTGTTTCAACATCCTGATCCAGTTCTTTAACAAGATCATCATCAAGTTCAGGTGTTTCTTTCACTTTAATAGAATTGATTTTCACTTTGAAAGTTGCAGGCTCTCCTGCAAGGTTTTCAGCATGATATTCTTCAGGGAAAGTTACTTCAACGTCTTTCTCGTCATCAACTTTAAGTCCGACTAACTGCTCTTCGAACCCTTCAATAAATGAACCGGATCCGATTTCAAGGTCATACCCTTCAGCTTTACCGCCGTCAAACTGTTCTCCGTCAACATATCCGTCAAAGTCAAGATTTACAGTATCGCCTTCTGCAACTGCTTCATCTTCGTCTTTAACAACCATTTCTGTATGTGCTTCAAGCAGATGTCCGATTTCATGGTCCACATCTTCATCAGTCACATCAGTTGATAATGCTTCTACTTCAAGACCTTTATAATCTCCAAGTTTTACTTCAGGTTCTACTGTTACTTTAGCAGTGAACACTAAGTCTTTACCTTTTTCCATTTCAACGATGTCAACTTCCGGCTGGTCAACAGGATTAAGATCCTCTTCCTGAACAGCTTTCGCATAGTTAGGTGATAATACGATATCGAGAGCATCCTGGTATAATGATTCTACACCAAAACGTTTTTCAAACATCTGGCGGGGGATTTTCCCTCTTCTAAAGCCAGGTACAGATACCTCTTTAGATACTTTTTTGAAGGCCTGGTCCAAAGCACTGTCAAATTCAGCTGCTTCTACAGTTACTGTTAATACGCCTTCGTTTCCTTCTTGTTTTTCCCACTTATGAGACATAGTTAAATTCCTCCGTTAATACATTTTTCAATAACTTTTTCAGTATAACATAGACAACGCACAAGTCCAATATTTGATACATTAATTGTGTTGATTCATCTCTTTTTCAATGCTGTAAATCCATTCCATAGCTTTTTCATCGGCTTCAACATCAATATCCAGATTAATCAGACTGTACAAATATGCGAGGTATGCATCTGCTAAATACGCTGCATCCACCGGACTTTCCTTAGGATAACTGTATATCGCATGGCCCATCACAAGCATTTTTACTTCCTCGACCATTTCCGGTGCAGTCTTTTCGAGCTTTCCGGTCACTTTTGGAAGTACGACTTTAATTAAATCCATCTCTTCAAGCACCGGCAGTTTTTCTATTACCACAGATTCAACAGTGTTAAACTTCCTGTAGTCAATTCCGCCTGTAAACCCGGCATCTTTTAAATATAAGAGCATAAAGGTAGTCACTTCAGGGCTGTGGTCACGATTTAGGGCTTCAACCACTTTTTCAGCATACCGTGTATCATTCTGCTCTGATATATACGCGAGGAACTGAAGCGTTTCCTCCTTTGACATTTCATCAAACTGGACATCTTCAACCTCTTCTGACCCATATTGTTCCGTATGTTTTAAAACAGCATTTTCAAGCCCCAGTTTTGCCTTATGCCGTTCATTGGCTATATCGATTCTAAAGCCCTGTGAAATATTTTCTTCCATTAACTGATCTGCAAAACTGATGACGTCATAGTAACGTTCCAGCTTGTTTAATGCACCGAGCAGCTCAATCATATGAAGCTGATAATCACCACGCCCGTCATTCATCATACCGAGTGCATAATCAATAATTGTCTGATAATCCTGCACATCATCCAATGATTCATAGTACATTTCTTCTATGCGGATATCCGGATCTGTAATTTTCAAAAAGGACGTATACCTTTTTATAAAATCAGCCGAAGCACCCTCCTTAAACATCTGCACCAGGTCTTTTTCAGCCTTCTTTATAAAACGGTAATGTGAACTGATTTTATCGTTCATACGCATCACGAATAATCAGTTCACTCCAGGATTCATAAGGACTCATACTGCTCAAGTCCTGATTATTCTCCCAGGATAAAGACAATGTATCAGCCTCCATATTTTTCACACTGTCCTTTTGAACATTGACTTTCAGAACTAGACCGATATGAACTTTCCCAACTTCATTGTCATCATCATTAATCAGCCCGAGTATTTCAATCTGATCGAGATCCGATCCGGAAAGATCAACCTCTTCAGAAAGCTCTCGTTCAGCATTAATGAACAGTTTTTCTTTAATATCTTCCGCTTCAGAAACATCATTCATATGCCCGCCGACACCAATTGACAGAAGTCCGTGAAGTCTCTCTTCACCGCCTCCGCCTAAGCGTTTATATACCAGTGTTTCCGCATCATCCTGAGAGCGGATAATTACATAGCTGATCAATTGTTTATATGAAGGATCTTCCTCCATATCTCCGCGCCGCTTCACTTCGAAACCGCCGAAAGTTCCAACTATTTCGTCATAACGTGCATCATCTTTACCAATAAAACCATTAAAAGCATTCGTTTCATTATTAAAAAGCTGCGTTCTTGGCACAACTAATATTTGTTCATCAAATTTATTCATTTGTACTCTCCTCAAAATGTCATCATACATAATTCTATAAAAGACCGTACACATTGTAAATTAAAACTGTTTAACTTTTTAAATTCATTTTGGCAGATAAAGAGGACCGCGCAAATGCCGGTCCCCGTTCAATCTACTTCCTGCTTTTTCTAATTTCCTTTTCTACTTTCCGCAGAGCCTTCTTTGATCCCCGTTCCAAATCACGGGCTGTTTTTCGCGTTTCATAATCTGTAAACAACTGATCTAAATCATAGCCTTCCGGATATAATTCATAACGTGACATTTCGAGCTGAACCTTCTTTTGATTGAGTTTTAAAAACGCATCACGATAAAACACGGTGACATTATTAAACTGATCCTGCCCTTCGTATATGAGCCCGGTATCACCCTGATCCAGAAGTAAGACACGATCCCCTTTCATGAAGCGTCGGACTGATTCAGTTTTAACTGTTTTTTTCGGCTGACGGATTTTATTCTCATCCAAACGCTCAAGATTATATGCTTCACCATCCATATACCTTTTTGCCTGATTCAATATATTTTTATCTATATTCATTTTATCTGCGATAAAGAGTGCGTTACTCTCACCCGATTCACCAATCATCAGACGGTATAATGGTTCAAGTGTTTCCGCATTAAAGCGCATTGCCGCATTCATAAAGTCGGGGTGCTGTTCAGAATACCGTTTAATTTCATCATAATGTGTTGTCGCAACGGTGATAGTCCCTTTCTTATACAATGCTTCAAGTATTGAGACAGCAAGTGCTGCCCCTTCTCCCGGCTCTGTACCGCTTCCGATTTCATCACTCAGTACCAGCGTGTTGTTACCTGACCCCCTGATAAACTCAGACATAATTTTCATATGTGATGAAAATGTACTCAATGCATTTTCCATACTTTGATTGTCTCCGATATCCGCAAATATAGAGTCAAATACCGCCACCTCGGTCCCTTTTTCTGCAGAAATGTGAAAGCCGGACATGACTGCCAGCGTATTAAGACCGACCGTTTTTAGAACAATCGTCTTACCTCCTGCATTCGGACCGGTAATAATTAAGCCCCGGTAGTCTCTGCCAATTTCAAAATCAAGCGGCACGACACTGCCTGAGAGAAGCGGGTGTTTACATTGAATCAACTTTACTTTACCGTAATCATTTACTTCAGGAGAGATGCCTTCGATATGCCGGCTGAACTTTCCTTTTGCGAATAACATATCGTACTGACTGATTAATTCCATATTGATTCTTATATCATAAATATGAGCCATAATCGTACCTGAAAGTGTGGACAGCACCTGATACGCTTCAATTTCCTCTTCGGTCTTCAAAACAGTCAATTCCTGTGCAGGCTTTGACACTGTGGAAGGCTCAATAAATACAGTAGACCCTGTTGATGATACTTCAATCACCCTGCCTGAAACCTGATTTTTATACGATGCTTTTATTGGAATAGTGTAACAGTCGTCTCTTTTGCTGATTAGAAATTCCTGTATATATGTTTTGTTCGCGCTGTTATTTAAAAACTTATTTAACCGTTCAGTAATTTTACTTTCAACAGTATCTATTCCTTTTCGAATCCGCTTCAGCTCTCTGCTCGCAGCAGAATCCACCCTGCCGCCTTTAATCGACAGGTTAATGTCCTCCTCAATGGACATAAATTCGGTCATGGACCCTGCATATCCAGACAGAACCGGTGCGATAAATTCTCTTTTTTCCATAAATTTTTTAATTTTACGGCACCCTCTTAAAAAATCAGAAACACTGACTAATTCATCAGGTGTAAGAATCATTCCTTTTTCAAGCTTATCAATGACACTTTCAATATTTGTGATGCCGAAAAACGGGATATTCCCGTCGGCATCAATAATTTTTCTTGCCTCTGTCGTTTCATTCTGTCGATTAACGACCACTTTCAACTGACTGCTCGGTTCAAGTTTGTCAATCAGCTGTCTGCCGAGCCCGCTGACACAATAAGATTTTACAATTTTCTTTAATTCATCATACTGTAATTTTTCATAAGTATTGCTGTTCATTATTATTACTCCTCATTTATGATTTCATTTTCATGAATGAAGATACCTCCGAATGAGAGATTTTGATGAACACATCACACACCGGTTGATAAAAATAAAAGAAGCCGTGGATATCCACAGCTTCTCATCTGACACATTATATTCAAGACAATACAGTCTGTATATAATCATTTAATGAACTGAAGGTATCTTCATAGGTGAACAGACACACTTAATAAGCTGCATCCGTTTACTAAAAACGACACAGCAACTGTAACTGTCTGTTCAATTAATTTGTCCTATTTAAATACCGAATACACTCACAAAAGCACCTCATTAAAGATTGATGTGTCTAATTTAATTCATTAAAATCTATCACAATCATCATACAATGCTTTTCTTAATATGTAAATATCCAATGTATTTAAAGAAGGATTCTCCGATACCCCACATTTGTCAAATTGTTTGTGACAAACCTGCATCCTAATTGTATTGTGAACAGTACTTCCCTGATTTATGATTAAATTACAAAATAATATACAGGGGTGAGAACTATGGCAGAAGAAACAGCAAAAAAAGGCGGACTTCAACGTAAAGTCCAGAGTTTCGGTACATTTTTAAGCAGTATGATTATGCCGAACATCGCAGCATTTATCGCATGGGGTATTATCACAGCATTTTTCATACCGGACGGTTTTACACCAAATGAAGGACTCGCATCAATGGTTGACCCGATGATTGGATTCCTATTACCGCTTCTTATCGCGTATTCAGGGGGTAACCTGGTACACGGTGTCCGAGGTGGTGTCGTTGGTGCAACCGCAACAATGGGGATTATTGCAGCAGCAGATTCACCAATGCTTCTCGGCGCAATGATTATGGGTCCTCTCGGCGGTTATGCTATTAAGAAACTGGATGACTTTTTAGTACCGAAGATCAAACAGGGTCTTGAGATGTTAGTCAATAACTTCTCAGCAGGTATTTTAGCATTCCTCCTGGCACTTCTCGGCTACTACGGTCTTGGACCGGTTGTGCTTGGATTAACTCAGTTACTCGGACAAGGTGTAGACGCAATCATCTCAATCGGTGCACTGCCGCTTGTCAGCGTATTTATCGAACCGGCAAAAGTGTTATTCTTAAATAATGCGATTAACCACGGTGTCCTGACACCACTCGCAGCAGACCAGTCTTTAGAAATCGGACGTTCTATTTTATATACACTTGAATCCAACCCTGGTCCCGGCCTTGGTGTACTGCTTGCCTACTCTTTCTTTGGCAGAGGTACAGCACGTGCCACTGCACCGGGTGCAGCTTTCATCCAGTTTGTCGGAGGTATTCACGAGATTTACTTCCCGTACATTCTGATGAAACCACAACTTTTACTTGCTGTAATTCTCGGTGGTGCATCAGGGATCTTCACATACAGCCTTCTCGGCTTCGGATTGATTGCACCTGCTTCACCGGGTAGTATTTTAGCTTATGGTGCAATGACACCGGGCGGAGAATACCTGCAGATGATTACCGGTGTACTTGTAGCAACGATTGTTTCATTCGTAATTGCTGCACTGATTCTAAGATTCTCTAAACAAAAAGAAGAAGATTTAGCAGCAGCAACTGCACAGATGGAAGAAAGAAAAGGTAAAAAATCTTCAGTGGCTGGTGCGTTGACTAAAGAGGACGCTGTACAGGAAACTGCTGTCGATGAAACAGTATCCAAAGATTTCGATTACGCTTCAGTAGAAAAAATCGTATTCGCATGTGATGCCGGTATGGGATCCAGTGCGATGGGTGCAGGTATGCTGAAAAACAAATTCAAAAAAGCAGACATTAATATCGATGTTACAAACTCTGCCATCAACCAGTTAAAAGGGGATGAAGACATCATCATTACCCAGAAAACATTGACAGAACGTGCAGAGAAAAAAGTTCCGACAGCATATCATATTTCTGTTGATAACTTCTTAAACAGTCCAAAATATGATGAATTACTTGAAGAACTTAAGAAACACCAATAGAATAATATTAAATTAAATAACAAGGGGGTGCCTTTATGATTAGTTCCAGAGAAAAGAAAATTATCAGCGAACTTATATATCATAACGGCACCTTTCTGCTTATTAAGGAAATCGCTTCAAAACTCGGCGTATCATCAAGGACGGTCCACAGGGAACTTAAAAATGTGAAACAAACGCTGGAGTCTTTAAATATCCATCTTGAAAGTGAGTACAGAAAAGGGATTAGAATTGATATCAATTCACTCGAACGGGACACACTCACAAAATATATCGCATCCAATGCAGATAAAGATTTAAGTGAAGAAGAGAAAAAGGTGGCACTCGTTTATCATTTAATGATTAATCCAAGCGGTATTAAAAAAAGCGCACTGGCAGTAGAACTCGGAATCAGTGAGCATATGCTGGATGACTTGATTAATAAACTGAACACCTCACTCTCACCTTTTGATCTGTCCATCGTCAAAGAGAGAAACGTCGGTGTCCAGCTGATCGGAAACACTTTAAATAAACAGGATTTCCTGACGAATATGATGATTGGCGAATTGAATTCCAACAGTATCTATTCTGTCATTGAAAATAATTTCGTATTCAGTTCACTGATTAACAATAAACTGCTCGGTATTCTTGAAATTGATAATATATTTAAAGTAGAGCGCCTGTTGATGGATGAACTCGATGTCCTGCCCTACCAGTTGACGGAAAATGCCTATTTAAACTTAACACTCCACATTGTTCTGGCAATTGACCGGACGTTAAATACACAAGTCGTTGAGATTAAATCGAGTATTAAGGATGAACTTAAAGATACACAGGAATTTGAAGTCTCAAAAGGATTAACCAGCAAAATAGAAGAAGAATTCAGTATTTCACTTCCGGATGAGGAAGTCTATTTTATCACGATGCACCTGCGGGGAAGCAGGAGAAAATCTCAGAATCAGTTCAGCATGGAAGATGTTGAAAAACACACTGTGGAATTCATTCAAAAAGTAAGCATCGATTTTCACTATCCCTTTCACTCGTATCCTGAACTAAAAGAAGGATTAATTCTTCATATTGAGCCGACACTGCATCGTCTGGAGTCGGGAATCATTACCACCAATCCCCTCCTCGATATTATTAAAGAACAGTATCCGGAATTGTTTCAGGCGAGCGGAGATGCTTTTAAGGAAGTATTCGGCTTTCATTCACTGGATGAAGCTGAAATCGGATTTTTGACCATCCACTTCGGTGGTATTTTAAAGGCTAATCCTTTAATTGAGGTCACTACCGTCTGCTCTTCCGGAATCGGCACAAGCAGAATTCTCTCAAGCCAGCTTCAGTCTAAATTTCAAAATATATCTATCAAACAAGAACTGTCTATTTCAGAACTTGGTGATGCAGATATCTCAGAGGGTGAGCTCATATTGAGCACTGTGCCGCTCGACCTTGAAAATTATATACTGGTGAATCCGCTTCTTGACGACCATGACATTAAAAAGATTTCCGACTTCATATCGACTGTTCAGACTGAACTAAGTTTCAAACCGCCTAAAGGAGGGGTAGAGTCTTCAGTAGATGTTGATGTCGATAAGGTTCTGCAGGCTTCAGAATTATTTCATTTTAAAAAAATGATTAACGTAGATACTGAAGCTGTTCATGCGCTGGATAATCTGGAAGATATTCTGCTTCAGTATGCAGATTTTAATGATATTTCATCTATCATGAATACGTTAAAGGACAGGTATCAAAAAACAGGATTTATCATCGGAGAAAACGGGTTTTCATTCCCCCACCTGAAATCAGAAGTCATCACGAGACATCAGTTGTTTATCATCTACAATGAAGACGGCATAATGGATAAGAACTATCATAATGATATTAAAGAAGTGAATTATCAAGTCCTTATTCTTGCGCCGAATGATACCCTGATTGATGGATTGATTAGTGAAATCAGTGTCCTTCTCGGTGAGAATCATCAGGATATCAGTAAAGTACTCGGTGATTATACGATTGATACCACAATTAAAAATTATATTAAATACAGTTACAGAAAGGACAAATGATTATGATTAAAAAAGAAAATATTAAGTTGAACGAAAAAGCATCTACAAAAGAGGAAGCTGTAAAGCTGGCGGGTCAGATTTTAGTTGATCAAGGTGCTGTAGAACCGGCGTATGTTGATTCAATGCTTGATCGTGAAAAAGTCGTATCCACTTTCATGGGTAACGGTCTTGCGATTCCACACGGCACTGATGAAGGAAAAACTTCAGTCATCTCAAGCGGCCTCTCACTTGTGCAGCTGCCGGACGGTGTTGATTTTGACGGAAATGAAGCTAAAATTGTTCTCGGTATTGCCGGAAAAGGTGATGAACATTTAGAACTGCTTCAAAAAATCGCAATTATCTTCTCTGAAGAAGAGAATGCCGAAAAAGTCATTAATGCATCCTCAGCTGATGAAATTATTGAGCTGTTTGAAAGTGAGGACGTATAATATGAAAGCCCTCCATTTTGGTGCAGGCAATATCGGCCGTGGATTTATAGGTAAAGTCCTGAGCGACAATGGATATTCAGTTACATTTGCCGATGTAAATAAGGAAATTATTGATGCGTTAAACCGTGACACATCCTATACTGTGAACATTGCCGCCGAAAATGGTGACAGCTATACAGTTGAAAATGTCAGCGGTATTAACACTGCCGAACAGCCGGATAAGTTAAAAGAAGCCGTATTGGAAGCGGATATTATCACTACTGCAGTCGGTGTCAATATCCTGCCGATTATCGCAAAATCTATTATTCCTCACCTTAAAGAACGTTCAGAGGACCACAGACCTTTAAACATTATTGCATGTGAGAATGCGGTAATGGCAACAAATGTTCTAAAGGAAGCTGTTTTAAATGAAATACCGGATCTTGATGAGAACATTGTCGGCTTTCCAAATTCAGCAGTCGACCGTATTGTTCCGATTCAAACCAACGAAAACATCCTTGATGTGAAAGTTGAGCCGTTCTTTGAATGGGTAATCGAAGAAAACGCATGGCTCGGCAGTAATAAACTGGACGGTGTAACGTATGTTTCCGAGTTGATGCCTTACATTGAGCGAAAACTTTTCACTGTTAACACAGGACATGTGGCCATTGCTTATTTCGGCCGCACATTAAATATTGAAACAGTATCCGAAGCAATGCAGAATGAGGAAGTTACAAACTTCCTGAACAAAGTGTTGAATGAAACGGCGTTATATTTAACAAATAAGTATGACTTCTCCGAAGAAGAGCAGCGTGCATATATTGAAAAAATCATTGAGCGCTTTAAAAACACACATCTTTCGGATGATTTAAATCGTGTCGGGCGCGGTGTGTTAAGAAAACTCGGTCCGAATGACCGTATAATTAAACCGCTTCTTTACCTTCACAGAGAAGGATTGGAGCATCATGCATTATCCAAACTTGTCGGCTATGCTCTAAAATTCGATAATACAGAGGACCCAGAGCAGGCAGAAATGAACAAACAGATCGAAGATAAAGGACTGGATGCATTTCTATCCGAACACAGCGGACTGCCTTCAGATTTAATCGCAGATATTAAACAGTAATCAATATAAAAAATCCGGCGGAATATCCGCTGGATTTTTTATTTCACAGTCACTTACAAATTCGGTATACCCATTTCAATATGTGAAGCCTTCACATACTCTAACCAGTCCGGCTGTCCCCTGCCCTCTAAAATGACTACGGAGTATTTCAGATATACTTTCCTTTTTCTACTACCTCATTTACACAAACTATTAACTTTATGCAAACCCCTACATATCAATATGGTATATTTTAAGTATACAAATAAAAAGAAAGGTTTGGAAAAATGAAGAAAATAATAGGATTATTGGTTATAGGGCTTGTTTTTAGTACAAGCGGTTTTAATACATACGCTGCAGAAGCGAATGATTCCACTGTAGATATTACTATTCTGGGAACATCAGATGTACATGGTTTTTTAATGCCGTGGGATTATGAAATTGATGAAGAAATAGAGGACGGAAGTTTGAGTCAGCTTTCTACAGCAATAAAAGATTATCGAGAAACGCGGGATAATGTTATTTTAGTTGATGCCGGGGATTTGATACAAGGGAATAATATTGATATGTTTTCTGAGGAAAACGATCATCCGGGTGTGAGGATGTTGAATGAACTAGAATATGACACCTGGGTATTAGGGAATCATGAATTTGATTTTGGCGCTGAAGTATTAAAGAATGTTGTTTCACAATTTAATAATCCTGTATTAGCAGGTAACCTCGAAATGAAGGATGGCGAACAAATCACAGAAGGCTACCAAATCATTGAAAAAGAGGGAGTCAAAGTTGCTTTGATTGGAATGACAACGCCAACGACAATGTTGTTTAACAAGGACAGTGATTTAGGTGATCATTTAGATATACACGATCCTGTTGAAGAAACTAAAAAAGTGATGGCTGAGTTAGAGGGAAAAGCTGATGTTTTTGTAGGCGTTATGCACATGGGTTTAGAAAATGAGAATAACATCCCAAACACAGGGGTTGAAGATTTAGTCAATGCAGTTCCTGAACTGGATGCTGTGATAGCAGGACATATGCATGAAAATATCAGTCAGGAAGTAATCAATGATGTGGTTATCACTGAACCTGACGCCTATGCGAACTATCTTTCTGTTATCGATATTAGTGTAGATAAATCAAACGGAGAAGTGGCGGTTGAATCAGAAACAGTTGAAGCTTCTGAATTTGAAAGAGACACTGAATTTGAAAACTTGTTGTCTGAGGAACACCAACGTGCTCGGGATGATGCTAATACAGTATTAGGAACAGTTGAAGGCGTTCCGATGACTCATGATGATGAATTACCGGATGTCCCTTATGATTTTATGTATTCTACTCCTATCAATCGTTTTTATAATGAAGTTCAATTATATTACAGCGGGGCAGATGTGACTGCAACATTAACAGAAATGAATCATGAACTGGATGATGATGTTATCCATAAAAAGGACATCAATTATAACTATACTTTTGTTCTTGGAGAAACCTCCGTCTTTGAAATGACCGGGGAAGAATTAAGAACTTATATGGAATGGTCTGCAGATTATTTTAATACACTTCAACCTGGAGATATCACTGTAAGTTTTAACCCTGAAAGACGCGCATCAAAGTACAGTACATATGATACCTTTGGCGGGTTGAATTATACGATTGATTTAACTAAAGAGTATGGAGAACGCATTCAGGATGTGGTCTTTGAAGAGACAGGAGAACCACTGGAAGATGATGTTGTTGTAAAAGTCGGGATGAATCAATATCGTTTGGATCAGTTATTAAGTGAAGGCGGAATTTTTGAAGACAAGTCTTTTGAACCAATTTGGGTTTCAACCATTGAACGAGGTGAAGCAGAAGGAACAATAAGATCTATGGCGATAGATTATATTGTTAATGTTCAAAATGGAGTAATTACATCTGAAGACAGACCTTATTGGGAAATCAAAGGGATAGATAATAATTCAGAGGAATATCAGGCAGTAAAATATTTAGCAAACAATGACATAATTGAATTAAATTCTTCAGAAGATGGTGAGTCGACCAATATTGAATCGGAAAACGGCCTTGAAAATATAGATAGTTCCGAAGCCAAGGAAATAGAAGATAAAGCAAAGATAAATGATATCTATGATGAAGGTATGACTAGAGGCGAATTTTATGTTGCTGTCTATAATGAAATAGGAGAAACCGCTGAAGATGATGAAGCTGGGGAACTTTCTGGTAATAAGGTTAAAATCCAAAGAGGTGATACTTTATCCTCTCTTGCTAATATTTATGGCACCACAGTTGAAGAATTAGCTCAGGCAAATAATATAGAAAATGCAGATATGATTTATGCTGAGCAGACACTGCTTTTACCTTAGCAGGCTCTTTATTAAATGGTTTGAGTAAAAAAGATATATATTATAAAGAATCCGGCGGAATATTCCGTCGGATTCTTTATTTCGCAGTGAATGATTATAATGTTTTCTTAAAGTGAATAATCCTGCCTGCCTCTGTAAACCCAAGTTTCAAATGCATTTTTGCACTATCATCATTGTCAATTTCACAGTCACTTGCAAATTCTGTGCATCCATTTCGGGCTGCGAAGCCTTCACAGGCTCTAATCAGTTCCCCTGCTATACCCTGCTTTCTAAACGGCTCACTTACATATATGCCCTCCAAATAACCCACCGGACTGGAATCTGTACCTTCAACATAGTCATTTCTAAGCTGACAGTGTGCAAAGCCTACCACATTTTCATCTGCATATTTCAAATATACAACTGCCTCAGAGTCACTAAGCAGATCATTCATCTCTTCGATAAACAATTCAATCGTCCCTTCCGGCCAAAGTTTCAATGCAAGTTCCGCGGCAGTACTGACATCAGACAGCTTCATTTCACTAATCATACACCCACCTCAATCGTTTACCGGATATTTCACCCTGTTCTTTTCGAGCTTCTGTAATATCGCTTCTTCAACATCGATATCGAGATCATCTGCAAACATTAATCCATAAATAAAAACGTCTGCCAGTTCATCTTTAATGTTTTCTCTATATTTCTCATTACCTTCCTCAGCAGATATCCATTGATAATTCTCCAGAAGCTCAGACGCTTCTAAAGACAAAGAAAGTGCCAGATCCTTTGAATTATGATATTGTCTCCAATTTCTTTCATCTCTGAACTGATTAATTGCCGTAATTAGTTCATTCATAACTGCTCATCTCCAAAATAATTATCGTTTAAAACTTTTCGTAATTTTTTATCGCTGGCGTATATATAAAGCCCTTTGACGCCGCGTTTCATCAATACATTAATTGAGTTCAAAATAATCTGCTCTTTACCCTTTCCTGTATGATACTCTGCCTTTAATGTTCTTGATTCACGAAAAGCTTCTTTATCCTGATATTTTTCAGTAAGAATTTTAAGCTGCTTCTTATCCTCATCATATGATACAGAGGGACCGAGTATTACACCGACATAATTTAAATCAAATCCCTGGATAGTATAAATTGAACCGACCTCCTTGATTGTGTCAGGATGTTCCGCCCAAGTTTCTTTATACGTTGTTCGATTCCATAGACCCTTAAATCCAGGTTCTTCAACATAATATGATCCGCCGTCCTTTTTATGCTCATAATCAAAAGTTGCCACGACTCGTGAAAGTTGATGTTCCTTATCCTTTTTTGCAATTTCCTCAAACATTGCACCGGCATGGTTAAATATCTTCAGTTCATAATCACCCTCAGTAACCGGCACAGGACAAACTTTCTTATCAACAAATTGATCAATCCATTCGATGACTGGCTGCTCTGCCTGAATTCTGAACTGATCGGTCAGCTGATATCTTTCGACATGATGACTACTACCCGCTTCTTCCAAAAGATTCTGTGACCAGAAGCTTTTCAATTTTAAAAATTGCTTTTCATCAAATACAACAATCGTCACCTTACTTAGATTAATAATATCCTGCAGCTGATTTTCACCGTTATAAGCATTAAACTTGTCCGGTCTCGAAAGTAAGAGGTGCGCCTCATCAACAAGAGTGATATCCGATTTAATTTTCCCTTTTTCAACAGCATTGATAAACGGTGTTGGTTTCATAAAATTTTTCTTCTTTAAATTCGGAAGACTTTTAGAGATTGATTCGTATGTTTTAATCATTTCCTGATGATTTACAAGAAGATGATTCTCAGTACCCTTGAACTCTGAGTCCTCTTCTTTTGACAGATCCTGTATTGCATTAAACGTTGAACTGAGAACCACACTTTTTCCCGTTCCCGCTTCTCCATGTATAAAAAATACTGCCTTATTCTCCCCGTTGATGTTGGTTTTACAAAACTCAATAATCCGCCCTTTCAGCTCCACCTGCGACTCTGATAATTCTTTGTAAGGTGAAAGCTTAAAAATATCCTTATTCTGCAGATGTTCAAGTGTATTATCTACCAGCTCATCATTTTTCAGCTTTTCCCATATATCATTGAATATATTATGATGGTATTCACTTTTATTATAGTAATTATGTGTAACCGACTGGGTAATCTGACTCTTGTTTAATAATTGGTATTTCTGATCCGCGATAAAATAATTAATCAAATTTGTTTCAATATTATATGTCGCCGACTGATGAAATTTCTCATGTGATATTAAAAGAACTTCTTTCAGACGTTTTTTAAGATCATCTCTCAAATGTGTATTTAACCGGTTTCTGATTTGGAAAGATTCACCTATATATGCTGTACGTTTGCCTTGATGATGCAAAATATATATTAATGGAAAATTATTATATGATTTATACTTTAAATTAAGTATCTCATCACGATTAAAATGAATCTTATCAATACTTACTTCACTCATACGCCCCTCCATATGTCATATATTGTATTGCACTATAATAACATTAAAAACAATAGTCTGTAACATATAATACTGCCACAGACTATTGTTTACTCACATGTACTGATTCAGATTCGGATACCCTGTAATTTCCCATCCGCCGTCGACTACAAGGCTTGTGCCGTTAATATAACTTGCCTTGTCAGAAGCAAGATATAAAGCAGGTTCTGCTATTTCTACAGGTTGTGCCGCCCTTTGCTCGGGGATTCTCTCCATAAACGCCTCGTGCAGTGCTTCATTTTCAAAAAATTGAGCAGTGAGCGGTGTTTCTACAAGACCGGGAAGAATGACATTTACACGTATTTTATACTCGGCAAATTCCAATGCTGCATTTTTTGTCAGCATTTCCACCCCTGCCTTTGCTGATGCATATGCCGCACCGTAAAACATAGGCACGTGGGCATTCAATGAGGATATATTCAGAATCGAACCCCCGTGGTCTTTCATAGCGGCTGCCTGATATTTCATCGCAAGAAAGATACCGTCCAATACAATCTCCACTGTTTTCTTCCAGTCTTTATAATCCTGTTCCATAATCAATCCCGGCTTACTAAGCCCCGCAACATTAAATCCCATATCAAGACGGCCGAATTCTTTAACAGCCGTATCAACAAGCTGCTTCATGTCTTTTTCCACAGTAACATCCGCATTCACTGTAATCACATCTTTACCAAATTTTTCTGTCAGCGCTTTCATTTTATCGTTGTTTAAATCCCCTACAGCTACTTTAGCCCCGCTCTTAATCAACTGCTCTGTTATAGCATAACCGATCCCTGAAGCCCCGCCGGTTACTACCGCAACTTTATCGACAAAGTTAAACATAGTATTCCCTCCCCTATTTTATTCGAACACTTTAATATACGTTAAATATACCTTTACCAGAAGATTCAGGCAAATAAAGTGAAACAGAAAGTCAATGTAACTGAATTGTCAAAACTATTTGATAATACTTGTATACTTTGTGAATAATTTCACTTATAATTAAGGTAACAGCTTATTGATTAACAATTATTGAGAAAGGAGAATATTAAATGTCTGAACATCATTGGTTCGACATCGACTTAGATCAAGTAACGTCCGAACTCAATACGGATATGAATAATGGTCTAAGTAAAGAACAAGTCCAAAAATTACAGGAAAAATGGGTCAAAAATGAGCTCCCGGAAGCAAAGAAAGATCCTAAATGGTTAAAATTTTTAAAGCAATTTAATGATGTCCTGATTTATGTTCTGATTGCAGCCGCTGTACTGACTGTTGTTCTCGGACACTATGCTGATACGGTTGTTATTCTAATCGTAGTATTAATCAATGCTTCCATCGGCTACTTTCAGGAAAATAAAGCCGAAAAAGCATTAGAAGGCATCAAGAACATGCTGTCACTTGAATCAACAGTCATTCGCGGCGGAGACCGGATGGAAGTTCCATCAAGTGAACTCGTTCCGGGTGATATTGTGCTGTTGTCTGCCGGTGACAAGATACCGGCAGATTTAAGAATGATGGAGTCAAGTGCATTGAGTATTGAAGAATCTCCATTAACCGGCGAATCAACATCAGTCGAAAAAAACACTGCACGTCTTCCTCGGGACACAGTACTCGGGGACCGGTTCAATATGGCATTTTCCGGTACAGCTGTTGTTTCGGGATCAGGACAGGGAATTGTCGTTACTACCGGGAGACACACCGAAATCGGGAAAATCAACCAATCGATATCAGAAGTTGAAGAAACTGAAACACCTCTCCTCAGACAGACCAATCAATTCGGAAAAATGCTGTCTGTTGTCATTGTCGCGGTTGCACTACTCTTATTTATAAATGCCGCTTTATTTTATGACTATCCGGCTGGTGAACTGTTGTTATATGCAATCAGTTTAATTGTTTCCGCCATACCGGAAGGACTCCCTGCAATCCTTTCTATTATTCTTTCCCTCGGTATGCAGGTCATGGCAAGAAACAATGCCATTATGAAAAATCTGCCGTCTGTTGAAACTCTGGGTGCCGTAACAGTGATTGCCTCGGATAAGACAGGGACATTAACAAAAAATGAAATGACGGTCCAATCAATTGAACTTAAAGACCGGCATAT
This sequence comes from Corticicoccus populi, assembly GCF_042686195.1. NCBI lineage: Bacteria > Bacillati > Bacillota > Bacilli > Caryophanales > Staphylococcaceae > Corticicoccus > Corticicoccus populi. Next base: position 335,386 of record NZ_JBHUOQ010000001.1, on the reverse strand, counting down.
TGAAGTGACGGGAACAGGATATGCGCCTGAGGGACAGATTCTTCAGAACCAAAAAGAAATTGATATATCGAGTGACGAAGAACTGTCTTTATTCCTAAGTGCCGCACTTTCAATCAATGACTCAGTACTTCACAACAATAATGGTGACGGCTGGCAGATCAGCGGAGAACCCACCGAAGGATGCCTCGTCACCTTAGCATCAAAAGCCAATATCGAAATTGACAGACTGCCTGTGATTTCCAAAATTCCATTTGATTCAAGTTATAAATATATGGCGGGGCTGGTTGAAAGAAACAATCAAAACATGATTCTCGTCAAAGGTGCACCGGACCGTCTGATGGATATGGCGGGGCTTGAAGAAAACAGTCGGGAAAGGCAGCTCTGGGAAGATAAAATGCTTGCCCGCTCTAACAAAGGTGAGCGTGTCATTGGTGTTGCATATAAAAATGTTGATGATACTGTGGATGAAATTGACCACGAAGATGTATCAGAAGGGCTGACTGTCATCGGTCTCGCAGGCATACTCGATCCTCCGAGAGAAGAAGCTGTTGAAGCCATTAAAGTATCAAAACAGGCTGGTATACAAATTAAAATGATTACCGGAGACCATAAAGCCACTGCTCTCGCGATCGCAAAACAGATGAATATTACAGATAATGATAATGTTCTTGAAGGACGCGAACTCGATCAAATGAGTGATGACGCGCTGAGAGAAGCTGTCAGAACAACAGATGTCTTTGCACGGACCAGTCCAGAAAATAAACTGCAGCTTGTTACAGCCATGCAGGAAAATGATGAAATTGTCGCAATGACCGGGGACGGTGTGAATGATGCACCCGCCTTAAAACGTGCTGATATCGGCGTTGCCATGGGTATAAAAGGAACAGAAGTTGCCAAGGAAGCCTCAAAAATGGTGCTTGTCGATGATAATTTTAAAACAATTATCAATGCAGTCGAAGAAGGACGCCGGATTTACGATAATTTGAAAAAGACAATTCTTTTCATACTGCCGACAAATGGTGCAGAAGCATTTCTGATTGTCACCGCCTTATTGTTCGGATTAAATGTACCTCTTACACCGATACAAGTGCTCTATATTAATATGGTTACTGCAGTCACTGTATCATTTGCACTGGCATTCGAGAAGCTGGAAGCAGGATCTATGCAGAAGCCGCCAAGACAACCGAATGCAAAACTGCTCAGTCCATATTATATTTTTAGAATACTGCTCGTGTCATTTCTTGTCGGCGGTGCCATTATGGCAATGAATACAACCCTTCTCGGAAATCCGGCAGAATATACACAGACTCAGGTAACCACTATCACACTGCATTCAATTGTTATCATGCAGGCGTTCCACCTCTTCAACGTAAGAAACGAACTGAATTTTGCATTTGATAAAAATTTCTTTTCAAACAAAATTGCCTTCTTACTTGCAGGTGCACTGGTACTCCTTCAAATCATAGTCACCTATGTGCCATTCTTCAGAGAAGTATTTGATTTATATCCAATTGAGATACAGTACTGGATTTATCCGTTCATTATTGGTATCGGTACATTCATCCTGATTGAGATTGAAAAACTGATTACCAGAACCATTATTAATAAAAGAAAACAGAAGAACTAGATATTAAATATACCGTATCAATCATGAGGTGCACCCCTAAAGACTGATACGGTATATTTGTTATTCTTATTTTTATTTGATATTATAGTGAGTAAGTACTCACTATAATTATTGGGTAAGGAGTGATTAGATTTGATTCACATAGACAGTCTTTCGAAAAGCTACGGTAAAAGCCTGATACTTGAAAACATATCTGTTGATATTCCAAATAATAAAATTACCGGACTCATCGGTCCTTCCGGAACAGGTAAAACTACATTGATTAAGTGTTTAATGGGCATGGAAAAATATGATTCAGGAAAGATTGAAATTCAGAATCAAACGGTCCCAGATCGAAAGATTTTAAACAGTATCGGCTATATGGCACAGAGCGATTCTCTTTACAATGATTTAACCGGTTTTGAAAATATCAATTTCTTCTCCAATATGTACAGCACTAAAATCAGCAGGGAATCCATACAAAATACTTTAAAACTGGTGCAGCTTGATGATGACCGGGATAAATTAGTCAGTCATTATTCCGGCGGCATGAAACGCAGACTGTCTCTGGCGATCGCACTCATTAATCAGCCTGAATACCTCATACTGGATGAACCTACTGTTGGTATTGACCCTGTTTTGAAACTGTCCATCTGGGAGCAGCTTCATACACTATCAAAAACACGGACACTTTTAATTACAACACATATTATGGACGAGGCAATGAAATGTGACCATCTGCTTCTCATGAAAAATAAAAAAATTGCTGTCAGCGGGACACCGTCGGAAATTCTTGAAGCATATCATGCTGAAGACATTGATCATGTCTTTCTTAAACTGGAGGCGGAAGAAAATGAGAATGTTCGTCCTGATTAGACGTATCTTTAAACAGGTTATCCGGGATAAGCGGACGATGGCGTTATTACTTATCGCACCTGTACTGATTATCACGCTGCTCAATTATATTTTTCCCGATCCGGATGATAGTGTCACAATCGCAGTGGTGAATGTAGACAACAATATAGTCGAGGTCTTAAAAGAAAATGATGTAATCATTAAGGAAGAAAACAGTATTGATACCGCCGACTATTTAAAAGCAGGGAATGCCAATGCGGTTCTTGAGGAGAAGGAAGAAGAATTTACGCTGACCATTCTGAATGACAATCCGATGGAGGAAGGCTCTGCCATCCAGGAAAGTTCCCAGGCAGTCACAGAAACAAAGCTCAATCAATTTTCAGATGATATTGACGGTTTACTATCCAATGTAAATGAGATGACTGAAAATATTAACCGTGTATTGGAAACACTGCCGGAGGCATACCGTGAAGATATTAATATAAATACTGAAATGAATATACCTGACACCTTTGATACAGAAGAGTTTTCGGCAGATCAAAACCCGGTCTCTGTCAACTATATTTACGGAGATGAAAACCACACTTTTTTTGAAATACTCAATCCGGTACTCATCAGCTTTTTTGTATTCTTTTTCGTTTTTCTTATTGCGGGGATGTCCATGCTCAAAGAACGAAGCAGCGGCACCCTTGAGAAATTATTATCCACGCCGATTAAACGGTCGGAAATTGTACTCGGTTACCTCTTTGGCTACGGTATTTTTGCAGTAATACAAACAGCAGTGATTATTTCTTATTCCGTGTACATTCTTGACATGGAAATCGCAGGATCTATCATTAGTATGTTTATCATTAATATTTTTCTCAGCTTTGTTGCACTCGGGCTTTTATTGTCCACATTTGTAAACAGTGAATTTCAGATGATGCAGTTTATTCCATTGGTGATTGTACCGCAGATATTCTTCTCCGGTATGCTTAAAGTGGAATCTATGGAAAACTGGCTGCAGTGGTTTGCACCGTTTATGCCGCTCTATTATGCAGGGAACGCCATGATTGATGTCGTTCTTAAAGGATATACACTCAGTGATATTCTTATCCCGTTATCGTTTCTTGCAGGATTCATTATTCTTTTCACACTCTTGAATATTATAGGCATGAAGCGGTACAGAAAAGTTTAAAAAATGATGCGGTACAGCCTGAGCTGTCCGCATCATTTCTTTTTAGATAAACCATTTTCCAGAAGCTGAATAATCCTTTCTGTTTCAATCTCTTCAGTATCCCAACGGGCTTCAGGAATCAGCACATACCTCGCAACAATATAACTGAGTATGGTAGATGCCACTGTACGGATGATAGTATCGGTGTGAATATCAACCATCTGTCCCTTTTCTTGATAAAAACGTATGATTCCCCTGATTCTTTCGATGATATCCTTCCCTACCTGCTCAATAAACTGCTCTTTTAACTCCGGATGAAACGGAATCTCCTGAATGAGGATTCGCAGCACCGGCAGATTATTTTGGATAAATATTTTCCTGTTTTCAATCATCGCACGTATAAAATCCTGATAATATTCAAACTCCTTATCAAATACTTTATCCAGATCTTTCTTTATCATCGGACCGTAAAACTCTACAGTAATCGGTGAAACAACTGACATCAAGAGTCCTTTTTTCGATTTAAAGTGTTTGAATATTGTCCCTTCAGCCGCTTCTGCTTTCTGAGCAATTTCACTTGTAGACGTTGCCGAAAATCCTTTTTCTGCAAATAATTCAGTTGCCGCTTCTATAATCGCAATCTGTTTTTTAGTCAGCTTCTGTTCACTTTTTGACATATCCGCCCGCCTCTAATCATATAATGTACACTCCTATACTATATAATATTTAAGTCAAATGTCTATTCATGAGAAACTGATTTAATAAAAAACCGGCCAGTCACGTTTAAAACAAACTAAAATACCGCCCGAAAGAGCGGTATTTAAAACTTTATGTCTCTTTTTAAAAGGCTGAAGTCCACCCACCGTCAACAGGCATCACAACTCCATTTACAAAACTCGATTCATCAGATGCCAGAAACAAAGCTGCCTCTGCTATTTCCACAGGCTGTCCGGTTCTTGGTGACAATCCATGTGTTAATCCTGCGCGTGACATACCGAATTGATTGATTCCCGTCATTGAGGCACCTATATTCGTCTCTACTGCACCAGGGGCTATGGCATTACACCTGATTCCTTCATTCGCATACATAAATGCGGTATTCTTTGTTAAGCCGACAACCGCATGCTTTGAAGCTCCGTATGCAGCACCGGCATGTGCACCACTGAATCCTCCAGTTGATGCAATATTAATGATAACGCCCTTTCCCTTTTCAAGAAATACAGGCACTGCTTTACGCATGGTACGCATTACACCCGTCGTATTAACTGCAAACACTTTTTCCCACAAAGCGTCTTCTATATCACCGACAGGTTCAAAATTATCCATAATCCCTGCATTATTCACCAGAATATCAAGAGTTCCGAACGTATTTACCGCCTCATCAATGAGCCCTTCAGCATCACCTTGCTTCGCAATATCGGTCTTCACCGCTGCTGCAGTACCGCCATTACCCAAAATTCCTGCTGCCACCTGCTCCGCACCATCAATATTAATATCCGATACAATCACTTTTGCCCCATTTTTACCGTAAAGCTCTGCAATCGCCTTTCCCATTCCCGATGCAGCACCTGTGACAACCGCAACTTTCCCTTCCAGTTTCATAATCACCCTCCATTTTGATGACGCTTTCATAAATTACTTTAATGTTAATATATCCAACAACATAAAACAATCGACACTTCCCTGTTCATTTGTCGAAAAAATGAAATTATTGGTACAATGGTCTTAAATTCCGAATATTATGGTAGAAAATTTAAAGAAAGGATGCATTTAAATGAAAAATGCGGTCATCGGTATTACTACTTTTATTACTGGGGACAGCTTGAAGCTCCCTGTCACCTATATCAATGCGGTATCCGGATCTGACGGCGTGCCGCTTGTACTTGCCAAAACAGAATCAGAACAGCAGATCAAGCAGCAGGTTGACGCCATTGACGGGCTTCTTCTCACTGGAGGTGATGATATTGATCCTTCCCTTTTCGGAGATGATCCGCATCAGAAGCTCGGTAATATCGAACCCGGGCGTGATGCTTACGAGATGAAACTGATTGAATATACACTACAGCAGGATAAACCGATTCTTGCGATATGCCGCGGTGCGCAGATTCTTAACATATATGCAGGTGGAACAATGTATCAGGACATATATTCACAGGTCGGTGATACAGTCATGCAGCATAATCAAAATGCGCCGAGAGATTATTTATCCCACACTGTACGTGTTACAGAACACTCAAAACTTGCAGCAATTACAGGCAGCCTCGAAATTAAAACCAACAGCTTTCACCATCAGGCGAATAAAAATATTGCTGAACATTTTATCGTTTCCGGAAAAAGCAACGACGGCATTATTGAAGCCTTCGAAAGCACAGAAAGAGATTTTGTTATTGGACTGCAGTGGCATCCGGAAGGCTCCTTCCATAATGATTCTGTATCACAGAATATTTTTAAAACATTTATTGAAACAGCAGTTAAAAATGTCTGAAAAAGTGTATGCATTGCGTACACTTTTTTAGTGTCTTTTCTTTTATTTATAAAGCTGCTACAGTGTAATTCACAGAATATTTATATAATATTTTGATAAATTATACACTTTTAGATACAATTGTAGTAACAAAATAAAAGGGGATGTAAAAATGTTAAAACGTTTTTGGTTCGTCAGTGTGTTCAGTGCACTGTTTCTGCTCGCAGCATGTACCAGTGATGACAATGTCGATGAAAATCTTGACGATGACGGTGCTTCTACAGAAAATTCCGCAAATGATTTAGTTATCGGCATGATTAATGAGCCCGTTTCAATGGATCCGCATCAATCAAACGATATTCCATCGGCACAGCTCAGAACCCAGCTTTATGACAAATTAGTCACTCAGAATTTTGATATGGAAATTGAAGACGGACTTGCAGAAAATTATGAGCAGGTCGAAGACAACTTATGGAGTTTTCAATTAAAAGAAGGGGTAACATTCCATAACGGTTCTGAGTTTACCGCAGAAGATGTAAAGGCAACATTTGACCGCCTGCTTGACCCTGCAGTTGCTTCATCTGTAATGTTTATGTTTGAAATGGTCAATGAAATCGAAGTCATTGATGACCATGAAGTCCATTTCCATACAGACTATCCTTTCTCACCTTTACTTTCAAACCTTGCACACAATACAGCCGGAATACTGAGTAAAGAAGTCATTGATGAAGATTATCAAAACGCCCTCGATGAGGCCGGTGTCGATATGACACTTGAAGAATATTATGCTTTACGGGAAGAAGGCGGAGATGAATTTGAGGAAGTGTCTTCTTCAATCTCTGAATATATCGGCGAAGTGATTGCCGGAAAACCTGACGGTACCAATCATCTTCAACTTCAGGAAAGAGACCCCGGAAACCAGGTCATCCTCGAAAAATTTGAAGATTATCACGGCGGCGACCGTGAATTTGATACTGTGACTTACCGTGTTATTCCTGAAAATCAGGCACGCCTTGCTGAACTTGAGACAGGCGGTATCGGTATTACAGATAACGTGAACACTGAAAGCATGGAACGTGTCAGAAGCCATGAAGATACCAATATCATTGATCAAAACGGTCTCTCTATGACTTACCTTGCTTTCAACTATGAAAAAGAACCGTTTGATGACGAAAACGTCAGACATGCCATCTCACACGCTGTAGACCGCGAACAGATTATCAGCGGTATACTAAATGACAGAGGTATCCATGCATCAACACATATCTCTCCGGCAGTTGTCGGTCATGATGAAAGTGCAGAGGAAATCCCGTATGATTTAGATTTAGCACAGGAATATATGGATAACTCCAGTGTCCCTGACGGATTTGAAACAACACTCTGGGTATCCGACTCTGAAGAAGTCATGGATATCGCCCTGCTCATTCAGGAAGGACTCTCTGAAATCGGAATTGATGTCACCATCGAACAATTTGAATTCGGCGCATTTTTAGAGCGTGCGGAACAAGGTACACATGATATGTTCATGCTTCAGTGGATTACTGTAACAGGTGACCCGGATTACGGTCTCTATCCAATGTTCCACACTGACAGCCAGGACGGCTCCGGTAACAGATGGCTCTACTCCAACACAGCACTCGATGAAGTATTGGAAAGCGGACGCCAGACTACAGATGATGCTGAACGTGCAGAATTATATGCAGAAGCACAGTCTATTCTGCTGGAAGACCTGCCGATTACCCCGCTCTTTTATGCAGAGCTTGGAATCGGTGTAAATGAAACCCTCGTAGAAGGTGCAGAAATTGATCCGGTCGGTGTCATAAGACTTGAAAATGTCAGTTTCCCTGAATAAACTATCCACTTGAAAAGAACCGGTACCTTTGTACAAAGGCACCGGTTCTTTTTTAATTTATACTGATTCTTGTACCTTTATCAATCGGTACAATTTTTTTATCTTCAAGGTATAAAGTCCCTGACTGTTCAGCCTCTTCACTTCCATCAAATTTTAAAGTGATATGTCCCAAATCATTTAGATTTTTATTGACTGCGCCACCTACTTTAGTTATATTGTATGCTTCATCATTTAGATAAAGTACATTTTCTTCAGTAATTTCATTACTTACTTCATTAATATCAATGATATAACAAAAATCAATGAGCTCAGATGGTGCGTTATCACCAAACAGAATAATCATTTTTTCACTTTCAAATGCAGATGCTTCTGCACCAACTTCTTTTACCTTTGTTTCATAAATCATTTTATCATCTCACTCCTGTTCTATTATTCATATAAACCGAAACTGGCCAGCCAGGCAATAAATACTCTTGGTGCACCATTTAAAAACCTTGAATACAATACTGATGGAACACCCACCTCAATTGTTTTCGTTTCCGCTTCAGCAAGACCAAGTCCAACTGGGATAAAATCAGCTGCATTTTGAGTATTAATCGCAAATAATGCAGGTAACGCCAGATTGGGCGGAATATTTCCACGGCCAATCTCAACACCAATTAAAGTTCCCAAGACTTGCCCAATAACTCCTCCCGGTCCTAGTAATGGACTTAGAAATGGTAAGGAACAAATGAAACCTATACCAATTAATCCCCATATATTCCCTGCTAACGGAGCCATTACATTTGCAAATAGATCACCGATCCCGGATCCCTGAATAATTCCAATAAGTAAGGCAACAAAGCCCATAAAAGGTATAACTGTGTGCAGCATTGTTTGAACAGCATCTCTTGAAGCCTGATAGAAAGTATTAATTACCTTTCCAGCTCCAAGCCCTATTTTAGTTAAGAGGCTTTTATTCTTTTGTTCTGCTCTTGTCTCCATGATCTTCTTATCTTTAGAATAAGTTGACTGCGGTTCAACCTCTTCACTTTTTTCAGTCGCCTGCTCCTCAGAATTTGATTCACCCTGAACAGAAACTTGATTCACTCCAACATTTGAAACATATATCTCTTCAGTAATATACTGTCTTAACGGACCACTTTGACCGGTCGCCATAATATTTATTGTATTAATACCTTTTTTAGGGTATATGCCACATCTTAAGGTGCCACCACAATCAATTACTGCAACCATAATCTCTTCTTCCGGGACAGAAGTTTCAAAACCGTTTACAGCAGTCGCACCAGTAATATCACAAATTTTATCCACGATATCAGGTTTATGGCCGCCTGTAACATACATCACTTTGTCTTTCTTTCCCTCTACACCAAAAGTTAACGGTCCTCCAAATCCACCTGAACCTTTTACAACTGTAACTTTTTTATTCATTTATTTTTCACCTCAATTATCCAACTTAACTTCTTTACTAAGTTTTACACCTTGCTGCTTCTCTACATAACTTGTTGTAAAATCTGTAACCCATCCACCAATAAAGTTTAAAACCAATCCTACAAGTAAATACCTGACAGCTAAATCGGTCATCGGTAGTCCGAGTTGAGTAATCCCACTCGCGATACCAAGAAAAATAAATAACTCTGCCGGATTAATATGTGGGAATATCCCGTTACTTGTATGTGCAAACTGTGCAGCCGATGCAAAATAGCTGGGTTTATATTTCTCAGGCATAAACCGTCCTAATGAATGAACCATTGGATTTGCCAGCATAAAGGCCCCTAAAAAGGGTAATACCATATACCTTAAAAAAACATTTTTAGTTGATTTTTGTGCCAAAAAATTTATTCTTTCTTCTCCAATCAGTTGTATAAATGTATTCATTGCAATTAAAAGCATTAAAACCAACGGAACAATACTACTCATCCAATCAATGAATACATCTGCTCCGGTTTGAAATAAATTAATAAACCCTTCTGCAAAACTTACAATTATGTCCATATTATTTTGCCTCCTTTTTACTAAACATTTGATTTACTTTAGATGCCGCTTTCATAAATGGAGATGGTATTTTTTCTACTTCTCCACCACCTTGAACAATATTATAAGTTCGTTTAGCATCCATAATAGCGTTTCTAAGTAAACGATTATGACTTTTTACATCTTCAATAATAATCTTGTCTATTCTCAGACCTTCAAGCCCTTTTAGTTTTTTCACCCTGCTGAAAACCGTGACGCCTTGCATATAGCGTGCCTCTTCTATTTCTTTCTTTTTATTAATTTGAAGAAGAACCAACGTTCCAGATTGGAAAATTGCAGGTTTCCTTCCAATTGCAACCTTTCCATTTCTGCGCAGCTCAGTATAATGCTTGGTGAAATTTTTGATTTGAAACATACCAAATATATACTGAAGACCAAAACCAACTGCTAAAATTATAATCATTATGATAATAAACATACTTATCCCCCTCTCCTATAATTCAACAAATAAGATAGTTCACTATAATTTGTTTTATAATTAATATTTGAAAGTGCAAAAATATTAGTACTTAAAGATAATACTTCTTCGTAGAGTTTAATAAGCATCGCTTCATTTGAATAACTGTCAGGTATTGCCATCATAATAATCATTTTCACTTCACTATTATTTTCAAGTCCTTCATCCAATACAGCCATTTTTATTTGAACATCCTGAAAATTGTGAACAGCATGTGGAAAGCCAATACTGTTTGAGATTGTAGAAACATTAGATTCACGTTCTAAAATTCTATAAGTAAAACCTTCGTCAACTTTTCTTTCTGAAATCAGTAGTTGAGAAAGCATTTCTATAGCATCTCTATAAGAGATACTTTTATCTATATGAATCAAGTCGCTTTCATCAATAAAATCTAACAGTACATTATGATTGATTAAGGTATCCCGGGATACCTTTTTATATACCAAAAATTGCTCTATTTTTAACCGCAGAAGTTTTTTATCAAGCACATCATCTACAAATATCAACTTATTAAAGAGTCTATTGACTTTAATTGTTGATATAACTAGATCACAAGCCATTAGAATATCTTCGTTAATTTCTTCTCTTGTAAAAATATCTACACTAATATTCTGATTTAGAATGTTTTTTAAATTAGATTCAATCATCTTTGATGTACTTAATCCCTGGTCAGTAATAATTGCTATTCTTTTTATATTCCTTAATTTTTCATTCAATTCTTCTAAAAAAATACTGAAATATATAGATAGGAATCCCAATTCATTAACAGGCACACTAATCTTTATCAACTGTTCAATATTTTGAGCAAGTACTTTTGAAAGTTCAAATGCCAGAGGGAATTTTTGTTGTACATCTTTGAGAGATTCATTATTCAATTTAATACCAAATAGCAATCGGTTGATTAAATATTTTATATGCAGTTGAATATCCTTTGTAAAGAGAGATTCATCAATCTGGATTTTAAAATCATCTTTTATATCATCTATTGTGTTTTGGATGATTATTTTCAATAATGATTCATCATCATTACTAATAATGTCATCAATGATTGATGCTCTTCTGCCCAGTAGCTGCATTACAATCAGTAAAACTTCCTCATTTTTGTTATGGACATTATATTCAGTATCAATATAATCAATCAACTCTTTAAAATTCATGTAATCTTCAGACACATATATTTTAGGATCAACGTTCAACTTATCTTTAATTTCATAATTTCCTTCTAAACGTTCTATAGTCACTTTAACCGCTGACTCCAACCTGTTCAGACTTTCCTCATCTAAATGATAGAGTGTTTTAATATTATCAATCATTCTTCTCATTTCATCAGATATTTGAAAAGCACTGTAAAAATCATGAAATTGATTAACCAACATTTTTCTGATATTAAATTCTGTCCCATTAACCCTTAACCCAACATTAGGTGTTCCTTTAATGTCAATCGAGTAGCTGATTGACATTTCTTTCAGATCATTAATAATAATGTTTATGACACTTTTGCTTAAATGAGCAGATTCAGCAATGTCATCAATAGTAGTTGTATTATTATTGATTAAAATATGGAATACTTCTGCTCGTCTTTGCTTTTGTTCATATTCAACAATTTTCATTTCGTGCCTGAGTTTCTGCAACAGTACTCTGAAATGAACTTCATCCAAAATAATTAAAGAGTATCGACCATGTCGCTTTACTATTTCTATACTTTGCTCGAAATGATCATTAATCTGGGTAATATAGTTGGAAAGGGTTCTTTCCGATATGTTCAATTGATAAGATATTTCTTGAACTGTTTTTTCTCCACCAATTAACAATTCTATTATTCTCAGATGATTTTTATTCATCATACACCCTCTCCCTAAAACATATTATCCCCTGGATTTGCCTCCTGAAACATTGATTGTTGTACCAGTAATATAACTTGATTTCTCAGATGATAAATAACATACTAAATCAGCAATTTCTTTCAGCTTTCCGACTCTAGAAATGGGAATGGACTTAGAGTAATCAGTGTTTAAATTATTTACTGTCGTATTACGTGTATAAGCAAGCGCCTCTTCGTACGCCTGAGTTCTCAGACCAGTCTCTTCCAGTATGCCTGGTGCTACCGCTGTGACTCTGATGTTATACTTCCCAAGTTCTTTAGCCCAACTTCTTGTAAATCCTATTAAGGCTGCTTTTGTTGCAGAATAAATACTTTGCCCTTGTGATCCTTCCTGACCAGCTTCACTGGACATATTAATAATCACACCACTTTTTTGTTCTACAAATACTCTTGAAACTTCTCTTACAAATAAAACAGGGCCTTTTAAATTAACGTCAAACATAAAATCCAGATCCTGCATATTGATTTCATATTCAGGTTTCTCACCTTTTACATCTACAATCATTCTCGGAAGATTAATACCTGCATTATTGATTAGTACATCTATTCTTTTTTCTTCATTGACAACATTTTGTACTGCTTCAATGACTTGTTTCTCGTTAGTTACATTCACTTCTAAATAATGATAGTTATTATGAGAGACATCTGAATTTCTTAAATCAGCATTGTAAACAATAGCGCCATTATCCAATAATGATTCTGTAATTTCCCTGCCAATTCCTGAACTACCGCCTGTGATGATTATTACTTTTTCTTCAATATCCAACCAATTATGATTCATTTTACTCCTCCTAATATTTATTTAAGTAATAATTAAATATTAGAACATATAAAACTATAAATTAATTTGTTTCTTAATGAAATGTTTGGAAAAACAAAAATTATTAGAGCTGCTACTATAATTTATTAGTACTACAATACATATTTTCCATTGTTATTATTACTTTATAATATTTGTCATGTATATCATATTAGTCAAATTAAGAGCGGCATCATAGGATGCCGCTCTTTCATTCCTTCTCAAACACATCAATATATTCATTTCCTACAAAACAATCATCATATTCTCTTAAAATATTTCCCCCTGCCTGAAATTTTTGAATCACACGTTCATAAAATACTGCATCATATGACGGCAGAGCTCTCACCATCACAACTGCATCATCATTTTCAATCATCGATAATTCCTGCTGCTCGCTTTCTTTATAATATGAAGTCAGATTATCTATTAAATCAAAATGATTCATCTGCATAATTGTATGATAGGATGCACCGAAATTTTTCAGTTTACTCTTAGTTCCAAACAACTTCACTGTTCCCAAAACATCTGTGATGCGTTTTTCATAAGTCACACTGCCTGACGACAGTGCATCAATAACAAGTACACTCCCCTGATTATTTTTGAAGTGCAGGGTGATTCTTTCTTCCTGACTGAGCAGTAATGGTATCATTGCAGATACAGGAATGTGACTGCTGTACATTTCAGATTTACTCACTACAGAGACGGACAACTGCTTATTTTCTATTAAATATTTCTTAACTGTTAGATTCAAAATACTTCCTCCTTTATACTAAACATAAAGGGTTACGCAGCGTGAGGTGCAAGGTGAAATGATTTATACCGTAAAAGAAGTGTCCATACTAACGAATGTAACGATAAGAACCCTCAGGTATTATGACGAAATCGGTCTTTTGGTGACAGACCGGAATGAGAACGGCCACCGGATATACCGGTCTAAAGATATTATGCATCTGACTATGATTTCATCTTTAAAATCTCTCGGGGTTTCTTTAAGTACGATTAAAGACATCCTGAATACACAGGGTTATGATTTACAAAAAGTTCTTGAACTTCAGAAACATATGATTAATACAGAAATAAAAAGGCTTGAAGCTGAAAGAGAAAATACAGAGGCAATGCTGAACAGCCTGCATCCGGAAAAATCTTTGGAAAAAACCCTTCTTGAAAATCACCTTGATTTAAAAGATGTGGACATGCAGCACGCCATTGATTTTACCAATAATAAAGAAATTGATTTCACTTATTTTTATGACAAAATCTACGCTCTTAAAAATAATCTTCCAGAAGCACTGGATACGATGAAGGAATTTCTTGAATACTTAAATCAATCCTATTCGGGTTACTTTATTAATGAACAGAACATATTAAATCTTGCTGAACAATATCAGAGTAAAGAAGCCCGGTTATATTTCAGTAAATACGATAAAAGCTTTAATATTTACTTAGCTGACTTACTCTTATCAATAGTCAGGAAAAAGGAGTCAACAAACGATGAAACTTAGCGTACTGGATCAGGCAGTAATATCCAAAGGCCAGAGTGCTGAAGCGGCACTTAAAAATACGCTTGAGCTCGCACAATGGACTGAGTCACTCGGATACAACCGTTACTGGGTGGCAGAACATCATAACAGCAGTGGACTTGCAGGCTCCTCTCCTGAAATCATGATGACGAGAATCGCATCAGTGACAAATCATATCCGTGTCGGATCAGGAGGTATACTACTGCCGCAGTACAGTCCGTATAAGATTGCTGAAAATGCCAAAACGATGTCAGGCTTTTTTCCGGATCGTATTGATATCGGTATCGGAAGTTCCCCCGGTGGGCCTTCTCTGACCCGTTCCGCATTAACAGACAGGGAAAATAAAAGTCTTCGTGAATTCCCACGCCAGCTGTCTGAACTTCAGGGATTTTTATACAACACCCTGCCGAGAGACCATGAATTCAGGCTGGTTAAAGCAGGACCGAGGATTGATAATCCCCCTCCCCTGTGGCTGCTCGGACTTTCAGAACGTTCCGGTGCTCTCGCTGCAGAGTCGGGACTCGGATTTGTGTTCGGTCACTTCATTAATCCGGACAACGGCAAAAACGCACTTCAGACATACCGGGAACACTTCACTCCCTCCCAATCATTCAGTCATCCTGAATCCATTGTCTGTATTTTTGTGGTTTGTGCTGAAACAGAAGAAGAAGCAGAAGCACTTGCGTTGTCACAGGATAAGTGGCTCTTAAATGTCGGCAGAGGACTCGGTACAAAAGTACTCCCTGAAAAAGAAATCAAGGAAACTGCTTTTAGTGACGCGGAACTGGATACCATCAAAAAGAACCGCAGAAGATGTATTATCGGGACACCCGAAAAAGTGCAGTCGGAGCTCAAAAAATTAGAAGCACTCTATCAGACAGATGAATTTATGATCATTACAAATATTTATGATTTTGAAGCAAAGAAAAAATCATACCGTTTACTGGCTGAAAAAATACTTCATTAATGATTGGAAGGACTGATTGTTTGTTGAACACATTCGATTTTGACGGCTTCATAAAACGAATCACTAAAAATCCTCCTGTTGCTGTGATGATGTGTGGTGTATCCGGATCAGGTAAAACAACATTCTCAAAAGAACTGGAGAAACACGGGTTTGTAAGATTATCAATTGATGAAGAGATTTATTTATCGCACGGCCGGGTCGGTGTGGATTTTCCTGCTCACCTATTAGAGAAGTACCAGAACCATGCTGAAGAAAAATTGAAATCACGCATTCAACCCTTGCTTTCGGAAAATAAAAATTTAGTGATTGATTTTAGTTTTTGGAGTAAGGAGAAGAGGACCCTTTACAAAGATATAATTCAAAAATCGGGTGGAAAACGACACATGGTATATTTATCTGTTCCCTATAAAATTTTGGAAAAGCGTTTGAATATCCGAAATAATCAATTACATGCCAACGCCGTGCATGTTAGTGATAAAACACTTAAAAAATATTATGAAAATTTTCAAATACCCTCTGGTGAAGGAGAAATAGTGATTAAAAACTATATAATCGAACGATAAATTTTCAATTTAGACTTATATAGTATCCTTATCATGTAAATTCCTTTCACCAGTGTAATAAAACACAATGTTTTTCTGAAATAGAATTGACTTTACCACCCTACATTGATTATAATTATATTTGTTCGATTGCGAATGTGTCTTGGTAGCTCAGCTGGATAGAGCAACGGCCTTCTAAGCCGTCGGTCGGGGGTTCGAATCCCTCCCAGGACGTTATATTGAAATACGTAACCTCAAACCTGATAACGGGTTTGGGGTTTTATTTTTGTGATGCTTGTGACATGTGAAATCTTTTGACTCTAAATGCCAAAGTATTTTATAGAAAGTCTTTTTTAATTTAAATTATTATTTTGGAAAAAATGAATTAAATGAGACAACTCCTCTTCACTGCCAAATACTCATCTTATTAACCAGTAATCCTCCCCTCAGGTTAAATGTCATTTTAATCATTTCTTCAAAGAATGATATAATTCATCATATAGAATGTTCCACAGTCCAAAACTTTATTTACCGGAGGTTCCTTATGAACTACACATTATCTTATGACAATCCAACTGTTGACGATTATTACAATTTAGTTAAAGAGTGCGATTTAATTGTTAAAGACAAGGAAGCGATAGAAATCGGTCTGAAAAATGCGCTCTTTACAATTACTATTTATCAGGACAATTCCCTTATCGGCATGGGGAGAGTTGTTGGAGATGGTGCAACTGTCTTTCATATCATTGATGTCGCGGTTAGTCCGCGCTTTCAGGGAAATGGTCTTGGAAAGACAATAATGGATAATATCATGGAGTATATCAATAATCATTCTTTTAAGGGTACATATGTTAATCTAATCGCAGAAACTCCTGCCAACTACCTTTATGAGAAATACGGTTTTCAATATGAGAAGGATCATCATCCAGCAATGTATATAGAATTCAAATAATACCATTTTATTAATATGAAGGTTTGCAGAGACCATATCCATTCAATAAACTCCCTGCAAATTTTCATATTTTTAATACTGAAAATCACTTTTAAGATATTCCATTTTGAACCGGTCAATATGCTTTCCATGTCGGATTCTATCGTTTTTTAAAAGAGCCACTTCCCTGTATCCAAACTTTGTATAAGATTTAATGGCCCGTTGATTATCTGCATCTACTCTTAACCATATTTTTTCTAAATTAAGATTATTAAAACCGTAATGAAGCATCTCTTTCATTGCCGACGAGGCATATCCCCTTCCCCAGTATCCTCTGTCTCCAATCACTATTCCCAATTCAGCCTCTCCATCATCTGAATCAATATTTTTTAAATCAATCCAGCCAATATTTTGATTTTCTTCAGTAATAATCGCTTTTTGTTCATAACCATTTGTTCGATTAATACATTGGGTAATCCATTCTCTTGTCTGTTCTTTAGTAAATGGAGGATAATTTTGAGGCACATTTAAATATTTAATCACTTCCTTATCCAAAAACCACTGATACCGCTCTTCAACATCACAGTAAGATACATCCCTTAACCAGACTTTCGGTAATTTCCTCAAATATAATCCCTCTCCTCTTACTAAAACAGGCCTGCCGTATCAACCGGCAGACCCCATTTTTAACTATTTATTGTCGTACTCACTTTTCAACATTCTGTATAATACACAGTCATGAAAATGGTCATACAGGAATTCATATTCTTTCATGACGCCTTCTTCAGTGAAATCAAGTGATTCAGGAAGCTTCCTGCTTCTTTTATTTTCAACACCGCATATAATTTCAATGCGATTCAGTTCCAACTGGCTGAATCCATAGTCGATGAGGGATTCAACTGCTTTACGGACGACGCCTCTGCCTTCAAATTCCTTCGATATCCAATAACCGATTTGTGCACGTTTTGACTGGTGATCAATCGTATTAAAACCGCACATCCCAATGAATTCACCTTTAAAATAAACACCCATTGGAAGACCGGCACCGCTGTCAATATCATGCTGCCAGTATTTAATCACGTCAAGGTATCCACGGGCACTCTTGGATGCATCAACCCATGGGAGCCACTCTCTTAAATGCGCACGGTTTTGATCCACTGCTGAAAATACACTTTCAAATTCAGCGACCGCAACTGTTCTAAGTTCAATTTCTCTATTTACCGGTATTCTCATCTACAATTCTCCAAGTCTTCTGTTAAAATAAAAATATATTACTATAGAGGCTGGTCGTTATGAAACGTAAAATAGAACGCTTTATTTCAACATATTTCATTATTTTTGCAATGCTTTATCTGACGCAGCGCTACTCAAGTTTTGACATGCATCCGCTGATTATTATCATTATCGGTGCAGTACTTCTTTTTATCACAGTGACTGTTTTAATGCAGAGACTGCTAAAACCGAACATCTTCACTGTGAGTGTCATTGTGTTTACCCTTTTTATAATGCTGACATCGCTCCTATAAATCTTCAAGAAGATATGTTTCTATCTCTTCATGGTCACGGCTGAAAAATGTGACGCTGTCTTCATCGGTATCAAGCACACAGTAGCTTGCCGGCCATGTACCCTTCGGCAATGAAATACTGCCTGGGTTAATGCAGTATACATCATCAATTTTCTCTACTTCCGCAATATGGGAATGCCCGTAAACTGCATACTTCGCACCGTATTCAGCAGCACGTTTCGCAAGCTGATAACGATTCAATTTAATATCATATAAATGACCGTGTGTTAAAAATATATTTGATGCATGATCAAACTCTTCTACAGGAAATCTCTGATCCGCATCGCAATTCCCTTTCACTCTGTAAAAATGACTTAATTCACTGTCATCGTAATTAAACTCACTGTCTCCGAGATGGATATTTAAATCCCCCGGATTGTTGGAATAAACATCATATATAATTCCTTTTTCACTGTGGTTATCGCTTACTATTAATACCTTCATCTGACTCACCCTTATGAATTAGTTAATATTTTAAACAATTCCTCATCTTTTCTGAGTTCATCAAGCGCACGACGTCTGTGGCTGATTTGTGCTTTCTCATCCGGTGAAATTGTTCCAAGAGACACACCCTCATCGGTTTTAAAGAGCGGATCATAGCCAAAACCGCCGTCACCTTCAGGTGACTCTAGAATTTCACCATAGAGTCTTCCTTCATACGTTCTTGTCTCTTCACCGGGTATGGAAAGTGCTATAACAGATGTGAAATAAGCACTTCTGTCTTCAATGCCTTCAAGCGCCTTCAGGAGTTTTTCATTGTTTTTTTTATCTGTCGCACCTATTCCCGAATATCTTGCGGAATAAACACCCGGTGCACCATCAAGGGCTTTCACCGACAGACCGGAATCATCACTGATGACAGGGAGATTCAATCTTGCTGCTGCATATTCAGATTTCAGTGTTGCATTTCCGTGAAAAGTATCCTCAGTTTCTTCAGGATCAAAATCAGGGATTAAAGTTTTAATCGGAATAATTTCATATTCCTTAAATACTGCCTGAAAATCAACAATCTTACCTTTATTTCCACTTGCGATTACTATTCTTTTCATGTTTGTACCACCTATAGTTCGATTTCTTTTATTTCATATAATGTAAACGGGAGCCAGTCTTTTAGAATGTACTCGAAACGTTCTGTATCTCCATGGACCAGTATCGTATGACAGACATCATCCCTTGATTCACTACGCGCCTTCTGATATGTCAGAATCGCACTGACGTCACGTGCTGTTTCATAGCCTGAATCAATCACTTTCTTGCTGTCCCCAAAGTAATCCTGTATCTCCATTGCGAGCAACGGATAATGGGTGCAGCCGAGAATGACAGTGTCTGCTTCAGATCTGTATAATTCCTTTAAGGTCTGGTGAACAACAATACGCGAAATGACACGGTCTTTATACCTCATCTCTTCCACTAACGGAACAAATTTCGGGCACGCGAGACTCTCGACCTGGAAATTTTTATTCAGATTTATAATAGCATTTTTATATGCACCGGAATTCACAGTACCTCTTGTTGCAAGGACAATCACTTTCCGGTTGGTGCTGCTCTGGATTGCACTTCTTGCACCGGGCTCAATGACTCCGACCACAGGCACATCATATCTTTCTTCCAATATATCAAGTGCCGCTGCAGTAGCCGTGTTACATGCCACCACCACCATTTTTACACCGTTCGCAACTAGATAATCTGCAACTTCTATTGTGTATTTCCTAACTTCTTCAAGGCTCTTTTCACCATAAGGACATCTCTTAATATCTCCAAAATACAGAATTTCTTCATCGGGCATCTGACGGATGATTTCTTTAACCACAGTCAGTCCGCCGACACCTGAATCCATGACTCCGATGGGTTTATTCATGGAAATACTTTTCACTTTCATGAAGGATTGATTCTAAAACAGAAGGCAGTATCTCCTTGTCCTCATTTGAGAGATGACTGGTAATCTGGGAAATATAAGAGACACGTTTCGCAATAACTGCGGAGATAATTTCTTTTCCCTTATCCTCCATTTTAATCAATACAAGCCGCTTGTCACGGTCCGACTTATAACGCTTCACAAAGCCGTTGTCTTCAAGTTTGTCCACAATATCCGTTGTAGTAGAGTGCGCCAGATACAAACGGGACGATAATGTACCGATTGTAATATCATCTTTGTCACCGACCCACTGCAGTGCTACAAATTGTAATGGAGATAACTCATATTCTTTTAATATCTCACGGCCGTGGGCTCTGACATGCGCAGATATATATCGAAGTGATTTCTCAATTGAGATGATTTGTTCTTTATCTGTCATATTTTCAGTCCTTAATTGTTTATTTATTCAATTATAACTTATATCAGAGTAAAAAAATAGGAAGAGACAGGTCGTCTCTTCCTTTCAATATTTGTATTAATCCACTTGGTGGTCACTGCCGAAGAATGACTTAAACATATGGAATGTTGTCTCTCTCTGCATTGCAGCGATAGATGTTGTAAGCGGGATATTTTTAGGGCATGCTTTCACACAGTTTTGTGCCATACCACACTCAGAAATACCGCCGACACCCATTAACGCATCCAGTCTTTCATTCTTAGTCATGCTGCCTGTCGGATGCAGGTTGAATAAACGAACCTGGCTGATCGGGGCCGCACCCATAAAGTTTGATTTGTTGTTAACGTTCGGGCACACTTCAAGACATACACCGCATGTCATACACTTAGACATTTCGTATGCTGTCTGACGTTTTTTCTCAGGCATTCTTGGACCCGGTCCTAAATCATACGTACCGTCAATTGGAACCCATGCTTTCACACGTTTCAAATTGTCGAACATAAATGAACGGTCTACCTGTAAGTCTTTAACGATTGGGAATGTTGACATCGGCTCTAACTTGATCGGCTGTTGGAAGCGGTCAATCAAGGCTGTACACGCCTGTCTTGCATTACCGTTTATCACCATTGAACATGCACCGCAGACTTCTTCCAGACAGTTCATATCCCATGTGACAGGTGTCGTTTTCTGACCTTTACTGTTTACAGGGTTACGCTGTATTTCCATTAATGCACTGATAATATTCATATTATCTCTGTAAGGAATCTCAAAATCTTCCCAATAAGGTGATGTTTCAGGATTTTCCTGACGCTTTATAGATAATTTAATCGTTTTATCTGCCATTATTTTTTGCTCCCCCCTTCAGATTTCTTAGAGTAATCACGTTTACGCGGCGTAATTAAGCTGACATCTACATCTTCATACTCAAACTTCGGTGCATCTGTTTTGCCCTGGAAGTATGCTTTTGTCGTTTTCAGCCACTCTTCATCATTACGTTCCGGGAATTCCGGCTTATAGTGGGCACCGCGGGATTCGTTACGGTTGTATGCACCGATTGTAATCACCCGTGCAAGTACAAGCATATTCCACAATTGACGTGTGAAGAATGCCGCCTGGTTACTCCACTTTTTCGTATCGTTGATATTAATATTCTGATAGCGTTCCATCAACTCTACAATTTTCTTATCCGTTTCCAGAAGTCTGTCATTATGACGTACAACAGTAACGTTATCAGTCATAATTTCTCCCAGTTCTTTATGGATAACGTAAGCATTTTCTCCGCCGTCCATATTCAGGATATTATTGAATTTCTCTTCTTCTTCTTCTTTGTACTTATCATATACAGAGTCATCAAGTTCATCGTATGAAGTATCGAGACCTTTAACATATTCAATTGCCTTAGGTCCTGCTACACCGCCTCCGAAAATTGCTGATAACAGTGAATTCGCACCAAGACGGTTGCCGCCGTGCTGTGAATAATCACATTCACCTGCTGCAAACAGACCCGGAATATTTGTCATCTGATCATAATCCACATACAGTCCGCCCATTGAATAGTGAACCGCAGGGAATATTTTCATCGGTACTTTACGAGGGTCGTCTCCCGTAAATTTCTCGTAAATCTCAATGATTCCGCCGAGTTTAACATCGAGCTCATGAGGATCTTTATGAGAAAGGTCAAGATATACCATGTTCTCACCGTTAATACCGAGCTTCTGATTGACACAGACATCAAAGATTTCACGTGTTGCAATATCACGCGGTACAAGGTTACCGTAATCCGGATATTTCTCTTCAAGGAAATACCATGGTTTACCATCTTTATATGTCCAAACACGTCCGCCTTCACCACGAGCTGATTCACTCATTAAACGCAGTTTGTCATCACCCGGGATTGCTGTCGGGTGAATCTGTATAAATTCACCGTTCGCATAGACCGCACCCTGCTGATAGACCACTGATGCCGCTGACCCTGTATTAATCATTGAGTTAGTCGATTTACCGAAGATAATTCCAGGGCCGCCTGTCGCCATGATGACAGCATCGGATTTAAATGTGCTGATTTCAGCCGTATTAATATCCTGTGCTGTTACTCCGCGTGCACGTCCTTCATCATCCAGAACAATACCGAGAAACTCCCAGCCTTCAAATTTATTCACAAGACCGTCTACTTCATGTTTACGCACCTGCTCATCCAGTGCATAAAGTAACTGCTGTCCTGTTGTTGCACCTGCATAGGCTGTTCTGTGATGTAATGTACCACCGAAACGTCTGAAGTCAAGCAGTCCTTCAGATGTTCTGTTGAACATTACACCCATTCTATCAAGCAGATGTATAATTTTCGGTGCTTCTTCACACATTGCTTTAACCGGCGGCTGATTTGCCAGGAAGTCGCCGCCATAGACTGAGTCGTCAAAATGAATTAAAGGAGAGTCCCCCTCACCTTTGGTGTTCACTGCACCGTTTATACCGCCCTGGGCACAAACAGAGTGAGAACGTTTCACTGGTACAATAGAGAATAAATCTACTTCTGCACCCGCTTCTGCTGCTTTAATAGTCGCCATTAAACCAGCCAGTCCTCCACCGACGACGATAACTTTATTATTCGCCATGTTTTACACTCCTCTTTTTATATGAACGCAAAAATTGCTTGTAAACCAATCGCACTGACTACAACAAAAATAACCGCAGCGACAGCACCCATAATCTTTTGTGAGCGGTCTGACTGTGTAATTCCCCAAGTAATCATGAATGACCATAAACCGTTTGCAAAATGGAATACAATAGATAGTAAACTGATGATATAGAATACCAGCCACGCTGGATTGGTTACAATTTGATTGACCATATCATAATTCACTTCAGCACCAAGAAATACCTGGAATCTTGTCTGATAAACGTGAATCACGATAAAAACAAACGCAATCACACCGGTAATTCTCTGCAGCACAAACATCCAGTTTCTGTATGTTCCATATGAACCTGCATTATACTTAGCTGTGAAAGCTATGTATATACCATAAATACCGTGGAAAAGAATCGGAAGATAAATGATGAAGACTTCCAGGAAGATAACAAACGGAAGATTATGCATGATGCCGGCCGCGAAGTTAAATGCCTCCGGACCTCTTGTTGCTGTGTAGTTAATCATTAAATGCTGGATCAAAAAGACACCTAAAGGTATCACACCGAGCAAAGAATGTAATCTACGTACTAAAAAACTTGAATCTTGTTTCGACACTCGAATTCCCCCCTAACTCTGCATATTAGTACAAATTTACATACTCTATTCTACTCGTATAAATTAGAGAAATCAAGGCAACATAAAGGGTTCTTTGCCGTTATTTAGAATTATTTTAAAATTCAATTGAAAACGTTTTTCAACTGGAATTTCCACCAAAAAATATGCAGGCAAAATACCTGCACATTTCATTTCAATATACTAATTTAAAATAATATTACACTAACTTTCGTGAGAGTTTCTCTTTGGCTTCAAATTATTTTTTGTTCCTGTCTTTTAATGCCTCGACTATTTTTTCAGCCGTATTTTTAGGAATACCCGCTTCTGTAAATTCCTCCACAGTTTTCTCACTCATCCGCTTAATCGATCCGAATGTCTTCAAAAGCGTCTGTTTTCTTTTCGGTCCAATACCTTCAATATTATCAAGTGCAGATGTCACTGATGTTTTTCTTCTCGTATTTCTGTGGAAACTGATTGCGAATCTGTGTACCTCATCCTGAATCCTCTGAAGCAGATAAAAGCTCTGAGAGTTCTTTTTGAGCGGAACAACAGCCCCCTCATCACCAAACAACAGCTCGGCTGTTTTGTGCTTATCATTTTTGGCAAGCCCTGCGACCGGAATATCGAGGGACAGTTCATTAATCAGCACATCTTTTACAGTATTCATATGACCGAGTCCGCCGTCTGCAATGATTAAATCAGGGAGCGGCAGCCCTTCTTTTAACACCCGCGTATACCGGCGTCTCACGACTTCAGCCATTGACGCATAATCATCCACGGTTTTAACTGTCCTGATTTTATATTTACGGTAGTCTTTTTTGCTTGGCTTTCCGTCAATAAATGAAACCATGACACTGACCGGGTCCACACCTTGAATATTCGAGTTATCGAATGCCTCAATTCTGACAGGTGTCTCAATATTCAATGCATCCCCGAGCGCCTCAATTGCTTTTATCGTCCGCGCTTCATCACGTTCAATCATGTCGAACTTATTGGATACAGCGATTTCTGCATTTTTCTTCGCAAGATCAACCATCTCTTTTTTCTGTCCGCGCATCGGCTGAATCACTTTTGATTCGAGCGCCTCCTGAATGATATCCAAATCAAATTCTTTCGGAATATGCACTTCTTTCGGCAGAATATTAGAATTAAGATCATAAAACTGCACGACGAATCTGAAAAATTCTTCTTCTATATCATCGTTTACAGGCAAAAGTTCTGCCTTTTTCTCTATCAGGTTGCCGTTTCGGATAAACAGCACTGAAACCGCCATCCATCCTTTTGATACACTGTAGCCGATGACATCACGTGCCGACATATCGGCAGTCATCATTTTCTGCTTCATCATCGTATTTTCAATATGCCCCATTAAATCACGGTATTCTTTTGCTTTTTCAAACTCCAGTTTTTCAGCGGCATCCTGCATTTTTGTCTTGAGGTCATTCATAATCTGATCGGTTTCACCATTTAGAAAGCGTGTAATACCATTTTTCATGTCATCATACTGCGACTGCTCAACATCATATACACACGGCCCGAGACACTGTCCGATATGATAGTACAGACACAATTTGTCAGGCATTGTATTACATTTTCTAAGCGGATATATACGGTCCAGCAGTTTTTTTGTTTCATGTGCACTGTATGCATTCGGGTAAGGTCCGAAATAGATTCCGGTGGATGGTTTTACCACACGTGTGACCACAAGTTTCGGATGCTTCTCTTTTGTAATTTTAATAAAGGGATAGCTCTTATCATCTTTTAACAGTATGTTATACCGCGGCTGATGCTTTTTAATCAGGTTCAGCTCGAGCAGGAGAGACTCTACTTCCGTAGATGTGACAATAAAATCAAAGTCTGTAATCTCCTTAACAAGACGCATCGTTTTCTCATCATGTGCTCCGGTAAAATAAGATTTCACCCGGTTTCTTAAATTCTTTGCCTTGCCGACATAGATGATTTCACTGTATTCATTTTTCATTAAATAACAGCCGGGTTCAGTCGGCAGTACAGAAAGTTTTAATTTTAATTCTGACATAGTCATCCCTCGAATTTTGATATAAAAAAACCGCCTTCCGGCGGCTTTTATTATACGTGCTTTTCAATTAATTGAACAAGTTGTTCTTTCGGCTGGAAACCAACCACTTTATCAACAGGTTCGCCGTCTTTGAACAAGATAAGAGTTGGGATACTCATTACACCATATTCACTCGCTGTTGCGCCGTTCGCATCTACATCGAGTTTTGCGATATCTGCTTTACCGTCTACTTCACCGGCAACTTCTTCAAGTACAGGCGCAATCATTTTACAAGGGCCGCACCATGTCGCCCAAAAGTCTACAAGCGTAACACCGCTGGAAATTTCATCTTTAAAGTTTTGATCGTTTACATCATATAATGCCATTAGTATTCCTCCATACTTTCATTTATAAACCAATTATAACTGAATGAATCATCCGACTCAATGGAATTGCTTACACCAGGAAAAATAAATAAATAATGCCTCCTGCAAACATCACACCGGCCACCCAGAATAATACTTTCGCCAGTTTATACATATCAAAATTGTCCATATATTACACCTACTTCATTTCAACAATCGTTACCCCGAAACCGCCTTCGCTCGGAAGACCGCCTCTGAACGATTTAACTTTTTTGTGTTTTTTCAAGAATTGCTGGACGCCTTTTTGAAGTGCTCCGGTGCCTTTTCCATGAATGATTTCGACTTCACTATAACTGGACAACAGCACCTGGTCAAGATATTGATCCAGCCTGTTAAGTGCTTCTTCGTAACGCTCGCCGCGTAAGTCAAGTGAACGCTTGACCACCTGTTTTCCGATACGCCGGGAGACAGGCGCAGAGATTTTCTCTTTCTTCCGTTTTTTCAGTTCATCCATTGGTACTTTCATCTTAATAATACCCATCTGAACCACCGCTTCATCATCTTCGACAGACAGCACTTCACCCTTCTGTCCGTAGGATAATACATCAACTTCATCGCCTTCTTTGACGATATCTTTGTTCTTCTGTTCAACTGCCTGCTTCAGTGATTCATGATGATAATTATCCTGAAGGGCTTTACGCTGTTCAATAATTTCATGCTGCTGGATGCCTTCAGCGCCTCTCGCTTTCATTTCTTCAAGCGACTTAATAATCTCATCTGATTGAATCTCCGCATTTTTGACAATTCTATTCGCAGATTCTCTTGCCGCCTTGTTTAATTTCTCTTTATAATCTTCAAAATCATTATAATATCTGCTGAGTTCCTGCTGTAGTTTTGATGCATCTCTTAATATTTCTGTCGTTTCATATTCATTGTCCCGGGCTTTTGCCGTATGTTTTTCAAGTGCTGAAATCATATCATTCACTTCATTTGAATCCCGTCCGGCGAGACTTCTTGCCCGTCTGATAATACTCGCGTTTAAACCGAGTTTATTGGAAATTTCAAATGCATTTGACTTCCCTGGTATTCCCATCAGCAGGCGGTATGTCGGCGACAGACTGTTCACGTCAAATTCAACACTTGCATTCATGACATCTTCTCTCGTATAACTGAATGATTTCAATGCCGGATAATGTGTTGTAGCAATCAGTGTCGATTTTAACATCAGCAGATGTTCAATAATACTGATTGCGAGCGCCGCACCTTCCTCGGGGTCCGTACCTGCGCCGACTTCATCCAGAAGAATCAGACTGTCGGCATCCGCTTCATTAATAATATCTCTCGTATTCGTCAAGTGACTTGAAAATGTCGACAATGACTGTTCGATGGACTGTTCATCCCCGATATCACTGAAGACTTTATTAAAGATTCTTAAGACACTGCCGTCTCTTGCAGGGACCGGCACACCGGATTGTGCCAGCAGCTGACAGAGACCGACTGTTTTCAAGGTCACTGTTTTACCGCCGGTATTCGGACCGGTAATAATGACAGCTTTCGTTTCTTCATCCATAATAATATCATTTTTCACGACCACTTCCGGGTCAATCAGCGGATGAAAGGCACCCGGAAGGTAAATTCCGCCTGTTTCGGTGACTTTAGGTTTTGTGCCCCGTATGGACCTGCCGTATTTTGCCTTCGTAAAGACCATATCCAAATGGTGCAGATAATCATCCGTTAAATTCAGCGCATCTCCGACTTCTGCGACACGTGCACTTAAATCATAGAGAATTTTTTCCACTTCCGCTGCTTCTTCATCCCGCATGCTTTGAATATTATTTGTCATCTGCACCACTGCCATCGGTTCAATATAAACTGTCTGGCCGCTTGAAGACATGTCATGGACAATACCGTTAAAGTCACTGCGGTATTCCACTTTTACAGGCACCACATAACGGTTGTTACGCATCGTGATGATGCTGTCGCTGAGTTTTTTCTGATTGCTTCCGCGGATCAGCTGATTCAACCGTTCACGGATTCTCTGTTCCTCTGTACTCATTCTCCGTCGGATGCGGAGCAGATTTTCAGATGCATGGTCCAGTACACCTGTTTCATCGATGCAGGACTGTATTTTTTTATAAATGTAGTGAATATCCGGCAGCATTTCTATATAAGACCGGATGTGCGGCAGTTCCGCCTCATCCGCCTGGAATTCTTCAAAAATACCGCTTAATGTGTACTTCCGGTAAAGAAGCCCCTTCACTGCATTTAAATCCGCAACACCGAGCATGCTGCCAATTTCAGCACGTTTTACGTGTTCCTTTATATCTGTAATGCCGGCGAGCTCAACATGACGGTATCTAAGCATTGTTAATGCATCATCGACCTCATCAATCATTGTCGAAATATCATTCAAGTCCGTTGAAATGATTTCCGGCGAAATTCCGGCGGCTGTTTTTCCGCTCGTCGCATATGTTCTGATCTGCTCTAAAATTTTATCGAACTCTAACGTTCTAAAAGTTCTTTCATTCATGATAAATCCCTCTATTTTTTAGAATTAACAAACGCTTTAAACGCGTCTCTGTCCATCGTATTGATGACTTGATCCTTCCTGATTAATCCTTTTTGAAGCACCGCTGTACCATACTTCATAAACTCCAGATGATCAATATGATGGGCATCCGTATTAACTGTCAGCATCAAATCTTTATGACGGATGACTTCAGCACTTAAATCAAGCCTTCTCGGATTTGCATTGACTTCAAGCACTGTATTTGTCGATTTCGCCATTTCAATCAATGCTTCCATATTTACATTATAACCGTCACGTCCACCGATTAACCTGCCGGTCGGATGTGCGATATGTCTGACATACGGATTCTCACATGCCGTCTTCAGACGGTGCATAATCTCCGCCTCAGTCTGTGAAAAACTTGAGTGAATCGCAGCAATGACATAATCGAGAGACTGAAGCGTCTCATCACTGAAATCAAGCGTCCCGTCTTTTAATATATCCATTTCTGTACCGGCGTAAATATCAATCTCCTGATACTCGGCATCAAGTTTTCTGATCTCTTCAATCTGTTTTTGAAGCCTCGCTTCATCAAGACCGTTTGCGACCGGCAGACCTTTTGAGTGATCCGTAATTACAATATATTCATAATTCTTTTTTATACACGCCTCCACCATATCTCGGATGGAAAATGCACCGTCGCTGTACACTGTGTGCATGTGAATATCACCTTTAATATCATCAAGCGTGACTATTTCACTGACATCGACTGATGTCTCCTCACCGGTTTCACGCATTGCCGGCGGAATAAAGTCCAGCTCAAAATGACGGTAGAAATCTCTCTCCGTATCAAATGTAAGCATTTTTCCGTCCTGTTCCACACCGTACTCACTGATTTTTTCACCGCGGGACTTGGCAATCTGGCGCATCTTTACATTATGTTCTTTGGAACCTGTAAAGTGATGCAGTGTTGATGCATATTCCGACGGTTTTACAAAGCGGAAGTCAACATTAATCTCATCTAAATCATGTACCACAATGACAGACAGTTTCTTTTCACCGCGGGCAACAACATCTTTTATAAATGCCTGATCCGTAAAATCCGACGTAAACTGTCCGACATCACTGACAGTCAGTATATAATCAATATCCCGGCTCGTCTCCTTCATCCGTCTTGCACTGCCGGCAACGTTATATTTCTCCACGGTTTTTGATTCGTCTAAATAACGTTCGATCAAATTCCGAAAAGACAGAACCGCCTCAATCGGATAACGCTCCGGACGGGACAGTATATCATCTATCGCACCGATGATGTTTTCTTCTGTCTTTTTGCCGAAACCAGCGAGTGCACTGACTTCATTATTCAGACACGCTTCTTTTAAACCTTCGATAGTTGTAATATCGAGTTCTTTATAAATCTTCGCAATTTTTTTCGGTCCGAGTGTCGGAATTTTAAGCATTCTGATTAAACCGGCAGGTACTGTCTCCTTCAAGGATTTCAGCACCTCCGATTCACCGGTGTTGACATACTCGACAATCACATCATTAACACCTTTCCCGATGCCCTTTATTTCTGTAAAAGAATCAATCTCATCAAGTGTCCGGCTGTCTGCTTCCAGTGCCTGTGCCGCCTTCCTGTAGGCGGATATTTTAAACGGGTTTTGAAGTGACAGCTCCATATATGTTCCGATTGTTTCTAGTAATTGTATTAAATCTTTTTTAGTCATATTTTCCTCCAAAAAAAGAGTCATATCACTATGACTCAATCTGTAACCATTCTATAAATTTATCAGATAAGATAAATGTGTGATCCATTATAAAGTCCGCAATCGATGAATCAATAACGAAATTCTGTGTAATGTCCGCCGGAATTAACGCAAGCATATATAAAACAACAATCAATACATAAATCATTTCAATAATTCCTAAAACGAGACCTAAAATATCTCCGACAATACCAAACACACTGACCTGCTGAAAATAATCAAATGCACTGACAATCAGCTGAATCACAATTTTACTCACTATGAAAATCATGAAAAATGCCGACATATCGTAATATGCATACTCTGCACTTGCGATATCCGGGAAGATTGGATTCGCTAAACTTTCAGCCGTTGAAGGATAAGGCATGATCAAATCAAGCCTTGCAGACAGTGTTTCATAATTTAATGCAGCAATAATGACTGCTGAAATTGTTCCGATTAAGTGAAGCGACTGAAGTACAAGCCCTCTTCTGTATCCGGCTACTAAACCAATAATTAATAATACTAATAATAATATTCCCATAACTATTTACCCTGCTTCTCGATTTCCTCTAAGAGGTCATCATGTTCTTGTGTTAATTTCACATATTCATCCATAACGTTGACAGCTGTGAGGACTGATTTTCTGGTTGTATCAAGGCCCGGGCTTAATTCCCCGATTTCCTTAATCTTCTCATCAACCAGGTGTGCCACATATCTGATGTGTGCCGGATCATCCTGACCGATAATGGTATATTTCTGGTCATTAATCTTCACAACAATACGGTTTTTATATTCCGTCATATTGAGCGTCACTCCCTTATTCAAACATCCGAGCATTCTTATGTTATCATTAACTCATTATACTTATTGCCAAGTGATTTCACAAGTATAGTAACTAAAAAACGTAAAGGACAGAGACTGATGAACTACGATTCCTACAATACTATCGGCAGTGATGAAGCAGGTGTCGGGGATTATTTCGGCCCCATGACTGTATGTGCTGCTTATGTCGAAAGCGACAAAATTGAACTGTTAAAAGAACTCGGTGTGAAAGACTCCAAAAACCTGGCCAACAGCACCGTCAAAAAAATTGCCGGGGACTTAATCCATACTATCCCTTATTCCCTCGTTGTACTGGATAACCCCTCTTACAATAAAAAAATGGATGAAGGCTGGAATATCGTCAAACTGAAAGCCGTCCTTCACGACCACTGTATTAAAAATGTTTATGAAAAACTGGATGATGCCGCAAAAGAAAATGTTGAAGCGGTGTTAATCGACCAGTTCACCACATTAAACGCATATAAAAAATATGTGCCAAGTGCATTTTTGAATGATAAACTCCATCAGGAAACAAAAGCAGAATCAAAATCCCTGGCAGTCGCAGCAGCGAGTATTATTGCACGTGCCAAGTATCTTGAACAGATGGAAAACTTGAACACAACACTCCGTCAGGAGGTCCCGAGAGGTGCAAGTAAGAAAGTCGATACCTTTGCTGCATCACTCGCCAAAAAACACGGCATACAGTACGTGGATCAATTGACTAAAAAACATTTTAAAACCCGTCAGAAAGTACTGGATATGCTTAAATAAATTACTGATGGCTTTTTCATACACTATAAAAATGAAAACCCGGTTCAATTCCCTAGAGCATTGAACCGGGTTTAAAATTATCCTCTTAAAGCAAAGCCTTTATCTTTCAATGCCTCAAGTACAGGCTGATGAACAGCTTCAACAGCTTCATCAGTCAGTGTTGCTTCTTTATTTAAATATGTCAGTCTGAGTGCCACTGATTTTCTGCCTGCTTCAATGTGCTCCCCTTCATAGACATCAAACGGGAATACATCCGTCAAATACTTTGGTGCCGCATCTTTCACAATTTGAACGAGTGTTCCGGCAGAAACACTGCTGTCTGCAACAAGTGCGATATCTCTTGTGACTGACGGATATCTTGAAAGCTGTTCATATTCAATACTGCCCTGCTGCACCTGAAGGAGCGCATCCAGATTGACTTCGAACACTGCAGTGCCGCCGAGGTCATTCTCTTTTGCGTATCTCGGATGAAGTTCTCCTGCAAAACCGATAAATTCACCGTCAAGCAGTATTTTTGCTGTACGGCCCGGGTGCAGTTCCGGGTAGTCTTCAAATGATTCATAACGGACACGATCAGTCAGACCGAGCTTTTCAAATACACTGTCAAGAACACCTTTTGCCGCATAAAAGTCCGCCGGCACTTTTTCCTGCAGCCAGTCTGTACGGTTCAACTCACCTGTTAAGACTCCGCCGAGCATTTCGATTTCCTCCGGCTGTGTTTCAGTTCCTTTTGAAATAAAGATACGCCCTGTTTCAAACAGTGCAATGTCTTTTCTCTGACGTGCAGTATTATAAACTGCATTGTCCACGAGGTGCGGAACAAGACTGTTTCTTAACACCGCATGATCTTCACTCATCGGCATCAACAGCGGCAGTGCATCTTTACGCTCTGTGAACTGCAGTGCCTTTTCTTTTGTTGTCAAAGCATAGTTGATTGCCTGGGACAAACCGAGTGCTTCAAGCTGTCTTCTGACAATACGTGTCTTCTTCTGGACATCTGTCAGTTTGCCCGGAGTGATTTCAGTCAGTTCCGGCAGTGATGACGGCAGTGCGTCATAACCGTATATCCGCGCGACTTCTTCATTAATATCCTCAGGAATCGTCAGGTCATCCCGTCTTGACGGCACCAGAATGTTTAATGCATCACCGTCGACTTTCGTTTTAAGACCAAGCTTCAACAGTGTCTCTTCAATATCCGCAGTGGATAAATCCATACCGAGTCGGCTGTTGATGAGTGATGTGGATGTTTCGATTAAGCTGTCTGACGTATCAAGCGCACCGTCCGCATTGTGTCCTTTTGTGACAGTACCGCCTGCATACTGTTCAAGTAAATACGCCGCACGTTCCAGTGCCGGCATTACAAACTCATGTGAAACACCTTTTTCAAAACGGTTGCTTGCTTCACTGCGCAGATTCAAGCGGTTGCTTGTTTTACGGACAGATACCGGATTAAACACTGCTGACTCGATTAACACATTGGTCGTTTTTTCAGTCACTTCAGAGAAGTTGCCGCCCATCACACCTGCGAGTGCAACGGGTTCTCTGCCGTTCGTTACAACAATATCTGTCGGCAGAAGACGGCGCTCTTTCTCATCAAGTGTAATCATTGTTTCGCCGTCTTTCGCAAAACGTGTCACAATTTCTTTAGAACCGATTTCGTCGTAATCAAACATATGAAGCGGCTGACCGTATTCAAGCAGTACATAGTTTGAAATATCTACAACATTGTTAATCGGACGGATACCCGCTTTAATCAGGCGGATCTGCATCCATGTCGGTGATGGTGCAATAGTCACATTTTTCACTGTGCGGAGTGCATAGTACGGTGCCGCATCAGTGTCTTCATTCTTGATGGATACATCAACAGTGTCATCGGACTCAGTGAAATCCTGCTCCGGACGTGTCACTTCCCCGCCGAAAAGTGCACGTGTTTCATATGCTGCACCAATCATGGACAGTGCGTCTTTTCTGTTCGGCGTCAAATCAAATTCCATCACCTGGTCATCCAGGTACACAAGCGGCAGTGCCGGCGCACCGATTTCCTGAGGCTCCTGGAAGATGAAAATACCGTCCTGGTACTCTTTAGGTACATAATCGGAATGAACGCCCAGTTCTTCAAGCGAGCAGATCATGCCCTCTGAAACTTCACCGCGCAGTTTCGCCCGTTTAATTTTGACACCGCCCGGCAGACGTCCGCCGACTTCACATACAGCAACATACGTATCCGCCTGCACATTCGGTGCACCGCAGACAATCTGTTTAACTGCCTCGCCTGTATCCACTTCACATAAATTCAATTTATCTGCATTCGGATGCTGTTTAACAGATTTCACATAGCCGACAGTCAGTTTTTTAATGCCGTCTGTATAATCGATGACATCATCCACTTCGATACCGCCGCGCGTAATTTTTTCAGACAGGACGTCAATCGGCTGATTGACATCAATATATTCCTGCAGCCATTCTTTTGATACTTTCATATTAAATGTCACCTCTGTCTTCAGTTGACTTGAACTGATTGATAAAACTTAAATTATTCGTATAGAAATGACGGATATCTTCAATACCGTATTTCAGCATTGCGATTCTGTCAGGACCCATACCGAATGCGAACCCGGAGTATTCTTCCGGATCAAAACCGGCCATTTCCAGCACATTCGGATGCACCATACCGGAACCTAATATTTCAATCCATCCGGACTGCTTACATACATTACAGCCGGCACCTTTACATTTAAAGCAGGAAATATCCACTTCAACACTCGGCTCAGTGAACGGGAAATAACTCGGACGGAGACGGATTTCCCGCTCATCCCCGAAAATTTCCTTCGCGAATAACTCAAGTGTTCCTTTTAAATCACTCATGCGGATGTTTTTATCGACCACAAGCCCTTCAATCTGCGTAAACTGATGACTGTGTGTCGCATCATCACTGTCACGTCGGTACACTTTACCCGGACAGATAATTTTCACAGGTCCTTTGCCGTCCTGTTCACCGAGTACTCTCGCCTGTACAGGCGAAGTATGTGTACGGAGGAGCATTTCTTCTGAAATATAGAAACTGTCCTGCATGTCACGTGCCGGGTGGGATTTCGGCAGATTTAATGCTTCAAAGTTATAATAGTCTGTTTCGACTTCATAACCTTCTTTAATTTCGTATCCGAGACCAACGAAGAAGTCTTCAATGTCCTCAACAATGCGACCGAGCGGGTGTGCACTGCCGATATTGAATGTACGGCCCGGAAGTGTCACATCGATTTTTTCTGTTTTCAGTTTTTCATTGAGTGCCGCATCTTCCAGCACCCGGCTTTTTTCATTAATCACGCCGTCAATGTGCGTCCGGAGCTCATTGACTTTCTGTCCGTACTCCGGACGTTCTTCTTTAGACAGGTTTCTCATTTCTTTCATGAGACCGGTCACTCTGCCCTTTTTACCTAAATAAGACACTTTTAAATCCTGTAGTGATTTCTCATTATCCACTGAAGTGATTTCAGTATCAAATGCAGTTTTAATCTCGGTCATTTGACTTGTATCCATTCTGCCACTCCTTTTTTATCAACAAATAAAAAAACGCCGCCCTTATAAAATAAGGACGGAGTTCTCCGCGGTACCACCTGTTTTCCTGCATAATGCAGACACTTAAAAAGATAAGGGATTTACCCTACTTCATCAACCAGGTGAACCTGATCCCTGTCAATGCACGATATTACAGTCGGTGTACCGTGCTCCCTGAAATGACTTTGGGAATCATTTATGTCCGGCTTCATTTGAAGCATATATTTATACTATACAAATATTATAATGGAAGTTTTATAAAAATCAAGCTTTGAAATGATGCATGATAATACTTCCTGCGACCGCAACGTTCAAACTTTCACTGAAACCGGTCATTTGTATCTTCACTTTTTGATCCACCGCATTTAAAACTGCACTGGATACACCCTGCCCCTCGTTGCCTAACACAACCATCACATGTGACTCCGGTGTACTTTCTTCCAAAAAGACCGAGCCTTCGAGACTGGTGCCGATGGTCAGACCGTCAAATGCATTGACCGCATCAACGATACTGCCGGACTGGATATTCAAATGAAATGTACTGCCCTGTGCACTCCGGAGCACTTTATCACTGAACGGATCTGTTGTGTCTTCCGACAAAATCAATCGGCTGAAACCAAACGCATCCGCAGTCCGGATGAGAGTGCCGAGGTTGCCGGGATCCTGTATGCCGTCAAGCGCAAGCACACGGTTCCCGTTATCATTCGCAGGAATGTAACTCACCACTGCAAGCATTCCGGGCGGTGTTTCAAGACTCGACAACACTTTCATCACACTGTCTGAGACATACATGCATTCGAACGTTTCAACATCGAACGACGGTACTGCCGATTCAGTTAA
This sequence comes from Corticicoccus populi, assembly GCF_042686195.1. Classification (NCBI taxonomy): domain Bacteria; kingdom Bacillati; phylum Bacillota; class Bacilli; order Caryophanales; family Staphylococcaceae; genus Corticicoccus; species Corticicoccus populi. The sequence continues at coordinate 298,573 of NZ_JBHUOQ010000001.1, read as the reverse complement.
TACAATGAGGTGAATCTCCTGCTTAAACCGCACCGCTTCCTCGATTAAATGTTCGCCTTCAATTAAAAACTGTCCCGTCTTCTTACGGTATTTCCGCTGGTGCAGCTTCCGCAGTTCTTTTACTTTCCTGTTGTCTTTTGAAGAGATGATTTCTTTATTTACCAAATGATTTCGTCCACCTTGTGATTATCGAGAGATTTTACGACTTCAGTAATCAGTTTCACTGCATTGTTGTAGTCGTCCTTATGCAGAATAGAAACATTGGAATGCATGTATCTGAGCGGCACGCCGATATTCACTGAAGGAACCCCCTGATGTGCACCGTGGAAGCCGCCGGAATCCGTACCGCCGCCTGTGATTGTCTGAAGCTGTACCGGAATTCCTTTTTCGTCTGCGACCTTTTGGATATGACGACGGAAGCCGACATGACCGATGTTTGAAGCATCCATTAACACGAGAAGCGGGCCGTCTCCGAGTTTTCCTTTACCGTCATTCGCGGACATTCCCGGTGTATCCCAGGCAATACCGACATCAACAGAAATCGCAAGATCCGGATGCACTGTATATGCAGATGTCTTCGCTCCGCGGAGACCGACTTCTTCCTGTACAGTTGCGCCGCTGACAACATTAATATTCACATCTTCACCTTTAAGGTTTTGAAGCACTTCCACTGCGACACCGCAGCCCATACGGTTGTCCCATGCTTTTGCCAGCAGATAGTTTTTATTCGCCATCTCTGTAAATTCAGAATGCGGTGTGACCTGATCTCCGAGTTTTACACCCGCTTCTTCCGCTTCCTCTTTTGAAGAAACACCGATATCGATAAACATATCTTTAATATCCACTGCCTTATTTCTTTCATCCGGCTTTAAAATATGCGGCGGTTTTGAACCGATAACACCGGTTAAGATGCCGTTATCTGTAATGACATTCATGCGCTGTGACAGCATAACCTGACTCCACCAGCCGCCGACTGTCGTAAACTTTAAAAAGCCGTTGTCATCAATATCTGTAATCATAAAGCCGATTTCATCCAGGTGACCGCCGATTAAAATCGTCTTGTCTCCCGTCTTTGCCTTACGTTTCCCATATACACTGCCGAGATTATCCTGCACAATTTCATCACTGACAGGTGTTAAGTATTCTTTCATCACTTTTTTTACATTGTATTCAAAACCTGAAATGCCGTGTGTATCTGTTAATGTTTTCATCAATTCAAGCTGCTTATCCATAATAATCTCCTTTGTTGAATCATTTTCAATACTATTCTACCACAAAGTATTTCCGAATCCGTAATGAATCCCTCCATATAATACACTCAAAAATATTTATATCACAAAAGCCAAAACTATATAAAAGATTAATTATTTAATGATAAACATTAAAAAGTTATTGTTTTATTTAAAATAACGTGTTATAGTTAATTCAAGAAAAAACATTAAGGAGCTGTATACCATGACAGATAACATTGTTGTACACAAACGTTTTAAGACCTTTATTTCTGTGCTTTACGTTATTTCCTACATCTTTCTCGGCATATTCGCATTTATGACACTTTGTGTAGTCGGAGGAAGTATCGCAATACCATTCCTGCCGCTCGATCAAATCAGTAACTGGCTGCAGACAGCGCCGATTGAAACTACCTATCAAGGTACCGGCCTCAGCGTTCAAATTACTGATGAGTTAATTGAAACTGTATCCATCACGCGCTCATCATTATTTCTTTTAGCGGGATCAACATTATTAGTGGCATTAAATTTCACTGCCATTACCTACTTTGTGAACCGTTGGTTAAAAAATATGAAAAGTGCAGATATTTTTACTGAACAAAACAGTAAAATGATTGAGTACGTAGCGTATGCTTTTGTTACACTTGCTTTCATTCAAGGATTGGTTGGACTCGCATTCCAGCACTTCATCTACGAAAGTCTGGTAGTGACGAATGCGGTAGAAGAAATCTATTCCTTTATACAAGGCGGCGGCTATGACTACAGTTTCAGCCTTGTCACTCTATTCAGCGGTGTATTTATCTGGATTATCGCCAAAGTGTTTAAATACGGCGCTTTCCTGCAGGATGAATACGACCAGACAGTTTAAGGAGGGGATTATCAATGATTATTATCAGACTTGACCGGATGCTCGCAGACAGAAAAATGCCCCTCGGCAAACTCGCGGAGGAGATCGGAATTTCAAATGTGAACTTATCCAATTTAAAAACCGGTAAGGTGAAGGCCGTCCGTTTCTCTACACTGGATGCTATATGTAAAGCACTCGACTGCCAACCCGGGGATATACTGGAGTATGTTGAAGAAGATGAAAACGAAGAATAGAACATTGATCAGATAGAAAAGTACCGTTAGGCAGAGCTGCTTAACGGTACTTTTCTGATTATATTTAATAACTAGGTGAAGGTGCTGCGTTCTTAATTCTCTGCATAGATATAATGCTTGATGTCAAGCACATCTATAATTTTATAAATATCTTTAACCAGCACAACCATTGTACGGTCCGGTCTCCCCGGTGCAAATACGAGTTTTTCTTCAGAAAGTAATTCTTCATCTATAATCAACGGGACATCTTTACTGTAGCCGAACGGTGACACGGCACCGGGTTTTTGTCCGGTCTGTGCCTCCATATCTTCCGGTGATACAACAGACAGCTTCTTACCGACCACACTTTTCAGCTTTTTAAAATCAGTCCGTTTGGTCGTGTATGTTAAAAAGATATAGTTCACATTATCTTTTCCTTTTAGATAAAGACTTTTGGTCTCTGTACCGGAAAAGCCCTGTTCTTCTTTCATCACTACCGCATCTTCATTCGTATAGATTGCTTTATGCTCATATAATTCAAAATAAATATCCGTTTCACTAAATGTTTTCTCTAAATCCAGTATCATAAAGTTCCCTGCCTTTAACTTATTATGTTATTTTATTTCCTCAGTCGGTTCTATTGTTCTTAAATATTCTGATACTTTCTCCAAACCGTCCTTCAACACCTGTGTCCCGCATGCATAACCGATTCTGAATGTCCCTTCAAGATCAAATGCACTCCCAGGTGCAAGAAATGCCCCGTTCAAATCATACAATCCTTTACAGAAATCAACTGAACTTAAATCATAATCAAAATGTACGACTGCGGTTGTTCCCGCTTCAGGTTTTACATAATGTATTTTCGGTTCACGTTCTATCCATTGATCAAGAATATTTAAATTATCATGAATAATTTTCAAATTACGTTCCATGATTAAATCATAATGTTTTAACGCATGGACCGCCAGAATGTCATCCATCATCCCGCAGCTGATAGTGGTATAATCTCTGTGTTTAATACACTCTTTAATCACCGCTTCATTGGCAGCAATCCACCCCAGCCTGAGTCCGGCGAGTGACAGTACTTTTGACATACTGCTCGTACTGATGCCTTTATCATACAAATCTACAATTGACGGGACATCACGCTCCGTATTCTGAAGTAAATTACGATACACTTCATCACACAGAATATAGGCATCTACAGACTCTGCCACCGCAACAATCTTTTTCAGATAATCCCGGTCCATCACTGCGCCGGAAGGGTTATTGGGATTATTAATAATGATTAATTTTGTCTTGTTACTGACCATATTTTCCAATTCTTTAATATCCGGCAGATAATGATTTTCAGGGCGCAGATAGAGCTTTTTGACAGTGGCACCGAACGACTCAGGTACATCATAAAGCTGCTGATACGTTGGGTGGACACTCACTACTTCATCCCCTGCTTCAATTAAAGAATAAAGTACAAGAAAATTCGCACCGATTGCACCGTTCATTGCCAGTACATTGTCAGGTGTCTGGTTTTCATACAATCCAGACACCAGTGTTTTAAACTCCTCTGACCCTTCAATATGTCCGTATGTTAGTTTATAATCGGCTAAGTTTTGAAAAAATGTATCATATGAACTTCCGCCGAGTTCTACGAGTTCACGCAGTGTCAGTGAATCGACACATGTTTCTGCCAGATTATATACTGCGTCATCCTCATATTCATTCATCCATTCCTCAATCTTAAAATGATTAATCTTCATTATTCATCCGCTCCCTTTCAATAGTCCCTCACAATTTCTATAAATAATTTCACAGCTTCACCAAACACCGATTCATCCACTTCAAATTTAGAATGATGGTGCGGGAACCGGCTTGACGGACCGCCCATGCCGACAAATATAAACGCTCCTGGTTTTTCAAGCAGGTAATGGGAAAAATCTTCCGCAATCATTTCAAGCGGCATCTGTACAAATGTATCCGCCTCAAATTCACGTTTCACAATTTTTTCTACTCTGTTACTTTCCTCATAATGATTAATTAACGGCGGCGTCCCTTTAATATAATTCAGTGTACCTGTCGCATTAAACGTGCGGCATATTCCGTCCACTATTTCTCCAATCCGCTGTTCAACAAAATCGACCACATCTGTTGAAAACCCGCGGACCGTTCCTTTCATAACAGCAGAACTCGGAATACTGTTAAATGTACTCCCTGCCTGAATACTTCCGATTGAAATCACTTTAGTTTCTGCCGGGCTGGTTTCTCTGCTTACAATAGTCTGCAGCCCCTGAATAATATGAGAACAAATATAGGTTGGGTCTATCGTTCTATGCGGCAGTGCTGCATGACCGCCCGCACCCTCCACAGTAATCATAAAATCATCAGATGATCCCATCATCGCACCGTGGGACAGACCGATTTTCCCTTTCTCAAGCCTCTGCCATAAGTGAATACCGTACACCGCATCGACATCATCCAGCACACCTTTATCGACTAAATCTTTTGCACCACTAGGTTCAATTTCTTCCGACGGCTGAAAAATTAACTTCACATTCGGTTCGACAGCGTTTTCCGACAACCAGCGGGCCACAGTTAATAAAACTGCAACATGACCGTCATGACCGCATGCATGAGAAATGCCGTCAATTTTAGAAGCATACGGTTTACCGCTGTCTTCATGGATAGTCAATGCATCCATATCCGCACGGAGCGCGATGGTTTTATTCCCTTTTGTTCCTCTAACATATCCCACAACTCTAGGCATTTCATAATTAAGGGTTTCAATATTCAATTGGTCCAACCGGTTTTTGATATATCCTGCGGTATTAAATTCCTGCCAGGATATTTCGGGATGTTCGTGTAAGTATCTATAATCTGTGACTGCTGAATCCATTAGTTGTTGTGTGAGTATTTGACTCATTTCTCTCTCCTTTATCTGTTTGACATCATGATTCTCATTTAGTATTTCGTCATCAGTTCCGTTAATATCTCACCGTCTATATTGCCGCCTGAAAGTACAAGCGCCACATTTTTACCGCCGATTCTTTCTTTGTAATCTGTGACTGCTGCGACAGTCACAGCGCTCCCTGCTTCAACAATATACTTTTCTTCTTTTGCCATAAAACTGACAGCTCTGCCGATTGATTCTTCCGATACCTCAATGAAATCATCCACATAATCCTTCGCCATTTCATAACTCAGCTTTCCGATACCGCCGACCAGTGCATCACATAACGTCGGTCCACTTGGATACTCTTCATAAAATACATTATCTTCATATGCCTTAATCATCGCAGGGCACGCTTCCGTCTGAACACCTATGATTCGTATATCCGGTTTAATCGTTTTCGCCGCAACCGCAATCCCGGTAATCAGTCCGCCGCCGCCAATTGGCACCACGATTGTATCAATATCTTTATTCTCTTCCAGAATTTCAATTGCGATGGTCCCTTGACCGCCGTAGATTGCCGAGTCGTCATAAAAAGCATCTATAAAAGTCAGCTCATTTTCTTCAATAAATGCCATCCCCTCTTTATGGGCTTCATCATAATTATCCCCGAGTAATACAGCCTCACCGCCAAAGTATTCAATTTTGTCCACCTTACTTTTCGGAGCAGTTTTCGGCACAACAATTTTCACATTTTCAATGCCGAGTAATGATGCCGCATAACTGACAGAACTGCCGTGATTCCCCGAGGAAATCGTTGCGACACCTAAACGTTTCTCTTCTTCAGTTAATGTCATCATCTTATTTAAAGCACCGCGTATTTTAAAACTTTTCACTCTTTGAAAAGACTCCAGCTTAAAGAAATATTTTTGATTGTCATCTTCCAGATAAAAAGATTCCTCAAGCGGCGTTTTAACAATATAATTTTTAATTCTTTCATAAGCTTCCTTAACATCTTTACTGCTGAAACTCATATACATCTCTCCCTTTTAAATTTCTGATACAGTACCTAAATTTTTCTCTGCTGCACTTTTCAGTGCGAGATTTGCTGTAAAAATATCCAGTAATGCCATGCCGGTCGCATCGAACACCGTGATGTCTTCATCATTATTTCTACCTTCGATCTTACCCAGAATTAAGTCACCGATTTCCCCTGTAATATCCGTCTCTTTAATCACACCTTCATTAAGTGGGATTTCTATTTCTCCAACTTCCATACAGTGTTTCAGGTCATCAACAATAATTTTGGCATCAGTTAAAATTTTAGAATCAATTTCCTGTTTTCCTTCCATGTCTGCACCAATACACGAAAAATGCGTCCCTTTTTTCACCCATTCATGTTTAATCACCGGTGTCCTCGAAGACGTAATGGTGATGATGATATCACTATCTTTGACAGCATCCTCTAACGCGTCCACAGCTTCAAATTCAACGTTCTCAGAATCGATATTAAACGTATCTTTCAGCTTTTCAGAAACTCCCTCTATAAATGTATGTACTTTCTTCTGGTTTCTTGCAGCCACTCTGATCTTTTTAATACCCGGACGCGCTGTTAATACTGCTGCAACCTGAAATAAAGCCTGATTTCCGGCACCTAGAAGCAATACATTTTCTGCGTCTTTTGCTGCTAAATATTTAACACCTGTAGCTGCCGCAGCACCTGTACGGATACCTGTGATAAATGATGCATCTGTCAGACCGAGAGGCTCGCCGGTCACAGCGTTAAAAACTACAATTACTCCCATCAATGTCGGGATTCCTCTTTCTTCATTATCACCAAACCAGGTCACAGTTTTATGACCGAATAATTTCTCACTTTTTAAGAAACCGGATTTAATATCCATGTCCGCTCTGCCTTTTTCAAAATCATAAAATACAGTCGGCCACGCCTCTGCGCCTCCACTACTTTTGGCTTTATAAACCGTCTCCACCACTTCAATAACCTGTTTCATATCCAACGTCTGCCGCACTTCCGCCTCACTTAATACTCTGAACTCACCCAATAACAGTCCTCCTTGAAAAATGTGATTAAAAAAGAGCACTGATTCTCACCCCTCCTGCATTATGCAGGCCCTAACGGGAATGAGAGTCAATGCTCTTAAATGTTCCTGCCCGGGGGCAGAAACTGCATCACAATATTTATTTGAATATATATTAGCATATACTTTTATTATATGCAATTAAAAATCACATAATACCTTTAAATAAATCATTATAAGTACATTAAATGAATAAAATATGCATAAAACTTTAATGGAATACTTTGATTTAAAGAACGAATACCTTCTTCCAACAAAAGGATAAAAATACAAATAATGTTTGCTTTTACTCCAATAATAGAAGATGATTATAAAAATGACTGCCGTATAATACGCCGTAAATATCAAAGGAGATGCTGACATGAGATTAGGATTGATACTGTCGATTACTCTAATTAGTTATCTTATTGCACTGTTTATACGTGATGATTTCTGGGATTTCACAAGTATTTATCTTATTACAACAGCCGCTGTCCTGACTGCCGCCTATTTCAAGCATAGATCCGACAAAAGAAAAACTAATTGATTCTATTTATATTTAATTTCACAATATTAATAAGGAGGTTTTATCATGCGCTGGCCGCTTATCACTTCATTTATCGTTTATATCATTCTCCTATTAGTACGTGATGATTATCTGAACCTGACAGTCAGTTTTCTAATCGTTATTTCCACTCTTCTGCTTAGTTATTACATTAAATATAGATTTTTTCAAAAGTCAGAAAATCATAAATGAAATAAAGACATTCAAGCATTATTTATTTTCAATTTCAATCCCTAAATTTTTCAGGACAGAAAAATATTCTGGAAATGTCTTTGATACACAACCCGGGTCATTCAACTTGACGCCGGGTATCTTTGTGCCGATCAATGCGAGAGACATCGCCACCCTGTGATCATCATAAGTGTCAAGTGCTGAAGGTGAGGGTCTGCCGGGATATATTTTAAATCCGTCATCAAACACTTGAACGTTAATCCCTATTTTCTTCATTGACAGACAAATAACTTTAAGACGATCTGATTCATGATGACGGATATGACCAACATTTTTCACTATTACTGGGCCGTCTGAAAAAATTGCAGTTACTGCGAGTGTCAGTGCCTGATCAGACATTTCCTTTAAAGACACTTCAAATCCGCCTTTTAACTGCGCAGGTCCTCTCAGTTCAATATAATCGTCCGCTTTAATCACGATACACCCCATCTCCTCAAAAATCTCCAGCATACCGATGTCGGGCTGTTTAGTTCTCCAATCAATGTTATTTATTTTTATCCTTCCACCTGTCACAGCTGCAAGCGCCATAAAATAACACGCTGCGGAAATATCCGCCTCAATTTTGATATCATTGGCGGAATAAGCAGAAGGTATGACTTTCATCCACTCAAGATTGTCATCAAATTCCACAACTGCACCAAATTCCTTCATCAATTCAAGTGTCATCTTCACATAATTTTTCTGTACAATACCGCCGTCTGTTCTAATGATTAAAGGTGATTTAAAGCGCGGTGCTGCCATCAATAAGCCGCTGATAAATTGACTGGAAACATCTCCGGACATCTTCACCTCACCGCCTGATAAATGTTTGCCTTTGATTAAAATGGGATAATGATTTTCCTTCTCAAGATATTGTATATCCGCACCGAGTTCATATAACGTTTGAATCAATGGTCCGATTGGACGTTTTTTCATATTATCACTAGCAGTCAGTTTCCACTCACCCTTCCCGGCTGCTGCCAAAAAGCCTGGTAAAAATCTTGCTGCTGTTCCTGCGGATCCAACATAAATCTCACCATTATTGAAGTTTGTACTTCCACCGGCTACCTCTGCATCATTCCCTTTTATTTTTATGCTTACTCCCAGACTTTTTAATGACTCAACGCACCAATAGGAGTCATCACTCTTTAATATTCCTTTGAGATTTGATGTCCCTTCCGCCATTGCACCGAGAATCAGTGCACGGTTGGTTAAACTCTTACTTCCGGGAACGGATATTTCTCCGTCCAGCGGTCTGTGTGACGGAGAAACTATCAAAGACTTTATATTTTGTAAGTTCCCCCAGCCGCTTTCTACGTTTCCTTTAAAATATTTGTTTTCCTTCATAGCGAATCCTCCTGAACAAATGATTTAACTTCATTATATTTACATGTATGATATAAATAAAATTAATCTTTTAAATAACAGTTATAGGTGGTGTCTATATCATTAATTTAGATTTATACTATGTATTCCACATTACAGCGGTTGAAAAGAATTTTTCTAAAGCAGCAAAACGTCTTTTTATTACACAACCAAGTGTCAGTCATGCGATCCGGCAGCTTGAGAACGGTCTTGGTGTCTGTTTATTTAAGAGAACTTCTAAGGGCGTATTAATCACGCCGGAAGGAAATGTGCTGTTTCAGTATACAAGTCAAATATTTGAGTGGGTCAATCAGGCGGAAAATGCCATCTTCTCCATGAAGAATTTAAATTCCGGCACACTCTCAATCGGTGGCAGCGACTCCACCTTCAAACACTATCTGCTTCCGTATATTCAATCATTTCAAGACTTATATCCGGATATCCACATTCAGTTAAGACACGGTTCTACACCTGAAATTATTAATAAGCTATCGAATCAGCAGATTGATATCGGCTTTGTCCACCTCCCTGTTCAGGCAGAACACATAGAAATCAATCATTTTATGGATATTGACAGTGTATTTGCCGGTGGAAAAAACTACAGATATTTAAACGAAAAGATACTTACACTTGAAGATATTAAAAAATATCCATTGATTTCTTTTTCAGAAGGAAGCAGTTCGAGAAAATTTCTTGATCAGTTATTTCAAAGATCACAACTCGAAGTTTATCCGGATATTGAGGTGGGCAGTGTAGAGCTCTTAATTGAAACCGCAAAGATGAATATGGGAATTGTATTTATCACAAAAGAATTGATTCAGAATCACCTGAATTCTGGTGAGTTATTTGAGATTTCTGTTGATATTCCAATTGAAAAAAGAAAAATCGGTGTTGCAGTAAATCAAAATATGCCGCAGTCTGTCACTGTAAATGAATTTCTTAAACATATTAACCAGTCGGTTTAAAATTTATAAATTCCCAAGTGTTTTTCATACCCGATAGAACCCGCCTTCATATATACTTAATCTATTGGAGGTGCACTTATGTTTTTAGCGTGGAAGGAAATTGTCCGTAATAAATTGAAATTCAGCCTTGTTGTTATGGTGCTTGTCATGATCAGTTATTTAGTCTTTTTATTATCCGGTCTTGCCGGCGGGCTCATGAATATGAACAGGGAAAGTATCGATCTCTGGGAATCGGATGCCATCGTCTTAAATGATGATGCCAATAATACGATTGCCCAGTCTTTTATTTCAGAAGATGAACTGCCGGATATTGATGAGAACAATACATCAATTATTCAGACATCTTTAATTGTTTCAAATGAAGATAATGAGGAGTCTGCATTCTTATTCGGTGTTGAAGATGATACATCTTTTATCATTCCATCACTTGAATCCGGGGATATGTTTGAAAATACCGGTGAGGTAATTGCGGATGCTTCATTAAAAGAAGAAGGATTTGAAATCGGTGACGAATTGTCTCTCGCAAGCAGTGATGAAACCCTGGAAATCACAGGATTCACTGAAAGTGCAAAATACAATGCGGCGCCCACAATGTACAGTTCTATGGATACTGTGAGAGAGATTAATCCCATGTACGGTGATGATACAGTCAGTGCAATGGTGATTCAGGGTGACACCGGTGATGTTGAACTTGATGATTCTCTGGTCATGATGCCGACAGAGGATTTCATCAATGAACTGCCAGGATATCAGGCACAGAACCTGACACTTAACTTTATGATTATATTTTTATTCGTAATTTCTGCACTGGTCATTGGTATCTTCCTATATGTTATCACCCTGCAGAAACGACAGCTGTTCGGTGTGTTAAAAGCACAGGGCTTCACCAACGGTATGCTCGCAGCATCTGTTTTCGCGCAGACTTTGATATTATCCATTATTGGTACAACCATCGGACTCGGTCTGACATTAGTCACCGGACTCTTTTTACCGGATGTTGTCCCTGTTACTTTTGATTATGTGACACTGAGCCTTTATGCAGTCGTGCTGATTCTTGTGGCACTTTTAGGCGGTCTGTTGTCCGTGTCTTCAATTAGAAAAGTCGATCCTCTGGAAGCGATTGGTTAGGAGAGAGAATATGCTTAAATTTGAAAATGTTACTAAAACGTTTAATGACGGCAGCTCTACTATCGAAGCTGTCAAAGACACCTCTTTTTCACTTGAAGCGGGTGAGTTCGTTGCGATTATCGGTCCTTCCGGATCAGGGAAAAGTACACTGCTCACAATGGCCGGTGCACTTCAGACACCGTCCGACGGTGAAATTACTATAGACGGTGAAAAAATATCACAGTTAAGCCAAAAACAGCTCTCTAAAATCCGTTTATCCAAAATCGGTTTTATACTTCAGGCAAGTAATCTGGTCCCCTTCCTGACTGTTGAAGAGCAGTTTAAGCTGCTGAAGAAAAAGAAAGATGATGTCATGTCGGACGAATCACTGAATGCGTTGTATGATCAGCTGAAACTGAATGATATTAAAAATCAGCTGCCGGGGGAAATATCCGGCGGGCAGAAACAGCGTGCTGCGATTGTTAAAGCACTGTACACCAACCCGGCAATTATACTGGCTGATGAACCCACCGCTTCACTCGATACCGAAAACGCACTCAGCGTCGTAAAAATTTTAAAAGAACAGACAAAAGCACAGAACAAAACATGCATCATCGTGACACATGATGAACGGCTGACAGAGTACTGTGATAAAGTATTTAAAATGACAGACGGCGTTTTCGAGGAAATAACATGAGAAAAGAAGCAGAATCACTTTGGGCACATCATAAATATGAGGTGATGTTTCATTCACAGAAACACTATGATTTAATCCGTGAAACATTGAAAGCGACAGATGATATTCATGAAATAGAGCGTTTAATTAAAGATGCGCTCAATGTACCCCCGTCAAAAGGTTCTGTGTTAAACGCATTCGATCATATGTGGGGATACTTCAAAAAGGTCTGTACTGATGATGAGAAAGAAATGTATAAAAAGCTGAAAGCAAAATTTACAGAATCTCAAAGTACAGAAGAAGATTTACTCAACTTCATAAAACAACAGGCTGAAAAATATGACACAGAATATTTACTGCAGTCATCAATACTAAAAGAGACTTCCTGATATCAGGAAGTCCTTTTTATTAAGCCGTAGTATACAGGTGAAATTTATTTTATTCCTCTTCTAAAATCGGTGCTGTATACTGTTCGTCGGGCAGGAGTGATTTATAATTTTCAGGTCCCGCTTCACGTTCGACGAGTTCTTTCTTCGCATCCTCTATCACTTCAGGATTGTTAAATAAATCAATCACTGAACTTGCGATGGACTCCCCTGCATAAAGCATGCCTTTTTTTGCATAAGACAATGTTCCCTGGGAAACGACCTGCCAGGTATGGAACGGTGTGCCGAATGACCATGTTGCTGCAACCAGCTGTGCGGTCGGTACGACCCAGCTGACAGAACCGACATCAGTGGATCCGGATCCTTTAGCATACTCGGGTGCTTCACGGTACGGTGCAGTTTCATGAACAAGCGGACGTTCTTTAAAGACTTCGGCGAGTGTCTTTCCTGTTAGATTTTCTGCAAAGTTTTTATCTTCATCATTCAGTGTATTGAAGTATTCTTTTGCCTTACTGACTTCCTCTTCCGTATATCTTTCTGTCTCGAGGGCATTCATATTTTGATGAAGCAGTTTATCAAGAACAGAATTCTGTACAAGGTTTGAGCATGCGCCCTCTACTTTATAAGTCATTTCAGTTTCTGTCATCAATACAGCACCTTCTGCGATTTTAGTCAGTCGTTTAAACAGACTGCGTGCCTGTTCAGCCCGCGGTGCACGGACAAAATAAGACACTTCCGCATCTCTCTGCACAACATTCGGAGACTTGCCGCCGGTATTGGTCACTGCATAATGCACACGTGCTTCATCAATCATATGCTCCCGCATATAGTTGGCACCGATATTCATCAGTTCAACCGCATCCAGTGCACTTCTCCCGAGTTCGGGGGATGCTGAAGCGTGGGAACTCTTTCCTTTAAACGTAAATGTCGCATGAATCACAGCTAAAGATGGACCATTAAATAGTGAATTCAAATAATGCGGATGCCATGAGAAGGCTGCATCAACATCATCAAATAATCTTGCTTTAACCATATACGTTTTAGCGTAACCGCTCTCCTCTGCCGGGCAGCCGAAATATTTCACTGTGCCTTCAATATTTTCCTTCTCCAAATATTCCTTTACTGCAACTGCTGCACTCATCGCACCGACACCAAGCAGATTATGTCCGCAGCCGTGACCATGGCCGTCACGTTCTACAGGATCATATTCAGTCACACCTGCTTTCTGGCTCAATCCCGGCAGTGCGTCATATTCCCCGAGAATCCCGATGACAGGCCCCTTATTTCCAAATGTCGCCGTGAATGCTGTCGGAATATCTGCAACACCGCGTTCCACAGTGAAACCTTCTTTTTCCATAAAATCTGCAGAGTATGCGGATGACTTTGTTTCTTCAAATCTGATCTCCGGGCACTCCCAGATCTGATCACTGATTTCAAAAAAAGCATCTCGTTTTTCCTCAATAATTGCTCTAATTTTTTCTGTTACCTCTGACATAAAATCACTCCATATTTAAGATTTTCATTTCTTATTCTTACGATATTTCGAAAATATATACTCAAAATATCCCGTTCCGAATAAAATACCTGCCACAATAAATATAAAACCTGTAATCTGTTCTGTCGTAATGATTTCATTCAGGAAAATACTTGAAAATATCAGTCCGAACAAAGGCACCAGATTATTAAATACGACTGTATTGCTTGCACCGACTTTTTGAATAGAAGCATTGTAGATAATATAGCCGAGTGCAGTCGCACCGACCGCCGACATGATTAACAGTACGTATATATACATAGAATGCGGTGCAGTGATTTCTTTAACACCTTCAAAATCCAGGACAAAACTTAAAATCAACAGACCGAACGAGCCGATAAGCATCGACCAGGCTGTCACCTGTCTCGAATCCATCGTTACAGTTACCTTACGTGTAAATATAAAACCAAGCGCCTGGGCGACCATAGAGATAAATACAACCAGTTCGCCTGTGCTCATATTAAATGAAGTAAAAGATGCCCCCTGAATAAAGAATACGCCGGCAAACGCCAGGACAAAACCAAGAAATTTCAGCCGTGTGACAGCTTCTTTTAAAAACAGTGTTGCGAACAGGGCTGTTGTAATCGGGACGAGCGCGAGAATCAGCGCTGCACTCGATGCATTAATTGTCTGAAGACCCACCGCAAGCAGCAGATGGTGCAGGATGACACCACAGACTGCACTGAGCACAATAAGCAGAAATTCATTTTTAGTTGCCCGTCTGAAAGATTGTGTCATTCTGATAAACAAATATGCCGTGATTGAGGCAATTGTTACTCTGACTGCAGTCATCGGAAGCGGCGGCAGTTCATCGACCAGCACTTTTAATATGACCACATTCAATCCCCAGATCAGCATCACCAGTATAACCATTAAATAATTGAACAGAAGACTGTCTTTTTTCAAATCATCCCCTCTTTCAAGCTGTAATATTAGACATTATCTCATATTTCGAACATTCAGTATTTAAATCTCAAAAATTTTTCGAAATAAATATTTACATATTGTATCATTCCCCGTTATACTCCATATAATTGGAAACATTAAGGAGGATGCATATTGCAGAACAGGGTCGTTGTATTATTAGTATTTGCGGTAATCGCAATATCTTTTGCGGCAATTTTCGTTAAACTTTCAGAAGCACCGGCAGCAGTCATCAGTATGTACCGGATGTTGTTTTCAACCGTACTGATTATGCCCTTCGCTTTTAAATACAGAAAAGAATTGTCGGCATTAAATTTAAAAGACTGGACAGCACTCATATTTGCAGGCCTGTTCCTTGCCATGCACTTTGCATTCTGGTTTACATCCCTCGAGATGACCACAGTGGCAAGCTCCACACTCATCCTTGCCCTGCAGCCGATTGTTGCGATGTTTGCAGCATTTTTATTTTATAAGGAAAAAATGAATCTACAGACCCTTACTGCGACAGTCATATCGTTCTTCGGTATATTAATTGTCAGCTGGGGTGACTTTAATACTGAAAATTTAACAATGCTTATAGGTAATATTCTGTCATTCCTCTGTGTCCTTGCGATTGTCATTTACTTAATGATCGGCCAGCGTGCGATGAAAAAGTTAACTCACTGGATTTACAGTTTCATCGTATTCGGCTTTTCGGCAGTATTTTTAGTGATCTATAATTTAATTACTGAAGACAACCTGATTCACTACTCAAGCAATGAATGGATTTTATTTATACTGCTCGCAATTTTTCCGAGCTTTGCCCATGTTGTTTTTAACTACTTGCTCACACTGGTGACACCGACGACCATTTCTATCAGTGTACTTCTTGAACCGGTCGGTGCATCCATACTTGCGGTGTTAATCCTCGGTGAACATTTAACTGTCATCCAGATGATCGGCGGCAGCATTGTCCTTGTTGGTGTTTACCTGTATTTATTTGAAGGCAGGAGAAAAACAAGAAAAATAAAATAGAGAGCACGCTCTGCCGGGAAATTCCCGTAGGACATGCTCTCTATTTTATTTTAAGAAATTTCTTTGCCGGTCATATCCTTATAATCCCTGCACATTATTTCCCATGATTTTTCAATGCTGTCATCAAGACCGAATAATCCGCTTCTTCCGACAATATATATATCCGGGCCAGCCTGATCAATACGCTTAAATGATTTACGGTTGGAAGACCCGTCCATTTCTATCACGTACTGATAGCCTTTTTCTTCACGCAGTTCTCTTAATGCCGTGATTTTATCGAGTGTACTTTCAATGAAACGCTGTCCGGCAAATCCCGGATCAATCGTCATGATGGTAATCTTATCAACAAGTTCAATATACGGGAAGATATGCTCTATCGGTGTTTCCGGGTTTAAAACAACACCTGCTTTCAGTCCCGCATCATGAATTTGATCAATCAGCCTGAACGCGAGTCCGTCCAATACTTCAGCATGCATGCAGATCCATTCACATTTAATATCGATCAGCTGCTGAACCCAGAAACTCGGATTCGTTACCATTAAGTGTGCTGAAACGGGAAGATCACTTATTTTTCTTAATTCTTCTATAAACCACGGGGACAGTGTAATATTCGGAACATAATGCCCGTCCATAATATCGATATGATATGAATCTGCGTGGTCATTCAAAAATGTAATCTGCTCTTTAAATTTATCTAAATCCATCGTCATTAAAGATGGTGAAAACTCTACTTTTTTCATCTTTATATACGGCTCCTTTTGTATGTTTAAATCTCATATATCTGCTTCAAAATATTTAAACCAAATTTCTGCTTAAGTAATTTTAATATCATCCAGATCAATGTCTTCTTCATCGTCTTCTGTTTTTTCAACGACAGGCTGATCCGTTACATTTTTCTTGAGTAGTGCCAACGCAAGTGCTGTGACCACAATGTTCACTGCCAGTGCTGCGACACCTGACATTGGATTGGTCATTGTCGGAAGCATTAGTACACCGCCGAAAGGTACTGTCGCATCAGCTCCGAGAAGCATAGATACCGCACCCCCTGCTGCACCGCCAATCGCAGTCGCGAGAATACAGCGGACAATATCATTCATGACAATTGGTATAACACCCTCGACAATATTGATAAAGCCCATCGGTACTGCTGATTTTAATGCTTCAGTTTCAAGTGGTGTGTAGATGGTTTTTCCGAATAATTTCGCAACAAAAAATGCAAGTCCGAATCCAATCGGTGTTGCTGTATTTACAAGCTGAAGTGCAGTGATCGGCTGGTTAATACCTTCCGCCTGCATCGTCAACACAAAGGCAAACACTGTTTTATTGATCGGTCCGCCGTAGTCAATACCACTTAAAATACCGACTACCCCGCCGAACATCAAGAGTGATGAATTACCTAAGTTACTAAGTGCACTTGTTAAAAGATTAGTCAATGCAGCAATCGGAACTCCAATGACGTATACCATCATCAGTCCGCCGACAATAGAAGTAATGAACGGAATGATTAATGTCGGCATTAAACCTTTTGCCCATTTAGGTACTTTGAAATATTTTAAAACGGCCATAGCAAGGTAACCTGAAATAAATCCCCCGATAATACCGCCGATAAAGCCTGCTTCAATCGAAATTGCTGTCAATCCGATAATAAAGCCCGGCGCAATCCCGGGTTTATTCGCAATTGAGTATGAGATCCCTGTCGCAATGACTACAGGTAACAATCCAAGACCTGCACCACCCATTGTGGCAAGCCCGTCCCAGAAAGAAAATTCCCCCTGCACCAATACATCCTGACTCGTACCGCCGAACCCCATACCGATAGCGATTAAAAAGCCGGCACCACAGACAATGGGTATCAGGTAGGAAATTGCTGTCATCAAATGACCTTTTAAGTTCAAGTTTTTAATTTTAGCCATTGTATTTATCCTCCTCCGGATGTTATTTTCCTTCTTCAATCACTTCGACAGCTTTTTTAATCAGCTTATTCGGTGACTTTACTGCGATTTCTGTCGGTACTTCGATAATTCTTTTGCCGTCAAATCGTTCACGCCCGGCCACTTTCACATCCGCTGCAAGAATAACAATATCCGCTTCTTTAATCTGTGTTTCCGTCAGTTCATTTTCCGTACCAATAGTTCCCTGCGTCTCCACATGAATCTCGTGTCCCGCCTTCTGACCTGCATTTTCAAGTTTCTCCTGCGCGATATACGTATGTGCAATCCCAACTGTACACGCTGCAACACCTACTATTTTCATCACTAAAACCTCCTTTAATTTTTAAAAGCCTGTATAACATCTTCTTCTGTTTTCGCATCAAGCAGCTTTTCAATCACTTCATCATTTCCAAGTTTTCTTGCGAAAAGAGAGAGTAATTTCAAATGGTTTTTCGCACCGTCATTATCGTTCCCGACTGAAAATAAAATAATTCCCTTTACACCATTGCCGTCAAGTGACTCCCAAGGAATTTCAGTTTCGTTAATACCGATTGCCACGCCTAATTTCTTTACACTGTCACTTTTACCGTGAGGAATCGCAATATAATTGCCAATCCCTGTCTGACCTTCAGCTTCCCGTGCGTAAATATCTTTCATAAATCCTTCAATATCAGTAATATATTCATTTTTCAAAAGAAGATCCGCCAGTGCTTTTAATGCCTCATCCTTACTGCTGACTTTCAAATCTGTTTTAATCGTATTTGTATCTAAAATTTCTGTAACTTCCATAACTGACACTCCCTATATTATTTTCCTGCTTCAATCACTTCGACTGCTTTTTTAATCAGCTTATTCGGTGACTTTACTGCGATTTCTGTCGGTACTTCGATAATTCTTTTGCCGTCAAATCGTTCACGCCCGGCCACTTTCACATCCGCTGCGAGAATGACAATATCTGCTTCTTTAATCTGTGTTTCCGTCAGTTCATTTTCCGTGCCGATAGTTCCCTGTGTTTCCACATGAATCTCGTGTCCCGCCTTCTGACCTGCATTTTCAAGTTTTTCCTGTGCGATATACGTATGTGCAATCCCAACCGTGCACGCTGCAACACCAACTATTTTCATCATCTATTCCTCCATTTTTATAATTTGATAAAATTCATCTTCTTCCGCTTCAAACAACTGCTCTAACAAGTCCTCATCCGCAAGCATTCTTGTGAACGATGAAATTCTTTTCTTTACATCAAACTGTTCGTCTTCTTTCAATAGAATGACAACTGCCAGTCTGATGGCGACAGGCGTCCCGCCCCATACAGGAATGCTGTTTTTTATTTGAAGAACCAGAACCTTACTTTCTTTAATAAAATCACTCTCTGCATGCGGCAGCACTGCGTGTTCAGAAATCAGTGCACTTCCTAAACGCTCCCGTTGTTCAAACTGTTGAACGAGCCTGTTCCTGCTTTCGGGATGATTCGGAAATACACGCTCTGAAACAAAATCGTATAATTCAGCTTCATCTTTTATGTCACAGCCGGTAAAAAGTTTAAATAATACTTTATCTTTCATGATAAATCGCCTCAATTACTTTCTGCAGTCTTCTCTGGTCATCATTTGTGAACATTGCACTGACTAAAAGAAAATGCTTCGGCACTGCACCGTCAATATGAATCGTACTCAGCACTAATTCCACATCTGAATATCTGTCTATAAACATATTCAAATCCCTGGTTGAAACAACATCTACAATTTCCAGTTCAGAAAATTTCTTTGAAACTTTTGCTTTTAACAATTCTGATGTACCGATTCCCGTAGTACACATAATCAATGTTTTAATCGGCTGTTGAAACTGCGTGGTTTCAATGATTTTGGCAAAATACAATGTGACAAAGCCATTCTCGTCATCATTAATTTCTTTTAGACCAAACTGCCTGCTCACACTATCTGAAACTTCTTTGACATGTAAAAATATCTGTTCGTATGTCACTTTAATCTGATCCAGCAGACTGTTATTCACCCGGATATTATGTTCCAGCCTGTTAAGCATCGGCTTAATATGATTGGCTAAATCCAGAAAGATTGACTGCGTATCAATATGGATGCCGAGTCTGATACTCATCTCACTGATGTATTTTTCAGTCACTTTGATGACTTCCGGTGACAGAGCAGTTCCGGTGTTAATGGTTCCCTGCATTCTTGAAGACACTAAATATTGATATAAAAAGTACACTTCAATTTCAGGAAGACTTTGATTTAAATATTTTTCAATATGATTAATGGTCGAACTTGCTGCCTGATATAAATTCAAGTCATTTTTCATAGTCTTTAATTCTTCGTCTGAAACCGTGTCTGTATATAAAAGTGAAGGCTGTTTTCTTGAACGGCTTAATATAATGTACAAGTGTGAAAATATATTTACGTTGTAAGGATACGGAATCGTAATATCCAGTTCCCGTTCAATATTCCTGAGCTGGTCCAGGATAAAAAGAACATCGTATCTGTTGAAATTTAATGATTCATTACTTTTTAAATCATCAATATCAATGACATTAAAAATCTCAATGCTGTCTTTTACTGCTTTTCTGATATTGACCTCATCACCGATAATTGAAAGGGTTCTGTTTTTTCTTTCTAAAACCAGATTATATTTTCTAAGCTTTTCACTCATCACCTGCTCATCAGTGAATATCACGGAATCACCGACATAGTAACTGTTGTAGAGTTTAAATATATTAATCGGCTTCGGAGATGATAACAACAGTTCCTCCATCACACGATTGCGCCTTTCCTCCGGGGAAAAATCCTGATCTTTATATTTCAAATTGCCTTTTCGGGATTTAATATATTTCTCATAATCCAGCTTGTATCCTCTTCCTTTTTCAGAAAGAATCAACAAACCGTTGTCAAAATCATCATTTATTTTTTTAATTAAACGGTAAATCGTTTTTTGAGAAGTACTCAGTAAATCCGCCAGACTTTCCGAGGTCACATAATCCTCGTTTTTCGAAAGAAACATTAGAATTTTTTGTTCTCTATTTTCTTTTTGACTCATAGCGCCCCTCCTCTTTTTTCATATTAACTGATTTATTCGAAAACGCTTCCCTGTATATTGTCCGTTGCAGTGGACAATTCATTTTAAAATCATATTATACTCCGAAAATTAAAATTCTTTTTATTACTGTACGTAAAAAAGCCTTGAGAATCACAATATTCTTTAAGGTTTAATGAACGCCGATATTCTTTTGTGCTTTCAATAAAATAATTTTCAAAACTGCTTATTACTGAACGAATCAGGGTATAAGATAGTATTAAAATATAAAGGATGTGTCTACTATGTGGCTCGCTTTAGTTATCATTGCCGGCGCTGTATTACCAGCTGTGGCAATCGGTTTTTTAATGCAGATTCGGGAATCTGGAGACAATAATGAGGATAAGCACGCGTAGTTAAGACCAGATTTAAAGGAGACCGTCTATGGATAAACAATACAAAAAAAGCGTGTCTGCATATCATCAGACCCTTCGGACTGAAATTAACAGCCGCCCGGAAACAGTCTTTGAATACCTCGGTACAACAAAAGGAATATCACAATGGTTTCCTGAACTTTCATTTAAGGAAACAGACAATGGCTTGAAACTCTTGTTTGACCTCGGTGACGGTACATTTGAGGAGATGGATGTATTAATATATGAGCCTTCTTCAAGAATAAAATTCACCTGGGACATCGGCGAAGTGGATATCACTTTAAAAGAGAATAATGATCAGACCATATTCACATTACAGGAAAAAATGCCGCTTGAATTCGAAAGAACAGCGGATGACTTTACCGGCTGGAGGTTCCAGGTCGGGAATGTTAAACATTTGATTGAAGAAGGATACACCCAGCCGTTTGACAGAGATCAGATAAAAATCGAAGAACAGAAACTGCAGGAAAAACTAAACTCCATTTAACCATGTTTAACCCTTATAAAAAGACACCGCCTGATGATTTTTACTCATTAGGCGGTGTTTTATTCTAAACAATTCTATTTTTCATCATCATCGAGCGGCACAGGTGGTCTCTGATCCAACGGAATCTTCCAGTACCACCACTTAAACATCCTTGCAACAACAAAACATGCGACACTCGCAATGGTGAATATGCCAACGAAAGTCCAGTGCTGTCCTAAGAGAAGCATAAACGGTCCTGCCGACCATGCAAATAGTTCAATCGGTGTATTTAACGGTCCGACAATCGCTGTATCTGTTAATGTTTTTGACTTGTTTTTAGGGTCAACAATTCTAAGCAGTGTTAAACCGACGGCAAACACACCCGTTGAATAGCCGTAAACAAATATTGAACGTTCAAACCAGCTCTCATAAGTCATACCAGGGCCAATCAATACCAATGCACCGACAACAACGACAATACCGGACAGTACCAGTAACGTCAAAGGCAGCCAGTACTGCGCGACAACCGGCAGCTGGATGGATGCCACTCCGAAGAATACAAGATAATCGGTTGCGGCACTTCCCAGCCGGTCAACCACTTTACTGTCTACGTATTTGTAAACGCCTTTTTCTCCTCTGCCGAGCAGGAGATACATCAAAAGCGCAATGATGAATGCTACTGTAAATGTCGGGAATTCAAGTCCCCATGTTTCTGATATGTAACTGTTTAATAAGTAACCGAGTCCTGCCGGCACAACTAAAAGCGCGACATGAAATACCAATGGGTCAATCGCAACCGGTGATACTGTTTCAGTCCCCATGGATACTCTCTTGTCTTTATTAATCAAGCCTGTTCTAAAATCCGATGAGATTTCAGAAAAATCTTTAACATAATGGGTATAGCCTTTTTTCGTCGCCCATTTGATGAAAATAAGTCCGCCGAAAATACCAACCAGTATACCGGCAGTTGCTGCGGTCATCGCGAGGTCTGTAGCATTTTCCCAGCCGAGATTTTCAAATGTATCACCGACTGCCGCCGCTGTTCCGTGTCCGCCGTAAAATCCTGAAGCAATCAATAAACCGAATCCATAGTTAATCTCAGGAACGATTCTTGAAATTACTAAAATCGAAAATGCGATAGGTACTGATAACTGCAAAGTGATAATCAGTACTTTATAAACTGCATATGCACCCATACGGTTTAAATCCTGTTTCATATTTCTTCTTGAAAATTTAAAGCCGTTAATCCCAATCGCAGCAAATACGAATATCGTAATTACACCCGCATACGAGCCTATTTCTCCTGAAAAAGGCAGTACATTTAAAAACTCCGGACCAAGCAGCAGTCCGAGAAACCCTGCGAGTAAACTTGCAGGGATGAAACTTCTCTGGAATAAAGTGATTTTCGAACGCAGAAACATCCCGATTAAAATCAGGATGCTCGCGCAGGCAAAATCAACCAGCAGTGTGTTGATTGTCATATTTTTCCTTCTTTCCTATTCTTCAGTCAAATCAATATAGTTTGTGGATCTCGTTCCTGTTGCCGGCGGTGCAGGATCAATTACTGAATCCTTTAAATCTAAAATTTCTTCAGGTCTGATCCATGGTCTTCCCTGAATAGCACTTGTCTCCTCATGCGTTAAATATCCTTTATAGGCTGTCAGACTTCTTCTAAGAAATCCATCTCTTACGACAGCTTCTTCCACCCCGTTATTTAATATAGAACGGATATGCGGCAGTACCGAAGCAGCATACGCAACAGATGTCGAATTTGCGATGGCACCCGGTATATTGCTGACACAGTAGTGGACAATACCTTCTTCAATATAAATGG
This sequence comes from Corticicoccus populi, assembly GCF_042686195.1. Taxonomy (NCBI): domain Bacteria; kingdom Bacillati; phylum Bacillota; class Bacilli; order Caryophanales; family Staphylococcaceae; genus Corticicoccus; species Corticicoccus populi. The sequence continues at coordinate 274,867 of NZ_JBHUOQ010000001.1, read as the reverse complement.
GATCTTCATGGGTGGTTTCTCTGAATGACTCAATCGCACCATCTTCATCATTACTGATATCAACAATAACAGAGCCCTTTTCCATAAGAGAAAGCATGTCTTTATCAATCAAATAATCTTTGTTTTCTTTCGGCCACTTAACACAGTTAATCACCATATCAATTTCCGGAAGAAGTGCCTTAATATTCTGTTTCGTTGACAGCTGGGTGCTCACTTTTTCATTATAAGTTTTACCGATATCTCTCATGACACCATAGTTAACATCCATCACTGTACACCATGCGCCAAGAGACTGAAGTACCTGCAGTGCCGACTGACCGACTAAACCGCCGCCTAAAATCAATACTTTCATTCCCGGTGCACCCGCGAGACCGCTGACAAATTTACCTTTCCCTCCGTTAATGGTAAGCATCGCGTTTAAGCCCATCAATGCACCCTGTTTACCTGCCGCTTCACAGTTCACAGAACCATAACGGTGGGAATCTTCTGCTGTAATCGCAATACATTTACTGTCGAGAATCGCCTGCACCTGATCCTCGTGGGCAGCAGGATGAATACATGTGTAAAGAATATGATTTTCTTTTAACAGACCATATTCAGTGTCATTCAACTCTTTCACTTTAGTAATAAAATCACTGCGTCCGTACATCTCCTCAGCAGATTCAACAATTTCAGCACCTGCTGCTTCATACGCTTCGTTTGAGAATCCTGCAGACAGCCCCGCGTCCTTTTGAACCAGCGCAGTGTGCCCGTCTTCACAGATTGTTTCTATCTCGAGCGGTGTTAAAATCACCCGGTATTCACCCGGCTTGTTGTCTTTCAGTAAACCTAAAATCATAAATCTTCCTCCAAAATTTTGAATCATATATACTTTAAAATATCTGAAATTATGAAATCATTAAAATAATATAATATTTATATTATATTTTGTTTTGAGTTAAATTTCAAAACTTTTTTTGACACTTCCCTTTAAGTAGTGAAATTACATTTTATTTACAGACGGCAGACGCATTGTAAATACGGTGAAGAATGCTATAATCAGATTAATACTATGATTATTTTATGTCACACTATTTATCATTCAATATTAAAACGTCACTAGTCTTCTAGTGACGTTTTAATTTGTGGAAAGGCGGAATATACATGACAGCAAATGAGAGACGTAAAATTGTATCTGTTGTACTGTTTACATCTTTTGTTTTTTCATTCAACCAGTTTTTACTCATCACAGCATATCCGACAATCATGAGAGAGTTTGATATCACTGCGACTCAAGTCCAGTGGCTGACGACCATATTTCTGATTACAACGATTGTAATTCTGCCGACAACAAGTTACCTTTCAAATACATACACTTCAAAAGCTCTGGTGATATTCTCGATTTCATCTTTTATCATTGGGAGTATCATCGGTTACACTGCACCGACTTTTCTTATCCTGATTATCTCAAGAGTCGTTCAGGCAGTCGGTGCTGCGATTATGCTGTCCCTTGTACAGACTGTCATCATCAGCGTATATCCGAGAGAACGGCGGGGATCTGCGATGGGACTGCTGGGTGTCGTCGTAAACGTCGCACCTGCCAGTGCCCCGCCGATTGCCGGAATCATCATAGACTTCGCCGGCTGGCGTGCCCTTTATTTAATGTTGATTCCATTATCCGTTATTGCATTAATCATGGCGGTCTTTTTTATGAAGGATGTCTTTGAAAGGAAGAACGTTTCACTTAAATTGTCTTCATTAATTGTCGGCAGTATCGGGTTTTTCAGCTTTACACTCGGTATCAGCAACATCAGTGTATACGGCTTTACACATCTTTATACTGTCCTGCCGCTTTTGATTGGAATGATCAGCCTTGCAGTATTCTTTATCCGTCAATTAAAGGAAACACAGCCTATTTTAAACTTGAGACTGCTTTTAAATCCGATTTTCACTCTTGGAACTGTGCTGTTATTCCTAAATATTATGCTGCTGCTCTCTGTTGAAACCATTATTCCAATGCTCGCACAGGATGTGCTCGAAACATCCGTATTTGTATCCGGAATGATTCTTGTGCCGGGTACTGTTGTTCTCATTATTATGACTTACATTGCCGGAAAACTTTATGACGCATTCGGGCCAAAACGCGTGATTATACCGGGTCTTGTGATGTCAACAGCTGCACTGGTATTACTATGGACCGTCGAACTTCATACACCGCCCTTAATTATCACAGCATATTTCTGCTTATTTATGGCAGGGTTCGGCTTAACGATTATGACTTTCCAGACAGTTGCGATGAACTCAGTGGACGGGAAAGACGTGCTGGATGCTTCCGCACTCGTTAACATTATGAGGCAGTTTTCACTGGCGCTCGGTGTAATATTATTTACAACAATTATTACAATGACAATGGAAGCATCAAACCTGCCTGAACAAACAGCAATGCTCAACGGTATGCACCGTGCATTTATATTAATGATTATTATCTCATCATTTTCGATTCTTCTCTCCCTTTACTTTAAAAAAGGAAGAACTTGATGATTCAACTAACAAAGAAGCAGACATTCATTTGAATGCCTGCTTCTTCTCTTTATTACTTTCAACACCATTCATAAAATTGAATCTAGTTGGTAAACCTCTTTTCAACCCATTAAAAATCTTGAACATCCCCTTTACATACTAAACCGACCCTAAAAACAGAAACCGTACTGATTATTTCTATAATGTCGGATAAATTATTTTTAAAATGAAATAATTATTCAATTTCCAACTGAAAAATGGTAAAATAAATTAGTTAAGATCCACTAAAATCAAGGTCTTTTCAAGGAGGTTACATCATGACTGGTAAAACACATATTATCGGCGGTATTGCTGCCGGTCTCGCTTACTCACACTTCTTAGGAACAGATCCGGTCATTACCACCGTCGCCGGGGTTGTCGGGGCACTTATACCTGATATCTGTCACAGCGGCAGTAAGGTCGGCAGACGGATGCCTTTATTATCAAGAATCATCAATCTGATATTCGGGCACCGTTCGTTTACACACAGCCTGTTATTCCTAGCGGCTGTTGCCTTTTTAATGGACACTTTCTTTCCCGATGACACTATCAAGGCAGGTCTTATCGTCGGAATGATTAGTCATTACATACTTGATATGGGTACAAAAAGCGGCATTCAGCTTTTCTTTCCCGTCTCTTTTAAAGTCCGGTTTCCGGTAACAACAAGAACAGGGAGCAAAACCGAGAATTTAATTTTCAGCGTGCTCACACTGATCTCATTTTATTATGGTTATCACCTGCTTGGGTATTACATCATGTAGCCGGTTTTTTAACCCATGATAAAAATATAATTAATGCAAAAAAACTACAACTCATAATTACAACTCCCATCGGCCAGGAAACAAATTCCCCTCTAATGCCGACAATCGGTGAAACCACCGCCCCTCCGATAAACGGAAGCAGTCCGAGAAATGCCGCAGCGCTGCCTGCGGATTTTTTCTGATTCTGCATGCCGAGTGACAGGGATGATGTGGATACCATTCCGACACTTGCCACAACTAAGAATAAAGAAATAATCATAAAGAAGAGCGGCCCGTCAATTAAGACAGCCGTTAAAACGAGTACACTCCCCGTAAACGAAATCAGCACGCCTGTGTTTAATATACGCATCGCACTGAAACGCGCGGACAATCTGCCGGCAAGCTGGGCGGAGATGATAATCCCCACTCCGTTTAAGGCGAAAATTAAAGAAAACTGCTGCGGACTGACTTCATAAATGTTCTGAAGGACAAATGGTGAACCTGCGATATACGCAAACATCGCCGACATCACAAGTGCCTGAGTGAGAGCAATCCCCATGAATACTTTATCCTTCAGCAGGCTGCCGAAAGTCTGTACCACCTGAAAAATACCGCCTTTTGAACGTTCTGACTCCGGCAGAGATTCTTTCATCCATAATAAAACAGCAGTAAATAATGTAAATCCAATCAATCCAATAATGATAAATACCCATTTCCATGATCCGAAGCTTAAAACAAAACCGCCTGATACCGGGGCGAGTATAGGTGCTGCACCGTTAATAAGGGCAAGAAATGCAAATGCCTTCGTCAAATCGACACCCGCATACATATCACGGACAACTGCACGGGCAATGACAATACCCGCAGCGCCGGTGAAACCCTGTATAAAACGAAGAATGATAAATATCCATACATTCGTCTGAAATGCACACAGTACTGAAATGACTGCGTATATTAAAAGCGTAATCAAAAGCGGACGCTTTCTGCCCTGTATATCACTGAGCGGTCCGAACATCAACTGCCCGAGCGCGAGTCCGATGAGGCATGACGTCAGACTTGCCTGGACGAGCGATGCCGATGTTTCCATATCACCGGATATCACAGGCAGTGCCGGCAGATACATGTCCAAAGACAATGGGCCGATTGCTGTCAGCATACCCAACAGCGCGATAATACCGTATTTTATTTTAGTCTGGTTATTCTCAATTTCCATATTTACACTCTTTCTGCTTTAAAATTCACGTAACTGATAACTCTTTACCCCTGACTGTTTACTCTCACAGCTGCCTCAGTTTATAATAAAACAACAAACTACTTAAAGAAACGAGGACACACCTATGGGATTTTTCCGAGACTCAATGGCGATGTTCACAAACTATTCGCTGCCATTCAAATACAGGACACAGGAAACAGAGGATATACATACTTTTCATTTTGAAAAGCCTGCAGATTTTTCCTATGAAGCAGGACAGTACGGCTTATTCAAAATTAATCATGAAGTACTCAAGAACAAAACAAAACCTTTTACCATCTCATCTTCACCGGATGAAGATACTCTCAGTATTACAACAAGAGTCGGCAGTAAGCCGAGCCCCTATAAGCGGGCGTTGATGAACTTGAATGTGAATCATTCACTTTCACTGAAGGGACCAATCGGCACATTCAATGAAACACCTGCTACCGGGCAGATTTTTATTGCCGGCGGTATGGGCATCACACCGTTCAGAGCAATGATAAAAAGTGCCGCTTTTAATAAAGTGCCGTCAAAAATCACACTTATTTATTTCACGGATGATGAAGAACCGCTTTTTAAAGACGAACTTGAATCATACGAAAAAGACGGCTTTGTCACGCTCCATATAAAAACATATGATAGATTCAGCGAACTGGATCAGTATATATCAGATGATGGTTCCGCCAGATACCTTGTAGCAGGTCCGGATCAATTTGTGACATCAACATTCACACAGCTTATATCAAAAGGGATTAAAAAGAAGCATATTAAAAAAGATGTCTTCTATGGTTACAAATAAACACCCCGCCTCAGACCGTCCGGTTTGAGGCATTTTCACGAAAAGGATAAAAACACTTTACCTCTATTCTCCCTCTTTTCAATATACTGCAGTACCTGTGACACTTCTGCTGCATCAAATATTTTATCCGTATTTTTCAAATCCAGCTTGCCCTCACTTACCAGTGAAATCAATATTTTAAAAGTACGCTGCCATTTTTCCACTGTGATATCTTTATTCCAGTGGCGTAAGTGGAATAAAGACACCTCAATTCCTTCACTGTACAGTCTCTGCCAGTCCACCTGATGTCCGGACAAAAGACCGAGAGACAGAAAACGGCCGTCCGGTTTTAATGAAAATGCGAGTTCCGTGCCATCCTCTCCACCGACGCAGTCAATGACCGCATCGGCTCCACTTCTATTTGTCACTTCACAAATGGTTTCATTCACATTTTCTGTTGAAGTATTGAGAACATATGACGCACCGAGGGATGTTAACGTCTCTTTATATTTGTCATCCCTGACAAGTGCGATCAGTGTAAATTTTAAAATTCTACTGAGCTGTGCAAAAATCCGCCCGATAAATGAACTGCATGCATTGACTGCCAGCACATCACCTTCTGAAAGTTTTAACGTCTCCGTACATATCACCCAGGCTGTAACAGGATTAATATACATGCAGGCAGCTGTGACATCATCAATGTCATCCGGTACCAGGACTGCATGTGCTGCCTTGGTTGTGACAAATGTCTGCCACGTCCCTTCCCCTCTGAGCGGCAGCACGCGGCGTCCTAAAAGTGCATCCGGCACACCGTCCCCCGTCTGAGTGACGATACCAATGCCTTCATAGCCCGGGACTCCGGGCAGCTCGATCCTGTGACGGTATGCACCGCTTACAGGAATCAAGTCGGACGGGTTGATGGGACTGAGGTGTATTTTCACAACAATTTCATCTTTCTTTGGTACAGTCAAAGGCATCTTTTCAAGTGATAATACATCTGCCGGACGGCCGAACTCATTAAATACAATGCTGTCTTTATTCACAAAACTTCCCCCTGTCACGCTTCATCTGACGGGAAAATAATATCCGCTGATTTTCTCGCAGTTTCATAAGCATTCATTACAGAATGTGAATGTTCAAGCATTGCATAACATCTCTCAAGGTCATTGTCTTTAAATATTTCTGAAAATACTTTCGTTTCATAGTAAAGATGATTGTCTACTGTCTGATTATTTAAATGATAGGCTTTCCCCTCAATATCCACTGTAATTTCATCACAGCCGTTGGCACCATTTTTAACACTGATGTAGCCTTTTTCTCCTTGAATAATAGAGAAATTTAAACTTCTCGCATCTTTCCCTGCAACACATTCAGCGATAAAATCAGGATATTTCATCACTGCGATGCCGGAAGTATCTATGCCGTTCGGGTGTTTATTTGCTGTATATTCAATACTTTCCGGCTCACCGAGAAGACGGATAATGAAATGCAGATTATAAATATTTAAGTCGGCAAGTGCGCCCCCGGCAAACTCCAGGTTAAACACGTTCGGCGTCTCCCCGTTTTTTAATGCATCATAGCGGCTTGAATACTTACTGTAGTTACACTGCACAAACTTAATATCACCGATACGCTCAATATGTTCGCTGATCAGCTGATAATTCGGCAGATGAATATTTTTAATCGCTTCAAAAAGCAGCAGGGATTTCTTTTTCGCAAGTGCTGTCAGTTGTTCGGTTTCCTCCACAGTTGTTGTGAACGGCTTTTCACAAATCACATGTTTCCCGTGACTCAGTGCATCATATGACTGCTTAAAATGCAGACTGTTCGGTGATGCAATATAGACCGCGTCAATATCCGGAGCACTGAACATTTCTGTTAAATCTGTGTATATAGTATCCACTTGATACTTTTCTGCAAGTGTCTGTGCAGTTTCTTTTGTTCTTGAGTAAACTGCGGTACATTCAGTGCCGTCAATCATTTCAACAGCATCTAAAAATTCGTGTACGATTCTTCCCGTTCCAATTGTTGCGATTCTCATTTAAACGCCTCCGTCAATTATAATATTCTTATCATAACATTATCATACACAAAAAAACCGGCGGATTGAGATCTGCCGGTTTTTCAAACACTATACGAATCGATATATACCATTCTTCACTTCATACTGACCTTTTTCACCGGAAGCTTCAATATTCACAATGAACGGCGTCTCCCCGTTCTCTTCCAGTATATCTGCAGCGATTCCTTCACCGGCAGGACGGTAAAATATAATATCGCCGCCGTCAAGTTTCAAACGGTGACCTTCCGCATTTAAATACTCATCTTTGAATATCTCATCGTCTGCTTCAAGATTAAAATAGCGGGACCATTTTTTCAATGTTTCAGCGGCATCTTTAACCACCATGCCGACTGAATCAAACGCAGGGTCTCCTTTGTCATGCATTTTAATATTCCCGCGGCTGATTAAATCCGCACGCCGATCATCATCAGACGTCTCCCATTCAATAAAAAACGGCAGACCTAAATGATGTTCACCGTCTCCAATGTAAAGGAGTTTCCAGCTCAATACACTGCCGTCCGGTCTCTTACGGCTGAGAGGCACCGGCCCGTATACTTCAAGTCCGACAGACTCAAAATATTCCCGGTCTCTTTCCAGATTATCAGACCGGAATGCAATCTTTGAAAAGCCGTTGTTAAAATGATTCTTCTGAAAAGTATCTCTCAAGCTGTAAGGCTCTGCAGGCGCTTCAGCTGCTTTTCGGTCAAAGACACCGATTAATTCAATATAACTCAAATCAAAATACGTCAGCGTATTAAACGTACCGCCATCCTCATGTCTGCCGCCTGTGGTCACATGAAGACCAATATTTTTTAAACGTTCCCCGGCATCTTCCGGGCTGTCTGTAAAATGTACCAGATGGTCAAATTGAAATGCCATATTCATGCCTCCGGAATAGTGAATTGGTCAATCCTGTATTTACTTGTCCTTCATCTTAAACTCAAAGTGACACTGGCCTTCTTTCAGTACATATTCATCATGCACCACTTCAAAGTTCTCGTTATAACCTTTCGCAAGTGACGGGTCAATCATCTGGCAGTATAGAATTCCGTACTTCGCCATGTCATCATCAGCCCACTGCTGGCCGAGCGGACAGTAAGTGAATGTCTGCTCTATTTCGTTTTCTTTGTGTGTCGTATCCACTTCAAACAGTTCACTTCTTGCCATGTCATAGTTCTTCAAATAATTGTCGGACGTATTATCAAGACCGTTTGTTCTGGCACGCTGTCTGATACCTTCTCCGCGTTTTAAGCCAAACTGTTCAACGGCACTTCTGATGACGTCCTCACCTTTTTCTTCATCATTATCCACGACCTGCTTTGCAATCTGTGCAAACATTTTTGAGAACCTTGCAAACGGTGTTAAATCCGCATACTGTTCTTCACCTTCTACATGATTCGGCAGATAGTCATAAAAACGGTGGTTCTCACCTTCAGCAGTTGCTTTTTTCGCAAGTGCCTCAGTATCTTTTAAACCATAGGCATTAAGACCGTCCTGAATCAGCTGCCGGCCTCTCTCTTCGCCGTATGCTTCTGTCACTGCAGTGTGCAGTTCATTGAACATTTTCGCTGTAATCATATCCATCGACAGAGCTTTCATCATTAAATTTTCCATGCTCACAATCATCGCCTCCTGTTAATCTCTTCATTCAATTATTATAGAATAAAAAAATATTATAATCTAATATACTGTTCCTTCAAATGATATGCATAAAAAAACATCCGGCTGAGATTCACTTCACCGGATGTCCATATATTATATTAATTATTTGTTTAAAGCAGTTTTCGCCTGGCTTACAAGCTCACCGAATGCTTTATCGTCTGCGATTGCGATTTCAGAAAGCATTTTACGGTTAATATCGATACCTGCTAATTTTAAACCGTTCATTAAGCGGCTGTAGCTGATGTCGTGCTGACGTGCTGCAGCGTTAATACGTGCGATCCATAATCTTCTGAATTCACGTTTTTTGTTTTTACGGTCACGGTATGCATACTGACCTGATTTTGTAACCTGTTGTTTAGCTGTTCTATATAAAGTACTTTTAGAACCGAAATATCCTTTTGCTTGTTTCAATACTTTTTTACGTCTTTTACGTGACGTTAAACCATTTTTCACACGAACCATGGTGATTCCTCCTTGATAATATAATTACTTCGCTCTAGCTAAAAGATGTGTTAATCTCTTTGCGTCTGATTTCGCAACTAATGTAGATTTTCTTAATTTACGTTTCGCTTTAGTAGATTTGTTAGCGAATAAGTGACTTGTGTAAGCATGGTTACGCTTGAATTTACCTGTACCTGTTTTCTTAACACGTTTAGCATAACCTCTGTGTGTTTTCATTTTTGGCATGAAATTTCCCTCCGATTATTTGTTATCATTGTTTGGTGCAACAATCAGGAACATGGAACGACCTTCCATCTTAGGTCTCTGTTCGATTGTTGTAATGTCTGAAAGCTCTTCAGCAAAACGTTCCAGTACTTTACGTCCAATGTCTTTATGCGTAATCGCACGACCGCGGAAACGTATAGAAACTTTCACTTTGTCTTCTTTACCGATAAATTTACGTGCATTTTTCAATTTAGTATTGAAATCATGCTCTTCAATTGTCGGTGATAGTCTGATTTCTTTAACATTGATGATTTTCTGCTTTTTGCGAGCTTCTTTTTCTTTCTTCTGCTGTTCATACTTAAACTTGCCGTAGTCCATAATACGTGCGACCGGCGGCTTGGCTTTTGGAGCAACAAGCACTAAATCAAGTTCTACACGGTCAGCCATTTCCTGGGCTTCGCGTGTTGGTTTAATACCAATCTGCTCCCCATCCTGTCCAACGAGTCTTACTTCTTTAGCACGGATACGGTCATTAATAATTGTTTGGTCCTTTGCTATTGTCGACACCTCCATAAGATTTAAGACGAACAAAAAAGGCGGGCATATGCCCGCCTCATACTTATCCATACCGCGCGTAAGGCAGTACAGTTTTCGTAAGTAACCCGGTCACAACTTTAAGTGTTTGCGGGTGAGAAGCGGGTGCTTCTTCTTGTCCGTTCTTATCAACTCTTACTACTATACACGTCGACTGACTGTTTGTCAAATTATTTTTTCAGACGAATTTCATCCACGAGCTTCCATGCAAATTCTTCACGGTCATAAGAATTCTGCTCCTGCTCGCCGTATTTACGGACATTCACTTCGTTCTCTTCGATTTCCTTATCGCCGATAACAATTTGATACGGCACTTTACGCATCTGGGCTTCACGGATTTTATAGCCGAGTTTTTCATTACGGTCATCGATATTCACCCGGATTCCCTGGGATTTCAGTTCATCCTTTACGCTTCTTGCATAATCATAATGAAGATCCACATTGACCGGAATAATCTCCACCTGCTGAGGTGCAAGCCATAGCGGGAACACTCCCTTATATTCTTCAGTCAGGAATGCCACAAAACGTTCCATTGTAGAAACGATACCTCGGTGGATCACGACCGGTCTGTGATTTTCACCGTCATTGCCGACATAGCCGAGGTCAAAACGCTCAGGCAGAAGGAAATCAAGCTGCACTGTAGATAAAGTCTCCTCTTTACCAAGTGCTGTTTTCACCTGTACATCGAGTTTCGGACCGTAGAATGCCGCTTCATCGAGCGCCTCCACATATTCAAGACCCATTTCATCTACAGCTTCTTTCAGCATGCTCTCAGCATTATTCCACATGGCATCATCGTCAAAGTATTTTTCTTTATTATCAGGGTCACGATAGCTGAGACGGAATGAATAGTCTTTAATACCGAAATCACCGTATACTTCAAGCATTAAATTGACGACACGGATAAACTCTTCTTTAATCTGATCCGGACGGACAAATACGTGCGCATCATTTAAAACCATTCCCCGGACGCGCTGCAGTCCGCTGACCGCCCCGCTCGCCTCATAACGATGCATCATGCCGAGCTCTGCAATGCGAATCGGCAGTTCTCTGTATGAATGCTTCTCTGCCTTATAAATCATCATATGATGCGGGCAGTTCATCGGACGAAGGACATACTCCTCACCGTCTAAATCCATCGGCGGGAACATATCTTCCTGATAGTGCTCCCAGTGTCCGCTCTGCTTGTATAGATCAACATTTGCCATGATTGGAGTGTATACATGGTCATAACCGAGTTCAACTTCCTTGTCCACAATATAACGCTCGATTTCTCTCCGGATTGTTGCACCGTTCGGCAGCCAGAGCGGCAGGCCTGCACCGATATTCTGATTGTTCTGGAACAATTTCATATCTTTACCGATTTTCCGGTGGTCGCGTTCTTTTCTTTCTTCAAGCAGATTTAAATATGCTTTTAAATCTTTTTTATCAAAGAATGCAGTTCCGTAAATTCTTTGAAGCATTTTGTTATCTGCATCCCCTCTCCAGTACGCACCGGCAGTGGATAACAGTTTAAAGACTTTTATTTTTGAAGTCTGCGGAACGTGTACTCCGCGGCATAAATCTGTAAATTCTCCTTGAGAATAGACTGTCACTTTCTCATCTTCAGGAATCGCATCAATCAGCTCCTGCTTATACGGATCATCTTTAAATAATTCTTTTGCTTCGTTTCGGGACAATACTTTACGGTGGATTTCAACATTTTCATCAACAATTCTCTGCATCTCTTTTTCAATTTTAGGAAAGTCATCGGAAGAAATTTTTTCATCCATATCAAAGTCGTAGTAAAATCCTTCTTCAATGACAGGACCGACACCAAACTTTACATCACCGTACAAGCGTTTCAGTGCCTGTGCCATCAGGTGTGCTGTAGAATGACGCAGTACCTCAAGACCTTCTTCATTCTTGTTTGTAAATAATTCAAAATCCGCATCGTTTTCAATCGGACGGCGGAGATCATACATTTCCCCGTTCACTTTAGCAGCAACAGCCGCTTTCTTTAAACCTGGTGAAATGGACTGTGCAATCTCTTCTGCAGTGACGCCGGATTCAAATTCTTTTACATTTCCATCTGGAAATTTAATATTAACTTCACTCATACTTATCATCCTTTCAATTTTTTCATTATCAAAAAAATCGCCCCTCTATTAAAATAGAGGGACGATTATAACCGTGGTACCACCCTGATTTATGAGAATCAGATTCTCAACTCAAGATAAGCTTAACGCACTTAAAACGTCCGGGTATTAACCGGCATATATCAAGGGAGTAACCTTTCACGGTTTAGTATGCATGTTTCAGCGCACCATGCACTCTCTTTTAAAAAACACATTCAAGTCTTGTCCTTGGATTTACAATAATGAAATTATAGATAGATTATACATAAATTCATTCAGTTCCGCAACCGTTCTTTATCATGCAGATCATCATCGTACTATTTTGTACGGTAATTCTTCCCTTTAAGTTCAAACTCTTCACAGAGCGCGCGGATACGTTCTGTCATTCTGCGGGCTTTTGTTTCTTCACGTCCGTTTTCTTTCGTGATGCTGTATCTATACTCGAGGTCACTGATACTGTAATTGGAACTGATGAACGTCGGTTTATTCTGCACCATCCGGTGGTGAAGGAGGCTCGTAATAATTTCATCCCTCGCCCACGGCGTCACATCTTCAGCACCGAGATCATCGAGAATCAATACTTCCGCTTCTTTAAACGTTCTATATTTCTCATCTGTTGTCCCGTCTCTGAAACCGGCTTTTAAATCCCTCAATATTTCAGGCACATATACAATCATGGATGACACAGATTTTTCCTTCAGTTCATTGGCGATACAGCCTAAAATATAAGACTTCCCGATACCGAACTCACCATGGACGTAAAGACCGCGGTAGTTGTCACCGGATGCGATATCTTTCGTAACTTGGATGGCTTTTCTGATTAACGGATTCCGGTTTGAATCCCCGTCGATAAAAATCGTATCAAATGTCGCGTTCTTAATATCCTTCGGCACATGGTAGGACTGAATTAAATTTTCTTTTCTTCTAAACGCATCCTGACGTTCTTTTACCGGACACGGTGTATAATACATGTTCGCACGGCCCTCGCGGATATCAATATTAATCACATATCCATCCGGATGGCTGATACAGTTTCCGTCACTGTCCACTTCGCACTCAGTCGGCTGATCTGCGTAATGCTTCAGTGTAATCATATCATTTCTGATCATTGAAGCAGTCAGCGGCTTTTCTTTATCATTAATCAGCGCTGTGATTTTAGGGTGCTGGATTAACTGCTGGTAAATCCGTTCATTATTCTGTTCAATTCTTTTATTGGTTTTGAGCAGATCACTCATTGATTCCATACTAATCACCTAATTTTTTCTGAATTCATCGATCATCTTCTGCAGCTCCGGGTCATCCTTTGCGGTTTTCTGACTGCTGTAATTCACAGGTTCTGCATCTTTTGCTTTCTCTTTATCCATCCAATACGGCTTCTTCTCGCCGTCCCGGACTCTGCCTGGTTTCCCGCGCTTTCTTTTTTCCTGTTCTTTCCTGTAGTCGATAATGGACTGATACGCTTCTTCTGCAGACTGATATCCCGCCTTCTGCCAGTCCCTTGCAATTTTCATTGTATAAGGGACAGGAAGTTCCCCTTCCTGAATCTGAAACACGTATTCGAGAAGGACATTGATCACGCCGTTCTCAAGTGTCGTATTCGCAATAATATCCGTAACCAGTTTTAAATCCGTGTCACTCGGCGAAAAAGATTTTAAATCGTTCAGCCGGTCCACAGGACTGATTCCGTTTAACGATGTAATATAACCCATTTCATCTGCATGCTCTTCTGTATCCGGTTCTTTTTGGCGGACGGATGTTAAAGCGGGCATCGGTTTATTATATTCTTTCTGATAATAACTTCTTGCTTCGTACTTCAATTTTTCTTTATCAATTCCCCGGTATTGATTCGTGGAATTCAATAAAATCATCTTCATATCATATGCATTTAAATTAAACAGTACACTCAGCTTTACAATCAACATTCTAACATCTCTGTTAAAGAATTTCTTATCAATCTTGGTACCTTTTAAATGCGTATAGAGTACATCAAAATCAAAGTCGTCCATATCAACGTTGGCACCTGTTGACTGCACATCCCGTTTAAAATCCTCTGACGGCAGTTCAAATTCATCCGTTTCGTTATGACGGAACACTTCAGTGAATTTCCGTGTCACATCACTAATTTCATCCGGGAGCGCCGGATAACTCAGGCGGCTCCTTTTCTCTTTATACTGCTCAGAACCGATTCTGCCGTGTAAATACATACTCATCATCGGATCTTTAAAAAATGCTTCTGCAGACATCGGACTCAGAAGTTCATATACAAATAAATCATCGTGGTCTTTATTAGACACATATGTCCGGATGAGCCCGATACCTTCCAGCTTTTCAAGCATATCTGAAAATGCGGACAGCGGTATTGACAGAGCATCCATGATTTCTTTGTGAAAACGATGAGTCAACGGTTTATAATGCGCCGTAGACTCATGTAAATATAAATAAGCCATCAGCGTATCGGATTGAAGAACCGGTAAATACAACTGATTCAACACTTCATGATGATCCGCTGACAGCCTCATCGGCGCATATACTATAAATTCAGTATTCGGTTTTAATCTGTCATTGAAGTTCATCTTCATTCCTGCCTTCAGCAAGGTGATTTAACGTATCCATCAACTGGTCGATATCTTTAAATTCCTTATATACAGACGCAAATCTCACATACGCCACCTGATCAAGTGTAATTAATTCTTTCATTACACATTCACCGATATCATTCGATGACACTTCCGCCTTATTTAAATTTCTCAAGTCAGCTTCAACATTATCCGTCCGTTTTTCAAGTTCACTGTACGGAATCGCTCTTTTTTCACATGCCCTTAAAAGACCGTCCAGCACTTTTTCCCTTGAAAATACTTCCCTCGTCCCGTCTTTCTTTACTACCACAAGAGGTGTTAACTCAACACGTTCAAAAGTCGTAAATCTAAAGCCGCACTTCTCACATTCCCGCCGTCTTCTGATTGCCGACATCTCATCAGTATGTCTTGAATCAATCACTTTTGAGCTGTCATGCTGGCACTGAGGACATTTCATAATCTTCACCTCTTTAATTAATCTTCTTATCTATTATAACAAATCCTGACTTAATAATAAAAACCGGGATACACATAAGATAAAAGCTGTCTGTAAAGACAACTATATCCTTGTATATCCCGGGCAGACACTTTATTTCATACCTTCCGCAATTGCTTTTGCGAGTTCCACAGTTCTGACAGAATAACCCCACTCATTGTCATACCATGCAAGAACCTTGACCTTATTATCACGCATCACCATCGTAAGGGAGCCGTCAATAACGACACTTCTTGAATCGGTATTAAAATCCTTTGATACAAGCGGTTCATATGTCACACCGAGAACCCCTTTCAGATTACCTTCAGCATGCTTTTCAAATGTTTCATTCACTTCTTCTGCAGTCACTGTTTTGTTTAAGTCCACCACGAGATCCACAAGGGATACGTTCGGTGTCGGAACACGGAGTGCCAGACCGTCCAGTTTATCATTCAATTCCGGAAGAACAACCCCAAGCGCTTTCGCAGCTCCGGTTGATGTCGGTATAATACTGTCTGATGCTGTACGGGCACGGCGCAGATCTTTATGCGGATTATCCAGCGTATTCTGATCATTTGTGTAAGCATGTACTGTCGTCATCAGGCCGCTTTCAATACCGAATGAGTCATTCAGCACTTTTGCAACCGGTGCGAGACAGTTCGTGGTACATGAAGCGTTCGAAAAAACATTGTATCCGCTTACATCAAGTTCACTTTCATTCGCTCCGATAACAATAGTCTGTACATTCCCGCCTTTTGACGGTCCGGTGAGCAGCACTTTTTTCGCACCTGCATCAAGATGTCCCTGTGCTTTATCCCCGTGGTTGAATTTACCTGTCGCCTCAAAAACAATATCTACTTCAAGCTCTTTCCATGGCAGATTCGCCGGATCTCTGTCAGAAACAATTTTAATTTCTTTCCCGTTCACATATAAAGCGCTTCCTTTTGCTTCAACAGTTTTTTCCCATCTGCCGTGTGTGGAGTCATAATTAATCAAATGTGCCAGAGTTTCTGCAGGGTAACTTGCATTGACCGCTGCAAGCTCAAGATGTTCTGAATCTGCAATCAGACGGAACACCATTCTTCCTATTCTACCTAAACCATTAATCGCAACTTTTGTCATAAAAAAACTCCCTTATATATATGTTATGCTTTTTCATAATTAGTATAACACATTAAAAGGGAGTTAAAAACGTATATTGTGATTTTATTTTCAATTTTTTTATCCGCTGTATTTTTGATTACAGACTGTTTAGAAAATCATTAATCTGAGCATACAAATCCGTCTTTGAACCATTGTTGTCAAACTGATATGTCGCTCTTTTTTTCTTTTCTTCAAGCGACATCTGACTGTTGATCCGGGCCTTAGCATCCACTTTCGATAATTGGTTCCTTGCCATCAGACGTGCGAGCTGAACATCACTGTTCACAAAAACAGTAATTGTAATGTCACAGTTTTTATCCAGTCCATTTTCAAACAACAAAGGAATATCCAAAAATACATGGGATTCTTCCAAAAATCGTGTCTGATCCTCATTCATCATTCTTCGGACTTCAGGATGTACAATACTGTTCAACATTTCCCGTTCACTTTTATCAGTAAAGATAATCTGACCGAGTTTTTTACGGTCAATCTCAAAGCTCTCATCCAGAATATCACGTCCGAAATGGTCAACCACCTTCTTATAGCCCGGCATTCCTTTATCAAGTGCTTTCCGGGAATAAATATCCGCGTCGAGTACCGGGTACCCTTGGGATTTTATGTAATCCGAAGCAGTTGATTTACCACTCGCAATACCGCCTGTTAATCCAATTACTTTATTCATCTGTCCACCTATTTCTGGCATCTTGTACAATAAAATGTGTTTCTGCCTGCTATGATTTTTGTTTTTATCTCATGCCCCTTTGGACATGTTTTCTTCTGATACACATTGAACCTGTCCTGCATTTTACCGGAACTTCCGGACAGACTTCTATAATCTGAAATCGTCGAACCTCCGTTTAACAGTGACAGTTCAAATACATTGACTATCTCATCAAATAATGTGTTTAATCTTGCCTTCGAAATGTATCTCACTTTTCTCGACGGGAGAATTCCGGCACTATACAGACTTTCAGAAGCGTAAATATTACCGACACCGGGAATCACACCTGCATCCATAATCACTGCTTTAATCTGCTTGTTCTGGTACTTATCTTTCGACAGCTGGTGCAGAAAATATTCTCTCGATGCAGCATCAGTATATTCTGGAGCCATGGCAGAAAGCGGCAGAAAAGCTGAAAATGAAGGCACCACCTGCATTTCGCCGAACCGTCGGATGTCACTGTACACAAGGAATGTTCCGTCAGACAGTGTAAACTGCACCTGCCAGTGCTTCCGGTAATTTAATTCCTGAATATCATTGAATGAGCGGACATGGAAATATCCGCCGCTCATTCCGAGATGACTCATCAAATAATATGTTTCCTCAAACTTTTTAAGAATGAAATACAAATATTTGCCGCGTCTGCCCACTTTAATGATTTCTGCACCTGTCATCTCCCCTACAAACAGAGGGACAGGCTGTTTAATAATTGTTTTTCTGCCCGCTTCATGACCTGACGTCACATAATCGGATACTGTCACTTCGTCGACAGTGAGCCCTTCAACCGCAGACAAATCTCTTTTTACTAATTCTACTTCCGGTAATTCCGGCATATTTCCACCTACTTCACTTCGTACCAGTCTTTGCCGTAGCCGTAGTCTACTTTTAACGGCACTTTCAATTCTAGCGCATGTTCCATAATATTTTGAATCACAGGAATAAATGCTTCAATTTCATCTTTCGGCACATCAAATATCAATTCATCGTGAATCTGCAGCAATAGTTCCGCATTAAATTTTTGTGCTGCTTCATCTTCTGCATACTTTACCATTGCGCGCTTAATGATATCCGCGGCGCTCCCCTGAATCGGAGAGTTCATTGCTGTTCGTTCCGCGAAACTTCTGGCGTTGAAATTTCTGCTCTGAATATCAGGAATGTATCTGCGTCTGTTCATCAGCGTCTTAACATAACCGTCACGCTTTGCATCCTGAACGACATCACTCATAAACTGCTTCACTTCCGGGAAAGAGTCAAGATAATTATCTATGAATGCCTTAGCCTCTTTACGCGTAATATGAAGGTTTTGACTGAGTCCATAATCACTGATGCCGTAGACAATTCCGAAATTGACCGCTTTTGCGTTCCGTCTCATCAATGATGTCACTTCATCATGTTCGACACCGAACACTTCCATCGCAGTCTTTGTATGAATATCCGTGTCGCTGCTGAAAGCTTCAGTCATGGTCACATCACCGGTAATTGTCGCCAGAACACGCAGTTCAATCTGTGAATAGTCAAGTGCCAGAAGCACATGGTCATCATCTTTTGAGACAAATGCGCGTCTGATTTTCCTGCCTTCCTCAATCCGGATCGGGATATTTTGAAGGTTCGGCTCTACAGATGATAAACGTCCTGTCTGAGCAAGCGTCTGATTAAAACGGGTATGGATTCTTGAGTCATCACGAATTTCATTCTGCAGGCCGACCACATATGTTGACTGTAGTTTGGATAACGTTCTGTAATCCAGCAGGTACTGTATAATATCATGCTTATTTAAAAGTGCCTCAAGAACATCAACAGCTGTTGAATATCCAGTCTTTGTCTTTTTAATCACCGGGAGGGCAAGTTTCTCAAATAATATCACACCGAGCTGTTTCGGTGAATTAATGTTAAACTCTTCACCCGCGAGCTCATAAATATGAGATTCTATTTCTTTTAAACGCACATCAATATCTTCCTGCATGCTTTTAAGACGTGATACATCCACGGTAATACCTCTGAGTTCCATGTCAGCGAGTACTTTAGACAGAGGCATTTCCAGGTCCTGCCACAATTCAAGCATCTCATCTTTTTCGAGCTTCTCTTTAACGAGCGGCAGTGATTGATGCACCGCCATCACTTTATCATTTAGGAAAGAAATCATTTCTTCTTCCGTCGGTGTTTTTTTATTTCTGCCTTTACCGTATACGAAATCATCACTGTCTATTGAAAAACCGTAATCCTGAACAGTCTCACTGACACCGATAATCTTTTTAGACGGATCCAGTAAGAAGCTTGCGAGCATAATATCACTCGTAAAATCTGTAAACTGAATTCCAAGGTGACTCAGCAGTGCAATCTGACGTTTAATATCATAACTGTTGACAGTGTCACTGTGATTCAGCACCTTTAATAATTCATCAGTGTCCACATCCTCTGTCCTGCTGATAAAAGTTTTACTGCCGTCAGTGACTGCCACATACTCTGGTGCGTTGAATAAATAATTATCCTCATGCACTTCCAGATGCAGTGAAATATTTTTGCCGAGAGCACTTAAATCATCCGTCAGTTCGTCTGTAAATGCTTCTTTTTCCTCTGCCGCTTCAGCATCCACGTTTTCAAGGAGTGAATTAAATTCAAATTCTTTAAAGATCGCATGTTTTTCATTGTTGTCTTTATCAAATTTTAAGCTGTCTAAATCGAAATCAAACGGTACTTCACGATAAATCGTAGCAAGCTCTTTACTCATTAAAGCGGTGTCTTTATTCTCTGTAAGGTTTTCTTTCAGCTTCTTGCCGCCGACCGCATCAATGTTTTCATAGACACCTTCCACTGAGCCGTACGCGTGAAGGAGTTTAAGCGCTGTTTTTTCGCCGACACCCGGCACTCCGGGAATATTATCGGACTTATCACCCATCAATCCTTTAAGATCAATAATCTGCAGCGGTTTTAAGCCGTATACTTCATTTACATGATCCGGAGTATAGACTTCGATATCACTGATTCCTTTTTTAGTAAAGTAAACATCCGTATGCTCACTTGCGAGCTGCGTTAAATCTTTATCACCCGTAATGATGATTGTTTTAAAACCTTCTTCATCACCCATCCGGCTGAGCGTCCCCATAATATCATCCGCTTCGTATTCACTCACTTCATAGCGTTTAATACCGTAGGCATCAATCAATTTCCTGATTGGTGCAAACTGCTCGCCGAGCTCCGGCGGTGTAGACTGTCTGCCGCCTTTATATTCTTTATATGCCTGATGTCTGAAGGTGGATTTTCCTGCATCAAACGCGACTAAAAAGTGTGTCGGTTCTTCATCTTCGATGATTTTTTCAAGTAATCTGGCATAGCCGAATAATGCATTTGTGTGAAGA
This sequence comes from Corticicoccus populi, assembly GCF_042686195.1. Lineage (NCBI taxonomy): Bacteria > Bacillati > Bacillota > Bacilli > Caryophanales > Staphylococcaceae > Corticicoccus > Corticicoccus populi. Next base: position 254,205 of record NZ_JBHUOQ010000001.1, on the reverse strand, counting down.
CCGCTTTGATTTGATAACAGAGGCAGTGCGTAAAACGCCCGGAATGCAATACTGTTTCCGTCAATTAATATCAATTTATTCATGAGTCACGCTCCTAAAGTCATTTCAAGTTAATTATACCTAGCATATAATGATAATCCAACAAAAAAAGACGCAGAACAAAGTCTGCGTCAATCTTATTAGTAATGAACCGGTGCGTTCGGTCCGAGCGGTATGCCGATCCACATCCAGACAATCAGCATCAATGACCAGAATATGAAGAAGAATATAGAGTACGGAAGCATGACGGAAATCAGTGTTCCGATTCCGATATTTTTATCATATCTCTGAGCAAATGCAATGATGATTGCGAAATACGTCATTAACGGTGTAATAATGTTGGTTGAAGAATCTGCAACACGGTATGCCATTGTTGTCAGTTCCGGTGAAAAACCGAACTGCATTAAGAGCGGCACAAAAACCGGCGCCATCATCGCCCATTTCGCACTTGCACTCCCGATAAATAAATTAACAAAAGCAACTACCAGCATGAAACCAATTAACAACGGAATACCACTGATATTAACAGCTTCAAGTATTTCTGCACCGTAAACACCAATGATGACACCAAAATTAGATTCTGCAAAGAATGCAACAAACTGTCCTGCTGTAAATGCAAGCACAATAAACATTCCCATTGTTGCCATCGTTTCAGTTAATTGATTCGCGACATCCTTATCATTTTTAATACTCTTCGTAACCAGACCGTATACCAGACCCGGTATAAAGAATAAAATTGTGATAATCGGCACTAATGCATCCATGAATGGTGACTGAATGATTGTATCAAGATAACTGCCGATTTCATCCGCACCACGCATCGGAGAATTTGGCAGTGCAACAAGCAGCGCTGCTAAAATCACACTGACTACAATTGAGATTCCTGCAGCAATGAGACCTTTTTTCTCAATCGGCTGCAGGCCGTTCATGTCTTCATCGTTTACAGTTGGATCATCTGAATCTCCGGCACTGAAACTTCCAAGACGCGGTTCAACTATCTTATCCGATACAAACCAGCCGACAAACGTCAGTAAAAATACACTTGCTGCGATAAAGAACCAGTTCATCGCAATATTCATACCTTCAGCATAGGCAGGGTCAATCATATTGACTGCATCAATTGTTAATCCTGCAAGCATTGCGTCAGTACCGCTTAGCAGCAGATTCGCAGAGAATCCAGCCGAGACCCCGGCAAAAGCTGCTGCCAGACCGGCAAGCGGGTGTCTGCCGAGCGCCAGATAAATCACTGCACCTAAAGGCGGCAGTACAACATATCCTGCATCTGTAGCAATTGAAGACATAATACCTGCAAATACCAGTCCTGCTGTAATTAAATTCTTAGGAATTGACAGGATAAATCCTCTCAAAGCTGCACTGATTAATCCTGAACGTTCGGCAATACCGATACCAAGCATTGTCACCAGTACTACTCCGAGCGGTGCAAAATTGATGAAATTATCAGTCATATTTAAGAAAATATAATTAATACCTTCACTGTTTAATAAATTATTGACTGTTACTGTTCCGCCGTCTTCCCCTGGATGCTCCACTTCAATTTCAAACATTGAAAAAACTGCAGAAGCGATTAATGTAATCCCTGCAAGTAAAGCGAACAATGTGATTGGATGCGGCAGTTTATTACCGAGCCATTCTACAAAATCCAGAAATTTTTGGAAGAGACCATTTTTCTTTCTACCACTTTCCATTTTTAACTTACCTCCCAAAATAAATAAAGCCGTCTGAAATATTCAGACGACTGTTTATTATACGTAGGGTTTATAATTTTCGCAATACTATTTTAAAACCTTCATAACTTTTTCAACGGATTCTTTCGACACTTGAAGTTCAGCTTTTTCCGAGTCTGTTAAATCAAGTTCAACAATTTTCTCGATACCGTTCTCACCTAAAATCGTCGGCACTCCGAGATACACATCATTATAACCATATTCACCGTCAAGAAGTGCAATCGCCGGAAGCAGTCGTTTCTGGTCTTTTAAAATCGCTTCTGCCATCTGTACAAGTGCCGCTGCAGGTGCATAGTATGCAGAACCGTTACCAAGCAGTCCAACAATTTCCGCTCCGCCTTTTCGTGTACGTTCAACAATTCCGGAAATCGTTTCGTCATCGAGAAGTTTATCGAGCGGAACACCACCGACACTTGAATAACGGATTAAAGGAACCATGTCATCACCGTGACCGCCAAGAACGAAACCTTTGACGTCTTTTACAGAAACATTCAGTTCTTCTGCTACAAAAGTACAAAAACGTGCCGTATCGAGGACACCGGACTGTCCGATTACTTTTTCTTTCGGCAGACCTGACTCTTTATAAACGGTATAAGTCATAGCGTCTACAGGGTTTGTCAGTACCAGTATAGTGGTATCCGGAGAATGTTTAACCACTTCCTTCGTCACTGACTGCATCACTTTCTGATTGGTCTGTACCAGATCATCCCTGCTCATTCCCGGCTTTCTTGCGATACCGGCAGTGATAATCACTATATCAGAATCTTTTGTGTCACTGTAATCACTCGTACCTGTCACTTTCGAATCAGTCCCGAGGACAGGCATTGCCTCAAGCATATCAAGTGCCTTCCCCTGTGTCGGTTTTTCCACCTGCGGGATATCTACAAGGACAACATCACCCAGTTCTTTTGAAGCTGCGATAAAAGCAGTCGTCGCACCGGTAAAACCGGCACCGATAACTGATATTTTCTTTCTGGTCAAAAGAATCACTCCTTAAATTATTAATCCATGTTTTTAATCAGTTCATCACCAAACTCAGAACATTTCACTTCAGTTGCACCATCCATTAGACGTGCAAAGTCATATGTTACTACTTTGGATGCAATTGTTTTCTCCATTGACTTAGTAATCAGATCCGCTGCTTCCTGCCATCCGATATGCTCAAGAAGTAATACACCTGATAAAATAACTGATGAAGGATTCACTTTGTCAAGACCGGCATATTTAGGTGCTGTACCATGAGTCGCTTCAAAGATTGCATGTCCTGTTTCATAGTTGATGTTCGCACCCGGTGCAATACCGATTCCGCCGACCTGCGCTGCAAGTGCATCAGAGATATAGTCTCCGTTTAAGTTCATTGTCGCAACAACGCCGAATTCTTTCGGGCGTGTTAAAATCTGCTGCAAGAAGATATCCGCGATTGAATCTTTCACGATGATTTTACCTGCCGCTTCAGCTTCGCTTTGAACTTTATCCGCAGCTTCTCTGCCTTCCTGCTCAACGATTTTATCGTATTCTTTCCATGTAAATACTTTATCGCCGAATTCTCTTTCCGCAAGGTCATAGCCCCATGCTTTAAAGCCGCCTTCTGTAAATTTCATGATATTCCCTTTATGAACCAGTGTAACTGAAGGACGTTTGTGCTCAATCGCATAGTTAATCGCTGCACGCACAAGACGTTCTGTACCTTCTTTTGATACAGGCTTAATACCGATACCGGAAGTTTCAGGGAAACGGATATTTTTGGCACCCATTTCATCCTGAAGGAAGTTAATCACTTTTTTCACTTCTTCAGTACCTTCCTGGAATTCAATACCAGCATAAATATCTTCAGTATTCTCACGGAAGATAACCATATCAGTATCCTCAGGACGTTTTAACGGTGAAGGAACACCATCAAAATATCTTACGGGACGCAGACACGTAAATAAATCCAGCTCCTGGCGAAGTGCCACATTTAATGAACGGATTCCACCACCGATTGGTGTTGTCAAAGGACCTTTAATCGCAAGTAAATATTCATCGATTGTATCAAGTGTTGCCTGCGGCAGCCATTCACCTGTCTGGTCATATGCTTTTTGTCCTGCATATACTTCTTTCCAGTCAATTTTCTTTTCGCCGTTATATGCTTTTTCAACCGCTCCGTCTAATACTCTTTGAGATGCTTTCCAGATGTCAGGACCAATTCCGTCCCCTTCGATAAATGGAATAACCGGATGATTTGGAACTGTAAGTTCACCGTTTTGAGTTTGAATTTTTTCACTTGCCATTTATAAAATACCTCCAAAAATTATTATCAATAGATTATCTGTTTTCAATTGCTTCGTATTTTCTTCCTGTTGCACCGACATATTCAGCTCTTGGACGAATCAGTCTGTTATCTGCATACTGTTCTAAAATGTGCGCTGTCCAGCCTGAAGCACGGCTCATTGCGAAAATTGGTGTGAATAGATCTGAAGAAATTCCAAGTGAATGATAAACAGTTGCACTGTAGAAATCAACATTCGGAAGAAGACCTTTTTCCTTTTCAACGATTTCAGCGATTCTCTTGGAAATCTCAAACAGCTCGCCTTCACCGTTTTCTTCTGTCAGCTTCTTCGACATATGTTTCAAATACTTGGCACGCGGGTCGCCTTCTTTATAAACTCTGTGACCGATACCCATAATCTTTTCTTTGTTGTCAATTTTCTTTTGAATATACGCATCAACCTGATCAAGTGAGCCGACTTCTTTCAGCATGTTCATCACCTGTTCGTTTGCTCCGCCGTGCAGTGGACCTTTTAATGCGCCGATTGCAGCAGTAATGCCTGAGTAAATATCTGATTCAGTTGCCACACACACACGGGCCGTGAATGTAGAAGCATTCAACTCGTGATCTGCCTGCAGTACAAGTACTTTATTCATCGCTTCTTCCTGTACGTCTGTCGGTGTTTCACCATTCAGCATATACAGGAAATTCGCAGCATAGCTCAATCCTTTTTTAGGTTTGATTACTTCCTGATTATTGCGGACACGGGCAAATGATGCCACGAGTGCCGGAAGCTGTGCCTGAATTCTCAATGCCTTCTCTTTCTGGGCAGCATCTGAAGTATTCTCGGCATTCGCATCAAAATGTGCTGTGAATGACAATGCAGTACGCAGTGCAGTCATTGGATGCACAGATTCAATCGGATAATTTTTAAAATGATCGTAAATTCTTTCATCTAAATTCATTAATTCAAATAATTTATCACTGAACTCTTTAAGTTCCTGCTGGTTCGGCAGGCGGTCATTCCATAATAAATAAACAACTTCTTCAAACAATGCATTCTCCGCAAGGTCATCAATTTCATAACCGCAATATGTGAGCTGTGACCCGATAATTGAACTGATACGGGAGTCAGCAACCACAATCCCCTCTAAACCTTTCTTTTGAGACATAAAATATCCTCCTCTGAAATTTCATCACTAAAATATGAATGTTAACTACATTATATCAAATTATGACTTTTTGTGAACAAAAGCAAAACGTTATACTGCAGCATGTAAATATCCACTTTTATACTGTGAAAGCCCTTTAAATAAAGGGTATTCACAGCATAACATACTTCCCGGGTCCGTTATAACAAAGAGTTAATTATCTTATATCATTTCATAAGATAAACTTATTGCTCTGACATACCGTTTGGTTTTTCAATCACATCAAGTGTCCCGACACCGCGGATAGTGCTATTTGACGTTAATTGATAAGTCTCTCCGTCTTCTTCCAGAGTTACATCGAGATTCGATCCATTAAATTGGAAGTCATTATTAAACAGCAGTTCAATCGTCCCTTCCGCTCCGCCTTCCGGAATTTCAGAAATCAGCTCTTCAGGCAGAAGCTCGGCAAACGCCTCATCATTTTCTATTGTTTTTGTCAAAACATAGCCGTCTTCAGTTTCAGAAAATGATGCATCTTTGAATGGTTCCAGACCTGAAACAATATCCCCGTAGGATGAACCTGAAATATCAACGTCTTCTTCCTGGAACTCAAAATCACCATCAATATAAATAAAATGCTCCCCTTCAATAATGTAATGTGAAAATGTATCATCCGGTGTATTCACGTCCACTTTCAGTTCATTTTGGTCGCTGCGTGTCGTAATCAACCGGATTTCCTCTTCGTCATCTCCACTTGAAATTACATAATTGTGCCTCATTTCATAGCTCAATGTATCTCCGTACTGACGGATCGATTCATCTATAATTCCCTCTGCCGTTAAATCAACATCCGTATTCTCACTGCTTTCGTCACTGCCTTCATCGCTTTCGCCGCTTTCTTCTTCAGCCTCGGAATCAGTATTACTTTGATTATCCGTTTCTTCAGCGGGTGTTTCCTCTTCAGTGGTTTCTTCAACCGGCTCATTATTACACGCCGCCAATACCCCGGCTGTTAAAAACATTAGTACTAAGTATCTTTTCATAATATGCACCTCACTCTCATTATACAAATGTAATGAATTCATTTGCAACACTAACCATGCAGAACGCTTCTTGGAAAATACTTCATTTATCAAAAATAAAAAGACTGTGAAATTTCCACAGCCTTCTTAATTTTTATTAACAAATATTATATTACAGCACGTTCGCGTGGCCGTTATAAATAGCTCCCTGCTCTGAATCAATTGTAACAAGCATACCGTCAGTGATTACATCCAGTGCATTCTCAGCACCGACAATAGTCGGAAGACCGATATTCAAACCGACGATTGCACCGTGGCTCGTCAGTCCGCCTTCAACTGTCACAAGACCTGCTGCTTTTTCAAGGCTCTCAGTATATTCAGGCTCTACAGACTGTACAACTACGATTTTGCCTTCAACGTTCTTATCTTTTAAATCTTTTGCAGAATGAACAACCACTGATTCTGCCACTGTACTTCTGCGGCCGATACCCTGTGCTTTAACGAGTACATCGCCCACTACATGAAGCTTCATCAGGTTTGTAGATCCTGATTTACCAGTCGGTACACCTGCTGTAATGATTAATAAGTCTCCATAACCTGCATAACCTTTATCAATAGTTGCAGTCACAGAAGTATTTAACAGATGGTCTGTATTTTTCGTACCGTCAGTCACAATCGGATGTACGCCCCAAACGAGCGCCAGATGTCTTGCAACATGCTCATGCGGTGTCACCGCAATAATATCTGCATGCGGACGGTATTTGGAAATCATTTTACCGGTATGACCGGACTCTGTTGCAGCGATAATCGCCTTACAGTTCAAATTCAATGCTGTGTGGGCAACAGAAACACCAATCGCTGTTACCAGGTTCGGCTGCTGGGTTTTTGTACGCTCGGACAGTAATTTTTTATAATCCTGTGCCGCTTCTGCTGAATTAGCGATTGAAGTCATCGTACGGACAGCTTCGACAGGATAATCACCCGCTGCAGTCTCTCCACTCAGCATTACTGCATCTGTTCCATCATAAATCGCATTCGCAACATCACTTGCTTCTGCACGTGTACATCTCGGGTTCACCTGCATGGAGTCAAGCATCTGTGTTGCTGTAATTACAGGTTTACCTAAATAGTTACATTTCTTAATCAAATCTTTCTGAACCATTGGTACGGATTCAGGCGGGATTTCAACACCAAGATCCCCTCTTGCAACCATTAAACCGTCGGAAACATCAAGGATACTGTCAATGTTGTCGATACCTTCCTGATTTTCGATTTTAGGAATAATGCCGATGTGTCCTGCATTATACTCTTCAAGAAGCTCTCTGATTTCAAGAACATCACTGTTTCTTCTGATGAAACTTGCTGCGATAAAGTCAACGCCTTCACCGATACCGAAAATGATATCTGCACGGTCCTTTTCAGTAATACCAGGAAGTTTTACAGATACACCAGGGACATTGACTCCTTTTTTATTTTTTAAAACGCCGTCATTTAAAACTTTACAGTAGATTTCATTTTTTTCTTTCGAAATACTTGTCACTTCAAGTTCAATTAAACCGTCATCCAGTAAAATACGGTTGCCGGCATCCACATCATCAATCAACTCCTGATATGTGATAGAGAATTTTTCAGCAGTACCTTCCACTTCGTCCATGGATACAATAATGTCAGTACCTTTTGACAGTTCGACAGCACCGCCTGTCATATTGTGTGTTCTGATTTCGGGACCTTTTGTATCAAGCAGAATACCGATATTTTTATCAAGTTTCTCTGCTACTTTACGGATATTATCAATCCGTCCTTTATGCTCTTCATGATCCCCGTGTGAGAAGTTCAGACGGGCAACATTCATACCCTCTATCATTAACTGCTCTAATTTTTCCGGTGCTTCAGACGCAGGACCGATTGTACAAACGATTTTTGTATTTCGCATTCTAATTTTCCTCCTAAATTGATAACTCTTTTGACAACTGATATAGCTTTTCATTAATCACATGCTCTTTTTGGAACACTTCATCAAAACTCGTTTTTGACATTTCATTTTTCTCAAGACCGACTGCGTACCCTGAAATATTATCTTTCAATAAGTCCACCGCATAAGCACCTAATCTTGATGCCAGTACACGGTCCGATCCTGTCGGCTTACCACCGCGCTGCATATGTCCGAGTACACTTTCTCTTGTATCCACATTGATGTATTTGCGCAGCTCATCGCCGCATTCCGCCGCACTCATCACACCTTCAGCAACAATAATAATTGAGTGTTTCTTACCACGGCTCATACCTGCCTCGATACGTTCAGCAACAGCTTTAATGTCTGTCTTTGATTCAGGAATTAAGATGGTTTCAGCACCACCGGCAACCCCGGCCCAAAGTGCCAGATCACCCGCATCACGCCCCATCACTTCAATGATGAATGTCCGTTCATGGCTGGTTGCTGTGTCGCGGATTCTATCGACCGCATCAATAATTGTATTTAATGCTGTATCAAAACCGATTGTATAGTCTGTTCCGTTAATATCATTATCTATCGTTCCCGGAACACCGATGGTATTAATGCCCTCTTCATTTAAACGCTGGGCACCGCGGTAACTGCCGTCGCCGCCGATAACCACTAAAGAATCGATACCGCGTTTTTTTAAGTTTTCAATCCCTTTTTGACGTACTTCCGGTGTCTTAAATTCAGGACAGCGGGCCGAATACAACTTTGTCCCGCCGCGCTGGATGATATCACCGACATCACCAAGTTCAAGCTGTTTAATATTATCATTGATTAATCCTTGATACCCTTGAAACACACCATATACTTCAAAGCCTTCAAATATGCTTTTTCTAACGACTGAGCGTATGGCAGCATTCATTCCAGGTGCGTCTCCACCGCTAGTTAATACTGCAATTTTCTTCATGAGTGACCTCCGTATCAATTTCTATACCTTTAAAATAGCATAACTCGGCATTTCATTCCATAATCAGCCATTACGAAAACGTTTTACCGTGAAAAAAGAACAGTCATATTACGACTGCTCTTCATATTTTCCGATAGACATATATTTCTGATAGCGGTCTTCCACAAGCTCATCTTTTGAAAGCTTCAATAATTCTGTCAAATTATCATTTAACGTTTCATCCAGACTTTTAAAAACAAACGCCTTATCATGATGTGCACCGCCGTAAGGCTCTTTAATCACACTGTCAGCGACACCGAGTTCCTTCAAATCATTGGCTGTAATCTTTAATGATTCCGCCGCAATCTCTTTTAAAGATGCATCTTTAAATAAAATACTCGCAGCACCTTCCGGTGAAATGACTGAATACGTTGCATTTTCAAGCATTAATAAACGGTTGCAGACGCCGAGTGCCAGTGCACCTCCGGAACCGCCCTCACCGATGACAATACTGATAACAGGTACTTTCAATCCCGCCATCTCAACTAAATTCCTTGCGATAGATTCACTCTGCCCGCGTTCTTCTGCCGCTTTACCCGGATATGCACCTTTAGTATCGATAAAGCAGATAATTGGACGGTTGAATTTGTCCGCCTGTTTCATTAGACGAAGTGCTTTTCTGTAGCCGTCAGGATGTGCCATACCGAAATTTCTTTCAATATTATCTTTTGTATCACGGCCGCGCTGATGGCCGATTACAGTAACAGGTGTTCCTTTATATGTAGCAATTCCACCAATCACTGCCTTATCATCACTGTATACACGGTCTCCGAAAAATTCCACAAAATCATCAAATAAAGCTTCTATAAATTCAATCGTCGTCGGCCGTTTGATAAAACGTGCGATTTCTACACGCTGCCACGGTGTCAGATTCGAATAAATTTCTTTCCGCTTATCTTCCAGCTTATTTTCAAGAAAACTGATTTCTTTTGCCAGATCCAGCTTATTTTTAGATGCATACTTTTCAAGCTCTTTTATTTTTTCTTCCAGCTCTCTGAGGGGCTTCTCAAAATCAAAATTCATTATTTCACCTCACTGTGCATCTTAAGAATTTTACCGAGATATTCTTTCATTTCCAAGCGGTTAATCACACGGTCCAGCTGTCCGTGTTTTTCCAGAAACTCAGCTGTCTGGAAATCATCAGGAAGCTTTTCTTTAATCGTTTCCTCGATGACACGACGTCCGGCAAAGCCGATCATCGCTCCTGTTTCCGCCAGGTTAATATCACCGACGGATGCAAAACTTGCAGATACACCGCCTGTTGTCGGATTTGTCATATAGGCAACATATAAAAGTCCCGCCTGATTATGACGCTCAATCGCAACACTGACTTTTGCCATCTGCATTAAAGAAACGATACCTTCCTGCATCCGTGCACCGCCGCTTGCTGTGAATACAATCACAGGCAGTTTGTTCTCCACAGCATGTTCAAATGCCCGCGCAAGCTTCTCGCCGACGGCACTGCCCATACTGCCCATTCTAAAACGCGGATCCATAATCGCAACGACGACTCCTGTTCCATCAATCGTTCCCTCGTGTACGATAACCGCCTCATTGAGTCCGGTTTTCTCTTTATCTTTTTCGATTTTTTCTTCATAGTTTGGAAAATCCAAAGGATTTCCTGAAGTCACATTTTCGAATAAAGGGATACTTGAACCGTCATCAAGCAGAGCTTCCATCCGCTCTGTACTTGAAATCGGCAGATGATGTCCACAGTTTGAGCATACATTCAGCCGTTTATACAATTCTTTCGAATATAGTATTTTTTTACAGCTTGGACACTTGGTCATTATGGTTTCAGTTTTTTCAAACACACCGTCAGTATCACTTTTTTCATTTCTTTTTTTATTGAGTTTGAAGAATAAATCCTTCAGCATATTTGATTCCATATATTACTCCTTAATACAAGATATTCTATAACTCTCCAGTATATTTATCGACAAGAGTGTAAATTTTCTTCATGATGTCATTGTCATAATCCATGACCGATTTCTGCTTAGAGGAAGTTTGTTCCTGCACATAATTTTCCATCATTAATTTTATCTCTACTAAATCTTCCCGCTGTTCATCAGTACGTATTAAATACTTGGCTATTAACTGAAAGAGTTGATGATTATCTATGTTTGCGAGATATGTGCCTTCGCCGCGTCTCACGTATATGATGCCGAGGAACTCAAGCGCCCGCAGCGCCTCTCTCACACTTTGACGGCTCACACCCAATTCTTCTTTTAAAAAACGTTCACTGGGTAACTTGTCACCAATTTCAAGTCCCTGCTCAATGATGAGATGATGAATCTCTTCAACAATTGCTTCCAGGCCTTTTTTCTCTGTCATATCCGCCCCTGACTACAAAGTAAGTTCCAGTGTTTTTTTGTACACATCTTCAGGATCTACTTTAATTCTGCTGACACCGGAATCCATTGCCGCTTTCGCAACAGCTCTCGCTACCTGTGGTGCAACTTCTTTATTAAAAGGATCCGGGATAACATAGTCTGCAGTCAATTCAGATTCAGGGATTAAGTCGGCAATCGCTTTAACTGCAGCCTTCTTCATATCACTGTTAATGTGTGTCGCACGTACATCAAGTGCACCTCGGAAAATACCCGGGAATGCAAGTACGTTGTTAATCTGATTCGGGAAGTCGCTTCGCCCTGTACCGATAACACTCGCACCCGCTGCCTTCGCAAGTTCAGGCATAATTTCAGGTGTCGGGTTTGCCATTGCGAAAATAATAGGATCATCATTCATCGACTTAACCATTTCTTCAGTCAAAGCACCCGCAACAGAAACGCCGATAAATACGTCCGTTCCTTCAATCACATCTTTCAACTCACCTTGTTTTTGATGTCTGTTTGTATATTTACTGATTTCTTCTTTAACCGGATTCATACCGTTCGGACGCCCGTCATAAATCGCACCGCGGGAATCACACATAATCATATCGCGTACACCGAAACTGTGAAGCAGCTTCACAATTGCGACACCGGCAGCACCTGCACCGTTTAAAACGACTCTGATTTGATTCATCTGGCGGTTTGTCAGCTTCAAAGCATTGAGTAAACCACTTAACGTTACAATCGCTGTACCATGCTGGTCATCATGGAATACAGGAATGTCAGTTTCTTTTTTTAATCTTTCTTCAATTTCGAAACATCTCGGTGCAGAGATATCTTCAAGATTAATTCCACCGAAGACAGGTGTCATCAACTTAACAGTATTAACAATCTCATCAACGTCATTCGTCTCAAGTGCGATCGGGAATGAATCGACACCTGCGAAATTTTTAAATAACACACTTTTCCCTTCCATTACCGGCAGGCTCGCTTTAGCACCGATATTTCCAAGGCCGAGTACTGCAGAGCCGTCTGTAACGACACCGACAGTGTTTGATTTAATTGTATAGTCAAATAAAGTTCTTTCATCTTCATATATTTCTTTGCACGGCTCAGCAACTCCCGGTGAGTACGCCAGGCTCAGTGCCTCTTTATCTTTAATTTCTACTTTTGAACTGACAGCAAGTTTACCTTTGTTTTGTTTATGCATGTGAAGTGCATCATCTCTTAAGGACATTCTATCTTTCCTTTCATGTTAAGTGGTCGAACCACCTTCAATATTAACAAATTCGCTATTCCAATACAATTATTTTCGCATTAAACGTATGTCCTCCGGATCGAATTGATTGACAATCTTATCAATTCTCTCTTCAGGAATATAACCGACAATCCCTTTTGTTGAAAAATCAACGACCGGAATACCTTTACTCCCAAGTATTTCAAAATAATCATACCGGTCTTTATTTCTGATAAAAATTCTTTTCACCTGAGATTTATAGTGTACTTTAAATTCTTCAATTGTCCAAATTTCATTGATGACAAGCTGTGCTTTACCGTTACGCTCTTCAAATTTACCGCTGACAACGATAATATCCTCATCAAGCTTCCTGCTGCGGCTGAAATATGTGTTCGGAAATACCACGCCGTCGATTTCGAAACTGCCGTCTGTCAGTGTGACAAAGGCCATATTCTGACCATTTTTCGTCTTGATGACACGTTTACTTTCAACGTTGACTAAAAAACTGCCGTAGGACTGCTTTCCGGACAGGCTGTCAAAAGCGATATACTGAAGATCTTTCTGAATAATTTTAATCGGATGCTCTGAGATATAAAAGCCGAGCGCTTCCTTCTCTCCTTCAATACGTTCAATATCCGTCATTTCCTCCATGTCCTCATATTCCTTTTTCGGACTGAAGCCGAGCGAACTTAAAAAAGAATCATAGTTAAAATCTTCTGTACCGATATCACTTAAATTCGTCAGAGAGGCAAGCATCGTTGCCCGGTTTTCCTTAAATTCATCAAGCGCACCGGAATATATTAAATTCTCAAGTACAGAGTCGCTCAGTTTAACACCGGATACCCGCGTTTTTAAATCATAAATATCCGTGTAGCGCCCGTTTTCCTTCCGTTCATTATGGACCGCTTCTGCAATTTTATAAGTAACACCTTTAATCATTGAAAGTCCGAGAACAACGCCCCGGCGCTTCCGGTCTTCTTTATTTGAAAAGCCTGATGTGTTGATTTCCGGCGGGAAAATGGAAACATTCATCTTCGTCATTTCATCAATTAACTGATGAATTTTGTCATCATTTCCCTGATGGTGCATTAAAATCACTGCATAAAATATTTCTGGATATTTTGTTTTAATGTATGCGAGATTGTAAGCAATCTGACTGTATGCGACCGCATGACTTTTTACAAAACCATAGTCTGCAAATTCAAGAATCAGGTCATAGATATGACGGCTTAGTTCTTCAGAGTAATTTTTATTTACAGCACCTTCCAAAAATCGCTTCTCTTCTTTTAATAAAGCCTTCCGGTCCTTCTTACTCATCGCGCGCCTTAGAATATCCGCATCCGCATACGAGTAGCCGGCAATTTTACTCGCAATCAGCATAATCTGCTCCTGATACACAATGACACCGTTAGTCTCCCTTAAAATGTCTTCAAGATCCGGGTGTGGAAAAGTAATCGTTGAAGGATCATGCTGCCCACGGACAAAATTCGGTATTTCCTTCATCGGCCCCGGCCGGTATAAAGCAATGACAGCTGCGAGATCCAGGAACTTATCAGGGACCACCTGCTGGATGACTTTCCGTATGCCGTCCGATTCCAGCTGAAAGACACCGAGCGTCAGTCCTTTTGACAACACTTTATACACATTTTCATCATCATTCGGAATATGGTTGATATCAAAATCTGAATCATATTTTATAATCCGATTCATCATATAACGGATTAATGATAAATTTCTGAGCCCGAGGACATCTATTTTCAAAAGTCCCGCAGCCTCCACCTCAGTCATCGGCCACTGGCTCAGCGTATGACCTTCTGAAAACATCACCGGAATGGTCTCAGTCAGTTTTTCCTCACTGAGCAGTACACCTGCTGCATGCGTTGAAGTATGACGCGGAAGCCCCTCTATTCTAAGGCAGATATCTTCATATATCCTGTACTTGGAATCATGTGCCTTTAAACGCTCAAACTGTTCTGAATGCGTCAATGCTTCCAAAGAAACATTCGGGCCGTTCGGAATCAGATTCGAAATCATTTTCAGTTCTTCTTCTGTAAAATTCAATACACGGCCGACATCACGTGCTGCCATCTTGGCACTGAGCGTCCCGTATGTGACTATATTTGAAACGTTCATACCGCCGTATTTATCGATTAAATACTGTACGACCTGTTCACGCTTTGTATCCTCGAAATCGATATCAATATCCGGCATCGTCACACGCTCCGGGTTTAAAAACCGCTCAAAAAGCAGGTTGTATTCTAAAGGATCAATTTCAGTAATATTCAACAGATACGATACCAGGCTCGCACTTGAAGATCCCCGTCCCGGTCCGACATATATATCATTATTTTTAGCGTAATTCACTGTATCACTGACAATCAGAAAATAATCCGAATATCCCATTTCCTTAATGGTCTCAAATTCATATTTCAGTCTGTCCGCATACATTTTTGAACCGTCCGTCTTTTTACTGAGCCGTTCGGTCAGCTGCTTCCATAGAAAATCATCCGAATTTTGATTCTCCTCATGCGGGAAATGCGGGAGCGTCACCCGGCTTTTCGGCAGAGGCACATTACACTTACTGACAATTTCTTCATTTACGTTCAGTAAATCCTCAGCCGCTTCCACATTGTTTCTTAAAATCACATAGTCCGGTCCTTCAATATCCACGAGCCCATTGGTACTGAGTCTTTCATTATCACGGATTGCATGGAGCGCCTTCACCGCCTTCAAGTCACCCGGCTCCATATAAGACGCCTCATGCAGGAACATCCGCTTGTATGTACTGTGAAAATCATGGGATGTATACTTATCTTCATCATTGATATGTACCATTCCGTCCAGTATATTCGCACCATCAACGGTCTTTGCGACCACAATACAGTGCGAAAGTTCTCTCAGGAAGAAGTCCTTCGGCGTATGTTCCAAAGACCGGTAGCTGAGCATCGCGGAAAGTCTGACCAGTGACTTATAACCGGTTTCATCTTTGGCATAAAGCACAAAGGGCATATGAACAAGCCCGTCATCGACAAGAATTTCCATCCCGATGACAGGCTTTACATTATATTTTTTTGCCGTTTGAAGCAGTTGAAATGCAGCGTGCATCCGGTTAAAATCTGTGACCGCAACAGCTTCCTGTTTATCCGCACTGATTTTTTTTAAGAGTGAATCAATTTTAATATTACTCGATAAAAAATCATAACATGAATGCACATTTAAATTGATCACCTGAATCGCCTCCGCCGTTATAATTTCTTTTCTATCGCTTCAATCAATAATTCGAGCCTTTCCTTCGACCCTATTCTGACACCGCTCGCAAGCGGATGACCGCCGCCGCCGAACTGTTCTGCGATATCATTAATCACTATTTCTTTTGAACGGAGCCGCACACGGAGCTTCCCGTCTTCTTCAAGTGCCATGAACCACACTTTAACTTCACTCAGTTCACGGAACATATTTACATTCAAACTTGCGACATTCGCAGAAATACCGTATGTTTTCAGCGCTTCTTCAGAGACATAAACATAAAGAAGTCCGGAAGGCCGCAGTACATAATTATCAATTAAGTATCCCTTGAACCTGAATTCTTCTTCTGCAGTCTGGTTCATCTCCTGCATTAATTTTGATGCATTAAAATCATATGCCTTCAGTTTTGATGCGGTATAATGCGTTAAACTCGATGTATTATCAAATAAAAACCGCCCTGTATCCCCGACAATGCCGAGATAGAGGTTTTTCGCAACATCATCACTCATCATTTCATCTTCGCCCCATAAAGTAATGAGCGCATAAATTAACTCCGAAGTCGATGAGACACCTGTCTCGACAATGTTAATACCGCCGAAAGGTTCTCTGTTCGGATGATGATCAATTTTAACCACTTTAGTGCTGTTTGAAATATCTCCGTCAATACGTTCCTCATTCGCAGTGTCTACTACAATGACAAGCGGCTGTTGTGCGGTCGAAGTGATGTTCATTTGATCAAACATACTTAAACTCGGCTCATCTTCACCCAGTGCATAGACTGTTTTTTCAGGAAACATATTTTCTATGGCATACTTCAACCCGATTTGTGCGCCTAGAGCATCCGGATCCGGACGGACATGCCGTAATATCACAATTTCATCGTTTTCTTTAATTAAATCCATAACTGCCTGGTAATTTTCATTTACCGTCTCAAATGTTTTTATATATTCTGTGAACAATGCACTTTCTCCTCTAACTGTTATTTACTTATTCTCTCTACTAAATTATACTACAATCTAGAATGGAGTGTAATGAATGGAGCTGCTGTACTTAATTATTGTATCATCGTTAGTATCATTTTTATTCTTGAGTCTTTTGATGTTTGTTATTTATAAAATGCGTCAAATCCGCTCTGTAAGGGATGTACAATCTGTCTATTTCACCAGTATTTCACGTATCTGGCTCGGCTTGTTTTTGGTTGCGATGGGTTTGAATTCCATCATCCAGTTTACAACAAGCGTTGCCATCATCGTGGGTGCTGTATTTATCCTTTTCGGTGCGTATAATGTCTACTATTTCAACAAAGCACGCAAGAAATTCAAGGCAAATCTCCCGATAGAAGAAAAAGCCTGGGAAGAATTTGAAGCAAGAAGGCAGAAAAGCAGATAACTGCGGAATGTTCAGTGCAAAAAGAAGTTAAACGAAAGTTTAGCTTCTTTTTTATTTCTTATAGTACTGTACAAGCATCGACACTTTCGAATAAACTACTTCATCGGATGCTGTCACGACCTCAAGGCGGATGAACTGATCACCGATATCAATGACCTGTCCTTCAAGGATGAGCTCCTGGTTTAATTGAATCAATTTTAAATTCATGACATTCATCGAATCAATGTGGTAGCTGTTAATATCGTAGTTTGAAAGTACCGCCTTCACTGCCCGTTCGATTAAATCCATATGACTGCCCTGCGTCATTGTCCCCAGTTCGTCCGTCATAAACGACATCACTGTAATATGAATTTTATTTTCTTCAATCATAATGTTTCTGCTTACAAGCTCATCTGTCGACACGTTCGCTTCAAGCTTCGGCGTCTCAACATTTTTAAAGACATCCCTCCTGTGCACAATACCCAGCAGGCGGGAATCCTCAACTACAGGCACAATGTTCAACTGCTGCCAGCTCATAATCTGGCGTATTCTCTGCAGCGTACTTATCGAAGATGCTTCAATATCCGGTATTAAAAATCCTTGATAATTTGACGCATCAATCATCTTTAAATCCGATGACTTGACTGCCCCAAGATACTTATCTTCATGTATTAAAAGCGTGACCTTGTCCATTGCTGTATACCTGTATCTGCTTTTTTCGATATCAAACGAATAATCATTCTGTTTAATCATTAAATCTTTCGCAGTCGTTAGTGAATTCGATAAAGACAGGCTGTACAGTTCTCGTTGAATCACTGAAGCGACACTGAATGTGTCATAACTGGTGGAGATGACAGGAAGCTTTGATGCCTCCGCCCTTTTTATTATCTCCTCAGATGCGCCGAACCCGCCGGTAATTAATATCCCTGCACCATTTTCAATTGCTGTATACTGCGCTTCCTCCCGGTTGCCGACAATTAAAATCGCACCGCTTTCAAGATAGGATTCTATTTCCTCTGCAGCCATTGCACCGATGACAAAGCGTGTAATTTCCCGTTCAAGAAACGATGTCCCCGTCAGTACCTGTCCCTGAATGACACGATTCACCTGATTAAAGGTTAAATGTCCGTCCAAATGGTCCTCATTCCGGATGACCCGTATGGTCCCGACCCGTTCAATGGTTTTTACAATCCCGTCTTTTTCTGCAGACTTAATAGCACGGTAGCTGGTACCCTCAGATACATTTAAATAACTTGAAATCTGCCGTACCGAAATTTTCGCCCCTTCCGGGAGTTTTTCTATATATTCCAATATTACATTATGTTTTGATTTTGCCATGTGATCACCTTGTCTTTATTATACAATAAAAATACTCCCCCTTGGTTTAGAGGAAGTATAATAGTTAAAATTTCACTGAGTCTCCGGCAGATAATATCTGGCATTCGCAGGACACTTTTGCTTTGAAGTCTTCAGGATTTGTTTCAATCGGCGGGAAAGTATTATAGTGAATCGGCACCACAATCTCCGGGGTGATAAAATGATTAACCGCATAAGCTGCATCATCAATTCCCATTGTGAAATGATCACCAATTGGGATAAAGAGCAGATCAATCGGGCCGTTCAGCCGGCTGATTAATTCCATATCACCGAAAATCCCTGTATCACCTGTATGGTAAACAGTCTTGTCACCGATTTTTAATATTAATCCCGTCGGCATACCCGTATACGTGTTTGAACCGTCTTCGTGTGTGAAACTTGACGAATGAAATGCGTGAACCCACTTCACGGAACCGAACTCACCTTCGTAAGTACCGCCGATGTTGGTCCCGACTGCTTTGACACCATGACCTTCCAAAAAGTCTGCAAGTTCTACAGGTGCAAGTACCTTGGCATCATTATTTTTAGCAATTTCAATGGTATCTCCCACATGGTCATTATGCCCGTGTGTCAAAATAATATAATCTGCCTTCACTTCATCTGCAGATAAATCCGATAAGCTGTTGCCGTTAATAAATGGATCAATAATTACTTTAGAACCGTTATGTTCAAACTGTACTACCGCATGCCCGTGAAAACTGATATTCATCCAACCACATCTCCCTTTAAAATAGTCATACTCAATCTTTCCCGTTTCAGGCTGGATTTAATCACTATTTATTGTCCGGATGGTAAATCGTTGTATGCGACCATGTTTTAAATGTGTTGAACTCTGCTTCAGTCATTCTGTCAGGATAGCTCATCAACACAAGCGGTATCGGTGTCTCTCCTTCATAGAGGGTCGGCTGCATGTAACCGAACGGCGTTAAATGGTAACCGTTTCTCTCATAAAACTTTACACGTCGCTGCTGAATATCATCTTCCGGCGGCTCAACCTCAAGAATCACCGGAACATCACTTAAATCATGATATTCCTTTAACAGCCTTGACCCTGTACCGCTTCCACGGTATTTTTGATTGACTGCAAGATGTTCTACAAAACGAAACGCTTCACTTGACCATTCGGCAAAGAAACCGACAATATCATCTCCGTCGGTTTCAACAAACACATTGTAACTGTCAAGATCGAGCAGACGCTTTTGAACATGCTTTAGACGCCGTTCACTTTTCGGAAAATTATCTTCCAAAAGTTGATGAAACACTTCAAATTCATTCTTTTCCATTTTTCTAAGCATTATTTTCTACCTCACTGTTTTTTATTCAATCAAACCCATGCTCAAATAACGTTCACCGGAATCCGGTGCAATAGCAAGAACCTTTTTACCTGGTCCGAGCTTTTTACCGACCATAATTGCTGCATGCACAGCTGCAGCTGCAGAAGGTCCGACAAATATTCCCTCTTCTTTCGCAAGCCGTCTGAACATGTTGACGGCATCATCGTCATCAATTTGAATAATTTCATCATACACAGATGTATTCAATATTTCCGGCACAAAGCCGGGACTTGTCCCGACAAGCTTATGCTTCCCGGGTGCTCCGCCGGATAGGACAGGGGACCCGCTCGGTTCAACAACCGCAATATGAATATCAGGCAGATGCGCTTTTAACACCTCACCCGTGCCGGTAATGGTTCCACCCGTCCCGGCTGTTGCAACAAAACCGTCCAAATGATCCATCTGCTCCAAAATTTCAAGTGCCGTCGTCGTCCGGTGGATATCCGGGTTCGCAGCATTTTCAAACTGCTGCGGAATAAACGCGTTCGGAATATCTTCTTTTAATTCGACTGCTTTTTTAATTGCGCCCGGCATCTTTTCATCAGCAGGTGTCAGTACAACTTCCGCACCGTATGCTTTCAGAATATTAATCCGTTCCACAGTCATATTATCAGGCAGCACAAAGATTGCCCGGTAGCCTTTTGCAGCTGCACTCATAGCAAGACCAATTCCCGTATTGCCGCTTGTCGGCTCTATAATGGTATCACCCGGCTTAATAATCCCGTCCTTTTCAGCCTGCTGAAGCATATTAAAAGCCGCCCGGTCCTTGACACTCCTGCTCGGATTGAAAAGCTCAAGCTTCACATAAACATCCGCACAATTCGTGGGAACCACTTGATTTAACTTTACTGCCGGCGTTCCGCCGATCAATTCTGTGATATTATCATATCTTTTCATCTTATCACCTGTCATTTCATGTTTAATTTATCATAAACATTCACCCGTGATTTTTTCAAACAATTCACTGTAAGTACTTATGATACAATGAAAATCGAGGTGAACACATGAAAATTTTAACACACTGCCATCACTTAAATATAGACGGTCCCGTCGTACTCAGCCAGAAAAACTTTAACGCACCGAATCCCGTGCTTTTAAAAATGATAAAAGCGCTCCATTCCGATGTTGAAAGCTATGTCACCGTCAATCATTTTGAAGAGAACAACCTATTCATGCGGAAAAATATCAATATTGAAACCATCAGACATTTCAAAGAGGCAGACGGCTTTATTATTGACCAGGTATTCACGGACAATTTTCATTCTCTTGATCATTTTTTTCTTCATGAACTGTCACAAGTGATTGGAGACAGGCATTTCATTATCGGCCCGTCTTTTAATAAAGTCCCGTCCTTCTTACAAAGCAGACTGCTGGATGAAGCTGTTGAATTTGATGTGTCCGCCGTCATGTTTGATATAAGAGAGACTGACATGTCGGATTTCAAATCTCTTCAACCGCTCGCCAAATTGAAAACACATGCAAAAAAACGAATTGAAATTATTCCAGTCGTAAAATCACCGGAACAAAAAGATGAACTGCTTCGAAATATACCGTTTGATATGATCTATATACATTCTGAACAGTAAAATGCGGCCTTCCGAAATGGAAGACCGCATTTTCTTATATCAATTCTCTAATATCTGTATACTCGAGTCCCTGATCCTTAGCGACTGCTTTATAAGTGACATGTCCGTCAAAAGTGTTGAAACCGCTGATTACCATCGGATTTCTCTTTGCCGCTTCCTTATATCCGTGGTTTGCGATTGAAAGACCGATATTCATCGTCGCATTGGTTAATGCAATCGTTGATGTACGCGGCACCGCACCCGGCATATTCGCAACAGCATAATGCACAACATCATGTTTCATATACGTCGGATTATCGTGTGTCGTAATTCTATCTGTTGTTTCAAAAATACCGCCCTGATCAATCGCGATATCCACAACGACTGATCCCGGATTCATTCCCTCGACCATTTCTTCAGTAACCAGTTTCGGTGCTTTCGCTCCCGGAATTAATACTGCACCAATTACTAAGTCGCTGTTCTTAACAAATTTCTCAATGTTTAACGGTGAAGACATCACTGTCTGCACACTGGAGCCGAAAAGATCATCGAGCTCACGTAAACGTTTCGGATTTAAGTCAAGAATCGTTACACTCGCACCGAGGCCGATTGCCATTTTCGCAGCATTTGTACCGGCCATGCCACCGCCGATAATCGTTACGTTTCCGCGTTCCACTCCCGGTACGCCGCTCAGCAGAATTCCTTTGCCGCCTTTATTTTTCTGAAGAAATTCACTGCCGATCTGTGTCGCCATACGCCCTGCCACTTCACTCATTGGTGCAAGAAGCGGTAGAGAACCGTCCACTGCCTGTATTGTTTCGTATGCAATGGCAGTTACTTTATTATCAAGCAAAGCCTGAGTCAGCTCAACTTCCGGTGCAAGATGTAAATATGTATACAAAATCATGCCCGGTTTAAAGAAATTAAATTCTTCTTTCAGAGGCTCTTTTACCTTTACCACCATATCCGCATCCCAGGCTGCTTCAGCACTGTCTACAATCTCTGCGCCTGCACCCTGATAGTCTATATCTTCAAAATAAGAACCGTCTCCGGCAGAAGTTTCCACCTTAACAGTATGGCCTGCTTCCACAAAAGCATGCACCCCCCCCGGCGTCAGCCCCACTCTGTTCTCATTATTTTTAATCTCTTTAGGTACACCGATAATCATTACAATTAAACCCCTTTCATTTTTTCAACTGATTGTAAAATGCCTTCCAAAAAGCCTGTTCATCTCCAACTGCGTCAATTGTAACACGCTTTCACAAAACCGTCATGATTAAGTTAATTTAAATTGATATTATTTTCCGAAAAAGGGTATAATATAACTGAATAAAGATGAAAGGGGTTTCTATAATATGGTTAACTACAAGAATATTCTCATTGCAGTCGATGGTTCACGCGAAGCAGAATGGGCATTCCACACAGCAGTCGGAGCAGCAAAACGGAACAACGCCAAGCTGACAATCATTAACGTGATTGACACACGTTCCTTTGCATCAGTAGAGGCTTATGACCGCTCTATTTCAGATCGTGCCAATGCATTTGCTAAAAAATTATTAGACGGTTACGAAGAAGTCGCTAGAGAAAAAGGTGTGACTGATGTAGATAAAATCATTGACTACGGTTCACCAAAAGCGATTATTCCGAAAAAAGCAGTCGAAAAAACCGGTGCAGACGTCATTGTCTGTGGTTCATCCGGCTTAAACGCAGTTGAGCGTTTCATTGTCGGCTCTGTTTCTGAAGCGATTGTAAGACATGCACCATGTGACGTACTCGTGGTTCGTACAGAAACAATCCCTGATGAATTTGAACCTGTAGTTGCAACTGATGAACTGCTGGCTGAAGCAAAAGAAGAAGAATAAGCAAAAAAAGCGGCACAAATTAATGTGCTGCTTTTTTAATGCGTCAATATATTTCAGATTTTTTCTTTAAAACAGCTATTTAGACTAACCGTCTACATCTGCAACTACTGTCTGCTGATAATCAATTAATATCACTGACCGGACACCCGGTCTGTCCTCTCCGCCTTTTGTCACGGGACTCACATAGTGGCTGACTGCTGAATCATAAACGCCGTACGATTCCAGCGGCTGATCGATTTCAAACACTTCCAGTAAATCCTCATCATCCACTTCCTCGGGCACTTTCCCGGCCGCTCCAGGCACTCCAATCGCATTGGTCCCGCCATTCACATTATCCCTCTCAATCAAATGTGCAAAAGTAAACGGCTCGCCGTCCTGATGCAGACAGTCCGGTGAAGATACTGCTTTGTCATCATCATTCTGAACAAACAATTTAACAAAATGAACCCCCACATGAATCGGCATAATTTTGTCTTCTGTGCTCCAGAACGTTTCATCATAATTGGCTTTGATGATTTTATTCAGCAGCTTATTATTTCTTATATTTTCTTCTATACTATGAAATTCCCTGTATGCACCCGGGTGCTCGGGATTGAACTTCCCTTGAAAATACGCAGAAAACTCATTATCTCCTTTTTGAATGGTCGGAAGCCAGTGAATTTCTTCAGTTCCCGGCAGAACAAGTGCCCTTGAATATCTTCTGTATCTGTTTAACCCCGGTGCATAATCATCTGCCGGAAGATCTGAAAAGTATTCCAGTATTTCATTATAGTCCGACTCTATACCTTCATAATTCAATTCTTTCATCAAATCGTATCTGGCATAACCTTTCTTAATCATACTCATTTAACATTATCTCCTTAGCTGTCATTTTAAGTGATTATCACGACAATACACTACTAAATATATTGGATAAACCCCTATGAAGTAAAGTGCTTTATATCCCAAGTGTCATTTCAATTGTAAGAAGCTTTCCTTAATGCTACAATACTTTTACTCAATTACTCTATGACATATGTGGAGGCACATTCATGAAAAAAACACTCTTAAACTCTTTCACCATTGCGCTGATTTTGTTCGTGATTTTTCGTATTTTATTATACTTTTTTGGATCGGTAGAGGATGGTAACTTCCTGATTTTAACCGTTATCCCTATTCTCTTTTTCTCCGCTGTCGTTATAATAGTTAAAACTGTATATCGATATTTAAAATCTTAGATTATACTGAAAATGGCAGCTTATCCTTGAGATAAACTGCCATGATTTATGATAATTCAAACTTCAAATATACTTTAACCCTCGTCACTGAATCCGATTCTTACAACATCTCTAACGACTTCCAGTTCCCCATTGGTCGGGATAATAATAATTTTAACCGGCGGATACGAATGGTTCAGGAATTTCTCCTGACCACTCTCCCAATCATCTACTAATATAAAACAACGCTAATATGAATGAATACACTTGTCAGAATTAAAAATATTAATCTAATTCTTTCAACATCTCTTCTTCAGCTAATTTTTCAGCAGTGTAAACAAAGTTGATTATTTTGTTTTTAGCATCAGTTTCTATATCATATTCCCAAGCAATTAAAGAAGTTTTGAAAACATCATCATTCTTAAATTCAATCATTCCTGATATTGAACCTTCCTTCAAATTGTATATTGCAAAAAGGCTGTCATTCTTTAAAACCTTAAAAGGGAATTCATTTATTTCTAATTTCCATCCATTAATTAAATCATATTGATTCATCTCAGCACCCCATGTTAGTTTTTTAATACCCTTTTATACTACCATGTAACTTATTAAAAAACTCCATAAAAAAATCACTCCTATCAAAAGTTGATAAAAGTGATTAATTAATTTTTTAGTGAATAATCCCTAACTCTTTCTAGTCATGATTATACAATCATTATTTTAAGAAAATGTCATTGTGACTTCCTCACAATAATTCCTTTAACCCTCGTCACTGAAACCGATTCTTACAACATCTCTAACGATTTCCAGTTCCTCATTTGTCGGGATAATAATAATTTTAACTGGTGAATACGGATGGTTCAGGAATTTTTCCTGGCCGCGTACATCATTCATGGATGGATCAAAGTATACACCCATAAACTCAAGACCTTCCAGTACTTTTGCACGGACGACATCTGAATTCTCACCGACTCCGGCTGTGAAGATAATAGCATCCAGTCCGCCCATTCTTGTTGCATATGAGCCCATATACTTGTGAATTCTGTTGCCGAACACGTTCAATGCAAGCTCTGCACGTTCGTTTCCTTTAACCGTTTCTTCTTCAATATCACGCAGGTCACTTGAAAAACCGCTGACGCCGAGAAGCCCGGATTCTTTATTCAGTACATTCAATACTTCCGTTGCAGTTTTACCTGTCTTTTCCATAATGAACGGCAGCAATGCTGGGTCAAGGTTACCTGAACGGGTTCCCATTGTCACACCTGCAAGCGGTGTGAATCCCATTGAAGTATCAATGGACTGTCCGTTTTTAACTGCTGCGATACTTGCGCCGTTACCAAGGTGACAGCTTATTAAGCGCAGTTCATCAAGTGGTCTCCCGAGAAGTTCACTCGCTCTCTGGGTAACATATTTATGGCTTGTTCCGTGGAAACCGTACTTACGGATTCCGTAATCTTTATAATACTTGTACGGCAGGCTGTACAGGTAAGAACTTTCAGGCATTGTCTGATGGAATGAAGTATCAAATACTGCCACATGTGGCACATCCGGAAGCAGTTCTCTGAACGCTCTGATTCCCATTAAGTTCGCTGGATTATGAAGCGGCGCAAGCTCACTCAGTTTATCAATCTCTTCTTCAACGGAATCATCTATAAGTACGGAATCATCAAATTTCTCACCGCCGTGAACCACACGGTGTCCGCTTCCGTCAATTTCGCTGATGTCTTTAATGACACCATATTCTACGAGTTTATCAAGCATTAAATTAACTGCTTCCTCGTGATCTTTAAAATCCTGATTTATAGTATGCTTTTCCCCATCAACTGTAATTGAAAATATCCCGTTATCCATACCAATTCTCTCTACAAGACCTTTAGCAACTTCTGTCTCCTCCGGCATTTCAAACAACTGGAATTTAAAGGATGAGCTCCCCGCGTTTATAGCGATTATTTTAGACATAATTTCCTCCTACTGATTCTTTCTAGCATAATCATCATACCATGATTCTATGTTGTCAAGGAAATGTTTAAATTGTGGTGCATTTTTAAAGTCAGGAACATCTCCTATCAGAACATCTGCCTGGTTTAACGGCTTAAAGTTTTTCTGGAGCACAATGATTGATTTACGCTGGTTTTCCGAACGGAAAATAGTGTTCGGCAGATTTAAAAACATGAGCAGCGTTGCATCTTTTGAAATGTACTCTTTAATGGTTTCGTTATTTTCTTCAAGGATGTTGGACGGGACTACAAATATTCCGATACCGTCATCCTCCACATAGGACATCGCCGCTTCAAGCATTAATAAGTGTGCAAAACTTCTGCCCTCTTTAAACGCCGTTGTAAAACCTTCCACCGGCAGCGGATAATAGCCGACCGGCAGATCCCCGACAGCAAAATCCGCATGAGGCAGTCTTGCAGGCTCAATAATATTCTGAGGATAAATATCCATCGGTACTTTCAAAAACTCACATAAGCTGACGTTCATTCTGGCAAGAAGCGGATCTACTTCCACACCATGAAGTTTTACGTTTTCAGCCTGTTCTTTTACAGTCATTGAAAGGTGTCCTGTGCCGCTTCCCGCTTCAATCATATCTACTTCTTCTCTATCTGCAGTAAAGGTTTTTACCAGGTGCGCAACCAAATATCCGATGGCATCAGGAGTCAGCTGATGATTCGGCTGCACAGGCTCTTCTTTCACCTGATAAAGGTATGCGAACTGAAACGCCTTCCGTAGTTCACTTAAATCACCTTCAACATGCACCTCTGCCAGTGCTTCCGATAAAGCTTCCAAACGGCTGAGATTCTCATTTTCCTTTAAAATATGATCTGTTTCTTCAATTAATCTCTGATAGATTTTTTCCAGATTACTTGTTTCCATACTATCCCTCATTACCATAAAATATGGACTGCCCTGTCCGGGTCAGTCCAAGTCCATAATGCATTATTATATTACAACGCCTTTAATGCTTCAACCGCTTTGTCATAATCAGGCTCATCTGTACCTTCTGGTACATATTCAACGTATGTGACCTTATCATTTTCATCAATCACAAATACACTGCGCGCCTGAAGTCTTAATTCTTCCATTACTGTACCGTAGTTTTCACCGAATGATAAATCTTTATGGTCACTCAATGTTACAGCATTATCAATGCCTTCGTCTGCACACCAGCGTTTCTGGGCGAACGGCAGGTCATTTGATATAGTCAGTACTACTGCATTATCAACACCGGCCGCATCTTCGTTGAATTTGCGGGTCTGTTTACTGCAGACACCTGTGTCCAATGACGGTACTACACTGACTAATTTTTTCTTGCCGCTGTAATCTTTAAGTGTCACTTCACCTAAACCGTTATCCAGAACTTTAAAGTCAGGTGCATTGTCTCCAACTTTTACTTCAGTTCCTCTTAACGTAATTGGATTTCCTTTGAATGTAACTTCAGCCATTATAAATCATCCTCCTGATTTGTTTTGTCCACATCTCTCATTATACTTGTTTTGATTTCATTTTTATAATGATAATAACTGTTCTTTACCACATAGGTATCCGCAAAGTAATCATGCAGTCCGATCCTGTTCTCTGTAAACAACACTGACAGTGCCGGAAGATACCATAATGTCTTATTAATGAACCTACCGATTAATTCCCGGAATATCACTTGAGTAAACGTTAATTTCTTCTCTTCTTTATCAATGACATGAATTCCTGTAATCATTTTGCCGAGAGTGGCTTTTAAGAAATATGTCATCAGTATAAAGTACAGAAAGTAAACAAGTCCGCTTGAAATGACCGTAAGATTCACAACAGGTGCGAATAAATACCATCCTTCAAGTCCAAACAGGCGGATTAAAGGATAAACTGCGATCTGGTTAATCCCCCATATTGCCAGAATATCAATCAAAAATGCGAGAAAACGCGAGAAAGATGATGCGGTTGCCATAAAGTCAAGTTTCTTCTCCAAAGGAAGACCTGCCGGTTGATATCTTTCACTCTGCTCCATTTACCGCACCTCCTAATCCTGATACAGGTACATCGGCTGCATACCCTGTCTGTTATTAATCAATGATTCCACACGCTGAATATCGCTTTGACCGGTCACTTCTCCGATGAAGTCTTTCACTTTATATGTGAATGAAATGTTCGCGAAACTGTCATCATAGCCGTATTCAATAATTTGAGGGTTGCCGCCGAGTTCTTCTTTAAGTGCCTCTGTCGCATCTTCAATATAACCAATCTGGTCCACCAGACCATTTTCAACAGCATCCTGTCCAAGATAGATACGACCGTCTGCGATATTACGCACTTCATCTTCACTCATGCCGCGGCCTTCTTCAACAACATCTACGAAATTCTGGAACATAGTATCAACCATGCCCTGCACATACTGTGTTTCTTCTTCTGTCGGTTCTCTCTGTCCGTTCAGCATTTCTTTCATATCACCGCTTGTGTATGTGTCAAACGTCACTCCGAAATCTTCTGCCAGCTGACTGTAATTCATGCTTTGCATAATTACACCGATGGAACCTGTCAGGGTTTCATTGGAGGCAAAAATCTGATCTGCAGGTGAAGAAACGTAGTAACCGCCGGAAGCTGCCATGCCGCCCATTGAGCTGTAGATGACTTTACCCGCTTCTTTTGCCTCCATTAAGTATTTATGAATCTCTTCACTTTCATAAACGCCGCCGCCCGGTGAATCAACATTTAATAAAATACCGGAAATCGTATCATCGTTAATAATTTCTTTTAATGCTTCAATCGTCAGGGTATGATTATAGCCTGCAGAATTGAAAACTGATGACTCTTCCCCTGTATCCATAATCGTACCTTCAATATTAATGATGGCAATACGATTATCTAAATCCCCGTCTTCTACTACAAACGATGACGGAAAAGCGCCGCCGCTAAATTCATTGAAGACCTCTTCCCAGTCACTTGCCCAGAACGAGGTCAGGAAAGAAAAGAATATACCGAAAATAAGTAACGCAGCAGCAATGACTGCCGCAACAATTCGTTTCATAGAATATCTCCTTTATATTTAATTAGATTTCTTTTTTATGATAACATAGAGATGCACGAGATAAATAGTAACAGGAGTGGACATAGTGAACCATCTTAAAAAAATATATTTCTTTGACCCGTTTGGAAAAGAAACCAAGAAGATACGTAAAGATTTAGAAGAAGTGTTTGCGCGCGTTGATATTGAAACTGTTAAAACAAGCGATGAAGCAGATATTATTGCCTCCATCGGCGGTGACGGTACTTTCCTTCAATCTGTGAGAAAAACAGGCTTTAAAGATGACTGTGTATATATCGGCATCGCAGTCAGAGACGGACAGTATCTATACTGCGACTTCAATATTAAAGATCACAAAGCCATTGAAGAAGCATTTACTTCAAGTGAAACAAAAGTAAGAAAATATCCGATTATCGAAGTGAAAATCAATGATAACCAGACGAATTACTGTCTGAATGAATTTACACTCCGTTCAAGTATTGTAAAAACAATTATGATGGATATTTATATCAATGACTTCTTGTTTGAACAATTCCATGGTGACGGTATTGTTGTCAGTGCACCGACAGGTTCCACCGGCTACAACAAATCACTCGGCGGTGCAGTCATTGACCCAATGCTTCCTGCAATGCAGCTGACTGAACTCGCGAGTGTGAATAACAATAAATTCCGTACACTCGGAACAAGTATTGTTTTTAGCAAAGAACGTTCTCTCACTTTAATGATTGATCAGGCACATGATCATTATCCGATTATGTCTCTTGATAATGAAGCAGTCGCAGTACAAAACACAGACAGAGTTGAAATAAAAGTCAGTGACCGTACGATACAAACATTAAGATTGCCGAATAATACATTCTGGCATAAAACACAAAGAAACTTCCTGTAATCAGGAAGTTTTTTTGTTTACTCAAATGATTATCTCAGCCACACTGATAATATACATAAGTCATAAGTCAAATTGAGAGGCAGGTTATTAAATGAATCACATTGAATCACTTTTCGAAAAATTGAATGCTGATAATGCACCGGGCCAGGAAAAAAGGCAGAACAAGAATGATATTGAAATTAAGGGAGAAAGCCTGGAAGGGATATTTGTAGATTTTTCCCACGGTGATGTTGATGCGCATCAGCCGCTACCGGAATCGATTGATTACTTTAATGAAGGATTTTCAGAGATCGGCAGCAGTCAAGCATACACAGAATATCGTGGATTAAGTGAGATTCTCACAGAAACTGCTGAAAAATTATCCGCTTTTACCGGTACTAATATTAATCCCGAAGAAGAATTGATTATTACACCCGGCACACAGGGGGCTTTATTTTTAGCTGTCGGTGCGACGGTCACACGGGGAGATAAAGTTGCTGTTGCTGAACCGGATTACTTTGCCAACAGGAAACTGGTTCATTTCTTTCAAGGAGAACTGTACCCGGTACATTTGGACTATTTGAATCACAATGAAAAAGCAGGACTGGATTTATCTGCATTGGAAGCGGCATTCAAGGATGGTGTTAGCACATTTCTTTTTTCCAATCCGAATAATCCTGCAGGCGTCATTTATTCATCAGAAGAAATCGACCGGATTATATCACTCTCCAATCAATATGATGTTACTTTAATCGTGGATCAGCTGTATTCGAGACAGCTTTTTGACCAGCGCAGTTACACTCATGCAATCAGTCATCCTGATGCGGACAGGGAAAAAATCATCACCATTACCGGACCTTCCAAAACAGAATCATTGAGCGGCTTCAGACTCGGTACTGCATTCGGTTCACCTGTCATTATTAACAGGATGGAACAGCTCCAGGCGATTGTATCTTTAAGGGCGTCCGGTTATAATCAGCGGGTCTTAAAATCATGGTTCAGTGAACCAGACGGCTGGATGGATGAACGGATATTAAAGCATCAGGAAATCCGTGATGATATTCTTACTTTATTCAGAGAAGCAGGTATTACGGTCAGGACCACGGAGGCAGGCAGTTATGTTTTCCCGAAATTTGACGTCCTTTCTGTAGACTGTATTACTTTCTCAAAAATTCTCAGGAAACAGGCCAATGTGGTCGTAACTCCTGGAACAGAATTCGGTCCAGAGTTCACCGACAGTATCCGTCTGAACTTTTCTCAGGATCATCAAAACGCAGTAGATGCAGTGAAGAGAATCATCACTGTTGCGGGGTACTATCAAAATGAACCATAAAATTATCCCTAACGGCAACTATAAACCAGCCAAAAAAGCCGGCATGTTTATCCAGACGGCTGGTATGACTCCGAAAGTGAACGGCAGACTGATATCCACAGGGAAAATCCCTGCCGTTTTCGCTGTAGATGAATACATTCCGATTGTAGAACTCGCAGTTAAAAATGCCGTCTCCTCGGCAAAAAAAGAACTCACCGAAAGTGAACGGATAAAAGGTGTATTTTCAATGACTGTCTATATAAATGCAGCTGAAGATTTCACTGAGCATTCCAAAATCGCAGATATTGCTTCTGACTATTTGCATAGTATATTCGGTGATTCTGGTGTCGGTACACGGGCCGCTGTCGGTTGTTCCTCTCTTCCAGGCGATGCACCTGTTGAAATACAAATCACATTTATCATATAACGGTTAAAGGACAGGGCATCCGCCCTGTCCTTTAGTTTATCCAACAATAAAATCATAAATATTTTTTAAGATGAGGACACTTGTGACAATGATAAACAATGCTTTAACATAGCCGACACCTTTCGAAATAGCCATCTGTGCACCGAACCATGAGCCGACAATCATACTCGCCCCCATCGCAAGTCCGTATGTATAATTCACTTCACCCATAATGATGAATAAAACCAGGGCACCTAAGTTGCTGCCGAAATTCAATACTTTCGCATTCCCTGCTGATTTCAAAAAATCAAACCCGACAAACAACATGAGAAACATTAAAAAAGAACCTGTTCCCCCACCCATAAAACCATCATAAAATGCGATGATGACAGAGAAAATGATTAAATATAATATCTTTTTTACCGTCAGAACATTATCTTTTTCAATCTGTCCCCAGTCCTTTTTTACCAAAGTATACACGAGGACAACAATCAGCATAATTAATACCAGCGGCTTTAACAGTTCCCCCGGCATATTAACCGCAAGGAGTGCACCAATCATGGATACCGCCACTGACACAGGAAATAAACGGATAACCACCTTCAAATCTACATGACGTCCTCTTAAAAAACGGATAGAGCTTGTCAGGGATCCGAAAGATGAGGCGAGTTTATTAGTCGCAAGTGCCTGAACTGGCGGCATGCCGGTAGACAACAGGGCAGGTATGGCAATCAGCCCGCCCCCGCCGGCGACTGAATCGATAAATGCTGCTAAAAATCCGAAAAATATAACGAGTAACAATATTGACCATTCAAATTCCAACGTATCACCTACAGTAAGTCTTCAAATTCATTTTTCTCTTCTTTTTCGTTCGGTACATACACTTCTATATTTTGAAGTGCCTTATCAATCATCGGTTCAAAATCAACGGATGCTTCAAAATGTTTTACTTTTTCAAGTGCCGGTTTTGTTTTAGGTGCTTTCGGTTTAAATATCGTACAACAGTCTTCATATGGAAGAATGGATGTTTCATATGATCCAAAGTCCTTCGCCATTTTGATGATGTCATTTTTCTCAAGCGTCAGTAAAGGTCTCAGTACAGGTAAGCTCGTCACTTCATTAATCGCGTGCATACTTGTTAATGTCTGGGATGCCACCTGGCCGAGATTTT
The DNA here is from genome assembly GCF_042686195.1 of Corticicoccus populi. NCBI lineage: Bacteria > Bacillati > Bacillota > Bacilli > Caryophanales > Staphylococcaceae > Corticicoccus > Corticicoccus populi. Next base: position 220,766 of record NZ_JBHUOQ010000001.1, on the reverse strand, counting down.
CCCCGTTCGCTACTGCCTCCGCCCCGATTTTATGTGATAATTTTTCTGACATAGTAAGCATCACACGGCGTGTGGTCGTCATAGACAAATTATCCGGAATCCGATCGTAGATGGTGGTCTGAAGCTCTGTAAACGGAATAATATGGAGTTTAATATCAAAACCTGTCTGCTCACTCATAATATCAACCAGCTGCTTGACCTTATCCGTCGCCATCGGGCTCGTATAAGGCGGTGAATGAAAATGAATCGCTTCAATTTCCACACCTTTCCTCATAATTTCAAGACCGGCAACCGGTGAATCAATACCGCCGGATAACATTAACAATGCCTTTCCGCCGGTACCAAGAGGCAGTCCGCCGAGACATGCGATTCTTTCATAATACATATAAACCGCATCCTGTCTGACCTCGGTCATAATCATGTAATCCGGTTTCTTGACCTTTACAGTTAAGTGATTCGTATGCTCCAATATATATCCGCCGAGCAGGTGCTGAATACCAAATGTATCCAGATGGAATGTCTTATCCGCCCGCTTCACTTCAATTTTAAAAGTCTTTCCTTCTTCAAACGACTCTGCAAACTTCAGTGCAGTATCTTTCATCGCCGCTTCTTCTTTATCAATTCTGACAACGGGCGATACGCTGAGTATTCCGCTGATATGTTTCAGACGTTCAATCACAACATACGGGTCCGTTTCATTAAGGACAATATATGCCCGGTCACGATTAGTTTTAATATGAATATCGAGACCTTTTAATGCACGCACCATCCGTTTTTTCAGCGCACTTACAAACATCTTTCTATTTTTCGACTTTAACGTCATCTCACCGTATCTGACTAATATATGGTCGTACTTCATACTAATACATCTCCTAATTCTTCATGAACTGATTTTAACGCTTCAATTAAACGATCCGTCTCTCCTTCGTCAGTATCTTTTGAAAATGAAATTCTAATACTCCCTTCGATGACATCCTGACTTTCTTTCATCGCAAGCAGTGTTTCATTTAAAGAATGACGCTTCGAAGCACATGCACTGGTTGTTGAAACCATAATTCCCCGTTCTGACAATGCATTGACCACAACCTCGCCTTTCGCACCTTTAAAGGACATATTTAAAATATGAGGGACATCATTCGGCTGCATCTCAACAGATGTTAAATTCAACATTTCTTTTCTAATCTTATCATTATAACTTAAAAGATTTTGATATGTAACATCTCTTGTTTCTTCCGCGATTCTTAAGGCTTTTGCCATCGCTGTTACACCCGGCAGGTTCACTGTGCCGCTTCTGATATTTGATTCGTGACCGCCGCCGAATAATACCGGCTTCACATTTTTAATATTTTTCATAAACAACGCGCCGATACCTTTTACGCCATAAAATTTATGGGCTGAAATACTGAACGTATCAATCCCGTCATAGTTAATATTGATTTTACCGACAGCCTGTGTCGCATCTGTGTGGAAATGGGCTTTCGGATAATCAGCGAGGACAGCTTTAATTTCATCGAGTGGCTGAACACTGCCGGTGATATTATTGACAGCCATGACTGTTACGAATATGACATCATTAGTCATTAATTCTTTTAAGTGCGTCGTATCGACTTTACCGTCCCGTGTGGTTTTTATGAACTGTACATTAAATTCACCGCGCATCTCCTCAAGTACATTAATCACACTTGGATGCTCCAGCTCACTTACAAGTACTGTCCGGCCGAATGCTTTTTTCATCTCCAGCACACTTTGAATCGCTATATTATTACTCTCTGTGGCACCTGATGTGAACACACAGTCATAATGTTCCACCTTCAAAAGTGCTTTAATCTGCCTGCGTGATGCTTCAAGCAGTGCTTCTGCTTTCCTGCCTGCCTGATGAATACTCGCAGTATTATAAAAATAATCCTCACTCACCTTCTGAAATGTCTCCATCACACTCCGGTCCGGTTTTGTCGTTGCTGCATTATCCAGGTAAATCATTTTAATCTCCTTCCACATAAAAGGACTTAGAGTATTTCTACTCTAAGCCTCAGTCTTTTATTTATCAAATTCATCTTCAATCCGCTCTGCTGCACCGGGCTCAACTTTATTCAGTGCATCCCTGACAATATCCAGTGCCCGCTTGTAGCGGTTTTCCTTAAATAAACGTTCTGCCTCATTCAATTTTTCATTGAAATCCGGGTCATCACGACGGTATCTGTTACTGTACTGAATCATCAGTTCCGTAAGCTCTGATTCATGCAGAATTTCGTAAGCATCCTGCTCAAACTTATTCATCAGTATAACAGTCTGACCGACCTTATCCTTAAGATACTGAATGTTCAGCGGCCTGCGTTTAAAGTATTTATGAATTTCCTGAATATCAATATCCAGTTCGTTTTTCATTACAATAAACCGTTCCGGAACAGCAGTCAAGTTCGAACTCATCAGACTGCGGTATACAGTTTCCTTTTTATCAAGAACATACTGGGCATTTTCACGGGCTTCACTTTCATCTTCCCGCAGGTTGATTAAGTGTTCCTGAATGTCCGCCTGTTCATTATAAATAGAGCCGATATGTTCTTTAATATAATTTAAGTTGTGGAGCACTTCACTGAATCTTACAGACATTTTAGATGTTTCTGTCATAATTTCATCGTATACATCAATTAAGTTCTCGATTTCATTTTCATATTTGTGAACCGTGTGAACATCCGCCTCGTTAATATGGAAATAACCTTTCAGATAATCAATTTCTGTACGCAGTGTATAATTTAAATCTTTCGCATTAAACAGCTGGTCCGTAATTGAATCTTTACTACTATCCACCTGCTGTTTTGCTTTCACTTCATGCTCAATCAATTCATACATATCATCGAGCTGGTCGTTGATATCATTAATGATTGCTCTTGCTTCATCAAGATCCAGTCGTGCGATTAAAGGCTCAACCAGATTTAACTTCCCTTTAAGCGTCGACAGTCTGCCTTCTACTTTAACGTGCTCAAGGTCATACCCGTCCGCTTTCAAGTCTCTGCATCCGAATCTGATATCCTGGAATGCCTGCGGCAGATCTTTTTGAACATCTTTAATTAACAGCGGAATTTCATCCATGTTTTCTTTTAAAGTCACCAGCTCATCATGAATCTCACTCATATGATGATTCGCTGAAACATAGTCCCCGTTATTCACTAGAACAGAATACTGTTTCAGTTCAGGCTCATAGCTCTCAACCAGATCCTCAAGCGGTATGCTCGCATCCCCGTATTTATGACCGCTCGCAAGAATATCTCTCCTCGCTTCACGGACAAGGCGTTCAGATTCTGAAAATTCCTGCTCAGAAGTCTCAGTATCCTTAATCAGTCCATTCACTTCTTTTGACAGACTGTCGTACTTTTCTTCACACACATCCATCTGTGCCTTCGCCTGATTTACGTGGGATTCTGCTTCATTAAACTTAAATTTTTCAAGCACTTCCGTAGCTGTATTTAAATGTTCACTTGCTTTATCAATCTCAGAAGTAATTACAGTCTGCCATTCCGACTGCCATCCTTTATATAAGGAATCCACTTCTCCGTGGAGATTGTATGATTTCACCTTAACTAACATATCTTGAAACGGTAAAGATTTTACCTGTTCCAGTCGTTCATGCTGCTCTTTAATAATATCTTTACGCGTATTCCGCATATATAATAAAATGCCCGTTAACACGGCGGCGATGACAATCAACGCAATAAGTATATAGACCCACATACAGCTACCTCCTAAACATATACTTCATTATAGCTCAAAATGTTGAAACAAAAAACACTTAACTGTATAATTTATCAATATTCTAAATTCATAGGTGATTTCCATGTTTAATGATATTAAGATTACAGATTATAAGCAGTTAAATCAAATGCTCGACAGTCTATTAGATGAAGAAACAAATAAAACCGCAAATCTTTCAAATGCTTCCAGTCTTCTGAATTATTTTTTGGATAATGTGAATTGGGTCGGCTTCTATCTGTATGAAGCCCGTACAGATCAGCTGGTTCTCGGCCCGTTTCAGGGTCTGCCGGCCTGTGTCAGAATTGATAACGGCTCCGGTGTATGCGGTACTTCATTCAAAAATCAGGAAATACTCAGGATTGAAGATGTCCACACGTTCCCGGGACACATTGCATGTGACGCCGCTTCAAACTCTGAAATTGTCATACCGATTTATAAAGACAATCTTCCAATAGGCGTTCTTGACATTGATTCTCCTCTCTACAACAGATTTACTGCCTCTGACGAAGAAGGACTGGCAGAATTCGTTGAAGTCCTTAAGAAACATTTGTAAATTCGATTGACAACTGCTCCATGAACGTGTATTATGAATTATTGTGTAAATGAACGGATTAAGTAGCTAACAATCATTATATGTAAGTATGTAATTCCCAAAAGTTGGTGTGCTGTGTAACCAATGCTATGAGGCGAAGGCACTTTAAATTGCATACCCGTATGAGCGGTTGCGTCCTTAAGATGTTTATTGCATAAATTAAACAAGCAATAAGGAGGAGTCAAAATGGCTCGATTTACAGGTTCAATTTGGAAAAAATCACGTCGTTTAGGTATCTCATTAACAGGTACTGGTAAAGAATTAGAACGTCGTCCGTATGTCCCAGGAGACCACGGTCCTACTCAAAGAAAGAAACTTTCTGAGTACGGTCAACAGCTTCAGGAGAAACAAAAATTACGTTACATGTATGGTATTAACGAACGTCAATTCCGTACAATCTTCGACCGCGCTGGTAAAATCAAAGGTGTTCATGGTGAAAACTTCATGACTTTACTTGCTTCACGTCTTGATGCGGTTGTATACCAATTAGGTCTTGCTAGAACTCGTCGTCAGGCGCGTCAGTTAGTAAACCACGGTCACGTTACTGTTGACGGTAAACGTGTAGACATCCCGTCCTACTCTCTAAAAGCAGGACAAGTGATTGGTCTTCGTGAAAAATCACGTAACCTTGACATCGTTAAAGAAGCAATCGAGTACAACAACTTTGTACCAGATTACCTCACTTTCGATGAAGAAAAATTAGAAGGTACTTTCGTACGTCTTCCAGAACGTTCAGAATTACCAGCTGAAATCAACGAACAGCTTATCGTTGAGTACTACTCAAGATAATAAATATTTATCTTATTCTAAAGGCTTAAAACCACTGATATCAATGGTTTTAAGCCTTTTCTTATGTGGTGTTTTAGCTAGCTTTAAAAACATCTATTAAAATCTGTGTTGGAGCAGTTTTGGGGCTCATTATTAAAATTTTAAAACAAGTGTTTGGGTAAGAGTTACATATAATTTTGAAAAATCCTGAGGAGTTATCATAACTCTATCAAGAAGTCAAAAAAAGACCAGCCCTAACCGGCTAATCTTTTTATAGGGATAACCATTTGAGAAAGTATTTCTTGTAATTTTCAAACCTCAAACCCCGTTCAACTTTATTTATAAACCTCTTTGTCATCTATCGGTTCATCAGTTTTTTTAAAAATCATATCCAACATGTTCATTATAATAAACATACAGCTTATAAAAAAAATTGCTTGTAAAATTAAAATTCCGATTAAAAGAAATATATTAATACAGGCATAAATTGAACTAATTATTAATAGTACAAGTATGATAGTGAGCATTCCAGAGGATATAGTGACAGATAATATATTTTTGAAATTACTACCATGATCTTTCATGTAATCGTCCACAAGTTTTACATTTCTTAATGCTGCAATTATCCCAATTAAAGTAATTAAAAAACCTATTATAGTGATATCTATGTTAATAAAATGACTTAAAATTTGCATTTGTATTTTATTATCCGAATGAAATATATTCCAACCTAAAAATAAAATAAAAGTGAATACTATTCCTATAAAAATATATCTAATAATATTCATCTCCTCCCGTAAACTTTAAAAAAATTATTTATCCTCTCTTTAAATTCATCCTCATAATTAAAACGTATTTTATTTAGAATAGCATCTTCCCTTAAAGTAGCTCTTTCTGGAATGTCAAAGTCCACAATACTGTTCATTTTCATTTTCAATAAATCAGCTAATTCAGCCTTTGAGTCCATTTGTTCTTTAAAAGACACATTAGCTTTCGGAATAATATCCTGATTATTTACTATATCCTCTATTAATTGGTTAGAATCAGAATCTTCTAAAGCTTCACTTTTAACGTGACCCATTGAAAATGTAAAACTGTCCTAATAGCATTCATTGATTTGGCAGCTTCATAATTTCTAAAGAAAATTCCTTTTTTATCGGTGGCTTCAGAAATGCCGCTATTTAATAAAATTGATACTTCAAATTTTGTTTTAGTTTTCGCTTTTATTCTCTGGTAAAATTTTTCGTCAATTAGTGGTTCTAACTTTAAAATATATTCATCACTAATAAAAAGTTCATTATAGTGTATCTCTGCTGCACCGTATACTCTTTCGGTTTCGGTGTTGCCAGATTTTTAGGCGGTTTCTTCGTATCATTTTTACCGATTGCCTTTTTGCCATTATTATAAACAAATACACTGCACTTTTTGGTTATCGTCGTTATCCTGAGTGTTATTGTCATCTCCAGAATTATCATCAGCCTGGTCTGATTCGTCCCCCCTCTGCAAAGAACTGCAGATTAAAAGGTAATTGTTTTCTAGTGCTTCAGTCATGTTATTTTCCACCCATGGGTAATTGTCTTTTATATACAAAGCCATAGATAGGCATAATAAAAAGCCCTGTTTATAATGTCTATTGGCTAAAGACAAATAAATTTATGCATACAAAAAGCACTCATCTCATTACTTTAAGGGAAGTGCTTAATTTAGAAATTCAATACTTTTGATTTCGTTTATATTTAAGTCATAATAAGTGCCTTGTGGATTTAAAGGCTTTAGCATAACCGTTTCAACAAGTGCATCATTATCATCCAATTCAGCCGCATAATTGGTAAGATATCCATCTAAGCGCTGATTGTCTATGAATGACACTTTGACATTTCGGCTTAAATACGGCTTAACTTGTTCTAAGTTCATAGTCAATCTCCTTTCGCCAGGAATATACTTGTGCCCGTTTTAGAATATCGAATACATTTGTGAAAATCCTTCACCATCCTCACTTATATAATACCCTATTTTACCATTACGATGTGTGATTAATTCTCTATTTGCAAAAGTATTACTTCTTGTCAATTTTATACTTTCTGTACCTGCGTATCGATTCACCAAATCTTGAGCTTCTTCATGGGATATGGTTACATAACTTGGTCCATATCTACCGCCCTATGATAGCTTTTTACGATATTTTTCAAATGATTGATTACTTTCCATATATCAGGCTTGCTTTTCAGCATTCACGGTTTTAGTAATGGTGCTATCTTGAATTTCTTTACGAATATTGTCATGTAATTGATTTTGTTGCTGAATGGTCTTGCGAGTTCACCCCGTCCGAAAATGATGTGAGCAGTGCTTGATTCACATAATTATCAAATTCGTGGGTATTAGTCGGCAAAGTATCCGCAATAAAAACAGATTCAAGAATATATTCGGAATCAGCTCAGAGAAGATTACATGGGAAATCAATTAATATTGTTCAAAGAATTTAATGCATTCACCGCCGAAAAAATCATAAAAGATAAGAAATCCTTTAAGAATCCGTGAGTATGATGCAAGTAGGAAACTTGTTCAGTAGGCAACAAAGCAGCTGCTCCCACTGGTGATTATGTAATAAAAGAAGCGGGTCTCTATAGACACCGCTTCTTCCTCACTTACTATTTCAATGATTCGCCATTAGTTTCAATGACTTCTTTATACCAGTTAAAGCTTTTCTTTTTGTAACGCTCAAATGATCCGCTGCCGTCATTATTACGGTCCACATAGATAAAGCCGTAACGTTTTGACAGCTCTGCTGTGGATGCACTGACAAGGTCAATACAGCCCCATGATGTGTACCCCATAATATCTACGCCGTCTTCAACAGCTCTTCCAACCTGCTGCAGGTGGGCATTCATATAATCAATGCGGTAGTCATCTTCGACTGTCCACTCACCATTTTCATCCTTCACAAGCTCATCTACTGCACCAAGCCCGTTCTCGACGATGAATAATGGTATCTCATAACGGTCATAAAAATCATTTAATGCGAGATACAGACCCTGCGGATCAATCTGCCAGCCCCACTCTGAAGATTCTAGATGCGGGTTCGGCAGTCCTCCGAGAATGTTGCCTCTGCCTTTTTTATATTTTTCAGGATGTGCAGAGCTTACTCTGCTCATATAGTAGCTGAATGACAGAAAATCAACTGTATTTTCCAATAAAATTTCTTCATCGCCTTCTGCAAATTCAATTTCCACATTATTATCACGGAAGATTTTTTTCGCATAGTTTGGATATTTCCCACGTACATGTACATCAGAGAACAAATAATTCTGACGCTCTGAATGGTATGCTGAAACCACATCATCCGGATGCGGTGTAATCGGATAAGTCGGCATTGCAATCACCATACATCCGATTTCAAAATCCGGATTAATTTCACGTGCGATTTTAGTTACTTTCGCACTCGCAACCAGTTCATGGTGAATGGCCTGGTATAAATCCTGCTTGCTTAAGTCTTCAGGTTTTGTCCAGATGCCGCCGCTCATAAACGGTGCGTGCAGCACAGAGTTAATTTCATTAAATGTCAGCCAGTACTTCACTTTATCTTTATAGCGTGTGAATACTGTACGTGCATATCTTTCAAAGAAATCAATTAACTTTCTGTTTGTCCAGCCGTCATATTCTTTCGATAAATGAAGCGGTGTCTCGTAGTGAGATAACGTTACCAGCGGTTCAATACCGTATTTCAGACATTCATCGAATACTTTGTCGTAAAATTCAAGTCCTGCTTCGTTCGGTTCTGTTTCATCACCATTTGGAAAAATACGTGTCCAGGCAATAGATGTCCGGTAAACCTTAAAGCCCATTTCTGCAAACAACTTAATGTCCTCTTTATAGCGATGGTAGAAATCAATACCTTCAAGCTTTAAATTATCTTCTGTCGGTCCATCTGTAATCTGACCGAATCCGCCGTCCGGTGTGACATCCTGCACAGACAAGCCTTTACCGTCTGCATTATACGCACCTTCATACTGATTGGCAGCGGTTGCACCGCCCCATAAAAAATTCTCTGGAAATCTTTTCGTCATAATATATGTCTCCTTCTGTCAAATATTGATTTAAAGATAGAAAAATATCATTTTATAATAAGAAAAACCCAAGCAAAATACATCCCCGCAGAGTGCCGGAATCATTTGCTTAGGTTTCGCCTGATTAAACAGTAACAATCCTATTTAAAATGTTATATTCATCATATTTTATCTTTAAGAAAATCATATCAAAATAAAGATTTAAAGTAAATCATTTATTCAAAAAACGCTTATCCAAGACCTCTCTCACGTACAAGTACTTCACTGACATCTACATGATCCGGCTGTTCGAGCGCATATACAACAGATTCGGCAATCACTCTCGGAGAAAGCGCTGATTTTCTCTGTTCCTTTAAGCCGCCGGCAATATTTTCATCTGTAATATCATTGCCAAGCTCTGTATCTGTGACTCCAGGGCTGATTAACGTCACTTTAACGTCTTTCCCTGATTCCTGTCTGAGTCCTTCTGAAATCGCTTTGACTGCATATTTTGTGCCGGCATAAACTGCCGCAGTCGGTGCGACGTGATGGGATGCTGTAGAGCCTGTATTAATAATGTGCCCGTGTCCCTGTTTCTGCATTACAGGCAGCGCTGCTGCGATACCGTTTAACACACCTTTAATGTTTACATCAATCATTTTATTCCAGTCATCGATTTTAAGTTTTTCAAGGTTCGAAAGCGGCATGACACCTGCATTATTAAAGATCGCGTCGACCTTGCCGTATGTGTTCAAAGCATGGTTGACTAAGTTCTCAACATCCTCTTTGTTTACAACATCCGTCACTTGATAGGATGATGCACCGCCGTTTTCATTAATATTTTCTGTGATTTCTTTTAATGAATCTTCTCTTCTTGCACCAATCACTACTTTTGCACCTTTTTCGGCAAGTAGTTCTGCGGTTGCACGACCGATACCGCTTGATGCACCGGTAATTACAATTACTTTGTCCTGAACTGTCATATTAAATCATCCTCCCGGATACTATAATATCTTTTTATTTTTATAGTTTCAACAGTTTGAATTATTATTTAATTGGATACATTCCTGTTCCTTCAATTAAATACTTCATTTTACAACAAAAAAGACAGCCCTCAGGCTGCCTTTTGAAAAGTTATATAATTATTGAGCAACAACGTTAGTCGCTTGTGGACCGCGTTGTCCTTCTTCGATATCAAAGCTAACTTTTTGTCCTTCTTCTAATGTTTTGTATCCATCAGCTTGGATTGCTGAGAAATGTACGAATACATCTTCGCCCGCATCCTGAGTAATGAAACCAAAACCTTTTTCTCCGTTAAACCATTTTACTGTTCCTTCATTCATTGAAAAAACCTCCTAGTGCTTTTGCACTTAAATATTTGCAATTGTTAAACAAAATTTTAAAGGGTTTTTCACGTGAATGAAAAAATTAAAAATTGTTATTTAAGAACTACATTACAATAATATATACTACACGCTTTAAAAGAAAGAGTCAAGTCCATATTTAATGTTTATCTCTCACATGCCCAATTATCTTTATCTCTGTCCATTTTCGGTTGATATGCCGGATGGTCACTGGCAACACCGTTCGGGAATACCTGTCTGAGCTCTGTACAGTTGGCGAAATTGTAATTTTCACCTTCTGATGTGGACGTTTCATTTTGTGCCGGCTGTGAAGGTTCCGGCTCTTCCTCTTCACTGTTAAAGCCCTCTCCTGCTGTATTCACATATCCCGGTATCGACCAGATTCCAAGCTGGTTATCTTTGGCATACTGCTCTGATTCCCTGAAATCTGATAAATAACGCTGCTGCTCATACACATACCCGACTCTTGCAAGTCCTTCTTCAAGAAGCACCTGATGCACATTCACATCATCAGCATACAAATAAACGAGATGTCTGTCATAATGATCTGTCTTCGCGCCTTGATCATACTCAATATATAACTGTTCTGCTGAATTGACGAGTTCAGTCATTCTTGCTGATGCTTCCCTTCCGTACGGTTCCACTGGCTTATTCGGATGAACCGTTTCCGGTGTATCAATCAGCAGCAGTCTGAGCTTCAATTCACTGCCGTTCTCATCATATACATTCACCGTATCACCGTCCACTACCCTGTACAACGTAACAGGAATCAAGCCGTTTTTCGCTTCTTTTTCTTTCTTCTCCTGTTCAGCTTTCTCTTTTGCCTCTTTCTCGGCTTTTTCCTTTTCCTCTTGTTCTTTCTTCTCCTGTTCAGCCTTCTCTTTTGCCTCTTTCTCGGCTTTTTCCTTTTCCTCTTGTTCCTTCTTCTCACGCTCGGCCTTTTCTTTCTCTTCCTTCTTCTTCGCTTCTTTCTCCGCCTGCTCTTTTTCTTCTTTTTCTTTCGCAGCTTTCTCCTCAGCAGCTTTCTTTTCCTTCTCCGCCGCTTCTTTTTCTGCCTGTTCTTCCTGCTGTCTCTTCTCTTCTTCCTCTTTTTCTTTTGCTTCTTTTTCTGCCGCTTCTCTTTCGTCAGCTTCTTTTTCCGCCTGTTCTATGTCATCCTGAGTCTCAGATTCTTCCATAGTCTCTTCTTCAGCTTCAGAGCCGGAACTTTCGACTTCTGCTGAAGCAGTATTATCCTCAGTTGATTCAGGCGTGTCAGGTACAGTAACAATCATCAGAATAAAAAACACAAACCCAATTCCGAATGAAACCAAAATCGGTCTGCGAAGCCTGCCTGATTCTTTTTTCATCACTCTATGTATTACCGCATAAATCACTGCTGATATCATAATAATAGATACAATCAGCCACATAATAAAAAATGCAATTGATAATTCTCCTGTTTCCCTGAACCCATTATAAATCAGCAGGAGTACTGCTGTGACTGTCCCTGTAAATAATACTGCTCCCCATAAATTCTGCGCTTCTTTCCTCTGGTCCTTCCATACAAATGAAAGTGCTGCAGCGGCACAAAAAAGCAGTACAAGTGCAGAGACAAAAATAATCGGAATCATAATCCATCCCATACGAAAACCTCCCAATATTTAGATATTGTTATGATTATATCCATTAATTCATTAAAAAGATATACAGAAATCGTATTTTGGTATTGTAAATATTTCAATAATGTTAAAATAATTCACATCAAAAATGAGCATGATTGTTTCATTCAATATTTCATCATGTTATGGTAATTCTTGTGGCGTTTTTTCCGCTCTGACTATATTTTAAAAAGAAAGGTGATTTAATTATGAAAAAACTAATGTATGGTATTCCATTATCCTTTATGCTGATGTTTGGTGCTGCGTGCAGCAATGATTCCGAACAGAATGCAGAAAATGAAACTGACAATGAAGAAACTGAAGTACAATCCGACAGTGAAAGCAGTGAAACTGAATCCACTGAAAATGAAACTTCAGAGGAAACTGACTCTACAGAAGAAGCTGATTCTACAGAGGAAACAGAGACCGCTGGTGAAGAGGCAGCATCTGAATCAGAAGAAGAATCTTCTGAAACTGAAGAGGAAGGTACGGAAGAAAGCACTGAAACAGAGGAAAGCGCGTCTGCATTCAGTACAGTATCCGACAATCAAAGAGATATTATAGAGCAGAGATTTGAGGACCGCACAAACGATGATTTCATCATTTCCATCGAGTCACAAAACGATGAGTATTCAGACCTTGTTGTTCATGTAGATGAAAATATCGGAAACATTAACGAAAGAGGGCTTCAATCTAAACTTGAAGGCATCGGAACTTCCATCAGAGAAATGACTTCAGGCATTCTGTATGATAATGCTGAAGGCACACTTCCGGCACTGGAATTCAGAAATGCTGATGAAGATGTTATCGGCGTATTTGACAGTCATGACAGAAATGAACGGATGGAATTCAGACCGTAAAATAATCATTAAACCCGGCGGAATGCACAGGCATTCCGTCTTTTTTTTATAAAAAAAGAAGACATCACTGAATATCAGCCTGTCTTCAACACTTCATTTCTGTATTTCTTTCACTTCTCTGACAAGGTCCGGGTATATCTCAATCCCCGATACTAAAAGATAATCCCGCCCTTTCTCGAGAGCGTGATTTACTTCCTTTTGAATACTTTCAGCTGTATGCATGCTGGACTTAAATGTTTTATGCCGGCCGTCTTTATAATTAATTCTTATTTTTTTCATCCTGTCACCTCACATTTATCGTTCTTATAGCTGCTGAATAAGCGTTCCTAAATAAATTCCGAAAGCTGTTAATAAAAATCCGCATCCGTAAATTACAGATAAATAACTAATGGATTCTCTATAATTTCTGTTCTTCAACATTTCAAAAAATTCTTTGGACATTGTCGAAAAAGTCGTATATGCACCGGCAAAACCGATACCGAAAAGCAGATACATCGGTGTATTCACTGCCAGCCCGGTACATAAACCAATCACAAATGCACCTGACGTATTGACTATCACAGTCACGAAGGATGCTTTCCCTTCAAACTTCTGTAATATAAAAAACCTTACCACAGCACCGAGAAAGCCTCCAATCATAAGCATCAGCATATTCATGTTCTTCTCCCCGGAAGCCTGTGACATAAATATCCTGCATAAGACATCAGGACGCCTCCTGAAATACTCAATAGCACATAAGCCGCTGCTGTAAACAGCCGGCCGTTTTCTAAAAGACTGACCGTTTCCAGACTGAGGGCTGAAAAGGTGGTAAATGATCCGAGAAAGCCGACAGAAACAGCCGTTTTCAAGGTGTCCGAGATCTTTATTCTCTGAAATAAATAAAAACCGGTAAATGTTAATAAGAACGCACCAATTAAATTAACGAGCAGCGTGGCAAGTGGGAAGCCGCTTTCTGCCGGCACCATGACTGTAATGATATATCTGGCTGATGCACCGAGTGCACCGGCAGTGCCGACTGCAGCATATTTAAACATTTTTCTTTAAAGTCTGTAATGTATCTATCGCTCCCTGGGCCATTGTTTCAATACCGTAAGGCATCGCGGCCTCATTAAATCTAAACCCTGGATTATGAAGCGGCTTCTGCCCTTCCCCGACAGATGAACCGAGCCAGTAGTATACACCCGGATATTTTTGTAAAAACCGGCTGAAATCTTCGCCCGCAAGACTCGGCTGTAATTCTGGTGCCGCGTCTTCACCATGCATAGAAACAACAGTACTTCGGATCTGATCCGCCCATTCACTGTCATTGACAGTTGCAGGATAGCCGTCCAGATATTCAATCTCCACTTCCGCTCCCATCGCCGCCGCAACATTTTCTACTATTGTATGGAAACGGGACTTAACGAGCTGCTTCATCTCATCGGACTGAGACCGGATAGAGCCCCTGATTTCTGCAGTTTCAGCAATGATATTCGGTTCGCTTCCTGCGTGGAAACTGCCGACTGTCACCACTGCCGGACCGAATGGGTCTGCATTTCTGCTGACGATAGTCTGAAGGCTTGAAATAATCTGGTTGCCGACCACTATCGCATCGACAGTATCATGCGGCATGGATGCATGACCGCCGACACCCTTCACATCAATCTTAAAGCGGTCGGAATTTCCCATAATCGGTCCTGCCATCACGCCGAACTTACCGACTTCAAGACCCGGCCATACATGCTGTGCAATTAACACGTCCGGTGTATACTCATCAAAGACACCGTCATCCATCATTTTCTGTGAACCGCCTGTCGGTGCTTTTTCTTCTGCCGGCTGGAATATCAACAATACTGTTCCGTGAATTTCGTCCACTCTTTCTTTAAGTATACGCCCTGCTGCGATGAGCATTGATGTATGTGCATCATGCCCGCATGCATGCATGACACCCGGATGTTCAGACGAAAATGCTTCACCTGAAATTTCATCAATCGGCAGCGCATCAATATCTGCTCTGAGCCCCACTGTTTTACCCGGATGATTCCCTTTAATAATCCCGAGAATACCTGTTCCAGCAAATCCTTTTTGATACTCTATCCCGTATTGATTGAGTGCATCTTCAATACGTTTTGATGTTTCAAATTCTTCGTCACTAAGCTCCGGGAACTGATGAAGCAGACGTCTGAATTCCACTGCATCTTTAATAATCTGCTGATTCATACTCATTTTAAATCCTCCGTTTTTTGATAGTAATATAAAAACTCTCCGTCAAACCGGTCGCCGATATAATCATCACCGTATGCCATCGACCATTCAACATCATTATACCGTACTTTCACTGCTTCACCCGATACTTTCAGCTGTTGATGCAAATCGAGCCTTAATATGTGTCTCCGTTTACCGTTGTATTTATATTTCGTCGCCATGATTTTAAAGCCCAGTTTAAACTTGTCTTTCAGACTCGCAGCATTCGTCGGCATCACTGTTGTCAGACAGTATTTGAAACGCCCGTCTCTAGTCACTTCATCAATTAAATATTCACCCATACGGGTCTGAAGCTTCTGTCCGCGGTAAACAGGCTCTATAAAGCTGATTTCAGAATAAATCACACTCTCTTTATCCTGAATTCCGGAATCATCAGCCAGATGCTCTGGCTCATCGACAGGCGGTATAAACATCGAGCGGCTTGCGATTAACTGCTCACCGTCAAACACTCCGACAATAAAACCCTGACCAAAAATTTCTTTAAATTCCTCTTCAGTTAATGTCTGAAGCACCTCTTTATCCTCCAGCTGCCGGTGAACACTCTCCTGAAGCTTAAGTACTTTTTCTATTTCTTTCATTTCCAATTTTCTGATTTCTATCTCAAACACATCCCTATATCATCGTTCATAAAATATTTTCTTAATTATTTAACATGTTTAATCTATCTGTACATCGGTTATAAGTAACATGAGGAGATGGTGCAAATGACAGTAATCGTCAAGTACAGTGACTCCACCACGAAAAAGACAGATCTTCAAGTTGTTAATGACAGCAAAGAGACAAAACTCTTGAAGAAAAAGTATATTAATGACATGTTAAACGAAAAAGATACTTTTCTTGAATTGATCTATCCTCATCATTCAGAAACCTATACACTGTATTCAATAAATTATAGAAGATGCCGGAAATAGGCATCTTCTTTTTTAATGGATAATTTCCTCAAGCCAGCTGAACATCAGTCCGTTCCACTGCTGTGCTCTTTTATCGACTCTGCCGGTAATTTCAGATGCCAGGCTGAGTCCGTGTTCCCCGCTGTTGAATGTATGGAATTCCCAAGGGACACGGTTATTCTCGAGTGCCTCAACAAACTCGATTGAATTTTGAATAAAGACCAGTTTATCCTGCAGCGTGTGCCAGACAAATGTCGGCGGTGTGTCTTCATTCACAAAATCTTTTACTATGGAACGCTCGACAATTTCAGGTTTCTGTTCCGCACCAAAAACCATCCGTGCTGCCATGGACATAAATTTCGGATCGCCGATACCGCGTTCATTGGCAATTTCTTCATTTAATACATAATTTAATATCGGGTAGGACAGGACTTGGAAATTCGGACGGAACCATCTCGGTTCACTGCCGACCGCTTCTTTCAGCCACTCACTGTTCCAATGCACACCGAGACTCGCAGCGAGATGCCCGCCTGCTGAAAAACCAATAACACCGATTTTATCAGGATTGACATTAAATTCATGACAGTTCTCACGTATAAACACAAGTGTTAACGCAAGCTCGATTAACGGATTCGGGAACTCGGAACCAAGAACTTTATCATCTTCAACCATAGAAGCAATCTGATACAACTCGTCCCTTGAAGGTGTTCTGCCTTCTTTTTCAATCATCGTACCAATGGTTGAATAATTTAATATAAACACGCGGTAGCCTTTTTCCAAAAAACGGTAGGCGACCGGCTCACTTTCTCTTTTGGAGCAGTACATATAACTGCCGCCGGGACAGATTACCACTGCGGGCCTGCCGTCTTTTGAAGGCTCCCCTTCACCGAGCATCATTGTCACTTCAGCATGATAATCACCGATATAAAAACTTTGCAGATTCATATTCACATATCCTTTCTGTCATTATAATACTAAATAAAATTTCAAATATTTTAATACGTTCAATTTAAATTATATATGATTATCCACTTTGAATGTTATCATATACTCATAAAGTTTATGAGGTGATAAGATGACTAAAATATATTTGGTCCGCCACGGCGTGACAGATTATAATTCCGCATTAAAACTGCAGGGGTCAAGCGATATCCCGTTAAATTCCGATGGCCTTAAACAGGCTGATTTTGCACGTGATTATTTTAAAAATGTACATATTGACCGGTTTTTATCGAGTCCGCTGTCCCGCGCATATAAAACCGGTGAGACGATTAATGAAAATCACCGGCTGCCGATTAAATGTCTCGACGATTTAATGGAACAGTCCTTCGGCCCGTTTGAAGGTGACCACATTGAAAACATACGCCTCCGCTACCCTGAAGGCGATCTGCCGGGTGCAGAAACACCCGAAGAACTCTTAAATCGTGCACGCAGTGTCATTGACTTTATCGACCGGAATTATACAAATGAGATTGTCATAGCGACAGCTCATTCCCGGATCATTAAGGCAATCCTTACTTTATTCACAGATGAAGTGGACCTTGTGTTCACAAAACTTGATAACTGTTCTGTTTCAATACTTGAAAGTGACGGCGAACTCTACAAAGTCACAGATGTAAACATCAAAACACACTAACTGGAGTTTTAAATATGAACATTGAAGTCAGCATCAATACATTCCGCGGCAGCCACTATGATTATGGTGTGCAGCAGGGTGCGGAATTAAAACAGACATTTTATATGGAAAACCGTGCGTTTGAATGGATCAAGCGCCGTCCGAAATTCAACCTCGATTATAACGAAACAAAAAGCATCTATCAGCACTTTGCGCCTCATATCTGGGAAGAACTCATGGGCTTAAAAGACAGTCTCGATTTAACAGACCACGAGGTTTTACTGAATCTCGCACACTATAGAATCAGCCCGAAAAACTCCGGCTGCAGTGTGTACTTTGACCCGCAGCATTTTATCAGAAACTATGACTATCATCCGAATACTTATGACGGCATCTATAAACTGTTTAAGCCGGACCACGGTTACGCGCACATCGGTCCCGCTTCAAGAGTCACCGGGCGGATGGACGGCATGAACGAACACGGTCTTGTCTCCGCCTACAACTTTATGAACCGGAAAGCACCGTTTGACGGTTTCACATGTTTCATCATTTCGCGTTTCATTCTCGAATTATGCAAAACAGCGGATGATGCCCGGCATTTACTCAAATCACTGCCCCACCGCGGCGGCTTCAGCTATATCATTCAGGATAAAAATAATGACTCCTTCATCGCGGAAGCGTCATCGAGAAATGTCGTCTTCCGGAATGATCATGTATGTACCAACCATTATCTCGGCATGACAGAAGAGAACAGGCGCTACGTTAAAGAATCCAAAGAACGCCTCGATATCGTGAAGGACATCAAGGCGCCTGAAAAAGCGAAACTTTTGGATTTATTTTCGAATAAAGACCACGGCCTCTATGTCGACAACTATCGGAGCTGGTCGGGAACGATCCACACGTCATATTACGACAAGAATCATTTAACGACAGACATCCGAATCGGAAGCGGCGGTTTCAACCACTTCGACTTCGGCGCCTGGCTCGGCGGTGACACGTCCATCCCCTCTCGAATTACAAGCGAAATCGACACTGACCTTCCCTTCACCCGGGCCGACTGGAAACGTAAATAAAAAGAGCGTAACATTGAGGAATTGCTCCTCGACGTTACGCTTTTTTGATGATGTCCCGCCACAGGTTGGGTGGATTTCATTCATCCAAAGC
Source organism: Corticicoccus populi (assembly GCF_042686195.1). Taxonomy (NCBI): domain Bacteria; kingdom Bacillati; phylum Bacillota; class Bacilli; order Caryophanales; family Staphylococcaceae; genus Corticicoccus; species Corticicoccus populi. The sequence goes on along the minus strand of NZ_JBHUOQ010000001.1, from coordinate 201,836 downwards.
GTTTCCCGGTGTGAAACGGCACAGATGTCATAATTCCAGGGTAGCTGTAGCGTGGTGCGACACAGCTAGGGTGACCTTCATTATTCTGTAACGTTTCCCGGCGTGAAACGACACGGATTCCATAATTTCAGGATACCTGTAGCGTGGTGCGACACAGCTAGGGTGAACTTCATTCATCCAAAGCGTTTCCCGGTGTGAAACGGCACAGATGTCATAATTCCAGAGCATCTGTACCGCCCCGTGAGCAAAACAGGAAATTACAGGCTTTGTCTCACGACTTTTTTGTAGTATCCAAGTGAAAGGAGGGCAAAGATTGAGTACAGTATCGTGTAGACAACCATTACTGTCAGCATCGGAGTCCACAGCTCGGTTCCGAATATGAACCAGCCTGCCTTCACCGCGAAATAGGTGTGTCCGAGTCCGATAACAAGCGGGATTCCGAACGTGATTACCATTTTAAGTGACAGTCCGCGGATGATTTCATTTTCACTGAAACCAAGTTTTCTCAGTACTTTATACGATCCTTTTTCATCTTCACACTCGCCGATCTGCTTGAAGTACAGTATACATCCTGAAGTCAGTAGGAAACTGAAGCCGACAAAGCCGACGATGAACATGGTAAGGCCGATTGACTCAAACATGGCTGTATAAGATATTTGTTTTGATTCAAACGGCGGGTTTTCTTCACTATCCATCAGCTCCAGTACTGATTCATTGTCGCCATCTGTAATATCAAGCGCATAAAGTTCTGTTGGATATTCAAATTCTGTATTTCTCACCGGCACATTCTCTTCCATTTCCTGATAAACAGTGTCATCTACTACAGCTACCGGCATACCGAATGTCGACTGTGTAGGAAGTACACTTCCATCAGTGATATCAACCACTTCTACAGAACGTTCGAACCCTTCTCCATCCATGAATGTCATGATTTCACCAGTGTTAAACTCCATGAATGTCTCCATTAGTGAATTAATACCAGTGATGTAAACTTCATTCTCAGCGACATCAAAATCATCAACCTCATTTTCACTGATGGTAACTAAACTCGCTCCACTGCCGTCAGTCATCTGGTTATTGCCCCCGGCACCGCTGAAGGTTACTGCACCGCCTTCTTTCACCTCATAATGAATAAAGTTCTTCACCTGTGGTGTGACTTCAATATCATTATCTTCAAGTAATGATGTATAGAAATCATAATCTTCTTCATTCATGAAAGTATAGTCATACGGATATAAATTTTCTATCTGAGAGTCCACAGAATAATATGAAATATACGCCATTGACATCAGACTGATGCTCAATGCGGTCAGTGTGGTGATGACTGTCAGCAGGAATGAGTTGGATTTCATTTTGAACATAATACTTGTCGTTGACAGTACATCGTTCACATTGACATGTCCGCCCTTACGTTTACGGATCATGTTCAATATAAATGCCACTGAACATTTAAACGTAATATAGGTTCCTGCAATGGTCAGAAACAGTATTAACGGCATCAGGATGAATAGAAATATTGGGTTCCCGATTGCTGAATCAAACATAATTGTTGATAAATAATATCCTGTTCCAATCATCAAAATACCAATGATACCGAATATGACAGTACCGGCACCAAATGCTTTGACCTTCTGCTCTGAAGTCCGTCCGAGTTTCAAAAGATCAATTAGTTTCTTCCCTCTTAAAAATAAATAATTCTGTACCATTAAAACAACAAATATCGCGATAAATACCAGGGCTGTCTGAATGACTGCACTCCCTGAGAATAAAAGACTCACTTCCATATCGACTCTCATTACTTTTAGTAAAACCATCATAAACAGTCTTGAAATGAGTACACCGACACCGATTCCCGCTATTAAACTTCCGAAATACATTAATGCATTTTCAAGAGCAAGAATACGGAAAATCTTCATTTTATTCATACCGACAAGCTGGAATAATGCAAGTTCCTTATGACGGCGCTTGATGAAAATCATATTGGCAAAGCATACAAACATCACAATAATAATGAGTGTCAGCACAGAACCGACAGTAAACATTGCACCAAGTCCGGTGCTTGAAGAAATCTCTTCACTTGCAGACTGGTCTTTTGACAACAGCAGCAGTGAGAAATAAAGTGCCACACTGAAAATAAGCGAGAATATATATAATCCGTAGTTTTTCAGATTTTTAAAGAAGTTTTTTACGATCAGACTATTTAGACTCATCTAAAACACCACCCAGTACACGCTGTGTATCCATGACTTCTTTGTAGAACGCTTCCTGGGATTTCTCCCCGCGTGATAAAGAAGAATAAATATTTCCGTCTTTCAAAAATACCACCCGTTCAGAGTAACTTGCAGCTGTCGCATCATGTGTCACCATCAAAATGCTGGTATCCATTTCTTCATTCATCTCTTTTAATTTTAAAAGCAGCTCACTCGCAGATTTTGAATCCAGTGCCCCTGTCGGCTCATCTGCGAAAATAATTTTCGGCTGGTGGATAAACGCACGTGCAGCACTTGTCCGCTGCTGCTGACCACCGGAAATCTGAGCTGGATATTTATCTTTTAAATCCTCAATCCCGAGCTGTCCTGCAGTACTTTCAAACTGTCGGTCCGCTTCTTTTTTAGACATTTTCCGGATGGACAACGGAAGCAGTATATTTTCTTTTACCGTCAAAGTGTCAAGCAGATTATATTCCTGGAAAATAAATCCGAGTTCATTTTTTCTGAAGTCTGCGAGTCTTTTATCCTTCAACTTGGTAAAATCCTCTCCGCCGATCATAATTGAACCGCTGGATACACGGTCGATGGAGCTGAGCACGTTAAGCATTGTCGTTTTACCCGAACCGGAAGGTCCCATAATAGATACAAATTCACCCTTCTCAAGTCCAAAATCAATTCCTTTTAATACTTCAGTACGATTTAATTTACTGCCGAAATTCTTTCTTATATCTTTAGCTTCTAATAGCATAATCACGCCTCCTGTAATCTTTAACTCCACTTTACACTGCTTTTTAGTGATTATCCCTCGATTCTCCTCACAAAAAATACTTCTATGTGACAGTTTTGTCACATAGAAGTGATTTGGTTAAATGTATTCTGTTTCGAAAACGTAAGTGTCACAGTGGTCCCCTCACCGTACACCGACGACACATCAACATTAATATTTAAAACATCTGCCACATTTTTCGTCAAATAAAGACCCATTCCTGTTGCATGACTGTCGTCATGATCACTGGTTGACGTAAAACCTGAATCAAATATCCGCTTAATATCTTCAGGTTTAATGCCGCGGCCGAAGTCTCTGATTTTAATATAATCATATCCGGAATCATGATACGTACTGATTTCTATCGTGCTGTTTTCCGAATATTTGACGCTGTTTGAGAGCAGCTGGTCGATGATAAACTGCAGCCACTTTACATCGGACTCTACTGTGTCAACATCCGTAACGACATCAAAACCAATCCCCTTACTCATACATATATGACGCAGCTTTTTTATCGAATGATTTAAAAGTATTTCAAGCGATACATCTTCAAAGTACAGATCATTTTTAATGTTCGGCAGTCGTTTCACATAAAGAATTTCATTCAGCATTTCTTCAAGCCGACCCATCTCCGCGAGAAGTTTTTCCCGCTGTACCGGTTCAACATCCTGAATCATCAGATGCATTGTTGTTAACGGCATTTTCATATCGTGGACAAAGCGCGTCAGTTCATCCAGATTTTCACGTGTTTTCTTCGACTCTGTGAGAATCAGTTCCTCATGACTCTGTTTCAGCCGGCGGAGACTGTCATGAACTTCGCGCTGGAGTGATGTATTCGCATAATGATGACCGTCGATATCATCGGGTACATTTAAGTTTTTAATATCTGAATAAAAATTCCGCTGCCTCATATAATCCCAAATGATAAAAATGACGAGCATTAAAGTATTAATCATGATGACATACATAACAGAAAGATCAGGAATTGAACTGTCGATTAAACCAATGACAAGTATGGATGCATTGAACATTAAAAACAAAATAATCCACGGGAGACGTTCTTTTATGTACATATCATTACTCCTTCAATATATAGCCGAGACCGGTCTTTGTGACAATGGCCGATTCGAGACCGATTTCTTCCAGCTTCTTACGGATTCTGTTCACATTGACAGTCAGCGTGTTATCACTGATAAATTTTGAATCATCCCATAACTGCTCAATCAGCTGTTCACGGCTGACAGCCTGATTGACATCTCCCGCTAATATCGACAGTATTTTCGATTCATTTTTAGTGAGTTCGATGGTGACCTCACCCTTCACTACTGTCAGCTTTTTAAAATTAAATACCGCATCTCTGAACTTAAAAACATCAATGCTCTGATTCTGATATTCGTAGGCCCGTCTGAGCATCGCCTGGACTTTCGCGACCAGCACTTCAAAATTAAACGGTTTCTGCACAAAATCATCCGCCCCCATCTGCATACTCATCACCATATCCGTCGGATGGTTACGGGAAGATAAAAATATAATCGGCAGACTCGAAATATTCCGGATCATACGGCACCAGTAAAAACCGTCGTATTTCGGCAGCGTCACATCAATAATTACAAGGTCCGGTCCTGCATCGATAAACTCCTGAACCACATTACCGAAATCCCGGACACCCTGAACTTCACAGTCCCACTCACTGAACCGTGTTTTTAATTCTTCCATTAATACTTCATCATCTTCTATGATAAATAGTTTCTGCATTATCCCCACATCCAAAAAAAGATTCAGCTTCATTATAAATGAAACTGAACCACTGTTATAGTATTATCTTTTAATCGGCATCAATTTAAGATACGTAAATGAACGCCACAGCCACTCAAGAGGACCGTATCTGAAGATACGCATCCATATATGACTGAATCCGATTTGGAATATAAACACTGATATCACAATCGGAATAAACCATACCGGTGACACCTGGTTGAAAAAGTTAAAACCGTAAAAGATAATGAGCATAATGACAGTCTGGGAAATATAATTTGTCAGAGCCATCTGCCCCACCGGCTGAAGGAGTTTCACAAACACTTTTGTCTTTCTTGCAATAATGATAAAGAGTGCAATGTACGAAAGCGCCATTAAAGGACCGCCGAGTGTATTTGCGAGAATACCGATGGATGACCAGAACGGATCCATACCGCCGTATGTGAGACCGTAGCCGCTTAAAATTTTCACTGGAAGCCCGACAGAAAGGCCGATGACAGCTGTTCTGTTAATTAAAGTGCGATGGGCATCAAGGTTTTGAAATATTCCTTTCTGAGCTGCATATAAACCGATTAAAAACATTGCCAGTACGTTCGGTACAGTTACAAATGCCTGGAACAGCATTAAGGTCATAATACTGCTGTTCATAATAATCACATCTATATAACTGCCGTTTAAAATTGTCTCCTGCATATCAAACCATAATCTGAAGCTTGAAGTCCCTTCGATGTCACCCATCATAGAACCCAACCCGGCAATCAACAGTGTGAAAACAGTCCCTGCAGATAAGATGACAATACCCGTAATCAGGTTTGTCTTCGGCGACAGCTTATAAAACAACAGAAGAAATATCCCGGCAACAGCATATGTCCAAAGAATATCTCCGTACCACAGTAAAATACCGTGCATCAGGCCGAACAACAGCAGTAATATGATTCTTCTGATAAATAATCGATTGGCATGATGCCCTTTTTCATTGGCACGTGTTAAAAATATATAAAATCCAAGTCCGAATAAAAATGAAAACATTGTATAAAAATTAGCTGTAACAAATGTATTGATGAACATAATTACACCCTCATCTGCAGCAGTTGAAGTAAATAATGTATTTTCTCTGCCCTCAATACTGTACTGCATCATTGGTGATGCGAAACTCATAATATTCATCATTAAAATTCCCAGCAAAGCAAAGCCGCGGATACCGTCAATCTCATGAACGCGGTCTTTGAAGCTGACAGGTTCGTTTAAACCACTCATGGCTACCTCCTTAATATGCATTTTCAATTTAATATATCACAAAAAAGAAGACAAAAAAACAGGACTCAAAAATTGAGTCCTTAAAACGGCCAGGCAATCATTTCAACCGGCTGACCGGTTACATATGAATATATATAGTATCCAAACAGGCCGACCAGCGGCACAAACACTACAGCAAATAAAAATACTTTCATAAACTTAATGAATACTGTGTATAGCACACGTAAAAGTACCAGTGCGATAAATGTCACCAGGATATTCGCCACTGAATAATCCACATAAGCGAGATTAAAGAAGTTTATTCCGTATATGACTGCGAACGACAGACCGAGATAAATCAGTATAGAAATAATCATTTTAGTCACCTCAAAACTATTAATCTATATTATATAGTCTTAAAGCTCAAATAATCAAGCAATCTCTCTTTACACTGAAACTCTGAGCGCCTGAATCATTTCAGATGACAACCGGTCTATTCCGCCCGGCTGTCTGCCTGTTCCGGATTTTTAACCAGTGACACAAAAATGAGGCCCATTAAAACAATCACGAGACTCACCCACGGCGCATAGGAAATGTCGAAGTTACTGATGAAAATCCCTCCGATCACAGCACCGATACCAATACCGAGATTCAAGCCTGACATGTTCCAGCTGAACACCTCTGCAACAGACCCTTCCACATTCTCAACAAGGCCGGACTGAACAGCAGGCGATGTACTCCACTGGAATACACTCCATATAAATAAGTTACCATAAAACAACACCGGGCTGCCGTATAAGAACGGCATGAAGAACATCGATATGCTGAACAAGATCAGCATCACAAAAATCGTCCGTTTAGAACCGAACTTATCTACGAGGTTACCCCCGATAAAGGTACCGAGCATCCCGCCGGCACCGGCAATAAATAAAGCGATGGATACATTTTCAAGCACATAGCCGTTTGACGTCATGAGCGGTGAAATATATCCAATCACAATATAGTTCCCAATCAATACAGCCATCGTCACCCCGATATATAAAAAGACATTTCTTTTGCTTTTAATACGGGATTTCGCAATTTCCCCGACACTTTCAGATGAGCGGTTCGGCACAAAAGTAAGCACCCCGATACCAACGATGACAGCGAGTATAATCACGATAATAAAAATATTTCTCCAACCAAATGCAGTACCCACCAGTGTTCCGAGCGGAATACCAAAAACATTCGCAGCACTGAATCCCATGTATACGAGCGCAATCATCTTACCTCTTACAGCAGGCGCCGATAATATCACCGTCATATCCATGACTTTCACAATAAATACCGCGGCAGCCATTGCTGTCACAACACGGCCGAGAGCAAGCATTAAAAATGTTGAAGATAAGCCGAAAATAACATTACCAATGATAAAGACAATAAGAGAGACAATAATAATCGGCTTTGATTGATACCTCTCAGACAATTTGACCAGAATCGGTCCGAAAACAGCAAACGCTACGGCATATACCGTAATCAGCTGACCGGTCACTGCATGTGACATATTTAAATCATCACTCATTAATTCCAAAATTCCTGAAATGATTAATTCCATCATTCCAAGTAAAAATACACCGACGGTAAACGTCGCAATTAGTTTTTTATTCATACTATATTATACCTCCCTAACTTTCCAATTATACTTTAATACATATTTAAATGCATTAGTTTTTTTAGAAAGAGGAAAATTATGAATATAAAAAAGCTGCTTCTGAATGAAGCAGCTCAATAACATCTGTAATTTATCTATATACCAGTCCGCCGTCGGTCAATATGGATTGTCCTGTGATATAGTCTGAATCACTCGACGCAAGGAATGACACTAAATTCGCAACATCCTTCGGCTCCTGATATCTGCCGAGCTTAATCGCAGAAGAAAATTCTTTAAACGCATCTCCTAGTTCCATATCATCATTGTACTTAACCATCTCTTCATCAATACGGTCCCACATTGCAGTTTTTGCGACACCCGGACAGTATGCATTAACAGTAATCCCAAATTGGGCAAGCTCTTTTGCCGATGATTGTGTAAATGAACGCACCGCATGTTTTGTTGCAGAATAGACAGAAAGCATTTCATAAGACTCGTGCCCTGCGATACTGCATGCATTAATCACTTTACCTTTAGTGCCTTGTTTCTTGTACTGTTCTGCCGCTGCCTGAGTACCGTATACTGTGCCGAATACGTTTACCCTGAACAATTTTTCAAGCTGATCCTCACCAACTTCCAAAAATGGTGTCACCGCATCAATACCTGCATTATTCACAAATACATCCAGCTGCCCGAAAGTTTCAGCCGCGAATGCTGTCAATTCCGTTTGTTCCGATTTAGATGACACATCACTTTTATATGAAGCCACATTATACCCCTGCTTTTTAAACGCTTCTTCGGTTTCCTTAAGAAGTTCTTCATTAATATCATGCAGTACAACATTAAAGCCGTCCATTGCGAGCCTTTCTGCAATTCCTTTTCCTAATCCGCCTGCGGATCCTGTAACTACTGCTGTCTTTGGCATAATTAACACCCTCCTTTTGTAATCGCATTCATTATAACATGTTTATTTTATTGAACACACTGATATACAGCAGGTGCCTGCAGTATTTATTGTCACAATTTCTCTGATGGACAAGCGCATAATAAATGCCTATAATGACAGTGAGGTGAGGGTATGGAAGAGACGATGTCGAATGGTATTTTTATGTGGGGTATTGCCCTGTGGACATTTATCATGCTCGGATTAATGATTATCGGCGGTTATTTTATGTTTCGAAAGTTCTTAAAACGGATGCCTAAAGAAGACGGCTACAGTGAACTTGACTGGCAGGACCACTACATAGAAAAAGCACTGCCGCTCTGGAATGATGATGCGAAAGCACTGCTTAATGAACTGGTCAGCCCGGTCCCGGAAATATTCAGGGATGTGGCAAAAGAACGTATTGCCGGAAGGATTTCAAAAATCGCACTGGATGAACGCGTCAAAACAATAGAGCTTGATCAGATTATGAAGGGCTACATTATTGCAACACCAAAGCGTGATCATAAGTTTATGAAGAAGAAATTGAAAGAATTGAATATTGACTATACAGCATATGAGGACCTGTTCCAGTATGCAGATGATGAAAAGCAGAAATTCTCCATATTCGAACAGACAGAAAAAATAAACAGCAGACGAACCGAGTAGTTTAAGACTCGTTCGCCTGCTGTTTTTTAAATACATTTAAATGATAAAACATTGATGCCCGCCACATCGCAATCATGACAAATGCGAGGAGGAAGAACATACCGCCGATTTCGCCGGGTGAAATGCTGATGGAAAGAATCGATTTATAAACGAGCCGGATGACAAGCAGCGCCACGAGTATTACAGGGAACCACTTCGACTGTTTCACATACAATTCATTGTCCCGCTTTTCATATTTTGTCGTTAATATTAAAACACTTGAAAACACCAGTCCAACAGCCACCGCTTCAAATATCTCAAATGACGTCAGCCTGAAATACGGAAATACATACATCAATGCACCAGTCGACATCGCTATAGGCGGTATGACGACTTTTTTCATAGTGAGCGGCTCTTTCGATGCCCGCTTTCTGATAAAAATGACGGCAATCCCCATCAACACAGCCATCACGGATGCGATTGAAAATAAAACTGCTTCAATATTGATATTTTCCATATTAAAACCCCTGAAAGTCGCCGAATAACGGCTGTAACCAGATTATTATTTTTGTCAGTCCGTCAAAATACAGTAAAATTCCCATCAAAATCATAATGACACCGCCGACTTTCATAATCGTATTTGAATACTTCAGCATCCAGCGTGTCTTTGATACGAAGAAACTGAGTACAAAGAACGGTACTGCGAAACCAAGACAGTATATCACCATCAACATTAATGCATTACTCGGTTCTGTCGCACTCATCGCAAAAATCGCACCGATAATCGGTCCGTTGCATGGTGTCCAGCCGGCAGCAAATGCCATACCGATTAAAATAGACCCGAGAAAACCTGACGGTCTGTTTTTAAAATGAATCTTCCGGTCTTTCATTAAAAAATCAAATCTTAAAATACCTGTAATCACCAGTCCGAATACAACAATCATAATCGCACCGAGCTGTCTGATTAAATCACCGTGTTCTATAAAGAATCCGCCGAAAAATGATGTCCCGAATCCGAGCGCAATATATATAATACTGAATCCGATTAAGAAAAATAATGTATGCAGTATGGCTCTCATGTTAAACTTCTGATTCTCAACTTCGTTATAGCTCATACCCGTAATATACGAAACAAAAGCCGGGAATACAGGCAGCACACATGGTGAGATGAAGCTCAGCACCCCGGCACCAAATGCGAGTAAGAAAGTCACTTCACTACCCATGGTAAAACCCCCAATCACACTCATTTTATCAGAACATGACCGGGGGTTATACACTCTTATGAGAATATTTTATGACATTTAGTATCAGCCGTTTTGAAGCGTGTACATCTTATGATAAATACCGTCCTTTTGAATCAGTTCATCATGCGTCCCTCTTTCGGCAATTTCACCCCTGTTTAATACAAGAATTAAATCTGCATCCTGTATCGTAGAGAGCCTGTGGGCAATCGCAAGTGTTGTCCGGCCACGGCGCATCACTTCAAGAGATTTCTGGATTTCCTCCTCTGTCTCGGAATCAATGTTCGCCGTCGCTTCATCGAGAATTAAAATCTTCGGCTGAATGGCCATCGTCCGGGCAAACGCCAGAAGCTGCCGTTCACCGCTCGAAAAAGCACTCCCCTTTTCGATCACTTTATGTTCATAAGTCCCGGGCAGTTTGTTAATAAACTTATCCGCACGGACAAATTCAGCCGCTGCCCTCACCGCTTCAAACGTCATCGACGGATGATACAGTTTTATATTGGATTTTACCGTGCCGTAAAAGATGAACGGATCCTGAAGCACGAGACCGACGTTATGTTTCAATTCTGTTTTCGGAATCTCTTTAATTGAGTGTCCGTCAATCAGTATGTCTCCTCTTTCAAACTCATAAAACCGCATAAATAAATTGATAATCGAACTTTTTCCGGACCCCGTATGGCCGACAAGTGCTACTGTTTCACCAGGATTCGCCGTAAATGAAATATTTTTCAGCACATCAACATTCCCGTCATAACTGAACGTCACGTCTTTAAACTCGATCTTTCCATCCGTCATGATGCTGTTTTCATTCTCATTTTGACGCGGTTCAAGCGTATCATCATCAAGCAGTGTAAACACACGGCTCGCAGAAACAAGTGCCTGCTGGAACACATTCAAATTTTGACTGACTTGATTAATCGGCTCAAAAAAGCGCTCGATGTATTGGATGAAGGCAAAAATCACCCCTGCCGTCACACCCGCTTCAAAACTTAAAAGACCGAAATAACCGAGAATCACCGCCACCGCAATAATTGAAATCATGCTGATGGCTGGACCAAGCAGAAGACCGTCAATTTTCACTGTCCGCATATTATAATTATAATGGTCGTCATTGATTTCCTTGAACTCACGTTCAAGACGTTCCTCCTGATTAAATACCTGAATGATTTTCATGCCTTCAATAGATTCAGCAAGTTTCGCATTTAAATCCGACAATAACTGGCGGGCTTTCGAGAAGAACATTGCTGAATATTTCCTGTAAACCATCAGCATAATAATAATCACCGGCATAAACAACAGTGCGATAACAGCAAGCCGGACATCCAGAATGAACATCATAATGTAACTCGATGTCATCATGAATACCGCCATCAAAAATGACGCAAAAACACCGATAAACATTTCAACAATCGCCTCGGTATCATTCGTTAACCGAGACACAATACTGCCGCCGGGCACTTTATCGAAATATTTCATGCCGAGTGTCCCGATTTTATTGAAAGCGTCAATCCGCAGCTGCTGAATCACCCTGAATGCCAGATACTGAAACAGGTAAATATTGAAATACGTCGTGAGCGCACCGACAATCTGTACTGTAAAAAAGATAATAATCAGCCACATCATATCCTGTTCCGGGAATACACCAGGCGTTAAATAGTCATCAATAAACACCATGACAATGTAAGGTGTTGCGATTCCAGCAAAAGTCGAGATTAAAAGCATGATAAATGCGAGTGTGATAATGCCTTTAAAAGGAAATGTATACTTAATCAGCCGGACGAGCACTTCCCACTGGTCACGGGCACTTAATTTTACTGTATCATTCATCACGATCATCCCCTTCCACCATATCATCCAGTTCATGTGTCAGAGAATCACGCAGTGCCTGAGCATTATACGTGTCATAGTACCAGCCCTTCACCTGCATCAATTCATCATGTGTCCCTCTTTCAATGACTGTACCATTGTCCATCACAATGATTAAATCTGCATTTTTCACAGCGCTCATTCTGTGAGCAGTGATAATATTCGTTCTTCCTTTACGTGCTTTCTGCATATTATTAAGGATTTTTTCTTCTGTTTCTGCATCAACCGCAGATAATGAATCATCCAGAATTAAAACTTCCGGCTCCATAATTAAGGCACGGGCAATCGAAATCCGCTGTTTCTGACCGCCTGATAAAGAGACGCCGCGCTCACCGACAACCGTGTCGTAACCGTCATGGAAATTCAAAATATCTTTATGGATATCACTCAATGTACTCGCCTCAAAAATAACAGAGTCATCGAGTTCAGGATTACTGAAGGCAATATTTTTCCGTATCGTTGTTGAGAACAGGAAATGCTCCTGCGGCACATAGCCGAACCTGTCCCGGAGTGTTTTAATATTATAATCCCTGATCGGAATGCCGCCGTATAAAATATCATCCGCATGTTCCGTATCAAACTCACGCAGCAAAAGTCTGATGAGCGCACTTTTACCGGAGCCTGTCCTGCCGACAATACCGACAGTCGCACCTTCGGAGATTTTAAAATTAACATCACGGATGCCATCGGACTCATCTTTTGGAAAATTGAAACGGTCGATATTAAATTCAATCTCGCCTTTTGGCAGTGCCTGAATATAATTATCCTGCTTAATATCGTTTTTCGTATTCATGATTTTATTAATTCTTTCATATGAAGCAGAGCCCCGCTGAACGAGATTGAAAAACCATCCGAGTGCGAGAAGCGGCCATACCATCATGCCGAGATAGGTCGTAAATGTAACCAGCTGCCCGATAGTAATTTCATCCGCATAGACCATCCGGGCACCGAAAAATACGGATAGAAAATAACTCGCCCCGATGACGAGCATAATCGTCGGATCAAAGAGTGCATCGATTTTGGATACTTTCAAGTTTTTCTGAACCACATCATCACTGAGTGTTTTAAAATCGTCCTGGTCACTCTTTTCATATCCGAATGTTTTCGTAACTTTAATACCCGCAATACTTTCCTGTGTTTTATCGTTTAAAGCACTGAATGCCGCCTGTGCTTTTTTAAAGCCTCTGTTCAAAAGCTTTCCGTAATAGCTGGTGAGAACTGCCATTAACGGGAGTGGAATCATGGCGATTAATGTTAGTTTCGGACTGATGGTCACAGCCATCGTAATCAGGACAGCACCGCCTGTAATTAAAGAATCGGCAATCGCTAAAATACCCGCCCCTGCTGTCATCTGCACCGCCCGGATATCATTTGTTGCATGGGCCATCAAATCCCCGGTCCGCATCTCCTGATAAAACGAAGGACTCATCTTTGCATATTTACGAAACAGACGTTCACGCATGATTTTACCGAGCCTGTTGCTGGCACCGAATATTAATACCCGCCAGAAGTATCTGAATATGTATGTTAATATGGCCGCAACGACCAGTACTGCTAAAAATACTGTTAAATTCCGGGGTGTTAATGTGTCTGCAGAAATACTGTCGATGACACGCCCGATGACCTGCGGCGGTATCAGTTCCATTAAAGCAACCAGCACAAGCATTAAAATTCCGAATAAATAGCCGGTTTTCTCTTTTTTAAAGAACCACCACAAATCTTTATAAACCTTCATAGCCTTCCCCCTCCAAACCTTAGTATCACAACAAATTCTACCATATATTTCGGATTTTGAAATACTTTTCAATTGATTTTCATCCATTTTTTAGGATTTCATACCGACGGCCTATTAGGTATTTTATTCACAAAAAAACAGACACTACAGAATTCTGTAATGTCTGTTCCGTTTCCTTGTTACTTAAACTCTACATCTTTAATATCCAGTGCACCTGTCGGATCAATGATTGCACCATCCACCTGGGCCTCATTCACACCGATTGCGAAATTCGGATGGAAGATATATGCCATAGGCACCTCTTCAATCAAAATTTCCTGTACATCTGTATAGTTTTGATAGCGGACATCTTCATCTGTTGCTGAGCGCCCTGCATCAAGGAGTTCATCAACTTCAGGATTGTCATAGAATGAACGGTTGCCCGTTGCACCCTGACTGTCTGAATGGAACAATGCATATAAACCATAGTCAGCATCACCGGTTACTGTCGTCCATCCTAAAATGTACATATCATGATTCCCTTCAGCGAGTGTTTCCAAATAACTGCCCCACTCGAACTGTTCGATTGATACATTAATATTTAAAGCGGAAAGTGCTTCCTGAATGTAAACTGCAGTATCAATAATCTGCTGGTCATCGTTTACCCAGATTGTCGTATCAAATCCATCCGCAACATCCGTTTCACTCAATAATTCCTGTGCACGGTCAAGGTCGTAATGAACCCCTTCCAGATCTTCGTTATATCCCCATACATCGGGAGCAAGCGGGCCGTCTGCCACAATACCCATGTCATCATATACACCTGAAATAATTTCTTCTCTGTCAATCGCATACGCAATCGCCTGACGGACTCTCACATCATCGAACGGTTCCTGCTGTACGTTCATGCCGAGGTAGGACATACGCACAGATTCTCTTTCAAGGAGTGCGGTATCCTGTCCGTTTTCGAGACGTTCGGCACTCGATGAATCGATATCTGTCGCAATTTGAATTCCTCCGCTTTCAAGTTCAGCCATACGTGCGCCGGATTCCGGAATCACACGGAATGTAACAGTATCAAAGTTTCTGTCTCCACCTGTGAAGTCTTCAAATTTTGTCAGTACCACGTTATCCCCGGCACTTCTGGATTCAAGTTCTAGGTGGTTGGTACCGTCTGTTTCATTACCCAGCACCTGTCCAACATGTTCTGCAATCTGATCAACCACCTCATCATACTCTTCCCCGCCTGCTTCACGCAGTTCATAATACTCATCTGCAGTCATATCCACACCAGCATCATCAAGTGCCTGCTGATAGTCTCTGTCTATAATATCCTTACTCATGATACCTGCAGTACCGTGTGCAAGGTGTGACGGAAGCGGTGCAAACGGATACGCCGTTGTCATCGTCACTTCATAATCACTCACAACTTCCACTTCATCCACCATTTCAAATAAAAATTCCACTGCAGATGCGACAGCAGGATCACGGACGCGGTCAAACGTTGCCTTTACATCTTCAGCAGTAAACTCCGATCCTTCATGAAATGTCGTATCTTCCCGAAGCGTAAATGTCCATGTATTATCATCTGTCTGCTCCCATTCAGATGCAAGCATCGGCTGAAGCTCCATATTCTCATCCTGGAAAATCAAACGCTCATAAATATTTCTTCTGACCTGCGATGATGATGCATCATTCGAATAATGCAGATCGAGTGTTACAACCTCATTCATCATACCGACAGTCAAATCCCCCGATTGACCTGTCTCTTCAGTCCCGCTGCCCGTATTTTCTTCCACATTAGAATCATCACTGCATGCAGCAATAACCATCGTTAATAACAGAACTAAAAATAAATAGTATTTTTTCTGCATAAAAATATGTACCCCCTTATATTTATAACTTAATTATATATTTACATTTCAATAATATCAATTTTATTTTGTAATAGTTTGAAAATTGAGATTCAATAATAATTTAACTGAAATTTTATATCTATTATTATGTTTGTATTTAATCAAAAAAAGAGCGTAACATTGAGGAAAGTCTTCTCGATGTTACGCTCTTTTGATGATATGCCGTCACAGGTTGAGTGAACTTCACTCATCCGTAGTGTTTTCCGGGGTGAAACGACACAGATGTTATAATTTCAAGGTATCTGTAGCGTGTTGCAACACAGATTGGGTGAACTTCACTCATCCGTAGCGTTTCCCGGGGTGAAACGACACAGATGTCACAATTCCAGGGTACCTGTAGCGTGTTGCGACACAGCTGGAGCGAACTTCATTCATCCGTAGCGTTTCCTGGAATAAAACGACACAGAACTTCTTGAAATATCACTCATTGTCATCCCAAAGCTAAATATAATTTCACATAAATATAATGTTAAATAAAAAAGCACAGACCAAAACAGTCTGTGCCTCATTATTATTATCGCGCATCTTTCATGCGTTTTTTGGCTTCTTTCGAATCCGCATTACGATTCATCATCGTCATCATTTGATTGATTTTCTTTTGAGACGGTTTCTGACCCATCTGCATCATCATCATTCTTAGCATTTCTTCATTGATTGGCGGGTTTTTCTCCAAATAATCCATCATATACTTTCTTGCAAGGAAAAATCCCAGTGCCAAACCACCTACTAATGCAACAATGACGATGAGTATCCATATCCAAGTTGCCAAGCGACTCACCTCTTTCCACATAAACCACTATACAGTTTACATTAATTTCATATCTTTTTCAATATTATTTCTCTAAAACTGTACGTGTGAGTTGCTCAACAGTAAAGCCATATTTCTCAACAACGAGACCGCCCGGCGCACTCGCACCGAATCTGTCAATCGTTAATAATTTACCGTCAATACCTACGAAACGGTGCCAGCCTAAACTTGCCGCCATTTCAACTGCTGTTCTGTTTTCAATATGCTTGTTCAGAACACTATCCTGGTATGCTTTATCCTGTTTTTCAAAGGCCTGCATATTCGGGATGGATGCTACCTTAATGTTTACACCCTGCTCATGAAGTGTTTTTGCCGTATTTACCGCAAGTGATACCTCACTGCCTGAAGCAAAGATAATCGCATCATCACCCTTGTCATAAATAACATAGCCGCCGCGTTTCACGCCTTCTTCTACTGCATCATATTCAACATCAGTCACTTCAACATCCTGACGTGTCAATACCAGAGCTGTCGGCGCATCTGTTGCTTCCATTGCGAGCTTCCAGGCTGCGCGTGATTCATTACCGTCTGCAGGACGGATCGTATTTAAATTAGGAATCGCACGAAGGCCTGCCAGCTGTTCAACCGGCTCATGTGTCGGACCGTCTTCACCGACTGCGATTGAATCATGTGTCAATACATATGTTACAGGAAGTCCCATCAATGCACTCAGTCTTACTGCAGGTTTCAAGTAGTCACTGAAAACAAAGAATGTTCCGCCGTACGGACGGATACCGCCGTGGGCAGCCATACCGTTAAGTGCTGCAGCCATCGCAAATTCACGGACACCGAACCATACATTTTTCGCTGCATAATCATCTGCACTGAAATCATCCTGGCCGCTGACTGCTGTTTTGTTACTGCCTGCAAGGTCAGCTGCACCGCCGAATAATGAAGGGACTGATTTTGATAACGCCTGGATCATATCACCTGACGTACCGCGTGTTGCTTTTTTAGTTCCCGCTTCATAATACGGCATATCTTTATCGTAATCTTCCGGAAGCGTACCGTCGACCGCATTTTTAAATGCTTCATATTTTTCCGGATGCTCAGATTTAAATGCTTCCAGTACTTCATTCCACGCTTTTTCAGCTTCATTACTGCGTGTGTTCATCGTTTCATTGAAACGTGCGTAGACAGATTCATCCACATGGAACGCTTCGTCTTTCACACCGTAATATTCAAACGCAGCATTACGCTCATCCGCTCCAAGCGGCGCACCGTGCGCATCACTCTTACCGGACTTATTCGGCGCACCGTAACCAATGACTGTTTTCACTTCAATCAATGCCGGACGGTCTGCTTTTTTCGCTTTTTCGATAGCTTTATCGATTTTATCCAGGTCGTTCCCGTCTTTTACGATGGAATATTCCCAGCCGTATCCTTCAAAACGTTTTTTAATGTCTTCAGAAAAACTTTTATCTAAATCACCATCTAAAGAAATATCATTAGAATCATAAAGTACAACCAGGTTGTCAAGTTTCAAATGACCGGCAAGAGATGCCGCTTCATGAGAAATACCTTCCATTAAGTCGCCGTCACTGGCAAGTACATACGTATAGTGATCCACTATTTTATGGTCATCAGTATTGAATGATGCACCCAGGTGTTTTTCAGCCATAGCCATACCGACACTCATTGCAAAGCCCTGACCCAGTGGTCCTGTAGTAATTTCAACACCTTCAGTGTGTTTAAACTCAGGATGTCCCGGTGTTTTGGAATCAAACTGTCTGAATTCCTTAAGTTCTTCCAGTTCAAGAGCGCCTGATAAATGAAGCAGGCTGTAAATCAGCATTGAGCCGTGTCCTGCACTTAAGATAAAACGGTCTCTGTTAAACCAATCCATTGAACTTGGGTTAAAATTCAAATGACGGCTCCATAAAGTATAGGCCATCGGTGCTGCACCCATAGGAAGACCCGGGTGTCCAGAGTTTGCCTTCTCAATTGCATCAATAGAAAGCGTACGAATTGTATTCACTGCTAACTGATCTGTCTTGTCAAATGCCATTTGTTAAAACTCCTTTATTTTCTAATGTTTTTTTGTCTCTGAATTTCTTTAAGTTTTTCAGGTGTCACATCAGTGCCTTCAGGATCAATCACTTTCGTGTGCTCCACCTGCTTCCTGAATGATGAACGGAAGTTCTTTAAATATTCACTTCTCAAGCCTTCAAGTTCCGTCAATTCTTTTTCCGAAATCGTTTCGGCTTTTTTCTTTTTGGCAAGATGGTTTAAACGTTCGATTTTATCCTTTTCAAGCATAGTAATCCCTCAATCCTTTCCTTTATAATTTACCATAAAAAAAAGCATGAGACCATGCTCATACTTAGTTAATTTAATCTTTCATCCCGACAAGCTGAATGACACCACGCGCCCCCGGAGTATTTTCCATTAAATCCTCATCTGCCTGTGCGGTCTCAATGCCGTCTATACTGTTCGGTTCTTGTTCTATTTCTCCTGCAACTGCTGTATCTTCTTCTATATAATCCGCTTCAGAATATGCGTTCTCTCTATCGTCTGCCTGTCCTAGATAAACGTAACCAATTACGACTAATGCAACAAATAAAAGGCTGTAAAACTTCAAATCACTGATATTCATGTCATAACCTCCATAGAACATTTGTTTGTATAAACATATTAACAGAACACTTGTTCTCTGTCAACATCTATACGAACAAATGTTTGTCACACGATGTGACATATGTTAAAATAAATTAAACACACCGACTGGAGGCAAAGGAATTATGAAGGAACTCAGTGAGCGCCAAAAACAGATTTATCAATACATCAAACGCACTGTGCAGGATAAAGGATATCCGCCGAGTGTCAGAGAAATCGGAAACGCTGTCGGACTGCAGTCCAGTTCAACTGTACACGGTCATATGTCAAAACTTGAAGAAAAAGGATATATCAGACGGGATCCTACTAAACCGCGTGCCATAGAGATTGTCATGCAGGATGAAGAGAACCATACTCCAGTGATTCATGTTCCTGTTCTCGGGAAAGTCACAGCCGGTCTGCCGATTACAGCAGTGGAAAATGTTGAAGAATATTTCCCTCTCCCAGAACACTTTACAGCCAATCATAACAGTGAAATCTTTTTACTTTCTGTTGTCGGAGACAGCATGGTTGAAGCAGGTATTCATGACGGAGACCGTGTCATTGTAAGAAAACAGAATATCGCACACAATGGTGATATTATTGTAGCGATGACGTCAGATGACGAAGCAACCGTTAAACGTTTCTATAAAGAAAGCGGCTATTACCGTCTACAGCCTGAAAATTCATCAATGGAACCAATTTACCTTGACAGTGTCACTGTACTTGGAAAAGTGGTCGGGCTGTTTAGAGAATTTTAATCAGACAACTAAAAAAACAGCTGCAGAATGTTCTGCAGCTGTTTTTATCTTTCTATAAAATTTTCTGTGTAATACGGTACATCTTCATCACTGTAGTCAACGCCAAGCCCGATATGCGTATAGTCTGCATTTAAAATATTCACTCTGTGGTCCAGTGAGTTCATCAGACTGTGATGAGAGAATATCGGGGACGTATGCCCTGTTGCGATATTCTCACCCGCCAGTCTATAGCGGATATCCGCATCTTCTACCCTGTCTTTAAGTGTAGATCCTTCCGGTGAATCATGGTCAAAGTATTCACGCTCCGCCATGTCTGTACTGTGACTTTTAGCAACAGCACTCACCTCTCCATCAATCTCTAGCGGTTCAAGGCCGTATTCTATTCTTGCCGCATTCAACATATACCAATTCATCTGCTCGTATTCTTCTGCATCCGGATTATTATAAAGGACATTGTTCACATCCAGTTCATCCTTATCAATCACCAGCATGCCGCTGACTTCATCATTTTCATGCAGATCATAGAAAAAGTAGACATAACTGTCCTCAAGATCAAACACATCATATTCATCATTTTCCACAACAAGACGCTGCATTCCTTTACTGATTGTTGATACCGGCTCACCGTATATTTCTTCAACTTTCAAACGGTCGAGTCCCTCAAAATTCATCTGGCCGACAGACACATCATCACTGTTCGTATAAACTCCAGTTACACTGCCGTCATTCGTTAAAACCATCCGGAACACGCCCGGATCGTCATACACATGGAATGTGCCCTGATATTCGGAATCCAGTGTCACACTCCCGTCCTCTTCAAAAGGTTCGCCGAGTGTATACGTCACATCCTGTGTCTGTTCACTGTTCACTTGTGTAATTTTAGTCATATCATAGTTCGGCATGATATATTCATCCGACCAGCTTCTGACATTCTCTTCATTAAATCCTTTACTGAAATCAAATGTTTCCAAAGCAGGCTGAATGATGATAAACATAACGTAAACTATCATACACATGATTATCCTGGTTAACATATTTGTCCTCCGATGATTAATAAAAAGTAATTAAACTCTAGTTTAATTACTTTCAACTGTGTATTCAGTTCCTCGATGTTCTGTATAATCATTTTCCAATATTTTATTATTTTCATCGACAATCACGACACTCGGCTTGTGATTGAAGGATTCTTTATCTTCAATTGTCACGTAGCTGATGATAATAATCACATCACCCACCTGTACTTTTCTCGCCGCAGCACCATTAACACATATTTCCCCGCTGCCCCGTTCACCTTCTATAACATATGTTTCAAAACGCTCACCGTTATTATTGTTCACCACATGGACAGACTCATTCGGCAGAATATTTGCTGCTTCAATTAGATCTTTATCAATTGTAATACTGCCGACATAGTTCAAATCAGCTTCAGTGACTGCTGCCCTGTGAATTTTACCATTCATCATTTTTCTAAACATTATTTTTCACCAACATATTATCTATCAACCGTGCTTTACTGAATTTGACCGCAGCAAAGATGACGATATCTTCTTTTATTTTAACGACTTCCTTTAAATCAGGATAACTGTATATATCTATACTGTCCACTTTACCGGATATACGAGTTTCGATAAAGTCTGTCACCTCACGGATAACGTCTTCCGTACTTACATGACCGGCTTCAATTAACTGACGGCCGTGAGTAAGCGCCGCATGTATCGAAGGCGCTTCTTCTCGTTCTGACATCGTAAGATTCACATTCCTGCTGCTTTTAGCGAGCCCGTCTCTTTCACGCTCTGTTTCAACACCGATGATTTCAAGATCATGGTTAAAATCCTGAACCAGCCGTTTCACAATCATTAACTGCTGGCGGTCCTTTTCGCCAAACACTGCATAATCCGGACGGATAATATTAAACAATTTATTAACGACTGTGATCACACCCTCGAAATGACCGGGACGGCTGATACCGTCAAGGACACTCGACATATGCTTCAGGCCTAGATTCACTTCAGGCGCTTCAGGGTACATCTCATCCACATCCGGATGGAAAACAAAGTCGACACCGTGTGCTTCACAAAGCGCAAGGTCTCGTTTTAAATCTCTCGGATATTCATCAAAATCTTCATCCGGACCGAATTGAAGCGGATTGACAAAAATGCTGACAATACATACATCCGCCTGCCGCTTTGCCTGTTCTACAAGCTTCATATGTCCGCTGTGCAGATATCCCATTGTCGGCACAAGTGCTGATTCTCCCTGTGACGCTTTTAAAAATCCCCGCAGTTCTTCTATGCTAGCTGTTGTTTTCATCGTCAATAAATACCTTCTTCTTATATGTTGTCTCATCACTCGGGAATGATGCATCTTTCACTTCTTTTACGTACTGTTTAATACCTTCAATGCCGACAGTATCAAAATCACCGTACTGTTTCACAAATTTTGGTGCAAAATCCGTACCGTACTTCAGCACATCGTGATAGACAAGCACCTGCCCGTCAGTATAAACACCTGCACCGATGCCGATTATTGGAATATCCACTTTTTCAGAAACCTTCTCTGCAAGATCACTCGGGATTGCCTCAACGATAACCATGACCGCCCCCAGTGCCTCAAGCACCTCGACTGCCTCAAGAAGTTCAAGTGCATCCTCTTTCGTACCCGCCTGCATTTTAAAGCCGGTAATTCCTACAGACTGAGGTGTCAGTCCTAAATGCCCGACTACAGGAACCCCCGCAGCAACAAGCACCGGTATAAATTCTTCAATATGACGGCCTTCCAATTTTACAGCATTGGCACCGCTCTCCTGATACAGGCGGATCGCATTCTGTACTGCTTCTTCCCGGCTGACGTGATAAGAGCCGAAAGGCATATCCACAACAACGTATGTGTCTGGCGCCCCGCGCCGAACTGCTTTAGCATGATGAATCATGTCATCAAGTGTCACTTCAACTGTCGATTGATAGCCGAGCACTGTCATCCCGAGAGAGTCACCGACTAAAATCGTATCCACCCCGGCAGCTTCCGCCTGCTTTGCACTCGGGTAGTCATATGCGGTCAGCATAGTAATCTTTTCTTTATTTTGTTTCATGGTGTATAGGTCATGAGTTGTAATCATATTATGTGCCCCCTGTCGCAAACTTAAGTTATAATTATTCTATCATACATATTATACAATGATGATTGGAGAAAACACTATGAAAACAGCTTGTATCGGTATTGGTGCTGTCGGCAGCATTATCGCACGGGAATTAAAACAACTGGATATAGATGTGACACTGTTCTCACGTGAAGAGCAAGACGGTTTTACCATTCTTGAAGATGGTGAATATATCACGTATCCATGGCATATTCATCCGCTCGACAGTCACAAAAACGAGACATATGACCTGATTTTTATCGCCGTTAAAGCAACAGCCATGAAGTCAGTTTCAACTGTCGTAAAGAATATGAGCCATGACACGACTGAAATCATTCTTTGTGCGAACGGTATGGGTTATGACGGACTCTTTCAGAATCCGGTACCGAGTGTCGTCTATATCAGCGGCCAGAAACATCAAAACTATATCGAACACTTCAGGGACAGCCGCTTAATCATAGATAATACCCCGCTCCCCTTTACAGATCAGCTCATCAAAAATATTGAACAGCACGCTGAAACTGAACTCGTTATCGAAAAATCTTCAGAATTTAAACGTTTAAGATATGAAAAACTACTCATTAACCTCGGTGTCAATTCAATGACCGCATTGACTCAAAATACAGCACAAATTTTCAGTGATGAAGACATACTGCATCTTACCCGACTGCTGCTGGAAGAAGGGAAAAATATTATTAACCAGGATGAACAGATGATTGATGATGACTTTGTAGAAACCTCAATTGCTTTATATCAAAGCTATCCGGATCATATGGGAACAAGTATGTATTATGATGTATCCAATAAGGTGAAAACAGAATTCGAATACATCCAGAAATATTTTTATCAACATAAAAATGATTTGCACACGCCTGTGCTTGATGTCGTCTACACATTGTTAAAAGGCTATCAGATCAAGCGGTAAACGATTTCCCCTCCGTTCGGAGGGCTTTTTTATTCATACATTATCTTCTGTAAATAAGTATCATCTTCAGGGTTTTTAATAAAATTCTCCATCATTCAACAACACTTATATTTTCTGAAAAATCAGATAAATAATTGACATAATACTTTAAATATGGTATTATTTTTACAATTATTCATTTGATACAGTCGTTTTAATAACTGAACGAACAGCTTTATGACATAACCGACTTCACAGTTTGACCACATAGATTATGACTTCAAATTTGTAAGCGCAAACAAAAGGAGGAATTTGATATATGGACAGCATGTTAAATGTGTTTCTTAAAATCACCAGGCAGAAATTACTCGGTATCGGTTTTATTACAGCCATTACCCTGCTCGTTGCAGGATGCGGTGGTGACGAACCAGAGGATGCAGAAGTCGATGATACTGCGACTGAGGAAGTGACTGAAAACCCGGCCGAAGATGAGACAGAAGAAACGACTGATGAAGCTGCAGAGGAAAGTGAAGATAACGCTTCTGATGCGGCTGAAGACGAGACAGATACCGATGCATCTACAGATGAGAGTAACGATGAAGAATCTGAGGACACTTCAGGCAGCGGTAGTTCAGGTGATGTGACTGAACCGGGCGCAACATTAACTATTGGTGATTCAGCTGTATTGGAACATCCGGTAAACGACACTGAAGATGAATATGCATTACTGGGTGCAACAGTGACGGATATTGAAGAAGCGAATCCAGCCGACCTTGATATCCTTGATATGGAAGATGAACTCGCAGGACTTGTACCATACTATCTTCATATTACAGTCACCGGCGTCGATGAAGGTTCTTCGGAACTTGCCGGGACCGTCCTGTCGAACCCGTTTAACGGTGCGGTTGACGGACAGCAGGGACCTGCACAGAACTTGAATATTATTGGAAATTTTGAAGCATGTAATGTGGAGTCACTCGACAGTGAGTGGAATGCAGATGCCACGCAGGACATCTGTGTCATTTCACTTGTACCTGAAGGATCTACTGTAAACTCTGTTATTTACTCACCAAGCGACAGTTCCTACGATGAGAATCCCGTGATATGGGAAGAATAAAAATTTTATAATTCAAACTGAAGAAAAAACCACAGCAGATCTGCTGTGGTTTTTACGTTCATTAAGTTCCGCAGAATGTTGCGGTAATCTCCTCGTCCGGTTTTGGAGGATTTTTGTATACTTCATCATGTTCATCTACATACGGATATTTCAGCACTTCAATGAGTGCTTCCGCCTGACTGTAATCTCCGTTTTCTGCAGCTGAAACAGCATTTTCAACAATATGATTTCTCGGAATCACTGCTGGATTCACTGCTTTCATTACTGTATATGCCTCATCAAGTGTCGCTTCCTTACCTTCTAATAATGACTGCCAGGATTCAAACCACTTACTAAAACGTTCCGTTGTATTGAACTCTAATTTAGAAATTTCATTGTTGGTTAAATTTCTGAAGGCAGACGTATAATCCGCTCTATTCTCTTCCAGTATATCAAGCCACTCTAAAATGACATCCACATCATTTTCTTCCAATTTAATAATACCAAGCTTATTTGCCATTTTTTTCAGCCAGTATGCCTGATATAAGTCACGATACTGTCCGAGTACTTTCTCAGCCTTTTTCACTGCCTCATCTTCATTATCATCCAAAATCGGTATTAACGCTTCCGCAAGTTTTGATAAATTCCACTGTCCGATGGCCGGCTGATTACGGTAACGATATCTGCCCTCTGTATCGATTGAGCTGTAAACCGTATCCTGATCATACTGATTCATAAATGCACACGGCCCAAAATCAATGGATTCACCGCTCACTGTCATATTATCTGTATTCATCACACCGTGAATAAAACCGACACCCATCCATTCACTGATTAAATAGCTTTGAGCATGGGCAACACTTTCCAAAAATAATTCATACTTATTTTCACTGTGCTTAATCTTTGGATAATGCCTTTCAATCGTATAGTCCGCCAGTGTTTGTACATGCTCTTTCGATAACCGTGCAGCGTACTCAAATGTGCCGACACGGATATGACTGGACGCAACACGTGCTAAAACAGCACCAGGAAGATTTTTCTCACGCACAACCGCACGCCCCGTTTCCATCACACCCAATGTTCGGTTTGTAGGAATTCCGAGTGCATGTAGTGCCTCACTAATGATATATTCCCGAACCATCGGTCCGACCGCCGCAAGACCGTCACCATTTCTTGAAAACTCAGTTCTCCCTGTTCCTTTTAAATGAACATCATACCGTTCACCGGAAGGTGTCACATGCTCGCCAAGTAAAGCCGCACGTCCGTCACCAAGCATATTAAAATGACCGAATTGATGTCCGGCATAAGCGAGAGCAATCGGCTTATCCATGCCTCTGCCTGTAAAAATATCATTATAATTATCCGGATTTTCCGGCAGATTCAATACAGCTGCAAGATTTTTATTAAATAAAACCATCTCTGCTTCCGGTGCATCCATCATATCCACTTCTGTCCAGAAGACTTCGGGTAATTCTTTATACGTATGACTCCAGTTAAATTTTTCTGCCATTATTAACACTCCTCATTACTACCATCCTATCATTTATACCCGCATAGACCTAAAAAAACACACCCTCAGAGGAGGATGTGTTTTCAAATATTTAATTGATTTTATCATCTAAAAATACCTACACTTCCTCTATCCCTAGTGCCTTTAATGCTTCTTCCAGCGCATACATGACATGTTCTATCTGAAGTCCGCCCTGCACAAATACTGTGTACGGCGGCTTGATTGGTCCGTCTGCACTGAGTTCGAGTGAGGCGCCTTGAACAAATGTACCTGCAGCCATAATCACGGGATTTTCATATCCCGGCAGTTTGTCAGGGATAGGCAGGAATTTTGAATTCACTGGGCTTGCCTTTTGAATCATCTGACTAAATGTAATCATCTCTTCTTCAGTGTTGAATGATACGCTCTGTATTAAATCCGTACGTTCGTCTGCATAGTGCGGATCGGTCGTCATACCGGCCTTTGACAACACCATACTTGTCAGGAGTGCACCATTAACACTTTCCATAACCGCATGCGGTGCCATAAAGAATCCCTGATACATATCAGTCAGTGCATTCAGGCTTGCCCCCATTTCTTTGCCTATCCCTGGAACAGTGAGCCTGTAGCTGACGCGGGTAATCAGGTCTTTATTTCCTGCGACATAGCCGCCCATTTTACTCAGACCGCCGCCTGGATTTTTAATCAGGCTGCCGGCAATAATATCTGCACCTGCTTCTACCGGCTCTCTGTCTTCAACAAATTCGCCGTAGCAGTTATCCACAAAAATAATAATGTCCGGATATTCAGCCTTGATTTTTTTAATCACCGCTTCTATTTGACCAATCGACACAGAACGCCGCATTGAGTAGCCTCTGGAACGCTGGATCGCAATCATTTTGGTATCGGCAGTCACCGCCGATAGAATCTTTTCTTCATCAAACGCATTTTCTTTTAATGGAATATGACTGTACTTCACACCCATTTCTGCAAGGCTTCCGATGTCATTCTCATCATGTCCGATGACTTTTTCAAGTGTGTCATAAGGTTCGCCTGTAATATAAAGGAGTTCGTCGCCTTTTTTTAAAAGGCTTAAGAGGACCAGACTGATGGCATGTGTGCCAGAAATAATCTGTGTTCTGACCAGTGCATCCTCTGCACCGAAGACGTCTGCGTAGATATCTTCCAGCTTATCTCTCCCTGTATCATCATAGCCGTAGCCGGTGGTACCGTTAAAGTCACTCTCTGTCACACTGTGATGGTTAAATGCGTTCATGACTTTCCTGAAGTTTTTGTAGGCTGTTTTTTTATTATCCTTTATGAATAGATCCAAATCTTCAAGCGATTCCTCAATAATCTGCCTCACGTTACTCATTATCTGTACTCCCTAATATCCGATTTACCCAGTTGCCTTCCGGGCTGTATCCTTTAATTTCATAAACATTATCACTAAGCACTGCTTCCGTCACAATCGTATGCCGCTTAATGTCATATAACTTTTGAGATTCATGTGCTGGAATCCGGCACTGATAGCTGCTGAACGCATCAGTCATAAATGTTTCCAAGCGCCCGAGGAGCACCTGTGTCCCCATATCTTTATTCACAAAATATGAAGGTTCCGAAGGAATAAAGTGCTCACCCGCATTCAAATCCGACTTATTGAAAAAGACTGTCTGCGGAATATCCGCCATATCCAATGACTGCATCAATGATTTGACCGTATCGTAGTGGATACCGATATGCTCAGAATTGTTATCTATCACATGAATTATAAAATCACTGTCTGCCGCTTCCTCTAAAGTCGACTTAAAACTTTCGATTAATGTGGTCGGCAGATTTTGTATAAACCCTACTGTGTCTGAAATAATACATTCAAAGCCCGACGGCAGTTTCAAACGACGTGTTTTGGAATCAAGTGTCGCAAACAATGCATCTTCCTCATACGTATCTGATTTTGCCATCGCATTGAACAGTGATGATTTTCCGGCATTCGTATAACCGATTAATGAAATTTTCGTCACCTGGTTACGCCGCCGTTTCTCTCGGTATCTCGTGCGGTGATTCTCAACCTGCATCAGCTGTTTTTTAATTTCCTTAATTCTTGTCCGGATGTGCCTCCGATCTGTCTCAAGTTTTGTCTCCCCGGGGCCTCTGGTCCCAATCCCTGCACCGAGACGGGATAAATTGATGCCCTGCCCGGAAAGTCTTGGTACTAAATATTCAAGCTGCGCCAGTTCCACCTGAAGTTTACCTGCACGGGATTCTGCACGGAGACTGAATATATCTAAAATCACCTGTGTTCTGTCAATAATCCGTGTATCCAGCAGATCTTCTAAACGTCTGTTCTGACTCGCTGTAATTTCATCATTCACAATCACATAATCAATTTCTTCATACATCATGCAGACTTCTTCTATAAAACCTGTCCCGACGTAACTTTTAGGGTCACGGGAGCTTCTGTTTTGAACATGTGTCCCCATGATTTCTATACCGACAGACTCTGATAAGCTTTTGAGCTCCTGCACTTCGACCTCAATGTCCTTATGGTCTTTTGTATTAACACCGATAATGATGCCTGTATGTTCAAAAGCCATTGAATCACCCTTTACTGTTAATAGTGTCTTTTTATCCTAAAAAATTTAAAAAAACATGTTTATGATTTAAAGTTTAAGTGTAATTAAATTATAACTGAAAAATGTAACCTCGAAAGGAGCACACGCGTATGAAATCACGTTTTTATGATATGACTTTTAATGATGCACACGGCGAACCTTTTGATACAGATTTACTTAGGGATAAAGTCGTTATCATTGTAAATACCGCAAGCGAATGCGGCTTTAGATCCCAGCTTGAGTCCCTTGAACACTTATATCAAAAATATAAAGACGAAGGTCTTGTAATACTCGGTTTCCCGTCCAGTGACTTTAGAAATCAGGAACCTCTCAATTCAAAAGACGCTGAAAGCTGTTACAGAGAGAATCACGGTGTGACATTTCCTATTATGGAAAAGGTCCATGTCAGAGGAAAAGACATTCATCCCCTGTTCAAGGCACTGACAGAAAGCAGAACAGGCTTACTGACAAGCGCAATAAAATGGAACTATACTAAATTCCTGGTTTCCCGTGAAGGGAAAATCATGGACAGATATCCACCTCAGAAAAAACCTGAGCAATTCGAGGAAGATGTCAAAAAAACATTACGTTATACCTGAAAAAGAGCGCCCGCCGGCGCTCTTTTTACTGTTTTACAAACGTGCTGATCGCATGTTTATATATTAAATGGTCTTTATCGTTCACATGGACCTGTACGACATATTTATCAAAGTCTACAATTGTTCCCTTCATCTGAAAACCATTCAATAAGAATACAGTCACCTGACATCCTTCATCTCTGAAATCACTTAAAAATTTGTCCTGTAAGTTAGTGTTCGGCATAATAAACTCCCCTATCTGTATTTTTAAGATATAAATGCCTCAATCGCTTTAAACACTTCTTCACTGTCACTTTCATCTGCATCAAACCACTGTACATCGAGCTGGTTTCTGAAAAATGTCAGCTGACGCTTCGCATACTGCCGTGAATGCTGCTGGATTTTTTCCTTCACATCTTCCAAAGATGCCTCACCTTCAACATAAGGCAGAAACTCCTTATAACCGATGGCTCCCGATGCTGTCACTGACATATCAAACTGATCCTTCAGTGCAGACACCTCATTTTCAAGACCGGCCTCAAACATCGCCGCCACTCTTTCATTAATACGGTTGTACAGCCGTTCACGTTCAGTTGTTAATCCTATTATCAATGTATCATATTTTGTGTCCGGTGTGTAGTTTGTATCCTCTCTTGTACCGTCTGTAAGATGATGTTTCACAAGCATTCTAATTATCCGCTGGCGGTTGTTGATATGCACATTTTCTGCATCCGCCGGAGACAGTGCTTTCAGTTTGTCATAGAGGACTTCAGTATTTTCATTTTCAAATGATTCGGTCAGACGCTGTTTCTCTTCATTATTTTCATCATTAAACTGGTAATCATGGATTAACGCTTTAATGTAATGGCCTGTGCCGCCGACAATAAACGGCACACTGCCCTTTTGGTACATGGTTTCCATCACTGATTCCACCTGATTTTTAAAATCAGATACAGAGAAATTTTCATCCGGCCGTTTAATATCAATCATATGATGCTTAATCCCGGACGCTTCTTCTTCAGTGATTTTCCCGGACAAAATGTCCATCCCTTGATAAATCTGCATAGAATCTCCGCTGATTACCTCAAAGCCGAAATGTGATGCGATGTCGATGGACAGTTTGGTTTTCCCTACTGCTGTCGGACCGATAAGTACAATCACTTTATCTTTAGACATGATCCATCACCCATTCCAGAAGTTTGTTGTAGACCTGCACTCTGTTTTTCTCATTTAAAACTTCATGCCTGGAATCGTCATACAGCTGTACCGTCACAGAGTCAGTGTAACGGATTAACACTTTTGATAAGTGCCGGATATCTCTGCCCATATTCGAAAACGGGTCCCGCTTCCCCCCGATTAAAAGAATCGGTACAGAGCTGTTGTAATGCTTTAAATTTTCATGACGCATCGATTCACTGACATGTTTCATTGTTTCACTGAATGCTTTAATGCTCATTAAATGACCGGCATACGGGTCTTCATTATAACGGATTACATTTTCCTCATCCTGCGACAGCCATCGGTTTTTATGGTCCCCTTTGAACTTCTTATCATAAGGATCAAACGCCATTCCTTGAATGAACGGCGATCGTCTTGACGGTGCAATTTTAGCCATCATATGAAGGAATGCAGATGAAAAGAAATCTGCCACACTGTCTTTATTACCCGTACCGATAATAATTCCGCCGTCATATACATTTCGTTCAAGCAGACGGCGGGCAACAATCGATCCCATCGAGTGACCGAGTATAAACGTCTTCATACCTTCCGGGATATATGACTTTACCACAAGCGCATCATCAATCAGATCATTGAAATCTTCAAAATGGCCCAGAGTCTGCGCGTTTTCACCATGACCGCGGTGATTATGAGTGATGACATATATATCATTCAGGGCAAGCCACGTATTAAACTCATCATAGCGCTCCATATGTTCTGCCATACCGTGCATGACCTGAACTGCCATGACCGGAGATTTTGGTTCAAATATTTTAATATCAATTGTATGAGGTCCACGCTCAGCCTTCTTAAGCGTAATTTTCATGGTCAGCCTCCTTTTTATTTCATAATTCTGTTGAACATCCGCTCAATTTCATAAGTGGTGAGGTGAATAATCACCGGTCTGCCGTGCGGGCATGTATATGGACTGTCACATTCATTCAGTTCTTTTAGTAATGCTTCCATCTGTTCACGGTTTAAATAATGATTCGCTTTAATAGACTGCTTACAGCTCATCATGATGGACAGTTCTTCCCGGTAGTCATTCACTGAGAAATGATTTTTATTTGTAATAAAGTCAATCAAATCCTCGATATCCTGTTCCGGATCACGCGCTTTAATCCAATCCGGGTACCTTGAAATCACGTACTGCTTCATGCCGGATTTCTCGATTTCAAAACCAAGTGCTCTTAAATCCGTCAATTTTTCATCAATCACTATGACGTCATCCAGAGGGAACTCGAACGTATACGGGATTAACAGTGGTACACCTTCCCCGTCCGTATCAATATGACTATAATAATATTCATATTTTATCCGTTCCTGAGCTGCATGCTGGTCCATCAAATACATCCCGGTATCGTTCTGCATAATGATATACGTACCGTGAAGCTGTCCGATAATTTCCAGGTACGGCAGCTTTTCTTTTTTTACAGGTTCCGGCGGCACAGATACTGTACCCGACTCTCTCTGTGCAGTCATCTGCCGCTTCGTCCCTTTCGGGTACTTCACAATCTCTTCTGTTCTTTTTTTATCAAAGATATTTCCGGATTGACTGTCCTCTTTCTGTGAATTACCTCTGTTGTACTCTTCTTTACCCTTCTCAGGCATCTTCAATTCATCGGACTGATATTTCGCACGCTCTTCAGACTGTACCCGTTCACAGCCTTTGTCCCGCGTATCCTCTTTTCTTTCAAAAATACGGTCGAGATCGTTTAATGCCTCATCAAATGGTGACTTCTCCAGATTATTGAAATCAATCACTTCATTTTCAAATTTCTCTTTTTTGGACGGCTTCTGTTCTACATCCGGAATCAACATTTCTTCCCGTAAATATGTTCTGACAGTGTCTTCCACGAGACGATTTAAATCCTGTTCCTTTGAAAAACGGACTTCAATTTTAGACGGGTGGACATTGACATCAACCAGTTTCGGATCCATCGTAATGTTCATCACGACAATCGGATATTTATCTTTCGGCTGCAGCGTATGATAGCCGTTAATAATACTTTGTGACAATTTAAAATTTTTAATATGCCGTCTGTTGACAGCGAGATTGATGTAGTTCCTGTTGCTTCTTGTCTCTTCCGGCCGGACGATGTATCCGTCTATCTTAAAGTCCGGTGTCTCTGCATGGACAGCCACAGCTTTTCTTGCGATATGAAGACCGTAAATATCACTGATTACTTCTTTCAGCCTGCCGTTTCCTTTCGTACGGAGCCTCTCTTTATGGTCAATCGTGAGACGGAATCTGATATCCGGATAATTCAGTGCCATCCTTTGAATGATATCAATGATTTTCCCTGCTTCTGTTCTCAGCGACCGGACATATTTATATCTTGCGGGTGTGTTGTAAAAGAGGTCGCTGATTTTGATATCTGTCCCTTTTCGTTCTTTACCGGGAGTATTGGATACTGTTTTACCGCCCTCAAACTGCATTCTGACAGGGCTCGATTCCATATTCATCGTTTCCAGAGTCACCTTTGCCACAGCACCGATACTCGCCAGTGCCTCTCCTCTGAAACCGAGAGAGCGGAGTTCAAACAAGTCATAGTCGACAGCAATCTTACTTGTCGCATGCCGTTCAAAAACAAGCGGCACATCCTCACGCTGAATACCGTCCCCGTTATCAACAATACGAATTTCCTTCATTCCTGATTCAACTATAAAGACCTCAATCTCCGTCGCATCCGCATCGATTGAATTCTCAACAAGCTCCTTTACGACAGAACTCGGGCGTTCAACCACCTCGCCTGCCGCAATTTTATTTTGAATATGTGGATCAAGAATTTTAATCCTGTTCATCATCAGTCATCCTTAATTAAAGATTTTAGTTCATTCAGTTTTATCATCGCATCCATCGGTGTCATTTGATTTAAGTCCATCTGTCTGAGTGCCTCGCTGACATCATCACGTTTTCCTTCAGTGTCCGGAAGCGGGAACTCAAGCTGTGCAGCTTCTCTTTCCCTGCTGTGGTCCTGAGTGTACGATCCTGCCTCAAGTTCTGCCAGTATATTCTCTGCACGTTTCGTCACTTCTTCCGGCAGTTCAGCAAGCCGTGCGACATGAATGCCGTAACTTTTTTCCACCGCACCGGGCTTCACTTTATGAAGAAATACCAGTCTGCCGTCATACTCCGTTGCCTTTACGTGATAGTTGGATAGACCTGAAAGGACGCTGTCGAGCTTTGTGATCTCATGGTAATGAGTTGAGAATAAAGTTTTCGCACCGATATGATTATGGATGTATTCAAGCATTGCTTCAGCGAGTGCCATTCCGTCATAGGTGGATGTTCCGCGTCCAATTTCGTCAAATATTAACAGGCTGTCCTTTGTTGCGCGCTTCAGTGCATCATTTGCCTCCATCATTTCAATCATGAAGGTTGACTTACCGCTTGATAAGTCATCACTCGCACCGATGCGCGTAAATATCGCATCAAATACCGGCAGTGATGCAGACTGCGCCGGAACATACATGCCGATCTGTGCCATAATACTGATAATCGCAACCTGTCTCATATACGTACTTTTACCGGACATATTCGGTCCGGTAATCAGATAAATAAAGTTCTCATCATCCATTTGAAGATCATTCGGCACATAAGTATTCTCGCCAATGACTTTCTCCACTACCGGATGACGGCCGTCTGTGATATTAAGCATTTCCTGATTAAATACAGGTTCTGTCAAATGATATTCATTCGCCACTGCCGCAAATGATATCAGGCAATCGAGCGTTGAAATCTGTTCCGCTGTTTTCTGCAGCCGGTCGATATGTTGTGTCATTTTTGCCTTTAGTTCATTGAACAGGCGGTATTCGAGAATAATACTTTCGTCCTCTGCACTCAGAATTTTCGTCTCCATTTCTTTTAATTCCGGAGTGATGAAACGTTCTGCATTGGTCAGTGTCTGCTTTCTCTCATACTGATGGGTTTCAGTATCAAAGTTCATCGCATTGACTTTTGAGATTTCAATATAATAGCCGAACACTTTGTTAAAACCAATTTTCAAACTCTTAATACCGGTTTTTTCTCTCTCGCCTTCAATATAGTCATTCAAAAACTGCCGTGCATTCTCCTGTATATATCTTAATTCCTGAAGTTTTTCGTCGTAATCTGATTTAAAGATATTTCCTTCCCTGATATGTTTCGGCGGCGGATCAAGGAGGCTGTCATCAAGCAGCCGGTGAATGTCAGCCAGTGTATCAAAACCTGTAAAAAGCGGCACTTCATTCAGCTGCAGCTCCGTTAACAAACGGTCAACGGCCGGCAGATTATAAAGAGAATCCCTCAGCTGAATCAAATCCTTCGCATCAATATTGCCGAAACTGAGACGTCCGACAAGACGTTCAATATCGTATACCTGATTTAAAAGTGATTTTAAATCTTCACGTTCAATAAAGTGATCAAGCAGAATATTAACCACACTGTGACGCATTTTAATGTCAGTAACACGCATCAGCGGACGCTCA
This sequence comes from Corticicoccus populi, assembly GCF_042686195.1. Lineage (NCBI taxonomy): Bacteria > Bacillati > Bacillota > Bacilli > Caryophanales > Staphylococcaceae > Corticicoccus > Corticicoccus populi. The sequence goes on along the minus strand of NZ_JBHUOQ010000001.1, from coordinate 166,262 downwards.
ATCCAGCGTCTCAGCTTCCGTTTACCCATCGGTGTTTCTGTTTTATTTAAATACCAGAACAACGAGCCTTTTTCTTTTTTTGTCTGCAGGTTGGTCAACAGTTCAAGATTCGACAGCGCTGCATAATTCAGCTGCATCGATTCATTTAGTTTATGTTTTTTAACAATGCGGAAATGACTGAGGTCTTTCATGTTGTGGCTGTAGATGTAGTTCATTAAAAGATCAATTGCCGAAGCTTCTGTAACGTCGTCCTCGCGCTCTAAATCATAATGTTCTTTTTTTTCATAGATTGTATAAAGCGGCGGATCCTGATACATTTCTTTAATCACTGATTCAGAAGCTTCATCCACCACCATTTCACTCGGCTTGATCCGGGACACTTCACTCGTTAAGTCCGTCATATTTTCGGTGGAAAATGCAAAGATATCCCCGGTTGAGATATCTGAGTAACTGACTGTATACATGCCGTTTTCTTTTACGAGAGATAACAAATAGTTACTTTGCCCGTCGTCCATACCGAAATCATCAATCAGTGTCCCCGGCGTGATGATTCTGACCACTTCACGCTTTACCATACCCTTCACTTCACGCGGATTTTCCATCTGCTCACATATGGCTACTTTAAAACCTTCATTAATTAACTTTTCTATATAACCTTTTGCCGAATGATACGGTACACCGCACATCGGAATCGGATCCTTCTTCTTATCACGTGACGTCAGCGTAATTTCAAGCGTCTTACTCGCCGTCACTGCATCTTCAAAAAATAATTCATAAAAATCGCCCAGCCTGAAAAATAAAAGCGCATCCGGATGCTGGTCTTTTATACTTAAATATTGTTTCATCATCGGTGTGGCAGTACTCGCCATAATAACACTTCCAAACAGTAGTTTTTATCACATTAATTATATCATGTTTCGGTATATTTCTGCCGGCCGGAGACTGTAGATGATGGATTAATTCGTGATAAATAACACGTTAAGATGCGGGCGGGCAATATCATAATCCGATAGAACGGCACCTGACGGTCGCATCGTTTGGACACTGTCTGTCAGTAACACTTCTATTTTTCTGATCTTAAACACTGAATCCATAAAAAAAATCTCCCACAGGTACCGTCTACCTGCGGGAGATACTACTTAGAGGGTGAACTTTATCCTATCCCCTAATTTTTCAAATTAAAAATATTCTTACCGATATCCCAATAAGGATAAGAATCACTATCAATATTAAGAAACCTTTCCAACCTAAATGGCTCGACAATTCAAAAATAATACCTTGCTTTTCTTTATTAAATGCATCTCCTGCATTGCCTGTTGGATTACCCTTACGCTCCTCATCTACTAATCTATCTCTTTCATTTTCATATTGATTTTTCTTTATACTAATGGAAACCACCTCCTGAAAAGGAATGTGCTTTTGAATAATTCACCATTTTTAGATTATATAAGCATATAATTCATTTACCTCAAACAAGAAATCATTAAACTAAATTAATTATTCCTAAAAGCCTCAAACAGATTTCTTTTTTCAAGCTGGGACAACATCAGCCATGATACTGCCGCACCGATTAAACTGCTTACTATAAATGCGGGTGCCAGTACCCAGAAGAATCCAGTATCAAGTCCGAGCACCATAATCAGCGGATAAGTGGCAAGAGATCCGAAAATACCGGTTCCAATGACTTCCCCTGCTGCTGCGAAATTTAATTTCTTAAACTTCCGGTACATCAGCCATGCAATAAGTGCACCGACCATACTTCCGGGATAAGCAAACGGTGTGCCTGTCCCCATCATAATCCTGATTGTCGAAGAAATAAATGCCTGAACTATTACCCATGGTCCGGTCAACACTGCACCGATAACATTAATTAAATGCTGGACCGGCGCTGCTCTTATCGGCCCAAGCGGTATCGTAATCAATGTTCCAAGTACGACATTCACAGCTACCATTACTCCTGTTAATGATATATTCCGGGTCATTCTTTTATTATTATCTTCCATTTTGATGTCCTCCTTGTATAAATTAAAAAATCTCTCTGTCTATTAAAAAAACCGCACACATCAAATAGTGTACGGCTCCGGTATATAATTATTCGTTTTCTTCTTTATCCTGGTTCGGCATATTTCTCATCGCGGCACCTGTCTCACCGACCAGTAAATTTCCGCCTGTTGAAGTGATGATTTCGTCAGTAACTGTTTTACTGATGGCATGTGACACCATTTGAAGCAGTTCATTCACCTGTCCCTGTGCATCTTTAAACTGGTCGACAATCGGCATGCCATCAAGTTCAGCTTCAACTTTCTTGATTTTCTCTTCAGTCATCTGGTAGGCGCGTTCCTTGCCGTAGCTTTGGAAGTTCACTGCCTGTTTCTGAAGACTTTTCAAGCTTGCCATTTTTTCTCTGACATCTTGATTCTCATGAATCTTTGCTTCTGCTTTCTTGAAGAACTCAACCTGTTCAGTTGCTGCCATCATTTTACCCAGATTCTTCGCCTCAGCAACAATATCTTTTTTACTGTACATTATGCTTCCACCTTTTCATGTTCAATCACTTCAACAAATTCACCCATTAATGAATAATTCATCGCTTCGGTCACTTTAACTTTAACGATTTTTCCAATCACTTCATCGCCAGGTGATGTGAAATTGACGAGTTTCATTTTATCTGTATAGCCTGCATATATATCATCACGTTTTTTACTCGGTCCTTCACAAAGCACTTCCACCACTTCACCTTCAAATTTTTGAAGGGTATCTCTCGTATAGTGTGTCACCATACGGTTTAAGCGGTGCAGACGGTCTTTTTTGTCCTGATCACTGACATTGTCTTCCATGCGTGCAGCAGGTGTACCTTCTCTCGGCGAGTAAATATACGTATACGCATGTTCAAAACCGACTTCCTGGTATAAAGACATCGTATCCTGAAACTGTTCTTCTGTCTCATTCGGATAACCGACGATAATATCTGTCGTCAATGCGACATCCGGCATTGCTGTTCTGATTTTATGAACGAGTTCAAGATATTCTTCTCTTGTATATTTACGTCCCATAATCTTAAGCACTGCATTGTTTCCGGACTGTACCGGAAGATGAATATGCGGCATTAAGTTACCGCCTGTTGCGAGTACTTCAATCAGGTTATCAGTGAAATCCCACGGGTGGCTCGTTGTAAAACGGACACGCGGCATATCGGTCTCTGAAACAGCACGCATTAAATCACCGAGATCATAATCGAGGTCAAGATCCTTACCATAGGAATTGACATTCTGTCCGAGCAGTGTCACTTCCTGGTATCCTCTAGCCGCAAGGTCACGCACTTCTTCCAGAATATCTTCCGGCAGACGGCTTCTCTCCTTACCACGCGTAAACGGAACGATACAGTATGTACAGAATTTATCACAACCGTACATAATGTTGACCCATGCTTTCGTACCGCCTTCACGGACTTTCGGCAGATTCTCAATGACATCGCCCTCTTTGGACCACACTTCAATCACTTTCTCTTTGGACATGTAAGCTTCATCCAGGATATTCGGGAGTCTGTGAATATTGTGTGTACCAAAAATAATGTCTACATTCTGGTAGGACTTCAATATTTTATTCACAACCGCTTCTTCCTGAGCCATACACCCGCAGACACCGATAAGCACTTCAGGGTTGTTCTGCTTTACGTGCTTTAAATTACCAATTTCACCAAACACTTTATTTTCAGCGTTTTCACGGATTGCGCATGTGTTCAATAAAATCACATCCGCATCTTCAGTGTTATCAGTCGCCTCATAACCGAGCGCTGTGAAAATCCCAGCCATAACTTCAGTATCATGCATATTCATCTGGCAGCCGTACGTACGGATATAGAACTTCCGTTCTTTTCCGAGATTTCTAAAACGTTCTTCTATTTTAAAATCAGAGATATAATCCACTTCAGTTTTCCCGCGTTTACGCGCATCTCTCAAATTCGGCGGCTGATAAACATGCTGGAAATACTGACTGTAATCTTTCTCTTCCTTCTTTTGTGAGACTTTAGACGCGTCACGTCTCTGCTCTTCATTCATGTAAAAACCCCATTTATCTACTTGAAATATCTTTACCAATTATATCGGTTTTCAATTGAAAATAAAAGGCTTATCGCTTATTGTCTTCTAGCGTGCATCAATAGTGTCAAATAATTGTAATATATCCCCTGATAAGTACGCAAAGACAATCACAGCACACATATATACAATGAAGAAACTGTCAAACCTTGAAAAGAACGTTCTATGATAATACGTTCTCGGACCGTCATTAAACTGCTTCGATTCCATCGCGATACCAAGTCTGTAGGCACGCCTGATACTTTGCGACAAAAGTGTAATCACAGTGGTAATAAAGCCCTTGAAGCCTGAAATATGCCGCCTGTGAATGAGCGGTTTTCTGACCTTTCTGACCCGTCTTAACATCATGTACTCACCCGCAATAATCGGCACCATACGGACGGCCGCCATAAACGAATAGGCAAACTTCGGCTTTAATTTCAGCTGGATCATTAAACTGTAGAAAATATCTGTAATTTTCGTCGTGAAAATGATGAGTGCACCGAAAAACGACAGTGCCAGCCCGCGCATCATAACGTGAAGTCCGCGCGTGACACTTTCTTCTGTCACATGAATTAAACCGAATCTGAAGAGTGTCGTTGTCCCCTCACCATACAAAATCATATACATGCTCGAAAAGAAGCCGAAAATCAGCACAACAATCACAAAACCGGCTAAATACCGGTATTTCACACCCGACAGTCCAATCAGTGTCAGCAGAACGAAAAGAGTCAGATAGAAGAGTGTATTTGGATTGTGGGTAAAGACAACAAGGATAAACAGCATCACAGAGGCTGTTATTTTTGTGATGGGATTGACTCTGTCAATAAACGTCATTCTCCCTTTAATCACATCAAGCATCTGTACCGCCTCCTTCATGTTCATAAAGTCTGCCGTCTGAGATTAAAAGACGCCGCATCGGATATCTCTTTTTAATTTCTTCATCATGCGTAATCATAATAATCGTCGTTCCATTTTGTACCAGACGGTGAAACATTTCTATGAAACGGAAGGTGAGTTTCTGATCCAGACCGAAAGTCGGTTCATCCAAAATAATTATCTCAGGTACACCGCCTGCAGCAGTTGCCACAGACAGACGCCTTTTCTGGCCTGTTGAAATTTCAAGCGGATGCAGGTGACTGACATGATCCAGATGCATATCCTTTAAAAGTTCAGTCGTCTTTTGACGGGCGACATCCCTGTCATCATGCATCTCAAGGTTGATAAAAATCTCATCGAACACTTTATTCGTAATAAACTGAAGCTCGGGGTTTTGAAACACAGGATACATGAAGCCGGAAATGTCTTTTGTCTTTTTAATCCGTTTACCGCCTGCTGTAACTTCACCCCGGGACTTGATTAATTTCATAAGGGCAAGAAGGAGACTGGTTTTCCCTGTCCCGTTCTCGCCTTCTAAAGTGAGCCATTCACCTTTATAGATATTTAAATTGTCAATGTGCAAAAGTGTGTTTCCAGTACGGGATACAGTCATATCTCGTACGTTTAAAAGTACGTCTCCACTGCGTTCAAAGAGCGGGAATTCCGGTGCATGACGCCATGAGGCCGGATGCCATACACCATACTCAAACAGTAATTCCAAATGGTTTTCAAATACATCCTTCGGGGTGCTGTCCACAATCAGTTCACCCTGTCCGTTCATTAATATGACACGGTCGACTTTATCCCATATATGATCCACCCGGTGTTCAACAATCACTACTGTCTTCTCTTCCCAGACATTCTGCACCGTTTCCCACAATGATTTCACCGATGATTCATCGAGCATACTGGTCGGTTCATCCAGCATCAGTGTACTGCTGTCCTGCAGGAGGCAGGATGCGATCGCAAGTTTTTGTTTCTGGCCGCCTGACAGGCTGTTGACTGTACGGTCTAAAATCATTCCGAGGCCGACCTTCTTGAGTGCCTCTGTCATCAGCGGGAGCATATCTTCTTTTTTGACCTGCCTGTTCTCAAGCACAAATGCAAGCTCCTCCGCCACCGACGGCATCGTAAACTGTGAATCCGGGTCCTGAAAAACATATGCCGCTTCTGCTGCATTCAACACATCCGCTTTAAGTGGTATATCTACAGTGCGCGGAATAATTCCGCCGAGCACATTCAAAAGCGTGCTTTTCCCGGACCCCGAGGGGCCGAGGAGCAGTACTTTCTCTCCGTCTTCAATTGAAATACTTAAATCCGTAAACTGCCGTGAGTCTGCTTCAGGGAATTTCAAACGTAAATTTCTAACTTCAACAGTCACGGTCTACAACCCTTCATAATCCTTGTCACTCCGTCTGCCGACGAGTTTAATTACGCCGGTTTTACTGAGCGCCTGATAAATTAAATGTGCGAGTACCCCCGCAATCAGTGCTGCACTTAAAAGTCTCAGTGAAAATAACAGCACCACATTCCATGTTTCCAAGTGACCGAGGTAACCGTAATACCAGTCAATCGGTATTGTAATGAGACCTGCTGCAACACCTGCTGTCACTGCTGTCAGCATAGATGCAGACTGATACTTGACAAGGAGGAAGATCACTTCACATGCAAGTCCCTGTAAGAGCGCATAAACAATCAGTACAGTATCAAACTGCAGAAGTACAATCGTCTCTCCTGCACCTGCTGCAAATTCCGCGAGAAGCGCAACACCCGGCTTTCTGATAATTAAATATGCAACGACCGCTGCGATAAACCACATGCCGTAAACCAGTTCATTTAAATGTAGACCGAGCGGCTGAAGGGCGGTATACACCGCACCCCACACCGAATAAATCACTGCGAAAACCAAACCGATTACAACTGTGATTAACACATCAGTTAATGTTAATCCTCTTCTTTGAGTCAATATAAACACTCCTTAACTATATTTTCCCAAATAAAAAACACACCGCGGGCGGTGTGCATATTATCATCTACAATTAATATGCCACTTCCCTACGCTAGTATCATCTAGATCAGGTAATAAGGGTAACTCTCAGTCCTTTCGGACACCCCCAGTGGTTGTGTTAATTATTCAGTTATATACAGCATAATACATCAGAAGGGATTTGTGAAGTTAATTCCCGTTAATCATATCGTAATAACGGCCCTGTTTTTCAATCAGTTCCCGCTCAGTGCCGCTTTCAAGCATTTCGCCGTGCTCAAGCACAAATATTCTGTCCACGGCTTTAATCGTATTCAGCCTGTGCGCAATAATAATACTGGTTCTGTCTTTCATCAGACGTTCAAGTGCTTCCTGAATTTTCAGTTCCGTCACTGTATCAATACTCGATGTCGCTTCATCCAAAAGCAGTATGGCGGGATCTGTAATCAACGCGCGGGCAATGGAAATCAGCTGCTTCTGCCCCTGGGAAATGAACCCTTCATCCAGTTCAAGTACCGTATCATAGCCTGATTCAAGTTGCATAATAAAGTCATGCGCATTCGCAGCCTCTGCCGCCGCTCTGACTTCTTCATCTGTCGCATCGAGCTTTCCGTAACGAATGTTTTCTTTAATCGATGCCTCAAACAAATACGGATCCTGCAGCACAAATGCTGTCTGTGAACGAATATTACTTCTCACATAGTCTTTAATGTTCACACCATCCACCATCACTTCGCCCCTGTCCACTTCATAAAAGCGTGACAAAAGCTGCATAATCGTAGTTTTTCCGGCACCTGTTGCACCAATCAGTGCCACTGATTCTCCCGGCGCAATCGAAAATGACAAATCTTTAATTGTCGGCTTCATCTGGTCCTTCTCATATGAAAATGACACATTCTTAAAGTCAATCTTCCCATCAATGACTTTATCCGCCGCTGATCCGGAATCATCTTCCGCCTCGGTATCGATAATGCCGAATACCCGTTCCGCACCGGCAAGTGCCGACAGCACCTGGTTAAACTGGTTGGAAAGGTCAGCAAGCGGCCGGGTGAACTGTCTCGCAAATTCTGCGAAGATCACAATCGTTCCAATCGTAATCACACCATCGGAATAAATGGCCAATAACCCGCCGGCACCCGCGACAATTGTGAAACTGATGTTGTTCAGCATGTTCATAATTTTAGGGATAAACCCTGAATATAAAAACGCCCAGAACGTCACATGCTGCAGGTTTTTGGCACGTTCTTCAAAATTATCGACCGCACGCTGTTCCTGCGAGAACACTTTCACAATTTCCTGGCCGGAGACAATCTCTTCAATATATCCGTTCAGTTCGCCGGTTCGTTTCTGACGCATTTTATAAAGCGGTCCGGTTCTTCTCGTCACATAAGTGACACCGAAAATCAGAATCGGAATGATTGTCAGTGTCATTAAAGTCAACAACGGGCTCAAATAAATCATGACACTGACCGTACCGATTAGAGTCACAACACTCGTTGTAAACTGTATGAATGATGAGTTCATTGTCTGTGAAATGGTTTCAATATCATTGGTCATTCGGCTCATCAATTCACCATGCTGCAGCTTGTCAAAGAATGTTACAGGCAGTGTCTGCATGTGGGAGAATAGACGTGCTCTTAAGTTAAATACTGTTCTTTGTGCGAGACCGACCATTAAGTATGCTGCGGCAAATTGTGTCGCTGATAAAAACACATAAGTGAATAACAGAATCATCAGTATCCTGAAAAGGCCATTGAACTCCCCGGCAATTAAATAATTATCCACTACGTAACCGACAAGAAACGGCCCCGTAATACTGAGGATACTGGTAATAATGACCAAGAATATTATGAAATAAAGAAGCTTTCTCTCTCCTCTCATAAATATCCATAAACGTTTCAGAGTGCCCCAGATATCATTGACCTTCTCATCTTCCCTGCGTTTTTTCCGCCCGAGTGATTCTTTGTCCAGAAGAGGTTCGTAGCCGAAAGGCCTGCGTATTTTTTCATTCATCTATATGACCCCCTTCTGTCTGTGACGCATAAATTTTCTGATATAAACCAGATGAATTTAACAGTTCACTGTGCGTACCGACAGCACTGATTTCACCGTCTTCAAGCAGCAGTACCCGGTCTGCTGACTCTGCTGTCACCATCTTCTGTGTGATGACAATCCGTGTGGCATTCTCATCCTTTAATGCATCCCATAATGCAGATTCAGTTTTAATATCGAGTGCTGAAGTACTGTCATCGAGAATTAACACCGACGGCCGTCTCACAAGTGCACGGGCAATCGACAGACGCTGCTTCTGACCGCCTGAAAGTGTGACTCCGCGCTGGCCGACGAGCGTTTTATATTCATGATCGAAATCTTTAATCGAGTCATGAATCTGCGCTTTTTTCGTGGATGTAAATATCTGTTCCTGCCCCGCTTCATCATCCCCCCACTGCAGATTCTCATATATACTTCCGGAAAAAAGAATCGCAGACTGTGGCACATAACCGATGGTCTCTCGCAGATCTTCTTCATTCCAGTCTTTCACGTTAATATCATTAACATAAACGTTCCCTTTCGTTGCATCATACATTCTTGGAATCATGCTGATTAATGTACTTTTACCGGACCCTGTTCCACCCATGATGACAAGCTTTTCATTTTCTTTCACTTCAAATGAAATATCTTTCAGCACCATACGTGTCGATCCCGGATATCTGAAGGACACATTTTCAAAACGGACAGTCCCGGCTGCATCCTGTTTTTCAATTGAATTGTTGTTGTTCTCTGCCACCGGTGCCTCAAGCACTTCATTCATACGCTCGGCACTTGCTTTTGAACGGCTGAATGCGATGATGATGAATGCAAACATTGAAAAACCGCCCTGCATACGAAGACCGTAGTTGATGATGGCCACCACTTCACCAATCTGGACATTATTTGATGTCAGTAAATCCGAAGACGCCCAGATGACAAGCAGCAGACTGCCGTTCATAATCAAAAGCAGTACAGGCAGAATGGATTCCATCAGTCTCAGTCCATATACTGTATCATCCCGGAGTCTCCCTGCGACTTTATTGAATTTACTGTTCTCAAAACCGCCACGGTCATTGGCTTTAATCAAACGGACGGCTTCTAAGTTCTGCTGGATGAAGCGGTTCAGTTTGTCGAGCCGTTTTTGAACACCGAGGAAAATGGAAGCTCCTTTTTTTGCTGCGATATATAAGTAAATTAACAAAAGTGGTGTCAGCATCGCCAGATACATACCGAGTGTCGGATTGACAACAAAAGACATAACCAGGGATCCGATGACAAGAAGCGGTGCCCTTAGAACAATACGGAGTGACATATACAAAAGCATTTCTGTCTGCAGCACATCCTGAGTCAGCCGTGTTATAAGACTTGAAGTTGGAAATTTTGACAGTGTTTTTAGTGTAAATCCCTGTATTCTTTTAAATAAAGCCATCCTCAAATTGTAGCTGAAGCCGTTGGCTGCAGCACTTGCGAAATAGGAATTAATAATACCGGATACAAATGAGATGACACTTAAACCAAACATGATGAGTAAGTAAATCCACACCACATCCAGCTGTTCAGCCACTATCCCGTCGTCGATGACTTTTGAAATGAAAAACGGCTGCAGTAACTCTACAGCAAGTTCAACCAGCATAAATATGACTGCGACGACAATCAGCCACTTAAATTTCCAAGCGTAACGATAAATTTTCAGCACTTACGAACAGCCCCCTGCTTTATTTCGATTACCGAAGTATTGTCCTTAATTATGCCACAGCTAAAGTTTTTTTAATAGTAGGAAAAATTAAAATCATGCTTATGATTGATTATTTCCGGACAAAAAAAGACGATGCATGTGCATCGTCTTTAATCCTTTATCATATCAGCGGCAGAAATTATTAATAAAGTTCTGATGAGAAATTTTCTCTGCTGTCCCGCTGCCGAACTTCTCCCCGACTGCATCTATAAGATTCTGATGTTTAGACGCATCTTCCAGGTTTTCTACAAATGTATTAATACCGTCAAAGTCGGAACCAATGCCGATATGGTTTTCGCCGCCAAGGTCAAGCATGTGCTCAATATGACCGAGCAGATCATCAATCCTAATATTATCTTCACCGATAAAGCCCGGCATAAATACAACATTGACCATACCGCCTTTTTCAAATAGCGCCTTAATCTGATCATCGTATAAATTTCTTGGATGATCGTGAAGTGCCCGTGCATTTGAGTGACTTGCAAATACTCTGTCCGCTTTATCAATAATGTCATAAAAACCGGCTACATTTAAGTGACTCACATCAATCAGAACATCATGTTTGTTACATTCCTCAATCACTTTATAACCGAATTCCGTTAATCCCGCATCCCGGCTCTCACCAACACCGTCCGCCACAAGATTTCCGTTGTTCCATACAAGCCCGAGTGACAAAACGCCGAGGCGGAACAACGTCCGAAGCTTAACAAGATCATTACCGAAAGCATCTGATCCTTCCAGTGTCAGTACCGCACCAATCTCATCATTTTTTAATTCTTTAATTTCATTTAAGTGTTTAATATGAACAACATTTTCCTGCGCCAGCACTTCCGTATAGAATAAATCAATCTGCTCGAGTGCATGCTGCCATTTTTCATTATCAGGAAGCTGCGGCGGGATAAACACTGCAAAAAACTGTGTGTGAACCTGCCCTTTTTTTAAATTCTCAAGATTCGTATCAAGTTCCGGGTCGTTTAAATAATTCAGCCCTGAAATTCCGCCGCCGAAACGCATATTCTTTCGATATTCCGTCTGTAGTTTTAACAATGCGTCGCAATGTGTGTCAATGACTTTCATTTACAAAACTCCTTATATTATAGAATCATCAGATATATTGAATTGTACCTATACTATTATAGCAATATTCACTAAATACTAAAAATTAAATATTTATACATTTTATCTTTCGTTATTGCATTTTTATACCTAAAAGTATAAAATGGATTTTATACACTGGAAACGCTTTCCATAATGAGTTTCATTTACAAAAAGCTGTGACGATGTATAATTATTTACAAAGGGGGATTCATTATGCGTAATACTGCAACTTTATTGAAATTCATTATCCCTTCACTCATTGGAATATTTATGTTTTTATGCCCGGTGAGGGATGAAGAGGGGAATATCACAATCCCAATCGCTTTCGTTGCCAATTGGATTATAGAGACGATGGGTGCCAGCCCGCCGATTCTCGTTGTGCTCACTCTGATTATTATTTCAGCTGTGCTCACAGTGATATTCAGCTGGATTGTTAAACCTAAATCTGATTTTATTTCGAATTTATTCAGCGTAACACCCATCTGGGTCATTTTCAGACTGCTTGGTGCAGTATTTGTTGTTCTGGCATATTTAAATGTCGGACCTGAAATGATTCGTTCTGAAAGCACGGGGGCAATGATTTTATATGACTTACTTCCAACATTATTTGCAGTCTTTCTGCTAGCAGGTCTTCTGCTTCCATTACTGTTAAACTACGGATTACTGGAATTCGTCGGTTCATTATTTGTTAAAGTGATGCGCCCGTTATTCAGACTGCCGGGGCGCTCTGCAGTAGATAATATTGCATCGTGGGTCGGAGATGGAACTGTCGGTGTACTTTTAAGCAGTAAGCAGTATGAGCAGGGCTTTTACTCTAAGCGTGAAGCTGTCGTCAGTGCAACAACATTCTCGGTAGTATCAATTACATTTACTGTCGTTATTATTGATTATGTGGATTTAATGCAGCACTTCCCTGCATTTTACTTAACTATTGTGATTGCCGGTATCGTTGCGGCTCTCATTATGCCGAGAATACCGCCTCTATCCAGAGTTGAAGATTCTTATTATGTGGAGAATCATGAGACAGATGAAAGCATTCCTGAGGGATACAATATGTTTTCCTGGGGATATAAAAAAGCGCTTGAAAGAGCAGAGAAAGCTGAAAATGTTGGCGGTTTTCTAAAAGATGGTGTCAAAACTGTTTTTGACATGTGGTTTGCGGTACTTCCAATTGTTATGGCGATTGGTACTCTCGGGACAATTGTTGCAGAGTATACTCCGCTTTTCACATGGATCGGTGCACCGTTCGTACCTGTTCTGGAATTGATGGGCATTGAAGATGCTGTACGTGCATCGGAAACATTATTTATCGGTTTTACGGATATGTTTTTACCATCCATTCTAATTAGTGATGTATCCAGTGAAATGACACGTTTCGTTATTGCAGCACTGAGTATATCACAGCTGATTTACTTATCTGAGGTCGGTGGTGTAATCCTAGGCTCAAAAATACCTGTCGGCTTAGGAAAACTTTTTGTCATCTTCTTAATCAGAACAATCATCAGTCTGCCGATCATCGTTATTGCAGCACATATTATTTTTTAATCAGTAAAAGCCGGGCTTTCGCCCGGCTTTTTGTTATTTATATCTTACGATATGGTATTTTTTCTTACCGCGTCTGACTACAGTGAACTCATCATCTAATATATCCGCTTCGCCAATAACATGGTTTACATCCTGCTGTCTTTCCCCGTTAATATAAATCGCACCGTTTGAAATGTCCTCTCTTGCCTGACGTCTTGACGGTGAAATTTTAGTATCCACAAGAACATTCACTAAATTTTTCTCTTCACCTTCAAACACAGCAGTCGGTACATCCTTAAATGCATCTTTCACCTGGTCTGTTGTTAATTCTTTAATATTGCCTCTGAATAATGCTTCAGAAATACGTTCCGCTTCTCCCAGAGCGTCACTGCCGTGAAGGAATGTTGTGATTTCCTCCGCCAGACGTTTTTGTGCTTTTCTTAAATGCGGTTCGTCCTTAACTGACTGCTCAAGTGCTTCAATTTCATCTTTCCCAAGGAACGTAAATAATTTCAGGAATTTCACCACATCATCGTCACTTTGATTTAACCAGAACTGATAAAACTCATAAGGTGACGTACGCTCCGGATCGAGCCAGATATTTCCCGACTCTGTTTTACCGAATTTTTTACCGTCTGCTTTGGTAATCAAAGGAATCGTTAAGCCTTCAGTATCTGTCTCACCGTACATTCTTCTCATCAATTCAAGTCCGCTTGTAATGTTCCCCCACTGATCGGAACCGCCGATCTGCATTTTAACGTTGTATTCTTTATTCAAATGACCAAAGTCAATTGCCTGAAGAATGGTGTAGGTAAATTCAGTGTATGAAATACCTGTTTCAAGTCGGGTTTGAATCGCATCTTTCGACAGCATGTAGTTTAAAGGTACATGTTTCCCGTAGTCTCTTAAGAAACTGATCAGACTGATTTCTTTCAGCCAGTCCTTATTATTAACCAGCACAGCTCCGTTCTCATCAGAAAAATCAAAAATACGTTCCATTTGTTTTTGAATACCTTTAACATTATCATCAATCTGTTCCTCTGTTAAAAGTTTACGTTCTTCTGCTTTAAATGACGGGTCACCAATCATTCCTGTCCCGCCGCCGAGCAGAATCACCGGCCGGTGGCCAAATTCCTGAAAACGTCTTAATGTCAGGAACGGTACTAAATGTCCGATATGCAGACTGTCCGCTGTCGGGTCTGCACCGCAGTATATTGAAACCTGCTCCTTTTCAAGCAGCTCGCTGATTCTTTCTTCATCAGTCATCTGATAAATAATCCCTCTAAACCGTAAATCATCTAATAATTGACTCATAATAATTCCTCCACATTAATTAAATATAAAAACACCCATACTCAAAAAGTATGGGTGCAAAGCACGGTACCACCAAACAGTTTCACTCAAAACCTGGAATTGACATATTCCGGATGTCTGAAATCAATTAATGTGAGTGTATTCATAAATACACGGTCACCGGCTCTCAGCACCCGCCGGCTTTCTGTATCACGCAGATTTATTACTTGTCTCACTGACTTCAGAATATATTAGATTATTTTTATAATATCATGTCTTCCTAAAGAGTCAACAGCAAATTTCAATTCAGTGTCGAAATAATGAATCACATGATTTTCTGAGACCGGTAATAAAACACCTCCCCGCAATACGAGAATATTACACAAAACAAGAAAAAATATAGTTTTGTGTAGTTTTTCAACGCTTTATATTGGATAATGAATATATTACACACAGGGAGATGAGAGTATGGATAAAATCGTTTTAAAAACTTCAGCAACGCCGGAAGATATGTGGAACTCTGTTGTAGATGCTTTATACGGAACTGACAATTACGACAATGAAGTTCTAAGACGTTTATTTACTGCGCTCAATTATCATAATGAAATGGAGCGCGGACTCCATGAAGGATTTATCGAAAACACACTCGAAACTGTCCAGAATGAAGGATTTGATCCATTCATCAGGGAACTCACCGACGCCCTCGAATATGTAGGTGCAGTGGATTACATCACTCATGTACGTACACACCTCCCCCGCCTGTATCATTTAAGCTTTCAATATCAGGGTGCACTTGAAACAGGCAGCGAGATTGAAATCAACGAAACTGAATTCTTAAATGCTGCCGCACGTGCAGATGAAGATTATCAAAATTTAAAAACGAATCTTGAAGAAAAAATAACAAATGTCATCTCAGAGAAAAAACACTACATTTTCGAATAAACCATACACCGCTTATTAAACAGAATATATAATTCTTAAATCACATCTGACAGTCAAGAACTTCAGGTGTGATTTTTTATTAATCACTCTTTCTTAATGAATTAGACTTCATAAAAAACGGGTAAGTGTCCGTATATATATTTGTGAGGTGAAAATCATTGTGAAGAAATGGACGATACATGATGTGAAACAGAACTGGGTTAACCGTGATAAAAATGTTCATAAAGGGTCTAACGGGAAAATCGGGATTGCTGCAGGAAGTGAATTGATGCCGGGTGCAGCTGTCCTTGCTTCGAAAGCGGCAGTTTATGCCGGTGCAGGCCTCACAACACTAAGCACCGTTAAAAGTGTCATTCCAATCGCTGCAGTGTCTGTTCCGGAAGTGACTTACCACCTTCGGGACAGATGCCTTGATTCATTTATTGACGGAAAAAATGTGATTGCAGCAGGCCCCGGGCTCGGCAGAAGTGATTCTGTACGTGAAATGATCCGCACTTTTATCCGCCATGATTCCGAAACCCTGATTATTGATGCGGATGGTTTATATTTTCTGAATGAATTTAAAGACGACTTAAAAAAGCGGGAATATCCGGTTGTGATTACGCCGCATGCAGGCGAAATGGCACGTATTACAAATCAGACCATTGATGAAATCAATCAAAACCGAATTCAAACGGCGGAAAATACTGCTGCAGAATTGAATACTTATGTTGTTTTGAAAGGACCGGAGACAGTGACAGCTTCCCCTGACGGTAGAACTGCAGTAAATACGAGTGGAAACCAGGGACTCGCAAAAGGCGGAAGCGGAGATGTACTGACCGGCATCATTGCAGCATTTCTCGGCAGATATGATGATATTTTTGCAGGCACTGCATCTGCTGTATTTCTGCACGGACATACAGCAGACTACCTTGTGTCAGGCGGCACCGCAGTGGATACCATTACACCTTCTGTGCTGATTGATACTTTTCAGCAGTCTTTTAATATCAGCAGCACATAAATATTTGAAGACTTCATGCCACAGGACTATAATGTAGAACATTCAGTTCATCATTATTCATGAAATAATATTTCCATGATAGGATTTTCCTGCCACTTGATTCAACTGTAAACATACAATTTATAACAAAATTTTCGAGGAGTGGTTCTTTTGACCAGATTTACGGAGTGTCAAAAATGAAAAAATATTTCTATAAGAATAACAAGTTTCGAATTATTTTCACAGCTTTAATAATTACACTTCTTTCCGGCTGCGAAAAAATGGACGTTCTTAATCCAATAGGACCTGTCGGAGAGAGTCAGCGTGACTTAATCTACTACTCTCTTTATTTTATGGCAGGAATCATTATAGTCGTCTTTTCGGTGTTTACTTATGTTGTGATTAAATACCGGGCGAACAGAAAAAACAGAACCGATAATGACTACGCTCCTGATATGCACGGGAAGACTTGGGTCGAGGTCACCTGGTTCATTCTGCCCGTGATTATTGTGACTGCACTCTCCATCCCGACTGTTCAGACACTTTATCAGCTGGAGGAGCCTCCGGAATCCTCAAACGATGAAGAACCGCTTGTTATTTATGCGACGAGCGCTGACTGGAAGTGGATATTCAGCTATCCGGAGGAAAATATCGAGACAGTCAACCACCTGTACCTGCCGGCAGAACGGCCGGTTGAATTCAGACTTTCTTCTGCAGACTCAATGGCTTCGATGTGGATTCCGCAGATTGGCGGCCAGAAATACAGCATGGCCGGTATGCAGAATACACAATATCTTCAGGCTGATGAAACCGGAACCTACTTAGGCCGGAATGCCAACTTTACGGGCGAAGGTTTTACCGCCCAGACTTTCCAGGTCAAAGTGGTTACGGATACTGAGTTTGACGGCTGGGTTGAAGACGCAGACGCATCCCCTGAACTGACTAAAGAAAAGTATGACAAAATACTCGAACCCGGACTTTCTGAAGAGATGACCTTCTCTTCAACTCATCTAGACTGGGTTGATCATGGTAAAAATGAGTTCAGAGACTATTCTGTTGAGCAGCATGAAGAAAAATACGGCGAAGAACTGGAGCTCAAAAATGTGCCCGGTTGGAACCCGAATGAAATTCGGGAATGATGAAAGGATGTTAAAGTATGCAATGGGATGAATTTATCGTTACAGGGCAGCCGCTCGTATATATTGCGATGGTTATGATTGTCCTTACATCGGCGGCAGTTATATTTGTGCTTACCTATTTCAAGAAATGGAAATGGCTGTGGCAGGAATGGCTGACTACTGTCGATCATAAAAAAATTGGTATTATGTATATTTTAGTAGCACTTCTGATGCTGTTCAGAGCAGGTGTTGATGCGATGATGATGCGGATACAACTCGCATTTCCGGACATCAATTTCTTAAACGCACAGCATTATAATGAAGTATTTACAACTCACGGCACTATTATGATTATTTTCATGGCTATGCCGTTTTTAATCGGCTTAATGAATATTATTGTTCCGCTTCAAATCGGTGCAAGAGATTTTGCATTCCCCTTTTTGAATGCACTCAGTTTCTGGTCTCTTTTTTTCGGGGCGTTTCTGTTTAACATTTCTTTTGTCATCGGCGGCTCACCTGATGCCGGCTGGACCAATTACGCACCGCTTGCGAGTGCTGAACTAAGTCCCGGACCCGGAATCAACTATTACTTACTGGGGCTTCAACTGTCGGGGATCGGGACACTTGCTACAGGAATCAATTTAATGGTGACTATTCTTCGCATGAGAGCACCAGGCATGACACTTATGAAGATGCCGATTTTCACATGGTCCACTTTCATCACATCTTTCATTATTGTATTTGCCTTCCCTATTTTAACTGTGGCACTTGCTTTGATGACGGTCGACAGAATATTCGGCTCCCACTTCTTCACTTTGACCGGTGAAGGTCTTCCGATGATGTGGGCAAACCTGTTCTGGATGTGGGGGCATCCTGAAGTTTATATCGTCATTCTGCCTGCCTTCGGGATATTCTCTGAAATTATTGCTTCATTTGCCCGTAAGCAGCTGTTCGGCTATAAAGCAATGGTCGGAGCCATTGTCATTATAGCCGGTCTCAGTTTTATTGTATGGGTTCACCATTTCTTTACAATGGGTGCCGGTGCATTCGTTAATTCGATATTCTCTATTACGACAATGGCGATTGCGATTCCGACAGGTGTTAAAATATTCAACTGGCTTGCAACATTATATAAATCAAAAATCACATTTGAAACACCGATGCTCTGGTCACTGGCCTTTATTCCAAGCTTTACGCTCGGCGGTGTAACAGGTGTAATGCTCGGAATGGCCGCTGCGGATTATCAGTTCCATAATTCATATTTTCTAGTATCACATTTCCATTATGTGCTGATACCCGGAACCGTATTTGCCTGCTTTGCCGGCTTAATATTCTGGTATCCTAAGATGTTCGGCCATCAGTTAAATGAAAAGATTAATACATGGGCGTTCTGGCTGTTCTTAATCGGTTTTCATGTAACCTTCTTCCCGCAGTATTTCCTCGGGCTTGACGGTATGGCAAGACGATTGTTTACAATAGGTCCTGAATGGTTCACGTTGAACTTTATATCTACAGCTGGTGCATTTACCATGGGTGCAGGTTTTATCGTGTTCGTTTTCGGTATTATCTACAGTTTCCTTAAAAGTCCGAGAAATCTCCCCGGCGATGTCTGGGGTGTCGGCAGAACTCTTGAATGGGCTGCACCTACACCTGTACCAAAATATAATTTTGCTACACTGCCTGATGTCAAAAGTCACGATACGCTGATTGATATGAAAAAAGACGGTGATTCAACATTTGATAAAAGTAAACTTGAACGCATTCATATGCCGTCAAGTACCGGACTGCCGTTTATTATGATGACGGTACTGTTCTTCACCTGCTTCTTCCTTGTATTTGAATGGATTACGCTGACTGTCATCGGTCTTCTCGCCGTCATCGCATTGATGATTGTACGTTCATTTGACTACGATAAAGGGTACCATTTTGAAGTTGAGGAAATTAAAGAAATAGAAAATGATTTAAGGGGGATGAAATAAATGAGAGAGAACACTCAGGATAATCTCCCTTTAGAATACAGCACAGAGTCAGATCAAAATACCATCGTCGGCTTCTGGATTTTTCTCGCAGCTGAAATCGCACTGTTTTCAACTTTGTTTGCCACTTATGCTGTTCTGTTCGGCAGGACCGGTGATGCACTTGAGCCTGCTGAACTGTTTGAACCGGGAATTGTATTAATGATGACATTCATACTTCTCACGAGCAGTTTCACATGTGGACTCGCTATTCATTTCATGCGTGAGGGAATGAAGACACGCCTGATGATCTGGCTCATTATCACAGCACTTCTCGGCCTGTCTTTTCTCGGCTTTGAGATTTATGAGTTCATTCATTACATCCACGAAGGTGTCAGTCTCCAGTCGAGCGCGTACTGGTCTGCATTCTTCCTTTTGACCGGGACCCACGGTGTTCACGTAGCACTCGGGCTTGGATGGATTGTACTGATACTGATTCAGCTGAAACAGCGCGGTCTGACATCCGTCACAAACAGAAAAGTATTTGTAGTCGGCCTGTACTGGCATTTTCTTGATGTCATATGGATTTTCATATTTACAGGTGTCTATTTAATCGGGATGGTGATTTAAATGAGTAGTCGAAAAAATAAATATCCCGTGAATCATATCATCGGCTTCATACTCTCAATTGTGATGACGCTTGTAGCAGCATGGTGCGCGATTTTATCTGATCTGCCGGTTATGTGGATTATCATTGCCATAATGTCACTCGCTGTAATACAGGCCTTTATTCAATTGTTTATGTTCATGCATATTACTGAACGCGGTGCGACACACGCACCTTGGAATATGATGTTTCATGCATTTGTTGTTGCCGCAATTATTATTTCCGGCTCCCTTCTGACCATGTCATTCGGATTCACACATGACCACAGCGGAGACCATGAAGAAACGCATCACGACGGAGAACATAGTGACCATTAGTTTCTAAACCACTGTCTATTTACAGACAGTGGTTTTACTGTATCAGGCGATTTTTTCCGTTATAGAATTCCGCTGTTTGTTTTATCACAATATTTCACATATTTAATCGGGGACTTCAAGGGCTATATCACTTAACCCAAGCCGTTTATATGTGATATAATTCCTTTGATAGGAGGTACACATGAAGAAGAACAATTCTTTTTTTGATAATATAAAAAAAATGTTTAACAGGGATAACGAAACCCGTTCTAAAGACCGTGTTCAAGGAGAAGGATTTAAAGAGAAATACAATAACTCGGTCAAACGCTTTAAAAAAGCAGGATCTCCTGTAAGAGTCGGTTTTTTTACTTTGTATGATACTGTTTGGAATATTGTTTTATTTCTAACTATAACCTTCTCATTACTCGGACTGCTTCTCTTTAGTATCGGTCTCGGTTATTTCGCAGCACTTGTTAAAGATGAACCTGTGCGTCCTGCCGACGAAGTCAGGACTTCTTTAACAGAAATGACGGAAAGTACCACGGTTGAATTCGGCTCCGGCCAGTCACTCGGTACTTTACGGGCGGATTTAATCCGGGAGCGGATTAATTATGATGAAATCAGCCCGTACGTTGTTGATGCGATTGTTGCGACTGAGGATGAGAATTTTTATGAGCACAACGGAATGGTCCCTAAAGCATTTACGAGGGCATTTCTGCAGGTATTTGCCGGTGGTGACGGCGGTACAGGCGGCAGTACGCTCACTCAGCAGCTCGTTAAAAATCAGCTCTTGACTGATGACACCACGTTCGACAGAAAAGCAACTGAAATTCTGCTTTCTTTCAGAGTCGAGAAAATTTTAAATAAGGATGAAATTCTGGAAGCATACTTAAATGCTGTATCATTCGGAAGAAACGCCAATGGACAGAACATTGCCGGTATACAGGCAGCAGCAGAAGGTGTCTTCGGTAAAGATGCAAGTGAACTGAATCTTGCTGAAAGTGCATTCCTTGCAGGTATGCCGCAGAATCCATATGCATATACGCCGTTTGCACAAGGTGGAGATGTAAAATCCGAGGATTATCTGCAGCCGGGCAAGAACAGACAAATTTTCGTTCTAGACCGTATGCTGCTTGAGGGCAGAATCACAGAGGAAGAATATAATGAGGCTGTTGATTATGATATTTATGCAAATTTAACTGACAGTGTCGTCCTTCCAAACCAAAGCTATCCTTACCTGACAGATGAAGTGGAACGCCGTTCCGTACAGCTTCTTAAATATGTTCTCGCAGAAGAGGATGGTTTAACACGTGAACAGGTGGATTCAACACCATTAATCGATCAGGAGTACACTGAAAATGCCAATGAGGCATTAAGATATGAAGGTTATCATATTACCACAACGATTGATAAAGATATTTATGACACTATGCAGAATGTAAAAGACAATAATTTTTACTTCTACGGTGACAGAGCAGCATCTGAATCAATTGATGAGGACACAGAAGCAGATGAAGATGAAATGCTCCAGCATGAAGTCGGTGCTGTATTAAAACAGAATGATACAGGAAAAATTCTTGGATTCATCGGCGGCCGCGACTATGATGTTTCATCACTGAACCATTCTACACAATCATCCAGAAGTGTCGGTTCCACTATGAAGCCGTTAATCACATACGGTCCTGCGATTGATAAAGGGCTGATTGTTCCGGATACTGTATTACTCGATGAACGTTTCTCATATTACACTCCGGGCGGCGGCGAACCTTGGGAACCGCGTAACTACGACTATGATGAAGAATTTGGTCTTGTTTCTGCAAAACATGCATTATCAAATTCATATAACTTAAGTACTTTAAGACTTTGGGGACAAGTCAGAACACAAAATCCTCAAGAGTATTTTGAACGTATGAACCTTCCGATTGCTGATTCATTGTTTGATGCTGACGGTGTCGGAGTACCTTCACTACCTCTAGGGGTGAATAACTTGACGGTTCAGCAGAATGTAGATGCATTTTCTTCATTCTCAAATAATGGTCAAATGACTGAGGGATATATGATTGAATCCATCACTAATCCTGACGGTGAAGTGATTTATGAACATGAAAGTGAAACACATCAGGTATTTAAGGATTCAACAGCATATCTCATGACTGATATGTTAAGACAGTCATTTACAGATGGATCTGCACACCATATCAGTGATTTTTATGAAGGACTGAACGGCACATATGACTGGGCTGCAAAAACCGGTACTTCAAATGCATTCATTGACTCATGGTTTATGGCGTATAACCCGGAAGTAACTCTTGGACTCTGGATGGGTTATGATGAAAATATTCCACAGGTTGCGAACCAGGACTATGAAGAATATCTTCACGTTTATAACTGGAGAAACCTGGCTCAGGCACTTCAGGATGTTGCTCCAGAGGAAATGGGATATAATGAATCATTCAGCCGTCCTTCAACAGTGACGGAAAGAGAATTCTGTGCACTCACAATGGAACTTGACAGTGACTGTTCCAGCAGCATGGACCGTTCTTTAGAAGGTCTTGTTGCTGAGGATACACAATTCTCCAACAAGAGTAACCTGAGTGATAGTTCTATCCAGCAGCGTATGGGTTCAGCCTTTGCAGGCACTGTATCCAACTCTGACTTAAGAGGGACTGTAACCAATTCCTACGATGACCGCTACAGAGTGGGTGCACGTTCAACATCACGTTCGTCATCGAACTCAAGCAGTTCATCGTCCAGCTCAAGCTCAAACAGCTCATCAAGCTCATCTTCAAGCTCTGATGATGACGATGATTAAAAAAATCCGGTATCCAAATTATGGATACCGGATTTTTTCTGCGATTATTTAAGATTTCCTGCTTCATTACACGCTGTTTTTAAAATTAAATCCTTCATAACAATAATCCCTTTTTCTATATCATTCAGATGTGTAAATTCCTTCGGATTGTGACTGATTCCCTTGACAGACGGCACGAAAATTAAAGCTGTCGGACATATATGTGCCATGTTCATCGCATCATGTCCTGCACCGCTGTTCATATGTTTAAAAGTATAACCGTTATTTACTGATATCTCCTCTACTGCTTCAACCAGTGTATCCGATAAATCCACAGGTTCTTCCTTCGTCAGCAGCGATGTGTTAATTTCAATTTCTCTTGCCTTACTGACCGACTCAATTTTATCTGTAATTTTCTGATACACTTTTTCTCTGGACTCAACAGAAACACTTCTGATATCAATCTGCATTCCTGCAGAACCCGGTACGATATTCATCGCTCCGGGATTTATATCCAGAACTCCCACTGTTGCGAGCGTACCGTTCTTCTCTTCCTCTCTTGCTGCACTTTCCACCTCCAGCGCAATTTCAGCTGCTGCAGCGAGGGCATCTTTACGATACTTAAATGGTGTCGTTCCAGAGTGACCCGCTTCACCCTTAATCTCAAGTGATAATCTTAACGGTGCTGCGATTGCATGAACAATACCGATATCTTTATTTTCAATTTCAAGCACCGGTCCCTGTTCAATATGCATCTCAATAAACGCATGCTGATCAGCGGAAGTTCTGACTGCCTGGTGATAATTTTCTATGTTAAAGTGATTGTCTTCAAGTGCTTTTTTTAATGTAATGCCTTTTTTATCTTCAAGATGACCGGATTCAACAAGGTTTAAACGCCCTGTCATTATCCTGCTGCCAATGGTTGCGATACCAAATCTCGAAGACTCTTCACCGGTGAATACAATCACTTCAAGCGGTCGTTCTGTTGTAATATTTTCTTCATTAAGAAACCTGATGATTTCAAGTGAAGCAATCACACCCATTGCACCGTCATACTGACCTGCTTCATATACAGAGTCAATATGAGAGCCGAAAGCGACAGGTTTAAGTGATGCATCTGTGCCTTCCCGTCTTGCAGTTATATTACCTACTGCATCCACTTTAACAGTCAGTCCTTCATGTTCGAACTGCTTGATGATGTATTCTTTGGCTCTTTTTTCTTCTCTGGAATAGGCCAGTCTCGTGACTTCTTTCCCTTCAACAGTATACTCATTTAATTTATTTAAACTTCTTTGAAATCTTCCCATGTTCATACGATGCACCTCTAGAGCTTATTATCTTTATCCTATCTATATATCATATATGAATATTAATTAAAAGTCTTGTGTTTTTATGCAAAAATAAAAGAAAAGCAGATCCCCTTTCCGGGCATCTGCCTGTCAGTTTCATTATTCTACAATTTTTAACAGAAATAATGAAATATCAGGAATATAAGTGATTATGAATAAACCAATAATATTTACAATGAGGAACCGTCCGATTCCCGGCATCATTTCTTTCATACTCAGCCGTGTAATTGACTGGGCAACATAAATGTTCATACCAAAAGGCGGTGTGTACATTCCAATCGCAAGATTCACAATCATAATAATACCTAGGTGAACCGGGTCAACACCAAGTTCGACAGCAGCAGGGAAAATGAGAGGTGCTGTAACAATAATTGCTGCGACACCTTCCATAAACATCCCCATCACCAGCAGTACAAGATTTAAAAGCAGCAGGAATAAGATAACCGATGAAACATTATCAACAATAAATCCTGCGACCTGCTGAGGGACCTGCTGACGTGTAAGAACCCAGCCGAGCACCTGCGCTGATGCGACAAGCACGAGCACCTGGGCTGAGGTGACTGCTGAGCTCATACACACTTGATATAAATCTTTCAGGCTGATTTCCTTATATATAAACAGACCGACAATCAGTGCATAGACCACTGTCACACCTGCTGCTTCAGTCGGACTGAAAATTCCTGAGTAAATACCGCCGAGAATAATCACAGGGACCAGAAGCGACCACCAGGCTTTAAAGAAACTCTTCGTTAATTCATTGAATGTGGCTTTTTTATCTCTCGGAAGATTTTTGACTTTGGCATATATATAAATATATACAATTGAAGTCAGTCCTAAAATAATTCCTGCACCGATACCCGCAATAAACAAACTTCCGACCGATACGCCTGTGACTGCACCGAAAATGATTAACGTAATACTCGGTGGAATGACAAGGGATACCGCACCTGCTGAAGCGAGAAGACCGCTTGAAAAACTTTTATCATAGCCGCCCCGGTTCATTTCCGGGTACATAATTTTACCAATTGCAATGACAGTGGCAGGACTTGAACCTGACAATGCTCCGAAAAACATACTGGATACTTGAGTAGTCAGTGCAATACCGCCGGACAAATGCCCGACTAAATCTCTTGAAAATTTAAGTATTCTTTTGGATAATCCACCGGCATCCATAATATTGGCTGCCAGTATGAAAAACGGCAGTGCCATGAGTGAAAACTGATCCAAACCGCCGAACAAACGCTGAACAATTACCATCGGCTCAGTACCGCTTAAAAGAAGTACTGCTAAAAATGCAGAGAGCCCTAAAGAAACAAATATCGGAACACTCGTCATTAAAAATAACAGCAGTAAAATAATCAACACTGCAATCATTATTTCATCTCCTCCACTTCAGGCTCAATATTTTTATCATTAAATAATTTCTTAGTATTTACCACGAGATGAATAATGGACAGCAGTGCTCCGATTGGTATCGCCAGGTAAACCCAAAAAGTTTTAATCTGTAATGAAGGTGTAATCTGCCCTGTCTGATAACTGAATATGACCAGCTTAAAACCGAAATATACCAGGAGGCCGGTAAATAATATACAGGCAAGATTAATATACAATTTCGTATATTTCTTCATTTGTTTTGAGACACTGTCAATAAATAAATCGACTCCAAAGTGAATATCATGTCTAAAACATACTGCCATACCGATAAACGCAATCCATATCATACTATACCGGACAAATTCATCCGCCCATGTAGTATTGGCATCAAAAAAGTATCTTAAAATAATATTGATAAACAGAACAGAGGTAGAAGCGATGATAGCGACTGTAATAAAGGTATTTTCAACTCTTGCAAGTATTTTCATTCGCCGTCCCTCCTTAAATCATCATTAATTTCATCATTGGCATCAATAATTCTCTCAAGTAACGGAAGACGTTCATCAGTACCGTAAATTTCGTACCATAAATCCACCGACTGTGCTCTGAAATACTCAATTTCTTCGTCTGTTAGTTCATAATAGTTGATGTCTGAAGCTATGATATTGTCTTTATACTCAGATTCCGTATTCTTAAGCATTTCACGGGAAGCTGTACGTCCTTCTTCTTCCGCTCTCACAATTAAATCCTGTGTCCCTTCATCAAGAGAATTGAACCATTCCAGATTCGCAAGAATCAAGTAAGTCATTGCTCCGTGCTTACTTTCCACTGCATAATTTTGAATTTCATGATAATTATTTAAATATATTGTCTGCAGCGGATTTTCCTGACCGTCAACAATTCCCTGCTGCAGTGCATTGTATACTTCTGCATATGTAATTGGTACAGCATTTCCGCCCCAGTGTGTGTACTGCTTGATTAATGGCGGAGATTCCATCACACGCATCGTGAGTCCTTCAAGATCTTCCGGACTGTCGACTGCCTGGTCTTTCGTTGTAATCAATTTATATCCGCCCGGCCAGTATCCGAGTCCTTTAAACATAGATGAATCGAGTGTGTCCAAAATGTCCTGACCGATATCTCCGTCAAGCATTTCATACATCTTCTCCTCATCTGTCGGCCATAAATAAGGGAGATCCAATACTTCCACTTCACTTGCGAACGGCATAACAACTGCGGACGGCTGGAGTGTGATATTAATCTCACCCATTTGAGTCGTTTCGACCTGCTCTCTTAAACTGCCAAGCTGTCCTGCAGGATACAGTTCAACGGCAATCTCCCCGTCAGATTCTGCTTCCACTACCTCTTCAAATTTCATCGCACCAGCGTGTTCAGGACTGTTCACAGGCTGGTTATGACTGAAGACAATTGTCATTTCTGCTGCATCCGACTCATCACCGTATAGTTCACCACTGTCACAACCAGATGCAAATAAGCAAAGGCCGGCGACACTTAAAACCCATTTGTGTATTGTTTTCACTAACAAAAATCCCTTCATATTTAAAATGATTCATAAAAAATAATACATTATTTCCACCGGTTTGGCGATGTTCTATTACATAAAAATCAGCATAAATTTAATTCCGGAAAGGAAATAATCTATGCTGACGCAGTCAATATGAATAATTATTCTTATCACTTATAATGATTTTAAATTAAATTCTTTTAACACGGTCTCATAATCCACATCTAAAACCCTGCAGCTTTCTTCAATCTGCTCGAAGAAATTAAATTCCGGCGATACCGGTAAATCTCTGTTCTCATAGTAAAAATCAATCAGTTCATACAGTTTAACCAATGCCTGTTCTTTTGTCATATTAACGCCCCCGCAACAATTGATAATCAATATTATAACATATAGATATTTATACATGAATACGTATAAAAGAAATTAAACTAGAAAAGACCTTTTGAATTCCCATCCGCATCTATATCCATATGAACAGCTGACGGAACCTTCGGCAGTCCCGGCATTGTCATAATGTCTCCCGTTAATGCAACAACAAAACCCGCGCCGGTTTTAGGAATTACTTCCCTTACAGTAACAGTAAATCCTTCCGGTCTGCCGAGTTTTGAAGGATTATCACTCAGTGAATACTGTGACTTTGCCATACATACCGGATAATCACCCCATCCGTTTTTCTCAATTTCTTTGATTTGTCTTTTTGCCTGGTCACTGAAATTCACACCTTCTCCGCCGTAAACTTCTGTCACAATACGCTCGATTTTTTCCTTAACCGGCAATGTATCCTCATACAGATGCTTAAAATTCTGTTCAGACTCAAGTACTTCAAGTACCGCTTCAGCAAGATCAATACCGCCGCGGCCGCCGTCAGCCCAGACTTTGGTCAGCGCTGCACGGACGCCCTTCTCTCTGCACCATGAGAGAACTGCTTCTCTTTCATTATCACTGTCTGTCACGAAATCATTCAAAGCAACCACCGGTTCAACACCGAACTTACGGGCATTTTCAATATGTTTTTCCAAATTCACAATCCCGGATATCACTGCTTCTGTATTCTCTTCTGACAGATTCTCTTTTTTTACGCCGCCGTTCATTTTTAATGCGCGGACAGTTGCCACTAACACGATGGCATCCGGCTGGAATCCGCCTTTTCTAGCCTTAATATTCATAAATTTTTCCCCGCCGAGGTCTGATCCGAAACCACACTCTGTCACTACAATATCAGCGAGTTTCCTCGCAGTATTTGTCGCAATTAATGAGTTGCATCCGTGGGCGATATTAGCAAACGGACCACCGTGAATCAATGCGGGCGTCCCTTCCATCGTCTGTACGAGATTCGGCTTAACTGCTTCTTTTAACAGCAGCGCAACAGCCCCTTCAACCTTGAGTTCTTTAACGGTTACAGGTGTTTTATCATACGTATATCCAAATACAATTTCTCCGATTTTGTTCTTTAAATCAATAATATCATCCGCTAAACAGAGCACCGCCATAATTTCACTGGCCACTGTAATGTCAAAGCCGTCTTCACGGGGCACACCTCTTGCAGGACCGCCGAGACCGACAACAATCTGGCGCAGAGCACGGTCGTTCATGTCCAAAACCCGCTTCCATGTCACACGTCTCGGATCAATGTTCAACTCATTACCCTGATGTATATGATTATCAATAAATGCAGATAGCGCATTATTCGCCGTTGTGATTGCATGCAGGTCCCCGTTAAAATGAAGGTTGATTTCTTCCATAGGCAAAACCTGTGCCAGACCGCCGCCTGTGGCACCGCCTTTAATTCCCATCACCGGCCCGAGAGACGGTTCCCGGAGGGCGACCATCACATTCTTTCCCAATTGATTAAATGCATCTGACAGTCCGACAGTACATGTTGATTTCCCTTCACCTGCAGGGGTCGGATTCATTGCTGAAACAAGTACTACTTTAGCATCTTTTTCATTGCCGGATATTTGGTTAATATCAATTTTTGCTTTGTACTTTCCGTATAATTCCAATGCCTCTTTTGGAATGCCGGCTTTTACTGCGATGTTTTCAATCGGCTGAATATCCGCCTTTGATGCAATTTCCTGATCTGTAAGCTGTACCATTCTTTCATCTCCCAATAGTTGAATTGATATCATATATAAAAAGCGCTTTCATTAATTATTATGGCATACTCTTTCAGAATAAACTATTCTAATCCTCTTTGAAATATATGCCACAGTCAATCAGGTTTTATATGAAGTTTAGAGATATATTTATTCCCTTAAAGTCACTCAAAAAACGAATTTCAATTAAAAAACAGGAACCCGTTAAAGTGGATTCCTGTCTTCCTGATACTTATTAATCATCATCCATACTGGATAAATCACCGGCATCAATATTTAATTCCCAGGCTTTTAAAACACGTCTCATAATTTTACCGCTTCGTGTCTTAGGCAGTTTATCTTTAAATTCAATCTCTCTAGGCGCTGCGTGTGCCGCGAGCCCTTCTTTTACATATACTCTAATATCTTCTTTAAGTTCATCAGATGGTGAGTAGCCTTCCCGGAGAGAGATAAATGCTTTAACAATTTCACCCCGGACTGGATCCGGCTTCCCGATGACACCCGCTTCCTGTACTGCTTCATGTTCAACGAGTTTGGATTCAATCTCAAACGGTCCGACACGTTCACCTGCAGTCATAATCACATCATCCACCCGGCCCTGGAACCAAAAATATCCGTCTTCATCCTGATATGCGGAATCCCCCGACACATACCACTCACCTATAAAATAGGAATCGAATTTCGGTTTATTTTTCCAGATTTCACGCATCATTGACGGCCAGTTCGCTTTTAACGCCAGGTTACCCATGCGGTTTACAGGGAGTTCATTCCCTGAATCATCTATAATTGCAGCCTCTACACCCGGAATCGGTTTACCCATGGAGCCGCCCTTAATATCCATCGACGGGAAGTTTACAATCATATGAGCACCAGTTTCCGTCATCCACCATGTATCGTGGATACGGAGATGATAGACATCCATTCCCCACTTCACCACTTCCGGATTGAGCGGCTCTCCTACGGATAATACATGACGCAGGGAACTTAAATCATATTTTTTAACAATTTCATCCCCTGCCCCCATCAACATTCTAAAAGCAGTCGGCGCGCTGTACCATACCGTCACATTCAAATCTTCTATTGCACCGTACCATGCTTCAGGTGAGAAACGGCCACCGACCACAACATTAGTCGCCCGGTTCAGCCAGGGTGCAAATATACCGTATGATGTCCCCGTCACCCAGCCGGGATCGGCAGTACACCAGTATACATCATCTTCTTTTAAATCAAGTACATATTTTCCGGAAATATAATGCTGTACCATTGCATATTGAACATGCAGGACGCCTTTCGGCTGCCCGGTTGAACCGCTGGTATAATGAAGAATCAACCCGTCTTCTTTATCCAGCCATTCAATATCAAATTCGTCAGATGCTTTTTCATATTCTGTTTTAAAATCAACATAGTCAGCGCTTACATTTTCACCGACAAGAATTACTTTTTCGAGGTCTGGAAGATCATCTACAGGAATTCTTCCGACAAGTTCAGGTGATGTAATAATCACTTTAGCTTCACTGTTCTGAAGACGATCCTTCACAGCCTTTTCCATAAAAGCTTCAAATAACGGTCCGACAATCGCACCGATTTTAAGTGCACCAAGAAGTGATGTATACAGTTCAGGACTTCTTGCCATAAAAATAAAGACCCTGTCTCCCTTTTCAACTCCGGCATCTTTCAGCACATTAGCTGCCTTATTTGATGCTGTTTTTAGATCTTTAAATGTATAGGATGATCTGCTGTCACCATTTTTATAATGCAGCGCTGTCTTATCCCCGTATCCGTCATCCACATGTTTATCAATACATTCATAAGCCATATTAAATTTTCCGGTTTCATGCCATGAAAAATGCTTTTCAACTTCCTGCCAGTCAAAATTATCCCTTGTTTCTTCATAATTCGTTAAATTAGGATTTTGATCAGTTGATTTGTATACTTCTACCTTCATCCTAAATCCCCCTTTGTGTTTTCTCTTTTCTAATGGTTATTATATAATAAAGATAACGCACTTTTCAAAATTTTAAAACTCATTAGTAAAAGGCGGTGTATTAAGTGCTTCACAAAAAGACATTTCACCAGCAGTCTGTCCCCGGTGACCGGAAGAATATTATGATTGAAGGACCCGTGCCATACGATTCATTGCGTCAATATACTTTTGATGGAGGTCTCTCTGCTTTTAGACCTCCAAAAGATCAGTTCGATGCACTGCTCGAAATATCAGCGCTTGAAGAAGGACGTATTATTATCGCAAGAGACGGCAGTCATATTATCGGTTATGTCACATATCACCATGCCGACCCCATGGAACGCTGGTCCGATGGAAATCTTCCCTATATATTGGAGCTTGGCGCTGTTGAAGTGAGCCTTGATTACCGGAAATACGGTCTCGCAAAAAAAATGATTCAGTTGACCATGCAGGACGCCTATATGGAAAATTATATTGTCATTACGACTGAGTATTACTGGCACTGGGACCTTAAAAACAGCGGCCTTGATGTGTATGAATATAAAGATTTAATGATTCGTCTCATGAAGAGCGCCGGATTTGAAGTCTATCAGACAAACGATCCCGAGCTGACCGCCCACCCTGCAAATACGCTGATGGCCAGAAAAGGCAGAAATATCACCGATGAACAAATGATTGAATTTGATAAAATACGGTTTAAAAACCGATTCTTTTTCTAGGAGGATCTGCATGTTAGTTGAAAGAATTATGACATCACCGGTAAAAACTCTGACTCCCGGAGATACAATAGAAGATGCACTCGAAATGATGAGCCGTTTTTCATTCCGGCATATTCCACTGGTGGATTCCGAAGAAAAACTGGTTGGTATTGTTTCCGACAGAGACATTAAATTAACACTCCCTTCCGTACTGTCGAATGATGATCCCGAAAACAGCCTCAAACAGCCGCTCAGCAGAATTATGAGAAGAAACGTCACATATTGTCACCCTATGGATTTTGTAGAAGAAATTGCGCTTGATTTTTATACGTATGCCATCGGAGCCATTCCTGTTGTGAAGGATCGGAAAATTGTCGGCATTGTCTCTCAGAGAGATATGTTAAATACATTTCTCGAATTAACAGGCATTAAAGAGCCCGGTTCAATTATTGAGATTGATATTGAGGACAAGACGGGAATCATGTTTGAGATTACCAAAGTGTTTAAAGAGTTAAATATTCAAATTATCAGTGTTTCTGTTTATCCGAATAAAGCATTAAAGGGGCATAAAATTATAGTCGTTCGTGTGCGTGTAATGAATCCGGGGATTGCGATTCAAAAGCTAAGAGACGAAGGTTTCAATGTTCTGTCTCCAGAAGAAATGGGCCGATTATGAAGCCCGCGTATATCTACAGTGATGAACTTCTGAACTATCGGTTCAATGATTCGCACCCTTTTAATCAAATGCGCGTTAAGATGACAACCGACCTTCTTCTTGATGGAGGATACTTATCTGCCGGTGATATTATCCGGCCGCGTACTGCGTCGGATGAAGAAATTCTTCTTGTACATAAGGAAGATTACGTCCAGGCGGTGAAAGACGCCGGCACTGTCGGCCTTTCCGACAGTAAACTTGAAAGTTACGGATTGAACACTGATGACACCCCTGCATTTAATGATATGCATGAAAAAAGTAAATATATTGTTGGTGCAACTCTAACTGCTGTTGACATGGTGATGTCGGGGAAAACAAAAAAAGCACTTAACTTATCCGGCGGTCTTCATCACGGCTTCAGCGGACGTGCCAATGGCTTTTGTGTCTATAATGATTCTGCCGTTGCCATTGAATACATGAGGAAGCATTACAACCAGAAAGTTCTCTATGTAGATACGGATGCTCATCATGGAGACGGCGTACAGTGGATATTTTATGATTCAAACGAAGTCATGACCTATTCTGTACATGAAACAGGAAGATATCTTTTTCCCGGGACCGGCAGCCTGACAGAGCGCGGCGATGATAAAGGATTCGGCTTTTCTGTGAATCTTCCTGTGGACGCTTATACTGAGGATGACTCATTTTTAGAAATATTTGAAGAAAGTCTGACAAAAGCTGTTAAGCATTTTAAGCCGGATGTTATTCTCAGTCAGAATGGTGTGGACGCTCATTACAGAGACCCGATGACACACCTTTCACTGACATCAAAATCATTTGAGGAAATCCCACGTATCGTCAACCGTTTAAGCGATTTATACACCGATGGGAAATGGATCGCTGTCGGCGGCGGCGGTTATAACATATTTCAAGTTGTTCCAAGGATGTGGGCGCAGGTATGGCTTTCCATGAATAATATTAAAGCTCCAAGAGGAAAACTGCCTGAACATTTTATAGACACTTATCAGTCCAGAAGCAAAACCGAATTCCCCTTAAACTGGGAAGATGATTTATCAGATTTCACGGAAATTCCAAGACGTGAGGAGATTACTGAAAAAAATCGCAGTATGTTTGACCGGGCAATGATGTATCTGGATAATATATAGTTCTAACAAAAAAAGACGACAGTCACAGCTGTCGTCTTCTACTATTTCGTTGATAATCTGTATTCAATTCGATACGGTAAAATTACATTTGGTTCATCCACAGTTTCATCATTCATATATTTTGTGAGAAGTCTCATACCGACAGCACCGATATCATAAAGCGGTATCGCAATGCTTGTAACCGGTGGTCTCATCATATGAACCAGTCTCGTATTACTGCAGCTGATAAGCTGGAGACGGTTCGGCAGGCTGATGCCTCTGTCGAGGGCACCGTGAAGTACACCCACTGCAGCCTCGTCACTCATTGTAATAATGACATCTGCATCATGATCAACCAACTGTTCAAACAGTTCTTTTCCGGTCTGATAATCTTCAGCAACTGATTCTATATACTCTTCTTTAAATGATTTACCAGCTTCATCGTATGCTGCCTTTA
Source organism: Corticicoccus populi (assembly GCF_042686195.1). NCBI lineage: Bacteria > Bacillati > Bacillota > Bacilli > Caryophanales > Staphylococcaceae > Corticicoccus > Corticicoccus populi. The sequence continues at coordinate 131,629 of NZ_JBHUOQ010000001.1, read as the reverse complement.
AGCCATCCTCGATACGACCTTCAAGTTGTCTCGAATAATTTGCTTTAACAAAATAAACATTTTCAGAACCCTTTTCAAGAAGTCTTTCTGTAACTTCTTTGATAGCAGAAAAATAATCAATATTTACAGACGGCAGGTCTGCATCTTTTTCACTGGTTCCACAGATTACAACTGGAACATTTGAATTCTTAATATCCTCTATTGTAGCCTCGTTCAATGTACCACCGAGGAATACAATACCATCAACCTGTTTACTGACCAGATTCAGGAATGAATCACGTTCTTTTTCAGGATCATGATCTGTATTTGTAATAATCGTTTGATAATTATACATTTCTGCAATATCATCAAGTCCTCTTGCAAGAGAAGAATAATACATATTTGAAATATCAGGGATAATTACCCCGACAGTTGTCGTTTTTTTACTTGCCAGTCCGCGTGCAACTGCATTTGGACGATAATTTAATCTTTTAATGACTTCCTTAACTTTTTTTCTTGTCTCAGGTTTTACATTTGGATTTCCATTTAAAACTCTGGATACTGTTGCCATTGAAACTTTCGCTTCGCGTGCAACATCATATATAGTAACAGTCATTGTGCACCCCCGTCATTCTTGTAAACGCTTTTTACTAATAATACCACGAATATAATAGTTTATCATTAAATTCACAAATATAACCACATGGACACATGTGGTTATCATAAAAGTTTATTTACTTTTACCGTTATCTGAAGCAGGAACATATTCTTTCATATCTACCGTTCTGCTGTCTTCAGATGCAGCGTCTGCTGCAAAATCTTCATCTGATTCTGCATCGTCACTCTTAATACTTTCAGTATTATTATATTCATTTTTCTTGATATTATTAACACTTTTATCTTCATTCATTTTTTCACGAAGCTGATTCGTTGCTGCATCAGCTTCCTTTTTCAACTGCTTAATTTCAGAATCCTCTTCTGAAAGATTCTTTTTAGTCAGTTTATCCGCCTGATTCTGAATATCATCCCTCAGTGCATCTCCGGATTTCGGAGCAATCAGCAGGCCGCCAATCGTACCTGCAATAAGACCGACAGCAAGACCAATTGAAAAATCACGTCCTGTCGTTTTATCCGGCACTTCCTGATATTCTTCAACACCATGTACCGGCCGGCTATTATAAGTTTCCATTACAGTCCCCTCTTCCCAGTTAATTCGTAAATCTGATTCAGTTTATCATTCCGTATTAACTATCTTCCGGAGTCTGCCTCTTTAGCATATTTTGCTTCAAATGAATTTTGACGCTGCTGTCTCTTCTGCCATTTATCAGCAATTTCAAGCGCAACATTTGACCACTGAACCACCTGTGAAATCTGTTCTTCATTCTGTGAGATATTGTGAGTGATTGAGTTTGTAACACGGTCTACCGAGCTGTTTAAATTTTGAACTGAGTTCCCAATTCCCTGAACAGCATCAACAACAGAGTTTAATTTTTCCGACTTACTCTGTAAATCTTCAGTTAAACGATTTGCTTTGTGAAGCAGGTCTGTTGATTCACGGGTAATCCCCTGAATCTGACCTTCCAATCCATTTAATGTTTTTGCAACATGATCTAAATTTTTCTTAACAGGAATCAGTACATAGGCAACCGCCACACAAATTACTAATAATGCGACTGCTGCTAGTCCTGCTGCTATGGCTAAAATTGTTTGCCATTCCATATTAACGCCTCCATTTATGACTGTAATTTAATACTTACTTCTTTAAGTATCCAAAAATAAGGTTGGATAAACATACATTTTTACACTATGATATTAATTCTGTAAATCTCTTCTCATATTTTTGAATATCGCCTGCACCCATAAAGATAATCACCGCACCGGGATGACTGCTTAAAATGTTTAAATCATTTTCATGCAGTGTTTCTGCGCCGGGAATTAAATTCACCAGGTCGGCACTTGAAAGCTCACCCTGCTGTTCTCTTGCCGATCCGAAAATATCAACAACATAGGTTTGATTGGATTGTGACAGCACATCCGCAAACTCCTGAAGAAATTTTTCAGTACGTGAAAAAGTATGCGGTTGAAATACAGAAACAATTTTTTTGTTTGGATATTTCTTCTTCGCTGTCTCAAGCGTTGCCTTTATTTCTCTCGGATGATGTGCATAGTCATCTACAATAACAACATCACCGACAAATGATTCACTGAACCGGCGTTTTACGCCGATAAATGTTAAGAATGCCTCTTTAATATTATCCATATCTAAATCTTCCAGGTAACATACCGCAATTACCGACAGAGAATTTAAAACATGATGATCTCCAAAAAGCGGAATCGTATAATTCGAAAGAAACTCACCCTTAATGAATACATCAAATGATGTTCCTTTTTCTGATGTTCTGATGTTTGAAGCGTTAATGTCATACTCACCGTCAATTCCGTATGTCCACAATGGAATATCGAGGCTGATTTTTTTCACATTGTCATCACCGCCGTATGCAATGACACCTTTTTTAACCTGTGCGGCCATCTGATTAAATGCATCAACAACATCATCTAAATCCTTAAAATAATCAGGATGGTCAAAATCAATATTGGTTATAATCGCATAATCAGGATAATAACTTAAGAAATGACGTTTATATTCACATGACTCAAAAGCAAAATAGTCACTGTTCTCAATACCGAAACCTGTTCCGTCTCCAATAAGGAAGGTCGTATCTACATCTCCGTTCATTACATGCGAAAGTAGACCAGTCGTTGATGTTTTTCCATGTGCGCCTGTCACAGCAATAGAGGTATAACCGCTCATAAAATCAGCTAAAAATGTATGATAACGGATAATGCCGTATTCATTATCTATCGCAGCCTGAATTTCAGGATGATCTTCCTTAAATGCATTACCTGCAATATATGTGAACCCTTCAACAATATTTTCTGCATCAAAAGGCAGGATTTTTATTCCCTTATCCCGCAGCTGATGCTCAGTAAATACTTCTGATTCGATATCAGAGCCCTGCACCTCATGGCCGAGGTCATGCAGCACTTGAGCCAGTGCACTCATGCCTGCGCCCTTAATACCGATAAAATGATACTTTTCCACGAAAATCACCAAACTTTCTATTACTCATTCAAAACTTATGTGCTGTTATATGACCAAAAATACGGCCCTTTGCTTCTTTTGACAGAGTCCCTGCATTTACACGAACCGGTTTGTTCGATGTTGGAATCTGAACTAAAACATCATTTCCTTCAGTGATTGCCGCACTGCCCTCAATGACACTCTCTTTATCATCAAAAAATGAAATACGTGTCTGTACCATCTGAAGGAGATCATAGCGTATACGTTCGTCGGTAATACCGTGACGGATAATGAGATGAATCCCCAGCGGCTTACCTTTTTTAAGTATCTGTCCGACCATCTTAGCCGCTTCAGTATTATTCATGTTATATAAAGATGTAAAATCATCAATGACAACAGTCATCACAGACTTTTTCGAGTCATATCCGACACGCTGATTAAAGCTGTTAATATTTCTGACATGTGCACGCCTGAACTGGTTCTGACGTTCAATCAGTTCATCATAGACAACTTTTAAGACATCAGGATCAGAAAGTTCTTTACTCTCACCAAATAAATAAGGCATATCAAGGTACTCCTGATACTTTTCCTTATCATCTGAAGCAAAGAATACTTTAAATTCATACGGCGTATGGTTCATAAACATTGATACCATCAACTGTTCGATGACATTCCGTGCATCTTTATCACTGCCTCCGTAAACCAGAATATGCCCGCTCTTTGACAGTTCATAACTGAATATTTGATCATCTACAGTTTTGCCGATTACATACTTATAATCATTTCGTCTCAATTTCAAACTGCTTCTGTCAAACAGTGTGCTGAACGGAATCGGTTCAGGAGACGGTACAGGGACTTCAAGTCCGATATTGCTTGTTCCAATAATCGGTGCCACCACCCTCACATCATCAAAAGGAAGGTGCGGAAGAAGATACTCTTTTAATCTGGATACGTGACTGATTCTGAAATTACGGTCTAATTTCATCTCAAAACGCCCGATAATACCATTCGACTTATATTTATGAACACTTGCAGGTACACCGATTGCTTCAAAAGCCTTCACTACAGCCGCTTCTGTGTCCTTGCCGAGTACATCATAGCCCTTCTTCTGTCCGGGTCCAAGCATATGCAGGCTCGGCAGAGTAAATGAAGGTCCGCGGCGCTTCTCAGCATGTCTCACAACCGGCTGTTCTGTTTCATGCACGGCTGTCTTCTTTTCATCCGCCTTGTTTTCTTCATGCTGTTCTGTCTGTTCCTTCACAGGCATTTCTTCAGTCTGTTTACTCTTCGACGTCAGCACCTGCCTGGAAGACTTCAGACTGTAAGGATCATCATAACGCTTTTTCTCACGTTCAAGCCTGAGCGCTTCTTTTCTTGCCCGCTCGTTGGCTTTTTGTTTTTTGCGGTTACGTTCCTTAACAATATCTCTAATAATCACTGAAGAAATATTATCGAGTGAATCCAGCTCCTCATAATCATCAGGATAATCCTCACGCTTAATCTCTGTACGGTTTGTCTTTTTATTCATGCCGTGTATCGCAGAAGGAATTTCTCTTGCTTTCTGGATGGTATAGCTGTACTTGTCTTTTTTATAATCCTTAAGCGGCCGCCTTGAAGAAGACTGCATAGGCGTGTCATCACTGACATGTTTTTTTTCCGCAGTATCTTCCATATCCAAAGGGAATTTGAAGTGCTCTTTCTCTTCTTTTGATTCCTGTTCAATATTAAATTGTCTTTTCTTTCTTCTGGATTTATCCATATGGATCACCTTTATCCGACTTCGAATGTTTGTCCTACTGTGAAACCATCGTCTAAAACATAGATACCTTTTATGCCGTCATCTTCTAAATTCAGCTCTTTTTTGGAGCAGATCATTCCATTTGAATCTACACCCCGGAGCTTTGCCGGCTTAATATATAGACCGCCCGGCATAATAGCGCCCACTTTTGCAACGACTACTTTCTGTCCTGCATCAACATTCGGCGCACCACAGACAATCTGCAGTGTCTCACTGCCGGTATCGACCTGGCATACATTCAATTTATCTGCATCCGGATGTGCTTCTTTTTCTTTAACAAAGCCGACAACGAATTTAGGAGACAAATCCGGGCTGACTTCTTCCACACCGTTCTTAGAAAGTACTGTATTAATGTCACTGACTAATTTTTCTGTCGGTTCAATATTGATTTCATTTTTAAATGATAACTGTTCAGACGCTTTGAAAATATTCAAACCGATAATTTCAGCACCGTCTTTAATGACAGTCAGGTCGTTGTAATATTCATAGGATGGTGTTTCAGTTTTTTTAAAAGTCACAAACAGGGTATCCCCGACGTGGTCTTTATTATAAGTTACCTTCATTTATTTCCCTCTTTTTGAATTCTTTTGTTTTCCCAGTATAAATACCGGCTGCAGTTTTTGATTTTTGTAGGAAAATGACAGCGAGGTAATCGGTGTCAGTCCCTCGGCAAAATACTGCATCATCATTTGAGCCATGATATCATAGCCCAGTTCATTTTTCACATCAGTAATAATCAGAACATCCTGATGAGGAAGACCAATCATCATTTCACCTTCACACTTATCATACATCTCTTTGAGAAAATTTTCATTTAATAATCTTGACGCATCATAGCCGTCATTATGATTAACAAAATAAAAATCATTCCCCTGTACCGTCTGCTTCTTATATTCTATCGGCAGGTTTTTTACATTATTATAAGCAATCACTCTAATATCTTCATGTGTCATACCGAACGTTTCTGCCAGATTTTCATCAATCAGCCGGTAACTGTTTTTGAAATCTACAGCATAATATACCGCAGTTTCATTTGTGTGTATGTCTTTAATAAATGGTACGCCGCTTTTCGTTTTATCAGAAAAGCTTGTTGAACGTACGACCGGATAAATCATCTTCTCATCAAGAGAGAGTGATTCCTCAGCCATTCTTTCCAGGGATTCAGCAAGGTAATACACAATTTCATCTACAAAATGATCACTGCCCTTAGCTTTATCCACTGCTTTTGAGAGTGAAACCTCAATTCCTTTTTTGTTATCTTTTCTTTCCACTCTTAATATTTCTTTTTCTCTGTCAAATGAATATGAGAAATCCACCTTTTCTTTTAATTGTTCAAGTATTAAATTTCTCAATTTAAAAACATTCATCTGAATACCTCCGTCAATTATTTCTGTCAGCGAGCTGAAGTTTCTGATCACCGTCTTTAATCAGTCCGACACGTCTCAAGACTATATAGAATAACAGTGTTACTACTGCAGGTAAAATAATATGGAACATTAATACTAACATTACCACCTGCAGTGATAAACCCATCGTTTCAACAGCCATGATTTGACCGACAAAACCACTCGTCCCCATTCCTGCACCGGCTGCATTATTTTCCATTGGAAAAAATACAGTCATTACCGGCGCAATCACCGCACTCGCAATCACAGGCGGTACGATAATAAACGGATTTAATAAAATATTCGGCACCTGGAGCATAGAAGTTCCAATTCCTAATGATATCACACCGGATATACCGTTATCTCTGTAACCTTGAACTGCAAATCCGACCATATGGCATGAACAGCCTATAACGGCTGCCCCCGCTGCGAGACCACTCAAGTCAAGCATTAAGGCGAGCGCGGCACTTGATAATGGTGCGGTTAAAATGATCCCGAAGACCACAGCAACCAGAATCCCCATGACAAAAGGTCTCTGCTCAGTCGCATAAATGATAAATGTGCCGATAGAAGTCATAAAACTGCCGATCCACGGTCCGACAAGACTCGCTATAAAATAGCCGATAATAATAGTAAGTAAAGGTGTTACGATAATATCCACCTTAGTTTTTGAAGCATACAACCGGCTGATTTCAATCGCTACAATGCTTGCGATATAACTGCCTGCAACACCGCCGAATTCATATGCACTTGAAGAAACCACAACAATTGAAAAAATCACAAGCGGCGGTGCTTTAAGGCCGTAAGCAATCGCAGCACCAATCGCAGCACCGCTCAAACTCATTGCAATTGCACCGATATCCTTAAGACCCGACAAAAATGGTACATATGTCCCGATAGTGTCAATAATCAGTCCGATAATTAAGGATGAAAATAAGCCGAGCGCCATAAAACTCATACCATCAATGAACCATCTTCTCAACAGGTTTCTCATATCATCAGCCTCTCAGCTCATCCACCTTTTCTGAATTAATGCCTTTAACCAAAGCAGTTAAAAGTGTTTCTGCATGAAGATAATCTTCATAATTTATGATTGAATGTGTCGTATGAATATATCTCGAACATATTCCAACAACACCACAGATTACCCCTTCATTGGACACATGAATACTCCCTGCATCAGTGCCGCCCGGCGACTGATAATACTGGTATTTAACATCGTTTTCTTCTGCCGTCTCAAGAAAATAATCTCTCATCGGTTTCGACAGTATCATTGTTCTGTCAAAAAGACGAAGCAGTGTACCTTCCCCTATCTTCCCGATATCATCCTTTTTGCCGAGCATATCATTCGCGGGTGAACAATCCACTACAAAAGCAACATCCGGTTTGACCAGGTTTGAACTCGCCTTTGCACCACGGAGACCGACCTCTTCCTGTACGTTCGCACCGACATATAAATCACAATCAAGCTCTGTATCTTTCAGGTTTTCAAGTGTTTCGATGGCAATTAGACAGCCGTATCTGTTGTCCCATGCTTTGGAAAGCAGCTTTTTACTGTTTTCAAGCACTTCAAACTCTGCATGAGGCACAATCGAATCGCCCGGGCGTATTCCCATTTCCATGAGTTCATCTCTGCTGTCTGCACCGACATCAAGGAGCATATCTTTAATATCCGTTCCTTTTCCTTTATCGTTCTTCCTGAAATGAACGGGCACACTCCCCACAATACCTGTAATTTCTTTATTGTCAGATGTTCTGACTTTAAATTTGTGGCTGAGTATCACATCATTGGACCATCCGCCAAGCGGTGTAAACCGAATAAAGCCATTGTCAGTAAAATCAGTGACCATAAACCCTACTTCATCCATGTGTGCTGCAATCATCACTTTAGGTGCATTTTTCTTTTTACTTTTCTTTACTGCGAAAATACCGCCGAGGCCGTCCTGAATGATTTCATCTGCAAATGGTGTCAGCTCTTTTCTCATGTATTCACGTACCTGATCTTCAAAGCCCGGTGCACCGTGCAATTCTGTTAAAGTCTTCATTCTTTCCAGTGTTTTTTCAGTTAATTTCATAATTTATCCCCTTATTCATTCATATTACAATTTTTGATATGGTAAACTGTTCATGAGGAGGTTTTATATATGTCAAAGCGTCAAATTTTCTTAGTAATCTCTCTGTTCGCACTGATTCCTTTCCTCATTTGGTTCAAAGTGTTCCGAACAGTAGATGCACAAAAAATAATCGATAACCTGCACCTTCAGTTTGATAAGATTTCTTTTGTCTCACTTGACTACCAGCCGGGTGAACGTCAACTGCTGGGTATGAAATCAAAAGTCATCAATGGTGTGGTTCACGTTGGTGAAGGCAGTGAAACTGCGAAATATCAATTTTCTGCAGATGCCTACACCGGTGAAATCATGGAGATTACTAATCAGTAGTCCCTTTTAAATGATCAAAAGTCTTATGGATTCGCTTCATTCCGTCTTCTATACGTTTTCTGGATGAAGCGACATTCATACGAAAATGATTACTTTCCTCAAAATCGTAAATGTACCCCGGGGAAACAGCAATCCCGCCGACATCCACCAGCGCTTTATGCACTTCTTTTTCATCAAAACCGCTCTTCTCAAAACTCACCCACGCAAGATAAGTAGAATCCGGCTTTTTAAATGACATCATATCCGAAAGATGCGTATTAATATATTCTTCAACATATGCTAAATTACCATCAACATATTCATTTAACTCATCCACCCATTCCTCACACTCCGTATAGGCAGCATTAATTGCAGCAAGGACTAATGAATTCGCTGTATTGATATTATATTTATTATCGGCTGCGAAATTAATTTTCTTTTTGACCGATTGATTTTTTGTGATGAAATAAGAGTTCGGCAGACTCGCAATATTGAACGTTTTACCAAGTCCGGACACAACAATCATCGGATCTTTATCCTCCATCAGTTCAACCATTGAAGAAAATGATTCTTTCGGTCTGACAAAGTCCATATGAATCTCATCACTGACAATAAATACATCGTTTGCAAGACAAATATCTTTAATTTTTTGATTCTCTTCTCTTGTCCAAACTCTTCCTGTCGGATTATGCGGGTTACAATGGACGAATACTTTATTTTCTTCTTTTTTGCATAATGCTTCAAAACCTTCAAAATCAAAAAAGTATCCTTCTTCATTTCTAATCAGCGGGCTCGGTTCCATTTTACGGTTATTGCCCTTAAAAACTTTGATAAACGCATTGTAAGTCGGTGCATTTAAAATCACGCCGTCTCCTTCTGATGAATTTTGACGGACTGCTTCTCCGACTGCGTACAGTACAGACTGCGCAAAATTAATATCCGCATCTTCCAATGTGATGTTAAAACGTTTCTTCCACCAGCCTTTTATCGGTTCAAAAAATTCCGGGTTACTCCAAACAGTGTATCCGAAAATTTTATTATCAAGTCTTCTTTTTATACTGTCAATAATTGCATCGGGCGCTTCTATGTCCATGTCAGCAATCCAGAATGGTTCAAGACCGCCTTTGCCGAATATTCCTTGTGTTCCTTCATACTGAACGCTGTACGTACCTTCTCTTGTCGTCTCTTTATCAAAGTTAAAACGTGTCACATAATTCCTCCCGTTTTCGTATTTTCATAATTATTATTTTATCATTCTTTCAGTTGTTTTACATAATTAAAATCAAAACACTTTCTATTGACAGTGCCGCCATTCACCACCTGTTATAAACCTGCATCAAACTTATACCTCCTACTTTCCCGCTTCTGAAATTATCCTGTCAATATAAGAGCTGTAAAGACCATCCAACAGATGAGACCTGCCGGGGATAAGTTCTATATCCGTATCAAATCCTTGTTTGCTGTACCATCTCTCACCGTCCTCAGCCTCTTTCCGTCCATCAAAATTCTCTTCTGAATTTTCAGCAGTATCCGCCTCACCCGCTGCCCAGCGCACCACATATTCATCAATCTTGTCCGGCTGGTCCACATGGTCCTCATATTCTTCCGGCGGTCCGCCGCCTCCGAACATAATGGCGCCGCCTCCTGTAACATCTGTATTTTCAAGAACCCACGGCATAAAATGATAGCTTGTAAACTGTGCACCTCCGCTGAAACCAGTCTGCCAGACGTTGGAATCATCGATTTGATACTTATGCAGAATTTCCTTATAAAGCGATTCTGCATATTCAGGATTCACTTCCCAGTCCTCCCACCACGTTTCACTCACATCATCCGGCGTTTTTGGAACGATAAGTATCATATTGTGTTTCTCTGCTGCAGAGAGAATCCCTTCTTCTCCACCGATATACGCTTCATCATCGGGATGATAATATTCATATGCACCATCACCATGAAACCAGAACAGCACACCGACCGCACGGCTCCTGTCAACATGTGATGCAAACACATGATAGGTCGAAGAAACGCCGTTATCAGCAGTAAAAGGAAAATCCATCCGGTCCTTATCCCCCTGCATGCTGATCACAATATATGTGATGCAGACAGATAAAATCAGAACCCCTCCCAAAATCAATACTTTTATATTGGTTCTCATGTATTCCCTCCATTGTAAATTTTTGAAACGCATAGAAAAAAGCACCTTTAGTTAAAAAGATGCTTTCAGCCGGCGGATTAAATTTCCTTTTGATGAAAATTTCGCCTCATATTCTGTTCTGATATTATCATCCGGTTCATTAAGGTGCAGGTTCAGATTCACTTCTTTAAACTGCATACCAAAATTATTCATACTGACGAGACTGTACTCAAACAGTCCCTGGTTATCTGTCTTGAAATGAAGTTCCCCGTCCTGTTTCAAAATATCTTTATACGAAGATAAAAATGAACGATAGGTTAACCGTCTTTTTTCGTGGCGGTTTTTCGGCCATGGATCAGAAAAATTCAGGTATACTCTGTCCACCTCATCAGAATTAAAGTATTCTTTTAAGTCTGCCGCATTCAACAATGCCACTTTGACGTTTTTCAAGTCTTCCTCCAGTATTTTTTCAACCACCCGAATTAAAATGTTTTTATCCAGTTCAATCCCCAGGTAATTAATATCCGGATTATTCTTTGCTAATGTTGTAATAAATGTACCCATTCCTGTTCCAACTTCGATATGAAGATCCTGATTATCTTCAAAAAAGTCAGATACATTCCCGGCATATGTCATTTCAACATCCGCCAGGTTCGAATGTGTTTTTAAATAATCTAAAGCCCAGGGTTTGTTACGCATCCTCATGGGTCATGTTCCTCGCTTCATTTCAAATATTTAAATCAGACGGTCATTTTTTAAGACCCTGTTTAAAAAGATGATCCAATCATTCATATCCTTAAAACGTTTATGATCCTCATACCACTGTACCATCGTAATTGCCTGAACCAGTGTGTACCACTTCATTCGTTTTCTGAGATCATGTGTCAGCGGCTGATCATACTCCTCCAGCCACTGAACCCAGTTTTTTGGATTCACATAGGTGTAGAGAAGCATCCCGAGATCTATGGCGGGGTCTGCAATCATTGCGCCTTCCCAGTCTACCAGGTAAAGCTCATCCGCATCAGACAGCAGCCAGTTATTATGATTCACATCTCCGTGACAAACTGTACAGTTTGACTCATTGACTGCAGGCACTTCATTCTCGAGATACTGTATAGCATCTCTGACTGCATGGTGCGCATTCACTTTTGGAGATAATGATGATTGTATTTTATTGAGCAATAAGTCAGGCAGCATTGGTCTCATACCAAGCTTTTTTAACATTGTTAATAAAGGCTTTGATGTATGAATCTTTCTCATTAATGCTGCAACTCTCATTGAACACATCTCTTCACGGGTCAGCTCACGGCCATTTTTCCAATGCTGCGCTGTCACGACTTCGCCCGTTTCGATCCTCTTTGTCCAAACAAGCTTCGGTACGATACCTTCTGCTGACAAGGCTGCAAGGAATGGGCTGGCGTTCCTTTTCAGAAACAGCTTTCTGCCATCCTGTTCTGCTTTGTAGGCTTCACCAGATGCACCACCTATAGGGTCTAACGTCCAGCCGAGCTGATAGAAATGCTCCAAATTCCACACCTCTTTTCATTCGTTCAAGAAAAAAGAGCGCCTAAATGTTTCAAAAACGAATAAGCGCACTTTTTGTTACGTGCTTAAAATAATATATTGTTTGGCGGCTGATTTCAAGAACTAATATTCATTTATTATCTGCCAACTCTTCGTCATATCGGATTAGTCCATATAACATAAGGCTTCAGCAGGATAAAAATAAATAGCGTAAAATTTCCCGTTAACTTTGTTTAACAGGATTTAATTTGTTTAACTGGCTGTCGAATAAATTTTGAAGCCGTTTTGTCAGCGTGCCGACTTCACCATCTTTAACGAGTTTATTGTCGACCTGAACAATCGGAGTGATTTCCTGTGTCGTACTGGTAAAGAATGCTTCATCCGCTTCGTACAGGTCATCCACTGAAAATGCTTCCTCTTTCACTTCAACATTGTCCGCTTTCGCAAGCTTAAGCACTTCCTGTCTTGTAATGCCGTTTAATATCAGGTTATTTGCGGGATGCGTAATTAAAACATCATCTTTTACAATAAATGCATTGGTAGAAGAACCCTCTGTAACAGTTCCTTCACGATGTAAAATCGTTTCTTTCGCACCTGCTTTCACGGCACGTTCTTTCTCAAGAACATTCGCAAGAAGATTTAAGGACTTAATATGACATTTCAACCATCTGTAGTCAAGAGATGTGACCACATTAACACCTGCCTCCTGCTGTGTTAACGGCCGGACCGCTTCATTGATATATGCCATAATCACCGGTTCAACACCTGCCGGATAATTATGATTTCTGACTGCAATTCCACGTGTCACCTGTATGTACAACGCACCGTTTTCGATATTATTTTTCTCTTTAATCCCCTGTAGTACAGACACAACATCCTCTCTCTCAAGGTCATCAATATCAATTTCACGCGCACTGTTTATCAGACGGTCCACATGCTCATCAAAAGTAAAGAACTCACCGTCATATATTCTGATTACTTCATATACACCGTCACCGAAATAAACCGCACGGTCTTTGTATTCGACTTTCATATCATCATCATTAATAAATTCACCATTATAATAACTAATTTTCATTTAACTCATCCTTTATACATATTCTGTGTAATGCCTCTAAATAGATCTCAGTCGCAAGCAGCAGCTCATCAATTTTCATGCGCTCATTCTTTTGATGCATTGTATCCGGTGTGTCTTTAAACATTGCTCCGAAGGCGACACCCTTCTTCATTGTTCTGGCGTAAGTGCCGCCGCCGATTGTGAAGGGTTCTGTATCATCATCCACATGATTTCTGTAACTGTCTGTAAGAACCTTGACGAGCGGTTCGTCTTTATTTACATAGTGCGGGGCTTCATGATGGACATCTTCAATGACAAAGCCGTCACGGTTCGCTTTTTCTTCAAACGCTTCAAGTCCTTTTTCAAAATCAAGTCCTTTCGGGTAACGCAGATTGACACCAAATGTTCCGCCGTCCACTTCTGTATAGTTAATCAGCCCTGTATTGACACTGACATGCCCCATCTCTTCATCAAAATGGGCCATATCAAATGATGTGCCGTCAAAGTTATTGATAATATACGTGTCTGCGAACTTCACAAATGATGTGGCGTTTCTATCAAGTGACAGTGTATTCAAGAACTGCAGAATAACAAATCCTGCATTGATTCCGTCCTCAGGCTTTGAACCGTGTGCACTTTTCCCTGTAATTCCGAGCTTTAAAAAACCATTATCGATTTCATAGGAGCCCTGTACTTCTTTTTCTCTTAAAAACCCTTCAAATGACTGAATGACCTCGGTCATATTCTGAATAATCCTAAGCTTCGCCACTGCCTCTCCGGGAACCATGTTATAACGCTCGCCGGAAATCAATACTTTCAGCTCGATATTAGGTTCTTCTTCATCAAGCACGGTCTGTCTCTGTGCAATATTAAAGGTCGTCATACCTTTTTCTCCATAAATCAACGGGAAATCAGCATCTGGTGCAAATCCTAAATCAGGCATGGCTTCATGTTTAAAATATGCATCTGTACACTGCCAGTCGGATTCTTCATCTGTCCCGATAATCAGCCTTGTACGGAGTTTGAATGTCTCTTCCTGCTCTTTTAAAATTTTCATGGCATAATATGCTGCCATTGTCGGTCCTTTATCATCCTGGACGCCTCTCGCGATAATTTCCCCGTCACGGACGACAGGTGTAAACGGATCACTGTCCCAGCCGTCACCGGGCGGCACAACATCGACATGTCCCAAAACACCGAATATCGTTTCACCGCTGCCTGCCTCAATATGTCCGGCGAGCCCTTCTACAGACTTCGTCACAAAGCTGTCGCGTTCGCCGAGCTTAAGCATATAGTCAAGCGCCTCTTTCGGACCGGCACCGACAGGTGCACCGTTTTCCTTTTCCCCTTTCACACTGTTAATAGAAAGCAGGCCGTTCAAATCTTCTATTAACTGTTCTTTGTATGTATTTACTGCTTCCTTATAATCCAAAGAAACACTCCCTTTGTAAACTTCTGTCCTTCAATATTAATTAATTATTCAAACAAATTCAAGAATAAAAGAGGCTGAAGTTCGATTTGACCCGAACCAGCCTCTTAATCATCTCATTTATTCTTATTTTTTATCGTCTTTCTTTACAACATGAATGTTGTTTTGTTTCGCCTGGGCTTCTGTCTTATCAATTTCAGCTTCCACGACTTCATCCGGATGGACGTTGCCCTCTGACTGGAACTTCTCTTCATCAGATTCAGCTGCGCTTTCTGAATCAGGTGAAGCTGTATGCTTGTCTTTAGATACGCCCTCTTTAATTTTATCTATATTTTTCTGGGCAAGTTCTGCCACTTCATCCGTTTTTTCTTTCGCCTGATCACGGACGTTTTTCGCATATGACTTTGGATCTTCTTTTGCTTTGCCAAACTCATCTTTGGCAACTTCCTGATAATGTTTCGCCTGCTCGGTCACTTTAGACTGTACATCTTTTGCCTGTTCAGTGACTTTAGACTGCACATTACCGGCATATGCCTTAGGATCGTCCTTTGCTTTTGTATATTCAGACTTTGCTTTCTCCTGATACTCCTGTGCCTTATCCGTTACTTTACCTTGTAAATTCTCCGCATAGGCTTTCGGGTTCGCTTTTGCTTTATAATATTCTTCTTTCACTGCGTCACGATTTTTCTTATCCGACAGTTTTTTTACTGCTGCAGCAATACCAACGACTGCTGCGATCTTTACTAATCCGTTAAATAGTTTTCCCATTGTATACACCTCTAATATTTTGTCTTAGCTTTCGCTTGATGTAAACCGTTACCCGTATCTATTAGACATTAAACTAAATTTCTTAAAATATCCAACTCTTCTGATGATAAACTACGGTATTCGCCCGGTTTTAACTTTTCATCAAGCGGCAGTGATGCGAATGAAATCCGCTTTAAACCGGTCACTTCATTCCCTAAATACTGAAACATCCGCTTCACCTGATGAAATTTCCCTTCTGTAATCGTCAGATGGACTTTCTGCTCATCTATTTTCTCTGCTTCTGCAGGTTTCGTGAAAAAGTCCTTTAACGGAATACCTTCTCTCAGTGCATCCAGATCCTCTTCTGATACCGCATCACGAAGTATCACCTCATAAGTTTTACCGTGATGTTTTTTAGGACTCGTCAGTTTATGGGCAAGTTTACCGTCATTCGTAATCAGCAGCAGCCCCGTCGTGTCTTTATCCAGCCTGCCCACCGGAAACAACTCCCCTGCCTGGGCATGATCGATAATGTCTATGACTGTCTCTGCCTCATCTTCTGTAGATGAAATTACACCTTGCGGCTTATGAAGCATGATGTAAATAAACGCTTCAAGATTGACCTTTTCTGTGCCAATCAGGATGTCATCCTGATAAGTCACGCTTACCTTTGGTGATTTAACGACACTGCCGTTTACAGTGACCTGTCCTTTTTTAATGAGCCCTCCGACTTCTTTTCTGCTGCCGGTACCGGCGTTTGATAAATATTTATCGAGACGCATTTACAGCACCTTCAGTTTTCTTCTGATTTTATCTGCACGTGCACCTAAAATCTGATCAGCAAGCCCGCTTCTGAACGACAGTACCACATATATCAGCGCACCGACCGGCACCGTCACAAGCAGTGTAATCACTGAGTTCAATTTAGTCGTTACATCCATATTCATCATCAAGAGCAGATAAACAAGTTCAACTGCGAACACCATAATAATACTGTAGAACACAATCTGTGCCAGAGGTCTCGCGAGTGATTTCACTCTGAATTCTCCGTATTTTCTGATGATAAACAGATTAATGATAACACCGATTCCGAGTGCGATAAATGTTCCCATCACTGCACCAACAGTCTGGAACTGCATAATCAATGGAATATTTACAGCAGCTTTAATGGCAAGCATAATAATCACTACATATAAAGTCATGTTCTGTCTGTCTATTCCCTGCACAATTGAACATGTCATTGTGAATAAAGAAATCACAATACTGACAGGCGCATAGAACATTAAAATTTTAATTCCCATTTCATTATAGCTGTAGAATGAAGAATAAAGCGGCGCAGAAAGCACCATCATCCCGAGTGCTGCAGGTACCGCAAAGTATAAAAGCATCAGGAGCATTGTTTTAATCTGGTGGTGCACCCCTGTCATATTACGCTGCTGGAAATTCTTTGTGATAAACGGCAGAATCGAAATCGCAAACGCCGCCGCAAGTGATGTTGGAATCATCACCAGTTTATGAGTCGTTAAATTCAGCATTCCGAACCATGTATCATGGTACTGTTCCGGAATTCCGCCGAGCGCGAGACCATTGTTATGTGTCAGCTGGTCGATAAACATCGTTAACGGAATCGCTACCCCGACAATGATAAACGGAATACCATAGCGGATAATTTCAGAATACATTTCTTTATATGAGAAATCGTAATCCGTTTCATCCGTCTCAACCATTTTCTGAATATGCGGTTTACGCTTTCTCCAGAATACAAACAGTGTTGCGAGCGCACCGACGCCGCCGACAAATGCTGCGAACACAGCGATTTCATTCGCAGTTCTGATTGAACCGCCGAGAACATTAATGACAATGAACGCACCGCCGAGCAGGAACGCAATTCGGATAATCTGCTCAATGACTGCAGAAGCACTGGTCGGGCCGAATGATTCAAAGCCCTGGAAAATACCTCTCCATGTCGCCATAAACGGAACAATGATGACAGCAAATGACACAATACGGATAATTCCTGTAATGTCTTCATTGGACCAGCGGTGCGCACCTTCGCCCGCTGCCGCCATCTGCAGATCAGCAATAAAAGGCGCCGCAATATACATGACAGCAAAAGCGAAAATACCGGACGCCATCATGACATAAAGACTTGAACGGTATAGCTTCTGACTTGTTCTGTATGCACCGAGCGCATTATATTTCGCTACATACTTTGACACAGCACCCGGAACACCGGCTGCTGCGACTGATAACATAATGGTGTACGGTGTATATGCATAACCGTATAATGCGAGGTTTTCTTCCCCGCCCATAATACTGTAAAATGGGATAACATAAAGCATCCCAAGAATTTTTGTGATAAACGTGGCAATTGTTAAATAAAATGTGCCGCGTATCAGTTTATTAGAATCCGACATTTACAAACCCTCTTAATTTCAGAATATAATACATTATAGATGATTAGCACAAAGTTTCAAACAAAAAGGAGATAATTCATGTACGATACAATTATTATCGGCGGCGGGGTCAGCGGTTTAATGGCAGCGTACGCCGCTTCACAAAATAACAAACGTGTATTAATTATAGAAAAAAATAAAAATCTCGGCCGCAAACTTTTGATTTCGGGCGGCGGCAGATGCAATGTGACGAACCGCCTCCCCTACACAGAAATCATTAAGCATATACCAGGGAACGGAAAATTCCTTTACGGTCCGTTCAGCACATTTGATAATGAAAGTATTATTGATTTTGTCGAATCACGCGGTGTTTCATTAAAAGAAGAAGACCACGGCCGGATGTTTCCGGTGTCGAACCAATCGAAAGATGTCCTTAATGTTTTTTTAAACGCTCTCGCTGAAAACAAAGTCGACATTAAATATCATACTGCAGTGACTGAGCTGATGATTCAGGACGGACGCGTCACGGGCGTGAAGACTAAAGATGAAACATTCGCAGCAGGAAACATCATCATCACTACCGGCGGCAGAAGTGTGCCGCATACAGGGTCAACCGGTGACGGCCATACATTTGCAGAATCCGCCGGCCACACGATTACAGAACTCTTTCCGACTGAAGTCCCTGTAACATCCGATGAATCATTTATTAAAGACAGCACTTTAAAAGGACTCAGCTTGAAAAATGTCGGCCTGTCTGTACTAAAAAAGAACGGAAAGCCGAGAATCACACATCAAATGGACATGCTTTTCACCCATTTCGGTATTTCAGGGCCGGCCGCACTCAGATGCAGTCAATTTGTTTATAAAGAGCAGAAAAACCAGAAAAAAACACACATTGATATGATGATTGATTTCTATCCGGATGACAGTAAGGGTTCACTTTCGGAAACGTTCGATAAAACTGTCAAAGAACACCCGAACCGTGCTCTAAGGAACATTTTAAAATCAATGATGCAGGACCGGCTCGCTGAATTTATGCTCGAATATTTAAATATTGACGGCGACGCCAACAGTCATCACATAAAAAATGAAGATAAGGAAAAGATTATACAATTTCTGAAAGGTTTCGTATTCACCGTAAACGGCACCCAGTCCATCGAAAAAGCATTTGTCACAGGCGGCGGTGTGAATTTAAAGGAAATCAGCCCCCAGACGATGGAAAGCAGGCTCGTTAAAAGCCTCTACTTTGCCGGTGAAGTACTGGATATTCACGGCTATACCGGCGGATATAATATCACCAGTGCACTCGTCACCGGTTATACGGCCGGAAACAGCGCGTGCAGGGAGTGATACAAGAAGCAATGAGTCTGTACAAAGTAATGAAATCCAGTTTAAACTGCGACCTGAATGAAACAGCGCCGGTTTAGACTGGATTTCTAAAATAAATACTGATACTTATTCTTTTATATATTTCTTTTTAATTTATGACATTATACAATATAATTGGAAGCGTTTTCTTTTGGTATAGTGTTTCATAACTAAGAAAGAGGTGTGCAATTGAACAGTACTCAAAACAGAAGAAGTATTTTTGATTATGCAGTCATATTACTCGCGGTCATTGGTTTTTGGTCTCTGTTTTTTTATCCTGCTTTTATGAATCAACACTTTTCAATTTTATTATCAGCACTGCTCATGGCAGTCTTTACATTCAGAACAGTCAATCTGGCCAGAAAAAAATCATTCGGTCCTTACTTTATGTTCTTTTTACTATTAAGCGCTGCTGCAGCAACTTTCTTCTTTTATGAAATATTTTAAAACAGCATCAACAATTAACCATCTTCAGTAAAGCTTCTTTCTTTATATAAAAAGTCCCCGACCGAGTACATGACTATACTCAACCGGGGACTTCCTCATTCATTTACAATTTCAAAATGTTCAACTGACGGGAATGGGTCATAATAATGATGCAGCATTTCTTTCCACAAAAGATATTTTTCAGATTGTCTGAATCCTTCAGTATGATCCTCGAGCGTCTGCCAGCGGACAAGCAGTAAATACTTCCCTTCCGTTTCAAGACATCTCTGCAGCTCATGGGAATTATAGCCGTTCATTGAAGAAATGATGTCCGAAGCCTTCCGGAATGATGCTTCAAACGCATCTTCCCTGCCTTTTGTAACCTGTAGAAATGCCGCTTCTAATATCATGACGCACCTCCAATAATTAATTCGCTACGATATTCACGAGCTTACCTGGGACAACAATCACTTTACGGACAGTCTTCCCTTCAATTTCAGCTTGAATTTTTTCGGATTCTACTGCTGTTTTTTCGATATCTTCTTTTGAAGCATCGCTTGCTACAGTCAGTTTTTCTTTAACTTTTCCGTTAATTTGAATGACAATTTCCACTTCGTCTTCAACCAGTTTCGCTTCATCAAACTGCGGCCATTCGCTGTAGGTAATCGTACCTTCATTACCGAGTTTACTCCAAAGCTCTTCAGCAAGGTGCGGTGCAATCGGCGACAGCAGTTTCGCAAAGTTTTCGATATGTTTCTTAGACACTCCATCCGCCTTATTACATTCATTAATGAAGACCATCATCTGTGAAATCGCCGTGTTGAAACCGAGGGTTTCGAAATCTTCAGTGACTTTCTTCACTGTCTGATGATACACACGGTCAAGGTCCGGTGTGTCTTTATCAGTAATTTTCGACTGAAGTTCACCGGTCTCTTCATTAATAATCAAGCGCCATACACGGTCAAGGAAACGTCTCGCACCGTCAAGACCTGTCGTACTCCACGGAATCGATGCATCAAGCGGCCCCATGAACATTTCATACAGTCTCAAAGTATCCGCACCGTGAGAATAAATAATATCATCCGGATTGATGACATTCCCTTTTGATTTACTCATTTTCTCATTGCCTTCACCGAGAATCATCCCCTGGTTGTAAAGCTTCTGGAACGGTTCTTTTGTTTCTACAGCACCGATATCGTAAAGGACTTTATGCCAGAAACGTGCGTACAGAAGGTGAAGTACCGCATGTTCAGCACCGCCGATATAAAGGTCAACCGGCAGCCAGTGTTTAAGCTTTTCTGGATCTGCAAGCTGCTCTTTATTGTCGGGATCGATATAACGCAAGTAGTACCAGCAGCTGCCGGCCCACTGCGGCATCGTGTTGGTTTCTCTCTTGCCTTTCACACCGTCGTCCCGGGTGACATTCACCCATGCATCGTTATTCGCAAGCGGTGATTCACCGGTGCCGGACGGTTTAATCTGATCCATCTTCGGCAGCGTCAACGGCAGCTCATTTTCAGGCACTGTTGACATTGTACCATCTTCCCAGTGAATGACAGGGATCGGCTCACCCCAGTAACGCTGGCGTGAGAAGAGCCAGTCACGCAGTTTATATGTCGTCTTTTTCTCACCGAGATTTTTTTCTTCAAGAATTGCGATGGCTTTTTCAATCGCTTCCTCTTTACCAAGGCCGTCCAGTTCACCGGAATTTACATGCGGACCGTCACCTGTGTAGGCTTCGTTTTCCACATCTCCGCCGGACAGTACTTCAATAATCGGCAGGTCGAACGTTTTCGCAAATTCATAGTCACGCTCATCATGGGCAGGTACCGCCATGATGGCACCAGTTCCGTATGACGCCAGAACATAATCTGCGATCCAGACAGGCAGCTTTTCACCGTTGAACGGATTAACAGCGTAAGCCCCTGTAAATTCGCCGGTCTTCTCTTTCGCAAGATCGGTTCTTTCAAGATCGCTTTTACGCGCCGCTTTTTCCTGATAGGCTTTTATTTTTTCTTTATAATCCTCTGTTGTGATTTCATCAATCAGTTCATGTTCAGGTGACAGTACCGCATAAGTTGCGCCGTATACAGTATCGGGACGTGTCGTAAATACGGTGAAATCTTTATACGTATCTTCAATTTTAAATGTGATATTTGCCCCTTCTGATTTACCGATCCAGTTTCTCTGCATGTCTTTAAGAGATTCCGGCCAGTCAAGATCATCCAGATCTTCAAGAAGACGGTCCGCATATTCAGTAATTTTTAAAATCCACTGTCTCATCGGTTTTCTGACCACGGGGTGTCCGCCGCGTTCTGACAGACCGTCAATGACTTCTTCATTCGCAAGCACAGTTCCAAGCGCCTCACACCAGTTCACAGGCACTTCATCTACATAAGCAAGCCCTTTATTATAAAGCTGAATAAAAATCCACTGTGTCCATTTATAGTAGTCGGGATCCGTCGTATTCACTTCACGGTCCCAGTCATAGCTGAAGCCGAGCTCTTTAATCTGACGGCGGAAGTTATTAATATTTTTAGTGTTGAATTCTTTAATATCATTACCGGTATCAATCGCATACTGCTCTGCCGGAAGGCCAAATGCATCCCAGCCCATCGGATGAAGCACATTATAACCCTGCATCCGCTTCATACGCGAAATAATATCCGTTGCTGTGTATCCTTCCGGATGACCGACATGAAGCCCTGCCCCTGAAGGATACGGGAACATATCCAGCGCATAGAACTTCTTCTTGTCATACTCCTCTTCAGTTTTGAAAGTTTTATTTTCTTCCCAGTATTTCTGCCATTTTTTCTCAATGTCGCGATGCTTAAACGCCATTACTTTTCCTCCTTCAAATATAAAAAATCCCATATCAAACCAGACGATTTGATATGGGACGATCTATTAAGACCGCGGTACCACCCGCATTCACTTTTAAAGTGCCACTTTATTATAAATGTTTGTCATTAAACGCAGATGAGTTCAAGCTCCACTGGTACCGGTTTGCAGCACCACCGGCTCTCTGTAAACAATGTCCACCCTACTACTTCTGCTACATATTAATATATGCTATTTCTTCTGCTACTGCAAGGTTTATTGACAAAAGCACAGGAATAAAGCGTTTTTCACCCGCCATTATGAACAGTATATGTCCATTTCACTGTAGCGGAATAAAAAGAGAGGGCCTTCTGTGTCCTGATGCGCCACAGATATGGAAAAATCCTTTTTCTGTGGCGAAAGGCGGTGGCAAACGCTACAGATTGATGAAATACATAGAATCCGTAGCGCACAACGACACAGAGTGATGAATTTCGCGTAGGCTGTAGCAAAAACCATCTTCAAACGACACAGACCATCCCCAAAATAGATTTCTGTGCCGCACTAACACCCCACCATCATGCCCCACTCCTACACAAGTATCACATTCTCAAGCTTCAACAGATGCTTCTTTTTATCCAGTCCGCCGGTGTAACCGCCGAGTGTTCCGTCACTTGCGATGACCCGGTGACACGGGACGATAATTGATAACGGGTTCTTTCCGTTCGCATTCGCAACTGCGCGTGAATAATTCGCACCGCCGCACTGCTCTGCGAGCGTTTTATAACTAATGGTCATGCCGTACGGAATTTCATACAGTGCCCGCCACACTTTTTGCTGAAAAGCTGTCCCTTTATATTCAAAATCAATCTCTACATTAAATACTTTACGTTCACCTGAAAAATATTCTTGAAGCTCACGTGCGCAGTCTCTGAGTACTTCATTCCACTCATCACTCTCACCTTCAGTGTCCGCATAATCAATACCTGTAATTTTACTATCATGACTCGAGATTTTTAGCCAGCCGATTGAAAACTTTTCATATACTGAAGTCATATCCGTCACCCTTTATATTCAATAATTAATCCTCTGTCATACACCCGTGATACTCTTTTTAACACCATGATATAGCTGATAATACCTGTTACAGCAAGCACCGCAGTGAAAATCAGCACTCCGCCTGCTGCGACCGACCCTGAAGTATCCACAAACATTCTCGCAAATATACTGGTGGCAAATACAAAGACAAGCATGACTATAATAATCATCACGTTCGCCGCAATACCGATTCGGTCTGTCGGCTGTTTTTTATTAACGACAGGAGTGGATGCACCAATCAGCATACCGACCGGGATGACAGTCAGTGCTGTAAATATAATACACAGCCAGGAAAGCAGTAAATTCACCACTGAAAAATCCGCAATCATAAATGCTGCTGCCGAAAGTACTAAATAAACCGGGATAATGGTAATTATATTATATAGATATTTAGCGGTGGCTATATCCTTCGGACGCACCGGCAGAATCTGCAGCATTTCATAATGCGCCGCATCTCGTGCCGTGTTCAAAGCAGAAACAAACAAGCTGATAATGACAGTCCCTGTTACAGAAACCGCAATCAGAGAGGCACCGATTTCAGCATCCAGCGTATCCATCTGATATACACCGACATAGTAAATGATAAACGGCAGAAAATACTGTGGCAGCACTGCTGCCCATTCCTTGAAATCACGGCGTGTCATCGTTAAATCTTTCGATAATAAACTGATAACCGGCGATGAAACTGCCGCTTCTGAAGATTTCACCTTACCCGCGCGTGATGTACTGAGTGCTCCCTTGATAAAAGCAGAACTTACAAGTCTCGTGACAATGTATAAAACCAGCACACCGAGAACTAACGCAGCGACAGAACCGGCAGCCGTTTTCAACGGCTCGATATTATACAAAAAACCGTTGAACAAGACACTCATGTCAGGCATTTTAGACAGCACCCGCTCGAAATTCCCTGTACCGAACGTAATGATTAAATACGGCATAACTCCAATCAATCCGCCGGCGAGTGTCAATACCTCGCTGACACGCCCCGGTTTTGATACTTTCGTAACAAAAAATACAATGATATAACTGATTCCGAGTATCACGGCACTGATTAAAAACATGTAGGACAAACTGCTGAAAAGAGCAGCCACATTGTTTTCACGCACAGATAAAGCAATACCGAAAAAAAGTCCTGTGATGACAGTGACCGGCAGGATACCTGTCGAAAGCTGCATCAGTGATTTTGCCGTAAACAACTGCCCGGCAGTCACAGGGAATGTCATGTAAAGTACCATATTCCGGTTCATAAATAAGTCTTTAACAATTTTATTTACCGTTAAAAGTGATAAAAATATAATCAACGAGACCGTCACTACAGTGACAGACGGTGCAATCAATGATTCATCCATCGACACAACAATAAAAAACAGTGAAATAATAATTCCCGGTCCTGCAAAAACGATGATGACACTTAATAATAACAACGCCAGTATCGTTGATGCCCTCATATTTTTAAGGTAGTTAATTCTAGACAGTATCTCCACTTTCATAATTTGAAACATCTGAATATGCCTCCTCTGTCAAATGGAGAAATACGTCTTCCAACGTCCCTTCAGCCAAGCCGCTGATCTGCCGGAGTTCGTCCAGGGTACCTGTTGCTTTTTCCTCCCCTTTATAAATAATCAATATCCGGTCTGCAATTTCCTCTGCCAGGCTGAGTGTGTGGGTAGTCAGAAAAACAGTATTCCCGCGTGATGTATATTCTCTTAAATACTGCTTTAAATTTCTTGTACTTTTCGGATCAAGACCGACATTCGGTTCATCCAGAAAAATCACTTTCGGTTCATGCATTAATGCACCGATGATGACAAGTTTCTGTCTCATACCGTGTGAATACTCTTCAACAAGCGTCTTTAGATCATTCTTTAAATCAAACCACTCCAAAAGTTCACTGACCCGTTCATTAAATAGATTTTTAGGCATTTTATACACGCCGGCGACAAAATTTAAATACTGCTGGCCGGTAAGCTTTCCAATAATATCCGGTGTATCCGGCACGAAACTCCACTGCCGTTTCAGTTCAATATTATTTACGTCCGCCTTAAAACCGAGAATTTCTACGTCTCCCTCTGTCGCTTCAAGAATGCCGAGCATCATTTTAATTGTCGTTGATTTACCTGAACCATTCGGACCTAAAAATGCGAACAATTCACCCTCACCAACATTGAAGTTTAAATTTTTCACTGCATATTTATCTTTATACTCTTTTGATAAACCCCTCACTGCAATCACACGGACACCGTCCTTTATCTCTAATATACTTTAAATCATAATCGTATTGTGTTGTACCGACAAGCATTATGATAGAATTCTTAGAAGAAGGATAAGGTGATACAGATGACTCAGTTTAAATATAGTTTCGAAGATAAACGCTATCACACATGGAACTACCACTTGAAGAATAAATTTAATCAAAAAATATTTAAAGTCGCACTCGATGCAGGGTTCGACTGTCCGAACCGGGACGGCACAGCAGCATACGGCGGCTGTACATTCTGTTCAGTTGCCGGAAGCGGTGATTTTGCAGGAGACCGTGTGGATCCGATTGAAGTACAGTTTGAAAAAATAAAGAACCGCACGCATAACCAAAAATGGAAGAACGGCAGTTACATCGCGTATTTTCAATCATTCACCAACACGCACGCACCCCTTCCTGTATTGAAAGAAAAGTTTGAAGCGGCACTGAAGATAGACGGTGTTGTAGGTCTTTCAATCGGTACACGTCCGGACTGCCTGCCGGATGATGTAGTGGAATACTTAAGCGAACTAAATGAGCGGACATATTTATGGGTCGAACTCGGACTCCAGACTGTCCATGAAAGTACTGCCCGCCTGATTAACCGGGCACATGATTTTGAGTGCTACAAAGAAGGCGTCGATAAGTTGCGGGCACATAATATCAATGTATGCAGCCATATCATTAACGGTCTGCCGGGAGAAAATTACGAGATGATGATGGAAACCGCAGGCGCAGTTTCCGCACTCGATGTGCAGGGGATTAAAATCCACCTCCTTCATCTGTTAAAAGGCACACCTATGGTGAAACAGTATGAAAAAGGCATGCTTGAATTTCTGAATCAGGAGGACTATGTTAATTTAGTCGTCGACCAGCTGGAAATCCTGCCGCCGGAAATGATTATCCACCGTATTACCGGTGACGGACCGATTGACCAGCTCATCGGACCGATGTGGAGCGCGGATAAATGGAATGTATTAAACAGTATTGATGATACTTTAAAGAAACGAGACACATACCAGGGAAAGAAATACGGGGTGGAACATTATGCTTGAGCGGATACTCCCTAAATCAAAATCATTAATTGAAAGTATTTCAGCACCCGGTGATATTTTTATTGATGCGACATGCGGCAACGGACATGATACGAAGTTTTTATCAGAACTTGCCACAGATACAGGACACGTATACAGTTTTGATATTCAGCAGGCAGCCATTGACTCTGCCCGGGAAAATACTGACGGACAGACCAATATTACGTTTATCAAAGACTCGCACGCAAACGTTCAGGAATATGTCTCAAGTGCTGTAACTGGTGCCATGTTTAATCTCGGCTACCTGCCAAAAGGTGATAAATCAATCACTACAACACCCGACTCAACACTCACAGCCTTACATCATATATTCGAACTTCTTAAAATCGGCGGCAGGATTGTTATCGTTGTATATCACGGGCACCCGGAAGGAAAAATCGAAAAAGACGCACTCATTGAACAGTTACACCTCTGGCCGCAGAACATCTGTCAGGTCCTTGAATACCGTTTCATCAACCAGCAGAACCACGCCCCTTTTATTATATGTATAGAAAAACTGAAAGAAGGAAGTCTGAGCTGACTCAGGACTTCCTTCTTATTTTCCCTTAAAACCAAATCGCTACTCCTAGCTGTCTTTCTTCAACGCATTTCCCTTTAACACAAGCACTCCACCGGAGAAGAGCAGTATAAATCCCAATATAAAAAACAAAAGATAACTGTATTGAATATTGAACGTAATGTGGAGGGCGTTGAATAGAAACAATAAAGTACTCAATGCCATCAAAAGTAAGCCGTAAAATTTAAATTTCCGTCTCATAAACCCACCTCCAAACACTTCATAATCATTGATTATCCCCTTTTAATATATAGATATTTATGAATTATCTATCATTAAGGTTAGTGAATCACAGCATCTAAAAAATATGATACACTTGAAACACAATTATCTAAAATTTACTAATAAAGAGAGGAGTTGTCAAATATCAAACAGATTATTATATACATTTCAGTATTATTTGTGTTTACTGCCATCTACTGTTTTCAATCACTTTCTGCTGCGATTTACAGTACTAACTTAACAGGCAGTGATACCAGTTTAGGCTGGAACCAAGATCTGGGTGTCTTTAATACAGCCTTACGCGAAGTTTCAATCATCCCAAATTGGGTACTTCTCTTTCTTATCATTATCAGTTTCATCATATTATTGATTGAATTAGTCCGTCTTAAAGATAGAGATTACTCATAATTTTACTGTACGTTCCAAAAGGAAAAATAAGTTTGAATATACTCTATTAATTCGAGCAGTGATTGGTCTCACACTGTTCACATATTTTTAAGAAAGAAAAATACCGTCCCCCTGCTGTGGTGACATTACTTCCTGCACCAATATTTATCTCACTTCTGGAATTTGCACCTGCTATTGGTATTAAGTATATTCACGGATTTCAATCAAAAAACAACCCATAACTAAATGTATTTTAAAATAAAAGCTTCCGGGACGAAAACTCACGTCCCGGAAGCTTTTATTTCATTTTGAAATTTACACAGCGAACGGCTAAATAAATCCAGACCGGTTTAAATCACGCCGACTTTAAACAGCTGTTCATCAAAAAATCTTTCCAGATAATACATTTGAAGTGCTGTGTCTTCTCTTTGGAACATGCTGTGCTCTACATCATCCATCATTAAAACGCGGAGCTCGCTTGTCGGAATCTGCTTCACATACTTACTGGATATAAACGGCTCAATAATTTCATCTTTCCTGCTGAACATGGCAAGAATCGGAACATCCGGGAATTCATCCAGATACTCAGTTGTTGTCTTCATCTGATTGATGACTGTCTTATACCAGTGGTAACTTACCTTTCTAACCAGCAGTTCATCATTCACGTATTTCTCAAGGAACTTATCATCCTCTGTAAAGTACTTCATCTGAATCCCCGGATTAAATCTTGTTTCATCACTTGTTGTTCTGACACTGGTTTTTAAAGTATTTTTACGGTTCATGAATGACTGCTTAAATGACAGAAGCGGGTTCAACAGTACGAGACCGTCAACTTCGATATGATCTTGTCGTGACGCTTCCAGTGCAATTAATCCGCCAAGACCCTGCCCCATGACAAATATAGGGAGGTTATACTCCCTGCTGATTTCATACCACTCACTGACTCTGTCAACATACTGATAAAAATCAGAAATATGTCCTTTATGAACCCTCGTTGTCTGGCCGTGGCCCGGCAGATCTCCGGTGATGACATGATAGCCCTGTCTTCTTAATTTTGAGATTAATTCTGTATAATATTCATGGTGTTCCATCATGTCATGAATGACAAGAATGACACCTTTTGCCTCTCGATCAGTTTCCCATTTCCACATTTTGCTACTCCTATCCATACAAATGATTATCTCTGTGATACAATCAGTATAACAGTCTAATTTATGAAAGGATAATGAAAAATGATACTGGATTATAATGGTTCAACGCCGCAAATTCACAAGAGTGCTTTTATTGCACCAAATGCAACAGTTATCGGTGATGTTGAAATCGCCGAAAATGCTTCAGTATGGTTTGGCAGTGTGCTGAGAGGCGACATTGCACCGATTAAAATCGGCAGGAACTCTAATGTTCAGGATTTATCTGTACTTCATGAATCAACGGATATGCCGCTTATTATCGGCGATAATGTCACTGTCGGACACAAGGTGACACTTCACAGCTGCACGATTAGAGATAATGCATTAATCGGAATGGATTCCACTGTCCTCGACGGTGCCGTAATCGGAGAAAATGCATTTATCGGAGCCGGCAGCCTGGTCACGCCGGGAACTGAAATCCCTGCAGATTCTATGGCATTCGGACGTCCGGCGCGGGTCGTCAGAGAACTGACTGAGGAAGACAAAAAGGAAATGATTCGCATAAATAACACATATGTTAATCACATTCCGCACTATAAAGTGGAATAGTTCACAAAAAGTTTGTTGTTATATTATTAAGTATGGTAGTAGAATATGGGTTGTTAGAAACTTTTATTTTTTTTGACTTTTTAGGAGGTTTAGTATGCCGTTATTACGTGATATTTTTATTCATTTATCAGAGAATCAATTTCTCAATAATTCCACTAAGAAAATGGGATTAAAATTCGGAGCCAACAAAGTGGTGGGCGGAGTCAGTATCGATGACACAATCGAACGTATTAAAGACATTAATGATCAGGAGATGAGTGTTGTTTTTGATAACCTGGGTGAATTCATCACTGATAAAGAGGATGCGATTCAGGAAAAAGGAAAAATCATCGCAATGATTAATGCCATCCATGAATTCGGTGTCGATTCACATGCTTCAGTGAAGCTGTCCCAGATCGGCTTACAGATTGACTATGACTTCTGTCTGAATAACATCGACGAAATTATTGCAGTTGCTAATAAGCTTGATATCTTCGTGAACATTGATATGGAATCTTATAATTTGTATCCGGACACACTCCGTATACTGGATGCTATGCTTGAAAAGTACGACAATGTCGGAACTGTCATTCAAGCCTATCTGTTAAACTCTCCAGATGATATCCTTAAATACAAAGATACCCGTCTTCGTATTGTAAAAGGTGCATATAAAGAGAGCGCAGATGCTGCACATCAGGATAAGGCTGATATTGACAAAGCATATTTGGAGCTAATTAAAAGCCACTTAACTGAGGGTACAGGTTATACATCCATTGCGACACATGACCACCATATCATTGAAGAAATCATTGATTTCATCGAACAAAATGATATTGACCATGACCGCTTCGAGTTCCAGATGCTTTACGGTTTTAGAAAAGACTATCAGAAAAACCTTGTAAAACGCGGGTATAAAATGGTCGTTTATCTTCCGTTTGGCATGGACTGGTACGCATACTTCATGAGACGTCTCGCAGAAAGACCGCAGAATATCAACCTGATTGTAAAATCAGTCACTAAACACCCTGCGTTTAAACCTGCAGCATTCGGTACTGCCGGAATCTTATCACTATTTACTATTGTTAAATTATTTAAAAGAAAATAGATATTAAAGAAACTGACAGCCAGGCTGTCAGTTTTTTGATTTGTTAAATAACCGGTTGAAACTCATTCGGGCACCTTGCCGTTTTTTCGCTATTAATCAACCGGTACTTTCAATTAATCTAAAAAGACAACTTTTTTGGGGTCAAGATATATTGGGCGACTGTCACAGCACTTTGTAATCCAGAATAAACCAGTGTATATTGGAAATATAAAGTTTATGTCCAATTGAGGATTGAGGTGTACTTATAATGGGAGAAGAACAAAATTTAAAAATAAATATTATAGGTATAATAAGCTCACTATTTTTCTTTGTATTCACAGTTTATTTAATGAGAAGAAATGGGAATGCAAGAGACGCCCAAATTTATGTACCTGATTTTATAGGATACGGATTGTGGGTACTGCTATTAATTTGTTTCATTAGTTTCTTGGTTTTCATTTTAATGCCAAAAATAAAGTTTGAAAGATTTTCTTCAATTGTATCAGTAATCACTTTAATCATACTATTGATTTTGGGATTAGTTATAACTATTGGATGGTTCTTCTTTTATCACCAAATTAAATAGTAGAACCTTATTTTAGATTACTCTTACCACTATATTCCAAAAGTATTCGTCATTCATCCTTTATTCTAACAGTAAAACACAAATCATAACCCCATTCAAAGCGAAGAATGGGGTTATGATTTTTATATAGAATGTATCCAAAAACCTAAATAACTAATAAACAAAGATTTCTTTGTACTTGTAAGTGAAACATGCAGCATGCGCGAACATGCCCCTAATATAGACACATTCCAAAAGACGGTGACGTTTAGAAAACAGCTATCCTATTCGTCAAAGCCTTCTTCCCTTTTATAAAAATCTTCTACAAGCATTTTCGAATAATCATTTAAAATATTAACTGACGCCGACAGATAATCAACATTTACACTCAGTGCCCCAAGTGCGTAAAAACGATTCATTGTGCCGTATCTCGGACTGATGACGCGACGTGTCTGATCAACAATAATACCTCCGAAATCAGCACTTTCAACTATATAATTTTCGAGCATATTTTTAAGCAGCGGACTGTCATCTTCCTCTACCTTCCAAAGTGGTCCAGTCGCATTGATTAACACATCTGTTTCTACCTTTTGACCACCTGCCGACACAGTAAACCCGCCGTCATAATCAACATCTTCCATATCATTAAACATTTTTAACATACCGTCTTCAATCCATGAAATGATTTCCTCTGCGGAACTGTCCGGCATCGGCGAATGATTTTCATCAATCAGCGGATGATATTTCTCCATAAACACCTTTTTATCAGATCGTGATAAATAATGGAATCCTTCTGTCATCACCGGATTCGCTTCAATAATTAAGTACTGGAGCTTCCCGACTTCATCTGCATGTTCCAGATCAAAACTCAAATCCTGATGCGCATCTCCCGTCTGTCTGTCGAAGAGTGAAGTGTTAATCTGATGCTCGGATAATTCCTTTTTAAATAAATCAATCATATGTTGAAGCGGTACAAGTCCGCGGTGTAATTCTTTTTTTATATTTTCTGCTGTAAAATACTTGAGCTGGATCTGACATTCCATCCCTCTCACTGAAGGCAGTTCACCGCTTCTTGAGAAAACATACAGCTCTGACGCACCTTCTTCATGAATTAAATGCCTGATACAGTCAATGGCGGTCAAACCGGTACCGACAATACCGATTTTCCCTTTTAACTGATGCAGTTTTTCATTAACGGGGTACGGATTATGAATATACCGCTTCTTCCCCTTCAACTGATACGGGTCATTGTAATCCATCTGTCCCACTGCCAAAAACACTGCATCATAGTATCTTTCTTCAGTCTCTGTCTGGACGAGATACCCATCCTTTTCAATTAAAACATTCGTAACATAGGCGTATACCGGCTGCACATTTTCATGTTTTAACAAATCATTCAGAAAATCTTCTACATATTCACCGAATAAAGCCCTCGGCGGATGTTGAACCGGCCGGCAGCCTTTTTCTGTCATCCACTTTTTAAAATCTTCATCATCATCACTTAATGACATGCCATCAAATGGCACATTGATGAGCAGATGTTCACTGTCTTCTCTAAAAGGCTGTCCGTGTCCCATACTTTCCCTGCTGTCATAAATATCTATTTTATATCGTCTGCCCGGCGTATGGTTCACAAGTCTGTTTAATATAGATACACCTGAAATTCCGCCGCCGACTACAGCAATCCGTTTTGTTCTATCCATCGTTTCCTCCTGTTGTCATGTCAATTTATCATTCATAAATAAAAGCCCTATAATTAGATTATAGGACTTTTATCAGTATATACAAAAATAATTCATCACGGGTTCAGGCTGAGAATCGCATCTGCGATTTCATCCAGATCTTTAACCGTATATTGGAAACGGCCGTGGAATACATATTTCATGAAGAATGCATCCAGCTCTTCAGTGCCGACCAGCACTTTAACACCCTGGTCATCCGAATAATTTGATATAGAGTAGTTGCCGTTATCCTTCGGATTAAAATAGATAATCGGTACAATTTCATACTGCAGTTTTAAAATATTACGCAGTTTTTCTGAAGATACTTTTGTTTCTTCAATCACTTCATTATAATGATTCACAGCTACTTTATCATCTGTGTCTTTATCAAAAATAAGTGTCTGCTCCTGCTTTTTATCTAAGTTCAACAAGTCAAAGAATGATTCTATATAAGGAAGCTCTTCAAAGTTCGTTTCATTAACACCATGAAGAATATGGCCTCTCCAATACTTGGAATCCAGTAAATAAATGC
This sequence comes from Corticicoccus populi, assembly GCF_042686195.1. Lineage (NCBI taxonomy): Bacteria > Bacillati > Bacillota > Bacilli > Caryophanales > Staphylococcaceae > Corticicoccus > Corticicoccus populi. The sequence continues at coordinate 97,851 of NZ_JBHUOQ010000001.1, read as the reverse complement.
CTGTTCTTGTTAACACAAGATGGTCAATTTTACGTGTATTCGTGTAGTTGCGGCTCGGTATATATACATTTGAAAGAATATGCATATCAGACTCACGGATTTTCTCATCACGTACCAGTCTGTCTTTCAGCTGAATCAGTGCGAGATCCGTTAAATATTCACCTTTATCGACAGTGAACTGCTGAAGGCTGGATAATTTGTTATCGAGCAGCGTAGTATCGTTATAATATTTTTCATTCAGCGTGGAAATTTCTTTTTTATAACCAAGACGCTCTTCTTCATGCTGTGACTCGTAATTTTCAACCAGTTCCTTCTTTTCTTTATCATATGATTCCTGAAGTGTGTTCACTTCTTTACGGTGTTTGAAGAAATAGACTAAGAACCAAATCAAAATAATTAAAAGTACAGCAGCAACAATGATAAATATCGGCTCTGTAAAAATATCTGTATTCATATTCATATTTATTCTCCTTTTCCTCGAATTGCTTAATTTATTATATCAAAAGAACGGATTTGAAACGATTAAAAACAAGTCTCCATCTTAAGTTTATGTTTTATCTTTAACTAAATGGGTATAATTACTCAATCATTTTTAAAATGAGGATCAATACATTCCATTCAATAATATCCTTTTAAAGGATACAAGGAGGCTTTACTGTGAAACTTAAAAAATATTTACTTACAGGCGGATTACTCTCCGTTCTTGTTCTCGGTGCATGCGGCAATGACGATTCAGATGACATGGATGACAGTGATATGGACGACAATGACATGGAAGATCATGAGAATCACGATGATATGGATGATAATGAAGACGAAGATTAACCTGTTGAACTGAAAAAACCGGAGTTCTGCAGTCCCCTGAAGTGAGATTTATTTCTCGTTTCAGGGGGCTGCAAAAAGCATCCGGGTTTTTTTATTTGGAAAGTGAACCGATAAGTGCATCCACCTGATCCACCGCTTCCCATGGAAGATTCAAATCTTCACGTCCAAAATGGCCGTAGCTTGCGGTGTTTTTATAAATCGGTCTTCTTAAATCAAGCATCTCAATGATTCCGTCCGGTGATAAGTTGAACAGCTCACGGATGGCCTCAACGATTTGAGCTTCACTATATTTTGAAGTCCCGAAAGTATCTACTGAAATCGATACAGGCTGTGACACGCCGATGGCATATGCCAGCTGGATTTCACATTTTGATGCGATTTTACTTGCCACAATATTTTTAGCGATATAGCGTGCTGCATATGCTGCAGAACGGTCGACCTTTGTCGGATCCTTACCACTGAATGCACCGCCGCCGTGACGCGCATAACCACCGTAAGTATCTACGATAATTTTACGGCCTGTCAGCCCTGCATCACCCTGTGGTCCGCCGATAACAAAGCGCCCTGTCGGGTTGATGAAGTATTTTGTATCTTCATCAAGCAGTTCCTCAGGGACAACATAACGAATCACATACTCAAGAAGATCATCATAAATCTGTTCCGGTGAAATATCTTCATGATGCTGTGTAGAAATGACAATCGTATCAATTCGTTTCACAACATTATTTTCATCATATTCAACCGTCACCTGTGTTTTACCATCCGGGCGCAGGTAATCAAGCAGCCCTGTTTTTCTTGCTTCCGTTAAACGCTTTGATAATTTATGGGATAAAGAGATTGGAAGCGGCATTAATTCCTCTGTTTCATCACAAGCGAAGCCGAACATTAAGCCCTGGTCGCCGGCACCTGTAGACACATCTTCCGTACTTCTCGTTTCAATCGCATTGTTCACACCTTGTGCAATATCCTGTGACTGTTCATCGATACCTGTTAATACAGACATTGTTTTATAGTCATAACCGTACTTTGCATCAACATAGCCAATATCTTCAACTGTCTTTCTTACGATTTTAGGAATATCCACATACGTTTTTGTACTAATCTCACCCACGATTAATGCGAGACCCGTATTCACTACCGTTTCACAGGCAACTCTTGCATGTGCATCTCCTTCAATAATTTCATCTAAAATTGCATCAGATATTTGATCGGCAATCTTATCTGGATGTCCCTCCGTCACTGACTCGGAAGTAAATAAATTGCGCTCTGCCATAAATAAGCTCCTTTAAAAGTATATTAGCTATCTCCTAACGACAAAAATAAAACCTTTTCTCATCAAAAAGAGAAAAGGCTCCGCTCTTCCCCTTATCGCTCAGAATACTCTGCATCCTTTAGCACCTTTCTTCACAAAAACTAATAAAGAGGTTGCTGGGCTTCATAGGGTATGTTCCCTCCACCGACTCTTGATAAGAGATAACTTATTTAATAATATACTAGATTCACAAAACCAAATCAAGACCAAGCATGTGGTTTTCATGATTCATATTATTTAATCCTAGCAGTTTACTAGATTTTATTTGTATAGTCGCTGTTCTTAAAGTAAAAGTCATTAATTTTCGAGAAAGCTATTTGAATCACTGAATTCTCTGTCGTCCTTTGTTGTTATGACAGGATACCTTAATTTAAATTTCTATCTAGCCTTTTATACCTAAGAAACAGATGATTATTCTTATCAGAAGCTTTATCCAGGATTTTATAATGATTCTCCCCGTAGAAACGATGTAATTCTTCCACATCATCATGTTCAAGTATTACTACTCTTAAAGCTATCGTCTCGAAAATTTGATTACATAAATTCTCTGCTTCATTTAATAAGAGCATCCCTTTGATGTTAACACTTGCATTGGTATTCTTACCGAGTTGAGCAATTAATATTCCTGACAACCCATCACTTTGTTTTGAACCGGTAAGTTTTTTCCTCTCATTTGCAGAGACTTCACTATTAAAAGAAATTGTTTTGTGGGATAACGTAAAATATCCTAATATCTCATTCAACTTCTCCTCGTCTCTCACTAAAAAAGTTCTGGACTGACTCGCAACACAACTGCTATAAGCTTTTTCCAATAAAAAATACTCAACATCTTCATTAAAATCACATTTAAAATTTTCAACTAAAGTGTGAAACTCTTCTTTAGTCAGACCATCCTGTATTAATGCTTCGAGAGATTCTATAATCAGATTCACTTATTATGCTTACCCCTTCTGATTGAATCAATTAACGTTTTTCGTTGTTTTGAAGTTGCCATTTTTACAGATGATTTTTTCACAGCGTACGCTTCACTTTCTGCAATTTGCCTAGCTTCATATTCATTGATCGTAATCTTTCTGGTGATTGTAGATGTAGCCATTGGCGGCATCTCCTTTCCATTTAAATAGTAAATTTATTATATAACATTTTACATTCTAAATAAAGGACGCAGATTGAAGCCATCCTAATAAATGAGACATTCGTATAATAAATTTTTCATATAATCAAGTATTTCCAGCAGTTTTAGAAAATCACTTGACCACACCGGTCACTAGAACTATAATGAAGTTGACCATAGTGGTCAAAGAAGTGAGGATGATTGAAATGTATAAAAATTTTAATAAAGTAGATGATAATAAAAAAACTGAAATTATTAATGTGTCACTAAAAGAATTCAGTGAAAATGGTTATGAATCTGCATCAACCAACGTTATTACAAAAGCAGCCAATATTTCAAAAGGCTCATTGTTCAATTATTTCGGCAGTAAAAAAGGATTGTACATTTTCCTGCTTGATTACAGTATCGAAGTTGTTGAGCAGTTTTACAATCAAATTGACAAGTCAGAGCCTGATTTGTTTAAACGTCTTGAAAATATCGGTGTAGAGAAATTAAAAACTCAAAAACAGTTTCCCTATGCCTTTGATTTTCTGACCAATTCTATAAGTGAAGAATCAGCCGAGGTCAAAAATATAATTAATGACAAAATCAATGATACTTATATCCGCGGTTTAAACAGCCTGTACGATGATATTGATTATTCATTGTTTAAAAAAGAGATTGATGTTCAAAAAGCAATCGAAATTTTAACATGGACGATGTTCGGTTTTGCTGATAAATATATGCCGCAGATAGAATCTTTTGAATCTGTTACTGATTTCGGAGGTGCCCTTTTAAACGATTGGCAGGAATACGCAGAAATATTAAAGTACAGTTTTTATAAATAAAACACTCATATTATTTGAAAGGAAGTCATTATGATGAACGAAATGGTTAAAATTGAAGGCTTACAAAAAAAGTTCGGTAAATTCCAGGCGTTAAGTGATGTCACCTTTTCAGTTTATCCCGGTGAGGTGGTCGGTTTTATCGGTCCCAACGGTTCCGGAAAATCAACAACAATCAGAATTTTACTCGGTATTATAAAAAAGAACGGCGGAGACGCACAAATATTCGGTAAAGATGTGTGGAAAGACAGCCTTGAAATTCATAAGCGGATTTCCTATGTTCCGGGGGATGTTGCCTTATGGGGTAATTTATCCGGCGGTGAGATTATTGACTTATTCATTAAACTTCACGGCAGCGGCAGTAAAGAAAAGCGCGACCGTCTGATTGAACGCTTTGAACTCGATCCAAGAAAAAAAGCAAAAGGCTATTCGAAAGGAAACCGCCAAAAAGTCGGGCTGATTGCATCTCTCTCTGTGAATTCTGATTTATATATTTTCGATGAGCCGACATCAGGACTTGACCCGCTCATGGAATCGATATTTCAAGAGGAAGTGGAACGGTTAAAATCAGAAGGAAAGTCCATTATTCTCTCATCCCACATATTAAGCGAAGTCGAGCGTCTGGCAGACAGAGTTGTCATTATCAGGCAGGGTGAAATCGTTGAATCAGGAACACTTGATGAATTAAGACATCTAAGCCGCTCCACTATTACGATTCAAACAGAGAATGATGTATCAAAATTAAAAGATGTTAAAGGGGTATTTGATTTTCATTTAAAAGATAACCATGCGGTATTTTCTGCAGAACCTGAACATTTAAATCATATTCTGTCTGAAGTGAGTAAACTGGGTGTTACTACTTTTGAATCTGCACCGCCGACACTTGAAGACTTGTTCATGCGTCATTATAAAGGATAGTTTCATCTGGAAAGGATGCGAGTATTTTGAAAGAAAACTTTGCACGCTCAGGCACACTGTTTCTCCAGTATTTAAAGCGTGACTGGAAAAAGATAATATTCTGGATTACCGGACTGGGACTGTTTTCTGCTGTCTTTGTTCCTGCTTTTGAAGAGATAGCAAAAGGACAAGGGCTGACTGGGATGTATGAGACGATGCAGAACCCCGCAATGACCGCTATGGTCGGACCGACACCCGTGGATTCTGCTGCTGAATATACAGTCGGTGCAATGTACACTCATGAAATGCTTCTCTTCTGCGGTGTTGTGGCAATGATTATCTCTGCCCTTCATGTGGTCAGTCATACACGAAAAGAAGAAGATCTCGGTTTAACTGAACTCGTCCGTTCATTTCAAGTCGGACGTCAGGCGAATTCACTTGCAGTGTTACTGGAAGTAACATTAATCAATATCATACTTGCTGCAGTCATTTCTGTGATAATGATGAGTTTTAATGCAGACGGTTTTTCAGTATCAGGGACAGTCATTTTCGGTACATCCATCGGTGCTGCCGGACTGATTGGTGCCGTGATTGCTTTAGCTGCGAGTCAGCTTATGCCGTCGTCATCAGGTGCTTCAGGCTTAACACTTGGTATCATCGGACTGATGTATATCATACGCGCCGGGACTGATACAGTGAATACGGACTTATCCATGCTCAACCCGATGGGCTGGACATATTTAACCTTCCCTTTTACTGAGAATAACGTCATGCCGCTCATCTACACTGCTGCATTTTTGATTATAGTATCCGTCATTGCTTTTACACTTGAAGGATACCGGGATATGGGTGCAGGTTATCTGCCGGAGCGTGCCGGACATCCTCAGGCTAGCCGCATGTTATTATCTGTCCCCGGCTGGTTTTTCCGTATTAACAGAAGTGTAATTATTTCATGGATGATTGGTTTTATTGCCATCGGTGCAGCATATGGTTCAATATACGGCGATATGCAGTCTTTTATTGAGAGTAACGCAATGATTCAGCAGATGTTCACAACAACAGGTGTCTCAATAGAAGTGTCGTTCACCGGTACCATTATGGCAGTGGTAATCAGTCTGGTATCAATTCTGCCGATTGTCATCGTCAATAAATTATACAATGAAGAAACACGACAGCATTTGAGTCAAATTTATGCCACGAGAGTATCCCGGGGGAAGCTGTTCTTCACTGCTTTAGGACTCGCTGTCACAGTCGGCTTTATCGGTACGCTGATATCTGCATTAGGACTTGGTCTGACTGCTTTAGGCAGCATGGACAATACATCTGTAATCAGTTTGAGCGACTTCATAAATTCCGGTCTGAACTTCTTTCCGGTTGTTCTGTTCTTCACCGGCATCTCTTCACTGCTTCTCGGATGGCTGCCAAAGTTCGGTAAACTTGTGTATATCGTCCTTGTCTACTCATTCTTTCTGGATTACTTTCAGGGAATACTTGATCTGCCTGAATGGGTCGAGAAAACAGCAGTTCAAAGCTTTCTGCCCCGAGTGCCTTTGGATTCATTTGAATGGGGACCATTTTTAATTATTACTGGTATTAGTATCTTCTTAATGTTGCTTGGCTATATTGGGTACAAAAGACGTGATTTAGCCTAACCTTTATAAAGAATGGATGGAAATTTCCGTCCATTCTTTTTTGTTACACGAAAAAATCAATTTAAAAATACTGTATTCATAGGTTTTTCAACCTGATTTCTTCATCAAAAATATATCTTCAAGAAATTTTTTAAATTAAATTATTGTTATTGTGTTATATCATTTATTAATGTGTTATACTATTTCTCAAAGAAATCAATACTACATATTTGGAGGCATTCATATGGTCAATCACGATGAACTCATTTCAAACCTTATTTCAAAAGACTCGACTCACAATCAACTTTCTACTTCGCAACTTGTAACCGCTTCACTTCGCCGTGGTGAGGGCCGACTCACTGAAACCGGTGCTCTCCGAGCTGAGACCGGAAAATACACAGGACGTAGTCCGAAAGACCGTTTCGTTGTCCGTGATGATGTTTCTTCCCATAAAATAGACTGGGGAGATGTAAACCAGGAAATATCTGAAGATGTGTTTGACGCACTTTACGATAAAGTGATTCAGCATTTAAATGACAAAGAAGAGTTGTTTGTCTTTAACGGTTATGCCGGTGCTGATGAATCAACACGATTAAATCTTCAGGTCGTTAACGAATTCAGCTGGCACAATCTGTTTGTCAGAAATTTATTCATCCGTCCTGAAACACGTGAAGAAGCACTCTCTATCGACCCGCAGTTCAGAATTGTATCCGCTCCGACTTTTAAAGCAGATCCTGACACAGACGGCACAAAGTCTGAAGCTTTTATCATTGTCAGTCTGAAAAAGAAAATCATTTTAATCGGCGGCACTGAATACGCAGGAGAGATGAAAAAATCCATCTTCTCAATCATGAACTACCTGCTCCCTGAACACGGTGTGATGAGCATGCACTGCTCTGCCAATGTCGGCGAAAACAAAGATGTTGCCTTGTTTTTCGGGCTTTCCGGAACCGGAAAAACAACATTGTCCGCAGACCCTTATCGTGAATTAATCGGTGATGACGAGCACGGATGGAATGATGACGGTGTCTTCAATATTGAAGGCGGATGCTACGCAAAAACTATTGATTTATCTGAAGAAAAAGAACCTGAGATTTTCCGTGCCATCAAATTCGGCTCCGTTCTTGAAAATGTTGTACTGAACGACCAGGGGGAACCTGACTATGAAGACGGTACTTTAACTGAAAATACACGAGCGGCCTACCCGCTTCACCATATCGACAATGCCCGTATCCCATCGGTTGCAGGACATGCCAAAACGATTGTATTTTTAACGGCAGATGCCTTCGGTGTACTGCCGCCAATCAGTAAGCTCGACAGAAACCAGGCAATGTATCACTTCATGAGCGGCTTTACTTCCAAGCTTGCAGGTACTGAACGCGGTGTTACTACACCACAACCGGTATTCTCTTCATGTTTCGGGTCACCCTTCCTGCCTCTTGAACCGACGGTTTACGCAAAAATGCTCGGTCGTCTGATTGATAAGCACGAGGTTAATGTTTACCTCGTAAATACCGGATGGACCGGCGGTGCTTACGGTGTCGGCAGCAGAATGAATTTAAAACACACACGTACAATGGTACGAAATGCCATCAGCGGTGCTTTGGAACTCGGCGAATACGAAAAAGACCCGGTATTTGATTTAAGTGTACCGACAGCAGTGACTGGTGTGCCGACAGAAATTCTTCAGCCGAGAAACACATGGTCGGAAGGCAGTATTTACGATCAGCAGGCCAATGAATTAAAAGAAATGTTTATAGAAAACTTCAAAAAATTTGGTGATGATTCAGCAGAAATTGCTGACGCCGGCGGCTTCAAATAAAACATGCCGATAAATCTGTGTGGATGTCCACCAGGTTTATCGGCATTTATTGTTTTGTAAAAATTTCATCATCTTTAGTCATTTCATATATATAACGGATACATTCATCCCGGAGCAATGGACTCTGCTCTTCTTCTGGAACACTTGAAATAGCATCAAACAGTTCCGGGCCGTATGTTTCCATGTAATCACACTTAAAATGAAAATCATTCACCCGCACCGTGTACACCGCCTTTGAGAACGGCATACTGCCATGAACCGTATATGTCCCGACAAAAGCGAGCGATTCAATAACACCCCCTGTTTCTTCAAAGACCTCACGGTGGACTGCTTCTTCCAGCGATTCACCCGCTTCCACTTTACCGCCTGGAAATTCAATCCCCCGAATTTTATGGTGTGTCATCAAATATTGATGATTAAATTTAGGAATGGCCAGGATATGTTTCGTTTCTTTAATATGTGATTTCGTAAATGTCACTTTAATTCCGTATTCGTCTGTAAATACCCGCATCTCCAACACCTCTAATTTGCTTATCTTCAGTATACGCTATATGATATACATATTAAAAACGATGAGGGATTATTAATGAAACGAATTGTAATAAAAATCTTCAGGCTCTACCAGCGTTATATATCACCGATGTTCCCGCCCTCCTGCAGATTTGAACCGACCTGCAGCAACTACGGCATTGAGGCCGTCCAGGAACATGGTGCACTTAAAGGCAGCTATATGGCAGTTAAACGTATTTTAAAATGCCATCCCTTCCATCCAGGCGGCTATGATCCGGTCCCTTTAAACCCGAAAAACTACAATGACAGCAATGAAAAACATCAGCATAAATCCCATTAAGGATTCGGCTGATGTTTTTATTTATTGATGCTTTTCTAAAAATTCCAGCATCTGTTTATATACTTTAATTTCATTATCTGTTTTTGAAAAACCATGACCTTCATCTTCAAGTACGAGATACTCAACTTCCCTGCCCTTATTCCGGAGTTTTTCTACAATCTGGTCAGACTCTTTCTTTACGACACGCGGGTCCTTTGCGCCTTGAATTACAAGCATCGGTTTAGTCATTGTATCAAGATATGTGACCGGAGAGTCTCTGACAAACCGTTCCTTATCACGTTCCGGGTCCCCGACCCATCTTTCCATAATCGGTTTCCAGTGATCCGGAACCGATTCAACAAAAGTAAATAAATCCGAAGGACCGAATATATCAACCACTGCTTTAAAATATTCCGGGTGACGTCCATGGAGAAGGAGTGACATATATCCGCCGTAGCTGCCGCCGACTAAAAACAGATGATCAGAATCAGTAATCCCCTGATCAAACAGCCACTTAATCCCTTCTACATTATCAAGCCTCGGCCCGTAACCCCAGTCCTGCTCCACCAGTTTGACAAATGAAGAACCATAGCCCGTGCTTCCTCGGAAATTCGGTGCAAAAATATGGTAGCCTCTGTTTAAAATACATTGAAATACTGCGCGGAAAAACTTTTGTTCTGCCGCCTGTGGACCGCCGTGCGGCCAGAATACTGTATAACCATTCGCATTCTCAGGTTTCGCACGGAAAAACAAAGATTCAATTTCCATACCGTCAAATGACTGGTATGTCACTGTTTCAGGTTCAACCATATCTTCCCCGGATACTCCGAGTACACGGTTGTCTGTCAGCTGTTCCCACTCATGTTCTTCTGTGAAGCGGTAAATATTTGCAGGCTTCACAGAAGATAACCCAAGCATATACACAGATCCTGATTCTGTAACTTTAATCTGGTCAATCATATCAAAAGGTTTCGTGATTTCTTTGAGTTCACGGGACTTTATTCCGTACCGGTACAGTTTATCCACTACACCGCTTTCTGTCACAATATACAATACATTTGACGTTTTATCATAACTGACTGATGTGATAGATTCATTCTCTATTTCAAGTACTTTTGAAAAAGATTGTTCTTTAATCCGGTATTCGGCAAGATAATTATACTCACTATCATAATTCGTCGGGAAATATAATGTGTCATCATCCGTGAAAACCGGTTCATCAGATACATGAATCTTCTCAGGGTCAGGTGTTAAATACACCTCTTCATCTTTTTGAATATAAATATTGTTGTATGTGTTTGCGAACATCTTAATATACACTAAAGTCTTCTCGTCCTCAGACACAGCAACCAGCTGTGTCATACCATCGGCGCCCTCTTTCAGCAGCTCATCGGTACCTGTATCCAGATGTCGAAGCCGTACATTTAAAAAATTCGGATTGCCTTCTGATGTATTATAGTAAATACGATTTCCGTCTTTACTTAAGTGTGAGAATATATATTTTTCATTTTCATCCCCTGTAATTAATGGCTGCGGCACGCCGCCTGCTGCAGGCAGTGCATAAATCTGATGATTCTCATCACCATCAGAATCAAAGCTGGTCAAAACATATTTCCCATTCGGGTCAAACTCAATAAATCCAATCGATTCATCCTTTTTCGAAAATTGATACGGATATGGATGCTCCTGAGTTAAATCAAGCGCCCATAAATTTCGCTTCCCTGTTAAGTTTGTTGAAAATACCAGTTTCTTCTCATCTTGACTCACTTGAAAATGGTGGATACTGTACGTATAAAAAAACTGCTCTAAATCTGGTTTTGGAAATTGAATCATTTGAATACCCCTTTTTATATTAGTTTTCAAACATTTGATAGATAGGATATGGTGGATTAACTTTTTATCCTAGCTATATCATTCAACAAAATCTTAGGACGTACGCTCGTTATTTATTTCTTTCATCATCTCATCGTAAGAAATAGAAGTATCATTTATCTTATGTGCTTCCATTTCATAATCATAAATTTTCAAGTCGATATCATCTTCTATTTTTTCTAAAACAGAATCCCGAAATAAACGAGTAACACTTATACTCTTATCTTTGGCGTATTCCCTTATAAGCTTTTCCTCATTTTTTGACAAACTTATTGTAAAAGACATAATAACCACACCTTCTATCTATATACTCCATATAACTATATATTTGGCCTGAAGATTGATTGACAGCTTTATAACTTTACTTCTCATCATCTTCGAGAAATTTCTTTACAGAGTACTCTATAGTATATCCGCTCTGCTCCTTACTGTTTTGCTCCTTGTATGCAAGATGGCCGTACTTCATGAGTAATTCTCCCATATCTTTTCTAAAATCCTCAAGGAGCTCATCTGACATGAGAATATGTATATTTGCACCGGTCACATAATGCGCCGGATTCTGGGCTGACCGTTCCGGATTGGAATAATTAGCCGCTTTCGCACGATAATATTTTTCAACAATTCCTTTATTCGTTTCCATTCGTTCAACTTCTAAAATATCGTGTTTCAATAACTGCTGGATATGATAATAAACTGTCCCTGGGTTCTTCTCGACCATATCCGCCGCCTGCTTTGGTGTTAATGCCTGCTCATAAAGAAGTGCAATCAGTCTTGATCTGAAAGGATTGGAGATTAATTTTTCCTGTTCCCATGAAATTTCCATCACTTCATCCCGGCTGTATTTTGGTTTCTTTTCTTCTGTCATAAATAAAACTCCTTTATTAATTGACGTTTACAAATCAACTTAATATCATTATATAGTTTATAAAAATAAACTTAAAGTAATTATATTAATCCTTAGCCTTTCCTATATTCACTTTATTTCCGCATTGTAATACTTCAATACTCTCAAATAATTTATAATAATTAAAATGCCTACAATAAGAAAAATGAAAGTTATTCCTGTCTCGGAAACATACTCTGACAACCAAATAAATAAACCGGACACCATTCCACCGAGCGGACCTGCTAAGCCAATCACAGATAAATGTCGCCCTCTTGAATTTTCAGGAATAGAATTCGCAATAATGGTCTGTTGAACCGGACGGTAAGTAAGAAAGCCTACCGCAACCAAAAACATTCCGAAAAATAAGACCATCGGCTGCAGAAAATAACTTAAACATATATAACCAGTTACATTTAATATGAGGCCAATGATAATCACCGATTTATCTTCTAATTTTTTAGTCACTCTCATTATAATTCCTGCCGATAAAGTCATAATAATTGTATTTTCCAGATGCAGATACCCCATCATTTGATGGCCGGTGATACTGAAATTTTCAATACGATAGTTCTCAACCACCCTCACACTCAAATAGCTGTATATCTGTTCACTAAGGAGTGTTAATAAAAACGCGCCTGTGCATAACAACAAGAAGAAGCGGTTTTTAAATATGCTGATAATACTATATGTTTTCTGACCCGGTATATCCCTTTTGATTTCCCGAACATTTTCTAAATGATCAATATTATTCTGTTTTGAAAACGATTTTTCTTTAACAAAAAGATAGGTCAGTATAGATGAAATCAGTGATGTCAGTCCCATAATGAAATACAGAACAGATGAATGGTGTTCAAAGTAAAACCCGCCCACCACACTCCCTAAAGCAAATGCTATACTTGACAGCCACATAAAATATGTATAAATCACCCGTCTTTCATTTTCATGACTGACATCGATAATTAATGCGGCGTATGCCGGGTTGGCAGCTGTTTCAAAAAAATACATAATACTAAACACAATTATAATCGGAATAATATACGCCGCTTCGACATAATCTAAGTAACTGATTACTATAAAGCCGGCTCCTGAAATCCCCTCACCGATAATAATAATTAATTTTCTACCGTAACTGTCAGTGACATACCCTCCAAGAAGATAACCCGCCACACTTATCATTCCAATCATTATAATGATTGTTGATATTAATCCCTTACCGATTAAATCATTAAAATAAAGAATGGTATACGGCATTACCATTGCAGAGGTAATTACTGAGAAAAAATTAAGGAACATTCTAATGCGAATCGTTTGGTTAAATGCTGTAAACTGTTTCATGTTTTCCCTCACGTATATTTGTATTTGCAAATCGATTTGTTTTAATATTACAATTTGCGAATGCAAATTACAAGGCATATTCTGTCTTTTTTCATCCCATCAAAAAAACCTGCAACAAAGATTTCTCTTCATCACAGGTGTTTGTTAGCGGTCAATAACCGCATCATATATTTCTTTATTCTTTGCTCTTGATACTTTGCCGGTCGATGTCATATATATTTCATCGACAAAATGAATTTCTTTTGGCTGTTTGTACCGGGCGAGTTTTTCTTTTAAATGATGTTTTAAATCCTCTGAATCAGGGCTTCCTTCTACCAGCAGCACAGGGACCTCTCCCCAATTCTCATCTTTCTTTTTGATGACTGCCGACTGCACGACGCCTTCAACGGAGTTGACAACATCTTCAATCTCTTTCGGATAAATATTTTCACCGCCGCTGATAATTAAATCTTTCCGCCGGTCTAAAATATATAAATAGCCGTCATCATCTATTTCTGCAAGATCACCGGTTTTAAAATAGCCGTCTACCCGTTCAATGGGTGCATTTAAATATCCCGGCGTGACGTTATCCGCCTTCACCAGCAGTTCATTATTTTTATCTACTTTGATACTGACGTTTTGCGGCGGCCGGCCGACTGTCCCTTTTAAAAGCATGTCGTTTCTATAGGAAACAGATACAATCTGGGAACAGGTTTCGGTCATACCGAAGGAATTATGAATCGGAAGCCCGCGCTCAACGGCTTCAGCCATTAAGGTACGGGTTGCTCCGGCACCGCCGAGAAGTATCCCCTCAAGCTGATGCGTCCATTCTTTTTTCATCAAACGTTTAAGCATCACCGGTACCAGACTCGTATGCGTAATGTGATGTTTTTGAATCATGTCAATCACTGTATCTTCATCGAACTTATTCACAATATATAAAGAAGCGCCTGAAATCGCTGTACGGAAGATGATGGACAGGCCGGATATATGATATACGGGATTCACAAGCAGCCAGTTCGACTGCCCGTCATATTGAAAACGTTCAGCACAGCCGAGTGCCGACGCATAGTGATTCAAATAAGTCTGAGACACTGCTTTTGGTTTACCGGTTGTCCCTGAAGTGAACATGATAGATAATATATCCTGTTCTGAAGGTGTCCGAATATCAAACACCGCTTCCGGCGCATCCTGAAGCACTCTAAGTGGAATGACCGTCAGTTCATCCGCTTCAAATTCAGCCGCCGCAATCACAGTATCGACATCAATATCCTTAAGCTGTGCCACCACTTCATGCCGGGTCAGACGCGTATTTAACAGCACCATCTCAACCCCCGCCTGCATCAACGCATGAACGAGAACGACAGAATCTAGGCTGTTATGAATATAAACTGCGATTCGTTCTCTCTGAAGCTGTTGTATTTTCCCGGCCAGTGAACATGCCGACTCAAACAATCCGCCGTACGTCAGCCGGACGCCGTTCTCATACACTGCCGTCTTGTCGCTGTCTTGAATATACCTTTCATGGAGCCAGTTCACGTTTTTCACCTCTAAAAAACCCATCCGGAGATGGGTTTCGTTTTTTATGGGAATTTAGGGAATTGATCAAAGTCCGGAGAGCGTTTTTCCTTAAACGCATCACGGCCTTCTTTCGCTTCATCCGTTGTATAGTAAAGCAGTGTCGCATCTCCCGCCATCTGCTGAAGACCTGCAAGACCATCTGTATCAGCATTCATCGCTGCTTTTAGGAAGCGGAGTGCTGTCGGTGAGTGTTCCATCATTTCCTCACACCATTTGACTGTCTCATTTTCAAGCTCTTCATAAGGAACCACAGTATTAACAAGCCCCATATCAAGCGCCTCTTCTGCATTGTACTGGCGGCATAAATACCAGATTTCACGCGCCTTTTTATGGCCGACGATACGTGCCAGGTAACCGGAACCGTATCCTGCATCAAACGATCCTACTTTCGGGCCGGTCTGACCGAAAATCGCATTCTCTGCAGCAATCGTCAAGTCACATACGACATGCAGCACATGACCGCCACCGATCGCATAACCCGACACCATCGCCACAACCGGCTTTGGAATAACACGGATTAAACGCTGTAAATCCAGCACATTCAAGCGTGGAATTTCATCCTCACCGACATAACCGCCGTGACCGCGCACCTTCTGGTCTCCGCCGGAACAGAACGCCTTCTCACCTTCACCCGTCAGTACAATCACACCAACTCTTTGATCGTCACGCGCACGGCTGAACGCATCAATCATTTCAGACACTGTCAGCGGCGTAAACGCATTACGCACCTCCGGACGGTTGATTGTCACTTTCGCAATCCCATTATAAAATTCATATTTAATCTCTTTATATTCTTTAATTGTTTCCCATTCTCTAGCCATCTAAATCCTCCTATTTATAAACTCACTTACTATTGTATCAAATTTCTCCGGCACTTCTAAATGAATATTATGCCCCGCCCCGTCAACAATATTTAAAACCGCATCCGGGAAAGAGTCATTCATCCTTTGATTGATGGAAATAAACTTCTCGTCCCGGCTGCCAACGAGCTGTAACACCGGTATGTCCACACTCTTTAACCGGTCCCAGTAAGACGGCTGCACGCCTGTGCCGTATTTCCTCAGACTGTCTGCCGCTTCTTTTGGAATCTGAGACAGCCGCGCTTTACGCTGTTCATTAAATACCTGTTCATCCACCTCTGTCTGGCTGTTAAAAAGCCCCATGTTTTCCCACGACTGAATGAATGCAGGATAATCCTGCACCATCTCCAGTGCACGCTTATCATCGATTTCAATCCGCGCTTTTTTCTCTGCACTGTCTTCGATTCCGGGAGAGGCACTTTCAAGAATCAGGCCGAATAACGTCGAGGGATACCTGCAGGCATAAGACAGTGCCGCCCTTCCGCCCATTGAATAACCGAGCATATATGTTTGAATGTGCTCTCTATCATATTTCTTTTGAACGGCATATAAGGCATCTGCAATGTCATCCATTGTATAATCGATGCCGAAACTTTTCGATTCACCAAAACCCGGCAGGTCCACACTTAAAATATTGGCGCACTGTTTTAAGCTGCTGCCGATGTGCGCCATGCTCCTTCGGTCATTTAAGAATCCGTGAAGCAGAATCACTGTCTTTTCCTGTCCGTTATCCTGAAATTCAGCATGCAGATTAATCAATAGACTGCACCTTCGTCGCAATTTCGTTTTTTAACGCCTGATGTGACTCCAGATTTTCAGTCCGGTCTGTACGGATTTCAATTATCTGCCGCCCGTCCCGGTTCAGTAAATCTGCTGTAATATCCTCCACATCTTCCACTTCAGTATACGGATAGCCGTAAAGCGCCGCTGTGTGTCTAAAATTCAGATCAATCGGCGTACCGAAGAGACGCTCAAAATGTTCCTTATGTGTATACTGCGGCAGAAAACTGAATATACCGCCGCCGTTGTTGTTAAAGACAATGACATTAATATTGAGCTGTTCAAGTTTTGCCATAATCAGACCGTTCATGTCATGGTATAAAGCAACGTCCCCGATGATGAGTGTCATCTTTTCACCTGCAGACATGCCGAGCGCGGTGGATACCACCCCGTCAATTCCGTTTGCTCCGCGGTTCGCATACACACGGTGGACATTTTTTAAATCGTATCTCTCATAATCACGGATCGGCATGCTGCTCGATAAGAAGATGGAATGACTGTCATCGAGCTGATTTAAAATTTCATACATCATACGACCTTCGTCTCCGTAGTGACGTACATTCTTCTCAATCATATCACCGATGCCTTCATTGACACGTGTCAGGAAATCACTGCCCGGTACACCGGATGTAATGATTTGATCGAGTATTGCCTGTACATCTCCGGTATAAACCTTCACCGGCTCTTTCGGGAACGTTTTAATATTGTCATATTCGCTGATGACAATCTGCGGTATCTTCGTTCTTTTAAGGAACTGGTTCGATGCTTTTGATGTCAGCGGTTCACCCACTCTGATAATATAATCAAACTGTGTCTCAAGATCTTGAATCTGTGTATCTGTCAGACTTAAAAATATTAAATCATGATTCGTAATCACATCGGAGTGATGCAGCCGGTAATGCTGTCTCGGATCCGCAATCACCGTCACATTGTCACAGTCGAGCGCTTTGACATCTGTTAAATCCGTATGGGTTTCACCCAGTATCACCAGTATGTGTCCGGAGAGTGCCTCGATGCTGTCAGGGACAGTACGCGTGAGTGTCCGAGACGGTTCACGGTGAAACAGGTCCACCCTGTTCATATCCGGCATCAACGGCTCACGGATGGGAATATTAAAGTGCACCGGACCGCATGCAGTACCGCCGAAAAACGCAGCCGCCCTGCGGACTTTATTATCCAGAATAAAACCCTGGGGCACGCCGGATTCAGCGATCGGCAGTTCCGTAAAATATCTTGCATAATTCTGGTACATATTATTTTGTATGATTGCCTGCGGTGCACCGGCATCTCTCAGTTCCGCCGGTCTGTCAGCCGTTAAAATAACGAGCGGAATATGACTCAAATCCGCTTCCGCCACCGCCGGTGTATAATTCGCAGCCGCAGTGCCTGAGGTGCATATTAAACCGACCGGCTGTTTATCCTTTTTACTTAAGCCGAGGGCAAAAAATGCTGCACTTCTTTCATCAGGATGGATGAACGTCCGGATGCCCGGATGAATTTCCGCTGCGAGTGCGAGCGGTGTCGAACGAGATCCCGGTGATGTGACTACCGTTGTCATGCCTTCTCTGTACAGCATATCCACGAGCGTAAATATCTGTTCTGTCAGTGCCGTTTTATGACTCACTCCATTCCACTCCCAACACATTTAACATCGGTGTGAACTTCACACTTGTTTCTTTAAACTCTTCCTCACTGCCGGACGCCTTCACAATGCCGCAGCCGGCAAATAATGATGCACTTCTCTGACGGACGAGCATTGATCTCAGACTGACGACAAATTCACTGTTGTTGTTCTCTTCCACAATACCGACCGGTGCTGCGTATAAACCGCGTGTACCGAATTCATGCTCAGTAATGTACGCTTCTGACAACGCCTTCGGCATCCCGCCGACAGCAGGTGTCGGGTGAATGGCGCCGATCAGCTGAAAGACATCCACATCGTCTTTCAGGCGCGCTGTAATCGGTGTATGCAGGTGATAAATATATTTATTTTCCATAATTTCCGGAATGTCATTATATTTCACATAATGTGAGTACGGTTTTAAATCCTCAACAATCGACTCCCTGACAAGCGCATGTTCATACAGATTTTTATCATCGGATAATAAAAATGCTTTCGACTGCCGGTTCTCATCATCATCGAGCGTCCGCTCGGATGACCCTGCGACCGCATTGGTGGACAGGGCATTATCTTTAATATCAAACAGTTTCTCCGGTGATTTTGAAACAAATGACGATTCATTTTTTTCATAGTAAATCGTATAGGTCCCGCTCTCATCATTCAGACGGTTGATCAGAAATAACGGGGATATATTTGAATCAAAACGGATTAAGCGCTGTCTTGACAGTACCACTTTCAAGAAAGCATCCTCATCGAGCCGGTCCACCGCCTCATCTACAAGTGTTTTCCACTCTTCCGGGAAAATATCCTTCATCATTTTCAACTCAGGCTTATCTGACTCCTGAACTGTATGACTGTCAATCTCACTTAAAATTTGATGGATTTCATCAAATGTCTGTGTGAGAGATTCCCCATTATTTTCAAAGGTATAAAACAGCTCATTGTTTGAGAGTGAGAACTGCCACTTCGACAGATGGAATTCCGAATGTCTGAATTGATTCCATTCATCCGTTTTATGGCTGTCATCAAATTTAATACCGCCGAATAAAGACAGGCGGCCCTTTAAATCATTATCGAGATCAACCTGCTGAATATCATTGTAAAGCGCTGCTTTCTCTTCCGACATCACAGCACTTGAAAATTTATCTTTAGAAATACTTTTAATATAGCCGATTCCGACAATATTATACCGCTCATCTTTGGAACGGAACCAATACCTCTGACCCTGATAAGAGTTAAAATAACTGAATAATTTTTCCTCATTGATATCATACTCAGAAATATTGAAGTGCATCGTTAAAAATCCTTTATCCGCATCGATTTTCAAGCCTTCCAAAGTACTTCGTTGTTCTTCTAAATGCATCTTATACACTTCTTTCAACATAGATAGTACTATTTTATCATTTATTAATTTCACTGTGTACGTAAGACACTTTATTTGTGATAAAATAAATGAATCATGTCACAAAGGAAGATCATCATGCAGACCACCGAAACATTAACAGGTTTCAAAAAATATGTATCACTGACCAGACCCCACACACTGACTGCGGGATTTGTTCCGGTCTTTGTCGGCACATTCAGTGCCCTCGCTTTTTCAGATATACGGCTGGATATGTTTGCTGCGATGCTCATCGCAACCATCCTGATTCAGTCCGCAACCAATATGTTCAATGAATACTTTGACCATAAAAAAGGACTTGACAGTAAAGAATCCGTCGGCATCGCAGGTGCCATCGTCAGAAACGGTATGCGTCCGAAAACCGTCTATATGATTGCGGTTGCGTTTTACTTCACCGCCGCTCTGATCGGGCTTTACATCGCATTCCAGTCATCCCTTTGGATACTCGTCATCGGTGCAGTATCGATGGCTGTCGGCTATCTTTATACCGGCGGACCGTTCCCGATTTCCTGGACACCTTTCGGCGAAATTTTTGCAGGACTTTTCATGGGCACCGTCATCATTATGATTACATTTTTCATCCACACCGGTTCACTCGAACATTATTATTTTCCACTGTTAATTTCAATCCCGGTTGCGATTACCATCGGACTCCTTAACATGGCGAATAATATCAGAGACCGGAAAAAAGATGCAGAAAGCGGCAGAAAAACATTTGTCATATTGGCCGGTAAAAAAAATGCCGTCAATACTTCCGCCCTGCTCCTTGCGGTCGGTTATTTATTCATAATATGGTTCGCATTTTTCGCACCGGAAAGTTCTTTATTCTTATTGCTGCCGCTGTTGTCTATACCCCTTGCGGTAAAAACAGTGAAACTCTGGAAAAAAGGACATACCCCGGTCGAACTAATTCCGGCCATGGCATCCATGGGTAAATTAAATACCATTTTCGGTATGCTGTTGTCACTGGGATTATTAATTCACGGGCTGACAGGTCTCTAAATTTGAAAAACAAGTCACCTATTTCGGTGACTTGTTTTTTATATCACAAATGTATTTACATTGTACTTACACACGGTATAATATCTTTAGGAGGTGTAACAATGTCCAAAGTATTATCAAGAGTATTTAAAAATGGCAATAGTCAGGCGATTAGTTTAAATAAAACGATACTAACACAGGCAGGATTAAAAATCGGTGATGACCTGGATGTCCAGATTAAAGACTGCACCATCATATTCACGAAAAGAGAAAAAACACTTAAAGATGAGATTCAGGACTTTTATCGTAATGGGGGTCAGTACAGCGAACATGAAGTCGATTACGGAGAAGCAGAAGGGGAAGAATTATGGTAAAACAATTTGATGTCATCACAGTTGATTTAGATCCAACACGCGGCAGAGAAAAGAAAAAATACAGACCTTGTGTTGTGGTCAGTAATGACCTTATCAACAACGGTTCATCTTTTAGCTGGATTATGCCAATCACAAACAGAAGTCGGCGACAGCCATCCGATTTACCTGTCAAAACTAAAAATAATAATATTACCGGCATCATTGATACTGTACAAATTAGAGCATTGGATTTAAAAGTACAAAACACTAAAGTTATTGATGAAATCCATGATGACCTTAAATCCAATATCTTAGAAACCATCATTGCACATTCTGAAATTGTAAATTAAAAAACTATGGAAGAATACCTGTCGAACTGATTCCAGCCATGGCATCCATGGGGAAAATAAATACCATTTTCGGTACGCTGTTATCACTTGGATTATTGATTCAGGGCTGACAGGTCTCTAAATATACTAAAGAGCCGTTTTTTGACGGCTCTTTTTTTTGTGGAAAGCATGCTAATCATAAAAATCCATATGTGGTTTCTCTTCTTTATAATAATTCAGCCTGTCCTGTAAAGTCCCTGTATGGAACTCAAATTTATGCCCATCAAGGTCAGTAAAATATATACTTTTTTTATCTCTGATATCTCTCGGTCGTCCGGATAAAATATTTACTTTCAATGACTTGAGTTTATTATATAAATGATCTATTTCATCATTTTCTACTGAAAAAGCAATATGTGTATAAGAATCATTGATTTCATTGCGCGGTATATCCACTTCTAAATTAAGCGCAAGCCACATTCCGTTCAAATCAAAATATGCTGTAGTCTTCCCCTTTACCATTAATTTTGCATCAAATACATCCTGATAAAATTTAATTGATTTCTCTAAATCAGAAACTGAAAACAAAAGATGGTTAATGCCTTTGATATTCATTAATAATCCTCCATAAACTCTTCGCTTTTGAATCAATGGTTCTCAAACCATTCACTCTCAAGTATGCTCATTTCAATTAAACTCCAATATTCATTCCCGATTTTTCTGCTGTCACGAAGAAGTCCCTCTTTTGTAAAGCCGACTTTTTCATAACAAGATACGGCTGATTGATTAAAATCAAATACTCCCAGACTCACACGATGCATCTTGAGTTTCCCAAAAGCAATTTTCAAAACTTCCTCAAGCATCTTTTGACCGACACCCTGTCCTCTGACATTTGGTTCCCCTTATCAATCTAAGAAGCTATTTAATTTCACTTCTCCTGTAATTTACCATGCGTGATACTCATCGGCGATATTGAAATATGATAATAGTTCCTTTCTAAATTGTATATTCTCAATTTTTTTAATTCTTGCTAAAAATTCATCTTTCAATTTAGGAGATTCAATTATCGTTTCATGTAACATTTGAATTTCTTCTTTGCCGTCTTTAATAAATACAGATAACAAGCGTGATTTTGATGTTTCATAAAACTCCTCGTCATTACTGTTAATAATATCCTTAATTAATTCATTGAATCTTTCTTTGTCATAATTTTTTAGCAACTGTAATGTGCCATAAAATGATTCGTCATTAAAAACAATATTTTTCGCCTGTACGATAGATTCATATTCTTCATAGGTCAAGATATTGTCTTCTCGATCAAATCTTACTTTTAAGAAAAATAATTTATTTAAATTAATAGCAGATGCTATATTCATGTACCACTTCTTAAATTCTGGACTTTTTATTAAAAAAGTTTTCAAATTAAAAAATGTAGCAACGATTAAGTTGTTAAAGCTAGTATCTTCGTTGTATTGATTATTAGCAAATAATAGATTTACGCTACTACTTAAATATTCTATCAATAGATTTTTATCTTCTTGGTTTATTACCACAAGTCTATAAATTCTTGATCTAAATAAAGTTTGAGATTGTAAATCTAACTCTATAACTTTTTTAAAACTATCAGCAGATAAAACTTTACTATATTTAAGTGCCAACTTTATGTCATTAAAGTTTTTCCCATTGCCAACTATATATAAATCATGATACCCATCAAATAAGGATGGTGAATTTAAATCTTTACTGTTTCTAAATGGATACAGCAAATCATTCAGTTGATATTCATCTTGTAATTCATTCATAAAATCTTCTTTACCTGACTTTGAATTTGACTTCCGAGACTGTGAAATTGCCGGAAATGCAATTTGATCAGAATTTATAAACGAAATAATTTTATTATATACATCGTAGTAAAAATGATATAAATATAAAAGATAAACTTTTTCATTAGAATTGATATATTTTATATTTCTATTCTTAAAAACATGATCATTTATGAGTTCAGAAAATTGTTTATAATCTCGGTATGTTCTTTTCTTATTGATAAAATCACTTCTCAAAAGGGTCATTTCAATAGAAGAAGTATCAACTTCCATCTTTTGTAGTTCCTCTTCAATTTTAGTATATAAATACTTCGAAGTATGAAGATTATCTATATCATATCTATAATCTATAATTTTTCTTACGAAACCATCCCTTATATCTCGATCTATTTGTAATATATCCCCAACTATAATAATCTTATTTTTCTTACTTTTAAGCAGATTAATAATAGCGTATAAATTTTGACGGTCTTGAGAAGATATTCTATCAAAATCATCAATAATAATTATTTTATTTGGATTCGAAAAATTTACAACTATTTTTTTAGAGTTTTTTTCTAAAATATCTGAACTAGAAAAATAATATTTGAATTGTAGTAACAAAGCTATTATAAAAAAGATAAAGAATAATAGTAATATACTGTTGGTAAAAACTGAAGTAATAAAGATGTCAGCTGTAAATAAGTAGCCTAATAAAGGTATTATTGCAGAGATTATTACTACTATTATTGGGTAAGTAAACTTGTAACATAAAAACTTTATAGGTCTCAGTTTTTTCGCTATTAAAATAAAGTTTTGACCTGAAATTTCTTCTCCCCAAAAGTCCATCTCAATATATTTATACTTTGTGTTGCTCTCTCTTAATCTATCTAAAAAGTATGTTTTTCCACTACCCCATCTACCGTTCAATAACGTTACACCTGTTTTATTCGCACAATCAATATAGGTATTATAAAAATAGTCAATTTCTTGTTTTAGCTCATCAATAATAGTGCATCACTCCCACATTCTCAAGTATTTAAATTAATTTTTTATCATATTCTTTATTGTTTTTGTCTGAATTTCGGCTAGTAAACTCTTATAATTATAACTTGCCCAAAACACCTTCAAAAAGATTGATTTATTAGTCAATAATAGAACATAACGAGACCCTTTAAAAGTTTGTGTAAATAAATCAATAAAAACGGTTACCTTTGAGATTTAGTTACTACCTTTAATCCTGGAAATTCGAGAAACGGTACTTTTAAACAGAAGACTGTCACACCCCGCCAACGAATAAGTAATGAAATCCAGTTTAATGAGATGTGATCAATGATTTCTTCAGTTTTGATTAAAATTACTTTATAAACCAAAACACCTGAAATTTCTGTATTAGCGTATTTAATATATTCTGTCAGATGTGTTTCATCATGAAAGCAGCACTGCATGAAGAAACATTTGTGTTATTTTATTTTACATCAAATAAAAGTAAATCTCATAAAAACGGTTTCTAAAAATTGATTATTTTTAAAATAATGAATATAATTAAAAATGAGAGAAAAATATTTAGGAGGAAATTCCATGAGTTTAAAGAAATACTTACTCGCCGGCGGACTTTCGACTGCTTTAGTACTAGGTGCATGTAACAATGATAGTGCATCTGACGATGAATCTGCGGATGAGGGTACTGACGAAACGACTGAGGAAAACGGCAGCGAATCAAACGGAACTGTATCATATACTGGTGAATACGGCGACTACAATGTACTCAGCTACGACCAGGTCACTGTTGAACCAGATCCGGACGCTGAGCCTGCTGAAGGTGAAGAAGAACCTTCACCTACTGAAATTGTACTTGTTGAATTTGAATTCACTAATAACTCTGATGTAGCAACATCACCTGCTGAAGCTTTCGGTATGGACTTTGCGGTCAGACAGCTCGCTGACGGTAGTGAAACAACATTAGACAACTTAACAATGGATGTTCCTGAAGACAACGAACACAGTGATGCTATTACAGCATCCGGTGAATTAGTTGAACCTGGTGAAAGTGCAACGGCAGTCGTTGGATACGGTCCGGTGGATACAAGTTTAGAAACAGTACTTCAAAGCCGTGAAAACCCAATGGCGGAAGAAACTTCTGATCCAGTAGACGAAACAATTGAAATCCAGACTGAAGAATAATATGCTTAAAGCCAGGAGATACCTCTCTCTTGGTTTTTTGTTTAATACAACTACCTGGTATAATATGGTACCTTGAATGGAGGACACAATAATGTTGGATATTAAACTTTCTACAATAGAAGAATCCGGTGAAGAACTGGTCGTAAAACAACACACTTATGAAAATGATGAAGATGCAAAGGAACTGTACGACAAACTGACAGAAGAATACGCAGAACAGTCACTCCCCTTCTTTGGCAAGGGAGAACAGCTTTTAAAACTTGAAATTCTTGAAACAGACTCTGAGGACTTTATTACCGAATGCTATTTCGAGTATACCGAAGAATTAAAAGGCCACCTATATCAGCGTCTGTAGAAAAACACGGCAAATTGCCGTGTTTTTTTGTTTGATTATAATTTATTCTCAAATCTTACTTCTTCTTCAACTGTGTTTAATACCGGCAGAATAATCAATGTAATTATCCCCCCAAACTCACTGATTAATTTTTCCAATATCCCAATACATAACATAATACTGAAAGTATTATAAATTAAGAACATAATTCTTACCCGTCATGAATAATAATAATAATAACTCTGATTAAATTAACCTGACATAAAATAAACCCAAATTTTAGCAAATATGTTTTAAATGAGTTTTTAAAGGTAATACTTACATTAAATACTTATAGAAAGCAGGGTTACTATTAAAAAATTATTCGCAGGTTCTCTAATGAGCGTATTATTTTTAACAGCGTGCAGTGACGACAGTGATACAGAAAGCAATGACACTGAAACATCGTCAGAGGAAGAAGTTCAGGAAGAAAACAGTGAAGAAACAGCTGAAAATACAGAGCCTTCTGCTGAAGATGTTTTAGAGGAAGCTGCCGCATTTTATGACGGGCTTGATGGGCTTTATTTCGTGACAGAAAGTGAAATTGATATCGCTGCAGACGGCGAAGAAGAAAATATGCCTGAAGCAGAGCTGACTCAGTCAATCACTGAAAAACAGTGGCAGTTCATGGAAGAGGATGCCTACTACAACCGTCTCGAAGTTGAAATGATGATGGAAGGTGAAGAAGACGGTGAGGCGATAGACAATGCAATGCCCGTAAATTATCAGCTTACTGATTTAAACGATCCGGACTATACAATTTCTTATGATGAAGGTGATTCAGAAGCCATACGTCATGAGTCTGGAACAAATGCTGAGGAAATGGATGATTTAAGTACGGGAGCATATCCATATGAACAGCTTCTTGAAAATGCAGAACTCACTTATATCGGTGAAGAGGATATCAACGGCTTTCAAACCTACCATGTTGAAGCGGAACAGGACGGTGAAACCACCGGGTACTGGTTTGATCAGGAAACATTTTTTGAAGTGAAGCAGGAAAGCGGACAGAATGATGATGAAGCATCTGTCGGTGCTGCGGAAAGTGATATAGAAATCATCGAATATGAAGTAAATCCGGCATTTGATGAATCACTATTTACTGCGCCTGAAGATATAGACGTGGTTGATGGAGATCTGGAAGATACGATTGATTAATAAATGATACAGACTGTCTGCGGATTTCAGGCAGTCTTTTTAAGACAAGAATTTGGAGGTTTTAACAAATGAATTCCGGAAGATTAATGATATTATTCCTGCTCATTTTGATAGCGGCTGTGGTGGATACTGTAAATACAGCTCTCGGCAATCAGACATTTTTTGATAATTCCCTCTGGATGTTATATGGTTTAGCTTTTGTATTACTGGCGGTTATTATCATTAGTTTTGTCTTCAGAAACCAGTCTCAGAAAAAATATTTAAAGCATTTGGAAGATGACAGTGATATACCCGAACACTCCCTCGGAGACAATCAGTATTTTTATCAGTCACCTTTATATATGGTAGATAACCAGCCCATTAAAATTTATGGACAAACGCGTATGAAATATATGCTTTACTTTAATAATTCTTTACAAAAATGGCTGAGTATACTGGGGATTTTCCCGGTGTATGGACTGGTACTTGAATCATCTGATTATAAAATTCAGTTATCACCTGTGAACCCCCTTCTTCCAAGGTATAGATATAATGTTTATATCAATGATGAAAAGAGCGGTTATTTCGAATCGAAAAAAGTCATTAAAGATAAGGCAGCTAAAAAACTTCTGTCTTACCGGTTCACAGATGATAAAAAAGAATATGATTTTAATAATGATTATCTGAGCTTCGATGCAGTCATCAGTCCCCATGACTCAGAAGAAAATATTTTAAAAGCTGATCGCAGTTTCTTTGACTTATCCAGAGAAAAAGGCACAAAAAGGCGTGGAGAAAAACATAATATAGAAATTGAAAATCATACAGATGATTTTCCCCACGCACTTTGGATTGCCTTGTATGCCCAAGTCATGATTAATAAGAATCGATAATGTAATATCCCCTTAATTCTCATAGAATTTGTAACTATAGTCGGCCTAATAACTATAACAGTTACTATTATATTGTATACTGCACCATGATTCTTTAACTATAAGTTATGAACAAAAAAATTTTAAAAGAGAGGGATAAAATGAAGAGAATTTTAAGTACTTTGTTTTCTGTTGTCTTTTCCTTGATTATTCTATTTTTAATGGACTTACTAAATTTTAATACACGACCCCTTAATAATTTTTTTGGTACTTTAGATAATCTTGGAATAACTTTCATAAATATTTATAATAATGATATTTATAATATTTTTGCGAGTTTAATTTTAATCTTATCAGCTTTATATGTATTGTATGCTTTATTTTCAAGCTTAATAAATATTAACAATAATGCTAAGTAGACTATTACATTACCAAATAATCAAAGAAGTGAAATTAGAATATAACTCCTCATTCCCCCTTAAATATAATTAAGGGGGAAATTTTATTGGCTTTCCTGAACACAAGTTTTTACTGAATAACGCCTGTGCTTCATATCATTCACCACTCAAGCATGACTTTGAAATCCATCCTGTATCTCCATTCATTTTCTTTATCAGGACATATCCTTCACATGATGCATTAATCACCTTTACTCTCTCACCCTTTTGCACTGAAAGAAACGTAGTACTTACATCGCTCGAATATGTCATATTATTATTCGTTGTCAGATACTCATTTTTCACCCACTGTCTGATGCCCGATACAGCATTTTCACAAAGTGTGAAGTACTGTTCAGGTTGTATTATTCTTAACTCATAATTGGGATAAGTGACGGTACCGACACCCGCTGTTGTATTTTGAAAATCTGTTTGAACTGTTTTTT
This sequence comes from Corticicoccus populi, assembly GCF_042686195.1. NCBI lineage: Bacteria > Bacillati > Bacillota > Bacilli > Caryophanales > Staphylococcaceae > Corticicoccus > Corticicoccus populi. The sequence continues at coordinate 69,370 of NZ_JBHUOQ010000001.1, read as the reverse complement.
CAATCGTTAATTCATCCACATATGTATCCGAGTACATCCCGTCTTTAATAATCAAAGCATTAAGCTGCCCGTCTATTTTAATCTGGTTTCCGCCGTCCAGTGAGATTACTTTCTTCTCCAAATCAATTAAAGGGTTGTTTGAACTGACAAGATTTGTCTGATAATTAACCACCGGCCAGTGACCGACTATAACCATTTTTTCCGCTTGATGTCCATTTTCATAAAATGCTTTTGCCGATAGTGCTGTAAGTTCATCTGTCTCCCGCCACACTTTTGTTCCATTAATACCGGCATGGATAATAATATGATCGTCTGTTTCATAAGCCTCAGGCAGAGAATCAAGCCAGTCAAACATATCTTGATAATGATTTCGATAAAATTCAGCGATACTTTCTATCTCAGAGAAATCATCCATCGACTTCCCCTCATTAACAATCATTTCATTTAGTAAAGAATACTGCTGCTGTCGCATATATGAAAGAATCCTCTCATTACCGTCCAGCACATATTTAAATATAATGTCACAGTTCCCTTTTGATACAAAGACCCGATTAGATTTTTCATCCAGATTTTTTATAAATTCAATCACTTCAAGACTATTTTTCCCTTTCTCAGCAAGGTCCCCATTGATAAACAAATAATCATTATCTGTATAATCAATCTTCTCTAAGAGCCTCTGAAACAGTTTTAAACTGCCGTGTATATCGGAAATTACTATCATACGCTTCTCCGAATCTACCTCTACCTTTTCGATGTTAATCAACTGTGCATCTCCTTTTTCGGTAATAAAATTAGTATTAAAATAATGAATAACTATTCTGAAAATAAAAAACTGAATTGTTGCACTTCCGGTAGTGATTCAGATAATACATACTCTTTCAATTGATTAATCTTATTTCTAAGTTGAGGTTCAAGACAATAAATTTCACCTGCTAAATTTGAAATATGAGATAACAATTGCATCTTCTCATTCATACTTAATAAAGTTCTAGAAAAGTCATTAGAATAATAATTGAATAGAGAGTTCAATTTATCTATAATTAATTCTAATTCTTGTTCAGAAAAAAAATTAGGCTGATCATTTAATAAAGTAATTAGAAGTTTTAATATGTGATTTTGGGATAATTCGTTCCCAAATTTCAGGACATTTAGAATCTCTTTTTTCAACTCTCTTAAATCAGTATTCAACTCTAATTTTCCTAAAAAAATTAAATAAAAAACATCATGCATAGCTGCTATCGATGATTCTATGGTAAAGCCATCGTTACTCGTCAATCCATTATAAACTGTTTGAAGGTTGTTCTCAGGAATAACACGTAATCTACAAAGAACAGGTATTAACATTAATGCAAATTTTTCTTTATGAGTGTTTAAGCTTTCATAAATAGTTAATAATTTTTTTGTAATATCTTTGTTTAAATTTTCTAATGGCATGTTTGATAATAAAGATATCCTTAAAAAATTAATCATTTGAAGTAAATCATTATCACTATCGATGAGGTCTTCTTCATTATTTGTTAATAGCCATTTTTGTTGAGTATCCCACCAAGCAAAAAAAAGCTCTATAACATCATTAAAGACATTGTTATTAAAATCAATGAAATGTTTATCTGAAAATCTTAATTTTGGAAAAATATTCTTTAAGTCTTTCAAACGATCGGCTAAACCACCTCCAAATGAAGTCGCTCCAGAATTAGGGTCATATGATACAGGGAATGGTTTAGATAAAAGGGTTTCTAAATAAGTATTTTGAAGATTTTTATCTCCAATTATAACTAATAAATAAGAATACAAAAGGAAATGACTTCTAAATTCTTTCTCTATAAGTATTTTTTTAAGCTTTTTTTTAAATTCATTTTGGTATTCAGAGTTTAAATTACCAGTTTCAAACAAAACATTCAATCTTTGAAGCGCTAAATCACAACACCACCTATCTCCATTTTCAAGAATTAATAATAATTCATCTATCCTTTCGTTAGCGATATCGAGATTTATTTTCATGCCTACATTGAGAACTATAGTTGGATCAAAAATATTAAATTTATCTACTCTAACCCCTGCAATGTTTCCAGAAGCTTCTCCCAAAATAGGCAGATCATATATTTTTACTATAAAGATTTCTTTTTCATTTTTATTTTTACTATAAACAATCCTATTAAAGAGTTTTTCGAGTATTTTTACAGATCCAATTTGAAAAGTTTTGTAAAACTCTGTATTCGTAAATAAAGTAAATACAATTTTATCAACTTTTTTCTTTTCATTTTCATTAAGTACAAAATATATTCTAGACAATAGCTCTAATACAATTTTATTTTTATAATTATTATCAAATTCATTAAATAGAATAGTTGCCAATAATCTAACTTCTTTTTTTTTCAATTTCCTTATATTATTACGAGAAAAAAATTGGTTTATATTATTATAGTCTCCAATTCTTAAGTAGAGAGACCATGTAAAAAAAGGATAATAAGACTCTTGATTTATTAGGGATAAATTAATTGTTTCTCTTTGTAATTCACTATTTAATAAAGTTAAACCAAACTCATCATAGAGTTTTATAGTTCTATACGATGTAATAAAATTAGGATCATTTGTATTCCTAAATCTATAACTTTTTAAGATAGAATTAGGATCATATCCTTCTTCTAATATCATTGATTTTTCTACTGCAGATTTAGATTTTTTAACACTATAGTATAAAGACTCTAGTTCTTTTAACGGGTTACTTAATTCACTCTCTAAATATTCCAATCTATGTTTAAAATTTTGAAATTTTTCTTCCCCATATAATAATAATAAAGTAAGTGTTATCCCCTCTAGCGACAGTAATTTATGGTTACTATTCCGAGCAATGATGTTTCTAATAGTTTCTAAGTTTTCACCTAATAATTTTTTGGATAGATTAGCTTCTCCAATTTTAAAGTGAATAACTGCTTTTTTTATTATCCATTCAATATCATTTCTTTCTAAATACCAATTCTCTAATAAAGATTTTACGTTATCATATTCATGTTTTAACATTTCAAATTGTATTAGTTCATAAGTAAGTTGATGAGAAAACTCTTTACTTAGAGACTGTTTTTTTAAGATTGAGACATATTCTTTAAATAATCTTACATCACAATTCATCCTAGCTTCTGTTAGTAATTTTAATACTGTAGCATTTAAGGAAATATTATTATCTTGTTGCTTATCTACTAGGTTCTCCATTATTTTTTGAAGTCTAATATCAATTGGAATACTGAAGATACTGTTAACCCAATTAATTTCATAAACAATATTTATTTTCTCATATATTGAAATCTCGTCTTTCACGATATCTTTAGTTAAACTACCTACAGCCATTTGGACAGTTTCTATATTATTCCTTCGAATTGTTTCAGGTAGGACTATCCATCCAGGATAACTATTATGGTTCTCTATAAAAATATCTAAAAGTGAAATGTTTTTATTTGAAGAAGTATAGGGAAGGTATGGCCAGTCCTTTTCTTCTTTCCTGTCTCTATACGAAAAGAACTCAAATATATCCTTAAACATGGTCTCATAAATTTCACTTTGATTTCCGTAAACTTCTTTAAAATCAATTACTGTAATTCCGTTATTTTCGAGTTCTTTTCTTCTGGGGCCTTCATCATATGCCAACATATATATTCTAGGCATATGATCACCTAGATTACTTCTAACCCATTTTATCCATTGTTCAAAATTCGGGTCTTCACCGGAAAAACCAAGTAGAATAAATGTATTCTCCATGATTGACTGTTGCACCATATTAACAAAAGGTGCAAAATTTTTATTGTACTCATCGAAGTCTTTTTTAGTGAAAATGAAGGGCCTGATAGAGGGGAAACTACCATGTAATTTCACTATTCTTGGAGAAGTAGAGCTTGGAATATCTTTAACATCTTGAACAACAGAGTATCTCTGATCTACAATGTCAGGTAAAGTTCTTTCTAAAAGAGTGTCATAATTTGTAGTATATACCTCAGACCAAGGGAGCTTTAATAATTTTTTGTGAATATCATGCGGCTCATAGTGTTCATCAGGAATACATTTTTTTAATAAATCGTCTAAATTTGCCCTCCCATACTCATTAACGTATTCTTCTGCAATTTCCAATACATTTAAATTTTTTGATACTTTATTTACATCAAGTTCTTGCTCTATACGTTCTTTAATTCCTGACCATGTTGACATACTATCTAAAGACTCATCTAATTTCCTTGCATTTAAACTAAACCCTGCTCCAACCATAATAGAAACTTTGCTACTCCCAATCTTCGGCCATAGATTATCTCTAATTTTCTTTAAGTGATTATAAGTAGTTAGTTTATTTTTAAATTTAACTTTGATGTCGTCCATATCAAACCATCCTTTCATAATTACTATTGTAAAAAGAACATGAAATTTATTAGGTTTCTTTTTTCAATCCCACAATGAATACATTTCCAATTTTGTAATCCTTATTTCTTATAAAATACTATAACTATATTTTAAAATTATAACCAGTTTAATACTAAAATCTAATTTCTAACTTTGTATATTTTAAATAATGAGAAGGAAAATTAAAAAGTCTTTAGAATTGAAATAATTCTCAGTTTCACCCACTCGACACTCAAATGTAAAACAATCTTGAATCACTATCTTCTATCGGCAGAACACTATATTTGATATATTATACTTTTGAATATATACTTAGTTACATAAAGTAACTTATATAAGGAGAAAATAATATGAACTTTCATCAACCGCCTGCGGCACATGTTGAACACGTCAGTATTAACGTCAGTGATTTAAATGCTTCGGCCTTGTTTTATACAACAATAGTGGGATTAAAAATACTCTATCAGGATCATCACCACATCGATTTAACTACAGACGGCGTATCCCCTGTTCTTTCTTTGTATCAACCGGAAAATCCGGTTCGTAAGGGCAGAACAACAGGACTTTATCATTTCGCAATTTTATTACCCGACAGGCAGTCGCTGGCTGCATTTTTGATGCACATCAGCAGGCAGAATGTTGATTTAGGTGCGGGTGATCACCATGTCAGTGAGGCACTCTACTTTAACGACCCGGATGGTAATGGTATCGAAGTGTATCGTGACCGTGATGCCGGCCAATGGATCTGGCACGAAGATTCTGTTCATATGGTCACTGATCCGCTGAATGTTGAAGGGATTATGGAAAGTTATGACCCCCATCAGCCGTGGAACGGCATGCCTGAAGATACTGTTATAGGCCATCTGCACCTGCATGTTTCAGATTTAAATGCTGCACTGCCGTTTTACACAGAGGGGCTCGGATTAAAGACAGTCGCTGCTCTCGGAAAACAGGCTGCCTTCCTGTCTTTTGAAAATTACCATCATCATATTGCCATAAATACATGGAATGGTAAAAATGCGCCGTCTCCGCCTGACAACAGTGTCGGTCTTAAAGAATATATATTAAGATATCCGTCTGAAGAGACACTGTCTGATGCTGTTAAAAGACTTCAGGCGCTAGGTTTTGAAGTGTGTGCATCGGAACATGGATTTTACAGTCAGGATCCCTCAGGTAATAAAGTACTCATGGCATTTTAAAATTTGGATGGTTTTTGTTGGCTGTATGACCCTTTAAATTAAACATGAAAAGCCGGGCGACTGGAATTGTCGTCCGGCTTTTAAATGCTTACACGATATTTTTAAACGGTTCTTCGCTGGTCCGGCACGTATTATCTCGCACCGCCACCACCACCGCCGCCTGCTCCGGCACCGCCTCCAGCACCTGTCGCGCCGCCGCTTCCGGAAGCAGCAGATGAATTAAATCCACCCTGTCCGAGCCCTTTCGACCATGACTGTGATGCAAGGTGCGGTCCGTAGTAGTAATTCACATATGATGGATAATAATCGCCGCTGTCTTTTGGTGTCACTTTCGACAGATGTTTTTGAACATCCTCACCTTCACCGACAAGGAGACTCCAGATCATATGCTGTCTGTAATCCTCATTTTCATAAACACGGCTGTAATCTGCTTTCAGATAATTCTTGTACTGTGCGAGTGCGTCAAGCAGTGCAGTTCCCTTTTCCGACGGTATGATAATTGTTGTTTTAAAGCCGACGATTCTCTGCTTATCAAATTTAAAATAGCCGTCTGCCTCAAGCACTTTCATGGAATACTCTACAATTTTATCCGCAACTGTACTTACTGATTTCGCATTTTTCTTCGACCATTTTTTGAAGCGGTCACCATCGATACGGCCGTCACTGTCCGCCGCATCCACCAACATCTTAAAGAGCAGTGGCTCATAGCTGCCGTCAATCCCATTATCTTTCAGTTCACTGCTGACTTCTTTAAAAGAAGTCGAATGATTTTTAACCAAATCCTGATAATCATGAATGGTAATTTCAGTCTCAGCCTTATCTATTTTCTGCCCTTCTTTACGATTGATTTCAATCGTAATATCACCATCATTTGTCCATTTCATCATATATGCCTGAAATATCTCTTCGAAATGTCCCATGTTCAAGTGTTTCAGTACAAAGGCAATAGAGGCGTAATCATTAACTGCAGGCGGTGTATCTCGCTCTTTTTCTTTATTTCGTTTAGTGACGGCAGAAGCGGATTCAATGTGTCCTGCTTTCGAACGTCTCGAATTGAATCGTATAAAGAACATCACGATACCGCCGATGATTGCGACATTACCGCCGATAATCGCAGCAATTGACCAGCCGCTGAGACTACCGTCATCATAAATCGAACCGTCCATGGCTTCCTCTGCTTCATCTTCAAGCGTCCCTTCCCCTGTTACACTTGTATTATATGTGCCCTCTGGAAAATGCATTAACAGTACCGCATCGTTACCATCCGACAACGCTTCTTCAGATGTCCAGGTGACACCGTAATCCGTCCGATTTATATCACCTGAAAAACCAAATCCCCAAAACTGTAAATCTTCATCAAACGGCACTGTGGATGTCACAAACATTGTAAATTCATCTACCGGCAGACCGGTGAATGTATCAAAATTCCAGTACAGTGACTGACCGCCATCTAAATTGCGTACTGCATTTTCAAGCGTATAGTAAACCACATATGTCTGTTCACCATATTCCCCGATACCCCAGACAAGTTCAATTCCGTCATCAGTCTCAACGGTACCGTACTGACCTGCTTTCTCTTCAATATCTGCATCTAAATCCCAGTTTTCCTGTTCTGTAAATCCTTCCACAGAGAAATCAGTGACATTAACGTCTCCCATATCTTCATCATTAAAGACAATATAATTCTCTGTTCCTTCCGACATATCCGCTTCACGCGTCTCAGTTACAGATACAGAGCCATCCTCATTAATTTCTATATCCATATACAGACTGTTGATTTCATTCGCAAAAGCAGTCGGACTCAGTGTCAGGAACATTCCCAAAATGAGGAACCCCATCATCAGATGTTTCATAACCCATCTCCCTCTCAATTTAATCAAATGTTATTATTAATCTTACCATTATTACTCCATTTTTACAGAGACAAGTACACCACTCTAAATATCAAAGACACGTGATTAACTAATGAGGAATCCAGAGATCTAAGAATCGTAGTAAATTAATGTTTGACTTAAATATCCGTCTGTGAAGATCTATATAGATATTACTAATTACAGATAATAAAGAAATAGAAGATTCTATTAACACTACTGAATGGTAAAATTTAATATTGTAGGTAAATTTATAAATATAAGTTATAATTACTATAGATATGAAGTTTTTGTTTATAAAAAACTTGGGGTGGTGGAAAAATAATGTCAAAAATCTCAGTCATTATTTTATTAAACTGTATTTGGATGTTTTTTATTTATGGAATTTATTTAACTATAGAATTGATTTGGTTTCCATATTGGTTAATAATTTTTCCAATCGTAATACTTTTTCTTTTTATTTACAGCCTTTCTAAAAAAAATAACACTGATGATAAATAAGGAGGTGCACCCCTGAAGTTGAACTCCAAAATTCAACTCCAGGGGTGCACCTCAATATCATCCGATTTTTTATTTAACATCGTCTTATCTGACATTTACATTTGGCCGCCGATTTAAAACAACATGAATTAAATATATGATTAGAAAAATAATATAAATCACTGTCGCAACCAGATATATTGCCTGATAAGACAATGCATCTGCGATGATCCCGAGAATTAATGAACCCCCTCCGATACCAATATCAAAAAAGTTAAAGAAGGATGCCATCGCATCTTCATGTTCATTTTGTTCCACCAAATTCATACACCACGTTTGGATCGCAGGCAGCAGCGCCCCGAAACCAAAGCCATAAAATACCGCAGCAGTGAAAAACATGCCTGTGCTGTCCGCAAAATATAGAAGTCCGAGCCCGATTACGGAACTCAGGGCACCCGGGATTAAGATTACTGACGGACCATACAAGTCAAATAATCTCCCCGACACCAAACGAACCAAAAAACTTGCGGCTGCGATTAGGAAGAAAAATAAACCGACATGCGAAAATTCTTTTTCCAGAGCATATAGAGAAAAGAATGACATAATTCCTCCTGCCGCAATACCGACTAACAAAATCAGAAATGCAGGAAAGAGCACTTTTTTCTCCAGAATTTTCGTCTTTACATTTTCTCTTCTATCCAATTCCCTGCCGTCAGGTGCACGCTTCACAAACACTGCCATTATCAATGCCAAAAAGAGTACAGATAATCCACCGAGAAATAATCTCTGAAAATCATACAATTCCAACGTCAAAATACCAATCATTGGACCGACTGATATAGCAATCGTTTCACCGAGACCGAAGTATCCAATCCCTTCTCCACGCCGGTGTGCAGGAATAATTTCCGCAGCAAGTGTTGCGAAGTAAGTCGTTGCGAGCCCGAATCCCGCACCATGGAACAGACGGATAATCAACAGTGTTGTGATGTCATTCGAAAGATAATATGCACCGGTAGCCAGTGCATTGATTAAAATCCCCAGGATTAAAAGATATTTCTTGTCTATCTTACTTGCAAGAATTCCGGCAAATGGACGTGTTAAAATTGCCGACAGCATAAATATGCCGGTCACAATTCCGACCTGGCTTGCTCCGCCACCCATTGCAGTAATAAACAACGGCAGTGTCGGCAGAAGCATTTCAAAAATCATAAACAGTAAACCATTTGAAGTCACTATAAATTTAAATGACAGCGACCATATTTTATTATTTGTATCACTCATGCTGCGCTCTCCTTTTTATCACATGAGCATCACTCTATCTGATTGAAGCCGGATTGTAAATAATATAATGAAAAAAAGCTGCCCGTTACAGGCAGCTTACTTACTTCATTTTATTCATACATTATGAGTGATTCATCAAATCTCCGCCATAACGAACTTCTGTTACCCATCCATCTCTTACAACAAATTGAATGCGTTGATCTTCGATTTGATAATTGTAGTATGCGACTTCATCTGGATCTGATGGTGCGGCATTTTCAGTTTCACCGTATACATCAAATAACGCTTCTTTAGATACAGCACCTGAGTTGACCGGGAAGCTGACACCAATTGCTTTTCCATCTGCATATTTTAATATCTGCTGATCATAAGTCTCTACAACTGTATGGTTCTCCCCGTATTCATCCATTGCTTCCTTTGAACCATCAATTTCATATCCATTAATCGTAAAACTCTGATAAGCGACTGCGTTCACAAAATACGGGTCCAGTATAAATTCACCGTCATGATTATAGCCCGTATACCCCGAGTAACTGTACCACGGATTTTCAACGGCCGTTACATCCTGTCCAATCTCCACTTCTGACGCTTCAATCCTGTCTGCTCCATCGACTGCCAAAGTTGTACTTAAAATGACAACGCACGCAAAAACACCTGTAGACAAAATATGTCTCAGCTTGCGCATAATAACACCCTCCAGTTTGGATTTGCGTTAGTGGCTTGAGTGACATTTCACCATCAGTATAACACAATTAAATTTCAAAGTTAAATGTTAATAACGAAATTATATTACACCATTGAGGTCGGATTTATTTTTCTTTACACAGGTAATTGATTATAATTACGCTGATTTTCATTTCCTGCCGAGGGTCAGCGCACCGATAATCAACGGAACCTGCAGCGGCAGGCGCAGCCATAATACCCACAAGTTTGCCGGTTTATCCGGGCTGAATGAAATTCGTTTTACTGCCATATAAATATTTGCCGGAAATACTGCAATCATGAAAAACGCCAGCAGTTTCCCAGTAATATGCTGCCCTTTTTTCACCCACAGCATTACCGCAAAGAGTATTTCAAAAACACCCGTGACCAGAACAATACTTTTTCTGAAAGGCAGTGATTCAGGTACAATCTTTCGAAAACCTTTTTCATTTGTAAAATGCAGAACTCCTGCACCAAATAACAGGATAGAATACAATATCCGCAGTAATACTTTCATATTGACGACCTCCACTTTATCCGCCGCTAATTTGTATTTTTAACGACGCTTTAAATCACAAAATAATTGATTACTTTTCAACCGGCTCAACTTTCACCAATATCCTTCAGCATTACAGCTAAAATATCAGGATCGAAAATTTCAAGAACTGTTTTGCCTTCCTGTATCCTCGCTTGATCATTTTCGACCGATCCTATTCTGAGTAACGCAATTCCTGTATATCTGCCAAAGTCATTCCGCTTGGAAAGTTCCAGCCCTTTATAATAATACTCAAGTGCATGTGCCGACTTTCCTTCTGTTTCCTCAATATATCTTCCCGCATTCAAATAAAAACTGACCTCTGTCACTTTTAAATTATCGAATTCCCTCCAATAATCTAACTGCTTCTTTAAAATATCGATAATATTTAAGCCTTCTTTAAAAGGAAACAAATAAAAAATCTGTGCCAGATAATATACATCATGCGGAAAATATGTGTCATACTCTTGGAGCTTCTCCCAGACACAGCGTGCATATTTATGGGCATCATCCAGTTTATTTTCAGTAATGGCTTTCACACTCAGTAGTAGATAGTATGTTGTTGGATTCGTCTTAAACTTTGATATCAAACCTTCAAGCTTTGAAGCGTTACTGGATATAAATGTTGTTCTCATATCTTTAATTAAAACCGAATGGACATTGGGTATATATGTGTTGATGATATAGCCGAATTCCAAAAAAGAAATATCCAGCTTGTCCAGAATGAGTATTAAGTCACCCATTTTAGCATTGGATAGATTTTCTTCAATTTTGTTGTATAGATCTTTGGAAATAATCCCATCGTAAACATCAATTTTCTTCAAACTTCTGGATTCTCTGATTTCTTTGATTAAACTATCCATTATATCACACCACCCTATTAAAAAGTTGAAACTTCTAAAAATAATGCATCAGCCATTTTTATTAAAAACACCGACTATAATTCAATCAAAGATGATTAAAGAGGTGATTTTAATGGACTTACTGGAGATTACGAACTTCTTCCCATGGCTGACAGGATTCATAAGTATCTTTAATTTTATGTAATTGATTGAGGAGTGAGATTTTGAAAAAAGCATTAGTACTATTATCAGGAGGTCCGGACTCTGCAGCTCTGGTACATTGGGCGAATGAGAAAGGGTATGATGTCTCCACTTTAAACTTTAATCTAGGTGATTCTAAAAGTAAAGCCAGAGTGCATGCTGCTGAATCGATTTCTAAGAGAATCACTGATTCTGCATACTATGTAGATTTAAAAACAACCAAGAATATCAGTCCCAGTGTACTCGTCACACTCGCTGCCGATTATGCTTTAAAAATTAATGCCGACAAATTGTTCTACGGCATTCATAAAAATGACACTGTGAACAAGGAAGGTATTTCATACTTCAACAACACATTGTCTGAAACCATTTCTTTAAAAGCAGGGAAAAACTTTCATGTTGAAGCCCCATTCCTGTACTACAGTCAATCCGAAGTACTCAATTTAGGTGAGTATTTAGATACTGACTTTTCCGAAACATGGAGCTGTAAGAACCGGACAGACAGTCATTGCGGCTACTGCGATTCCTGTGTTGAACGGATTAAGCACTTCAGTGAAGCGGGTGTCACAGATGACACAAACTATCATCTGGAAAAGACCTTGTTTTTTTACAGATAAAACAACATTCAATGATTAATGATCAACGACTAAAGAGCGGGAAACCGCTCTTCTTATGTTTCAATTTTTTAATTATTAACCCTCAATACTATTAGTCTTACACAAATTTTGCCTAATAGTTGCAGCTATGTATAGCGAGGAAACTTCGTACCTTTTGCTTATGAACAAAGCCTAGGGTTAAGAATTTTGTCGGAATTGCAAAACTAACAAAAGTATCATATAAGCATTTAATATTTACATTAATAGTGCTTATTTTTCATCAATTTCATTATCCTTACAAAGCCTAATATAAGGGCCATAATGCCTACTAATATTAACAATAAATATAATGTTACTCCTAAATCTCTATAAAGTATTACGCCTATTACAATAGGCAAAATTCCTACAGCAATAATATAAAAAATATTACTGGCAATCTCCAAAATTCTTTTACCATTCTTTTCACTTCTATTTCCCATCAAAACCACCCTTTATTAATCAGAATGTTTATTTTAGTATAAACAAGGCGCCTACATATTAACAAATAATTCAAAAAAAGGGTTAAATTAATATCAAAGAAGACTAAAACTATTATAGCTACTACGCTTGTTACTTCTGTGTACTCATACTATATAAGTACCTTTATTTTAATAATATATATACACTGCAAATATCAAATCAAGTGTACCAATTGTATAATAACAAAAAATGATATGTAATTAATCCTATATGTCCGACTCAAAGATGCTGCTTATGTCATGGTGCCAAAATTGAGTATCTTTAAATCATATACGGATATAGAAAAATCCCTTAAAATCAAGGTTTAAACAAGATTTTAAGGGATTTAATCAGTTCACTTTACGGACAGCTAGGGATTTGAACCCTAGAAACGGGGTTGCCGTTTACACGCGTTCCAGGCGTGCGCCTTAAGCCGCTCGGCCAGCTGTCCACAATATTAAAATAAAAAGAGAAGTGCACATTGATGTATACACTTCAAAATGACCCGTACGGGATTCGAACCCGTGTTACCGCCGTGAAAGGGCGGTGTCTTAACCACTTGACCAACGGGCCATAAAAAAACTCCACAGGTAGGATTCGAACCTACGACCGATCGGTTAACAGCCGATAGCTCTACCACTGAGCTACTGTGGAATAATGGAGCGGGTGATCGGAATCGAACCGACGACATCAGCTTGGAAGGCTGAGGTTATACCATTTAACTACACCCGCAGGTAAAATTTTGCGAAAGGGCGGATGATGGGAATCGAACCCACGAATGCCGGAGCCACAATCCGGTGCGTTAACCACTTCGCCACAACCGCCATAAGTATGGTTCAGGACGGAATCGAACCGCCGACACAAGGATTTTCAGTCCTTTGCTCTACCGACTGAGCTACTGAACCTAAATATGTAATAAAAAAATAATGGCGGTCCCGACGGGAATCGAACCCGCGATCTCCTGCGTGACAGGCAGGCATGTTAACCGCTACACCACGGGACCTGGACATAAAAAAAAGAATTGCGGGAGGCGGATTTGAACCACCGACCTCCGGGTTATGAGCCCGACGAGCTACCAGACTGCTCTATCCCGCGACAATATTATTTGCGTTTCTTTAACGTCTGAATAATATATTATATGTTTTATGACTTTATTTCAAGTCTTTTCACCGATTAAATTACATAAATATTACACTTTTGATGATGTCTTTAAATAATCGGCCCATATTTCATATAATACTTAATCCTCTCACCTGTTCAATTTTTCTTTACACTTTTATAAAGACTAATGATAATTTCTCTTATAATGAGAACACATAGTGCCCCAAGTCCCACCCAAAGTGTTCTTCTTAAATCCGTGGTAAATATATATGAAATTAACGCGAAAATAAGTGCCAGTAAAATAATCGACATTATTTTTTTCCACATATTCAGGAGTCCCCTCTCTTTTAAATATAATTTACTCTTCCCTTCATCTAGTAATATAAACTATTTACATCGTTTTATTACATTGATTATAAAAGAGACAAAATGAATACTTTATCTTAACTTTCCACTCTCTCTTTATAAGAAGCCATTATTTAGTTTATAATATTCTAAGAGTCATAGACTCAGTCAGCTAAAAAGTCGTTTACACTACTGGAACGAGTGTGCACTCAAAGATTTAAACAAAATATGGATAATAATGAGGATTTACATTGAATAATAAAAACAAGAAAATTTTAAATCAGTTAAACAACAGACAATCCCGGAACAAACTCAAGAAACTCGGTCTGCCGGGCATCATTCTAATTATTATTATTGCCGCAGCTTCCTACTATTTTACAGAAGATTCACCTGCCGATGAGGACAGAACGGAGGTAACAGTCGATCATTATATTGACGGAGACACAACACGCTTCTACTACAACGGACAAAGCGAAAGTTTCAGGTATCTGATTATTGATACCCCTGAACTCAATACTTCAACTGGAGATCCAGAGCCCTTTGCTGTTGAAGCTGCTGACAGAACACAGGAACTGCTGGAAAATGCAGAAACGATTGAAGTTGAATTTGATGTCGGTCCAGAAACTGATCATCACGGGAGATATTTGGTTTATGTCTATGCAGATGGAGAAATGATTAACGAGCGTTTAGTAAGAGAAGGTCTGGCCAGTGTGAGATATTTAAATCCGCCTAATACTTCCCGACAGCAGCAGCTTGAAGACGCTGAGCGTCTCGCTAAAGAAGAAGGATTAGGTATTTGGTCCTTGGAATGACAAAAGAGAGTGCGAATAATTCGCACTCTCTTTTTACGTAGTCAATACTTTTTGTATGTACGATTAACCATAATCATGACTGGATTTTCCTAATCACTGCGAAGTACATAATCACTTCTATTACAAATAATCCTATCACAAGCCATCCTACCCACATAGGTAATGAAATAATCCCTGTAAATATTAAAACCGCAAGAACAGGAAATACAAGCATCGCTGATACTACCGCTATTAATGGCATACCTTC
This sequence comes from Corticicoccus populi, assembly GCF_042686195.1. Taxonomy (NCBI): domain Bacteria; kingdom Bacillati; phylum Bacillota; class Bacilli; order Caryophanales; family Staphylococcaceae; genus Corticicoccus; species Corticicoccus populi. Next base: position 54,277 of record NZ_JBHUOQ010000001.1, on the reverse strand, counting down.
TTTTCTTTCGTTTGAATCAGGCATAATACACTCCCCCCTATATTCAATGAAGTCATTAAGCAAGTTGTCATCCTTGTAAATGTTTTACCCCGGACTAAAATAATAAAACTTAATTAATGAGAAAAGTCTATCTGCATAAAAAATGAGCGTACGGATGAACCCATACGCTCACTTGAAAATATTTAATTAGTTCTTTACTTCGACCCAGTCTTCAGCCCAATTCTCAATACCTCTCAAAACAGGCTCTAATGACCGGCCTTTATCAGTTAAAGAATATTCAATCACTACCGGTGTCTCCGGATAAACTTCTCTATGAACAATGCCTTCTGTTTCCATACTCTTTAGGCGTTCTGACAATACTTTACCACTCACACCAATTCCTGATTGAATTTCGCTGAAACGCTTTGGTCCTTCAAGCATTTGATAGATTACTAAAGCAATCCAACGCTGACTCAATACTTTGACTGCTTTTTCAAAACGTGGGCACATATTTTGTTGAGCCATTTACTTCACATCCTTTAATATAACAATTATATCACAGCAAAATATTCATTAGAAGATTTTAGTATTACCATTAGTAAATCAGTTACTAATGGTAAGTCATCACCTCTTTTTAAATACTTTAAAAAAAACTTTTATATATGTAGTTGACAATGATTCTCAATTATCATATAATCTTAATTGAAAATGATTATCAATTAATTAATAGGCCCCCTCTTATTATTAATATTTAAAAATCATTTTCAACTACTTGAATCTATATTCGCATATACTAAAGTAACGTCATTGACCCTGGCGTTACTTTTTTTATTCCCATAAAATTTGTTTAAAAAAATCATAAGCGGGTATTTTGATATTACAACAAATTATGGAGGTAATCTATTATGTCAAATAATGAAGAAAACAAAGTTGATCAGTTAAAAGGTAATGCCAAAGAAACTGTTGGTAATGCGATTGATGATAAAGAATTAGAAAATGAAGGTAAACAAGACAAAGCATCAGGAAAAGCAAAAGAATTCGTTGAAAATGCGAAGGATAAAGCAAATGATGCGATTGATAAAGTTTCAGACAAACTGAATAAAGATAAATAATATCGTCAAATGACGTTATGTTTATCCGTTAAAGGCACAACTTCTGTAGTAAACAGTCGTTGTGTCTTTATTTATGAATAATTATATATTCAAAACGATTTCAATTTAGCTATGGATGCTGCTGGTTCATGATATTTATGAAAGAAGGTGTTCAATAAATACTCTGCATTGATTTGCGATATTCATCAACCGCTGCACCATTTATGTGATACAAGACATGATTAACCAACAATCCTTTTTCTACTTTAGGATGATTGAAATGTTTTATGTAACTAAGTCCAATTCTCTTCATTACATTTTCAGATGGTGTGTTAATAACAGCTGTGAAGCTGTAGATATCCTTAAAACCTAAAGTGTTAAATCCATATTCAAGGCATGACAAAGCACCTTCAGTGGCATAACCCTTTCCCCAAAATTCTTTCCTCAGCCTCCAGCCTATTTCTACACACGGAGTGAAATCAGCTTGGAACGTAGAAAGATGAAAACCAATGTAACCAATGAATTCTCCACTTTCTTTTAATTCTACAGCGTAAAGTCCATATCCTCTGTCTACAAATTCTTCTTTAATTCGGTTCAAAAAATCCTTTGATTCATCCTGCGTTAATGTATCCGGAAAGTATTTCATCACTTCTTTGTCTGCATTCATATTAATGAACAGTTCCAGGTCAGTATCCTTCCAGTCCCTGAAAATCAGTCTGTCTGTTTTGAAATAGATCATGAAATTTCTCCTTCACATTATATTTCATTAATCGTATCATAAAATAATATATGAATTCAGTGTAAAATTTAAATAATTAATATCTACAATCTATTGAAATGATATGGTTCGGTTGATATAATAAATGATGTTCGATTGAAAAATAATAATATTCCACAGTAGCTCAGTGGTAGAGCTATCGGCTGTTAACCGATCGGTCGTAGGTTCGAATCCTACCTGTGGAGCCATGGAGATGTACTCAAGTGGCTGAAGAGGCGCCCCTGCTAAGGGTGTAGGTCGTTTACGCGGCGCGAGGGTTCAAATCCCTCCATCTCCGTATTAAAAGAACCCATTCAAAATGAATGGGTTCTTTTTTAAAACTCTATTTTCCTGTTTATTTCTTCTAGATAATTCATATGTAGCAAATCGATACTTTCTGCAATCATACTCCCCTTCTCCCTATTATAATTATTTAATTTAGAATAATGATATATCTTGGACATTTCTTTTTGATGTGCTTTTTCTTTTTGTAAACTAAATCGATAATGTAACTTTAATGCATTAAGATATTGGTTATTGAAAGAATTGAATGATATTGGAATATCTATCACTTCGTTATTTGAGAATGTAATACGTGTATTACCGTCAAAAGTCTTATATGATACTACATGTTTAATATTAAACCAATTATTATCAATTATTCTATCTGAATGAGTACAAAAGAAAATATGTTGGCCAAATAAATCAATTATAATTGGCAGTTTAGAATTAGTATTGGTTAATAGCTTCGTCAATTCTTTTCGTGCTGAATAACTTTGTGAATGATGCTTACAATTAGTTGCAATTATTTTGTTTGGAGAGCATATACAAATTTCTCCATCCCCATACAATTCACCTATCTTACTTTCAACTAATCCCATGTTATCCTTAGACATCAAATACATTGTTTCTTCATTGATTAAATAATGTTGTTTTTTCATTTAGCACCTCTTTCAATTTTATTAAATATATTATAACACATATTTAATAAAAGTTAACTTAATGTTAACTTTATTTAAATTTCTATAATTCACTTGATATTGATTCTCATTTGCATTGACCTGACTGAAAATTTGTATTATAATCGATTTCAAGAACTCATAGAGGAGGCGATCGCTTTGAGCAAGAAACAAGCGTATCCCGTCAATCAGTTAAAAATGTTTATCAATACTATTAACGATTTATCTGCTGAACTTCTTTTACAGGAGGCGCTGACAGATTTCAACAAGAAACTCTACAAAGACAAAATTGAAGAAGCCTTACTTGAAAGAGATGAAGAAAAATTCAATACTTACACCAGCCTGCTCAACGAAATCACTGAGAATGAACTGGTGAAGTATCACTAATATATTGGTACATAAAAAGCCTGAGATGAAAATTTCATCTCAGGCTTTTTCTTATACCGTTAAGTTTAAAAACTCTTCTCTTGTAATCCGTCCTAAATAGTGGCTGATGTCGACGTCTTTTAATGCCTCATCAATTTTCTCGTAATTGTGCTGTACACCGATGAGCTTCTCTTCAATGTCTTCCACTTCACCGACGCCGAAGAAGTCTCCGAATATTTTCGCATGCTCAATGACGCCTTTTTTCACATCGAGTCTTACATCGAGAAGTCCGGCAGTAAATTTATGTGAGGCGTTAAAGTTATACTTCGGATTTCTGCCGTAGTTCCATTCCCATGTCTGATACTTTTCTTCTGACAGCTTGTTGATTTTCTCCCAGTCTTCGTCGGTCAGTTTGTATTCTTCAATATTTTCTGCACCGTCAAAGATTTTCGCTAAGATTCTTTGTTTAAATGCTTCAATATCAATTGTTTCCGGCAGGAAGTCATTAATATTACCGACACGGGCACGGACAGATTTTACGCCTTTGGATTCTATTTTCTTAGGGTTCACTTTCAGTGCATTCTGCACTTCTGAAATATCACTTTCGAGCATTAAAGTACCGTGTGAGAACATACGGCCTCTCTGTGTGAACATCGCATTACCGGATACTTTTTTGCCGTCAATCTCTACGTCATTCCGCCCGGAAAGTTCAGCGTTCACGCCCATCTCCTGAAGGACATCTACAATCGGCTGTGTGAAGCGTTTGAAATTATGGAAGCTGTCACCGTCGTCTTCAGTGATGAAGCTGAAGTTCAGGTTTCCTTCGTCATGATAGACCGCGCCGCCGCCTGATACACGTCTCACGACTTTTATATGATTCTCTCTGATATATGATTCATTGATTTCTTCAATCGTGTTCTGATTCTTACCGATAATGATGGATGGCTGGTTCACGTAGAATAAGAAATATGAATCGTCTGTCGGAATCTCTCTTAACACATACTCCTCCATAGCCAGATTGACCATTGGATCTTTAATATTATTATTCGAAATAAATTTCACGTAATTCCCTCCATATATAAATATAAGCAACCTGATTCAATTATAAATCATCAGGTTGCTTATTGGTATTATTTGCTCAGTATTTTCTCTGCCGTATCTTTTGCGGTCTGTACACAGTCCGGAAGACCGACTGCGTAATGGGATGCCCCAATCAAGTAAACACCGGGATATTCTTTGTTCATATAGCTGTGAATGCTGTCGATAATTTCCTTATGCCCGACATGATAGTTCGGCATGGAGTGTTTCATCCGGGTCACAATAGTGAACTCGGCATCTCCGTGAATGGTCATTATTTTATCGAGATCTTTACGGGCAAGTCTCACAATTTCATCATCTGTTTTTTCATGGACAATAAAGTCCCCCGGGCGGCCGACATATGCACGCAGCAGTGTCTTCCCTTCCGGTGATGAATGTTTCCATTTTTTATTGGTCCATGTACATGCAGTGATGGCTGTGTCCATTGTTCTGGATACGACAAAACCTGTACCGTCGACATCATTTTCAACCTGGCTGTCATCAAATGCCATCACGACTGTTGCGACACTTGTTGCCGGCATATGGTTGAAATATTCGAGTGATTGATCATTAAACCACCGCTTGTACTGAAAATGCGGTGTAGTCACAATCACCTGATCATACTGGTGTTCTCTGCCGTTCACCGTCAGTGTATATCCGTCGGTATTTTTTTCAATCGCTGAGACATCACTGTTTAAATGAACACTGCCGCCGAGCTCTTCTCCCGCTTCTTTCAGACGGTTGATAAACGACTGCAGTCCGTTCTTAAACTGGAAAAACTGACCGATTTTCTTTTTATTTTCCTTCGACGGCTTTTCATTAATCATCCCTTTAATCAAGCTGCCGTACTTTTGTTCACGTTCTTTGAAGTACGGGAACGTTGACATCAGACTCAAACGGTCAATATCTGTACCATAAACGCCGGAAAGCAGTGGTTCTATCATTTTCTCGAGCACTTCATCTCCAAGACGCTCTCTGAAAAAACGGCCGACGGAGACATCTTTATATAAAGGTCTCGGCTTTTTCAACAGATCAAGACCCGCTGTCAGTTTCCCCTTCCAGGAAACAATGTCCGTTTTAATAAACGGTGCCACTTCTGTCGGTACACCGAGCATCGTTCCCGGAGGCACCGTATTTAAACGATTATTCGCGTAAATATAGGCCTGACCTGTTTCGTTACGCACCAGGTCGTCCGCCATACCGATTTCCTCTGCAAGTTCCGTCATAATTTTTTTACGGCTCAAATAAGATTCAGGTCCAAGCTCTATCGTATAACCGTCACGCTGGTGTGTATTGACTTTACCGCCTGCTCTGTCTGCAGCATCAAACACATCCACCGTGATATCATCATTATCTTTAACTAAATAATAAAGTGCGGATAAGCCTGTGATGCCTGCACCGATAATCGCTACTTTTGTCACATTATTCGCCTTCTTTATATTAGTTTAGTTTATTGATTTCATTAATCATTGCCTGGATGAAACGACCATCCGTATTCGGCATTTTCGGTCTATGGTAACCGGCACCAACTTCATCACAAACAACTTTACATTCATAGTCGTTATCATACAGTACTTCCAGGTGCTCACACACAAAACCGAGCGGAAGGTAAACGAAATGTTTGAAGTTGTGTTCGTCATGCAGTGCTTTCGTTAAGTCCTGTACATCCGGTCCAAGCCATGGATCCGGTGTATTACCTTCAGACTGCCAGCCGATAAATACATTTTTAAGATCCGCATTATCCTCAACCAGTTTCGCTGTTTCTTCAAGCTGATCCGGATACGGGTCATTGTGCTCTTTTATTTTCTCAGGAAGACTGTGTGCACTGACAATCACAGCAGTGTCGTCCTGTTCATTCTCAGGAATTTCTGAAAGGGATGCCTGCACTGCATCTGTCCAAAAGTCGATAAACGGCTGCTGCTCGTAATAAGATTCTACAGATTTCACTGTAATACCGTATTTTTCCGCTTCTTCTTTGGCACGCTTATTATAAGAGCCGACTGAAAAATTGGAGTAATGCGGCGCGAGTACGACTGATACTGCCTCAGTGATGCCGTCATCATGCATCTTGGCAACCGCATCTTCAATGAACGGATCAATATGCTTTAAGCCGATATATAACTGATATTCATCATCGCCCGCTTCATTTAATGCATCCAACAGTGCTGTTGCCTGTTTCTCTGTTGTATGTGCAAGTGGTGAAATACCACCGATTGCCTCATAACGCTCTTTTAAATCAGTCAATGCTTCTTCACTCGGCTTTCTGCCATGTCTGATGTGTGTGTAATACGGCTCAATGTCTTCTTCTTTATACGGCGTTCCGTATGCCATGACGAGTAATCCTTTTTTCGTAGTCATCTTAAAAATCACATTCCTTTACTGTAGTTGTGTACATATTCTGTTAACTGCTTCAAAGTCTCCGGATTCACTTCAGGGAATACCCCGTGTCCGAGATTAAATATATGTCCGGTTTTATTGCCCTGTTCGACAATGGACTTTGCTTCTTTTTCAATGATTTCACGGTCTGCCAGTAACAGCGCCGGATCAAGGTTCCCCTGCACTGCTTTTTTAACACCCATGTTTCTCGCTTCTTCAATAGACGTTCTCCAGTCGAGCCCGACAACATCAACATCCAGTGCATTCCATTCATGAATTAAATGCGACGCACCGATGCCGAAGATAATCACAGGCACACCTTTTGCACGGACTGCTTTAACGATTTTATTAATCGACGGCGATAAATAGTAGGCATAATCTTTTTGGTTCAACGCTCCGCCCCATGAATCAAAAATCTGTACAATTGAAGCACCGGAATCCACCTGCGCCTCTAGATATTTAATACTCATTGCGGTCAGTTTGTCCATCAGCTTAAACCATGTTTCGGGCTGATTATACATCAGACGCTTCGTTTTATGATAATTCTTAGAAGGTCCGCCTTCAATCATATAGCTCGCGACTGTAAACGGCGCCCCGCAAAAACCAATCAGCGGTACATTAAGTTTTTCTTTTGTCAGAATCTCAATCGTTTTATAAATGTAGCCGAGATCCTTGTATGGGTCGAGTTCCCCGAGTTTTTCTACATCTTTAATATCTTTAATCGGGTTGTGAATGACCGGTCCGACACCTGCCTTAATCTCCACATCAATACCGATCGGTGCAAGCGGCGAAATAATATCTTTATATAACACAGCTGCATCCACATTATAATTTTCAACAGGCGTCGCTGTTAAATAAGCCGTTAATTCCGGCTGCTTTGTAATCTCAATTAAGGAATATTTTTCTTTTACTTTATTGTACTCAGGCTGACTGCGGCCGACCTGTCTCATGAACCATACCGGTGTATAATCCGTTCGCTCTCCGCGTGCTGCCCTTAATAACGTATCATTGAACACTAGAATATCCTCCGTTCTCATTATATCCACTCATCATTTTAACATATTATTTAAATTAATTATTAATAACTCGATTAATGTCAAAAATTCGTTTTATTTTCAACTTGCTTTTGTTTGAGGCTGATATAATATTGGTATATAGAAAGAAGACATTTTAAAGAGGTGAACATAATGTACTTACACATTACAACAGGAACAGTATCTTATCTTCATGACGTTTTTGAGAAACATCATGGTCTATCCATGAATGCTATCGGCCAGGATGCTGTTTTGTATTATGAAGATGATACAACAGATACACTTTTCAATTCAAAACGCACGTACAATGTTTTATGCGGCGGCGGTAATTTAAACGACCAGTATCCAACCGTCATATCAACGATTCCTGTCGCACACAGCAGTCATGATTCAACCATCGGCCACTTAAAGGATTTTCACTATTCACTTGAAAAACAAAGCGGTCTGATCTCACATCGTATCGGTGAGCTCGTTGACGGTGATTCATTTGTCGTTATTACAACATGGGCATCAAAAACTGCCTACAAAGATTTTAAAGATACAGATTCCTACCAGAAGTATTTAAAAACCGATGTGCTTCATAAATACAGAAACGCAGAGTCTTTATTCCAGGATTATATTTCATCTAAATTATATCTACCATTAAAAGATAATGTGCACATCGATGAGGAAGAACAGGCAGAATTTTAATTGAATCCACCACCCGGGCCGTTAATTCAGTCCGGGTTTAGATTTAAATGGAGAGTGATAAAGTGAATGACAAATTCACATATCTGCTTAATATTGTGATTGGTATTTTCTTCTTTATCTTTTATATTACAATTGTTAACGCCATACTGAATCATGATGCTCTGAGTTTCCCTTATATCATACTAACGATCTACTTTTTCATTTCAATTTTCACATTAACCCCGGTTAGTACAGAGTTTGGAGGGAAAACTAAAGATTGGAACGCTATTATTGCCAATTATTCAATGATTGTTGCCTATTTAATATCTCCAATATGGGCAGCGGTAAAGTATTTCAAAGAATGTAACTGATGCATACACTTAAGGTAATTCAGCATGCCCAATAATTTTTTAAAAAGATGCACGGGAAATTAAAAGAGCACTTTTACTGAAGTATATACTTCAGTAAAAGTGCAAAATATCTTCAATATTCTTAAACTAATAACAACATTTAAACAAGAGTTTAAGTGTTCAATAGCAATCAAACAGATAAATTACTCCAATTACTTAAGATTTTATGCAAGTAGCATATTACCTGCCACTATAGATATTATAGCGACAACAATAACTACTAGAATTATAGCCAATAAAATATTTTTAGTTTTTCGCTTCATAAAATCCCCTTTATTATAAGAAATAAAAAATCATAGTTGCAACTAAAAATTTCTTTATGTTAAATACATTTACATAAAAAAGGTTATATAAACATGAATTAAAATATTTTTTATTTTTTATAAATTTAAATTATTTTAGGCGCCAAAAAAATCACTGCAAAAGTCTATTGTTACTAATCCTGCTGTCTAATATGACTGAAGAGACTGACTTTAATCGCTCAATAATCTTTCTTTTTTATACACAGACTGGCTGAGTACACGGTTAATGATATAACCGAACACCGGGAATATCACTGCGATATAAAAATGTCCGGGATGTGTCACGATAAAAAGTGCACTTAAAATCAATGTGATGACAAAGACCAATTTATGTGAATATGTCACGTAGCTTTTCTGTATAAAACTCCGGTTGACCGGCCAGACTTTCGGCCACAGGAGATAGGCTTGCGCTGTATATATCTGAGACATCTGCAGCACGATTAAATACGTACAGAAGAGTACAATAATAATACTGAAGTAAAGCGTGTTCATCCATATCATCGCTGCACCGAAAATCAGGATTAAACGCAGTGTAATCATCGGCAGATCGTGATTTCTTAAGAATGATCTGTAGAATAAATACTCATACATATGTGCCTTATCATATTTATTCTCCTTCGGATGCCAAAGCAGCCGGTCGAGATAGCGGCGTCTTTTAAACTGCTTATCGATATGTTTGACATTGGTAAACATCGACACATTTCTGTAGTACCTCGTCACCTGCTCCGCTTCAAACTGAATCACATCCGGCCAGTTGATAATTTCATACATTCTTTTGTCTACGTATTTCTTCATTAAAAATAAAGCCAGGAGACCCGCAAAAATCATATACGGTGTGACTGTAATCAGCATCAGTGCAGCAAAGTTCAGTACAAAAAGTACTGTATTTAATAAAGAAAGACTTAACGGTGAATTTAAAGCATCCCGTCTGATATTAAATACTGCGATATATGCCGCTGTCGTATAGACTAAGAGCGACATCAGTATCAATAAATCATTGCCTGCACTGTAAAGTATTGATGCGACCACAAACACGATAATTATTTTCGGTATTCCGATAATCAGTGAATAAGAACTGACTCTGTTAAAGTATGCCTTCATGTGTGTTTCATACGGCGGCAGAAATACTTCATCCGCCCGCTTCAACAGTGAGCGGTATTTTGTAAACACCGCGAGACTGATTAGTATAGAGGGAATCACATTCAGCCATACATTGGGCGCAGCAGTACTCACAAAATCAAGCAGTGTATATAAAAACACCCCGCCGGCAATGACGATAAAAATCAGAAAGTGACTGTTGAATATAAATTTACTGTAATAACTTCTGATGCCGACATCTTTATCGATACGGTCTCTGTATAAGTGCTGTGACATCAGAACTGTCCTCCCGTAATATTCAAATACACTTCATCCAGGGTCGCATCTTCGAGGCCTGTATGTTTTCGTAAATCTTCCAGAGTACCTGCAGCCGCTACTCTGCCGTCATCAATAATGATGTATTTATCACAGTAGCGTTCCGCTGTTGCGAGAATATGTGTACTCATTAATATCGAACGGTCTTCTGAGCGCTCATGAATCATCAGACGGATAAGCGACTCAATACCAAGCGGATCAAGACCTAAAAACGGTTCATCAATAATGTAGAGATCCGGCTCCACTAAAAATGCGCAGATCAGCATCACTTTCTGCTTCATCCCTTTTGAGAAATGGGATGGGAACATAGACAGTTTTGTATCGAGACGGAATTCTTTTAAAAGCGGTGCTGCACGGCGGCCTGCAGTCTCTTTATCAATACCGTATGCCATCGCGGTCATATCAATATGTTCCTGTAATGTTAACTCCTCATAGAGTATCGGTGTCTCAGGGATGTATGCGAGATGTCTTCTGTAGCGTTCAACATCATCATCAATCGTTTCACCGGCAACTTCGACAGTGCCGCTGTGTGCACGTAAGAGCCCCAGTATGTGTTTAATTGTCGTACTTTTACCGGCACCGTTCAGACCGATTAAGCCGACTATTTCACCTTTTTTTATATCAAAACTGATATCATGAATGACAGGTGTTTTAGAATAACCGCCTGTCAATGAATCTATATGCAGTACCATATGCCCGACTTCCTTTTATTTCGATTAAATTATTTGTATACTTGTTCTAAAGAACAATATATCACAATCATAAGACGGAGGTACAACGAATGAGCAAAACTATTTTTGAGAAAATTACAGACAGAGAAATTCCGGCAAACATTGTATATGAAACAGATGACGTGATTGCATTTATGGATGCATTCCCGGTATGTAAAGGGCACGCACTTGTCGTCCCGAAACGCCCGATTGAAAACATTTATGAACTGGATGATGAAACAGGTGCCAAAGTGATCTCTGCGGTAACGAAGGTCTCGAAGGCAGTCAGGGATGCATTCCAGCCGAAAGGATTGAATGTTGTTCAGAATAACGGCTCTTATGCATCACAGTCCGTCTTCCATCTTCACTTCCATATTATCCCGCGTTATGATAATTCATTTGACGGTTTTGGATATAAATGGGAAGATGATCCCACAGAACGTACAGATGAAGAAAAAACGGCGTTAAGAGATGCCGTCATTGAAGCTTTAAAAGATACTGCAGAATAATCTGCACCTATTAAAATGAGAAGGAAGTGACACAATATGAAACTTAAAAATGTAACTGCAGGTTTTCTCGTCGGTGTCACCGGCGGTGTACTTATCGCAGTACTGAATGCACCTAAATCCGGAAAAGACTTAACACAGTCATTGAAATCCGGATCAGGAAGTATTAAATCACAGATCAGCCAGATTAAAACAGAAGCAGATGAAGTGAAGTCTTCATTCCTAAAAACAAAGCATGAATCACAGGAAGTCTTCAGTAATCTCGGCGATGAAATTAAAACAATGATTTCAAACTTCCAGTCAGATATGAAACCGAATATCGAAAATATTCAGGAGCATGTAGACAATCTTCAAAACCGTGGTGAAGAACTCACTAAGAAATAAATTCACGCTTCGTGATAAAATGTATTAATTTTTAAAATATTGTGACGGTATGCATGTTTAATTTGTATACCGTCACTTTTTTATGATATATTTGCTCTTGTATATCGTAGTTAAATTAAAGGAGAACTGACTCATGAAAAAGAAATTAGCACCCCTACTCGTTTCACTTGGTATCATTGGTCTCGCAGGTTGTTCCAATGACGGAGAAGAAGCGGAAAATACAACATCAGAAGGTGACGTAGATTTTGGAGAGGTCCTTGCATCAAGTGATGCCGGTGATGTCACAGCAGATGATATTCTGAATCAAATGGGCACCCAGCAGGTCGCTACTCAAACTTTCCAGCTCACTTTAGATAAGGTGTTAATGGATAAATACAGTGAAGAACTCAATCAGGAAGATCTTCAGGCGGAAATCGACCAGGAAATTGAGGAAATGGGCGGCGAAGAACAAGTTGCTATGATGCTTCAGCAGCAGCAGAGCAATGTTGATGTTGAAAGCTATAAACAACAGCGTTTAATCGCTCAGTATCATGACCGTTACTTCATCGATGAGTTTGATATTACAGACGAAGAAGCAAAAGAATCTGTACGGGAAGGCTCTCATATTTTAGTCAGCGTCACTGAAGACGGCGAAGAGGCACCTGAAGGTGAAGAAGCACTGACTGATGAGGAAGCAAGAGAGAAAGCAGAAGATTTAATCCAGCAGCTTGAAGACGGTGCGGATTTCGCGGAACTTGCGACAGCAGAGTCCGATGATCCGGGAAGTGCTGCAAATAACGGCAGCCTCGGCTATGTACAGAGAGGACAGATGGTTGAACCATTTGAAAATGCACTGTTTGAACTTGAACCCGGTGAAATGACAACAGAACCGGTAAAAAGTGACTTCGGCTACCATATTATCTTAAGAGGCGAAGAAGAAAATATTGATGATGAGCTATCATCTGTCAAACGCCAGATTGTGAACCAAAGAGTTCAGGAAAGTCCCGATGAAGTACTGACAATGTATCAGTCACTCCTTGATGAATACAATGTTGAATTCGAAAATGAAGACATCAGAACATTCATCGAAGACACTTATTTGCAGGATGAAGCTGCTGTTGACACAGAAGAAAATCCTGAAGACGAGCTCGGAGAAGAATAAAATATTCAATTGATAAAGAAAGCAGAAACTCTTATAAAAATGAGTTTCTGCTTTTTTGCGCCCTCTATAAGATTGGATAACTCCTGAGCCCTCTCTGACCTATTTAAAACTGAATGCACCGTCCCCGCTATACTCCTGCATTCTGGGAAAATTTATAAACAAAAAAGCATGTATGACCGGATAATTCCCAATCATACATGCTTCTTATCAATTTAATGTTTCCGGACGGTAGAAGAACCGGCCTTCGAGCGGGAAGATACGGTCTGTAAATGTACCCGGCTCTACGTTGTCGATGTGTTTGTCCATCATCATCATGCGTGCGTCAATGTTGTCTATAAAGTTCAAAATTTCTGCTTCTTTTAACATCGGTGCTTTCGGCGAGCCGTACTCAAGCTTGCCGTGATGTGCGAGTATTAAATGTTTAAGGAGCAGCACTTCTTCACCTTCAATATTCAGCTCATCTGCCATCTTCGTAATTTCCTCACAGGCAATGACGATGTGACCGACCAGGTTACCCTCTGTCGTGTATGTTGTACCGACAGGACCGGACAATTCTTTCACTTTACCAATATCATGCAGAATAATCCCGCTGTACAGCAGGCTTCTGTTGAGTGACGGATAAATATCACACAGTGCTTCTGCAGTTCTCAGCATATAGTGGACATGATATGCAAGGCCCGAAACAAAATCATGATGGTTGGTCATCGCAGCCGGAAATGTCAGAAACTCTTTTTTATACTTTCCTATGAGCTGTCTGACAATTCTTTGCAGACTGCCGCTCTCGATTTTCAAAGTATAATCCATAATACTGTCAAACAATGTATCCTCATCAAGCGGTGCCTTTTCGACAAAATCTTTCGGGCTTAAGCCGTCACTTTCATTTGCAAGACGATACATCGCAATTTTCATCTGCTTCTTGTTGCGGTAATCAATGACGTCTCCTTTGACTTTGATTAAAGCTTCCGGAACAAGCACTGCCATATCCTCTTTGGAAACTGTCCAGAGTTTTGATTCAATCTCGCCGGAACGGTCCTGAAGGTAAAGTGTCATATAAGGTTTACCTTGTGTCGTGACGCCCTGCTGGGCACGTTTAATCAGGTAGAATGTTTCTACACTGTCCCCTGCTTTTAAGTTAGCGATGCTGGTCAATATCCCTCACTCCTACCTTACTTTTTCTTTTAATTTCACTGTCTGGGATGAAGCAATAGACGAATCAAGATTACATGTAAAGTACATGACCTGATCACTTACTTCATTCCTTAAGTAATCCAGTATAATTTTCTTACGTTCTTTATCAAAATGAACAAATGCATCATCAATGATAATCGGCAGCTGGTAATAGCTTTTCAGTGCCTTGATCAGACTCAGTCTCAGACTGATATACAGCATTTCTTTTGTCGACTGGGATAATTCAAGCGGATGGAATACCTGTCCGTTGCTGTGTCTGACTGTGATGCCGTTATCGTCGTATACTACATTAATATAGCGGCCTTTAGTCACATATTCAAATATGCTTCTGGCCTCTTCAATCACTATTGGCAGACGTTCATCTTTAATCGCTTTAATATGTGTCTCAATCAATAATTTAATATAGTAGAGAGACATATATTCCTTGGACAATTCTTCAATGATATTTTTCTTCATTTCGAATAAATGATTCAGCTCTGAAAGTTTCCCGTCACCCTCTAAATGGGTAATTTCCTGATTGAGTTCTGCCAGTATCTGCTGCTCATCCTGGATTTTTCCGTTGAATGAATCAATCTGGCCGTTGATGTGCTCTTCTTCATCCTTCAAATCAGCCAGCATGAAATTAGACAGTTCATTTCTCGCAGCATAATCAAAATGTTCTTCTTCAAGTTTATCATTGAGTGTTTTGAAGCGGCGTGTGTTGTCCTGGTACTCTTCGTACTTTCTCGCATAATAATAAAATGCTTCTTCATCTTCTGCTTCGACGTAATCAAACAGACCGCGGACTTCTTGTTCCGCTTCATTGAGACGCTCCTGAAGTTTGGACAGTTCGCTCTCAATCAGTTTAATCTGATCATCCAGACGATGGTAATTCGCCTTATTTGTCTTCATTTCTTCAAGCAGTTGACCGACATCGAAAAATATCGTTGCCTCATAAAATTCGATTCCAAGATCTTTAACGTCAGCTTTCACTTCCTGTTTAAATTCCTGAAGTGCCTTTAACAGATTACCCTTCTCAACCATGTGGCGGTTAATCTGATTGCGCTTATGTTTAATCTCACGAATGGTATGAATCGCATCAATAATGTTTTTATTTTCAATCTCAGTATTGATTTTAAGTGCGCGTTTCGCATTTAAAAGACTCGTATTCAGCTGATCTCTATGTGTCTCTTTCACTGAGAGTGTCTGTTTTAATTCTTCAATTTTCACTTTAAATGAAATACGCTTTGCGTTCAATGTCCGAAGGTCCATTTTTAAATCGCGTGCCTCATTCAAATCAAAGTCGACATCTGTGCGCTCTTTCATATAATCGATTTCCGTCTGAAGGTCTTTCACTTCACGTTCGTAGTCCATTTTGAGAGAGTCATCATGATCTCTGTTCATAAAGAACAGGAATATCAGACCGATTGCCCCGACTAAAAGAAAGACTCCGCCCATTAACAGGGAATCTGTGAAGAAGTAATACACACTGATTAACAGTGTGATGACACTGATACCGATGATTAGAGCAGACTGCCCGCGTTTTACACGGTCACGTTCACGCTTTTCACGTTCGTACTCTTTTTCAATCAGCTTAAACATTTTTTCTTTTTCTTTCAGTTCAACTTCACGCTGAACCACTTCCTGTTTGGCTTTGACACGGGAATCACTGATCTGTGCATTCTCAAGTTCAATGATTTCCTGATCCAGTTGATTAATATCAGACTTTAAATGGTCAATCTCCCGTATTAAGTACTGCTCTTCAAGAGATACTTCATCAAATTTTGCGAGAAGTGTCTGCACAGATTCCTTAACAATATTGGAGTCATCTACTTCCTCATGCTCTTTCTGCCAGCCGATATCCTGTCTGAGCTGAATGTTTTCATCTTCCAGGTTCTGCATATTGAGATCGAGTCGTGAAACTTCGAGATTCTTCTGTTTAATATCCGGCTCTCTTTTTTGAAGGACACTGAGGTAATTCATGTCTTTTGGATCCGGCAGTTCAACCGCATTAATCTCGTGTTTTAAAGTCTTTAATTTCTCTGAACGGAGGTCAAGGTCGCGGTGAATCTGTTTAATATTATTTTGAAGTCTCTCATATCGTTCAATCCCTTTTTCAGGGAAGACAACAGGTGCGATATTTAATTTTCCTTCAAGCACTTTCCAGTCTTTAATATCTTTATGATACATAATTTCTTTCATCTTCTGTTTACGGATCGTTTCGAGCTGGAACAATGCATTTTTCTTGGCAGATACACTTTCTTCTGTTTTCAACTTTTCAGTGGTTAAATACTTGTAACGTTCTTCAGTCTCTTCAAGCTTGTTGATTCTGCCGTTTAATTCACGAAGTTCCTCGAGCTCCTGGTTCACCTCGGGATTAATCCCGTTCTTCTTATAGATGAGCTTTAATTCCTGGTCAATTGCAGACATCATCTCATCATATTCATGAGAACCGAGTGCCCCTGCCCGTAAAAGATACTCCTGTAGCTTATCTTCTGTCATATTTTTATGAATATCCTGCAGGCCGAGTACATCAAAAGAAAAAATTGAACGGTAGGTCTTCTTGTCGATGTAATTGAGCTTTTTAATGAGCCAGTCTTCACCGCGTGTCGTACCGTCAGGCAGATAGACTTTCACATCACCCTGAACTTTCCCTTTAACCCGTTCAATTTCAATATGTCCGTCCTCATCAGGAAAAGTCACAACCAGCTTTCCACCATAGAGATTGTGCATTCTCGGTTCTCTTCTCGGTTCCTGCTCTTTACGTGTCGGGAAACCGAACAGTATCGAATGGATGAAGGACATCGTTGTTGATTTACCCGCTTCATTCTCACCGAAAATCTGCACCAACTGATGATTCGTATTGATTACAGTTTCTTTAATCTTTCCGTAGCCGTATATATTCAGTGATACTATCTTCATATCATCACTACTTCCTCATCAACATTTTCAGGCGTTCTTCGCCTTCTTTTAAAAATTCTTCTTTGTCGAGCGTCTGTATATCAGGCAGGAAACGATTCAGTTTTGGATCCATGTACATGGAATTCAAAGACTCCTTAAAAATATCTTCATTGCCTGAATAACTTGCTTTAATATCATTTAAGAGCGCAATCTGGTCTTCATTTAAATACTTTAAAGTCAGACGGTCAATCCAGACAAACTGTTTCAGACCGTTCTCATCTTCTTTTAAGAGCTCAATGACTTCATTAAAGTCAGACTCTGTCATTTCATCTTCACCCTCATAATATAATTCAAGCTGAATAATGAGGCGTCCCTGCTCACGGAGACGGTTTTTAAATTCGGCAACAGCCTGATACAAATCCTGCTTGTTAATCTCTTTAACATCGAGCGTATAGGCTGCGAAAATAATGTCCTGTGACGGGATGAACTTCGTATTTAAATACACATCATCACCTTCGACCAGAAGAAACCCTTTTTCACCGTATTCATTTTTATGACGTCCCTGAATATTTCCGGGATAATGAATCGGCGGAAGATCTGACAACTGTTCTCTGACATGAATATGTCCGAGCGCCCAGTAATGATACAGTTTCGAATTCAATGTTTCCAGATTAAATTCGGTGTAGCGTTCCTGTTTATGACTGCTCTTCGAATATGTACCGTGAAGAATACCGATATGAATCCCCTGGTTCATCGTGTTCACCGGGTAGTCATCGAGTTTATTTTCATATGAATCATCCATGAAATAACTGAAACCGTGCAGGTAAACATTCTCCCCTTTGGAACTGACCGTCTGGTAGGTTTCGACCTGCTCTTTAAACACGCTGACATTATCCGGCCAGGATGTTTTAATCCCCTCAGTCAGCGGATCATGATTCCCGTGAATGATATAGGCAAAAATCCCGTTGTCTTTCAGCCGTTCAAATGCCCGCTTTAAAAATATTTCGGACTTCAGCGTACGGTTTGCACGGTCGAATACATCGCCTGCGATGATAATAAAATCCACCTGTTCATCAATCGCAGTATCAATCATTTTAGTGACACTTTTATACGTGCTCTCAGTCAGTGCCTCGAATATATTATGCGGCATCTTGTTTCTCGATCTAAACGGACTGTCGAGATGAAGGTCCGCACAATGAATAAATTTAACCATTCATGTCACATCCTCTTATCACAAATCAATCTATATCCATTATATCAAAATTAAAAACAAAAGAGGCCCTGTAACAGACCTCCGTAACAAATTAATTTATATTAGCTGTTTTCACCGTATAATTCTTCAATCGGCTTCATGATAACACGGTTTAAATCCTGAATCAGCTGGCTCATTTTCTGTTCTGCTTCCATTAATGAACGGATATTTTCGTCTTTTTCAATTTCTGCAGCAGTTTGTTGAGCTTTCATCACATCTTCTTCGCCGATTTCTTCACCCTGCATTTGTTTTTGTTGAAGTTCTAATTGAACTGTACGGAACTCATCAAACAATGCTTTTGATTCTTCATTGCCGTTGACCTTTCCATATAAGTCTTTCATAGTGTTGAATTCTTCAGAACTGCGCAGTGCACTTTCAAGTGCATTCGCCTGATCATATACATTTACTGTCATTAGTCAAACTCCTTTATTATTTGGCTACAACTACTTTAACACATTTCACCCAATTATAAAAATACGACAATCAAGCCCTGTACAAAGCCGACAACCGCACCTAATATAAAGCCGAGTAAAGTAATCATCTGAAACTCTTTTTTTGCAACATCCATTACCAGTTCCTCGAGCTTCTCTATCTCAAAGCTGTCAATCTGTTCCTTAATCAGCTCAGCGAGTTGCAGCTTATCCATTATCCTTACCATATTTACTGATAAATAATCCGTCATGTTATCAAGAAGCTTATACTTACCGCGTTCTTTAAATGACTCAAACAGCGCAGGATTGAATTCTGCGACCGGCTTTTCAAGCAGGCGTTCAATGTTAATCCATTTCCCGACGGTCTGAACGATATTTGATTCGAGCTCTGATTTGTCTTTTTCACTCATGAAGTCAGAAACTCTGCTCGTCTTGATCTTTTCATATTCAGAGGAGATAAATTCATTCATAATACCCGTCATTTTCGGGTGTTCACTTAACTTAATCACTTCCCGCTGAATACTTTCAACAATCGATTCTTTTGTCAGGAACAGTTTCAAAGTTTTAGCAAGTCTCCCTCTGTGTTCTATAAACTCATCCACCATTACATATAAATCGTTATAGCCCTTTTCAGAGGTGATGTAACTCTTTATCTTTTTTTCTATCTGCGGCTGAATGTTGGAAACTTTCCCGTCAATCACCTGCAGTGCATCTTCCGGCACCAGGTCTGAAATGACTTCATGATACAGCCGGTCGCCTTCTGAATGTATTTTGTCTGTCAGCGTTTCATTAAAGCCGGTAATGATTTTATCCGTCAGTCCCTCACTCAGACGCTCAAGAAAATATGAGATGCTGAGTTTTTCATTTTCAATGGTTTGAATCTGCCGGTCAATGAAAGAAATGATAAAACGCTCACTCTCGGGCTTTCGGATTTTACTGATAAACACTTCCGGTGTCAGTAAGTGCCCGGTAATAATCTGACCGAGCTTGACGGAAACTTCTTTACGCCTTGCAGGGACTACACCCGGGGTGAACGGCAGTTTAATCCCGAAAAGATATTTAGCATGGTAGGGTTTAAACAGCATTTTAATCGCAAGGATGTTGGTGAACCCCGCAATTAAAGAACCTGTCACCACCATAAAAATCACTAATGTTACTGAATTCATATCGTCACCTACTTAAATTATCTTTCATATCCTACACCATTATACCCGTTTTAACAAACGATCCCACAAAAAAAGACGCCGGCGGCGTCTTGAAATTTATTTTATACAGGTTGTAATTCTGTCTGCTTATTAAAATAAGTACGGATTTCTCTTTCGATATATGAAGCATGTACCGGAAGGTTTTCATCATTGATGACACGGTACACTTTATTCACTTTATTGAACTGGAGTTTAAATCCATTTTTAGAATCGATATCTTCCCAGTATACCTTCTCACTTTCATAGTTCGGGTATACACAATGGCCTCTTGAAATGACCTGCGCAAGTTCCAGCGGATCTCCGGAAAAAGTATTTGTCAGTACTTCACTGTTTCTGAATAATGCACATAATGAAATACATGTTGTCCAGTTAGGTAAGATTCTTTCCTTTTCAATTTGTACGAGCGTTTTTTTGGATAACCCGATTGTGTGACTCATTGAGTCCTGAGTGTATCCTGCCTCCGTACGAACCATTTTAAATTTGGCTTGTAATATTTCTGTAAAAGCCTGTTTATCCATTCAAAAATACATCCTTTCAACTACTCTTCTTCATTAATTTTGATTAACGATAATAATACACTTTTAATATAATAATATAAATCAGAGAAAATTAAAAGAGCATAGAAGCGAATTTCACATTCTTTTCACTTCTATACTCTATTTTTTATTAAATTACTGCTTAATTCCTGCCTGTCGTTCTTCTTTTCTTGTCATCTGTTCATTTAATACTAATGCGATTGCGGCATCACCCGTAATATTGACTGCTGTACGTGTCATATCAAGCAGTCTGTCAATACCGATAATAATACCGATTGCAGCTGGATCAAGTCCAACCGCTGTCAGCACCATCGCAAGCATAACAAGACCGACACCCGGTACACCTGCTGTACCAATACTTGCCAGTGTTGCGACTAATACCACTGTCACCATCTGGCCGATAGTTAAGTCAATACCTGACAGCTGGGCAATAAACACTGTTGCGACACCCTGCATAATTGCGGTACCATCCATATTCACAGTCGCACCAAGCGGCTGAACGAAACTGGATACACTTTTTCGGATATTCAGTTTGTTCTGCGCAGTTTCAAGTGAAATCGGCAGTACTGCACTGGATGATGACGTACTAAATGCGACAGTCATCGCCGGCATAAAGTTCTTCACAAACCATAAGAACGGTTTTCTTGCGAGGAACTGTACAACAGACCCGTATATCAGAACAAAATGTATCAAGAGTGCGAGAAGCACACAGATGAAGTACATACCAAGCTGCTGAATCGCACCGAAACCTGCCTGTGTAAACGCAGTTGCGACCAGGCCGAACGCACCGATTGCTGCAAAGTATTTCATAATCGCAAGTACAATCCACATGATAATTTCATTTGCCTGCTCAAAGAGCTGTACCACACCGCCGATTTTCTCTTTTACGGCAATCATTGCGACACCAATGAAAATCGCGAAAGCAATAATCTGCAGCATATTATCTGTAGCCATTGCCTGGAACACGTTAGACGGAATTAAATCAATAATTGTCTGATCGACTGTCTGTTCAATCGCATCGCCTGTATCCCCTTCAAGTTCTGTTTCCCGGTATTCAGACACCTCATCACCATCAAGCAGCTCAGATTGTCCTTCACCCGGCTGAAATACCAATGCAACGACTATAGCGATAGTAATCGCAATCGCCGTAGTCACAAGATAAAAAGCAATTGTTTTAATTCCAAGGCTTCCTAAAGTTTTAGGATCGCCGACATTAAACACACCAAGTACGATAGAAACAAATACCACCGGCACAACCATCATAAATATCATACTCAAGAACAGCTGGCCGACAACATTAAATATGTACTGATCAATCCACTGTACCCATGTCTGGTCGCTCATTGTATTGAATAATGAACCCACCACGATACCTGCAATCAGACCAATCACTATGTACATGGTCATCCTGTTTCCTACTTTCATATTATCCCCCCGTTATTATGAAATTGTTATTCTATTTTCTTAAATTATACATATTCGCTTATAATTAAGCAATATTGTTTTTACAGGAGTCTTCTGAACACTCTGTAATATAAGGTTAAATCCCTACAATATTATATTTTATTGCATAAATTACCGCCTGGGTGCGGTCAGATACTTCGAGCTTATTCAGGATGTGGCTGACATGGGTTTTGACTGTCTTTTCACTGACAAACAACGTTTCACCGATTTCTTTATTCGATTTACCTTTGACAATTTCTTTCAGCACCTCAATTTCCCTCGCCGACAATGCATTTTTCTCATGCGGCATCTCACCTTCACTGTCAATAATCTCAAGGATATTCGGATGAATGACCCGCTCTCCTTTTATCACAGCCGTAATTGAATCGACAAGTTCATCCGCCTCCATTTCCTTAATGATATACCCATCTGCCCGGGCAGCGAATACCGGCCGGATGTACTCTTCACTCGTATAGCTTGAAAGCACAAGCACCTTCACTTTTGGAAAATCCACTTTAATCTTCCGGGTCAGTTCAATACCGTCCATTTCAGGCATGACAAGATCTAAAAGCACCAAATCCACCAACTCATGATGCACACTTAAATAATCAAGAGTTTCTTTCCCGGATCCGAAATCCTCCACCACATTAATATCGTCTGTTGTTGATAATAAAAACTTCATTCCTTCACGGACAATATGATGATCATCTGTTAATAATATATTGTACATATTCTCACTCCCCAAGCGGCACACGTGCCGTTACTGATGTTCCTTTACCCGGCGTGGAGTCAATATTTAATTCACCGCCGAGCTTGCGCAGTCGTTCACGCATATTACTGAAACCATAACTGGTCTCTTTTTTTGTATTAATGGTAAATCCACTTCCGTAATCCATAATTTTCAGTTCAAGTGCCCTGTCCCTGTTATCAATCGTAATATAGGCCTCTTTTGTATCTGCATGCTTAAAAATATTATTCAGGCTCTCCTGAATGACGCGGTACAGTTCAATTTCCACTGCATCGGAAACATTATAAAAACCGTCCATTTCAATACTTAAATCGAGATCAAGGATTTTGGCATATTCTTCTGTTGCCCTGATAATACCATTTTCCAGTCCAATCGGCTTCAACTGCCAGATCAGCGCGCGCATTTCCTTCATGGCATGTTTTGATGTATTTTCGATTGAATTAAACGCCTGGACGAGCTTGTCGCCGCCTTTCAGTGTTTTAGCGGCATGCGATGTGATACTGATTGAAAACAGCATTTGATTGACTGAGTCATGAAGATCACGGGCAAGTCTCTGCCGTTCACGAATGACGATATTCTCCTGCTCTTTAGCATTCAGTTCAATCCGTTTCAATGTTGAACCGATTTGAAAAGATACCGACTCAAGCAGATCCAGTTCATCTTTTGAAAACTCTGTCCGGTTCGGTGTCGCAACATTCAACAGGCCGTAGGATTCCTCGCCGGATATTAAAGGCATCGTTGCATGGTGCGTAATTTTATCCTGAATGTCCGGACTTTCCTTATTCGCACGGTCAAGCCTCGAACACACAAATATATTAGTCGCTGTTTTCAGTTCATCATTCTGATACTTCCGCACGCACCAGCAGTTGCCGCTGCATAAGTGGCGGCAGTTATCACGCCTTAACTCATCCGGCAGACTGTACTGACTGATCAGTTCGTGCTTACCTTCATGATTAATGAAAAAAATCCAGCCGGTATCAAACTCCGAATGGTCAATCAGCAGCTTCAATGCACCATCAAGCATCGTCTGAATATGCGTTTCTTCATTTAAAAATTCAGCAATATCTTTTAACAGCTGCAGTTTACTCTTCATATTTGCACCTAATTCCTATAAAGTTAATCAAATTGTAAAATCCTTGTCACCTATTATAATCACTATCTATTATAATGATAAAGTAACATTATAATTTTAGGAAGTACTCTGGAGGTCTGATATGAAACAATCCAAACTTTGGATGCAGCTGATGTTTTTAGTGTCACTCGTTGCGACACTCGGCTCACTGTATTTCAGCGAAATAAGAAATTACATCCCCTGCGATATGTGCTGGTATCAAAGAATATTGATGTATCCAATTGTGCTGATCATGCTGATCGGCTTGATTAGAGAAGACAGAAACGTTAGAATTTATGCACGTGCGCTCTCAGGAATCGGCATCCTTGTATCACTCAGCCACTACGGTATGCAGAAAATCACTTTCATCGGAGACAGTCTTCCTGCCTGCTCAGGTGTGTCCTGTACTGCGCAGTACATTAACTGGTACGGATTCATAACGATTCCATTTCTTGCGTTAACTGCTTTTGTATTAATTTTTATAATGTCATTTTTTATTAGAAATAAAGGAGAATAGTATGGGAAATAAGATATTTTACTTAATCATTGCCGTTGTTGTTGTTATTTTTGCAGGTACATTTTTTTACATGAATTCACAGTCAAATTCACCGGAATCACTGAGTGACTCCGGCTACTATCCATATACAGATATAGACCCTGAAGTGATATCAGGTCCGACTGTTGATACACTGGATGATGAAAACTACCACTACAATCACACACCGGATGAAATTGCGGACATTACACAGGAAGAAAGTGCATTTGTCTACTACTGGTCACCGACCTGCCCACACTGTCAGGCAGCTACACCACTTCTTATTGAAGCGTTTGACAATGAAGGGGCTGAACTGAATCAGTTAAACGTCCTTGAATATGAAGCATCGTGGCAGACTTATCAGATTGAATCCACACCGACACTGATTTATTTTGAAAATGGAGAAGAAGTTGATCGTATTACCGGCAACCCGGGAAATGTTGAAACTTACGAATCATTCATCTCTGAGCATTCAGGAGAATAATAATGAAATTATCCATTCATGAACACTTTAATAACATGTCCCTTGAAGATATGCTGAAAAGCCTGCATGTACCGAAAAAAGAAATGCATCTTCTCAGAATGTCAAAAGAAATTCTCGTAAACGGTGAACAAAAGCCGTTGAATACAGTCGTCCACACCGGAGATAAAGTCACACTGCCGGATGGGGATGAAAAGAGCCAGTACAAGCCAAGTTACAGAACATGTGACGTAATGTATGAAGACCGTTATCTGGCTGTCCTGTTTAAGCCGCGCGGTGTTAAAACACACCCCAACCAGCTGAATGAAACAAACACACTCTTGAATCATGCGGTCTACACACTGGACGTTGATTATTTAGAACCCGTCCACCGTCTGGATCAGGAAACTAAAGGTGTCATACTGGTTGCGAAACATCCTCTTGTGAAAAAGATGCTTGATCACATGTTGAGTGAGCGTGATATTAAACGGACCTATCTCGCGAGAGTGAGAACGAAAAAACTTATCCGCCCTCAAACCATTGAAGCACCAATTGCCAAAAATCCGAGAGAGCGTAACAAGTATCATGTGTCTGATAAAGGAAAAGATGCAGTTACTCATATTATCAAGTCAAAAGTCACAGATGAATTTTGTGAAATTGAACTTGAGCTTGAAACAGGACGTACCCATCAGATCAGGGTGCACCTGGACCATCTCGGACTGCCGATTATCGGTGATACATTATACGGTGGTGCCACACTCCGTGACCTTCAGCTCTTCAGTTACCGTATTGAATTCATACATCCGGTAACACAGAAAAATATTGTTGTTGAACTCGACAGAAACACATTGTAATTAAAACAGAAGTCGAAAAAGACGAATCTCTGTATCTTGAAGCCATGCTCTAAACTGAAGGTTCAGTTTAGAGCATGGTTTTTATCTTTGTCTTGAAACGGTGACTGTATTTGGCTTTAATTCTCAAATGATTTCGGAGCATTATCATTTAAAGAAATGTTTGTCATTCATATCAATACTCTTCGATTACTTTCCAAATTTACGTCTATAGGGACATTTTCTTTGACATATCCACACAAAATAAAAAATAGCTCACCAGTATATTTAAATTACTGATAAGCTGTGTTTTTAAATTATATAGCTTGTAACTCTTTTTCTGTCGGCGGGTTATCATAATCAATTTTAGGATTTATATGACCACCTAAAACACCTAAAGCGTCCAAATATTTGTCAGTACTTATATCTCTATCACCATTTTCTATCCTGGATAATTGCGCTTGTGTTAAAGGTATCTTTCTTATTTTAGCTAGCTTAATGACTTGTTTTTGAGTTAAGTTTAATTCAATTCTTTTTTTGTGCACCTCTATGGCTAATTGTACGGGCAGTGAATTTACATGTTCCTTGACTTCCGGTACTGACATCAGCGTATCCATTAGGTCAGTGAATGTTTTTTTTGTCATTTCAATCACCCTTTTAGTTAGTATAAAATTCTTTCATCATCTTCTCACTCTCAGCAGCAATATCTTCAAAATCCTGTGAAAAAGTACTTGTTTTTATCACTGCCTTAGTATAATAAATGATTTGATTTCCACGGCTGTCCTCTTCGTAAAAAAATATTGCTCTAAACGCTCCCACAGGTTTCCAGTTTATTCTTGTTTCTAACAATGGCTTATACTCGGTAAGCTCTTTGACAATATCTACTAAAGTAATTGTAAAGCCATCAGTGGATTTTGCATTTATAGTACTTAAATGTTCAGGCGGAACACCTGTTGTTTTCAAATGTTGAAAAACCTGGGCTATTCTTTTAGCCATTTCTCTATAATTTTTATCTGTCTGAGCTTTAGTTACTATGTCATGTATCAAGTCTATAACTTGTTGCTGACCATTTTCGTCTTCTAAAAATTCCATTGATATGTTTCTCATATTGTTTAAAATTATATCATATTCAACATATTATGTCTAAAATGATATATAAAATCTGAATAATAACTAAATATGATTAAAACCGAGGGTAAGAAGTACCTAATATTATAAGTTTAAAATTTTTACACTTATATATTTTCTACTTGTTAATAATTAATCCATCTCTATTACTATTAGTTCATCAACATATATCCAAGCTTCCCAATGTCAATCTCACTCATTTTACAATTCTCATCAAAAAAACAGGACCGGATATACCCCGGTCCTGTTTTGAATATTACTTTTTAAAACGTTTTTTAACTTTGGCAATTAAATTATTGCGTTCATATTTTATCGATTTTTCTGCAGCTACCACCGCATTTTTCATCAGCTCTTCCTGAACATTTGTCGGCGGATAATTATTTTTCACATATTCATACGTGCCGTCCGGCTTTTGATAACGTGCTTTTGTGTTATCTTTCAAATACAGCTGATTAATTTGTTTAAGTTCATTCATAATTCGTTTACTTTTCACCGGGAACAAAATTTCAACACGTTTAATCATATTCCGGGTCATCATATCCGCACTCGATAAGAACATTTTTTCTTCACCGTTATGACGGAAATAATATATTCTGGTGTGTTCCAAAAAGCGTCCGACAACACTGATGACACGTATGTTATCACTGACACCTTCAATGCCTGCTTTAACACAACATATCCCGCGGATGACCAAATCAATTTTAACGCCTTCCTGTGATGCCTGTAATAATTTCTTGATGATTTTCTTGTCGGTCAATGAATTCATTTTCGCAAAAATATAACCGTTGCCGTACTGTTTGTGGAGTTCAATTTCTTTATCAATATGACCACTGAACAAATCCCTGATTTCAAATGGTGCCACATGAAGTGCTTTATACTCAGGTTTTAATGAATAACCGCTTAAATAATTAAAGAAGTTAATCGCATCATCTCCGATATCGGAATCTGTCGTGATAATTCCCATATCAGTATATAATTTCGCTGTAGAATCATTATAATTTCCTGTTCCGAGATGGACAAAGCGGACGAGCTTATTATTGACACGTTTAACAACGAGCGTGATTTTACTGTGTGTTTTCAGGAAGTTCATGCCGTAAATGACATGGCACCCCGCATCCTCAAGCTCTTTTGCCCAGTGGACATTGTTTTCTTCATCAAAACGGGCTTTCAATTCCACAAGTACTGTGACCTGCTTGCCGTTCTCAGATGCTGTTTTTAATGCCTCGATAATCGGTGAATCACTGGACACCCGGTACAGTGTCTGTTTAATCGCGAGAACATCCGGATTAACCGCAGCCTCTTTCACAAAATCAATCACCGGCTGAAAACTTTCAAACGGATGATGGAAAAATACATCTTCCTTCAACGCTTTTTTATAAATATCATCATCCTGCAGAAACTTAGGTTCCTGCGCCGTAAACGGGCGGTACACCAATGATGGAAGCTGCTTTTTAAATCTCGATACTAATTCAAATAAAAACGTCAGATCTAACGGACCGTCAAACTTATAAACATCATCACCGTTCAGACTGAGTTCATTTCTTAGAAATGAGCCATTAATCGTCTTATTACTGCTGATATCAATTTCCAGACGGACCGCAGCCCCGCGTGTTCTCTCCTTTAGAAAACGCTCAATTTCAATCAGCAAATCCTGTGCGCCTTCTTCATGAATAGTTAAATCTGCATTCCTTGTGATTCTGAACGAAAATGTCCGTTTAATCGTGTACCCTTTAAACAGTTTATCCAAATGTTTTTCTATAATGTTTTCTGTTAAAATCACGTATGTCTTACCATCGTCTTCCACTTCATAAAACCGTTTAATTACTGTAGGGAGCTGAACGATAGCAGTCTGCTCTCCAAGATCATTGACTAAATCAACGAAAATGTTAATTTTCTTATTCATTAATTTCGGGAATGGACGGTATGCATCAATTCCGAGCGGCGTCAGTGAGGGAAAGATTTCAGTATCAAAAATATCTTCAACTTTTTTCTGAAGTGCCGATGACAGATCAGAAGGTTTTTTCATATAAATATTATAATCTTCGAGACATCTCGTCAGCTGATGATACTGCTCATACTGATGCTCACAGTTTTCCCTGTTCAGCTCATTAATACTTTCAAGCTGTTCCTTTGGTGTCAGCTGGGTTTTATTATCCGGCTCATTATAATTCATCTGCACCTGATCTTTCAGACCGCCGACTCTGACCATGAAAAATTCATCAAGATTTGAACTGACGATTGCTAGAAATTTCAGGCGTTCAAGAAGCGGGTTTGATTCATCCACCGCTTCTTCAAGAACTCTGTAATTAAAACGCAGCCAGCTGGTTTCCCGATTATTATAATATTCTTTGTTATCGAGTTTGTATGTCATCATATCCCTCCGCACTTTATTCTAAACGCGGCATATTAAGATTCTGTAAACGTAATGGTTAATTTCTTGTTAATTGTCTTCTCAATATGCTTTTTCTGTCTGTTTGCCTGATATTTCTCAGCAATCGGATCACCTTGATAGATAACATTCAATGTTAAACCGCCGTCACCGTCCTCAATATATAAATCCTGAACGATTCCCGTATTTGATATATTTAATGCATCGGAAAATTTTAAAATTCCGCCTAAAATCTGCAGCACATCAAGATCATCCTGATTAAACCATCCAGTCTCCCGTGCATAAAATTTAAGCAGTGTTTTATTTTTATAACTGGACATCAATGCGAGTCTCACCCGGTCACGATGCACAATTCCGTTAATATTGCTGTTTGCTATTAAATAGTATGTGTGCTGGCTGGTTGCATC
Source organism: Corticicoccus populi (assembly GCF_042686195.1). Taxonomy (NCBI): domain Bacteria; kingdom Bacillati; phylum Bacillota; class Bacilli; order Caryophanales; family Staphylococcaceae; genus Corticicoccus; species Corticicoccus populi. Next base: position 24,560 of record NZ_JBHUOQ010000001.1, on the reverse strand, counting down.
ACGGTCGATAAACTCACCCAGATAAAATACTTTTGCTGCATTTTTCATCAAATATTTATCGTGCTTTGAAATATCAATCAAGCCTAAACGTTCAAGCTCGTAATATATACGCTCCGCAATTTCCGACCGTTTCTTTGATGACAACGGGTTAATCTGAAAATCATTGGATAATTCTTTTAATGAATTCTCATAAACGCGGTATTTACTGAATGCCTCCGGATAATCCTCTGAAATGATGGACATTGCCATCCCCTCACGGAGACCTTTGCGGCTGAATTTAAATTCTTCCGCTTCAACCACATCATATAATGCCTGGAAGACCATCACACTCGGCAGGATAATATCACCCCGGTCTTTACTGAGACCATCAATATCATCAAGCTCGTCTTCATCCGCCCCGGTCAAAAGTTTATAAACATCGGACAACGCATCACGGTCCATCGAATAGCCGTGAACTCCTGCAATCGGGTACTCTGTCATGGACTGGTGAATCCGTGCAATGTTACGCGCACTCCCGCCGATAGCAATCACAGGTACACGCCGTTTTGACAGCCACCTTACAGAATCAAGCTGTTCTTTAATAAAAGCTTTCGTCTGTTCGATTGCTTCTTTATCACTGTGTTTCTTATCGTGGAAAAAGAGCTCCTTCAATGTCACGACACCAAAAGGCAGACTGACAGAGTAAACCAGTTCGTTTTCTTCAAAGAACGTGAGCTCTGTACTTCCGCCGCCGATATCAATGGTCACACCGTCTCTGTTACTGAGTGTGTGCACTACTGCATGGTAGCCGAAATACGCTTCTTCTTTACCTGATATCACTCTGACATCGAGGTCAATTTCGTCTTTGATTCGTTTGATAATTTCATCCACATTGACAGACTGGCGGATTGCTGCTGTTGCGACCGGATACAGCTCTTCAATCTTATATTTTTCTGCTACATCCTTATAGCTTTTCAGCGTCACGAGAAGGGAATGAATCCCCTCCTCGCTCATCACATTATCATCATCCAAAAAACGGGCAAGTCTTGCCGGCGTTTTTATATTCTGAATTTCTTTTAAGCCTGTATCATTATCATATTTAAATAAAACTAAGCGTACGGTATTTGAACCGATATCAATTAATCCAATTCGCTTCATAAATAAAACCTACTCTCTTGATTCAATCATATCCTCCGGACGAATCCATTCTTCAAACTGTTCATCAGTCAAAAGACCGGATTCAATCGCAGATTCTTTAAGTGTAATCCCTTTATTATGCGCATTTTTAGCAATTTTTGCCGCATTTTCATAGCCGATATGAGGGTTTAATGCCGTGACAAGCATTAATGAGTTGTTTAAGAAACGATCAATGTTTTCATGAATCGGCTCAATACCGACTGCACATTTGTCATTAAATGAATCAATACCATCACCAAGTAATTGTATAGACTGCAGTGCATTATAGAAAATCACCGGCTTGAATACATTTAATTCGAAGTTGCCCTGACTTGCTGCGAATCCGATGGTTGCATCATTACCAAACACCTGTGACGCCACCATTGTCAGCATTTCAGACTGTGTCGGGTTCACTTTCCCCGGCATAATGGATGACCCGGGCTCATTGGCAGGAATCTCAAGTTCTGCGATACCTGCACGCGGTCCTGAAGACAACCATCTGACATCATTGGCAATTTTCATGACATCTGCAGCAAGTGCTTTTATTGCACCATGGAAATAAACGACTTCGTCATGTGAAGTCAGTGCATGGAATTTATTCGGACTTGATACAAATTCATAACCTGTCTGCGTTGAAATCTCTCTTGCGACACGCTGTCCGAATTCAGGATGGGCATTAATGCCTGTCCCCACTGCTGTGCCTCCGATTGCGAGAAACTTCAACTGCTCTTTTGAATCATCAATCAGATTTTCACACTTCTCAAGCATGTATCTCCAGCCGCTGATTTCCTGTCCGAGAGTCAACGGTGTGGCATCCTGAAGGTGCGTACGTCCGATTTTAATAATATCTTTAAAATCATTCTCTTTTTTAAGGAATGTATCTTTTAATCTTAAAACAGCAGGGAGAAGAATCTCCTCCACCGCCTGCATCAGTGCAACATGCATCGCTGTCGGATACGTATCATTGGAACTTTGGGATTTATTAACATCATCGTTCGGGTGAACCCGTTCTTCGATCCCTTTTTCTTCGAGATACTCATTCGCAACATAGCTCACGACCTCATTTACATTCATGTTGCTTTGAGTACCGCTTCCCGTCTGCCACACAACAAGTGGAAAATGTGCGTCCAGCTCACGGCTGATAATTTTTTCACAGGCATAAACAATCGCATTTTTTTTATCATCAGAAAGTTTCCCCAGCTGATTATTTGAAATGGCTGCTGCTTTTTTTAAATGTGCAAATGATACGATGACTTCAATCGGCATCTTTTCTTTGCCCACCGGGAAGTTCTGACGGCTTCTTTCGGTCTGCGCCGCCCAGTACTTATCACTTTCAACTTTAATTTCACCGATTGTATCTTTTTCAATTCTGTAAGACAATGAAAAACCCTCCTAGAAATATTAGTATATATAAATATTTTATACTAATTTCCTGGAGAGTTCATCTCTTTATGCATTATTTTTGATTTCTTCTGAAAAGTCTTTCAAAATAGCAGACTGTACCTGTCCGTCTTTTACCGGTCAGGCAAATTTATAGCTGTAGTATTCTTTAATATCTTCATCCAATTCTGCTGCCGCTTCAGTATCGAGAACTACTGTGACCATGCGGTGGGATTTAACACTGCTGTATCCGCCTGCATTATTCTCTGATGCATTATATAAATCTTTAACCGCTTCTGCACTCTCTTTTCCTGATGCTGCAATCACAATTTCCCTTGCACCGAATAACAGCTCATTGTTAATGGATTGAGTAAATCCGAGTTTACTGTCTTTATCCAAATATAAAAGCGCCAGATTTACTGCTTTTTTATCTTTTAATATGTGTTCAAGAGAGCCTTCCTTGCCATCTGTGTAAAATTGGCCGGATGGAATAGAAAGCTTATTTAATATACTGATATCACCGTCATTATTCACGGTAGTGATGTATACTTGGGATAAATCTGCAGGGTAGCGTTTAATTTCACCGACAAATTTCTCATATGTCCATTCGAGATCTTTGTGGTTTTCAAGTGCCAGTACACTGTTTTTATTGCTGTGAACCTGTTTTCTTAATAAATCAGCCGCGTAGGCACTGACTGCTTCTTTATCATTGAATATTTTAAAATTCATCGCCATGGTGATTCCTCCTAGTTTTAATACTGTTAAATTTAGTGTACCCGTATTCTTTCATTTTATAACACGATTTTATTATATCCTATCTTTTTAAATATGGTACAATGGTTTATAATAATGAATATGTAAAGAGTAAACAGAGGAGGCAATTACCATGGATGCATTTTTAATTTTAATGGTATGTATTGCATTTTTAGCTGCAATCTTAACAGCTTGCCGTGAAACAGAATACGGCTATAAAGACGATGGAAAAAAAGAAATCAAATAATCTTCTGAAACGGTGCTGACATCAGTACCGTTTTTATTATGTATATACCTGTTTTATCTCCTCTTAAACTGTAATTCTCTGATATTTTTATTCCTGCTTAAAATTACTGTACAGGCTTTTAAACTCTTCTCTATTGATGAAACATTTCAAGTTTTCTGTTATAGAATGTTTATATTATTTCATACAGGGCATATCTATACAGTAAACAATTAAATACGGAGGAGATTTTTTGAGTTACAGAAGAGAATCAATTGTGATTGGATTTGCCTACACAGGTGTCGTTGTAGGTGCAGGATTTTCGACAGGACAGGAAATACTGCAGTTTTTTACAAACTACGGGACATGGAGTTATGCAGCAATTATTCTTTCTGCCCTAGTTATCATGTTTATCGGCAGACAGGCATCAAAGGTTGGATACAGGCTTAAGGCCGACTCCCACCAGCTGCCCATTTATGCAATGTTCGGGACAAAAGCCGGTAAAGTCATTGACTATGTCCTTGTATTTTTTCTGTACGGGATTGCAGTCATTATGCTTGCAGGCGCAGGTTCTGCCTTTCATGAAAGTTTCGGTATATCACCATGGCTCGGTTCATTAATAATGCTCGTTGCAGTATTTGCAACTTTACTGCTTGATTTCAATAAAATTATGGTGGCACTCGGGGGCGTAACGCCTTTTCTGGTTCTTTTTATATTAATCATTGCTGCCTTTAATATTTTTTCACCGTCAATACCTTTCAGTGAAGTCAATGAACATACTCAGATTGACCGTTCACCAAGTGGATTATGGTGGTGGGATGCTGTTACTTACAGCGGCCTCACACTGGCAACAGCTTTCAGTTTCCTGTCTATTATGGGGTCGGAAGCATCAAAACATAAAGCGGCAAGACGCGGCGGTATTGTCGGCGGTATTATTATTATGTTACTTATGTTCTTAATTAACGGCGGGTTGCTTGCTAATATTGAAGAAGCAAACAATGCAGCACTGCCGACACTGCTTTTAGCCAATGACGTTCATCCTGTAATTGGCATCGGACTTTCTATTGTAATGCTCCTTGTCATTTATAATACAGCAGTCGGCTTAATGTATCCTTTCCTGACACGATTTTCAACACCTTACTCCAGGAAGTATAAAGTATTGATGACAATTGGATTACTTTTCGGCTATCTTTTAAGCTTCGTCGGGTTTGTCGATCTCGTCAATATTTTCTATCCTATTTTCGGCTATATCGGCCTCTTAATCGGTGCAGCTCTGACTGTCCGCTGGTTCATGAATAAATTCAGTAAAAAGAAACTCGTATAACAAAAGGTTCGGACAAATTGTCCGAACCTTCTTATTGTCCTAAATACCCTTGTTTCTTTAAGACATCATGAACATCATGACGCTGCTTTTTATTGAGCATATTAACCACCTGATCACTCCAGGTTTCATCTCTTTTGCCGTTCGTACGTGCCTTATAGTAATCTTGAATCGACTGATCATATGCTTCAATCGCTTCTTTCGTTTTCTCGAGACCGTCATACGTATTTTCATGATAGACTGTTTCAAACGGCAGACGTTCTTTCACACTGCCTTCCTGATCAGGATATCCCGCAACCATACCGAACAACGGGAATGTCCCTTCCGGCAGTTCCAGAATATCAATGACACGCTGCATATCGTTTCTGAGTGAACCGATATAGCAAATACCAAGGTCCATACTCTCTGCTGCCACTGCTAAGTTCTGTGCCGCAAGAGAAGCATCCACAATACCGACGATTAAACTTTCTGTCGTATCAAAAGAGATGGGTGTCCCCTTCTCCTCAGACAAACCTTTATGCCGGTTATAGTCTGATACAAATACAAACAAATGTCCGTTATCTTCAACATAAGGCTGTGTACTGACTTCGCGCAGTGCTTTCTTTTTGGCAGGGTCAGTCACCCCAATGATTGTATAGGACTGTACGTAACTTGAAGTGCTGGCACTCTGTGCCGCTTCAACGAGTGTGCGTATCGTTCCTTCATCCAGTGTTTCTGATGTGAATTTACGGATGGAACGGTGGTTTTTCAATAAATTAATCACTTCGTTCATGCTTTCCCTCCTAATGTAATTCAGGATAATCCTGCTGTCTTAAAGCTTCATATATTAAAATAGATGCTGTGTTGGCTAAGTTGAGTGACCTGACATTACCTGTCATCGGCACCCTTAACAGTGTGTCCTGATGCTTCTCTCTCACCCAGTCCGGAAGCCCTGAACTCTCCCGCCCGAACACAAAATAATGATTCTCTTTTGTGTCTGAATAATCAAGATCTGAATGCGGCTTCTTCCCGTACTTCGACAACATATAATATTTACCGCTGGTCTTCTCAAAAAATTCTTCAATCGAATCATAGTAGACTACAGTAATAAACGGCCAGTAATCAAGACCCGCCCTTTTCAGCATCTTGTCATCCGTACTGAAGCCAAGCGGGCGGATCAGGTGCAGATGTGTATCGGTTGCTGCACAGGTCCGTCCGATATTTCCTGTGTTTGATGGAATCTCCGGTTGATATAAAACAATATGATTTGGCATTAAGTTCCTCTTCCTTCTTAAATCTCTGTCTGTTCCTGGATACCTTTAAGCATCTCTTCTTTCACTTCACTGTCCGTCTCTATTTTAAACCTTTCATTAATATAATCAAGCGCCCCGCTGCCGAGAATCCGACCGATCGCCCAGTAGGCAGTCCCTTTAATCATCGGTCTCGGATCATTTTCCGCCACGCGTTTTAATGTGTCGACTGCGGATATTTCCTTAAAGTGTGCAAGCGCAATGATGGCATTTCTCTGAATGGGCTTTTTCCCTCTCCAGACACCGGCAAGGTGTCCGTATGTCTCCTTAAACTCTTTATTGGATATTTCAAGGAGACCGGTTAACTCAGGCTTTAAAATTTCAGGCTCAAGTACGATGTCGTCATGTGTAGTATTAATACCTTTATTTCTCGGGCATACCTGCTGGCAGGTATCACAGCCGTATAGACGGTTGCCGATCTTAGAGCGGTATTCATCTTTTAAATATCCTTTTGTCTGAGTTAAAAATGAAATACATTTCTGGGAATTTAACTGTCCGTCACCAATCAGCGCCCCTGTCGGACAGCGGTCCACACATATGTTACAGTCTCCGCATGAATCAATTAATTCTTCGTCCGGCGGAAACGGGAAACTGACCAGCATCTCCCCAAGGTAGGACCATGTGCCGAGATTTGGATTAATGATAAAACCGTTTTTACCGGTAAAGCCGAGGCCGCTCCGCCTCGCGACTTCTCTGTCGCTCAATACACCGGTATCCACCATCGATTTACATTCAACTTCCGGTGCCTGTTCTTTAATAAAATCCTCAAGTGCCGTGAGACGCCTCCTCAAAAGTGTATGATAATCCACCCCCCACGATGACCGGGCGAACATCCCTCTTCGTTCTCCTCTTCTGCTCTTCGGTGCATCCGGCAGTTTATTCGGATAGCCGACCGCGATTGAAATAATGCTCTCTGCACTTTCCAGGCTTCGTTTTGGTTCTGTACGCTCCTCAACTGTGCCTGTTTCAAAGCCGGAGGCATACCCTTTTTTATAATAATCAATGAGTTTCTCCTTAAACTCATAAAAAGGTTCAGCATGTGTAAAACCAATCTCATCAATGCCGATTGTATGCGCAAAATCAATGACTTTCTGCTTAAACTCATGACGGTCCAAAAAAATTCCTCCCTCCATACATTTGAAATATTTTCATTTATAGTCTATAGTTAGGTTATTAAATATTAAAGAGGTGAACTGCAGGACGATGATTTAAGATTATTCTTTTTCTCATGACATAACGATGCTTGTTTAACATGCACAATTTTATGTCGAATCAGGATAATCAGATTAAAGCCCTGCAATTGAAACCTTTCAATTCAACTGGTGTATAATGCACTATATTATACCATATCGGTGTCTTTTTCTGTCTCCTGATTTGTCAGTAAATCAAGGAGGTTTTTTTATGTTCCAAATTAAAAACACATTACTCGAAATTAACGGTGAGACGCTGATAAATGTCCCCGATATTAATATTGAAAACGGCAGAACCATCGGTCTCATCGGTCCGAACGGCAGTGGTAAGTCTACACTGCTCCATTATATTAAATCCCATTCCGGTGCAACTGATGACATCATTACACTAATTCCTCAGCTGAAGGATACAGGACTTGAAAAAAGTGGCGGAGAGACCACTAAACTTTATCTTAAAGAAGCATTCAAGAGACCGGCAGGCGTCATTCTTTTGGATGAACCGACTACTCACCTGGATGAAAATAATACTAATTGGCTCTACCAGCAGCTGACCGGAATCAATGCAGCAATGATTATTGTTTCCCACGACCGTGACTTCCTGGATAAAACTGTCGATGAAATCTGGGCGGTAGAAGATAAAACGCTGAATATTTACCCGGGCAACTATACAAAGTATAAAGAAATTAAAGCAAATCACTTAAAACAACAACAGAGTGAGTATAAAAAATACCGGCAGGAAAAGGCACACCTAGAGGAAGCAGTTGAGAACAAAAGCCGGCAAGCTGACCGGGCGAACCGAGTGTATGATAAAGCAAAAGGCAAATATATCACAAAGGAAACACCTTATTTCAACAAAATGCAGCAGCGGCTTCATAAGGTAAGTAAAGGCATAGAATCCCGTTTAAATCAATTGGAGGAAAAAGAAAAGCCGTTTGAAGAGAAAGCGGTCCGTTTTCATAATGAACAAGTGCAGTCTCTCGGTAAAAAAACAATACTCCGAATGGAAAACGAGACACTTTCCGCCGGCAGCAGAACGATTCTGAAAGATATTTCATTTTATATCACTGCCGGGGATAAAGTCAGTATTACCGGGCCGAACGGCAGCGGTAAGACGACTTTTCTCAGCCGACTATATGAAAAGCACAAAGATACTTCTTTAAAAATTGGATACTTTTATCAAAAACTCGAATCCCTGGATACAACTTTGAGTATTATCGAAAATATCATGAATACTTCCCGGTATAGTGAGACAGCTGTTAGAACCATGCTTGCAAGGCTCAATATAAAAAGAGATGATGTCTATAAGACAGTCAACGTGACAAGCGGCGGAGAGCGTGTGAAAGTACAGCTGATTAAACTGCTGACCGCAGATCATCAGGTACTTCTTTTAGATGAGCCGACTGATTTTCTCGACATTAATACCGTTGAAGCATTTGAAGAGATGCTGACCGCCTATCCCGGAACGATAGTACTCGTCTCACATGATAAGCGGTTCAGGGAAACGGTCACTGACCGGTCCTTCCGAATCAAAGCAGCCCGATTGAAAGAAGAGATTACAGTGACAGAACGTGATGCGGAGACAGACTCACTGATGATTATTGAAAATAAAATCAGCGAGGTCGTCGGCAGATTATCCATATCCCCGACCCCGGCGCTCGAAAAAGAATTTGATGAACTGATAAAAAGAAAAAAGCAGCTGCAAAAGTAAGGTGTATAAACGGATTCAAGCTTCCAGGGAAATAAATTTATTTCCCTGGAAGCTTTTTTAATTCCTAAAAAAATTTACGGATGATTGTCTCAGTAAACCAATCAGCTGACGACTTCTTCCCCATTTATTTCTATATGCGATTCTCCCCAGCTGCACATATTATCTAAAATCGGTTTTAAAGACCAGCCGTAATCTGTTAAGGAATAAATAACTTTTGGAGGAACCTGTTCAAAAACTTTTCTTTTGACCACCCCGTCCGCTTCAAGTTCCCTTAACTGTTGTGTCAACATCTTCTGAGTAATACGGGGCATCAATTTTTTGAACTCATTCGTCCGTTTCTCACCTTTAATCAAGTGACAAAGAATGACCACTTTCCATTTCCCGCCAATCACATCTAATGTGGCTTCTACCGGTATATTATATGCCATATTGTTTTTCTCCTTAATCTACAGGGATGTATTCGTCCCTGACTCATTTTAAAATACAGACTTTTCACGTTTAGAATGATGGAACTATAATATCACATGTTCATATTAAAGCAATCTTTTCAGCACAGGCACTTGAAAGTACCTACAGCACTTGAAAGTGCGTACTTCCTTTTTTATCCGACCCGGTTAATAATATTAACAGTCAGCAAAGATATTGTCCGGCGCCGGACTTTGGTTACTGTCACTAATGATCAAAAGTAGATAAAGGAGGATTCATGATTGAATTCTAAAAAAATAAATTCAAACAAAACAAAAAGCGGGAATCTTGCTTTGATGGCACTCGCTGTCAGTGCATTCGGTATTGGAACAACAGAATTCGTACCGGTCGGCTTATTGTCTTCACTTGCGGATGATTTAAATATTTCAATCACATTAGCAGGCTTACTAATCTCGGGTTATGCGGTCGGTGTAGCGATTGGTGCACCTGTACTCACAGCTTTGACTAATCGTATTAACAGAAAGACACTTCTTATAATACTCATGGTTGTCTTTATTATCGGTAATTCAGTTGCGGCATTATCACATAGTTTTGAGTTGCTACTGACTGCACGCTTTATCACAGCATTCTCCCACGGCGTATTTTTCTCAATCGGTGCGACAATTGCTGCGGACCTGGTGCCCGCACATAAACGGGCCAGTGCCATTGCAATGATGTTTACAGGACTGACTGTAGCGACAGTCACCGGTGTCCCGCTCGGTACATTCATCGGACAGGCATTCGGCTGGAGGGCCACATTCTGGTCGGTTGCTCTTTTAGGTGTCATTGCGATAATCGCAAGTGCGTTTCTTATACCAAAAGACTTAAAGCAGGCACCACCTTCAACATTGAAGGACAATTTGAAAATATTATCGAACGGACCGTTAATGCTCTCATTCTTAATTACTGCATTAGGATACGGCGGCACATTTGTTGCCTATACCTACCTCTCACCATTATTAGAAGATGTGATGGGATATACCCCGGGTGCTGTCAGTTTTATTTTACTGGTTTACGGGGTTGCGGTTGCGGTCGGTAACACCATCGGCGGTAAAGCAGCCAACAAAAATCCAATTCAGGCATTATCCAAAATGTTTATGATTCAGGCAGTCATCCTGATTATTTTAACGTTTACTGCACCGGTACCATTTGTCGGACTCGCAACACTCATTTTCTTAGGATTGTTTATGTTTATGAATGTCCCCGGCCTGCAGACATATGTCGTCATTCTTGCTGAAAGACACGTTCCATCTGCAGTAGCCGTATCATCTGCACTGAACATTGCTGCGTTTAATGTCGGTATTGCGATTGGTTCATCTGTCGGCGGACTCGTTGTTGATTCCATCGGTGTAATTCACACACCATGGGTTGGTGCACTGATGGTCTTTGGAGCAGTTTTGTTATCGTTATGGAGTGCCGCTTTAGAAAATAGATATTCAACTGTTGAAGCATAATAATGCTGAAAATAATTTAATAAAAACAATATAATTAAAGGAGTATATGAATATGAAACAGACTATAAAATTAAACAACGGTGTCAAAATGCCTGTCATTGGTTATGGAACATTCCGGGTAGAGGATAGTGAAGCGTTGTCTGATGCTGTGTATACAGCCATCCAGACTGGATATCGGAGTATAGATACCGCACAGATTTACGGTAATGAGCAAAGTGTCGGTGCGGGTATTAACCGGGCAGTTAACGAAGGACTGGTTACAAGAGATGAATTATTTATCACCACCAAAGTATGGAATGATGATTTATCATTTGATGAAACGATTCAAGCATTTGAAGCCAGTCTTGAAAAATTAAATCTGGACTACCTGGATTTGTATTTAATTCACTGGCCGGGAAAAGATAAGTATACTGAATCTTGGAAAGCACTCGAGGCATTATATAAAAAAGATAAAGTCAAAGCAATCGGTGTCAGCAATTTCAATTTAAATCATCTTGAGAAACTGGATAGTATCAGCAGTGTTAAGCCCGCAGTTAATCAAATTGAACTTCACCCGCGCCTCACACAAAAAGAAGTCATAGCATACTGTGAAATTAATGATATTCAAATAGAATCCTGGTCACCGTTTATGAATGGTGCACTGCTCAATAATGACGTTATCAACAAAATTTCAGAGAAATATAACAAAACAGCAGCACAGGTAATCATAAAATGGAATATACAGCAGGGAATTGTGACCATCCCTAAATCAATGACACCGGACAGAATGAAATTAAATTTGGATGTATTTGATTTTGAACTAAGTCCTGAGGATATTATTGCTCTGGATTCGCTCAATAATAATGAAAGAAGCGGTCCGGACCCTGATGATTTTAACTTTTAACAAAAAAATAAGGCGCAGAGGCGCCTTATTTTTCATCATCATAATTCATGACACAACGGATTCTATTTGGAATCATCACAATTTCAGCCTTCATATCTTCAGGCCGGAACCTTTTATCAATACACTCCTCAAAAAATCGAAGATGTTTTTCATCAATATTTATATCTTCTGAATCTGATGGATTATCATCCTGGACACTGTACCAGTACAAATATTCAACATCATTAAATGCTTCGCGGAAAATGGTTTCCACATACATTTTCTCACCCTCAAGATTTAAAAGAATGTCGTCCATGTTTTCGTGCATGTACTTAATCCATTCATCGACCCTTTTACTTTTTCCTTCTTTAACCCTGAATTTAGATAACTCGACTTTCATCATTATCCCCCTCATTCAAAACAGCTTCAACTTAAATACTAATATTTTTAAATTGACAGATTTCTTCTATTATAATAACTATATCGATACTCATTATATCTATTTTTTAAATAAAGACAAGCGTTTACATAAAATCATTATCTCCTTACAGTATTTATAAACAATTTATGTTTAAATAATGAGTAAGCAATGTATGCTGACTATTAAGGAGGCCGTATGTTTTTTAACATAGATTATTTAAAGAACGGGAGCCCGGAACAGATCAATGCCTGGCACTGCCTGAATCAATTAAATATCTTCAATCATTTAAAAGAATACAGTCCGGTGCTCTGTGGCACCTACCCCATTGATTTAATTACAGACACTTCAGATCTTGATATTATTATCGGCGGTTCAGATATCCAGAGTGTAAAAAAGGCACTCGAAAGATATCAATCGTGCCGTAATTTCAAAATATATGACGGCACCCGCTCAGGCGAAGCATACACAGTCGCTCATTTTGAATATGGGCACTTCATTATTGAAATTTTTGTTCAAAAGATCCCTGTTGAAATGCAGAATGCTTATCTGCATATGATTATTGAATATTATCTGCTTAAAGCTGATCCCGGGATGAAAGAAAAGGTGCTGGATTTAAAAAAGAAAGGGTACAGTACAGAAGCGGCATTTGTTTCTGTTCTCGGTCTTCATACTGATGACCCTTACAGCAGACTTATTGAATACGGCATATCCCGTAATATTATAACTGACATTTAGGAGTGATTTTCCATGAATATTGTGCTCGCTTCATCATCACCCAGAAGACAGGCGCTGCTCAATCAAATCGGTATAACTTTTACTTTAAGAACACAGACGGCCGATGAATCTAAAATAACAGAACATAATCCTGTAAAAAAAGTAACAAAGCTTGCACAGTTGAAAGCAGATATGACGCCTGTGTATGATGATGAAATTGTAATCACAGCAGACACAATTGTTTCCTGTGACAATGAAATTTTTGAAAAGCCGGAAGATGTTGATGATGCCTGTCGGATGATGACTGCTCTCAGCGGACGTCACCATCAGGTACACACTGCAGTAGTATTAAAATCAAAAGTAAAGTCGAAGCAGATATTAAGTACAACAGACGTTTATTTTTATGAACTGGATAATGATGATATTTTAAATTATATCCATACAAATGAACCTTATGATAAAGCAGGCGGCTACGGTATACAATCCACAGGTGCCAGGTTTGTTAAGAAAATTAACGGTGATTACTGTACAATTGTCGGGCTGCCGGCCGCTGAAGTGTACCATGCTTTAAAGAACTGGGATGAATCCATCATTTTAAATGATTGACAACCTGTTTTTCAGTCTGTATTCTTTAATAATAATTCAATAATCCTTTTCTTATCCAGAGAGGCAGAGGGAACGGCCCTGTGAAGCCTCAGCAACAGGCATACGCACTGTGCTAATTCCATTGAGTACACCTCAAACAGATGAGATTTTTAACCTCTTCATGTGTTCTTTGGAAATGAAGAGGTATTTTTATTTTTCAGACGAGGAGAAACTATATGAAACAAGAAAAAAATCAAGGAGGGACTGCACTCCTTCCTTTAGTCGTTTTTATACTGCTGTTCGTCGGCACAGGGATTATTACCGGTGATTTTACATCTATGCCGATTCCCGTTGCTGTCATCATAGCATCCATTGTTGCATTCTTTATTCATTTCAAAGAACCTTTTGAAGAAAAATTCAAAGCCTATTTAAGCGGTGCTTCCCAAAATAATATTATCCTGATGGTGATTATCTTTATCCTTGCCGGTGCCTTCTCGGAAGTGGCGGGTGCAATGGGAGCAGTAGAATCCACAGTCAATCTCGGACTGACACTTCTGCCTGTCCACCTGCTCTTAAGCGGTTTGTTTATTATATGCTGCTTCGTTTCATTTGCGATGGGTACAAGTACCGGAACTGTTGTTGCTATTGTACCGATTGCGATTGAACTTGCCAATCAGACTGATATTGCGCTGCCCCTCGCTGTCGCAACAGTCATCGGCGGGGCGATGTTCGGCGACAACCTCTCTTTTATATCAGATACGACAATTGTTGCCACCCGGTCGCAAGAAGTTAGAATGATTGATAAATTCAGAGTGAATGTCCTCATCATTCTCCCGAGTGCAGTCATTACAACAGTGATTTTATATTTCATGACAATGAATGCATCGATTACTTCAACCGGCCAGTTTGACTATCAATTGATTGAAATTCTTCCGTATTTTGCTGTTATCGTCATTGCACTCTTCGGGGTCGATGTCATCATTGTGCTCATCAGCGGTATTATCATCGCAGGGGTTTTAGGTTTTTCAACAGGTGCATTTGACGGTATAGGTTTTATCACAGCTGCCGGTGACGGTATTGAGAGTATGCAGACCATATCAATTATTGCGATTTTAATCGGAGGCATGATTGGTCTCATCAGACACTACGGCGGTATTGATTACATGTTAAATTTAATCAGAAGTAAAATACGCACTAAAAAAGGTGCTGAATTCGGTATTGCCGGTCTCGTCAGTGTGACGGATATCGGAACAGCCAATAATACTATTTCAATTATTATGACGGGACCTCTCGCAAAAGATATTGCGGATGAATACGGTGTTGACCGGCGTAAATCTGCCAGTATTCTTGATATTTTCGCAGCAGGTTTTCAAGGGATTATACCTTACGGCGGACAAATGCTTGCCGCAGCAGGCTTTGCATCAACCATATCCCCAATCGAAGTCATGCCTTACTCCATCTATCCGGCACTACTTCTCATTGCCGGTGCCATTGCAATCTGGGCAGGCTTTCCAAGAAAATATTCATAATAACAAAAGTGATCAGGAATCTCCTGATCACTTTTTAAATATAATGTCTTTAATCATGTAAAATTCTTTCGTGAAAAAAATATCTTTAATATCACTGATTGTCTCTTCAATCTCATTAAATGCTGCCCTCGCCTCTTCTTTTCTTCCTAATGAAAAAAGACTCATTGGATAAACTGCTGAACGAATAGCCATCAGCACCCGGTCAATGGGGTGCTGTGCCAACGGACGATGATATCTTTTTGGCTCATAAGTATCTACTACTTTTTGATAATATCCTTTATGATAGGCAATTTCCAAATCAAAAATATATGAATACTCTCTAAAAAACACCGTGGTCCGTTGGTCATTGATTAAAGACACTCTTTTTATATATCCCTCTAAATTACTTACATGCTTCTTAGGTTCATCCACTAATACATAATACAGCTGTACCGGCTGTTCTGGTGTATACATTTCAGTCACACTGTTACTGTGTGGGTTGAATTCTAAATACTTTTTAACACGCTCTTGATAGTATTCATACTTCTCAACATCCCCTGTTAAACCATAATATCTGCTTAAATCACTGTTGATGGATGCATAGTAGCCAAATCTCTCCTTTTTAAAAGATAAATCCATTAATTTCTCTGCACACTGTATAAAGTCCTCAATATCAAAATTAACCGCAAACAAAGAACGTATATATAAATAATACTCTTCGGTTCTGGAATCATATTCTTTAAGCGTTTCAACCTCCTCTTCAAGATCAATCAGCCATTGATACGCACTATAGTATTCTTTACTGTACAGCATGGAAGATACATCATTCAGTTTATCAGCAAGAGCCAGATGATTCAGGCCTTTCTCATTATAAAAACCGCCAATTTTCTTTGACATTGCCTCCGCTTCAGCCGGCATTCTTCTATAACGATAATAGATCCTTAAAATTTGATACACTTCCATCCCTTTCTGAGAGTCGGCGATTTTCTCAAAGTCAGTCAGGATATTTTTTTCAATAAAGTCCCCCGGGAAGTTAAACATATCCATAAACACTTCATTATCAAGTATCTTTTTCGTCCACTCCTCATCCCCCGATTGTGTCAAATAACCGATAGAAACACCCAGTTTTTCAGAAATATAATCCAATGTTTCCATGGACGGCTTGGACTTATCATTTTCAATCAGGCTGAGCATCCCTTTCGTAATGTGATCCCCTGCTAAATCAACCAATGTCATCCCTTGTTTTTTTCTGCTTTCTTTAATTCGTTTACCCAGAGTCATATACTCACTCCATTCTATTATGTTTAATTATATTAAACTATCATTTGACTTTCAAGTTTAGTAAGCTTACAATAAGTTTAATTTAATTAAACAAAGGTGTGATTCAATGATTTTAGACAAAACAATACCGTTTCAGGAAAGAATTAATTTCATAATTTATGTATTCAGCAGAGTGCTTTTAAGTATCGGAGATCATGTGTATTTATTTGCGGTATCATACTTTATATTATTCGAGACAGGTTCAGCATTTTATTTTTCAATTAATATGGCGATTGCTATCTCTGTATCTTTACTGTTACTGCCCTTCTCCGGGATGCTGAGTGACCTTGGAAATAAAAGAAATATTGTCATTCGAGGTGAGCTGCTGTATACCTGTGTTATTCTGGGATTGTTTGTTTACAGTTATTTTTACGGTATCAGTCTAACAGCAATATATATTACAACTTTCCTCACATCATTAATCGAGCCTTTTGTCTCAAATGCCTTTCAGACTGCCATGACCGAATTATTTCATAAATCAAGAATACAAAAAGTGTCCGGATACGTTTCAGCCATTATGTCAACCGCAGTTATAGGGGGTCCCATTCTTGGCGGAGTTCTATACGGTTTGCTTTCATTCAATCAAATTATCCTGCTGTTTTTCGTTTTGTTCATGTTATCCGCCATACTTGATTTCTTTTTAAAATTCGGTCTTTATCATAATCCGGATGATTATTCCGATGTACATAATTCATTAGAAACAGCCGGTACTTTTTCAAAATTTAAATCAGATATCAGTCAGGGTATGAAATTTATTATTCGGACGCCGGTGATTAAACGAATGTTTATTTTATCCGCCTTTATCAACTTATTCGGTGCTTCGATGTCCATTTTCCCTGAAAAGATGATGATTTCAGAGCTTGGGTTCTCTTCACAGATGGTCGGTTATGCCAATGCTGTACTCGGAATCGGAATGCTCACAGGCGGTTTGATACTTGGGAGACTAAAAAGGATAGAAAGTCCTTTAACTTTTCAAAAGTATTCTCTTATTGGATTATCACTCGTGACGATACTTTACCCGCTTCCTATTTATATATCATCGGATTTAGTCACTCATTTTATTTATATCAGTATCATGGGATTTTCTCTGGCAGTCGGTATGCAGTTTGCAAATATTCCATCCAGTATATTCATACAGCTCGTTGTCCCACAAAAAATAAAAGGACGTGTATTTTCAAGCTTATCGTTGATTTCAATGAGCTTAATGCCGCTTGGAAGTATCATTTACGGTATTTTGTATGATATGGGCGGATACTGGGTGATCAATTTAACAGCCGGTATAATATTAATATCCATTGTATTGATTAACTACACGAAACCAGTTCTAACTGAATCCAGAGACATGTACCAAAAAGTACTCAAAGAGGCAGACGAAGAACTGGAGGAAAACAGTTATGGTTCAGCAGAAACTTCTTCATAAAAAAAGAGCCTTCCGGCTCTTAAATACTTCAAATCAGACTGTTTACAAAACGAATTAATTTATCATTCATATCATCTACATTCTCTGTGTATAAATACTGGTGGCCTTCATTTTCATATGCAGTCAGTTCAACATCCTGCCCGTCTGCCTTCATCTTTTCATACATTTGAACAGATTCTGAATACGGTACACGAACATCATTTGTCGAATGGAATATTCTCAGCGGACATTTTACCTCTTCCGATTTATTGAGCGGCGCAATATCTTCAAAAAATTCATCGTGTTCGCCGATAAATCCGTATTCATATGATCTGTGGTCACGACGCCATGCCGGTGTATTTTCAAGCAGCGTTCTCATGTGGGAGATCCCGACAATATCAATCGCCCCTTTCCAAAGGTCCGGATAATGTGTCACGGCCAGCAATGTCATCAATCCGCCGTAACTTCTGCCCATAATAAAGAAATTATCTTCTGACGCGTCTTTCTGATCAATTAAATGCTGTCTTAAATAAACAACATCCTCCAACGCATCTAAACGTTTCTCCTGGTCATCGAGACCAATATAAAATTTGGAATAACCGATGCTTCCTCGGATGTTCGGCACCGCAATTTGATACCCTTCCTTATACAACCGGTAGTAAAGCTCATTAAACTCCGGTCTCGCAGAGGATTCCGGACCGCCGTGCACATGGACGATTGTCGGAATATTTTCCCCGTCCTGCTGATATAAATAATAAGGGACATCCAAATAATCAAAAGACGGGAAAGTTTGCGTGTGGGTATTTACAGGAACAGACAGTTCATGATTACCAAACAGTTTCGTCGTGTCGCCGGAGGCTTCATTGTATTGATAAAAAGCATGGGGTTCTGTCATCCCTGAATATAAAATATATAAGTTTCCGCCTGTTTCCTGAAGTGAATGAATCACACCATCTGCTTTAAAAGACAACGGTGTGAGAATACCGTTAAATAGTTCATATTTGCAAAGTTTTGAAAAGCCGTTTTTATTTAAAGTTAAATACGCAGTTTTCTTGTCATCACTTAAAAGCAGATGATCAATATCATATCTGAAAGATGTTTCTTTAATAAATGACTGTGTTTCTTTATCCACTGAATATAAATTTAAATATCCATCCTCATAATCACTCACAAATATACCGGCATTTTCTGATACTGAATGATAGTTTTTAAAACGGCCAATAGGCAGAGGTGTTTCTTTCAATTCATCATTTTCAATATTGTATATAAAGACTTCACTATCGATGTTTGTCACATTCTTGGTGAGTAAAAGCGTTTCATCTGATAATTTTTTTGAAATAGCAGTCGGTGTATCGAACTGTCTGAGAACGTGTTCTTCACCGTCATTTTTTATCAGTTCAAAATAATCACTGTCTTTATGGTTGCGCAAATAATAATAAACACCATTTATCCTAACTCCGAAATGATGATAATAATCATTTTGGTTTGTGACTTGTATCTTTTCATCTTTTTTAACTAAAGTGAGCTGTTCCCGTTCATTACCGTCAACATCTGTTGCGATTAACACGCCGTCACTAAACAGCCAGAAGTTTTTAACATTTTCTTTCTCATCAGTTACTTTAGTTGATTCACTATTTTCTAAATCATATTTAAATAGTTCCCTGAAACCTGTCTCATCACTGATATAGTATAAGGCGTTGTCATCCTTACTATGCTTCATACTCAGATACTTAATAAATTCAGTCATTTTTACACTCCTCCAATGTCCTTATATATTAAAATACCCTAATCCAATGATTTTGTCATGGTCAGGGTATTAAAATCTTTGATTTGCGATATTATTTATCTGCTAAATAGTAAAGAAAATAGTGATATTTTTATGAGATTAATTTAATGACGAATAATAATCAGCTGCAATTCTGGTTCCGACAAAAGCATTGTTTTTCACAAGTTTGATATTCGTATCCAGACTTTTTCCGTCTGTTGCTTCAACAATTTTTCCGAGTAGATACGGTGTGGCATCTTTTCCGTGAATACCATTCTTATCAGCTTCTTTGAGAGCCTCTGAAATGACTTTATCCATGTATACTTTATCCATCGCATCTTCAGCTGGAATAGGATTCGCAACAAGTACACCACCATCAAGCCCAAGTGCATACTTTGTTTTAATCATTTCAGCTATATCCGCAGTAGAAGATGCACTGGAACTCAGCTTTATGCCGCTTTCGCGTGTAAAAAATGCAGGAAGTTCATCTGTCTGATATCCAACAACAGGCACACCTTTGGTCTCCAGATACTCCATTGTCTTACCCAGATCTAAAATAGATTTTGCCCCGGCACAAATAACTGCGACGCTGGTCCGCCCGAGCTCCTCAAGATCTGCTGAAATATCCATTGTCTCTGCTGCTCCCCGGTGTACACCACCTATGCCGCCTGTAACAAAGAATTTAATCCCTGCCATGTCTGCGCATATCATGGTTGATGCAACTGTTGTAGCACCAAGTGATTTCGAAGCAAGTACTTCCGCCAAGTCCCGTCTGGAAACTTTTGTAACATTTCCGGCACTCGCAATTAATTCGAGTTCTTCGTCATTTAAGCCGATTTTTATTTTACCGTCAATAACAGCGATTGTTGCAGGAACAGCACCATTATCTCTCACAATCTGCTCTACTTCTTTTGCTGTTTTCACATTTTCAGGATACGGCATACCGTGAGAAATGATTGTCGATTCGAGCGCCACCACTGCCTGATTGTTTTGTAATGCATCCTGCACTTCCTGCTTAATATCTAAATATGTAGTCATTTTCTTTCCTCCAATTTATTTAACAATATCTCTTTATTTAAATTATGTCGGACTGTATAATCCGTGCTTACAGTTTCACGGCTGTTAATCAGACCGAGATGAATAGAACTTTCAATATCCATTCCGGACAGTGAGCCGAATATAACAGCTGCAGAAAATGCATCACCCGCACCTGTCACATCTACAACTAATTTCGATTCTTCAATGTCATACTGTTTTGTACCACTTTTACCTGCATATACTAGTGATTCTGTACTGTTTGTTACAATCACATTCTTTACACCGTATTGATTCCACATCTCTGCAGCCTGTGCCAAATCATCTGAAGTTGAAATATCTACATTAAAAAATGTTTCGGTTTCATCCTTATTTACAATTATCCACTCAACATTGTGAAGCTTCTCAGGCAGATTTTTCATCTTCGGACCTGATACAGGAACAATGACCATTTTTATATCATGTTTTAAAGAAAAAGAACATAAAAATTCAATACTATCTTTAGGAATATTCAGATCTACTATGATACAGCCTGCACGACTCAGAAGCTGCTCATTTTTCATCAGTAAATCGGGACTAATCGCATCATAGACAGCCATATCGGCAAAACCATATATCATGCTGCCTGATGAATCAATCACAGCAGTATATGAACCCGTAGACGCATTAGGGATTTTATGAACCTGATCCACATTCACAAAAGGTGAAGTCGCTTCTTTAATCATCTGCCACTCATTATCATCACCACAGGCAGTAATAAAAGTAACTACTTCATCCAACCTGCCTAAATTCTCTGCAATATTTCTGGCTACACCTCCCACTGACTTTGATGTTTCAACCGGATTTGACGTTCCCTCAATTAAATCACTGCCTACATAAAATTTTCGATCAATATTAGCTGCACCAATACAAACGATTGTCGGTGCATCATTAACCACATAGGCTTTTCCTTTTATATATTCTTTTTTTACAAGACCCGAAATAATATTTGCCACTGCTGATCTGGATAAGCCAACTTTATCAGACAATTTTTGTTGTGATATAAAAGGATCTTCCTTTATGTAATGAAAAATCATTTTTTCATTATCATTCATTAAGTCACCACCAAACATAAGTTTAAAAATAAAACATTTGTTTAAATGATAACACACTATTTAAAAAAATCAATATTTTATCAATTTAGCCTATTGATTCTTACAGAGTGGAAAACTTCCCATATTATATTAGTAAATATATTGACGATAATGATACATTATTATATTATTGATTCATGTGCTTTTGAGGTATCAGAAGCATTTTGCCTATGCCACCGTGGCGGAATTGGCAGACGCGTCGGACTCAAAATCCGATTCCCGTTAAGGGAGTGTCGGTTCGACCCCGACCGGTGGTACTAATAGAATGTTTTTAGTTCATTTAAAAACCCGAAAACGTTGATATATCAACGTTTTCGGGTTTTTGTTTGTTTCCAGTTCGTAAAGAAATACTGTATTTTGCGTCGCATTTTTTGGGGCTACGTCGCATTCTGATAATCATTGTTTTAACGTATACACCTCTTATAATACATAAAAGATATACTCACGTCTTTATTATCAAATTACAGAATATTGTACCTTAATATCTTTATAAATTACTTAGTATGAATTAGAAGACTCAAATCATATATGAACTGAATCATATAATAATCAAAGATACAAATACATCAGATCATCACCTATACATCAAACAACTTAATCAAAACCTCATAATGATGATTAAATAAAGTAAAAATCAATCATAAAAATTTTAACATAAGATATATGACTTGAATGTATATCTAATCTTCCTGCATTAGCTTAGAAACACAAAAATACCAACCGTAAATGGTTGGTATTATCTATGTAAACATTTAAGAAACATTAAAATGGAGCGGAAGATAGGATTTGAACCTATGTCTTGCTTCAGGAAGAAGCATATTCTAAACACTAAACTACTTCCGCTTAATATATGGAGGCGCCAACCGGATTTGAACCGGTGATAGAGGATTTGCAGTCCTCGGCCTTACCACTTGGCTATGGCGCCGAAAAAACTGGGCTAGAAGGATTCGAACCTTCGCATCTCGAGACCAAAACCCGATGCCTTACCGCTTGGCTATAGCCCAAAAATGGGGCGGATGATGGGAATCGAACCCACGAATGCCGGAGCCACAATCCGGTGCGTTAACCACTTCGCCACAACCGCCATGGCAGGGGTAGTAGGAATCGAACCCACATCAAAGGTTTTGGAGACCTCTATTCTACCGTTGAACTATACCCCTATCAAGGTAATGGAGGGGGGCAGATTCGAACTGCCGAACCCGAAGGAGCGGATTTACAGTCCGCCGCGTTTAGCCACTTCGCTACCCCTCCATGGTGCCGGCCAGAGGACTTGAACCCCCAACCTACTGATTACAAGTCAGTTGCTCTACCAATTGAGCTAGGCCGGCTTATAAAAAAAGATGGTTCAGGACGGAATCGAACCGCCGACACAAGGATTTTCAGTCCTTTGCTCTACCGACTGAGCTACTGAACCATAAGGTTATGTTTAAATTAATAATGGCGGTCCCGACGGGAATCGAACCCGCGATCTCCTGCGTGACAGGCAGGCATGTTAACCGCTACACCACGGGACCTGAATATAAAATTTCAAAAAAATAATTGCGGGAGGCGGATTTGAACCACCGACCTCCGGGTTATGAGCCCGACGAGCTACCAGACTGCTCTATCCCGCGATAATAAATAATAAAAATGGCGGAGGAAGAGGGATTCGAACCCCCGCGAGCCGTTAAGCCCCTGTCGGTTTTCAAGACCGATCCCTTCAGCCGAACTTGGGTATTCCTCCGTATTAAAAAATATTAAGTTAATGGTGGACCTTGCAGGACTCGAACCTGCGACCCAACGGTTATGAGCCGTTTGCTCTGACCAACTGAGCTAAAGGTCCGTATGGCGGCGGAGGGGATCGAACCCCCGACCTCACGGGTATGAACCGTACGCTCTAGCCAGCTGAGCTACGCCGCCGTGGTTAGAATCAAAATTCTTAATATTAAATGGTGGAGACTAGCGGGATCGAACCGCTGACCTCCTGCGTGCAAAGCAGGCGCTCTCCCAGCTGAGCTAAGCCCCCATTAAAATAGGTATAAAAGTGAATCTGAGTCGGGAAGACAGGATTCGAACCTGCGACCCCTTGGTCCCAAACCAAGTGCTCTACCAAGCTGAGCTACTTCCCGTTTAAAAGATACGCGCCCGAGAGGAGTCGAACCCCTAACCTCTTGATCCGTAGTCAAACGCTCTATCCAATTGAGCTACGGGCGCTTATGAATGGTGCCGAGGACCGGAATCGAACCGGTACGATAGTCACCTATCGCAGGATTTTAAGTCCTGTGCGTCTGCCAGTTCCGCCACCCCGGCATTATTTTAAATAATGGAGCGGAAGACGGGATTCGAACCCGCGACCCCCACCTTGGCAAGGTGATGTTCTACCACTGAACTACTTCCGCTTACTATTATTTTTAACTTAACTAATTTATAGAATGGTGCGGGTGAAGGGACTCGAACCCCCACGCCGTAAAGCGCTAGATCCTAAATCTAGTGCGTCTGCCAATTCCGCCACACCCGCATTCCATGAGCCATAGAGGATTCGAACCTCTGACCCTCTGATTAAAAGTCAGATGCTCTACCGACTGAGCTAATGGCTCTCAATAAAGATAAGATGGTGCCGGCCAGAGGACTTGAACCCCCAACCTACTGATTACAAGTCAGTTGCTCTACCAATTGAGCTAGGCCGGCTAAATGGTGGAGAATGACGGGTTCGAACCGCCGACCCTCTGCTTGTAAGGCAGATGCTCTCCCAGCTGAGCTAATTCTCCAATAAAAGTTATTTAATTTTAAAAATATGTATTGCCTGGCAGCGCCCTACTCTTGCGGGACGTCAGTCCAACTACCATCGGCGCAGGAGAGCTTAACGGCTGTGTTCGGCATGGGAACAGGTGTGGCCTCTCC